>CAWFGM010000001.1:0-102004 GCA_963815175.1 uncultured Acidobacteriaceae bacterium
CGCCGCGCCAAATACGATCTGGGCGTCGTGAGCAGCAGGGAAACCTATACCGGCACCTGGTTTTGGGCTTTGCCGGAAAATGAGTCAGCTACGGATGCAGTGGTCCCGTAAGTAGATTATGGGGGCGGGAAAAATAAAAAATGATCACCTTGGCAAAACAAAGGACTTAGCCGCCACTCACTGACCGCAAACGCAACCAAAACAACGATTGCAACCATGACGGGAACATAGCAATCCTAAACCCAACACCAACCAGGGCCTCAACCTCCCTGGCACGCCCCAAGGGGCGGACACACGGATCTTTCTCAACCCGCGCTCCACTTCCACCCCTCTGCGCCGAATCTGGTAAAGGGGGAGGCATCCATCCCCCCTTTGACTTTGACCGCGCACACTTCATCGAGAAGCCTTTACCCGGTCGGCAACTGCGTAACCCCCAACTGCTGCAGCAACCCGAGCTGGTCCGAACTTCCCCAGCGTTCCACCATCTTGCCGTCGCGGAACTTTCCCACCTGCACTCCCCGGATGCTGATCTTTTTCCCCGTGGGCGGTATGCCCATCAGTGTCCCCCGGTGCGTGCCTTTCATCGTGTAGGCGATGGCGATCTGCTCCTCATCCGCCACCATCGTTTCCAACCCAACCTCCAGATCCGGAAAAGCTTCCCGCGTCGCCGAAAAACTGCGGTAGCCTTCCGGCCCTGGCCCCTGGCCCGGCGCAGGATCATGATCCACGCAGTCCGCCGCCACCGCCTCCCGGAACAAATCAAACTTGCCCGTATTCGCAGCCTCTGCAAACTTCCCCAGCGCCGCCAAATTCTCCTGTTTCCCCATCGTCCACCACCTCTGCGACTCAGATGCCGCAAAGACAGACTTGGACGATGTATTTCTCCTCATGGAAGAAGACCTGTATGGAGGACTCAGAGCTTGTTAAATAGCCAACTCACGTTTTACCTGCTCAAGAACAATTAAACGTAGCCCAGGAATTCCCGCAAGCCCCACGTCATTCGTGAGAAACGCGGTGGCTCCCCCTTCCTTGGCGGTGGCGAGTTGAATTGCATCCGGAGTTTTCAATTGATAAGCGGCTCGAATCCGGGCGGCCTCTGCGGCAATTGCCGGTGAGAGTGGGACCGTCCGCAGATTGCGCGCATTCAGGAGAATCCGGAAATATTGCTCTGCCAGGCTTTGATTTCCATCCCGATAAGGATGGACCAGAACTTCGGTGAGCGTCAGCGTCGAAGTGACGACCTCAATCCCCGCGATCTGTAGATTCAAAAAATGGGAGAAGCAGAGGCAGGTAGGTGGGATGTTTTTCAATGAAGTAGATGAGAGGAGCCGTATCCAGGCCGACGACAGTTCCGTATAAATCCCTCAGCCATTCCATGAGGAGCGTTCACGTCGGACATATTCCTGGGCGTCCATCTGTTGCCAGATCTCTCGACCGAGACCGCACAGTGCAAGCACACTCGTTTGCTCTTTCGAAGCTGTTCCATTCACGGCAGTTGCCGTCAATTCCTGAATCAAACGCAACTGTTCCTCACGGCTCAGGGCAACCGCCATCTGGAGAGCGCATTCATAAGAAGCCGTCACCATAAAATGTCTCTTACTTCCATATGATAGCCGCCCCCACATCCAGCGCGATAGCGAAAACAACGGCAAGATACCATCTTCCATGCACCCCACCGCAGTGCATAGTTGCCCAAAACAAGAAGACAACGAAGAAAACCGCACCAAGCCAAGGAAGGGAAGGGAACCACAAGTGCCCGAGGGAAATGAGATACACCGCTTCGCCGAACTGCATACCGCGACCTTCGTCGGCAAGACCATCTGCGTGGAATCGCC
This sequence comes from uncultured Acidobacteriaceae bacterium, assembly GCA_963815175.1. Classification (GTDB taxonomy): domain Bacteria; phylum Acidobacteriota; class Terriglobia; order Terriglobales; family Acidobacteriaceae; genus PALSA-350. The sequence goes on from CAWFGM010000001.1 coordinate 1,836, forward strand.
CAACGGCCGCTTCCCCGGCGCTGCCTTACTGTCTGGCCGCAAGCTCAAAGCCGTAATCGCCCACGGCAAGCACCTGGCCTACGACTTCGGCCGAGATCTCAAACTGCACGTCCACATGGGCCGCTTCGGCGACTTCACCGAAGGCAAAATGCCCTTTCCCGAAGTGAAAGGCATCCTGCGCATGCGCTGGTCCACCGCCACCGACTGGCTGGAGTTGCGCGGCGCCACCGACGTCTCCGTCTATTCCGATGCCCAATGGCAAGCCGTCCGGGATCGCCTCGGTGCCGATCCCCTCGAGCCCCACGCCGACCCATCCCCAGGCATCGCCTACATCCGCAAGGCCAACACCCCCATCGCCGCTCTCCTGATGGATCAAACCGTCTTCGCCGGGATCGGTAACATCTATCGTGCCGAATTGCTCTACCGCGCCCGCCAAAACCCCTTCGCCCCAGGCAAGGATGTTCCCGAAAAAACCCTGAAAGCCCTCTGGCAAGACGCAGTGAAACTAATGCCCGACGGCATGGTGGACCGCCGCATCGTGACCACGCGCCCCAAAGACCGCCCGCACCCAAAAGGCATAGCACGCGACGACGAGGTCCACTACGTCTACCACCGCCATGGCCAGCCCTGCTTGGTCTGCGGCACCATCATCCAACGGATAGACCTGGCCGGCCGCACTCTCTACTGGTGCCCCACCTGCCAACCAGGCAAAGCCCCCACCCCGCGCAAGAAAAGCGCGGCTTTACCAACCGCCAAAACCTACGGCCCGTGAGGAAAGGAACCAGTGGGCCGCCACGTCAGAATCGTAGCCACCGTGCCGCTTGATCGCGCCTTCGCCCTGTTGAAGTCCGCTCGTGTCAGCACAGCATGCGCGACCCGCGCGCGATACCAAAGCACTCCACGTAGAGTTCTCTTCAAAGCTTCCTCCGTTGACCTTTCAAAGGATGCTCGCATGGTGCGAGTGAAGGAGAAAGTAATCGCGATAGTTGCCGTGCGCCAGAGTACCAACGGGGCAGAGCAGAGGAAAAGCAGCAAAATCAAGGCCATTTGCACCCGCCGCAGTGCGTTTAGAGCACTCACGACATTACCTCCGGCATAGCGGGTGAAAGCCGAGAAACGCTGCTAGTCGACCCACTGCGGAGTAAGTCTCACTTTTGAAGGGTACGGGCTTCAGCCCGTACGTAAGTGGTTATACGCCGGACCGGCTTTAGCCGCTGAGGGGACTCATCTCATCCCCTCGCGCCTTTCCCCGCAAACTGATACTCGGGCTGCGAAGGTCCATGTTTTGTGTCAGGGCACGACTTTGAGTCGGGCCATTTCAGACCCGCCCGATGAGGGCTTTAGCCCCTGCCAGGCCCCTCAACCGCCACTAGCTTTCGCTAGGCAAAATGCTAATATTCCCTCACCACAAAAACCAAAAGCACTCCGGGCCCGATTAGGAGTTCGTGATGACGACTACGCCCGCGGTCCTTCCGCGCCACCATGCCGACCCGGTGACGTTCCTGCGCCAGTACTTCTACTTGTGTATGTCGCTCCTGATTGCCGTGGTCGTTGTCTACGGCTTCAGCCATACCATCGGGGAAAACCTGCTCCACGCCTCGCCCATTCCCCCCTTTATCCTCACCATCCATGCGATCGTCTTTCCCGGCTGGGTGCTTTTCTTCATCCTCCAGTCCGCGCTGGTGCGCACCCGCAATGTGCGCCTGCATCGCACCCTCGGCTGGTTCGGCCTTGCGCTCGCGGTAGGTGTCCTCGTCATCGGCTACCTGACCGCTACCGGCATGGACCGGTTCTTCTTACAGCGCTTCCACGATGCCGACACACCAGCCTTCCTCATCATTCAGTTGATGGACCTGGTCTCCTTCGCCATTCCGTTTGCGCTTGCCATCTACTGGCGCCGGCGGCCCGAGTATCACCGGCGGCTCATGCTGATAGCCTCGAGCGGTCTAACGGACGCAGCCTGGGCCCGCTTTCCCCTGGTACCGCTGGCCTACTCACCCGCCGGCGTCGACCTGCTGGTGCTTCTCGGCATCGTGCGCGACCTCATCGTCGACCGCCGAATCCACAAGGTCTATCTCTACGCCTTCCCCCTGCTCATCGTCGTCCAAATCATCTGCGTCCAAACCTATCTACACGCCTCGCCCTGGTGGGTGCGCATCGGCAACGCCCTCCTGCGGTAATCAGCGGCCGAAGTCCCACGTTTGCTATCCTGGTGGCACAGGAAAGCAAATGGCCCACACAGAGCTTAAGAGTCGCGCCCGTATCGAGGGAAAAGGTCGAGTCGTGATCCCAGCGTCGTTCCGCTCCGCTCTCGGTCTGAAGGTGGGAGATGAAATCGATCTCCGCATTGAGGACAACGAGATTCGCATCTCGACCCTGCAAACCCGTCTCGCAAAATCCCGGGAGCGCCTTAGAAAATTTGTCAAACCGGGGCGCCGGCTCTCCGATGAATTGATTGCTGAACGACGCCGTGCAGCCCTGAATGAATAAGGTCGTGCTGGACGCATCGGCCATCCTCGCCCTGCTCAACGAAGAGCCCGGAGCGGAGAAAATCACGCCGGAACTGTTGAGCCGCGCAACCACCAGCGCCGTAAACCTGGCCGAAGTCCAGACAATCCTGGTGCGAGAAGGCGGAGACCCGGACGAATCCTGGGCACTTGTTCTAGATCCAATTTCCGACATCGAGCCATTTACCGCGGAGCACGCCAGGATCGCGGGCACCCTGATCCAGAAGACACGCCCTCTCGGCCTCTCCTTAGGAGACAGAGCCTGTCTAGCGTTGGCAATCGCTCTGGACGCGCCCGTTTACACAACCGACCAGCTTTGGAGAAAACTCAAGCTGGGAATTCCGATTCACGTCCTCCGGTAGCGCTATCGACACAGCGCCGCACAATCGCTACCTTGGTAGACAATTCACACCGTGAGGAACGCCATGGCATCCATCACCGAAGCCCCCGCAACCAACCCCACCTGCCGGCTTGTCCGTGCCGGCGAAGCCTTTCAGGGCAAACAAGGCCTCATGTATGCCCCTGCCATCTCCGCGGAAACCGTGGGTTCCAAGGCCATCCACATGCAGATGCTCACCATCCCGCCCGGCGGCCGCGCCAAGGCCCACAAACACGCCTCGCATGAAAGCGCGATCTACCTGCTGAGCGGCGTAGGCGCCATGTGGTACGGCGAACAACTCGAGCACCACGTGGTCCTCAGCCCCACCGACTTTCTCTACATCCCGGCCGACATGCCCCACCTGCCCTACAATCCGAGCCCGACAGAACCCGCAATCGCCATCATCGCCCGCACCGACCCCAACGAACAGGAAAGCGTTGTCCTGCTCCCCCACCTCGACGAGCTTCATCCCGCGGAATAAGTCCGAGCCGGAAACAAGAAGCGCAACATCGCGTCGACCCGTTCGGCCCATGCGGACTCGGTATGCTCCGCACCGTCGGCTTCGAAGTAGGATAGGTCGTCGCTAAGGCGCCAGCCTTTGCCGATCAGCGCATCGCGCAGCGCCCGCGCATCGGGCACGGCCTTTGTTGATTCCTTCGTTCCAATGTCCAGCCAGATCCGCAGCGCGGGTTTTTCAGTCAGCGCCGCGACCGTCTTGAGGATCGCGCGATTGCGCCACCACACCGAGGGCGACACGACAGCCAGCCGGGAGAATACCGCTGGATACCGCAACCCCAGGTACAGGGTGACCAAACCACCCAACGAGGAGCCGCCCATTCCGCAGTATTCCACCCCGGGCAGCGTGCGATAGTGCCCGTCGATGAAGGGCTTCAGTTCTTCCACCAGCATGCGGCCATAGGCATCCGCTTGGCCGCCGCCCAGGCGCTTGTCCTCGACCGGAGTGTATTCATCTACCCGCTTCACCCCCGCGTTGTAAATGCCAACGATGATCAGCGGCTCGATCGCTCCGGCCTCGGCCAGAGCATCCGCCGTTTCCCCCATGCGCCAATAGTTTCCCTTGATGAACGAGGTCTCGGGATCGAAGAGGTTTTGCCCATCCTGCATGTACAAAACAGGGAACCGGCGTTCCCCTTCAACCTCGTACATGGGAGGAAGATAGACCACGAGGTCGTGGTGATCCTCGACCAGCTTGGAAATAAAGTCCTGGTGCTTTTGCAGCCGCGGGGGCGGAGCTTGGTCTTTGGCTATGGCTTCGCGCACCGTGGTCCTTTAGCATAGCAAAACCGAATCCCGAGGAGTCACGCTTGGAGCGCGAGTACTATCGTTGGTGGTCAAAAGATCTGAGCCGCGACATGGAACTGCTGTGCTTCGGCCACGCAGGAACCAGGGTACTGGTCTTCCCGACCTCCAACGGCCGCTTCTTTGAATACGAGAACAACGGCATGGTCGGGACCTTAGCCGACCGCATCGACAACGGCCAACTGCAGCTCTACTGCGTGGACAGCGTAGATGGAGAGAGCTGGTACAACAAAGGCGCCCACCCCTATTGGCGCGTGCAACGGCACATCCAGTATGAACACTACATCGTGAACGATGTGCTGGCCCTGATGGGCGAAAAGAACCAGACGCCGCGGCTCATCGCCACCGGCTGCAGCTTCGGCGCCTATCACGCCGCGAACTTCGGTTTCCGCCATCCCGATAAGGTCACCGGCATCGTTACCATGGGCGGCGCCTTTGACATGAAGGACTTTGTCGACGGCTGGTACGGCGAAGACCTCTACTTCAACAATCCTCCCGACTACCTTGCCAACTGCACCGATCCCTGGAAGTACAACCACATCCGCACCGTGCTCGCCACCGGTGAGTGGGACTTCTGCTGGGAGAAGAACGAGCGCTTTGCCGCCGTCCTGCGGAACAAAGGCATACGCCACGAGCTATACGTTTGGGGTGATCACAGCTTCCACGACTGGCCCTTCTGGAAACCCATGGTAAGGATGTACATCGAGTAGCCGCGAACTACTTGTCGCGGGTTCTAAGCCGTGCCGAGCAGCTTTTCGAAAATGGATTAGCCAGGTACGTTCCGAAGATCCCGGAGACAATCACTGTGCCATCTGCCGCGTTGAAATGCGCGGAGCGGAATTCTCCCTCGGGAATCTCATTGAGCCTTCGCCACGTTTGCCCGCGATCGCTGCTGGTGTACACCCCGGTAAGCGACGTCACCACTTGATGAGTCGGCCTTGCCGGGTCGACCCATACACCGAAGGCCCGAATGTTGGGGCCGGCCTCATCTTCATCTCGATGCAAGAGAAAACTCGCATGGATCACGCGCTCCACCGCATCCGCGCTCACCGGGTTGTAAACGCCCCAACAGGCCGCCAGATGCGGGCCGCCCACAGTGCTGATTCCCTGGATGGCTGAGTCCGGCCCCACTCCATCGATCTGCGTCCACTCGCGAGCGTGGGTTTTCAAACGGTAGGCCTGGTCGCCCGTTCCCACATACAGCGAGCCCGCACCGAATTCCATGGAGAGAATATCCATGTCGGTTGGCAACTGCGGTAGAGGCTTATCCTCGATCCATGAGCCATCTCTCCCTTTGCGGTAGGTAAAGATTTGAGGCTCGAGATCAAAGTAGCCATAGCCGACGATCATATGCCTCCCGTCGGCGGTGATCTTCACCACACCTGCGGTAACCGGCTCACCCTTCTTCTTAGGGATGGTCACCTCCGGATCGGGCTCCGGGACGCGGGGGCCCTTGATCGGCCGCACCACGGGCTCCGTTGTGCCCGGCTGCGGCAAAACCTGAAAGGCCCCCAATTGCGTTGTGACCACAAACTCGCGTCCACCGGGAGCCACGCCTAAGCCGTTGCGCTCGCCCTCGCCGATATCCGCATCGAAGTATTTGGAATCGACGCGGGCCACCACCGTCCAGGTCTTTCCGCCGTCCATCGATTTAGATATGTACATGGCCCGATCTTCGGCGGGCACCTTGCCGCTCAGGTCCGCGGTGAGGCCCCATACTGCCTTCGCATTCCCGGCCCTGGGGTTGGGATCGCTGGCCATGGCTTCAAGAAAATCACTGGCAAACTCGCGGCTTCCAGGAAGGTCGGTCACTCGTCGCACGCGGCAACTGTCCACCGCGGTTTGCGGCAGCGGAGTCTGTCCCCACGCCAGCAGGGGAGCGGCCAACAGCAGCCATCGTGTTAGTTCACAACAGGCCCGCAAACGCACCATTTCTCCCGATCATAGGGCGGTTTGGGCCAACTTCAAAAAGGAAATGTGGCCTAACCGGGATATGCTTTAGAATTAGGCTGTTCGACCCCACTCCTCGCAAATGTTTTCGGGCCCGCTCTGTCGGTTTCGTGTTGTTATTCAAGGAGCCGCCGTGAAGAAAATCGGAATCATCTTCGGGATGGAGTCGACCTTTCCACCCGCGTTGGTCGACAAGATCAACTCCTTCAACGACCCGAACGTGCAGGCCGAATTGGCCAGTATTGGCGAAGTGCGGATGGCTGAGCCCTCTCCCTACGATGTGATCATCGATCGCATCTCCCACGACATCCCCTTCTATCGCGGCTACCTCAAGAACGCGGCGCTCTCCGGATCGATCATCATCAACAATCCCTTCTGGTGGAGTGCGGACGACAAGTTCTTCAACTTTGCCCTGGGCACCAAGCTGGGAGTAGCCATCCCCAAGACCGTGTTGCTGCCTCACAAGCACCATCCACCGGGGACCACCGGGCGCTCCATGCGCAACCTGCAGTATCCCCTGCCGTGGGAGAGCATCTTCGACTACGTGGGCTTTCCCGCCTTCCTGAAACCCTTTGACGGGGGCGGTTGGAAAGATGTCTACAAAGTCGATTCGCCCAACGAGTTCTTCGATGCCTACGAGCAAACGCGCGACCTCTGCATGACGCTGCAGACTGCGGTCAAGTTCAAGGAGTACTTTCGCTGTTACTGTGTCGGGCAGCAGAAAGTCCACATCATGCAGTACGACCCGGGAGCGCCTTTTCACGAACGCTATGTGAAGAATCCCGCGCCGGTCGACCCCAAGCTACTGGCGCGCGTGGAGCTCGACTGCCTGAAGCTGTGCCGCGCCTTGGGCTACGATTTGAACACCGTGGAATTTGCCTGCGAGGACGGCATCCCCTACGCCATCGACTTCATGAATCCGGCGCCGGATGCGGATATAGCCTCCGTGGGGCAGGCCAACTTCGACTGGATCGTGAACGAGGTAGCTGAGCTTGCTATGACCCGGGCCAGGCAACACACAGGCAAAGTTACTGATTATCGCTGGAGTGCTTTCCTGGGCGGCCCTTCCGCCATTCCGGAAAGCATGGAGCAGGAGGTGGTGCGCCGATGAACCGTCCCAGTTTCAGCATAGGCATCGAAGAGGAGTACCAGACCATCGATCCGGTTACCCGCGATCTACGCTCCCACATCCACTCGGAGATTCTCCCTAAAGCCAAGCTAGCGACCATGGACCGCGCCAAGCCTGAACTGCACCAGGCGGTAGTGGAGGTGGGCACCAAGGTTTGCCGCGATATCCAGGAAGCCCGCGAAGACATTCTCGATTTGCGGCGGCAGATGATCACGCTGACCAGCGAGAGTGGGATGTGGCTGGCCGCTGCCAGCACCCATCCTTTCGCCGACTGGAGAGCGCAGGATATCTACCCCGACGACCGCTACAAACAAGTGGTGGAAGATTTGCAGCTGGTCGCGCGGGCCAACCTGGTCTTCGGGCTACACATCCACGTGGGCATTGAGGACCGCAATACCGCGATCCACATCATGAACTCGATGCGCTACTTCCTGCCCCACATCCTCGCGCTCTCCTCGAACTCGCCCTTCTGGGAGGGGATGAACACCGGGTTCAAGTCCTATCGATCCAAAGTCTTTGAGCGCTTCCCCCGCACCAACATCCCGGACATCTATGCCAACTGGGCGGAGTACGAAACCTTCATCAACCTGCTGGTCAAGACCAACTGCGTCGATAACGGCAAGAAGGTCTGGTGGGATATTCGCCCTCACCCATTTTTCAATACGCTGGAAGTGCGCGTATGCGACATCCCTATGCGGCTCGATGAAACCATGGCCATCGCGGCGCTGATCCAGGCCACCGTGGGCATGCTCTATGACCTCCACGCCAAGAACAAGAGCTATCGCATCTATTCGCGCGCGCTCATCATGGAGAACAAGTTTCGCGCCGCACGCTATGGCATCGATGGCAAGCTGATCGACTTCGGCAGGGAAGAGGAGGTGCCGATGCGCGACCTGATGCTGGAGTACATCGACCTTATCTCCGATGCCGCCAAGGATCTCGGATGCGAGCGCGACATCGCTTATATCCACGAAATGCTCCGAATGGGTACAGGCGCAGACCGGCAGCTCAAGGTGTTTCAGGAAACTGGCGATTTGAAGAAAGTGGTCGACTTCATCGTGGCCGAGACGCGTGTGGGCGTGATGCAGGAGACGGCGGCGTTGCAAACGTAGCAGAACGCAAAGAGAGGGAGTTGCTTGGCCCAGCCCGTGTTAACCGACATTACCCGGATCGAGTTCGATCCTGAGTTTTCGCCCGGCGCCTACAACGCTGTGAACACCTGCCTGCGCATTCAACCTTCAGAGAAGGTCACGCTGATCACCGACAATGCATGCCGGGAAATTGCGGCCAGCATCGCGCAAGAGCTGGCCAAGGTCGGCTGCGCGTTCAAGGGCTTCCTGTTGGAAGATCTCGCTCCCCGTCCGCTGGCCGGCCTGCCTCACGAGATCGCAGAAGACATGGAGACCAGCGACGTGAGCATCTTCGCCGTGCGAGTACAGCCGAACGAGCTGAAGTCGCGCATGGAGATGACAGCCATCGTCAACCGCCGGCGCATGCGCCACGCGCACATGGTGAACATCAACCGCCGGATCATGCTGGAAGGTATGCGCGCCGACTTTAATCACGTCGACGCGCTGAGCAGCAAGGTGATGGCGATTGTCAGCCAGGCGAAGGAGATCACCGGAAAGACCGCCGCCGGTTGCCACTTCACGGGAACGTTGAATCCGGAGTATCGCTGGATCAAGACCAGCGGCATTATCAGCCGCGACAAATGGGGCAATCTGCCTGGGGGCGAAATCTTTACCTCTCCCGGAGAGGTGAATGGTGTGTACGTGGTCGACGGAGTGGTTGGCGACTATCTTTGCGACAAATATGGAGACCTCGAGCACCAGCCGTTGACCATCCGCATGAAAGGCAATCGCATCACCGAAGTCTTTAGCGAGAATAAAGCGCTGGAACAGGATTTCTGGTCTTACACCCACACCGACGAAAACAGCGACCGCGTGGGCGAGTTTGCCATCGGCACCAATATTGAATTGACCGACGTGATCGGGGAGATCCTGCAGGACGAGAAGTTCCCGGGTATACACATTGCCTTTGGCAATCCTTACGGGGAACACACCGGGGCCAAGTGGTACTCGGGCACGCACATCGACGTGGTCGGACGCCAATTTGATATCTGGGTCGATGGGCGCCAGATTATGGAGAAGGGTCGCTTCCTGATCGAGGGCTGACAATGATCCCCGCGCTGCGCGAGGCTTTCAATCGTAATTTCCGCCCGGAGACATACCAGCAGTTGCTCAAGAAACTAGAGGCGAGTGCGGGCACGCCCATTGGCTTCCGAGTTTCTGAGACGCCATGCTTTTTGCCGAAGGCTTTGCTCGACCAGATGGCGGAGTATGGCCGCGACCTGGTTCTGCAGTTGGTGAATAATCCGGAGTATCTGCGCGCATCGGACGTCACCGTCCCAAAGCAATACAATGTGGCCAACCAGTCGCCGCGCCCCATGTTCCTGCAAGTGGATTTCGGCCTGGTGCGCAACGCTGAGGGAGAGCTTGAGCCCAAACTGGTGGAACTGCAGGCATTTCCTTCGCTGTACGCATACCAGCCGGTGCTGGCTCAGCAGTATATAGACTCGTATGAGCTGCCCGCTGAGCTGGGGATCTACCTCGGAGGCCTCGATCACGATACGTATCAGCAACAGATGCGTGAGTTGATCGTCGCCGGCCACGATCCTGAAAACGTGATCCTGTTGGAGATCCACCCAGAAAAGCAGAAAACGCTCTCCGACTTCCTCATCACGAGGAAAGATCTTGGCATCGCGATCGTAGACATTCTTGATCTGAAGAAACGCGGTGACCGCCTCTTTTACGAGAAGGGAAGCCGTGAGATTCCAGTACACCGCATCTACAACCGCTGCATCGTGGATGAGCTGGAGCGCAAAGGCATCGAGCTGCCCTTCGACCTGACGCAGCCCCTCGATGTGGAATGGGCAGGGCATCCCAACTGGTATTACCGCATCAGCAAATTCTCCATCCCGTATTTAAAACACAAGTGCGTTCCCGAGACGTGGCTGCTTGACCGCGACACCGTCGTGCCGCAAGACAACGAGAATTACGTATTGAAACCGCTTTATTCCTTTGCCGGCCTTGGCATCAAGTTCAACCCCACACAGGCAGATGTAGATGCCATACCCGCGGAACAGCGGCATCAGTACATGCTTCAGGAGCGCATGCGCTTCGAGCCGGTGATTGATACTCCGCACGGGTTAACCCAGGCAGAGATCCGCATCATGTATGTGTGGCCTGAAGCGAAAGAGCTAGCGGCTGTGTTGCCGCTGCTGCGCATGGGGAGAGGCATCATGATGGGAGTAGACCACAATCGAAACCTCGAGTGGGTGGGTGGATCCGCGGCACTGTGGGTGTAGATAATGGAAGAAGAGGATGTTTTCGAATGCAGCTAACCAGCAAAAGTTTTGCCGAGGGCGCTCCCATTCCCGGAGAGTTCGCTTTCGCGGTGATCGATCCCGTAAACCACATTTCTTTGAGCACCAACCGCAACCCGCAACTGGCGTGGAGCGGTGTTCCTGAGGGCACCAAGTCGTTCGCGCTGATCTGTCACGACGCAGATGTACCGAGCCGCGCCGATGACGTCAACAAAGAGGGCCGGGAGATTCCAGAGTCGCTTCCGCGCGATCTATTTTTTCATTGGGTTCTGCTGGACATCCCGGCGGCCGCTCGCGAGATTGCCGCCGGCAGCCACAGCGAGAGCATTACTCCGAAGGGCAAACCTGGGCCTGCTGCTCCGAACGGGATGCGACACGGTCTAAACGATTACACCAAGTGGTTTGCCGGCGATGAGAAGATGCGCGGTGACTACTATGGATACGATGGTCCATGCCCGCCGTGGAACGATTTGCGACTCCACCGCTATGTCTTCACGCTGTATGCATTGGATGTGCCACATGTAGACGTTCACGGCGATCCGACGGGAGCCAACGCAAAGCTGGCCATTGCCGGCCACGTGCTGGCGCAAGCCGCTCTTACCGGCACGTACACGCTGAATCCGCGGCTAAAGCAAGGTTGATTGCCTGGTCCTTCGGCAGGCAATGAATTACCAAAGTAACCTATGCCTGGCTCTTGTATCCTGCAACCCATGCTCCTTTTGGTGCGACAAGCGGTGAAGGCCGACGTTCCGGCGCTCGAGGATCTTATCCGCGCGTCCGTCCTCGGGCTGCAGGCGGGCGACTATACGTTGGAGCAGAGAGAGCAGGCTTTGGAGCTGGTTTTTGGGGTGGATACGCAGTTGATTGAGGACGGCACGTACTTCGTGGCCGAAGCCAGGGTGGATCAGGAGCAGGTCATAGCCGGCTGCGGAGGCTGGAGCAAGCGCAAGACGCTCTTTGGAAGCGACCACTTCACCGGCCGGGAGGACGCTCTCCTCGATCCACAGCAGGATGCGGCCAAGATACGCGCCTTCTTCGTACATCCTGACTGGGGGCGCCGGGGAGTCGGCAGCAGGATTCTCGAGGTTTGCGAAGCAGCAGCGGCAGCGGCGGGTTTCAAGAACCTCGAGATGGGGGCCACCCTTACCGGAGTACCCCTCTACCGTGCCCGCGGCTACACCGAAGCAGGGCACCGCGAGGTTCCGCTTCGACCAGGAGTGTCCCTACCCATCGTCCACATGGTAAAGCAGCTCTGACTCCCCTCCTTCCAGCCTCATGACGGGGAAATCAGACGGAAGTGCACCCTGTTTCTTCATGGGCGTAGGTCTACCGTATAAATTTCGTAACTGGCAGTACCTTTTCGGGAACAGTTACTGATATTTGGGCGTCCCGGTCCGGGAGCTCGACCAGGGGGCGGCGGCGGCTCGGTTCCTCCCCGGGAAGCGGCTGAAAAGCGGTACTTTACGGCATCGCTAGACCGCAGATGAAAAAGGCGTCCAGCCATACAGCACAGGCACAACAGCTCTGAATTCCGTCGTTTGCACGGGCGAGTGAGCCGTTCCTCCGGGGCGCCGAAATATCTTTAGAAATTCGCTTGACAAGGCTATGTGCCGAGGATTTAGATGACCATCGATCTAAAAATAGGTTCGTTACAGAATCGTTTTACTTGCTTTGTTTTGGAGAGGTGTGTCAGTGAACGTAAAAAGTGTTTTGCGGATAGCCGCGTTTGTTTGTCTGCTTGCCTTCTGCGGAAGGCCCCTGCTAGCCCAAGGTATTTTCGCCACCCTTGACGGTGTCTTGACCGATCCCACCGGTGCCGTGGTTCCCAACGCAAAAATCACTCTTACCGACGCTACCTCGGGCTCTGCCCGCAATACTGTAAGCGACGGCGCCGGCTTCTATAACTTCGTGTCGGTCCCGGTAGGCACATACAACCTGTCGGTCTCGGCGGCCGGCTTCAAGGACTACGCGGCGTCGAATATCTCGTTGGGTGGTGGTGAGCACAAAAGCGTCAACGTCACCCTGAGCGTCGGCACCGCCGCCCAGACCGTTTCCGTCAATGCTGAGAACATCGCGCTGGCCACCACTGACTCCGGCGAGCGGTCGTTCTCGCTCGGAACCAAGGAGCTGGAGAACTTTACCCAGGTGGGCAGCAATGCCGCGGAGTACATCAAGATCGTCCCCGGCTTTGGCATCCAGAACGGCACCAGCAACAAGTCGAACTATAACGGCGCTACCATCGGCATCAACGCCAACGGCGACTCGGGCAGCCAAAGCCCTCTCAATTCGGCCTACTCGTACAACGGTTTGCCTAACGATGTACTTGACATCGTGTCCGACGGAGCGCATGTCTCCGACCCTGGCTGCAACTGCGATACGCCGGTCAACCCTAACTCGGATTTCCTGCAGGAATTCAAAGTGTTGACTTCGAACTTCGCTGCGGAAGACCAGAAGGGGCCGATCCTGATCACGTCGGTCACCAAAGCCGGCGGCACCAGCTACCATGGCAGCGCATTTTTCACTGCTCGCACCGCCTCGCTCAATGCCAACGACTGGTTGAACAATTACAGCAACGTGAAGCAACCACAGGATAAGTACTACTATCCGGGCGCTACGATTGGCGGTCCCATCTTTATCCCGGGCACCCGCTTCCACAAAGACAACACCAAGCTATTTTTCTGGACCGGCTTCGAGTACTACTACCAGGTTCTGGACACGGGGTTACTCCGCGCAACTGTGCCGACTGCCAGCGAACTGGGGGGTGACTTCTCACCGGAGTCAATTGCGGGAGAGGGAGCTATGACTGCTGCCGGTATTCCTCCCGGCCAGCTTACCAATGCCGCCATTGCCAAGTTCGGTGGCACCACGCAGTTGAGCCCTTGCAGTGGTCCTGCCAACGGCACCTGCATCGATCCCAACATGCTGGCGTTAGCCAAGCTCTATCCAGCTGCCAACGCAAATCCGGATGCCACTGGCGGCTACAACTACACCCAGTCGGAAGTCTTCAACCAGAACAATCGCCAGTGGACGATTCGCGGCGACTGGAATGTCAGCGACGCGACCAAGGTTTTTGTTCGCTACAACTACCAGCGCGAAGTGCAGCAATTCCCGGTTGGCCTCTGGTGGCGGCAAACCGACCAGGTTCCTTACCCCACACCGATCGAGGGTAAGAATAAATCGGATTCAATTTCCGGCTCGATTACTCACGTCTTCAGCCCGACGATGACCAACGAAACGATCGTTGCCTTCACCTATGTCGGCTTCCCCAACGTTTTCGCGGATCCGGGGAAGGTGAATCGTTCCAACGTGGGTTACAACTACAAGGGTCTTTTCAACAATGGTGTGGCCCAGATCCCGTCGTTTGGTGGAACCGGTAGTGCCGGCGAGGCGGCGTTGGTCTTCAATCCCGGTGGATTTGAAGATGGCGGCGCAGCAGGCTTGTTTGCCGACAAGTGGATGCCCAGCATGAGCGACACGCTGACCAAGGTGTGGGGCGATCACACGGTAAAGGGCGGTTTCTTCTACGAGTGGATCCGCAACTCGCAGCCGGCAAACGGCGATACCAACGGTTATTCGCAGGTAAATGTAACCAACACTTATAGCTATGGCAACCCATATGCTGACTTGCTGACCGGCAACCTGTCCCAATACCAGGACCAGAACTTCAATCGTCTCAACGAAATCCAGTACAACACGGTTGAATTCTTTCTCCAGGACACGTGGAAGATAAGTAAAAAGCTAACGCTTAATTACGGTGTTCGCTTCACGCACTTCCAACCATGGTTGGACGCGCTTGGGTTTGGCTATTCGATCTTCGACGAGTCTCAGTTCAGTCCAAGTTGCGCGACTTCCTACTGCGGGTATGAGTGGCATGCGAAGGACTCATCGGTTCCAGTGGGAGGGTTCGCGACGCGAACACTGTTCTACCAGCCCCGGCTGGGAGCGGCTTACGATATCCGTGGCAATGGCGAGACGGTGATTCGTGGAGGCTGGGGCCGTTTCTACTACCACTCCGGGCAGTTCACCGCCGGGCTCGATGCCTCGGCCGGGGTTAAGAGTACGACGATCAACCCCACCACTTGGGTTGGAGGGCCAGGGTGTCCCGTCAATCCTCCAGCGGGATCACCTCTCATTGCTGCAAATTTGTCTTGCTTTAACGTAGCTGCCACGCCGGCTACTCCGGCTGCGGTCGATGGGAAGGATGACAACCAACCAAATACCGATAGCTACAGCGTCAACCTCGATCAGCAGACGCCGTTCCAGGGCCTCTTGGAAATCGGCTATGTGGGCAATCACAGCCGGGATCAGCTGAACCAAGCTGGCGGTGTGGGCAGCAGCTTCAACCTCGTGCCGTACGGTTCCATGCTTACCGCGGGCAACCCGGGCACGGCCAATGCAAATAACTATCGCCCGTTGCAAGGCTTCGGTAATGTGGTCCAAGCAACCAACAACCTGTATGCCAACTACAACGCCTTACAGGTCAGCTGGGCCCGCCATGCAGGGCGGTACACCATACAGGCCAATTACACGTGGCAGAAGGCTATGGGCATTGTTAACCCAACAAATGATCCGTACAGCCTCAGTGCAAACTACGGCCCCCAAGCCTCGGATCGTAGAAACCTGTTCAACGCGGCGTACTCGGTTGACCTGGGAACCTTGGTGCACTCGAATGCTTTGGTCGACGGGGTGGCTAATGGGTGGCAGGTTTCCGGCATCACGCAGTTAGAGAGCGGGACGAACCTCACCTACGGCGGCAATGTCAGTAACCAAACGCCGAATCTCAACTACAACATGTCGCTTACCTGCGTAGCTACCACGGCGGAACAGGCCGCTGGTATCTCGTGCCCGCAGTCGTCTGCGATCATCCCGGGTTCCATCACCACGGCGAATCCGACTGGCATCGCCATCAACAATCAATCCATCCTGGGAACCAGCGACCAGACGTTGAATCCGCTGTACACCTGCGGGAACGCGAAGCCAGGAAGTGTCGGGTCGCATGTCTTCATAAACCCGAACTGCTTCGCCGCTCCCACGGTACCCGGCCAGGGAGGCCCCGTCATTCTCCCTGTCGCCTACGGCCCGGCATTCTTCGATTCGGACCTGTCCATCTTCAAGAACTTTGCCATCAAGGAAAGCATGAAGCTGCAGATCCGTGCACAGGCCTACAACTTCCTCAACCATCCGCTGTATTCGTTCCCCAGCGGCAACAACCTGACCCTGCAGTTCCAGCAGGATCCGGTTTCGCAAGTCATCACCCAGGCGAATACCAACTTCGGTGTCGCCAATACCAAGCAGGGACAACGTGTTATCGAGTTTGGAGCGAAGTTCTACTTCTGATTCGACGGGACCATAAACGAGAGCGGAATAAAAGCCGAGGGCTTCTGGCGTACCGTTATACTTGTTCTGGTAACAGAACAAGTGCCGGTATGCAGAAGCCCTCACTTCTTTTTGCTTTAGTCCTCGCCCTAGTCTTCTCAGCTCCGGCACAGGCACAGATGACCCCGCAGCAGCAGCAACAGCTGGTGCAGGAAGCCATGCAAAAGCAGCAGGCGGGTGATTTTGAGGGCGCGGTTGCGGGATATCGAGAATTTCTGAAGCTGCATCCCGACGCTGCGGCAATTCATTCCAACCTGGGCGCAGCTTTGGTTGGGTTGGGCCGGTTTGAAGAGGCTCTTCCGGAATACAAGACGGCCCTAAAACAATCCCCCAAACTCGCGGGGGCCAGGCTCAATCTCGCTTTGTTGTATTACAAAATGGGCAAGATCGACGATGCAGCAACGGAGTTGGAAAAGGTGCATGCGGAAGCACCGGCAAACCACCAGGCGGTGCTGTTGCTGGCGGACTGCTATTTGCGGATGGCGCGCGAAGGCGATGTGATTAGCATCCTCGAGCCGGAGGAGCAAAAATATCCGGACGATATGGCGGTTGCCTACATGCTGGGAACAGCGTTGATACGGCAGAAGCGCGTCGAAGAGGGCGAGGTGCTGGTCGATCGGATCCTGCGCAATGGGGACTCGGCGGAAGCGCACCTGATGATGGGCTCGGCAAAAATGAACGTTCAGGATTATGCCGGCGCCCGGGATGAGTTTGCCAAGGCGGTTGCCCTCAATCCCAATCTTCCCGAAGTGCATGTCCTTTACGCCAAGGCGTTGGTGTATACCGGCGACTCTGACATGTCGGCAAAGGAATACAAGACTGAGTTGACTGTGGATCCGTACAACTTTGACGCGAACCTGCAACTCGGATCGGCAGCCAGGCAGGTGCAAGACTATGACAAAGCCGAGAAGTACTTCCTGCGGGCGCAAGAGACCCGGCCGGGAGATCCCGGCGTTCGTTATCAGCTGGCGCTGGTGGCCATTGATCAAGGGCGGCTCGATGACGCGCGCAAGATTCTCGAGGGCTTAGTGAAGGAGTCTCCGCAATTTACCGAGGCGCACGTCTCCTTGTCGCTGGTTTACTATCGCCTCAAACGACCGGAAGACAGCAAGCGGGAGCGGGAGACGGTTCTCAAATTGACAGCCCAGGCACAAGCTAAGCAGCCAGGCGCCAAGCTTCAGTGATGGACGGGCACGCCAAGACCTCAGGGGCTAAAAAGGGTGTGTGAGGGACTTGCGGTTTCTTTCCCCGTCCGTACTCTTCAAAGACCAGAGGTTTTCCACGGCAGGGGAAGTCCGTAACCTGCAAAGACCGGAGATTTTTCGCTGGCTGTTTAAGCCCTGGGGAACCGTGGTGGTGAAGCGATTTGGATTACTGTTGTGTCTGCTGTTGCCCGTAGCCACAGGGGCGCAGACGGGCTCTGTGGCCCCAGCGGCGTGCGCGCGATGCCATGTGGAGGCCTTGACCCAGCCGAATACCTACATGGCGCACGCGCTCGAAACGGTGGACAAGTGCAAGGTTCTCATCGAACATCCCTTGCTCACCGCGACCGTGGGTAAGTACACCTATCGTATTGAGCGCAAAGGGAACGAAAGCGAATATTCGGTCACAGATGGAACGGATACGGTGACCATGCCCATCGCCTGGGCAATGGGGGGCAGTGCGGCGCTGGGACAGACCTACATCCTTGAAAAAGACGGCGAGTTGTATGAGAGCCGCGTGAGCTGGTTCCGGGAATTAAGCGGCCTGGATACCACGATGGGATATCAAGGCACGACACCGGCGGACCTTACCCAGGCCGCGGGGCGATTGATTCACATGGATGAAAAGCTGAAGTGCTTTGGCTGCCATGCGACCAATGCCGTGCAGGGAAAGCAGCTTACCCTGGACAAACTGACCCCGGGAGTACAGTGCGCGCACTGCCATCAGGGAATCGACGCGCACCTGGCCGCGGTGGTGGCCGGCAATCACGACTTGGCTCCGCCAAAAGACCTGCACAAGTTGATTGGCCTCTCGGCGGAAGAGACTGCCAATTTCTGCGGACAGTGTCACCGCACCTGGGCGGAAATAGCCGCGCAACCGAACCCGGGCATTGCCGACATCCGCTTCCAGCCTTACCGGCTGACGGGGAGCAAATGCTATGACCCGGACGACGCGCGCATCGGCTGCCTGGCCTGCCACAACCCGCACCACGACTTCAACAACCCGCAAAAAGTGAATTTTGACCCGAAATGCCTGGCCTGCCACGCAGGTGGAAAACCGGGTGCCAAGGCCTGCCCAGTCTCCAAGGACAAGTGCGTGTCCTGCCATATGCCGAGGATCGATTTGCCGGGAGCCCACTACAAATTTACCGATCACCGCATCCGGATTGTGAAGCCCAATGAACCTTTCCCGGGCTAATGCACTTCTACTCAATACGGCTGGAGTTCAGCGCGAGGGATATCCCTCGAGGCGAACCGTCTTGGGAGCGGTGCCTTGGTATACACCAGAAGAGAAAGCGCCAGGAGATTAGGATAGGTTCAATGACTTTTTCCAGACGCGGGCTTCTGCAATTGGGCATGCTTGCAGGCGCCGCAAATGTTCTTCGAATTTCGTCATCGGCGGCAACAGTTTCGAGCGGGCCATTATTTAGCGAAGTGCCGCCATCGGCCTCCGGCATTGCGTGGGTGCATGAAAATGCCATGTCTCCGAGCCGCTTCCTGCCTGAAGCGCTGGGCCCGGGCTGCGCCTTTCTGGATTACGACAACGATGGCTGGATGGATATCTTCCTGGTGAATAGTGGTCCCAGCGATTTTTGGAAACCACCCAAGCCGGTGCGCAATGCTCTGTACAAGAACAACCGCGACGGAACGTTTACCGACGTCACGGAAAAGGCGGGAGTGGGGGGGAAATATTTCGGCATGGGCGTCGCCGTAGGGGACTACGACAACGACGGCTGGCCGGACATATTGGTGACCGCTTACGGGAGCTGCATTCTTTACAAAAACAATCACGATGGAACGTTCAGCGACGTGACCGAGCACGCCGGCGTCGCCACACCCGGCTTCACCACCAGTGCTGTCTGGTTCGATTACGACAATGACGGCAGGCTCGATCTTTTTATCTGCAGCTTTGTGGAATATGGCGGGGTGCGCAAGCTGGAGTGCGGCAATAACCAGATCGGCAGAAATTATTATTGTGTCCCCCGGGTGTTCAAGCCCAGCACCAGTTTTCTGTATCACAACAATGGCGACGGGACGTTTACGGATGTCACCAAGGGAACGGCCATTGCATCAGCACTGGGTAAAGGCCTCGGGGTGGTGGCCACCGATATCAACAATGACGGCCGGATGGACCTGTTTGTGGCCAATGATACGGTGCAGAATTTTCTCTTCGTGAATCGCGGTCCGGGAGCGAATGGCCAGTGGAAATGGGATGAGATCGCCTTGCAGGCGGGGGTTGGTTTCAGCGACAGCGGACGGCCTCGTTCGGGCATGGGAGTGGATGCGGCGGACCTGCACGGAGACGGATGGCAGGATCTGTTTGTTTCCAACGTAGACCACGAGATGTATTCGGTCTACATCAACAATAAAGACGAATCCTTTTCCGATGCGGCGCAGATCGAAGGCGTGGCTCGCAGCACGCGGCTGATGAGCGGCTGGGGGCTGAAGTATTTCGATTACGACAACGATGGGCTGATCGATCTGATACTGGCCAACGGCCATCCTGACGACATGATCGATTCGTACTCGATGCAGGTACATTACAAGGAGCCGCTGCTGTTATTTCACCAGGGTGCGGATCACAAACTGCACGATGTGAGCGCGACGCGGGCCCGGCGTTCAAAGAGGATTGGCCTGCGCGAGGATTGGCTGTAGGCGATTACAACAATGACGGCGGCGTGGACGTAATTGTTGGCGTCAATGGCGGGCCTCCCGTGCTGTTGAAAAACAATGCGGCCAAGGGCAACAACTGGCTGGGACTGAAGCTGGAAGGTGTCACCTGCAATCGTGACGCGATCGGCGCGCGCTATGGTCTGGAAGGCCGGCGGGTAAGATGCACGAGCGGCTTAAAAATAATGGCGGCAGCTATCTCTCTTCGCACGATCCCCGGGAAGTGCTGGGGATCGGCACCGCGACGCAGATCGACGAGTTGGAAATTCACTGGCCTGCACCGAGTAAGCACATCGAGAAACTTACCAATCTTGCTCCCAACCGCTACGTGCACATCGTGGAAGGGAAAGGGGTGGTGTGATAGCAACATCCCCCGAAGCTCTTTTCCGCATCATTGGGTTCTTGATTTTTGCATGCGCAGCTTCTCTTGCTTGCCAGGCGGGGAGTGGCGCGGACACCAGGACCATGCGTTCGGTTCCTATTTGCTCCGGCGTATCTCTCACGGCAAATTATCTTGCCTTGGCAGGCCCGGATCAGGGCCCGGGCTTTCGCTTTGTCCTGGTCAACCGGACGGGCCGGGAGATCAAGCTTGCTCAACCGGTACCTTCCAGCTCGCATTGGTATGCGCTCTCGCATGGCCGCTGGCTGTGGAGGGCATCGAATGGAGCCGGCGGCAGCCTGCTGGACGCGGGCAACGAGAAAGGCCGGGTAATGGTTTATGCTCGCCCGGCAGGGACGGAGATCAAGATCCTCACGTTGCCGGCGCACCAGTCCAGAGAATGGATCGAAAGCCAGCAGGAAAACCCCGTTCTCGAGTACAAGCCGGGTTGCCCGATGTGCTCTTATCCCGGGGAACGCGAGTACCAGGTGGTCTTTGCCTATGCATATCTGGCTGGCGGCGGTCAGCCGTCCGGGCTTCTTTCCTGTGGTCTGCGGACCGCTCCCGTTCCCATGCCGCCAAAATTGTGAGCCGTTCGCTGGTGGGGTGTGGAGTTCCTCGCAACCAAGCGGCGGAGTGTGGGTTCCTATCAGTGAAGTAGATACGTAGGAGACACACCATGAAGAATCAACTTAGCCGTTTAGCGATCAGTGGTCTTTTGGCCACTGGACTGACCCTTTGCTCGGCTGCCGCTTTTGCGCAGCAAGATAATACAGCAGCTCCCACACCCGATGCCTCTGCGCCGCAACAGGCGGGTGGCCATGGGCAATGGGGCGGCCACCAGACTCCAGATGAACAGGTTGCGCGCATGACCAAGCGCTATAACTTGTCCTCAGACCAGCAGGCTCAGATCAAGCCCATCCTTGCCAACCAGCAGGAGCAGATGCAGGCGCTGCGTGGGGACAGCTCTTTGTCGCGGGAAGATAAGATGGCCAAGATGAAGAGCATTCACGAAGACTCGAGCAGCAAGATCCAGGCGGTGTTGAACGATAGTCAGAAGCAGAAGTTCGCTGAGGATCAAGCGCGGAGACAGCAGCATATGCAGGAGCGCGGCGGCGCTGCTGCCGGCGGACCCGCAGTTCAGTAATTGGCCATCAGACCGGCGAGTTCCAGTCGTGGAGCTTGCCGGTGTTCGCCACAGTTACCCCAACAGATCGAGTACTGGCTTCCAGTCCCGGCCCAGGGACTGGGCTACTCCCTTGTAAGTGAGTTGGCCGGCGTAGGTATTGACTCCTTCGGCCATCCCTGGGTCGGCCTTGATTGCGGCTGCGGCCCCATGTTGGGCGAGGCGGAGCACGTAAGGGAACGTAGCGTTGGTGAGGGCAAGGGTAGAGGTATTTGGAACAGCGGCCGGCATGTTCGTGACACAGTAGTGGACGACTCCATCGACCAGGAAGGAAGGGTCGCTGTGGGTAGTGGGGTGGGCTGTTTCAATGCAGCCGCCCTGGTCGATCGCGACGTCGACGACGACGGCTCCTTTTTTCATCCTGGAGACCATTTGCCGGGTCACGATCTTGGGAGCCGAAGCGCCTGGGATCAGCACGCCGCCGATGACCAGGTCGGCGCCTTGCACGGCGCGAGCAACGTTGTAGGAGTTTGAGGCCAGGGTGTAGACGCGGCCGTTGAAGATATCGTCAAGTTCGCGCAAGCGATTGAGATTCAAGTCAACGATGGTTACGTTTGCGCCCATGCCGAGCGCGATCTTGGCAGCGTTGGTGCCTACGATGCCGCCTCCCAGGATGCAGACGGTTGCCGGAGGAACTCCGGGCACTCCAGCGAGCAGTACTCCGCGGCCGCCCTTTTCTTTTTCCAGGTAGGTTGCGCCGACTTGCACTGACATTCTTCCCGCGACCTCGGACATGGGGGTGAGTAGAGGGAGAGTGCCGGCGCGGTCGCGGATGGTTTCGTAGGCGATGCCGGTTACTTTCGTTGCCAGGAGGCGGTCGGTCAGCGCGGGTAGGGGGGCGAGGTGCAGGTAGGTGAAGAGCACCAGGCCCTCGCGAAAGAAGTTGTATTCGTTCTCGACGGGTTCTTTGACTTTGACGATCATGTCGGCGTGTCCCCAGACGTTGTAAGCCGCGCCAACGATCTCGGCTCCTGCGGATTGGTACTCGTCGTCAGAGAAGGCGGAGAGATCACCGGCATGGGTTTCGACCAGGACGGTGTGGTTCGCGTCGACCAGGGCTTTTACACCGGCAGGGGTGATGCCAACCCGGGATTCGTGGTCTTTCACTTCCTTGGGAACACCAATGATCATCTCGAATTTGCCTCGCTAGGGAATGCTAGCAAATGCGGGGGTTCTTGGTTGAGGGGTTGGGTTGGGGGCCCGGAGTTGCCTGTCCCATTAGCGTGGCATTCTTGAAAGTAGCTGCCTTAAGCTTTGTCATCCCGCCTGCCCCGGCGTGCCGTGGGACTGGAGCGCAGCGTAAGGGAGCCTGCAGCTGATCGAGCAGCTACACGAAAGTTTGCCATCCCACTCGGTTGGCCTTCTTGGAAGTAGCCGCTTTAAACTTTGTCATCCCGCCTGCCCCGGCGTGCCGTGGGACTGGAGCGCAGCGGAAGGGAGGGACCTGCAGTTTCTGTTCTCCACGCGTCACTCAGGTCGGCCCAGGTGGGGTTTATCTCTTCAATAAGATCTATCTTCTTGGCTCGCGTCCAGCGCTTAATTTTCTTTTCCCTGTTAATCGCATTGTGAACATACTGGTAATGCTCATACCAGACGAGGCGATGGCGTCGATAGTCTGAACTGAAGCCTGGGATAGAGCCCGCTCGATGTTCCTCCGTTCTGCGTGCAATGCTGTTGGTCATGCCGCAGTAAAGAACTCGGGTTCGACTGGCAACGATATAGACGTAGTAGTGGTGTTCGCGTTTGCCCATCGCTGACTCTGTTGCGACCGAGAGGGAACTGCAGGTCCCTCCCTTCCGCTGCGCTCCAGTCGGGATGACAAAAGTTTAAATCTGTTGCGGGCCTTGGGATTTGCTATTTGGACGGGGAGTTTTGAGAGTGGCTGCGGCCGACAGGGAAGTGCAAGTCGGCCGCTTTTTTGCCTGGCCGTCACTCGCCTGTGTCGATTTGGGCCCGTTGCAGACGGTCGGAATAGTCGATGTAGACGGCCTTCCATGACGTGTAAAAATCTAAGGCGCCGGTGCCGCCCTCTCGATGCCCGTTGCCGGTCTGCTTGACGCCGCCAAAGGGTAGATGTACCTCAGCCCCGATCGTCGGCGCGTTGATGTAGGTTATGCCGGCTTCCAGATCGCGCACCGCCTTTAAGGCCAGGTTTACGTTGCGTGAATATAAGGCGGTGGAAAGGCCGTATTGAATTCCATTCGCTATCGCGATCGCTTGATCAAAATTGTCACATTCAAGCACACTTACTACCGGTCCAAAGACCTCCTCCCGGGCGATGCGCATCTCCGCTGCTACACCGCCGAAGACCGTGGGGGCAAAGAAATAGCCCTTGCCCAAGCCAGCGCCGGACAAACGTTCGCCACCTGTCAAGAGGCCCGCACCTTCCTTCTTCGCGATCGCGGTGTAGCGCTCAGAGGTCTCCAGTTGCTGCTGGTTGATCTGCGGTCCCATCTGCACCTGGTCGTTCAGGCCATCGCCCACCTTGAGCGCCCGCGCCCGCTCCACCAGCTTGCCGGTGAACTCGGAGACGATGCTCTTTTGTACGATGATGCGGCTGGTGGCCGTGCAACGTTGACCGGTGGTGCCAAAGGCTCCCCAGACGGCCCCATCCAACGCCAGATCGAGGTTGGCGTCTTCGAGCACAATCATGGCGTTCTTACCGCCCATCTCCAACGAGCAGGGCTTGAATAAGCCAGCAGCGGTCTGGCCGACAATCCTGCCCACTTCGCTCGATCCGGTGAAGGAAATGGCGTTTACCTCGGGATGCGCGACCAAAGGCGCACCCGCATCCGGACCAAAACCGGTCACGATGTTGACCACACCATCGGGCAGGCCGGCCTCCAACAACAACTGCACCAGGTTGAAGGTCGAGAGCGGAGTGTCTTCCGCGGGCTTGATCACGCAGGTGTTGCCGCAAACCAGGGCCGGGAAGAGCTTCCAAGAGGGAATCGCCATGGGGAAGTTCCAGGGCGTAATCATGCCGCAGACGCCTACCGGCATGCGCACAGACATGGCGAACTTGTCAGGCAATTCCGAGGGCGTGGTCTGGCCGAAGAGCCTGCGCCCCTCACCTGCCATGTAGAAAGCGGTGTCGGCCGCCTCCTGCACGTCGCCGCGCGTCTCGCTGAGGACCTTCCCCATCTCCCGCGTCATGTCCCGGGCCAGGTTCTCCTTGTGCCGCAAGAGGAGCTCGCCGGTGCGATAAAGGATCTCTCCTCGCTTGGGAGCAGGCACTAAACGCCAGTGGCGATAGGCCGCGCGGGCCGCCCGCACCGCGCGGTCCACATCCGCTTCGCTCGAGGCTTGAAACTCACCTACCACATCGTCGATATTGGCGGGATTGTGATTGAGAAAAGTCTTGCCGGTTTCGGCGCTCACCCATTGACCGCCAATCAGGTTTTTATAGATCTTCGTAGCCATAACTGATTATGTCGCAACGTATCCAAAACGGGGCGTATGCCCTAAAAGTGGTGGTAAAGACTCAAAAGAGTAGCGGTGCAACAAAGCAACCGTGGCCGTACAATGAAATCCGTCATCTAGGAAAAGTCCGGCATTCATGTCATCAAACGGTTTCCATTCGAGGTCTTCTCGCACGCACGGTGTGCGTTCGCTGTTCAGCGTATTCTCGAGCGATCTGGCAATCGATTTAGGCACGGCGAACACACTCGTGTACGCGCGTGGCAAAGGCATCGTGGTCAACGAGCCCTCCATCGTCGCCATCAATAAGAATACCGGCGAGGTCGAGGCGGTTGGCAAAGAGGCCAAGGAAATGCTCGGCCGCACTCCGGGCAATATCGTCGCCATCAAGCCGATGAAGGACGGCGTCATCGCCGACTTCAAAATCACGGAAAAGATGTTGAACTACTTCATCCAAAAGGCGCACAACCGCAAGATGCTGGTACACCCAAGGATCGTGATCGGCGTGCCTTCCGAGATCACGCAGGTGGAGAAGCGAGCGGTGGAAGACTCCGCCTATCGCGCCAAGGCGAGCGAGGTGTTCCTGGTCGAACAGGCCATGGTCGCCGCCATCGGCGCAGGGTTGCCGATCACCGAGCCCAGCGGCAACATGGTAGTGGATATTGGTGGCGGCACCACGGATATCGCGGTTATTTCGCTTTCCGGCATCGTCTATTCCCGTTCCGTCCGCATGGCCGGCAACCAGATGGACGAAGCCATCATGAATTACCTCAAGCGCAAGTACAACCTGCTCATCGGCGAGCGCACGGCGGAGCAGATCAAGATCGACATTGGCTCGGCCTATCCGCTGGACAAGCCGCTCACCATGGAGATCAAGGGGCGCAACCTGATAGAAGGCGTGCCCAAGACAATTACGATCGATGACAGCGAGATCCGTGAAGCACTTACGGAATGCATCTCTACGATTCTCAACGCGATTCGCGTTGCCCTGGAACGCACCCCGCCGGAACTCAGCGCCGATATCAGTGATCGCGGCATTGTGCTGACCGGGGGCGGAGCGCTGATCAAGAACCTCGACAAGCGCATCCGCGAAGAGACCGGCCTGCCGGTTTCGATTGCCGATGATCCCCTGGCCAGCGTGGTGCTGGGCACCGGCAAGATGCTGAGTGACTTCCGTTTGCTGCGCAAAATCAAGATCGATTAATCAGCCGGCGAGTCGACTTATAAACCAACAAGGGGATGGATGGTCGATTCGTCCGCGAACGCAGCCATGGATTTGCTTTGAGCCGGTATAAGAACATCCTGTTCCTGGTGGCAGTTCTGGTGGCCCAGATCATCGGGTTAGCCGTGCAGGTGCGCAGGCCCAATCCGAATGGTGGCGATGCACCCGCGGTGCGGTTGATACGCTATTGGGCCATTGGCATCATGTCGCCCCCGGAAAAGGTCCTGCATGGCAGCGGTAGCGGCTTGCGCGGTCTGTGGGCGAACTATCTCGATCTTCGCCATGTCCGGGTGCAAAATCAAGAGCTGACGGACCAGGTAAGACGCCTCCAACTGGAGCAGGCGACTCTGCTCGAGGATGCCCGCCAGGGACAACGGCTGCAGGCATTGCTGGCCTTCAAAGAGCACTACATCTACAAAACGGTGCCGGCCCAAGTCATCGGAACCTCGGGGACGGACCAGTCACGGATCCTGTACATCGATAAGGGCGCCAAAGACGGCCTTAAACCGGACATGGCCGTGATCACCCCCAACGGAATCGTGGGTAAGTTGAAGGATGTCTTCGCGAGCACCTCGCAGGTACTGGTGATCTCCGATCAGACCAGCGGTGCGGGGGTGATTCTGGAATCCACCCGGCTGCGCGGAGTCCTGCGCGGCAATGCCCTGGGCCAGCCGCAGATCATCAACATGCTTCCCGATGAACGGGTCAAACCTGGGGAACGTGTGGTTACGAGTGGGGGAGACCAGATTTATCCTCGCGGGTTGCCGGTGGGGGTCGTCGACCAGGTGGTCCCCGATACGTCCAACCCTCCCTTCATGGATATCCTGATCAAGCCGGCGGCCAATCTCGGGCATCTGGAAGAGTTGCTAGTGATTACCCAGGCCGGGGATCAGATGCCGGAGAAGGAGAAGCAGGACCTGGCGGAGAGCGCCGCCGAGGGGGCGATCGCCGCAACCCAACAGAGGGCATCGGATATCCTCTCCGAGCGGCTGCCGGGCTTGGATAATCCGGGTGCGCTTGCGGATACGCCTCCCGCCGCGGATCACGGGACGGTGAATCCGGACACGGTTCCGGTCAAGCTTCATCCGCCACCGGCCTTGCACGCGGATCATTACACTCCGAATTCGACGCCCGAGGCTAGCGCGTTGACCCCGGGCCAGGCGGTGGTCGATCCAAGGTATGCGCCAACGCCGGCTTCGACGCCACCGGCTGCTTCTGCGACGCCTACGCCCAAAGCGGAGACTGCGAAAACGGCGGCAAATGAGGATGCGGCGGGGCAAAAGGCGGAGCAGGCTGGTACAGCCAAGCCGCATCATGCTTCGACCAGCACTGCGGGGAGCGGCAATACGGCCTCTGGCGACAGGGGAGTGCCAGGGACAACGCATCCGGTTGCGGCTAAGCCAAAGGCGCCCAAACCGCCGACTGCCGATCAACCTGCGGCCGCTCCTGAACCCAGGGCTGAGCCTCCAGCAACTCCAGGAAATGGGAGTCCGCCGCAATGAGGGGTGAAACGGACTGCGGAAAAGCCTGCAACGGGAGGGAAAGCAACACCTCAGGGTCCTGGTGATGAAAGTGGTTTGGGTGTCTAGAGTGGTTTGGTTGTAGGAGAAAGACTTTTATGGCAATGTCGGCATCACTAGCGCGTCGTGAACTGGATGTGCAGCGCTATCCACTGATCGTAGTGGTGCTGGTCCCGCTGTTGGCAATTTTCCTGCAGGCCCTGATTCCCCGTTTCATCCCCAAGTTCGACATCCTCGATCTCCCTTTGCTGGTGACCATCTACTTCTCCGTAGGGTGGCGTAATCCAATTGCCGGCACGGTCACCGGAGCCGTCATTGGGCTCATTCAAGACGCGCTGACCAGCCGTCCGCTGGGGATTAATGGGATTTCGCAGTGCGTCGTGGGATTCTTTGCCGCCTCGCTGGGGGTGAAAATCGACGTGGAGAACCCGGGGACCCGGCTGCTGATCAACTTTGCCTTCACCATGTTGAACATCGGGATCTACCTATTCATCATGCATCGCATGCTGGCGTTCAATGTCAATACGAACTGGCTGCATGAGGTAATCAAAGCGGTGATCAACTCGATAGTGGGTGTGTTCTTTTTCGATATTTTGGATCGGGTAAGACCACGGGATTAGTAGGTGTGTTTTGAGGGGACGTTATCCCCAGCGCCTAGGCGATTTTTTTTGGAACCAAAACCAGAGTTTTTCGCGGCTAAGGAAAAAATGCAGCGAATTTAGTTGGGAAGAGTCACAGTAACTGTAGCGGGCCATAGACATGGACAATTACTCATCGGTGAACCGGGAAGAGAGACTGCCAGCGTTCAAGCTGACGATCGTGCAGTATGCGATCGTTGCCATTTTGCTGGTGCTGCTTTCGGGCCTGTGGCGGTTACAGGTGATTGGCGCGCAAAACTACCGCACCCTGGCGGAGCAGAACCGTATCCGCAAGGTGCCCATCCTTGCTCCCCGGGGCAAGCTGTTCGACCGGGAGGGCCGGCTCCTGGTGGACAACTACCCTTCGGTATCCTGCTTCCTTATCCGCGAGCCGGGTCGGGATCTGCGGGCGGATTTTCCGCTGATTTCCCGGGGACTGCACATGACTCCGGATCAGCTGGAGGGGGTGCTGAAGCACTACGCGCTGGCGCCCAAGTACGAGCCCATCCCGCTTAAACAGGACATCACTCCGGACGAGGTGGAGTTTATCGAGGCCCACCGCGATGAGCTGCCTGAACTGGAGACCATTGATGAACAGCGCAGGCTTTATCCACGCAACGGTTTTGCCGCCAACCTGATCGGCTACGTCGGCGAGGTCAGCGACGACATGCTGAACGACCCTCGCTACGCCTATTACGAGCCGGGGGACGTGGTCGGCAAATCGGGTGTTGAGGAGTCCTACGATCAGCTGCTGCGCGGTCAGGACGGCTCGCAGGACATCATTGTCGATAGTCATGGCAGGGAAGTGGGCATATTGGGCCGTGAACCGGCGGTACCGGGACAAGGCCTGAAGCTGACCATCGATCTGGATATCCAGAAGGCAGCCGAGGCCGCGATGGGCGATCGCAACGGAGCGATTATCGCCATCAACCCTCATACCGGCGCGGTGTTAGCGCTGGTCTCACGGCCCGCCTTCAATCCCAATGATTTCTCGGTGCGAGTCTCCCGGGATGAATGGAACAAACTGATTACGGATCCTCGCCATCCTCTACTGGATAAAGCGATTCAGGCCCAACTGGCGCCAGGATCCACGTTCAAAATCATCATGTCCCTGGCCGGTCTGGAAGACAATGTGGCGCAGGATCTGAAGGTGAACTGCACCGGCGGCGGCACGTTCTACGGCCGCTTCTTTGCCTGCGATAAGCGCCACGGCCCTGTCGACATCCTGCACGCCATCCCGCTGTCTTGCGATACCTACTACTACACGCTCGCCCAACGGCTGGGCATTGAGAAGATCGCCTATTGGGCCCACAAAGTAGGCATAGGGCAAAAGACGGGCATCGATCTACCCGGGGAAGTGAGCGGCACCATGCCGTCGGAAGAATGGAAGCTGAAGACCTTCCACGAGAAATGGTACGCCGGAGAGGTAATCTCGGTAGGAATCGGTCAAGGAGCGGTAGCCATCAGCCCGGTCCAGTTGGTGCGGGCGATTGCAGGAATTGCTTCCGGCGGCGTCCTCAAGCGCCCCCACGTAGTCGAGCCCGACCAGCTGCCGGCCGATTATCGCCAGGCGATGTATGACTCGTACCCGGGCAGCGGCGACGCGACCATTCCGATCGCTCCTGCAATATGGGAGACCATCACCGACGGCATGGCCCTCACGACCAACAGCGGTACGGCAATTGCGTCACATTTGGAAAATATCGACTTTGCCGGCAAGACCGGTACGGCGCAGGTAGTGAACCACAGCGCCGGAATGAAGAGTCTTGGCAAAGGAGCTGAACGCGCCAACGCTTGGTTTGTCGGCATCGCGCCGCGCCGCAATCCGGATATCGCCGTGGTGGTGCTGGTGGAACATGGCGGCTGGGGAGCAGAGGCGTCCGCGCCCCTGGCTGCGCGGGTCATCGAGGCTTTCGTAGATAAGCAGCGCCGGCTGGATAACAACCTGCAGCTGCAGGAAGCCAAAGCGCCTTCCAAGGTCGAGGTAGGTGCGGTTTGGTCGGAGCAGCCCGAGAACGAGGCAGCCCCGGCGAAGGTGGCCACCGCCTCGGCCAGGGACGCTGCCCCGGCAATGCGCGGCGGCCACTTCACGATAGCAGCGAAGTGAGCTAGCGAGTTTGAAGGGGACGGGTTTTAGTCCGTCCGTTGAAGAATCAAATTGTGGGGGGCTTCAGCCTCTGAGGGAAGGAATGCTGGTAGGAAAGAGATCCCTCAGCGGCTAAAGCCGTCGATGATTGGTGGGTTTTATGGCGGGGCTGAGGAGCCCCGCCCCTTCAAGGCTAAGAACGACACGGAGAACGATGCGGCGATTTATCTCATTTCGTGATTTCGACTGGTTGCTGCTGGCCATGGTGCTGCTGCTTTCGGTAATCAGCATCCTGGAGATCTATAGCGCCACCCTACACACCAAGTTTGTGGGGTTTGAAACCAAGCAGATTTTCTGGCTGATCGGCGGCCTGGCGGCGATGTTTCTCTTCTCGGTGATCAATTACCACCGTCTGTTGGAGGCAGTCCACTGGGTCTATGGCTTCTGCCTGATCTCGCTGGTGGGGGTGCTTATCTTCGGAACCAAGGTTCTGGGTGGGCGCCGCTGGATCAAGCTGCCCGGCGGCATCCACTTTCAGCCGTCGGAATGGGTCAAGGTGGTGCTGATTGTCGCTATGGCGCGATACTTCGCCGGCCTGTCCGGCAAGGACCTGACCTGGAGTGACATCTTCAAGGCGTTTCTGATGGTCGGACTGCCGATGCTGCTGGTGCTGAAGCAACCCGACCTGGGAACCTCGCTCACCTATATCCCGGTGCTCATAGTCGGGCTCTTTCTGGGGGGCCTGGAGTGGAAGAAGGGGGTCATCCTGGTGGTCGCCGGGTTGGTCCTGGTGGTTCCGGTGTGGGCCAAAGTGCTCAAGCCCTACCAGAAGCAGCGGCTGACCAGCTTCCTGAATCCGGACACCGACCCCAAGGGGAGCGGGTACCAGGTGAAGCAGTCGCTGATCGCCGTGGGCGACGGGGGCGTCTGGGGCCGGGGAGCCACCAAAGGTACCCAGACTCAGGGCGATTTCCTGCCTATTCCCTATACGGACTTCATCTTTGCCGCGTTCTGTGAGGAACATGGCTTCGTCGGCGCCGTGTTTGTACTCCTGTTATACTTCCTCATATTGACGCGTTTGATTCAAAATGCTCAGACAGCCGCGGATGTATCCGGTACGTTTCTGATCATGGGCGTAGTCGCTGTACTCATCTTTCAGATTGCAGTTAACGTCGGAATGGTCATCGGGCTCATGCCGGTCACGGGAATTCCTCTACCTTTAATGAGTTACGGGGGATCCTCGGTACTTTTCACTTTCCTGGCTCTGGGTATGGCGATGAACGTTCGTATGAGCCGTTTTGTGAACTAGAGCTGGGTCCCGGCCTGTAGTCGGGCCGCACCGCAAGCGGCGTCAGTAACTTTAGGTTTTTTAGTAGTTTAGATACGCCGGCCTGGTGAATCACCGGGGCCGGGCAGGATTAGGAATGAGCACGCAGAGAAGGGTAACGGCCCCGCCTGAAAACAAGGCTGAAGTGGTCACCGACTCTTTGCGTTCAGAGAGCCTTGGAAGCCCAGCCAGCACAGAGACCGATCCCGGTCAGGACCGTGTTGTGCCGGTACTCCCGCACAAAGAATTTCGCTGGATTCCACCCCATGGATCACGCGCCTTTGCCCAAGGCTTGCTCGCTGACCTAGTTCTTCCCGGTATCCCGGGAGTGGGATAGCTTCCCCTCCGATCTGCCGCGCCGGCCGTCCGTCAGGTAAGACCTGCGGACAGGAGAGGCAGCATGTCAAAAGAAATTTGTATTTCCAGCACGCCCCATGAGACGCGGCTGGCCATCCTGGAAGACGATCAACTTACAGAGGTCTATTACGAGCGCGAGAATGAGTACACTCTCGCTGGTTCCATTTACAAGGGTCGTGTTACCCGGGTGCTTCCGGGGATGCAGTCGGCATTCGTCGACCTAGGCCTGGAGCGGGACGCTTTTCTGTATGTCACGGATTTCATGGAGGAGCAGGAAGACTCTTCCGACTTCGAGCGGATTCCAGCCAACGGGCGCGAGGAAGGCCGCGAATCGCAGGCCAAAGAGAACCGCCAGCCGCGTGCGGCATCCGCGGAAGAAGAAGCTCCAAGACGCAACGGCGCCCCGTCCGGTTCGGGAGGGGCAGCATCGGGTCAAGGGCCGGCAGGTGAGTTTGAGGATGGAACCCGGCGCTGGCGCGGCCGGCGTGGCCGCCGCAAGGGCTTTCGCCCACCCCAGCAAGGCGGACAGCAGGCAGCTCCAGCCCATGACCAGACAGCACAGGCGGTCCAGACGGCTCCAGAGCGCACGGACGTATCACACCGTAGCGACGCATCATCCTTCGAGCCAAGCGAGCCGGTGGAAGCCGGGCCGCGGGCCCCGGTTGCGTTCTCTCTTCCCGGAGAGTCGATTTCGAAATATGGCGGTCAAAGCGTTGCGCCCGCGAAGCCGGTTGATACCCGCGCACCGCAGGCCCGGGCCGGAGTCATCATGGCCAAGCCCTCGACTCTCATCGAGACCCCCCTTGCGTGGGACGGCGCCGGTCCGCTTCCGGGCGAATCCATTTCCCGTTACCGGGGTATCCCTGACGAAGCCCCGGTTCACCACGAGGCGGTTGCTCCTGCTGAGGTGCAGGAAGAGACGGCCTATAACGAGGAAATTTCCGTCTCAACCGAAAATTTGGAGCCGCATGACATTGTGGCCGAGGCGCAAGAAGCGCCCGTGCTCCATGAAGCAGAAGCGCACGAAGCCGTATTCGCGCCTGCCGTATTTGCGCCTGCAGCCGAAGTGATTACCGAAACACAGGAAGAAGTCCCGAGCAACTTTGCGGACGAACCGCTGACGGTGGCGATCGAGTTTGAGCCGGAGGAAGCTTCCGCCTCGTATCGTATCGATCCTTCCGCGCCCAGCGAATTTCGTTTTGCCGCTTCCTCCTCCAGCTTGATGGAGGACGAGATAGCTCCTGAAGAGGAGGCTTTCCAGCAGCTTGAAGACATGCGTCCGGATGCCGGTGGCCAAGAGGCCGCGATAGCCGCCCCTGAGACGGGCTTGGCGGAGGTGGAAACGGACTTTGAAGAGGAAGAGGACGACGAGGAACTGGACTCTGCAACTCCCGAAACCGGCCTGGTGGAGGAGGAAGAGGTCGCGGAGGAGGAGGAGTATGATTTCACGCCTCTTTATGTGGAGAGCGAAGACCACGACCTGCAGGAACTGGAGGAGGAGACACTCGACCAGGAAGTAGCGGCAGGGGGTGCGATCGGCGAAATGGTGCGCGACGCTCACCTTGACCAGCGCATTGATGGCGAGGCTTCCGGGCTCACGGTTGAGGAGGAGGAAGCGGAAGATGAGCTGGAGATCGCTGAGGGGGGCGAGGAAACAGAGTCGGAGGAAGGGCAGGTAGCCGCGGTAGCCGGGCAGCCGGCTCGCCGTCCACGGGACGATCAGCGCCGGGGAGGCCGCGGGCAGCGTAACGACGGCCGCCGCAGGCACAATGGCCGCCGGCAAAACACCCAAACCAGCGATCTGCCGATCATCAGCGAGCTACTGAAGCAGGGGCAGGAAATCCTGGTGCAGATCGCCAAGGAGCCGATTGCGAAGAAGGGCGCGCGGATCACCAGCCACATCGCGCTCCCCGGCCGCTTCCTGGTCTTCATGCCGACGGTTAATCATGTGGGCGTCTCGCGCAAGATCTCGTCCGACGAGGAGCGGCTGCGTCTCAAGCGCATCCTGATCAGCGAGAAGGGAACCGTCAGTGGCGGCTTTATCGTGCGCACGGCGGCGGATGGAGCCAGCGAAGAGGATCTGCGCGCGGATATTCGCTTCCTGATCAGTCTATGGACGGAGATCAAACAGCGTTCCGATACGGCTAAGGCTCCGGCGCTTATTTATCACGATCTGAACCTGGTGGAGCGCATCTTGCGCGACCAGGTGAGCGACAACTTCTCTACCATCTGGGTCGATACAGAAGCGGAGTACGAGCGCATCGTCCGCTTCCTGAACCGTTTTCAGCCTTCGTTGGTGCGGCGGGTCAAGTTGTACACCAAGGAGACGCCGCTCTTCGAACAGTTCGGTATCCAGGACGAAATTACCAAGGCGCTCAAGTCCAAGGTTTGGCTAAAGTCTGGCGGCTCGATCGTGATCAATCAGACTGAGGCGCTGGTGGCGATCGACATCAACACCGGCAAGTATGTCGGCAAGACGGCGCGGTTGGAGGACACGATCCTCAAAACCAATCTCGATGCCATCCCCGAGATCGTGCGCCAGATTCGTCTGCGCGATCTAGGCGGAATCATTGTGATCGACTTTATCGACATGGACGAGCGGAAGAACCGAAACAAGGTAATGCAGGCTCTGGAGGACGAGCTCAAGTCCGATCGGGCCCCGTCTAAAGTCTTGCAATTCAACGACTTCGGTTTGGTTGCGATTACCCGCAAACGAGTGAAGCAGTCTCTGGAGCGCACGCTGAGCATCCAATGCTCGATCTGCGCCGGAACCGGCATGGTCAAGAGCCCGACAACGGTGTGCAACGAGATCTATATCGAGATGCGCAAGATGCAGCATCACCTGGAACGCCAGGATGTGCTGCTGCGCGTTCATCCAGAGGTGGTCAAGACGCTGAAGCTGGGGAATGCCCGCTGGCTCAATGAGCTGGAGGAGATGAGCGGCAAGACGATCATCGTCAAGAGCGATCCGACCCTGCACCCGGAGCAATTCGATATCCATTAGAAACAATGGGCCCTGTCGCAGCGGCAGGGCCTGTTACGCCATATAGCCCTACTCTGCCATCCTTTGTAAACTTCTGCGCGTCAAAGCAGTCATATAAGTGTCTATGGGTAGAGACCCTCTTTGAGGACCTCTGAAAAAATCTAATTTCTCACGGGTGATTACACGATGTCGTCGGGTCCCGGTTCCTTTGTTCGGTTCGCAGTGATAGTGTCCGCCCTTTCCTCCTGCTTGCTGGCTCCTGGTGCGTTTTCGCAAGTAAGTTCAAGCGCGCAAAATCATTTGGACTTCGATTCCATAGTGCAGGATCAATACCCCAACCAGGGCGGCTACAACAGGGGCTACAGCACCCACCATAACGACTCGCTCACCGACCATCTGGCCATTGAAGCGGGTGGGGGATTTAACGTGCCGCTAGGCAATACCAAGACCTGGCAGAACGTCGGCTATAGCATCAACCTGGGCGGTGGCTGGATGTTCAACGACAGACTGGGAGTGCTGGCCGAATACAGCTTCAATCGTGCAAATATTCCACAGAACACGCTGACGAACGTGGGCGAGCCGAACGGCAATGTTCACGTGTGGTCACTGACTCTCGACCCAATTTTTTACTACAAGAACAGCGGACACCTTGGCGGTTACGTGACCGGCGGGGGCGGATTTTACCGGAAGCTGACGACCTTTACCGAGCCGGTTTATGTGGGCGACTACTGCGATTACTTTTACGGCTGCTATCCGCAGTATGAAAACATTACGCTCAGCCATTTCTCCAGCAACCAAGGTGGCGTGAACATCGGAACTGGTGTTACCTACAAAACCAATCCGGATGGCAAGGGGAAATTCTACGCGGAGGTTCGCTACGTCTGGGTAGACGCCCCTCCGACCACAGCGACTGCGGTGGGGACGGGCACGGTTGGCATGATTCCTGTGACGTTCGGTTTCCGCTGGTAGGCTGGCTTCACGGGCCGCAGAAGAACAACTCCACTTACTCTCGTTTCTTCACCGGGGACGGGTGCCCCACATCTCGCTCGTTTTCCGCGAGATGTGGGAGTCCACTGCCCTCTCCTTCTGACTCTCGATTCATCCGATGCGCTTAGCGGTCAACCTCGGTGGAATCACACATCTCGCGAAAAACGAGCGAGATGTGGGGAGCCCGTCCTTGGTGAGGGAACGAGGCGTTCCGGCTTATACGCCGACGGGGAAGGGCTTGGGCGAGGCGTCTTCGGTATTGGCTCCCAGGCGGAAGCGCTCAAATCTTCCTTCCAGCAAGGACATCAGACTGGTGTACCAGTAACCGATCACAAAGAGCAGCAGGAAGGGAACGGTGAAATAGTTCTCATTGACGATTGCATACCAGATCGTCAACGCAAAATAGCTGCCAATCAGCAGTTCAATCCAGGGCACGATGCCGAGGCGCTTGCGGTATTTGCTCGCTTGCGGAATCTGGCCGCGCTTCTCGATGCGGTACTTAGGCGTGCGCTTAAAGGCGGTTTTGATGCCAAAAATCGCCTCCAGCACCGCCTTGGTATTGGTTATCGTCAGGCCTATGCCCAGAGCCATAAGAAAGGGCAGATACAGAAAGGTCCTATACCATCGGCCGGGGAAGAGCTCTCTTTGCGACACCAGATAGAAGGATGAGATGGAAAACGTTGACGCCATAAACAGCGGCACGTCGATCAGCAGCATTTGAAACCATCCCTGGTAGAAGCGGATGATCATGGCCGGCATCAAGAGCATGGAAAGCACGACCATCAGCGGATAACTGAGGTTCGCCGTCAGGTGGTAGAACGCCTCCAGCTTTACGTGAAAGGGTGCATCGCTGCGGAACATCCTGGGCAAGATCTTTTTCGAAGTTTGGATCAGCCCCTTCGCCCAACGCGCCTGCTGCGTCTTGAAGGCGGTCATCTCTACCGGCAGTTCGGCCGGGCACTCAACGTCCTGCAGATAACGGAATTTCCAGCCCTTCAACTGCGCACGATAGCTAAGGTCGGTGTCTTCGGTCAGGGTGTCGTGCTGCCAGCCTCCCGATCCGTCAATCGCAGTGCGGCGCCACATGCCGGCAGTCCCGTTGAAATTGAAGAAGGCGTTGGTGCGCGATCGCCCGCCGTGCTCAAGAATAAAGTGGCCATCAAGCAAGATGGCTTCCACCTGGGTCAGGAAGCTGTAGTCACGATTGAGGTGCGTCCATCGCGTCTGCACCATACCGATCCGGGTGTCGGCGAAGTGGTGCACCACTTGCATGAGCCATTCCCTTGGGGGCACGAAGTCCGCATCGAAGATGGCGATGAACTCACCGGCGGCCACGCGCAACCCCTCGTCCAGAGCTCCCGCCTTGAAGCCATGGCGATTGACGCGGTGAATGTAGACGATCCTGTGTCCGAGGGATTGATAGAGCTCCACGGCCGCCTGGGCAACTTCAACAGTGCTGTCGGTGGAGTCGTCCAACACCTGAATCTCCAGCTTGCCGGCTGGATAGTCCAGGTTGCAGCAGGCTTGGATCAGGCGGTCTACGACGAATTGCTCGTTGAAGATGGGCAGCTGCACTGTGATGCTGGGGAGTTCAGCGAAATGCGACTCCGGTTCGCGCGCAGCATTCTTCTTGTACCTGTAGTAGCGGTAAACCAGCTGATAGCGATGAATGCCGTAGAAAGAAAGAACGATCATCACGACGAAATAGGGAATCAGCAGGGCAGTGTCGAAAGAGTTCCAGTGATACAAGTGCTCGAAGGTGCGATCCGCGTAGTGGGTCTTGAAGTAATGCTGAAGGCCGTGCTGTGGGCCGTACGACCACGAGGCGAGGGTCCATCGGCAACTGCGGAGAGCCGCAATCGGGAGGTCGCTTAGCTTATCAGCAATCATCGCCAGCAGGGCACTGCCTCCGTATCACTTGTTTGCTAAGATGCTCATCCAAAAGGACCGATACGACTTACCCAGACTAAATAGACGGAATAGACGGATCAATTGAGAAAAAAGGTGGTGTACAGGGTATCCCGCTGCACGGGCCGGAAGCCTGCGCCGCGGATCACGTGCCGCAGCTCTTCTTCGGTGGTGCAGTTGGAGGTGCCGGCGGCCTTGACCACATTCTCTTCAAGCATCACCGAACCTACGTCATTGCCACCGAAGCGCAGGCCAAGCTGCAATACCTTTAATCCCTGCGTTACCCAGCTGGATTGCACATTCTCCACATTGTCCAGATAGAGACGGGAGATGGCGAGCACCTTGAGGTACTCGACGGATGTAGCCTCATCCCACTTGCGGCCTCCCAGGGCGGTGTTCGTGGGCTGAAAGCTCCAGGGAATAAAGGCCGTAAAGCCGCCGGTTTCTTCCTGCAGCCGCCGGACCTGCTCGAAGTGGTTAACGCGGTGCTCAAAGGTTTCGCCCACGCCAAACATCATCGTGGCCGTGGTGCGCATACCCAGCGCATGGGCAGTGCGGTGCACATGGACCCAATCCTCGGTGGAGCATTTAAGCCGTGCGATGCGGTGCCGCACCTCGTCGTCCAGGATCTCCGCACCGCCGCCTGGAATGGAATTCAATCCCGCATCGCGCAGCCGGGCGATAGTATCTCGCACGGAAAGGTTGCTGTACTCGGCGATGGCCAGAATCTCGGAGGCGGAGAAACAGTGCAGCCAGATCTGAGGAAAGCGCTGCTTGATGCCTTTGAGCAAGCGCTCAAACCAGTCGATTTTGAGATCGGGATGCAGAC
The DNA here is from genome assembly GCA_963815175.1 of uncultured Acidobacteriaceae bacterium. Lineage (GTDB taxonomy): Bacteria > Acidobacteriota > Terriglobia > Terriglobales > Acidobacteriaceae > PALSA-350. Next base: position 40,596 of record CAWFGM010000001.1, read on the forward strand.
CGCCCTGCATCAGTACGCCGGTACCGCCCATTTCCACCGTCTCGGCGATCTTCTGGTAGATGGTCTCAAAGTCGAGAATGTAACCTTCCGCAGCGAGCTTGCCTTTAAGGGGCCGGTAGAAGGCACAAAAACTGCAATACTCGGTGCAGAAATTTGTATAGTTAATGTTGCGGTCAATGATGTAGGTCACTACGCCCTCGGGATGCAGTTTGCGCCGAAGCGCATCTGCTTCCATGCCCAGCCCGATAAGGTCGTCTGAGCGGAAGTAGTCGAGGGCTTGAGTCCTGGTAATCGCCACAGATCTATTTTACGGGCACGGCAGCCGACAATCCAGTGTTACAGTGCAAGAGACGTGATTCTCAGCGACCCTATGAGTGATTTGGGAACCATGTCCGTCTACGGCGAGCCTATACCCGGATTTCCTGCAGGAGGCTCCAACCGGGTTCGCGTGTGCGGCGTTCAGTGAGGAAGCCGCATAAAGTTCGCCAACGCCAGCGAGCTGGACAGGAAATCCGGGGTATAGCTGCATACCGTGGCGTTAGAGCATTCTTAGTGGTTCGGTGGGATCAGCTATGTGTGGCCATTCTTTTCACCCCGGGCACGCAAAGATCGCGTGCCCCGGGGCCGGGTTTCGGCGGAATGGCTGCGTCCGGTCCAGTTTTCTGACCTACACCGTCAGCAAAAAGGTGTTAATAGGCCGTTGCGCCCTATCACAATAAGTTTCGGGTTTGCCATCTGACTGTCACGGTAAGTTCGCAGCCGAAGTTTTACTATTTGTGTGTCAGGAACGCGGGCCATTCATTACCGAGTAGCGGTGCATGTCTTTCGCTACCTATCTCCCTTTGTGAAAGGTTCCCAAATGTCTCAATTCAGAATTGTCGGTCGCCGTTTTTTGCGACACCTGCCGAGCACTTTGTTCACTGTGGTGCAGGCCACGCTGGTGGTTGCCTTCGCCGTGCCCATGCACGCACAAACCCCTGCTGCCGCTGCGCCGGCTCCGGATGTCCTGGTCTTTACCAACGGCGATCAGCTGACCGGCAAGCTACTACACGAAGCGGGCGGCAGCGTGACCTTTCATAGCGACATGGCGGGCGATGTAACCGTGACTTGGGACAAGATCAAGTCCATTCACACTGGACAGCAGTTTGCCGTGATTCAGCAGGGCCAGCACGTCAACCGCAAGACGGCGGATGCCGATGTCGCCCAGGGCAGCATCCAGGTGGATGACAACCAGGTCAAGGTGACTCAAGGCACGGGCGGCGCGAGCAAAGACATTCCTGTGAAGGATGCGCAATACCTGATCGACAAGGATACCTACACCAAGGAACTACGGGGCCATCCCGGCTTCTTCTCCGGCTGGAACGGCTCGCTCACCGCGGGCGCGACTTTGGTTGAGGCGACGCAGAACAGCCGCAACTTTACCGGTAACGCCGCGCTGGTGAGGGCTATTCCGAGCGTGGACTGGCTTGACCCAAGCAACCGCACTATCTTCGACTTTACCGGAGCCTACGGCGAAGTCACCCAGCCAGGCACGACGGGGACAAAGACGAATATCATCCACTTCGACGCTGAGCACGATTGGTTTGTCTCGCCCCGCTTCTATTTCCTGGTGGATTCGTCTTGGGACCACAATTACTCACAAGGCCTGAGCTTACAGCAAGTGTATGGCGGCGGCATTGGGTACACGGTCATCAAGGAACCGAAGCAGCAATTGGATGTAAAGCTGGACGTGCACTACGAGAGACAGCAATACTTCGTGACCCCCAACATACTTCCCCCTCCGCCCCTCACCCCGAGCAAGAATTTGATCGGAATGGACTTTGGAGACACCTACATGCTGAAGCTGCCGCATGGGCTGGTCTTCAACCAGGGGGCGACAATAACCCCCGCGTTCAATCAGACCAACGCATATTCGGCGGTGGCCACGGCGGCGCTCTTGTTCCCTGTGTACAAGCGCCTTGGATTTAGTTTGGGGGCTCTGGACGACTTCCTGAACGATCCGGCCGCTGGAAGCAAGAAGAACTCCTTCCAGTTCACGGCAGGCGTGACCTATAGCCTGAAATAGAGACGGTGGAGCAATACCCCGGGGTCCTTGAGGTGAAGGTCCCCGGGGGCTATTGCGTCGCTACCGGATCGAGATCAAGCGGCTGTTTCAATAGCGTCAGGACGCCGGGCGGTAGCGGTTTATCGGCGTTTGCCAGCAGTTGCGATACCTGCCACATCTCCGTCTGGTTCAGAACATGGCTGAAGGCAGGCATGCCGGAAAGCCGGATACCGTTGGCCACCTTCCAAAAGGTCTCTCCGGGCGGGTCGTCGCTGACGCCGACCACGCCGTGGCCGTGCGGTTCCCAAAGCTGTGGCGCCTCGGGAAACATCCCCTTGGCGAACGTCACTGGACGGCCATAAAGTCCGTGGCAGGTGGCACATTGCCGGCGATAGATGTGGGCGCCGATCTCCAGGTTGGTGGGGCTGGCTTCGACCGGTGGCGTCTTTACCATTTCCCGGTCAATGCGCGCGTGCAGGGGAAGGTGGACGATCCTCTCCTCAAAAGGGAAAGGCGCGTCGCCTGTAGCGACCGGCAGGCTGCCGAAATTCAGATAAGCCGCAATGCCAAGCGGTACCACCAGCAGGCCAATTAACAGGCCGAGAAGAAATTTCATTTCATTTCGCCTTTCGATTTTCTACACAGCAAAAGAGGCTTTCTCAGACCCGTGGGAGAAGAAAAGCTGCACTGTTCGTCCCTGAGCAGGATATAGCAAGCGGAGAAATGCTCTAATACTAACCAGGACAGCAAAAGCTATTTTCTTCGCCGAACGGCGGCAGGCAGTGGAGGCTTTCAGGTTCATGCATCAGAGCAAGCGTTTTGGATGCCACGTGTATCCGATTCTTTTTTTGATCACTCTCGCGGTACCAGGGCTCATAGCGCAAAATTCCACCAGCAACCCATCTCCAGCCCCAGCAGCACAAGGTCAGATCGAACCGGAAAACCCACAGGAGAACCAGGTTCGCCTGGCGCAGGAAGCCCAGGCCAGGATACGCGCGCGGCGGCAGCAGCGTACGGAACGTGTTATTCAGGATACTTACAGCCACAAGTTCGAAGCCTATGGAGGGGGTGGCTACACGCGCTTCCGCCCCGGAAGTTCGCTGCAGCACGTCAACGAATCGGCCTTTAACGGAGGTCTGACGGATTATTTGTGGGGGCGCCTGGGGCTCACGGCGGACTTGCGTGGTTACTACGGAACCGCTTTCATCTCACCCAATCCCTACAACATCTTCAAGCCCAGTATCAGCGAGTACAGCTTCATGGCGGGACCGCAGTATCGCTTCGTGCGCAGGGAGCACTGGGCCGTGAGTGCACAGGGCCTGGTGGGCGGGTCCAAGGGCAATTTCAACGCGAGCAGTTCCGGGGTTCCACCAGGGACGTATATCGGGCTTTGGAGCAACGGCACCAACTTCAGCGCGGCGGTGGGTGTGCCGTTCGACTATAACCTTGGTCCGGCACTCGCCGTGCGTTTGCAGCCAGGGTATTGGTTTACGACCTTCAGCGGCACTCCGCAGGTAAAGAATCTCGGGTTCACTACCGGCATTGTTTATCGATTTGGGCGGCAGTGACGGGGCAAAAGAACAGCAGGACGTGGAGGAAACCGCAGCTCCCCCGCTATGCAGGGAGCTGCGGTTTTTCTGCCTTACGCGGTGACGGCCTTGTCACGTTCCTTTGCTGCTTCCAGGGGATATTGCGGCTCGGTCATCCTGACGGGGTCCAGGATCTCGGCGATTTCTTCTTCCGTGAGCTGCTTTCGGTCGCGTGCGATGTCGATAATCGACTTGCCGGTCGCTACCGACTCCTTCACGATCTCCGCAGCCTTGGCGTAGCCGATGTAGGGGTTTAGCGCGGTGGCCAACGATACCGTGCTTTGTGCGTAGAGCTCACAACGTTTTTCGTTGGCAGTAATGCCGCTCACACACCGCTCGTCGAACTCGCGGAGCATGTTGGTGAGGATGCCTATACTCTGCAGGACGTTATAGGCCATGGTCGGCATCATCACGTTGAGCTCCAATTGGCCGGCCTGCACGGCATAAGCCACGGCGGTATCGTTACCGATCACCTGGAAACTGACCATGGCCGCTAATTCCGGCAGGACCGGGTTGATCTTGCCGGGCATGATGGATGACCCGGGTTGCAAGCTGGGAAGGTAGATTTCCGCAAAGCCGGTATTGGGCCCGGAGCTGAGCATACGAATGTCATTAGAGATCCGGATGGTTTCCAGGGCGATTCCGCGTAAGGCCGAGCTCACATCGGCCATACAGGCGTTGGATTGCATGGCCCAACGCATGTCCGCGGCCGGCGTCAGCTGCTGCCCCGAAATGCGAGCCAGATGGGCGATTGCTTTTACCCGGTAGTCCGGATGGGTGTTGATCCCGGTGCCCACCGCACTGCCGCCCAGCCCCAACTCGCGCAAGCCGCCGGAAGCTAATTTCAGGAATTGATGGCCCTTTTCGTAGGCTAAGCCATAGGCGGCAAACTCCTGTCCCAGGCGCATGGGAACCGCATCCTGCATGTGGGTGCGGCCCGACTTCATGATGCCGTGAAAGGCCTTCGCCTTTCCGGCAAAGGTGGCGGCCATGTGGTCCAGCACCGGGTAGAAAGTATCCAGGGCGAGCAACGTGGCCAGGCGCATGGCCGTAGGGAAGACGTCGTTGGTCGACTGCCCATAGTTGACGTGGTCGTTGGGGTGCACGTGGGCGTACTCCCCCAGCTTTCCACCCAGGATCTCGTTGGCGCGGTTGGCGATGACCTCGTTGGTGTTCATGTGCTTGCTCACGCCCGCACCGGCCTGGAAAACATCGACGACGAACTCAGCATTCCACTTGCCGTCGATCACTTCCTGAGCCGCCTGGATGATGGCATCGGCGCGCCTGGCGTCGATCAGGCCCAGCTCCTTGTTAGCTTCCGCGGCCGCTCGCTTGACCATCCCCAGGGCCCGGATGAGCTGGGGATCCGGATGTATGTCGGAGATAGGGAAGTTCTCAACCGCGCGCGCTGTCTGGGCGCCGTAGTACGCCTTTGCGGGCACCTCGACAAAACCAAGCGAGTCTTTTTCTTTGCGGAAATCAGACATAAGAAGGGGGCTCCTGAACTGCCGTCACTACCGTAGAACGTTCGATTATAGCGATTTCGAGCGCCGGCCGACCCGGATTTTCCTGCACGAGGCTCCAAACAGGTTCGCGTGTGCGGCTTTCATTAAGGAAAGCCGCATGAGGTTCGCCAACGCCAACAAGCTCGACAGGAAATCCCGGCCGGGAACCGGGGGGGTACGCGTTTGCTTACCCGGCACTTCAGTTAGGTTACATATGCCTGTACTACGATGGCCGCCTCTGATCGTCTAAGCTATATAGATGGAGCCTGGCCGCAAGGAGAACTTTGACGTATTGGTCGTTGGTGCGGGCCCCACCGGCCTGGCCTGCGGCATTGAGGCCCAACGTGCTGGATTGCGTACCGTCCTGATAGACAAGGGGTGCCTTTGCAACTCCCTCTTTCACTACCCCTCGAACATGACGTTTTTTACTACGCCCGAGCTGCTGGAAATAGGGGATATGCCGTTTTCCAGCCCCAACCAGAAACCCAGCCGCAACGAGGCGCTGGAGTACTACCGTAAGGTCGCGGAGCACTACCAGTTGGAGATGCGCCTATATCAGACCGTTTCCAGCCTGACTGGCGAGGATGGCGATTTCACCATCACCACCGTCGACCAGTTCTCCCGTCCACGGTCATACGGCGCTCGCAAGGTCATTCTCGCTACCGGGTACTACGACCTGCCGAACTACCTCGAAGTGCCCGGAGAAGAGCTGCCCAAGGTGCTGCACTATTACCACGACCCGCACCCCTATTACGACCAGAATGTACTGGTGATTGGAGGCAAGAATTCGGCGGCGATCGCGGCGCTGGACCTGTGGCGCCACGGCGCGCATGTGACCCTCGTGCATCGCGGCGAAGCTATGCACCACCACGTCAAATACTGGATTCTGCCGGACATCAACAATCGCATTAAGAATGGCGAGGTAACGGCGTACTTTTCAAGTTCCGTGACCAGCATCTCGGAAGACTCGGTGGAGCTGCTTACGCCGCAAGGAGCCGTGATTCTTCCTAACAATTTTGTCTTTGCCCTAACGGGGTACCATCCCGACTTTGATTTTCTGTCTGCTATTGGCGTACAGATGGAAGGGGAAGACCGCTGCCCGGCATGCGATCCGCAGTCTCTGGAGAGCAATATCCCGGGGCTGTATCTAGCCGGAGTGATCGTCGCCGGCATGCGGACGAACGAGATTTTCATCGAGAACGGCCGTTTTCATGGCCGTCAGATTGCACAGGATATCGAGGCTAAGCTCGCCGGCCGAACCCCCGTGAGGGTCGGCTGAACCTGTTACTGTGACTGTGACTTGGACTGATAGAAGACCCCGCAAGCGCTGAAGGGAAGGTGGCCGCTTAATGAGTTGGCTCAAGCCTCGTTCGATTCGAGGTCAGCTCATCTCCGGACTAGTCCTGTTCGAGGGACTGCTGGTGATCACCTTCGCTACGCTCCTGGTGCGGGAGCAGGCCGTGGAGATTCATGAAAGGGCCCGCCTGCGGTTGCAATCGGAGGTAAACCTGCTGGCGCTGCAGAGCCAGGAGTCTCTAGCCCAGGGCCAGGCAGGATACCTGGTGCCAATCCTGCGCGCCATGATCAACTCCCCCAATATCCGTGCAGCGATGGTTACAGACGTGAACGGCCGGATCATTGCCAGCAGCGATCCGAAGATGAACGGCAAGAACGTGCTGACGCGCCTGGAAAAGAAGTACCTGACGGATCATGGCAGCGTGACGATTTTTCGTGTGCCCGGCGGAGCCCGTGAAGCCGTCCTGCCGGTCCACGTAGGTGGTCAACTGAGTGGTTTTGCCTGGGTTTACGAAGATGCAGGCGCGGCATTGGAAGAGATTTCCTCTCTCATCCGTATCACGATTATCTTCGCCGGCTTAGGGGCTTTGGGCACGGCCATCATTGCCGGCACGCTGGCCAGGTCGATCACCCGCCCGTTGCGGGCCTTGCTCACGGCTACGCGCAGGTTGATTCGCGACCCGCAAAGTAAAGAAGGGTTTCCGCTGGAAGTGACTTCTACCAACGAGTCGGCCGACCTTACCCGTGCCTTCAATTTGATGGTGACTTCGATGGAGGAGCAGAGATCGGGGCTTAGCGATACGCTGGCGCTGCTCGACTCCATGCTGGAAAACGCGCCCATTGGGTTCGCCTTCTTCGATCGCAAGTTTCGCTACGTGCGCGTGAACCAGTTTCTGGCGGAGATGAACCACGTGCCCATAAGCAGGCACCTTGGGCGCACCATCGATGAGATGGTCCCCGGTTCAGCCGCGGAGATGCTGCAGAGCTGCATCCAGAATGTCTTTGAAACCGGGGAACCGGTGGCCCAGTTTGAGCTGAATACACCCCTGTCTGGGGATGTAACCCAGACGCGCAGTTGGCTGATCAATGTGTATCCAGTCAAGACCACATCTGAGGCGGTTCGGTGGGTGGGAGCGATTGTGGTCGAAGCCACCGAGCGTAAGCGTGCCGAGGATGCGTTGCGGAAAACGGAAAAGCTGGCGGCCGCGGGCCGGCTGGCGGCTTCTATCGCACACGAAATCAATAATCCTCTGGAGGCGGTGACCAATCTGCTCTACCTGCTGCGCCACCAGCCATCGCTCGATGAGCAGGCCGTTTCTTATGCCGACCTGGCACAGCACGAAATCTCGCGCGTGGCCGAGATGACGCAACAGACCTTGCGTTTCTACCGCCAATCCACGTTGCCCGTGGTTGCCAATGTCGCCGAGTTATTGGATTCGGTTCTCGCGCTCAATAAGGGAAGGCTGCATGGGCTGCAAATTGAGGTCTCTCGTGAGATTGGACCCAATGTCGAGCTGTATTGTTTTTCCGGCGAAATGCGGCAGCTTTTTGCCAACCTGATCGGCAATGCGATCGATGCCATGGCGCACGGAGGGCAATTGTGGTTGTCTGTGCGCTGGTCGCAGTCCTGGGTGGACGGCACACCCGGTATTCGATTGTTCGTTGCGGACAATGGCTGTGGAATGACGAAGGCAACGCGCCTTCGGATTTTTGAACCATTTTTTACCACCAAGGAAACGACTGGAACGGGCCTGGGTCTATGGGTGAGCAGCGAGATTATCGCCAAGCACAAAGGCACGGTAAGGGTTGCCAGCCGTCAGCCGGAAGCGGCGAACGGGAAGCCGTCCGGCACCGTGTTTATGCTGTTTTTCCCGGAAGAGGGGATTGGGGCTGCTGCTCTGCCTGCTTCGGTTACGACCACGCAGAGTGTCTAGAGTGGCAGGTGTGGCAAAAACTATGTTAGCGAAGGTGGACTTTGGTTTCTTTGCCCTGATAGAGGAGGTCTCTCGGCGCCATACCGGCTAATCCAGCGGTAAAGTGCCGTTCGGTTTGGGGCTTCCCTCCGACGGACCTTAATATCAGGTTTCCTCCACTGTCATCCCAGCGCAATCCAGTGGACGAATATTCTCCTTTTTCAAATGCAAACGTGTGCCCGTCGTCCTCGTAGAGCGCAGATACCCCGTCGCTGCCCGGATAGACCGTCAAAGAGATGGGGGCATCGGATTCCTGATTTGCAAATTGCTTAACGGGGCCGGTCGCCAACGTGGTTCCCGCTCTCACAAAGACAGGGATGGTTTCGAGAGCCGCGGAGACTTCCACGGTTGTACCTCCTTGGAGCCGTTCGTTCGTCCAGAAGTTCCACCAGGTTCCCGCCGGTAGATAGACGGTTCTCCTGGTCGCACCGGCTTCAAGTACAGGAGCGATCAATAGGGACGGACCGAACATATATTCATCATCCATCGCTCTTGCTTTTTCATCGTTAGGAAATTGCAGCCAAAGCCCGCGCATCAAGGGCATTCCGGTGGCATGGGTTTCGGCCACCGCGGAGTAAATGTAGGGCAGCAACTTGTAGCGGGTGTCTAGATAGTTGCGACAGATTTTCTCGACTGCAGGGTTATGTAAGGCTTCGGGCGGTGGAAGATCGTCTACCGAGAATGCGGGCGTCAACTCCGCCGGACCATAGTTGCCGAGGTTCCATCCCCATGGAAGACGCAGCTTCCAGGTGCGGCCATGCCCGCGAAAGAGGGGGCAAAATGCGCTGAATTGAAACCAGCGTAGGAAGAGTTCCGCGGTTAACTCTTTGGTGGGCACAAAACCTCCGGTATCGGTGCCCCAGTAGGGAATTCCGCTCAGCCCTATGTTGATTCCCTCCATTACTTGCGCCGCCAGAGTTTTCCAGGTGGAGAAAACGTCCCCTGACCACAGCCACCCGTACCTTTGCAACCCCGCATAGCCATTCCTGTTCAAGGCGAAAGGCCGTACATTTGGCCGTTCCAGACGATCGCCGTCCCAATACATCTCATTGCGAACCAGGCGCGAAGAAGCCGGCAAAGGATCACCTTCATCGGGCCACCATCCGTCGACGCCTAAGCGGTCGAGCGGAACGTGGTGCGACCAATACTTCGCTGCATTCGAAGGTTCTTCAGCCGCGGTGCCGGTGTCACTCACTTTGCCGTGAAGATTCACGGGAGGATTTACAACATGAAGCACCACCTTGAAATGGTCCTGGTGTAATTGGTGGATCATCACCTCGGGATCGGGAAAGACACTTTCATTGAAGGTGAACGATCCATGGCCAGTATTCCACCCCGAGGGGCAAAAACCAGTTCCCAGGTAAATCAGCGCGTCGCACGGCAGTTGCTTTTCACGAAAGGTCTTGGCCTCCTGCAGGATCTCCTCGCGGCTGGCGAGCGTTCGATGCGACTGTTGGTATCCGAGTGACCACAAGGGCGGCATGTGGGGAAAGCCAACCAACTCCGCAAGCTGGCGAAGCAACTGCTGCGGAGTGTCCGCGGCAAGCAGAAAAATGTCATAACCGCGGGCACTCTCATTGGGCTTGAAGACCCCAGACTCTGTATCAATGTTGAAGGTCCCTTGCGGTTCGTGGAAGAAGAGTCCCCAGCCGTTGGAGCCCATCAGCCACGGGATGGGAAGATGTGCACCGTAGACTTTGAGGTCGTCACCCACTTGGCCATTTCGCATGGCATCGGTGGAACCGCGGCGATCGAGCGTGTGTGCGCCCGCGCCGAGCCCATAGACTGGTCCGTCGCCACAAAGAAATTGAAGCTGCGCCGGATTCTGGTCGAAGCGGAGTTCCTGGAGCAATCGTCCACCTTGCAAGTGAGCGGTGATGCGGAGAGGATCCGTCTGCACTTCGAGCACCCTTGTTCCCCATGGCGCGGTTTGCCGGGCGCCTCCAGCAAGGACTCTGATGCCTGGATCAGGCCAGAGTCTTGGAGCCACGCTGCCGTCTCCGTAGAGTTGGTCCATGGGCTCACCGGCTGCAGCGACAGTCACGCGCAAGATGTTGTCACTTACGGCGGTAACGGTGAGTGCAAGGACAGGCGGCCCCGCAACTTGGGTTGCGAACGCATGGGCGGCGGGCAGGTGCAACTTGAGGAGTATCGCGGCGCCACCCGTCCCAATACTTTTGACGAGGCTTCGACGGGTAAAGCTCCGAGGCACTTGTTCCCTCCCGGCCGTGACAGGAAAGGTTTACGCAGCGGGGGTTTGCGTGTCAAGGAGCGCTGGTGATGCGGGTCCACGGAAACGTTTACTTGACGTCGCACACCGCAAAAGATTACAAGGATAGCGCTGGAGCATTTTCACTTCTGTGCTGCACGGAGAAGGCCAAGGAAGTGAGTCTTTTCTTCCACCCCGGTTCTTCCACCCGGCTCTTGAGGAAAATCCGCCTTAAGAGCGGCTGAAGTGAAAATGTTCTGGCCGCATCAAGGAGACACCCGCTTGCAACTTCCCATCTCTCGCCGCTCCTTCCTGGTTGCGACGGCAGCTGCCGTTGCTCCAACAGTCAGCGCCCTGGCCTTCCCTCGCAGCGAGGGTTTGCTTTTGTTCTCAGAGACAGAGAAGAGCCCATCCACCGTTCCATTTGCAAATTGGAAAAATAACGGGGTCATCGAGCTTTCGAACTCGCCGCATGCCCGGCTCAAGACGGTTCCGGTCAGTGCTGTTGTGATCAGGGATGGTTTCTGGTCGCAGCGCAGAACCACCAACGTCGAATCCAGCATTCCCAGCATGCACGACGAGCTGATCGCGCACGGGCGCATGGACAATTTCCTCCGGCTTCAAGGGAAATCAACCAGCCCGCAAAAGGGGCCCGTCTATTCTGATTCCGATATTTACAAATGGACGGAAGCGGTCGGGTTTGTTCTTCAGTCAGGGGACAGGCCACAATTGCGCGAAACCGCCTCCACCATGATTCGCGAAGTTGTAGCCGTGCAGGAGCCATCCGGATATCTCAACACGTATTACGTGGGTGATCTGGCAGCAAAACGTATGCTGCCGCAGATACAGACGACCGGCCATGAGATGTACAACCTTGGCCACATGCTGCAAGCGGCGATAGCCTACTATCGCGCCACCGGCGACCCCACGTTGCTGAACGCGGGCATTCGGTTTGTCGACGACTTCCTGCTCCCGAACTATGGGCCCGGGGCGAACCAAAAGCCTATCGTTGCCGGTCATCCCGAGATCGAAATGTCGCTGGTCGAACTCTACCGCACCACCGGCAATCGCAAGTACCTGGAGCTGGCCGGTTACATCCTGCATGGCGACGATCGCATTCCGCTGACCGATCAACAGATCACCTACATGTTCTGCGGCATTCCGTTTACTTCGCGGACCAAACTCGAAGGCCACGCCGTGCGCGCTATGTACGCATGCTGCGGAGCCACGGACTATTACCTGGAAACGGGAGACCCAGCATATTGGAAAACGCTCAACGCGCTCTGGGAGGATCTCGTCGCGCACCAAATGTACGTTACTGGCGGAGTGGGAGCACGTTCGACAGGAGAGGCTTTTGGCGATGCCTACGAATTGCCTAATGCACGCGCCTACGGGGAGAGCTGCGCCGCTATCGGAAACATGATGTGGAACTGGCGCATGCTGGCGGCGTCTGGAGAAGCTCGATTTAGCGACGTTATGGAGTGTGCTCTTTACAATGGCATTAATTCGGGCATGTCGCTCGATGGCAAGACGTACTGCTATCGAAATCCCCTGGCGTTCGATCCCACTGGTGACTCCAAAGACCGTCACCTGGTTCAGGGCAAGATCCGTAATCCCTGGTACGACACCACCTGCTGTCCGCCCAATCTCGAGCGAACGTTCGCATCGCTGCCAGGCTATTTTTACAGCACCAGCACAGACGGCGTTTATGTGCACTTTTACGATAACTCTGAAATGAACTGGCACTTGCAGGACGGAACTGCGCTCTCCATCACGCAGGTCACTCGCTATCCGTGGGAAGGAGAAGTCTCGCTTACGATCAACCCGGCCGAAGCCAAAGAGTTCACCGTGTATGTCCGCATTCCGGGATGGTCGCAGAAGAACGCAGTAAAGGTGAACGGTGCTTCCATCGAAGGCATCGTTCCGGGCGAATATCTCGCGCTTCGCCGGCGCTGGGCTGCGCACGACCAGATACAACTATCTTTCGACATGACCACACAGCAAGTCCGAGCCAACCAGGCGGTGGCCGACGATTTGGGGCGGGTCGCATTTCGTCGTGGACCGATTATCTTTTGCATGGAATCGCTCGACCAACCCGGTCATGCCGACGAGGCGAATCTGTCTCCGTTTTCGGCTGCGCTAGAGGGTGAAACCAAAGCTGTCTGGAATCCAGAATTGCTTGGAGGGGTTGAGGTGCTGGAACATCCTGGCGCCGTTACGCTGAGCGCGGAGAAGTCGCTGTATTTTCCTGTAGCGCCGGTGGTTGGCACCAAGCCTGCGCAATTGCACTTGATTCCGTACTATGCGTGGGCGAACCGGGCGCCTGCGGGGATGCAAGTTTGGATCCCATATATCCAAACCTAGAGCGATGGCCTGGGAGGATTCTCGGCGCGCATGAGAATGGAGAAGAAGATTTGCAGCCAGAACACAGAGAGGCGGTTGGCTCATCTTCGATTTCACCGCGCCCTTCCACCTGGGCGTGCATCGCGCGTGGTACTGCATTTTCTCTTGCTGCTTTCCCTTGCCGCTTGTAGTAGGGGGCAGCCGGTCATCGCCGTAGTTCCGCGAACAGCAGGGAACACTTTGTGGGAGGGCGAACACGCCGGCGCTGCTTTGGTCGCTCACGAAAAAGGGCTGCGCATTTACTATCAGGCACCCACGCGCGAAGATGACCTATCGAGTCAACTTGGAATCATCGAGAAGGCGCTCGACCGGGGATGCAGCGGCATCATCCTCTCGCCGGTCGAAGCGCTGCCGTTCCGCACCACCATCCGCAGAGCGGTCGATAGCGGAGTGCCCACCGTAATTGTCGGGACTGACCTGGGAATTCCTCCGGGAAAGAAGCTTGCCTACGTCTTGAACAACGAAGAGGCCGGTGGGGAACTAGCCGCGCGCCGCGTAGCACGCATCCTTGGCGGCAAAGGGAACATCGCCATCGTGGGCATCAGCTCACAGTTGACGAGTACCGCAACCAGAGCGCGCAGCCTGGAGACGGTGTTGGCCAAAGAGTTTCCTAACATTCACGTAACTGATCGACGCCTTGGACTGCCAACCGTACCTCAGGAACAGCAAATTGCCGAGGAGCTGGTCAGCAAGGATGACCATGTGAATGCGATAGTCGCTCTCTCCGAGGCCTCCACGCGGGGTGCTTATTATGCATTGGTCGAATTCAACAAGATTGGAGAGATCAAGCTGATCGGATTCGATCAGGATCTGTTAGAGCCAGTCAGAAGCGGCGGCATCGACTCCATCGTCCTGCAAAACACTTACGAAATGGGCCGGCGGGCGATGGGGATCATGGACGAGCAGCTGCGCGGGGAGTCTCCCGCTGCACCCGTTTCGCTGGAACCTCTGCTTTTGACCCGCGATAATATCGACTCTTCTCAAGTGCGGCAGATGCTGACGCTTGTCTGGTGGTACGACCAATGATTCGGCAGCTGCATCGGGGGTTTTTCTTAATCGCCGTTGCCTGCCTGAGTGTGCTCGCGCTTGGAATCGCCGGATACCTCGCCTATCGCTCTCTGACGCGGCACGAACCGTCTTATCACGACTCGTTTGCTCAGGAGAAGCAGGACGAGTGGCAGGCATTCGGCGGGACCTGGCAAATCGTCAACAGCGCCATGCAGAACAGCTCCGACGAACGCGGAGCTAAGTTGATGACCGGCTCAACCGATTGGCGTGACTACAAGGTGGACGCCGATGTGCAACTGCTGGGCGAGGCGGGAGACGCCGGACTCGTTCTGCGCACCACTCAAGAAGAAGAGGGCGTCGACTCCTACCACGGCTACTTTGCGGGTCTTCGAGACCTGGATAATACTTTAATTCTCGGTCGCGCCGACTACGGATGGCACGAATTTCAAGCCATTCCGGTGGCCTCCGGTGTGCACACCAGGGTCTGGTATCACCTGACATTTCTTGCTTACGAGTGCACCCTTGCGGCCCGGACGGTCTCGCCCTCGGGGGAAACAACGACAGTAGCAATCCGGGACCCCTTGTGCGTTACGGCGGGCCGCTTCGGTCTGCAGTCTTATGCCTCCGGGGCGCTGTGGCGCAATGTAACCGTCAGCCGCTCCAGCCGGCAGGATCTGATCTCCCTTATCGGTGACCGGCCGGTCGGGCTTCCATCGGAGCGCGGTGTCGCATGGACAGGCAATACGGATGCACTGGACCGCCGCAACGAGATTGAGCTGATCGATCGCGACATGCGTGACCACCACTCCGATTTGAGCGCGCAACCCATTGGTAGCCTGCGCCTTCTCTCTCCCAATCAGCCGTCACAGGTCACGGTCCACGGCGTAGTAACGCTCATTTCGCCGGTGTTGTATGTGCAGGACGCCACTGGCGGTGTGGCAATACCGAAGGCACACACCATAAAGCCAATTCAGATTGGCGATGCAATCGAAGCCAGGGGTAATGCCGAGCTGCACGATTTTAGCTCCGTTCTTAGAGACGCAGATGTGCGTCCTCTGTGGACGCATACTCCTGTCCCGCCCGTTGCCGTCTCCCCATCGCAAGCTGCTACAGGCGCGTTCGACGCCCAATATATCGAGGTGGAAGGCGTTCTGCGCAGCCTGCAGTCCACCACGGATCACATGCTGGTTCTGACGCTGGATGAGGGGGCGCAGTCCTTCCGCGCCATCGCCAATGACAAGAGCCCGAAACAGACTGCACGCCGCATCAAAGAACAAAGCCGCCTTCGTTTGCGAGGGGTATGCGTGGTTGATTCTGCTTACACCCATGACCTCACTCCTTTCGCTCTATTGCTCCCTTCTGTGGAGGAGGTCGAGGTGATCAAGGGGCCGCCGTGGTGGAGCACCGGTCATCTTGTGGCTCTCACCTTCGGATTTCTCCTCCTGCTTCTGGCCGCGCAAACCGGACACAGTTTCATTGCCCGATGGAGGCTGCAGGCGGTGATGGAAGAACGGGAGCGGCTGGCGCACGAGATGCACGATACCCTGGCGCAAAACTTTGCCGGTCTGGGCTTTCATCTGGAGGGCATGCGCGATGATACCAGCGAAGAAAATCCCTTGCGCCCGCAGCTCGATTGGGCGCTTGACATGGTTCGTGACAGTCACAAGGAGGCCAGGCGGAGTGTGGCAGCGTTACGGCCGCAGGCGCTTGAATCCGTGGGATTGCTGAAGTCGTTGGAGCAGGATGCCCGGCGCATGGTCGGACGCGGGGATATTCAGATTGCAACGTCTCTTAGCGGAACGGAGCGCAAGATCCCCGTTTCTATTTCCGATACTTTGCTGCGCATCGGTCAGGAGGCGGTCGCAAACGCGGTTCGCCATGGACAGCCCGATGCTCTGCAAATGGCCATCGCTTACGAGAAAACTGCTTTGCAACTCACGGTGAGCGACAATGGCAAGGGCTTTCACCCATCGAACGGGTCATCGGGTTTTGGAATTCGCGGCATGGAGAGCCGGGCGCACAGTATCTCGGCCGACCTGGAGATATCGAGCGCTCCGGGTGAAGGTACTCAGGTGCAAGTCCGGGTGCCGATCCCGCCCCCGCTGCTGCATGCTTCCTGGCCGCGTTTTGCCTGGCAATGGTTCTGGAGACGAGGACGTGATGGAAGGTCAAACGGTTAATTCAGCTATTCGGTTGCTCATCGTCGATGATCATCCCGTTGTCCGCGCCGGGCTCATCAGCATGCTCCGCAGGCAGAGTGTGCTGAAGGTTGTCGGGGCGGTGGAATGCGGCGCTGCAGCGATCGCATTCGCCAGGCGCAATGCGGTCGATGTGATCCTGCTCGATCTCCGCATGCCGAAATTGAACGGCATCGAGACCCTGCAGGCTCTTCGGCAGATCGCCCCCACACCGCGGGTCGTCATCCTGTCCAGTTTCGATTTTGAGGAGGAGATTTATCGCGCGGTCCAGGCCGGCGCGAAAGGTTATATATCCAAGGACACGTCGCGGGAAGAGCTGGTGGCGGCCATTATTGCGGCGCACAACGGCAAGACATATTTTCCGCAACACATTGCGGGCAAGCTGGCAGAGAGGATGCTGCGTTCCAGCCTGAGTCCGCGCGAACTGGAGATACTGCAGGCGTTGTCAAAGGGGCTGACCAACAAGGATATAGGGAGAATTTTGCAGATAAGTCAGTTTACCGTCCGCAATCACATTAAGCAGATCACGACGAAGTTGGAAGTCTGCGATCGGACCGAAGCAACCCGGGTTGCGATTCAACAGGGGATCCTTGTGGTTGCGCAGTAGAGGGGTTTCCGGAAGAACAGACCAAGGAATAGGACGAGTACTCCCGGTTCCGTAACAAAGACGGGAGTGCCTCATCTCGCTAAGTACATCGGATGAATCAAGAGTCAGAGGGAAAGAGCAGTGGTATCCCACATCTCGCGAAAAACGAGCGAGATGTGGGGCACCCGTCCTTGGTTAGCGGATCAGAAACAGCATTGGTTGCTGCCGCGCTCTTGCTGCGCGCGGGTGGCGCTATTCGACACATAGTACATGTGTACTATTGCGCCCTCAAACCTCGATCAACTAGTGTTCGGCTGCTTGCATTGGGTGCGTGATGTAAGTTCCCAATGCGAGGTTGGAGCCGAAATGTGCGGCGGCAGGTGGACGGCAGGGTACCCATAGAAAACGTTTCCCGGGAACGGCCAAACGCGGACAGCGTGACCGTGATTGCGGGGCTTTCGCAGAACAGCATCATCTTTTAGGAGGCATACGTTGAAACGAACATTGCTCATCTCACTTGTGAGCTGCGTACTGCTGTGCGCACAGACCGCTCTGGCACAATTCACGGGAGCGCTGTCAGGGACAGTTTTGGATCCATCCGGTTCCGTCGTACCGGATGCCAGCCTGCAGTTGACCAATACGTCCACTGGGGTGCAGTTGACGGCCAAATCAGATGCTCAAGGGCAATACCATTTCAACGCCCTGGCACCGGCAACCTATCAGTTGACGGCGCAGAAGCAGGGGTTCAGCTCGGCACAGAATGGGTTTACCCTGGAGACGGGCCAGACCCTGGCTCTCGACGTACGGCTCGCTGTCGGGACCGCGTCTCAGACTGTCCAGGTCACGACCCAAGCTCCCACCATCGACACAGCGGATACGCGGATACAGGAAACGCTTTCTACGCAGACCCTGTCATCCTTGCCTCTCGCCGGCCGCAGCATGATCTCGCTCGTCACCCTTGCCCCAGGAGTTTCCGGCTTAGGCGTCACCTCCAATGGCAGCCCCGGCTCTGGCCGCGATAATTACTCTACCGAAACGCAGGTCGATGCCAGCGCCAACGGTCAAGGTGCGGTCGGGAATATGTACGTGGTCGATGGATTGGACGTGACCAGCTCGATCCGCCCCGGCGTGCTGAACATGACTCCCAATCCCGACACCATTCAGGAAGCAGCGATCCAGACCAACACCTACGACTCGAATTACGGGCGGGCCAGCGGGATCCAGACCCTGATGACAACCAAGTCCGGCACCAGCGCGTACCACGGCAATGCAAGCGACTACTTCAACTACCAGGGTTTCTTTGCCGGGACGGAGTTTACGCACAAGTACAGCCCGTTCCATAGCAACAATATCTCCGCCACCATTGGCGGTCCGATCATTCCCCATCACAATGCGTTCTTCTTTTTCGGCATTGAGCCGCTGCGTTCTTCGGCGGGCGTGACCGGCAATGTCACTTTTGAAGATCCGCAATTTACCCAGTGGGCCACGACCAACTATCCGAATAACCTGGGACCTCAGCTGCTGGCCAAGTACCCGGTCAGCCACGTCAGCAACCCGCAAGTCTCCTCCTTGGTATCTGGGACGTTCCCCACAACCTGCGGTACAGCGGCCACAAACTTTCTTCCCTGCGCGCTGCCGTTCATTGACTCGGCTAACTACTCCAATACCGGCTACAGGAATGGCAACCAGTACTTCGTCCGCATCGATAAGCCTTTCGCCGCCGATCGGCTTTATGGCACTTACTTTCGCACTACCCTCAACAGCAACAACCCCAATCCACGCACTGCCTTCCAGTCAACGAATACATTCAGCCAATGGGCAGTGCAGGTGAACGAGTCGCATACCTTCAGTGCCAACACGTTGAACCAGGCGTCTTTTGCCGCCATACGCGTGGAGGGTCTTCAGCCTGCTGCCGGACTATTCTCGGTTCCCGTAGTCAACGTGACCGGCATCGGTCAGGGCTTGGGATCCGGATTCGCGGCGGGCGATTTTATTCAACATAACTATCATTGGCGCGACGTTCTGACCCATGTGTATAAGTCGCATAACATCAGCGCAGGGTATGAAGGCCTCTTCGGCGATGACGTGGAGCTCTTCGCCGGCCCGTACGACCAGCCTAATTTCAATTTCAACAATCTGCTGGACCTGGCACAGGACAACGTCTACACCGAGTTCAATGTTGCCTATACTCCGCTTACCGGAGCAAAGATCCAGTACGATTGGAACGCGGCCGGAATTACCAATGGTCTCTTTGTGCAGGACACCTGGAAAATCAAGCCGAGGATCACCGTGAACTACGGAATTCGCTGGGATGACTTTGGCAATCCCTATTCGCGCGACGCGAACACTGTTTTCGGGAACTTCTTCTACGGGCCTGGGCAAAGTCTGCAACAGCAGATCGCTAATGGATTCGTAGTCGCTCACCATCATGCTCTGAACCGGTCGATCACCGACGTGTTCACCCCGCGGGGAGGCGTCGCATGGGACGTGACCGGGAATGGCAGTTGGCTGGTCAAGGGGGGAGCCGGATTCTTTCACAACTGGCCCACGCTAGCCAATCTTCAGGAGCAGTATCGCGGTAACCCGCCGGGCCCCATCTTTCCCACCTTCTATGGAGGACAAACGCCGGCGCCGATATTCGGCCTGGGTACGTCGAATAAAGCGCCTTTCGACTTCACGTATCCGACGCTCCCGGCGGAGCAGCTTGATTCAAAGGGTGGACTCCAGGGTTTACAGTTCAACATCGGCGGGATTGACCCCAACCTTGTCTCCCCGGTCAGCTACATCTATTCGGCCGGATTGGAGCACGAGCTGCCGGCAAACTTGGTAGCTAGCATCTCGTATTCAGGATCCGTTGGCCGCAATCTGCTTTCCGGCGGGGGCCAAGTTTACAATGTCAGTTACGGGCAGGACATCAACGAACTACCTGGGGACTTGATCATCCACAACAGCCTGGTTCCAACGCGGTTAAATACCAGCTTCGGACAAGTGCTCTATACCCAGAACGATCGGGTATCCAACTACAACGCGCTTATCCTGGCCTTGCGTGGCAGGTACCGGCGGGCATACTTCAACGCTTCCTACACCCACTCCTCGTCTAAAGACGATACCCAGATCTACCCGACTTATATCAACCCACATCAATATTACGGGCCTTCGATATGGGACATCCCCAACCGCTTCTCCCTGGTATGGAACTATGAATTCCCCAGCCCTAATAACGGCCTGGGCCTGGTTGGGAGGGTTGCAGGAGGTTGGCAGTTGAGCGGCACGACCATTCTGCAGTCAGGGCCGCCGTTTACCGTATCCACGAATGCCAGCTTCAATCCGTTGGCAAATGCCGCCGGCACTTTTACGGGGTATGCGCCGGGTAGTGGGGATTACAACGCGGACGGAGATAACTTTGACTTTCCTGATGTCAATAGTTACTCCTACTCCACCAGCCGCAAGTCTTATCTATCGGGCCTCTTCGGTTCGACACATGCAGCGGCGCTAGCTAATTTTCCCGCTCCCAGCACGTACGGTTCGGAAGGGAATGAACGATATAGTGCCTTCCGTGAACCTGGTTTCGAGGAGTGGGATGTGGCCTTCCTGAAGAATACAAAGGTTACGGAGTCGGTGAATTTCCAACTCCGCTTTGAGTTCTTCAACTTCTTTAACAGGGCCAACCTGAACACCGTCGATACCAATCTTCCCGATGGAAATTTCGGCCAGGCGACGAATCAAAATGTGCCGCGATTCCTTCAGATAGGCGGAAATATAATTTTCTAGACGCTTATCCTGGACAGATGCGCTCCAGGTTAAATCCAGATTTCTCCGCAAACACGCGGCATTTACAGATCAACGTTTATGCCGCGCCTTTTTCCTAACCCGGGTTTTGTTGCGCATGAATCAGTCATCTCACTCGTCGCCACCAAGAACGGAAGAAACCGCCCAAGCGAGGTGTAGCAGGCCTGGGCGTGCATTTGCTTTCCCCGCCGTGGTTCTATTTGCATTCTATGCACAGTTGGGCCTGGGCCAGGGAAACCCGGACCAGATTATGCAGGCGCTTCGTGCGAAGGATTATGGCACTGCGGTATCGGCGGCGGATGCTGTGTTGGCGACGCACCCGGAAGACTGCCGCATCCTTGTCATGCGCGGTATGGCGCTGCGTGGCGAAGGCCGAGCAGACGACGGTCTGCAATCCTTTCAGGCGGCGCTCAAAGCGTGCCCGCACTTTGTTCCGGCCCTGGAAGGCGTGGCCCAGGTCGAGTATGCACGCCACTCAGCCGATGCTGTGCCTGTCCTGGAGGAATTGATTTCGATCAAAGCAGAAGATCCGACTGCTCACGCTATGCTCGCCGTTCTGGACTGGCAGCGGGGTGACTGCGCATCCGCGCTTCCGCACTTCGAGAAGGCATCGTCGCTGGTCGAACAGAATCCCGAAGCCAAGCGTGAATATGCTTCCTGCCTGCTGGCCGAAGGCGAGGCAGCCCGCTCCGTGGATCTCTACCGGCAATTAATGGAAGACTCGCCTAACACGCAAACCCGCTTGCAATTTGCAGTTGCGCTCTGGAGGGCGAAGCAATTGGACGAAGCACTCGCCGTCCTCTCGCCCCTGGTCGAAACGAGGTCCGCGAATGCACATGCTCTTGCTCTCGCCGCCCAGATCGCGGAGCAAAAGGGCGAAACGCCAAAGGCGATTGCGTGGCTGCGGCAGGCTATCGTGTTGGATCCTTCCGCCGTAAAGAACTACGTGCTCTTTGCGACCTTTGCGTTCAACCACAATTCCTTCCAGGTGGGCATTGACATGATCGATGCCGGCCTCAAGGTCTTGCCGGGCGCAGCGCCTTTGTACCTTTCGCGTGGTGTGCTGCGGGTTCAGCTGTCGCAAATCGACGGAGCTTTGGACGACTTCGAGCAGGCCCATCGCCTGGACCCTAATCTTTCCTTCGCTGAAGATGCGATGGGCATGATCCATAGTCAACAGCACGATAACCAGGGGTCCTTAGAGGCTTTTCGGCGGCACGCGAAGAAAAATCCGCGCGATCCTCTTTTGCAGTATCTCTATGCGGAGGCATTGTTGGAGAGCCCCGACTCCGGCAAGCCTGAAGTGCAAACAGAAGCTATCCGCGCCGCGAGCCAAGCGGTGGAGTTGGAACCTGACTATCAGCCGGCACGAGATCTGCTCACGGTTCTATATATGCGCTCGGGAAATGCTTCGGCTGCGAAACAACAGGCCGAGGAAGCCCTCAAGCGAAATCCCGATGACAGCGCCGCTCTTTATCAAGAGATGATGGCGGATCGCAAACTCGGCCAAAAAGGAGAAGTCGATGGATTGGTGGCACGGTTAAAACAGATCAAGCAGAGTGAACAGGAGACGACAACCAAATATCTCCTGCAAGATGTGCCGTCAACTTCGACTCGATAGGATGGGCGCTGCATCGACGAGAAACTACGTCTAACCATAAGGCGCTCTATTCCGCTCAAGTACGGGCCGCCACGCAGAAGGGAACTGAACATGGGTTATCCATCACGAAGGACGTTTCTCAAGGGCGGCGCTGTCGTTGCCGGGGCTCAACTGCTTCCCCGCGAATTGCGGGCAGCTTCCACTGCTACGGACGCTGTAACTACCAAATTGCAGCAGTTCAACTACGGCGACGTGCAGCTGCTCGCAGGCCCGATGCGCGACCAGTTCGAGCGGAACCATGCCTTGTTCCTGGCTCTCAGCGATGACTCGCTGCTCAAGCCGTTCCGGCAGCGTGCTGGTTTGGCGGCGCCCGGAGAGGACATGGGCGGCTGGTATAGCTGGTCGAAGGATTTCAATCCGCCACACAATATGACGGGATATATTCCGGGCCACAGCTTCGGCCAATACCTGTCGGGGCTTGCGCGGGCTTACGCCGTGACCGGCGATGCGGCAACGCGGCAGAAGATTCACGGCTTGGTAGAGGGCTTCGGAAAGACCGTGACGGAGAAGTTCTACGTGGACTATCCGCTGCCTGCCTATACCTTCGACAAGACAAACTGCGGTCTCATCGATGCGCACCAATTCGCCGGCGATCCCATGGCCTTGCCCGTGCTCGACCATGCGACGCAAGCGGTGCTGCCGTATCTTCCAGCAAAAGCGCTTTCCCGTCAGGAAATGGAGGCACGGCCGCACCTCAACATTGCCTTCACCTGGGATGAGAGCTATACGCTGCCGGAGAATTTCTTCCTGGCATACAAGAGGAGCGGAAACCCGCGTTACAAGCAGCTAGCGGCGCGCTTTCTTGAGGACGACACCTATTTTGATCCCTTGGCGGATGGCAAGAACGTTCTGCCCGGCTTGCACGCCTACAGCCATGTGAACGCGCTCTGCTCTGCATCGCAGGCCTACCTGGTGTTAAAGAGCGAGAAACACCTGAGGGCGGCACGCAACGGATTCGATTTCGTACTTACCACACAAAGTTTCGCCACCGGCGGCTGGGGTCCAAATGAGGAATTCCGGGTTCCAGGCAGCGGCGATCTTGCGGCCAGCCTGGAGAAAACTCATTCCAGCTTTGAAACTCCTTGCGGGGCTTACGGACACTTCAAGGTCGCTCGGTATCTCATGCGCGTGACCGGCGACAGCCGCTACGGCGACAGCATGGAGAGAGTTCTCTACAACACCATCCTGGGGGCGAAACCACTGCGGCCGGACGGTACAAGCTTCTACTACTCGGACTACAACAACAATGCTTCCAAGTTTTACTACGAGCAGAAGTGGCCTTGCTGCTCGGGCACGTTTCCACAAGTGACGGCGGACTACGGCATCAGCTCGTATTTCCGCGGCGCCGACGGCGTCTATGTCAACTTGTTTGTTCCTTCGCGCGTTAGCTGGCGAGTGGGGGCGGCGCGCTACTCACTGGAACAGCAGACGCAATATCCGCACTCGCCCGAGGTGAGCATGCGCGTACGCGCAGAACGCCCCGGGAAGTTTACGATCTATCTCCGAGTGCCGGCCTGGGCTGGAAGCAAAACCTCGATTGCCATTAACGGCAAGAGCTTTTCTGCACCGCTACAGAGCGGAACCTTCGCTGCGGTCGAGAGAGAGTGGAAGGATGGAGACCGCATCGAGTACTCCATCGATATGCCGTTGAGGCTGGAATCGATCGAGCCGCAGCAAGCGAATATTGTGGCGCTCCTGCACGGGCCAGCCACCTTGTTTGCGATCGATCCCGCGGTGAGCCACTTCACGCGCGCTGAACTACTCGCCGCCAGGCAGCAGGGCTCGTCGCACCTGGTGCAATCAGGCAATCGACAAATCCAGTTCCGCACTTTCGAGGACATCAAGGACGAAAAGTACCGCCTGTATCACGAACTCTCCAGTTGAAGGGAGCTTGGCTGACTGGAATCGACCCGGCTCAAAGTATTCAACCGATGAAAGCCGTTGCAGTCCATTGGCCTTAGTGATGATCGATTCCGCGCGACGTGCCCGGGTAATAGAGAAGAAGAAAAGGCTGAGCATCCGCGATGTGGCCCATCATGCCAAGGTTTCGATTGCAACGGTTTCCCGTACCATCAATCGCGTGCCGTCGGTCGACAAGAAGCTGGCCAAGCGAGTCTTCGCCGCGATCGAGGAGTTGAACTACTACCCCAATACCCAGGCACGCACGCTGGTTTCCGGCAGAAGCAGGATCTTTGGACTTTTGATTTCCGAGATCACCAATCCGTTCTTTCCTGAACTCATCCAGGGATTCGAAGACGTAGCCGTCGAAAACGGCTACGACATCATGGTCAGCTCCACCAACTACGACGTCACTCGAATGGAGAAATGCGTTCGCCGGCTCCTGGAGCGCGATGTTGAAGGAGTCGCTGTCATGACCTTTGGCATCGAGGCTCCCTTGCTGGACGAGCTGGTTGCGAGAGATGTTCCGCTTGTTTTTGTGGACGCCGGCGTGCCCAATCTGCGCGTGAGCACGCTCACGGTGGACTATCGCAAAGGGATTCGCGAAGGGGTACAGCACCTGGCTGCCTTGACCCATCGCAAGATTGCCTTTGTGAGCGGCCCCCTCCAGCAACTGTCATGCCAGCTCAGAAAGGCTGCGTTCGTTGCCTCGCTGGAGGAAATCGGAATCACTCCCGATCCCGCACTGCTGCTTGAAGGAGATCACACGCTCGAAGGCGGCATTCGGGCGACGGAACAGTTGCTGAGAAGTAAGAGCCTCCCCACGGCCGTGATGTGCTCGAATGATATGACTGCGATTGGCGTGTTGCGGACATTCCTACGAGCCGGAGTGCGCATTCCCCAGGACGTTTCGGTGATCGGCTTTGACGATATTCACTTAGCGGAGTTTGTTCATCCGCCGCTCACCACGGTAAACATGTCGCGGGTGGCGATTGCACGTGCGGCCTTTGAGGCGCTTCGCGCTCAAGTCGAGCACATTCCGCGATCGGCTAAGGCAAAACCTACGGTGATTCCTACATTTCTGACCATCCGTCAATCGACGGGCCATCCCCGCCGAATCACCAAGCGTAGAGAGTAGAAGCTGTAGCCTCCAACCACTGCCTCATTGCCAAACAAGCAAGACATGGTGAGCTTGGTGCCTCCAGAGGCCTTTGTGAGCGATCCAGCGGGCGTATTAGCGAGCCAGGTGGCGCCTCGTCACTGCTCGGGTCGCGGCGAGGGAAGGGAGCAACGAGGCGCCTGCATCGCCGGGGCCAGTTTCGAGCGGGTAACGTGGAGGCGATTCACGCGCAGGTAGCGCAGCCGCAGGCCGCCGATTTGATCGGGCATCGACCGTGGCGTCTTAGTCAGGTCCACAAGCACGAGTAGCGCTGCTTCCGCGGGGTTGTCATAGCTTTCGGTCACACCCACTCCGAAAAATGCCGGATCTGCCATCAACTGGGGGGCAAATTGACGTTGCACTCCGGCCGCGGCCCGCAGGACTTCGGGGGACAAATGAATGCCCTCGGCCTCGGGTAGAGTCGTGGGCTCAGTACCGGCGCTCATGCTGGCCGCATCCGTGGGGATCACCAGGGTGCGGACGCCTTGAATGACCTTGGGAACCGCAATGCCGGGCTTGTTCTTGTCCACGTAGACAATCACGGCTGCTTCGCCGGGGCTGTCCAGGCTCTGGCCGGTGGCGATGCCAAGGATTCCGTTATCCGGCCGGGTCAGCAGGGCAAATGCCGATTCTTCCGCCAACTTCGCTGCGGCCATCCGGGCAGGGCTGACGTTGCGCGTCACGGGCGTGGTGTGCTCGTCGTAATTGGAGCAGGTGATGGGATGCGGAGCCCCACCGGCGATCTGCAGCCCGTCGGTATGGCCGGCCCGGCTCAACTCGCTGAGAACGTCCTGGATGGGATTGGCCACACTGAAGCCGTGATTGCTGTCGTCGGCGCCGCTGGCAAAAAACAGCCCTACTGGTTGTGCATTGCTGGCGTCCAGCACCAGGGCTCCGGAGTCTCCACTGTCGGCAAAGCTGGCGCCGGGCATACCAATCTGGTTGACGTAGGTTTTGGTGTAGTAGGGCTTGGTTTCGGCGCAGTCGTAGTAGTAATCCACCTGCACGCTCAAGTCCACGGTGTTCACGGTCGAGCAGGTCAACCCTGTGGTTCGCCCGCTCTTGACCACACGCAGCTGGTTCAGCAGGCTTGCCGTGAGGGGCTCCCCGGTGCCTGCCGCGGGGGCCGCGGGGGTGAGTACGCCGTTGATGGATGGTCCCAGCTGCAGGATGGCCCCGCTTGCGTCGACCGCGGGGGTGGCGGCAGCCAGCGCAGCATCCACGTTGCTCTGGGTGCTTTGCAGGGGCACGACGTAGCGCAAAGACCCCACCGTCCGGCCGGCTTGCGGATTGCAGTTGAGATCGACCAGCGCGGGTTGCACCACGGTGTCGCCGGGGCGTGCCTGATCGGATTCGGCGAGTACATGGTTGTTGCTGAGAATAAAGAGATTGCTGTTGTGGTCAGTGACCAGCGCTCCCAGAGTTCCTCCGCAGCAGTCATTCACATACTCTTTGCCGCTGCCGTCCCTCTTGGAGTCGTAATCGTTGGCATTGCCTCCGGAGGAACCCATCTCGACGTAGCCGGTCTGGGCGGATTGATTTTGCAGGCCCGAGCTGGAGAACCCGGCCCCATTCAACAGAACGTGGAGCGCCGCGGCGGAGCGGGGATTTCCGGCGGCCAGCCCCACCACGAAGACAGAAGGGCTGCCCGAGGGCAGCGAACGCGGGGCGGTATAGGTGGCGGTGCAGGAGGTATAGGTGCGACTGGAGTGAGAGCACCTGGTTTCGCCGATACTGCCGTAGCTATCCCCAGGATCGATTTCGCCCCCGGGGGTGGTCCCCAGCGACCACTGTATGGAGCCGGAGTTTACCTCGGCGATTTGTCCGGTCACCTGAAGTGTGCCTCCAGGGGCCAAGCTGGCGGTCTCTGGCGTAAGCACCTGGACAAATCCGGGGGTAACGGTGAGCTCATAGCTTCCGGCCGTCGAGGGATCGGTTTTGGAGGTCGCCAGGACCTGGATCTGCACCTGGTCCCGGGAAAGCAGGGGGGGCGGCGTGTAGAGGCCATTTGGGCTGATGGTGCCCTGACCGAAGGAGGCATCGTTTTGCCCGCCGGCGATGCTCCAGTTAACGCTGGCGGAGGCCCCGGAAGGCGATTTGGCGCTCAGCTGGCTGGAGGTAGTGGTGTCGAGGGTGGGTTTTTCGGCGCTGACGACGATCGCGCCCAGGCTGGCGCCCGCAGGGGTGCTCATGGCTCCGCAGCCTGCTACGAGCAAGAGCAGCAAGGGAGTGGCCAACGATAGAAGTGTCAGACCGGGTTTGCGCATCGCCGCTCCATCTATCTTTGCGCCTAAGGCAGTTTCGCAATTACGTGGTCTGATAGGGACCGCGACGTGTGGTTCTCCTTGGAAGAAAACCACCAATAGGCCTGTTGTTCCGGTCCGCACCGATTGCGAACTGCCCCCACTGCTCTCCGCTTGATCAGACGGAAGGGATCACGGAACGGTTACGGCAAGAGTAAGGATATGTCAGCCAGTGGGCAGAGTCTTATGAAATTACGCGCCTAAGGAATCCCCGGATTCCGATACTCCCCAAAATGGTGAGTGACGCCAGCAGGGCCAAAATGATAAACGGCGCCGGCATATGGGGGATGCCTGGGGTGAGTGCCGCGCGCAGTCCTTCACTCATGTACACGATGGGGTTGATAAGCACCGCGATCTGCAGCCAGCGCAGATGGTTCAGGTATTCCCAGGGATAATAAACGCAGCCCAGGAAGGTGATGGGCACCACCACGATGGAGAAGAGCAGCCCAATCTGCTGGGGTTTAATGTTGGCGCCGATGGCCAATCCGAGCGCGCTGGCCACCAGGCTGGAGAGCACCAGGACCAGGATTGCCAATGGCCAATTGTCTACCTGGGGCTTCACCGGCACTGCGGGAATGAAATAGGCAAGGGGCAGCACCAGCAGGGCGGCCAGCATGCACTGCAGCGCGCTGAAGCAGATTTTTTCCACGGCGACTGCGGCGACCGGCAGCGGACACATGACCCGATCGTCGATTTCGCGGGTAATGCCGAATTCCTGCGACAAGGGCAGCGCCACCGCGGCAATGCCGCTGAACATGATGGCGACGGCCATCAAGCCGGGGAGCAGGATCGTGGCGAAAGTGCCCCCGCCCGCAGCCATTGGATTGCCTTGCCCCAAATGCGGAAAGACATAGGTAAAGACAAAAAGAAAGAGCAATGGCTGCATCACGATACGGACCGCAAACGGTCCCAGCTCGCGGCCCAGAACGCGCAAGTCGCGCAGCATCAGGCCCAGGAAGGCGGAGACGTAGGGTGCCCGCGTCGTCATAATTGAGGCCATCTTTCCAGCAGGACTGAAAGCCGAACCTGGCATTGAGAAGCGAAAGCTTTAGTCACGGAGATCCCTCCCCGTGAGGCGGATGAAGACTGTTTCCAGGCTTGGCTCATTGATAGAGATATCGCGCAAGCCGAGGCTCTGGGCCGCTTGCACAATCTGCGGCAGCAGGCCGTCCGTGCCCTGGGAGAAGACCCGAAGTCCATCGCTGATAGCTTCGACCGAGGCCACATTGGGCAGCCTTTGCAGCGTTTTTATCAACTCCGTTGAGCCCTCCATCTGGCGCAACTTGAGCTCAAAGATGGTCTGCGCGCCCAGGGTGGTCTTGAGCAACTCGGGGGTATCCTGCGCCAGCAGTTTGCCGTGATCCATAATCGCTACGCGATCGCAGATTTCATCGGCTTCCTCCATGTAGTGGGTGGTCAGTACCACGGTGATCCCCTCGCTGCCCAATCCTTTGACGGCCTCCCACATGGCGATTCTGCTTTGCGGGTCGAGCCCCGCGCTGGGCTCGTCGAGGAACAGAACCGCGGGCCGATGGGCGATGGCGCGGGCAATTTGTACCCGCTGTTGTAAGCCGCCGGAGAGCTGAGAGGGGAAACTCCCGCCCCGCTCCTGTAAATGAAACTGTGACAGTAGCTCTTGCGCGCGGGTCTTCGAGGCGGCGCCGGAAAACCCGAAATAGCGGCAGTGAAAGTAGAGATTTTCGAAGACCGTGAGCGAACGGTCGAGGGTGTTGTACTGCGGGACCACTCCTATGTTGCGCCGCGCCATCGCCGGTCTTGCGACTACGTCTACTCCGCCGATTGTCACTTGGCCGCTGGTGGGCAAAGCACGGGTGGTTGCGATGCTGATGGTGGTCGTCTTTCCTGCCCCATTCGGTCCCAGCAGGCCGAAGATCTCGCCTTGCTCAACCGAGAGGTCGATGCCATCGACAGCGACCACGCGCTGCTTTTCCTGGTATACCTTGGTCAAGCCGCGAATTTCGACGATCACTGATCCCAACCTTTGCCATCATGAGCGCATCTCTGTTGTAAGTGGAGTATGAGACGCGAGAAGAGATGCTCGTTCCGTTGGGCGGTCGCAACAAAGAGAAGCTCCGTATCGGGCTGCACGCTGTGTGCGCCAACGATACGGAGCTTGAACTCTGGCGGCTGTGATCGCTCGAAAACTTTAAGCAGCCGCGTTCGATTTATTTGCACGCCGGCTAAAGAGATTGCCCGCGGGCATCGTTGTACCGATAACTGTGACTGGACCAGCGGTGGCAGCCTTCATGCGGCGCACTTCCCGTGCGCTCAGCGGCGTCATGCGCTCCGGTGAGTAATAGATCTGCTTCCCACAGTCCAGGCAAACCTTATAGGTTTGCTGCTCCAACGTGAACGGCCTCGTCTGACTCCAATGGCGGCAGCCAAAAACAATGTCGTAGAAAAAACCAAGCAGGCTTTGAATCCATTTCATAAAAATCGCTCCCCTTGTCGAACCTCGGGTTGTCGTGCAAAAACGTACTGTTAAGATGCATTCTGCACGAAAATGTCGCGTTTGTCGTAAGGAAAATACAGCTTTCGTTCCAGCAGATCACCCGAAAGTTACTGACCTTCTGATAGCCCAGCAGATTCAATTAGATAGACGAGTCCTCGGGGGCGGAATCCGACCCTCAAGCAACAACCTGAATTACGATTTTCCCAAAATGAGACCCTTTTTCCATGGTGAGAAGAGCCTCGCGAGCCTGCGCGAAGGCGAAGATTTTGTCCACCACTGGACGTAGCTGACTGGCCGCAATTGCCCGGTTCATGGCTTCGAAGTGGGCTCGTGATCCCACATAAACGCCGTGGAGCCGGACCTGGCGATGAAGCAGCGGCGCAATCGGCAGCGGCTCGTCCGATTGGCTCAGCACTCCGATCTGCGCTACCGTTCCGCCGGTGCGTACGGCTTGCAGGGACTGGCTGATGGTGCCTGCTCCGCCCACCTCGACAATCAAATCGGCGCCGCGATTGTTAGTTTCCTGCAGCACCCATTTGGCCCAATCCGGAGTTTGTCGATAGTTGAGGCGAGCGTTCATTCCGAGAGTTTTGGCCCGCTCCAGTTTTTCATCGCTGCTTGAAGTACCGATCACAGTTGCTCCCATCATCTTCGCGAATTGCAGGGCAAAGATCGAGACTCCCCCAGTACCCTGAGTGAGCACTACATCGCCAGGTGTGATCTGCCCCGCGTTGGTCAATGCGTTCCATGCGGTGACCCCGGCACAGGGAAGGGTAGCGGCTTCTGCAAAGGAGAGATGTTCGGGAATGCCCACGACGCCGCTTTGTGGCAGCAATACGTATTCGGCCAACATGCCATCGATGTCCCCGCCCAAAGCACCGCGGCTCTTTTCCGCAGTGGGAGGGCCATCCAGCCAATTCTGCATGAAGATTCCAGCCACACGTTGACCCACCTTCACCGCCTTCACATCGTCACCCACCTCGACCACCTCTCCTGCTCCGTCTGAGCAGGGGATACGAGGCAATGGCAACTTAGGGTTGTAGTGGCCACGTACCATCAGCAGATCGCGATAGTTCAGCGACACCGCGTGAACTTTCACCAACACTTCCCCGCGCCCAGGGTGCGGTTGTGGTACTTGTTCCAAAACGAGTCGCTCGATCCCGAACGATTGAATTTGCCATACTTTCATAATTCCTCACCTGCAGCTGGTAGTGGTATGAAATGGCCGCCAAAAACAATAAGATTGCGGCACTGTGTTGCTTTTCCGGACGCCAATGGGCGCCCAAACTAAGATGTTCGTCTGTGAGCGGTTCCCCCGATGACGTACCATAGATATATGGCACGTGGCTGGGAAAGCAAATCTGTTGAAGAGCAGCAGTCGTCCGCAACTCTAACCGCTTCGGGGACAAATCCTGACGCCTCCAAGCAAAACGGGCTGGAGCGTGCAAAGCGAGAGCGGCAAAGGCAGGAACTCGACTTGCAACGTGAGCGCATTCTCTCCGAGCGCACGTCGAGCCCAGTGCGGCGGGCTGCGCTGGAAGCCGCCTTAGCCGATATTGAATCCCGCATTGCCCTGCTCTCCTGAGCCTGACCCGGCGACTGATTGGGCGATGCGGTACTGGCCCGCAGCCCATTCCACGTCTTTCATCCCCGCCTCTTGCGCGAGATGTAGTTGATTGGCAATCAAATCAGCTAACGGCAGACGCTGGTGAGCGGCTGCGGCAGCATCCCTGAACAAACCTATATCTTTGCTTCCCATGGCGACTGTGGCTCCGGGTACCTGCGGTGGATGGAGAATGGTCTCGCTGTACCGGGTGTAGTAGGCGCTCTGGAAGAGCGCGCTGTTTGCCGTCTCCAGGAAGAGATCCGGAGCAATGCCTTGCGACTCAGCGAAGATGAAGGCCTCGCTCATCGTCTGCACCATCGCGGCGATCATGAAGTTGCCGCCCAGCTTGAGAGCGTGCGCTCGCCATGGTTCCTCTGAAACGACGGTCATTCCGCGGCTGGCAGCCTCGAGCAGGGGACGCACCCGTTCCACCGCCAGCGTGTTTCCGCCCGCGACGATCCATAGCTTGCCCTGCTCCGCGATCATGGGCCTGCCGAATACCGGCGCGGCAACAAAGTGCTGCCGGTGTTGTTGATGCGATTCCCCCAGCAGACGGGAAAGCTTGACGCTGATGGTGGAGAGCGAGACATGAATTGCGTCTGCATCCATCGCGCCGAGAATGCCCGGCCTGTTGTCGCTGCCGAAGACGACGGATTCCGTCGCCGCATCGTTGCTGAGCATGGTGAAGACAATCGGCATCCCGGTAACTGCTTCGGTGGGCGATGCTGCAACCAGTGCGCCCTCAGCAGCCAGCGGCTCCGCGGCTGCAGCTGTCCGGTTCCACACCGTGAGTTGGTGACCGTGCTTAAGCAGCAAGCGAGCTATCGGTGTTCCCATCTTTCCCAGCCCGAGCAGTGCTATCTTCATCTTCCGCGGCCTCCATTCTGCCTGGTGATGATAACCGCAATCTTCCCACAGTAACTTTGGTTGCCTAACAGAGGGGCGGGTGCCCACATCTCGCTCGTTTTTCGCGAGATGTGGGGCACCCGTCCTTTCGTGAGGGAACCAGCGCAGTGGAGTTTTCGCGCATGGTTGAGCTGCTTTTTTCCGCAGTGCCTAAGCACAAATAAATCGGGCGCCCAGAATATCCTGTGCGCCCGGCTAGTCCCCCGGATTGCCTGTGGAGCTCGTTGGCGTTGGCGAATCTCCTGCGGCTTTCCTTACTGAAAGCCGCAGGAAATCCGGGTCGATCGACTGGGTTAAATGTTACTGGGGTGGTGGATTGCTCGTTCCTTGGGGCAGAGCCGGCGGCGCCGCCGGCGCGGTTTGCTGCACGCCGATTGCACTGCCCGACACTACCAGGTTTACGCGGCGATTCTGTGCTCGTCCTGCGGCCGTCGCATTGTCTGCAACCGGGTTGCTCATGCCATAACCGGTCGCAGTGATGTTGTTAGGGCTGACGCCTTGCGAAACGAGATAAGCGCGCACCGCATCGCCTCGCTGTTGCGAGAGAGTCAGGTTGTATTGGTCGCCGCCTACGTTGTCGGTGTATCCCTCAACCTGTACTTTCAGGTCCGGATACGCAAGCAGGATTCCGGATACCTTAGCGAGTTTTTCGCGGGCATCGGGCTTCAGCGTGTATTTGGCAGTGTCAAACAGTACGTCGGACAAGTTCACGATCAATCCGCGCGCTGTCTCTTGAGTTTGTAGAACCTGGTTCAACTGCGCCTTCAGGCGTTCCCGCATCTGTTCAGTCTGGTCGGTTGCCTGCTGAGCGCTATGCTCCGCTGCTGCCTGCGCGGCCCTCGCATTTGCCGCCGCTGCCTCTGCCTGGGCCCTTTGGGCATCAGCCTGAGCGCGCTGCAAAGCCTGCTGTTGGGCAGCGATTTGGGCTTGCTGCGCGGCTTCCTGGGCTTGCTGCACTGCCAGTTGCTGCTGGTGCTGCTCGTCCTCCCGGATCTTGCGCAGTGTGCTTACGCGTGCGTCTTCAGCATCCTGCACCGCACCGCGAGCATAAGTGATCATCTCCTTGCGCTGGCTCTTCTTGCTGTCGAGCGCCTGCGCATTTTCCAATTCCTGTTTAGCTTTGGCTAGGATATCCGGAGCATATTTAGCCGCACCCGTGGCCTCCGCGATTTGGATTGCATTGATGGCCTCGTACAGCTGAAGCGGCGATTTGTCGTTTGGCTTCACCGGGTTCAGCACTGCGTGCTGGCCGGCCGTCTGCATGTAAGCTCCCCGCGGCAGCAGGTTGAAGTGCACATTCACGGTGTCGATAATGCCCGTCGTCTTATTCTTGTTGACCGTGTTCTGCATCACCACCAGGTCGCTCGGAGTGGTTACCGCGAAGTAGGGCTCAGCCGTCACGATCAGGGCAAACTGCTGGAAGCTCGTGGTCACGTTCATTTCGGCCTTGCCGTTGCCAGGCATGACTTCGCCCAGGTTCACTGGCCGGCCCTGCGGAGTGATCGCCCACAGCACGTAGGTCAGGTATTCGGGACCGAAACTGTTGGCCGGCACAAAGCCCTGAAATTTAGCATTGATGAACGTTTGCCCCTTGCTGCTTACGGTTGCCTCTCCTTTTCCCTGGGGCAGGAGGCTGGTTCCTGCGAATCCGATCTTCGTGCTCCCACTACGGTGCCAATAATTGATAGCCGGAATATCCCGGCCGACGACCTGAATCTTGTACAGAGGAACATGATTCTCGGTTTCCGTCGGCATGACGGGTTGCTGGGGCTGTTGCTGGGCGGTCGGGTTTGGCTCCTGGGCATAAATGGGGCCGGAAGCAGTGCAAAGTAAAGCAGCGAGGACCAGTCTTTCTGTGATCATGTTGGCGAGACTCCAGTTTGCAGGTTCAATGCGTTCAAATGCGATGGGCTCGATGAATCGAGCCCATGTAAATCCCACGGCGCCACAATGGCGCCTTCGTATAAATTTGATGCAAATTGAGGATAGCGCGGTTAGATGCGGAGTAGTGACCGGCGCGGTATTCCGAATCGAACCGACTTAGGAATACCGCTTGAGGTGGGAATCCGGCGGAAGGAAAAGATTTAGGTCTGCAGGGCAACCAACTGGTGGGCGATAGCAAACAATGCCAGTTCCAGACGGGTCGAGACCCCGGTTTTATCGAAAATGTTCGACAAATGCCGCTTCACGGTCTCTTCGCTGATGCTGAACTGCTTGGCAATATCCCGATTGCTGCAACCTTCGACGATGCACCCGACCACTTCCAGTTCGCGCGGGGTCAAGCCATAGGTTTTGCGCTCGGGAACGGCGGCTTGCTGCATTAACTCGTGCAACGCGCCCACAAGGTTTACGACTCGTTTGCCGCCAATCCAATAATCCCCTGAGGAGACTGCCCGGATAGCAGTGGTGAGGTGGTCGGCCAAGGCATCTTTCAGCACAATGCCCCGGGCGCCAATCTGCAGCGCTTCAATGATCTGCTGGGTGGTAATGGTGCTGGTCAACAGCAGGATCTTCACGGTTGGCGAACCACTCATGATGGCGCGCATCGCCTCCAAGCCGGGCAGACGAGGCATCTGCAGGTCGAGAAGGAGGATGTCGGGCAACAATTCGAGCGTTCCGGTGATAGCTTCATCGCCATCCGATGCCTCTCCGATTACATCGAGGGCTGAATCGCTCTGCAGCATGTTCCGTACGCCGATACGCACTACCGGGTGGTCGTCGGCGATAACGATACGAATCTGGTGGAGGCGGTCGTTGCTGTTCTTAGGTGTTGCTGCGATGGTTGATGTGGTCATTGGGGGCCCTGGGTTGACGCAAATTTACCTGCCAAAAGCATACGCTCCAAGTCACTGCATGCATTCAGTAAATCCTTCAAAACGACGGGGGTGGCCGCTTCTTTGTAACCCCCCACTTCAAGGCCTGCGGCGAGCCCGGCGAGGCGGGTGGCGCCGATCATGGAGGCCGCGCCCTTGATGCGATGAGCGGACTGACACACAGCGGTAGAGTCCCCCGACCGTATCTGGTTCTGCAGGGTATCGACGCAGGTCCGGGTGTCCGCAATGCAAGCTGCGACCACGTCATGCAGTGCCTCGACCGGCATCATGGCGCGCAGCTTTGCGATCACCGCCATATCGAGGGCTGGCGCATTCGAGGGTGGCGCCACGGGCTTGGTGGCGGGTATCGCTGCCGCCCTTCCGGGATGGGCAATGCGGACTCCGGGCGCGCGGCCGCGCTTTTTCGGTTTCAACGCCTTGCGCAGGTCACCCAGGGCAAGCGGTTTGAGCAGAAATCCGTCAAAGGCAAGCAATTGCTGCCGCTGGACTTCGGTCGCACTCATCGCCAGAAGCAGGGGCTCCGGGCCTTCCAGGGCGCGAATTTTTTCCGCTAGTTGTCCGCCGGAGACACCGGGCATCTGCAGGTCTACCAGCAGCACATCCGGGCGAGCTGCCTTATCGGCTGCGAGAAACGCGAGTGCAGCTCCGGCGTCATTGGCGCGAAGCACCTGGTGGCCTTCATGAGCGAGAAGCACAGCCATCAGTTCAAGGCTCACGGCATCATCATCCACCAGCAGAACTTTGTGCCGGGGTTCGATTCCAGTCGACCTGGTTAGCAAAGGGGGATGCTCTCCTTGGATAGGCTTCCTCTCGAAGATTAAGCCATTCTTTGCAAAACGGTACCACTATGAGTTACCGGCCTACACCATAGTAACGTATGCCGCTGCGTCAGGATCTAGCCGGCGCACGTCCCCCAGCGGCCAGGAAATGCTCTAGAGTCGTTGCTATGGCCTCCGACGACGATCTCCGGCAACAAGTGGCGGAATTGTCAGCCCGCGTCGCCTCCCTGGAGACGGCGATGCAGGGAGTACGGGCAGCCCAACCGGACGCTGGCCGGGCCGGAGACGTGACCCACCCCCCGCCTCCTCCCAGGAGCATGGGACCTTCGCCCGCAGGCGCCAAGCCGGGTTTGTCGCTGGAGAGCCGGATCGGGGCCCAACTCCTGAACCGTATCGGCATCTTGGCCGTGCTCATCGGCATGGCCTGGTTTTTGAAACTGGCCTTTGATCGCGACTGGATAGGGCCCGGAGTTCGGATCGCGATCGGCCTGGCCTGTGCCGCCGCATTGGTGGTTTGGTCGGAACGCTTTCGCCGCAAGGGATTTCCCGCTTTCTCCTACAGCCTGAAGGCTTTAGGCACCAGCATCGCGTATCTCTCGCTCTGGGCTGCATCCAGCGTTTATCACCTGGCGCCGAACTGGCTTATTTTTCTTGCCATGACGGCGGTCACCATCGCCAACGCGGTGCTTGCCCGGCGTCAGCATTCGGAGTTGCTGGGCATGTATGCCCTGGCCGGCGGCTTGGCGACGCCCGCGCTGCTGTCGATGGGGCATGATAGCGCGATCTTTCTCTTCTCCTACCTGGCCCTGCTGAACGCGGGCGCTCTGTTATTGCTGGCGGAGCACCCATGGAAACGGATGGCTTGGGCTGCTTTGCTGGGAACGGCGGTTTATTACCTTGGCTGGACCTTAAGCGAGGACGATCCCTCCCGCTTGCTGGTCACGGGGTGTTTTCTGGGTCTCTTTTTTGCCGGTTTCGCCCTGGCGCCTTTCCTGATCCTGCGCCAAGCCAATGCGCGGGACCCGGTTTTCCCCGTAGTCTTCCCGATCACCAATGCAATCGCGACGTGGATAGGGTTGATGGTGCTTCTCGGCGCTCAGGACCAGCACTCCGTGCGCCCGTGGGTTACTGTTGCCTTGGCTCTGGCCTGCCTGTTGTTGGCTGCCGGCTCACGCGCACCCAGCGCGGTTGCGGCCTCGCGCACTTATCTTGGGCTCGGCATACTATTCGTCACCGTGGCCGTTCCACTGCAATTCCACGGCTACGTTGTGACCTTATGCTGGCTGGGGGAATCGCTGGTCCTGGTTGCCTTGGCCAAGGCCGGCTCGCACGCGGCTATGCGCGTCTTTGCCACCGCGGTACTGACTCTCTCCGCCTGGTCACTATGGGTGGACTGGATCGCCTGGAGGCCGCTGCCGTTAGCGGTTGCCACGAACATGCACTTCGCCACCAGCCTGATAGGCGCAGCCGTTTTCGCCGCGGTGACCGGGCTCAGTTTGGTTGAGCTCAGGGCTCATCCTTCGCCGGCGCGCATTTTTGGGAGCTGGGGTTATCTGGCCAGCTTCGCCAGCGTCGCTTTCAGCCTCACCCTTCTGGTTGCCGTTTGCCTGGAGGTTCATCACTACTGGTATTGCGGGGCGGGCTTCTTTCGTGATTTCTGTGGTGCTTATGGCCAGCGGGAGCGCCGCGACATTGCTTGTTGGTTCACATACAGCGCCTGGTGCATGCTTTATGGTTCCGCTCTCATGACGGTAGGTTTTCTGCGCCGCAGCGCTTTTCTACGCTGGCAGGCTCTGGTTCTACTTGCGTTTAGTATCGGGATGGTTTTTTTCAACGGCGTCAGCCACGAGAGCCAGGGATTTCGTGTGCTTAGTTTTCTTTTCCTGGGAGTGTTGTTGCTGGCGGTGAGCTTCGCTTATCAAAGGGACTGGTTGCGGCTCCGTGGGTAGGGGAGTGGAACAGCAGGTCCCTCGGCTTCGCTTCGGGATGACAAAGTTTAGGGCGGCGCTTCCAGCGGGGATCGGCTAGTGGGATTGAAAGAGCCGCACGCAAAGCGCGAAGCGGCAGGTCCATCCATCCAAATCACGACTGTGAAGGAAAGAACAAACCCAAACTTTGTCATGCCGACTGGAGCGTACCCGGATTTCCTACTGCGCGGCACTCAGAGACGCCGGCGTGCGGCTTTCCGCAAAGAAAGCCGCATGAAGTTCGCCAACGCCACCAACCTCAACAGGAAATCCGGGGTAGCGGAAGGGAGGGACCTGCTGTTCAACTCCACCGGCAGCGAATCTGGACCTAGCGCAGCGCGGGTTCGACTTGATTGAGCCAGTCGGGCGGTTTGAGGATTTCGCGGGGCTTTGAGCCGTCAGCCGGGCCTACGATTCCGTCGCGCTCCATCATGTCGATCAAGTGAGCGGCGCGGCCATAGCCTATGCGCAGACGCCGCTGCAGCAGGGAAGTAGAGGCCTTGCCGAATTCCAGGACCAACCGTACCGCATCCTCAAACAGCTCGTCGTTACCGTCGCCATCCTCTGGATCGGCATCGAGGTCACGGCCCTTTTCATCCCGGGGAGACTCGAGAAAGCCTTGCACGTACTGCGCCTCGCCCTGACTCTTCCAGAAGCCAACCACGGCAGCGATTTCCTTTTCGGTGACAAAGGGAGCGTGCAGCCGCTGCAAGCGGGAAGTCCCAGGGGGTAGGAACAGCATGTCGCCTCGCCCTAGGAGTGCCTCGGCACCATTCGAGTCCAGGATCGTCCGCGAGTCTACTTTGGTGGCCAGGCGGAACGAGATCCGGGTGGGCACATTGGCTTTGATCAGGCCGGTGATGACGTCGACCGAAGGCCGCTGCGTGGCCAGCACCAGGTGGATGCCGACGGCGCGCGCCATTTGCGCCAGACGCGTGATGGCCTCCTCGACGTTGGCCTTATCCAACATCATCAGATCGGCCAACTCATCGATGATGATGATCATGTGGGGCAGCGGCTGCTCCGCTTCCCCCTCATCGAAGAGGCTCGGCGTCTGATTGTCGAAGAGCTTGTTGTACTGATCGATATTCCGGACACTGCGCGAGGCCAGCAGTTTTAACCGCCGCTCCATCTCGCGTACCGCATTGCGCAAGGCATTGGCCGCGAGCTTGGGCTCAGTGATGATGGGCGTGAAAAGATGGGGATGCCTTCGTACATGCCCAGCTCTACCCGCTTGGGATCAACCAGGATCAGCCGCACTTGTTGCGGGGTTGCCTTGTAGAGCACGGACATAATCATGGCGTTGATAGCGACCGATTTGCCGCTGCCCGTGGAACCGGCGATCAGCACGTGGGGCATGGTCGCCAGATCGGCGGTCACGATGCGCCCGTTGATGTCCTTGCCCATGGCCAAGGTCAGTTTGGATTTGGTTTCTGTGAAGCTCTCTGCTTCGATCACGTCACGCAGCCAGATGGTTTCGCGGTCGTGATTGGGCACCTGTATGCCGACGGTGCTCTTTCCCGCCATGCGCTCGATGAGAATGCTCTCGGCACGCATGGCCAGGCATAGATCTTCCGCCAGGCCGGTCACACGGCTGTACTTGACTCCGGCTTCAGGGCGGAATTCGAAGGTAGTGACCACCGGGCCGGGATTGATCTGCACCACCTGGCCGCGCACATCGAACTCCGCGCACTTCTCGACCAGAATCCGGGCCTGACTACGCAAATCCTCTTCGCGCACGATCTGCGACTCATCGCTGCGGTGAAGTAGAGTGCTCGGCGGCAAGCTGAAACCGCTGACCGACCGCGGGGCAAGGGTGACTTGCTTGGCTTCCGCATCGGCCCTCCCTTTTACTGAGATGGCTTGAGCGGCCTGCGCGGGACGCTGAGCCTGAGCCCGAACCGCGGGTGCGGGATCTTCTGCTTCTTGGGGCAGATCGGCATCAGGGTCGATTTCTTCCAATTCCCGATCGGGAATACTGGTTCGCGGCATCTGGTTCCAGAGCGACGGGGTATGAGGACCGGGCGCCTCCGCGGCACTTACGTCTTCAAAGGAAGCACGCCGCGGGGCGGGGTCCTCGTTTTCCGGCCGCCGCGCCTGCCTGCCTGCGACTTTTTCCGTAGCCTTCCGCGCCGCCTTGTGCATTTTCTCGAGCGCGCTGTCTTGCATGGCATCGCGTCTGGCGGCAGACTTTTCCGCCCGCGTCTTGGCCCAGGCCAAATACCAGTTGCGGAAGCGGTCGCGCCACGCGTAAGCGAAGGCGAAGCGAATTGCCATCCACTGCTGAGCCGTGCTGAAGCTGAAGGTGGTGGAGAGGTAGAGGGAAATGACCACCATGCTCACAATCACGATGGCGGCGCCGGGCAGGTTGAGGTAGTGGACCAGGGTATCCCCCACCAGGCGCCCAGTCAGGCCTTCAATAGGCAGGGCATGCATCCAGCGCAGATGGCCCGGGATCAGGCCGAAGACGGCCGGAGCAAAAACCAGGTACAGCAGAACCCCGGAGATCTTCGCGGTTGGGGAACCGGCTGGGCGCGAGCGTAGCCACGTCCAGCCAAGAGCGCCCAGCATCAAGGGGACGAAAAAGGCTGCGACCCCTTCCAACTGGAGCAACAGATCGCTGACGGTCGCGCCGATCAGCCCGGTCCAGTTGTGCGCCTGCCGGCCTGCGACGGAGCCACCCACCGTATTAAGAGATGGATCTGTAGGGTGATAGGAGGCAAGGGCAAGGAAGAGGAGGCTCGCGGCCACAAGGAGCACCATGCCCGTAACTTCATTCAGGCGACGGTTGCGGGTCGGGGTCAGTGCCACTGCGATTGGCTTCATCGGGGGATACGCGGGGCTTGCCGCCTGCGTATCCCGCCAGGAACGGCCGCCAGTTCAGAACGCCAGAGTGGGTTCATTATCCCAGAGATGGGTGCCGGAAAAACAAAAACAGAGCCGCGGAGTACTCCCGGGGAACCGTTTCCGTGACTCCCCAAATCGATGGCGCAGAAGTGCTTTCCTTGCAGAGATCTGCGAGATTACTTCGTCCTGGGAGCGGGAAGGGGACTGCTGAGTTGAAGACGCCAGATGCCACCCCGCCGGGTGAGAAGATGAAGGACGTTCTCGCTGTACGCGGTTTGGCTTCCAGGCTTGGTGTAGACCTTGGTGTAGGTCAAGCACGCGGTGTCGCCAAAGAGGTGCTCGCGCATATTTGTGGCGGTGATGAGATACGGCTCTCGACGACGCTCATGGCGGGCCAGATTGTTAATGACATCAGCCTTGGTGGCGGTTGAACCGTCCGGTCTGAGGCCCACATAGTCTTCGGCGAGAATCGTACCTGCAATCGCCGTATCGTCTTCAATTTCGGCGCGCAGATACTCCTCTTCCAGTCTGCGCAGAACCTCAAGGTCTCTCTGCTGACTGTTCGGGGCCGGTGCTTGGTTGGATCGCGCGGGGACTTGGTTGGATTGGGCCGCCGGCGGAACCTGCTGGCTGGCTGCCCTTTGGGAAGACAGAATCGGCAGGCTCAGAAGCACAGCTGCCACGGCCATGCTTTGGCCGGCACGGCCATGGATCCTACTTTTCGACTTCAACTCCGCGCCAAAAGGCTACGTGATTCTTGACGTTGCGGGCTGCCGGCTTGGGGTCCGGATA
The DNA here is from genome assembly GCA_963815175.1 of uncultured Acidobacteriaceae bacterium. Classification (GTDB taxonomy): domain Bacteria; phylum Acidobacteriota; class Terriglobia; order Terriglobales; family Acidobacteriaceae; genus PALSA-350. The sequence continues at coordinate 82,421 of CAWFGM010000001.1, forward strand.
GTACCATGCGGCATCCTGATTTTCTTGTCCGTCCACCAGCAGGCTGTAGTATCTCGCTTGTCCCTTCCAGGGACAGGTCGAGATCGTTGAGCTAGGGCGGAAGTATTCCCGCTTAAGTGAGCTCTCCGGAAAGTAGAGATTGCCCTCAACCATCTCTATCGTGTCGCTTTCCGCGATTATTTTGCCGTTCCAGGTTGCCTTTGCCATAACTGGGTTAGTTCTTCGTTCCTTCCTACCCTCTCCCACCTTAGCAGATGGACGCCCACTCTGGTATCCCGCCAAGCTGCTTCGATCCGAAGCAGGTGATCGACTACCTAAATAAGGCCAGAGATTAGACGCGCTCATTAGACGCACGGACGCACCCAGCGGGAAGCCAAGGGGGTAGTCGCGGCAGTGCCTAAGTGAAACCCAGACACTGCCGCAGGATAATTGAGGGGTTAGTTACAGGGTTTAGTGCATCTCCGACGCGCCACTCTTGCCTTGGTCGGGAAGCATGGAGACACTGGCGATGTGGATCGTCTTGTCGGAATCGTTCACCTTGCCCAGAACGGCGACGTGGTGCCCATAATGACCCTTGACCGCATCCGGATCATCGATGGTGTAGACGGTTTTTTTGGCGTCATCCACAAAGACCGGCTTTGCTCCGCCGTCGACGCATTTTTTAACGCAGGCCGCATTGGGGGCGGAGCCGTTATGCATTGCTCCGCACTTGGAATCGCTGATATAACCGTTGACCTTTGCGGCACTCATATCCGCGGCCATAGCGGGTATTGTCGATAACGCCAAAACTACCACGAATAATTTCATTGCTTGCTCCATGCGGCAGAGTAGGGTGAAACAACCGCACCTAGAGTTGTACGCCCAGCTTCGCGTCATGGCAAGCTCAGGGCAAGGCCGGATTGCGACCCGGTTTGACATGGTTCAAGCGACTGGAAGTGCTTCTGCCTTGGTTTGGTAGCGCATGGCCTCGACGGATTCCACCTGCGGCTCAGCAATCTTGCGCGCGTAGGTGCAGACCACCTGGTTCGGTTCCTCGACCGCCGCGCCCTTCTTGGCCTTCTTCTTGGGCGCTTCGTCTTCCGCGGCTGACTTGCGGTTGTTGGGACAAACCAGGAAGACCCCGGCCGCGCGCGTCTTCTCCAGCAGATAGGGGCTGCCGCATTCCGGGCATTTTTCCGGGACCGGCTTGTTGTTGGAGGTGAAGTCACACTTCGGATAGTTGGTACAGCCGTAGAACAGATTGCCGCGCCGTGCCTTCCGCTCAGCGATGTCTCCGTCGCCGCACTTGGGGCACTTCATGCCCTCAATAATGTTCTGCTTGATGTACTTGCACTTGGGGTAGGCGCTGCAGGAGACAAATTCTCCATACTGGCCATTGCGCAGCACCAGCTGTGAGCCGCACTTGGGGCAATTCTCGTCCAGTGGCTGAGGCGCCTTCTGCTGCTGTTTCTGGGTCAGCTTGCGCGTGGTCTTGCAGGGAGGATCTTCGCTGTAGCCGGGGCAGGCCATGAACGCGCCGAAGCGTCCCCGCTTCAGCACCATGACCCGGCCGCAGGCTTCGCAGTACTCCTCCGCCTGTTCCTCGCCTTCCTGCGCACTCATCTCCGGTTTCGCGGCAAAATTCTCCTTGGTGAAGGTGCAGCTGGCCGGATCTTTCTTGTTGTAAGTGCTGCAGGCGAAGAAGCTGCCGAATTTACCCCACTTCAAGACCAGCGGGGAACCGCAGACGTCGCACTTCTCGTCCGTCGGCTTCTCCATCCGCTTGATGTTTTCCATGTGCTTGCCGGCATGCACGAGCTCTTTTTCGAAGTGCCCATAAAAAGCACCTAGCAAGTCGGTCCACAATTCTTTGCCGTCTTCGATATCGTCCAGCTCTTCTTCGAGCTTGGCTGTGTATTGCGGATCGAAGATATAAGGGAAGTTGGCGACCAGAAGATCGGTGACCACGAAGCCGATCTCAGTGGGGACGAACTTGGCTCCCCGGCCGGTGCCTACCTTCTGCACGTATTCGCGTTCCTGAATCGTATTAATGATGGTGGCATAAGTGGAAGGCCGTCCGATGCCACGCTCTTCCAGCTCTTTCACCAGCGACGCTTCATTGAAGCGCGGTCGAGGCTCGGTGAAGTGCTCCTCAGGTAGAAGCGCGTTCAGCGACAGCGCCTGTCCATTTTCGAGGGCAGGCAGCCGATTCTTGAGCTCCTCATCCTCATCGTCCTTCTTTTCTTTGGCTTCCTCGTAAACCTTAAGGAAACCGTCGAACTTCATCACTGAGCCGGTCACGCGGAAGTTATAGCTGCGATCCGCCTTGGCTACAATATCGACGGTGGTCTGGTCAAAGACCGCGGGGACCATCTGCGAGGCCACAAAGCGCTGCCAGATGAGCCGGTAGAGGCGATACTGTTCGTCACTGAGATAGCGCTTAATCTCTTCCGGATGCATGCTGACGCTGGTGGGACGGATGGCCTCGTGCGCATCCTGCGCGTCCTTCTTGCTTTTGAAGGCATTGGGCGACGCCGGAAGGTAATCTTTGCCGTGGTTCTGTTCGATCCACTTACGTGCATCGGCGATGGCATCGGGCGAGACGCGGGTGGAATCGGTACGCATGTAGGTGATGAGGCCTACCGCACCCTCGCTGCCCAGCTCAATGCCTTCATACAAGCGCTGCGCTACGCCCATGGTGCGGCGTACGCTGAAACCCAACTGGCGGGAAGCATCCTGTTGCAGCTTGCTGGTGGTAAAGGGTGCTGTCGAATTACGGCGGCGCTCCTTCTTCTCCACGTTCTGGACCGACCACTTTGCTTTGTCCAGCGCGGCCACCACGGCGTCCATCTGCGGCTTGCCGGGTAGAGCCGCTGCATCCACGGTCTCAACCGTAGCCTTCTCGCCATCGATACCGATGAAGCGAGCCGTGAACTCAGTCTTCTCATTTGCCGGAGTAAGCTGGGCGTCCAGCGTCCAGTACTCGACCGGCACAAACGCCTTGATCTCACGTTCCCGTTCGACGATGAGGCGCAGAGCTACGGTCTGCACGCGGCCTGCGGATAAGCCCCGGCGCACCTTGTCCCAGAGTAAAGGCGAGATCTGATAACCCACGATGCGATCGAGGACGCGGCGCGTCTGCTGCGCATCGACAAGATTGCGATCGACATCACGGGTGTGTTCAAAGGCGTCGTGCACCGCCTTGGCGGTTATTTCATTAAAAGTTACACGGCGAATCGAGTCGCCCTTGGAGAGACCGCGCAGCTCATCTTCGAGATGCGCGGCGATCGCTTCTCCTTCACGGTCAGGGTCAGGAGCCAGATAAATAACAGTCGCGGCCTTGGCCAGCTTCTTCAGCCGGTCGACGACCTTTTCTTTCCCGGGGATGACGATTAGCTCGGGCGCGAAACTGCCGTCGCTCAGATCCACACCGATCTTGTTCTTCGGCAGGTCTTTAATATGGCCGACGGAAGCTTCGACGGTGAAGTCTTTTCCGAGATATTTGCTGATCGTCTTTGCCTTGGCGGGCGATTCGACGATCACTAGTGATTTACTCATTGCGTTCTTTTAAACCCCATCCCTACTACTTGCGTACGAGCTGAAGCCCGTACCTTTCAAAAAGCTCTTCCGATGGGACTGACTGTACCACCTGGAAGGTTCAGGGTTATTTACTTATCGTGATCCGCGTCCAGGCGGGAGCCTCGATCCGTGCTCTTTAAGACGCGCTTTCCCCTGTTGCGTCTGCAACTTCCGTGTCTGCAACTTCTGGTGTAGATAAGCCAGAAGCTACATTCGTCTGACGTAGTTTTTGCCGGGAAGTTGTTTGATCCGGCTGGCCAGCTCGAGTTCGAACAGAGCCGTGAAGATCTCAGATGAGGTCAATCTGGGCTCGAGCTTTTCCATCAGCTCATCCAGTTGCACGGCTTCGTCGTGCCGCAGAGCGGCGAGCACAACCTTCTCCGGCTCCTGCAGCGGAAGTTCCTCCACAATCGATGCAGTTTGCTCTGTTGACGATGCAAAACCTAATTCTCCCTCCAGCTGCAGCCGCACCTGGGTGGGTAGTTCCTGCCACACATCCTCCCACGTAGCCACCAGCTTAGCGCCCTGTTTAATCAACGTGTTGGGCCCCCAGGCGTTTTTGGTGGTCACGTTCCCGGGCACGGCATAGACATCGCGATCCTGCTCCAGCGCGCAACGGGCGGTCACGCGAGTGCCGCTGTTCTCCCCCGCTTCCACCACCAGCACGCCAATGCTCATGCCACTCAAGATGCGGTTGCGCTTGGGAAAGTTTTGCGGCGCGGGAAAAGTGCCCAATCTGTACTCCGAAAGGATGGCTCCGCCAGCAACGAGGATATTTTCGGCCAGAGATTTATTTTCTTTAGGGTAGATCACATCGATGCCGGTTCCCCAGACAGCGACGGTGCTGCTGCCGCCGGCAGCCAGTGCTCCACGATGAGCCGCGGTGTCGATGCCGCGCGCCATCCCGCTGAGAACCACCAGCCTGTGGCTCGCCAGATCCCGCGCCAATACTTCCGCCATCCCCGTACCGTAGGGTGTGGGGTGACGAGTGCCAACGATGGCAATCGCCGGGCGAGCCAGCAGATGCAAGTCGCCCAGCGCCCAGAGCACCGGCGGCGGATCGAAGATCTCGCGCAACCGCTCAGGGTAATCCGCGTCCTCGTAGGTGAGAATCGCGCCGCGCTGCTCTCGCACGCGTTGCCACTCCTGCTCCGCCTCGATCCGCGCTTTGCCGCTGAAAATGAACTGAGCGGAGGGCGCGGGAAAATTCAGCGATTCGAGTTCCGTCAGGGAGAGTTGAAAGAGGCGCGAGACATCACGCATTGTCTGCGCGGCTTTCAGGATGCGTTTCGGTCCCAGGCCCGGGGTGAGCGTAAGGGCGATCCAGGCGAGCCGATTCTCCGAAGCTGTTACGGATTGTGTTTCGGATCCGTTCATTGCTGACTGCCAAGGTACACTAATGAGTGACTCTCCAACGCAAGCGCCGCGTCCGTATGGCGGCGATCCACTTCCTCAATCCTGCTCCTTTGATGTGGGACTTCGAGCACGAGCCCGAGCGCAGCTCCCTGCGTGAGCGCTATCAGATCGGTTACACCACGCCTTCGAGCTGTGCTGCGGAGTTGGCCGCTGGCGAGGCTGATATCGGCCTGGTTCCCGTCGCGGCCCACGCCCTCACGCCATCGCTGTCGGTCGTTCCCGGCTGCACCGTGGCCGCGCTCGATCGGGTGCGTTCCATTATTTTGGTGGTTCGTGCGCAACAAGGGGTGAATGGAGTGCGCACCATTGCGGCTGATACTTCATCCCTTACCTCCTGCGCCTATACCCGCATCCTGTTCGAGATTTTCTGGAAAGTCCCGGCGGTGTTTATTCCTCACGAACCCCGTCTCGAATCGATGCTCGCTGTCGCCGACGCGGCGTTGCTGATCGGAGACCCGGCCCTGCTGGCGTTGGAGGATAAGCAAGCCCGCGCCTTCCGCACCGGCGAGCAGCTGCTCTACCTGGACTTGGCGCACGAGTGGTACGGGTTCACCGGACTGCCTTGGGTTTCCGCCTTTTGGGCGGTTGACCCGCGCGCCTTGGAAGAGACGGGGATCAGTGCCTCGAGGCTGGTAGACGACCTGCAGACTTCGCGGGACCATGGGCTCGAGCATATTGAGGATCTGGTGAGTGAATGGTCGACCCGAATTGCGGTGCCGGCAGAGACTATCCGCTTCTACCTCACCAAAAATATTCACTACATATTAGATGAGGCCTGCCTCCGCGGACTCGACCTGTTTTACCGTTATGCTGCTGAATGTGGAGCGCTTCCAGCCGCTCCCGCCCTGCGCCTGATGTAGGGTATTCCATTGAAATTGCGACGGTTAGGCTCGAATATGCGTCCAATAACATATGATCCAGGAACCTAGCAGACGTGCGGCGACGGGGCAGGCCGTGAAGTCAGCCAAGGGCGCCCACAGTGCGCACGGATTGCACTGGCTTATGGGCTTCGGCACCATGGGGCTTTTTGTGGTGTCCGGGATCGATTCCTCGATTGTCCCGCTGCCGCTTCCTGGCAGCACCGATCTGCTGTTGATTCTTTTGGTGGTTCACCACGCGGACCCGGTGTTTGCGGCCCTTGCGGCCATTGGCGGATCCATATTCGGCGGGTATCTCACCTGGAGCGCCGGCTCCAAAGGCGGAGAAGCGGCGCTCCGTCGTTATCTTCCGACGCGGTTTGCACGGCGCCTGACCGGCTGGGTGGAGAAGAACGGCACGCTCGCCGTCAGCGCCTCGGCATTGCTTCCGCCGCCATTCCCGCTGATGCCTTTCCTGCTGGCCTCCGGCGCCTTCGGTGTTTCACGAAGGAAGTTCCTTATTTCCTTCGGCTTGGCCCGAGCTTTTCGTTATTCGCTGGTGACCTGGCTTGCCCTCGCTTATGGCCGGGCAATGGTGCGCGCCTTCCGTCATTACCTCTCCGGTTGGAGCACCATCCTTATGTGGGCGTATTTGGGCCTTATGGTGGCGGCCATTTTGTACGGGTTCTGGAAATTTCGGCGTCAAGATAGAAGTCCGGCGAAGCCACAGGCCGCCGCGCTTAGCGCGAATTAGCGAGCCGGCCCGGTTTGAGGATCTCTCCTGGCAAATCCCTAAGGTTACATCTCCCAGCGGAGGAGGCAGGCACCTACGGTGAATCCGGCGCCGACCGATGCTAGCAGCACCAGGCTCTCGTGCTTTAGGCAGTGTTCGTCCAGGGCGGTTTGCATGGCCAAGGGAATGGTGGCGGCGGTTGTATTGCCGTAGCGGTCAATGTTGATGACCACTCGTTCCAGCGGGAGGCCCAAGCGCTCCGCGGTAGAGAGAATGATGCGCTTGTTGGCTTGGTGAGGGATAAAGCAGCCCAGGTCCGCCGCGCTGATGTTATTGGACTGAAGCAACTTGCTGGTCGTCTCAACCATCTTGCGCACAGCGTACTTATAAACCGCCTGGCCGTCCTGGTGGACATAGTGCATTCTGGCCGCGATGGTTTCCGGGGAAGCAGGGCGGAGACTGCCGCCCGCCGGCATATTCAGCGCGCATGCTCCGGAACCGTCAATCTCATGACAAAAGTCGATCAGCCCGATCTCGCCCTCTCCGGCGGGTTCGACCAGAACCGCACCGGCACCATCGCCAAAAATGACGCATGTAGTGCGATCGGTGTAGTCGATGATCGACGACATCGTGTCGGCGCCGATGACGAGGACCTTCGATTGGGCGCCCGACTCGACCAGCTTGGCTCCCACCTGCAGGGCATAGAGAAAACCGGAGCACGCCGCGGAAAGGTCGAAACCCCAGGCGCCGTGCGCGCCGAGCTTGTCCTGGACCAGGCAGGCGGTTGCGGGGAAGAGCATGTCAGGCGTCACCGTAGCCACAATGATCACCTCGACTTCGCTGGCCATGATGCCTCGATTGGCCAGGCAGCGGCGCGCTGCTTCCACCGCCATGTCACTGGTCGCCATACCCGGTTCGACCAAGTGGCGCTCGCGGATGCCAAGGCGCTGCATGATCCATTCGTCAGATGTGTCTACCATGGTTGCCAGGTCGGCATTGCTGAGGATGCGCGGCGGCACGTAGGTTCCCAGAGCGCTGATCTTGGCGCGCCGTTGTGCACGCGGACGCAATTCGATGCTCAATAGTCTTCTCCAGAACTAAACTGCCGGGAATTCAGCAAGCGCGTGAACAGAGCGAGTGCCAAGTGCGGCATCTGCAAATCGGATCGATGAGGGGTGGAGAGGCTGGCAGGGTCACGGGCTTTCGTTTGTACCGGGCAACCTACTGCGCACGCACTGACCCGTTACCGTTGCTTCCTTCCGGACCTGGCGGGGTTGGCGGGGTTGCGTCGCGTAGGACCCGGCACACCTTGATGATAGCACTGGGCACGGGCCGGGAAAAAAGCCAAAAGGGGTTCTCAATAGCCGTTCGCTATCAGGTATTCGACGCTGAGATCGAAGCCGCTCTGCAGCGCGCGTTGCTCCATGAACTTGATCAACACATCGGCCTCGATATTGATTGGCTGCCCGGCTTTCAGGGTGTGCAGGTTGGTGCGTGCGTAGGTATGGGGAATGATGGCCACGGAAACCACGTCACCCTCCGCCGTACCCCGTTCCCAGCGGGCAATGGTCAGGCTGATTCCCTCAATCGCAATCGAACCCTTCTCTACCATGTAGGGGCTTAGCTGGCTGGGCACGGCAACGCGAAGCCACCAATCGGCGAGCGCAGGATCGGCGTGCACATCGACCGGTTGAAGGCTTAACAGCGTGCCCGCTCCGTCGACATGCCCTTGGACCACATGGCCGCCGAGGGGAGCGCCCGCCCGTGTCGGCAACTCCAGATTTACCGTGGATCCCGGTGCGAGGAGGGAAAGGGAAGTACGGGCCACCGTCTCCGCCGCCAGGTCGGCGTGAAAGCGGCCGGGCTCGATATCGAGCGCGGTCAGGCAAACGCCGCTGACCGCGATGCTGTCCCCGGTGCGCAGCGTAACGCTATCTCCGATGGGCGCGGCGATGGTTATGCGTCGCGAACCCTCCCGCTGTTCGACGGCAAGGACGGTGCCTGTGGTTTCTATGAGCCCAGTAAACATGTCAACTTCAATTAGATCATTTCAGACCAGGGATCGTGCAGGCGGGCTTCTACGGCGAAATCCCGGCCAAACTGTTTCAGTGAATAGTCCTCAATCTGAGGGAGTCCGTCGATCGCGCTGAGCATGGGGACTGCAGCCTTGCCAAAAAACGTGGGCGCATAAAACAACATAAGTTTATCCACCAGGCCCTGGTTGAGAGCGGACGTATAGAGTTCGGCACCGCCTTCGAGCAGCACATTGGTGATCTGCATCTCCGCCAGCCGCACCAGAGCATCCTGCAAAGAAATGCGGGGTCCGCGATGCGCGATCTGCTGCAGCCGGACGCCGCGGGCTTCGAGCGCTTTTTGCGCTGCGATCTCGGCATGGCTGAAAAAGATAAGCACGTCCTGGTATGCGGTTTTGACCAGCTGAGAGTCCAGCGGGGTGCGCAGGCTGGTGTCCAGCACAATCCGCTGCAACGGCCGCCGCCGCCGCTGGTCGCTGCGGTCGGTGAGCAAAGGATCATCGGCGATGATCGTGCCCACGCCCACAATCAGCGCATCTACGGCGTGGCGCATGCGATGCACTTCGGCCCGTGCTTCGCTCCCGCTGATCCAGAAATGACCACGGGCCTCGCGGTGCGCGGGCGCGATGCGGCCATCGAGCGTAGTGGCAACTTTCATAGTGACGTAAGGAAGAAAGGCGGTGATGAACTTTGCGTAGCCGTCGTTAAGCCTGCGCGCCTGTTCCTGCAGTACGCCCGTGCTGACCTCCACGCCAGCCTCGCGCAGGCGGGCGATACCTTTACCGTTAACCACCGGATTGGGGTCGGCGGTTGCCACCACGACTCGGGTAACGCCGGCCGCTATCAGGGCGTCCGTGCAGGGTCCGGTTCTTCCCTGGTGGTTGCAAGGCTCGAGAGTCACATAGGCGGTCGCACCCCGGGCCAGAGATCCTGCCTGCTTAAGGGCAACAACCTCGGCGTGGTCGCGGCGGTCAAACTCGTGGAAGCCTTCCCCAACCAGATCGTCGCCTCGAACCAGCACGCACCCGACGGCCGGGTTAGGAGAGGCGAGACCGACCGACCGCTCCGCCTGCTGTAACGCACGCTCCATCCACTGCTGATCAATTTCCGGCATCGCGATCTTTCTTGAGGTTTCTTTCGACTCTGCAGTTCGGGCTAAGCAAAGTGCCGCTTTTCTTCTCTGGAGCTGTTTCCTTGTCTACACCAGAAGTCAAAATGCTTTAATCGCCGAGCAGGGAATCTACGAACGCCTTGCTGTCAAATGGTAAAAGGTCTTCCAACTTTTCGCCCACGCCGACGTAGCGGACCGGGACCTTGAGCTCGCGCGCTATGGCGACGGCAATGCCGCCTTTAGCTGTGCCGTCGAGTTTGGTGAGCACGATGCCGGTGACCCCCGCCGATTCGGTAAAGAGCCTCGCCTGCTGCAAGCCATTCTGCCCCGTGGTCGCATCCATCACCAGCAGGACGTCGTGGGGGGCGCTGGGAATGATCCGCTGGGCGGTCCTCCGCATCTTGCTCAGTTCGGCCATCAGGTTGTCCTTGGTGTGCAATCTGCCGGCTGTATCGACGATGAGGACATCGATGGCCCGCGCCTGGGCTGCCCGCATGCCATCGAAGAGGACAGCGGAGGGATCTCCTCCCTGTTTGGTCTTGATCATCTCCACGCCGGTACGCTGGCCCCACACCTCAAGCTGCTCGATGGCCGCGGCACGGAAGGTGTCGGCAGCAGCCAGCAAAACGGTCTTGCCCTGGCGCCGGTAATAAGATGCCAGCTTCCCCGTGGTCGTGGTTTTGCCGGTGCCGTTCACGCCCACCATCATGACGACCCTGGGTGGCGCCGTGTATTTAGGCTTGAAGAAGTCCTCTTCTTCCCGGGCGTCCAGGATGGCTTGGATCTCCTGCTTCAGAGCTGCTTCAACTCAGCGCCATTGCGGATTTCGTGCCGTTTCACCCGGGCGCGCAGGGCATCGATGATCTCGGTGGAGGTTCCGATTCCCAAATCCGAGGCCACGAGACTCATCTCCAACTCTTCCAGCGCGGCTTCATCGACCTCGTGGGTCAGGGCGACGATGTCTTCGATGCGGTCGGCCAGGGTCTCGCGGGTGCGCGAGACGGCCTCCTTCATGCGGCCGAATATGCTCTTTTTTTCGGGTTCTTCCAGGCTGCCAAAAAGCGTCTGAATCACAAGGCATCTCGATACGGCATGAGTTGAGTGTACTAGCCCGCGGTTTTCGGATCTTTACCCGTCATCCGTGGAAGGGACAGAGTGAAGGGCTTCTCTGGCAGGGGCAAAGTGGCGGAGGTTTTATTCGTCGCGGCCGGGCCGGGCCATTAGTTCGCGGATCGCGTCCTGCGGCGACTTGCCATACTCAAGAATGGCTGCCATCTGCTCAGTGATGGGCATTTCCACCCCGTGGGCTTTGGCCAGTCCAAGGGCTGCTGATGTGGTCCGTATGCCTTCCGCGACTTTGCCTTGCAGTCGTGCCAAAATCTCGGGAAGCTTGTGCCCCCGGCCGAGTTCAACCCCGACCGACGCGGTTACGGGAAAGCGGACCGGTGCAGGTAAGCACCAGGTCACCCAAGCCGGAAAGGCCGGCAAGCGTCTCCCTTCGCCCCCCGCAGGCGACCGCCAGGCGGGTGATCTCCGCTACTCCTCGAGTAATGATGGCCGCGGCGCTGTTGTGCCCCAGTCCCAGCCCGGCGGCGATACCGGCGGCAATGGCGATGACATTTTTGAGTGCGCCACCCAGTTCCACGCCGATCACGTCGTCGTTGGTGTAGAGCCGCAGGGCCGGCGCGCTGAGCTCTTCCTGAAGCCGGCTGGCGAGCCGGCTATCCGCCAAAGCGATGGTGATTGCCGTGGGCGCGCCGGATGCCACCTCCTGCGCGAACGATGGCCCGCTCAGGGCGCCGCAGGGCAAGCTGCCACTGAGATTTCGGTCGGCCAGCACCTGATCGATGACTTGCGTCATGCGGAGAAAGGTCTGGTCCTCGATTCCCTTGGTGGCGCTGACGATGATTTGTCCCGGCGCAAGAAAGGGCGCCATGGCGTGATAGATCGTGCGCACATGCTGCGACGGCACCGCACTGATCACAATCTCCGCGCCCACCACGGCTGCTGCCAGATCCGTCACCGGTTCCACCTGCGGAGGAATTGGAAACCCGGGAAGGTAGGTGCCCACGGCTGAGGAATGAGACCAGAGGGCGATGGAGTGGTCGCCTCGGCGAGCGAGGCTCAGGGCGAGAGCGGTTCCCCAGGAGCCGCTGCCCACGATGGCAATACGGCTCATGCGCCGGTCTTCCTCGGTGCACCGAAGCCATGTTCCGTGCCCTGCATCAGGCGCTGGATATTTTGCCGGTGCTTCACGATGACGCTCCAGCAGCAAACGAAAACAAGTGCCCCGGAGGGGTAGCCGTATTTGCCCGGTGAAAGCCAGAGGGTCAGGAAGGGAAGCACGAGCGCCGCCAGGATCGACGCCAGGGAGACATAACGGGTCAGGGCCACAATAGCGAGCCATAGCCCAAGGCGGAGAGCGCCGCCAGAAGGACAAAGCGCGAGGAAGACACCGAAGGCAGTGGCTACTCCTTTGCCGCCCTTGAAGCGCAGCCAGACGGGAAACATATGACCCAGAATCACGAACAGTCCCGCCAGGATGGCAAGATTATTCATTGTGGCCGGTCCCTGGTTACGGCCCAGGAAATCTGCCACTGCCACTGCGGCGTAACCTTTGCTGCCGTCGAGCAGAAAGGTCAGGATGCCCAATCCCTTCGCGCCCGAGCGCAGCACATTGGTGGCGCCGATATTGCCGCTGCCCTTGGCGCGGATGTCCTCCTTGTTCACTAACAGCACCAGGAGGAACCCGAATGGGATGGAACCCAGCAGATACGCCACGCTAATTACGATCAATGACAAAGACATGGTTGCATCCGGTTTTGAGTGTAGCAGCGCAAGTGCGGCGAGCAACGACACCTCGGTGATCTGGTAGATTAGGGCGCATGTTCAACAGTGTTAAATCGAGGTATCTTTGCGCCGCATTAGGGATGATTGCCTTCTCCTTACCAGCTCACGCGGACAACCCATTGGTGGTGAAGACAGAGCAGGGCAAAGTGCAGGGAAAGATGAGCGCCGACGGGCAGGCGCGCGACTTTCTCGGCATCCCTTATGCGGCGCCGCCCTGTCGGCCCATTGCGTTGGAAGCCGCCGCAAGCAGCGGCCAAATGGCAAGGTGTGCGCCAGAGCACCAGCTTCGGATCCCGGTGCTACCAGCAGGAACGTTTTGACGACATGGTCTTCCGCGATCCGGGTGAGAACGAGGATTGCCTCACCCTCAACGTGTGGACACCGGCCGCCAAATCCAAAGGCAAGTTGCCAGTAATGGTTTGGATTTTTGGCGGTGGATTTGCCGGTGGCGGCACCTCGGAGCCGCGTCAGGACGGCGAACATCTCACCCGCAAAGGGGTGGTGGTGGTCACCATGAATTACCGGCTGGGGATTTTTGGGTTTTTCGCAACCCGCGAGTTAGCCGCGGAGGATCCCCACCATGCAGCCGGCAACTATGGACTCATGGACGAATTGGCTGCCATGCAGTGGGTACGGCGCAACATTAAGGCTTTTGGCGGCGACCCGGACAATGTAACCATCTTCGGCGAATCAGCAGGTTCTTTTGCCGTCAGCGCTCAGATGGCGTCGCCGCTTGCAAAGGGCCTGTTTGCGCATGCCATCGGAGAAAGCGGCGGGGCTTTTGCCAGCAAGGAGCTAAGTTTTCCGCCTCTGGACGAGGCTGAGAAGGCGACCGAGGACTATCTCCGCCGCGCCGGCAGCGACAGTGATCTGGCGGCGCTGCGGGCGGAGAGCAGCGAAGAAATCCTGAAGCTGGCGACACGGAAGGGTATGGGCAAATCACCCTTCGAGCCCGACACAGATGGCTACTTCCTACCCCAAAGCGTCGCCGCGATCTTTGCGGCAGGCAATCAGGCCCACGTGCCCTTGCTTGCCGGTTGGAACCGGGATGAAGGCAGCGGTGACGTGCTGAAGCATCCGGAACGGGGCACCGTGGAGGGCCTAAGAGCTACGGCAGTTAAGGAATTCGGCCCGCGGGCCGAAGAATTCCTAAAGGTGTACCACGCTACCGATGATGCGGAGGCACTGCGTGCAGCGGAGGACTTTGCCGGCGACCGCTTCCTGGTGTACTCCACCTGGGCCTGGCTGGAGGCACAAGTCAAGACCGGGGGCGCCCCTGTCTATCGATATTTATTCGCGCAGCCCTCGCCTGGAGACCCTTTCCATGCTGCTGCTGATGGAGCTTTCCACTCCGATGAAATTGAGTATGTCTTCGGCAATCTTGACTCGCGCAAGGGAGCGAAGTTCACCCCGGAAGACTACAAACTTTCCGACTTGATGCAAACCTTCTGGACCAATTTTGCCAAGTCAGGTGATCCAAATGGTGCTGGAACGCCCCATTGGCCGGTCTATGATGCTGCCGACAACTGGCAGGTGATGCGGCTAAGCGCGCAGTCAGGAGCCGCTCCGGACCCGCATCGCGACCGGTACCTCTTTCTACAGCAGGTCTGGAAACCATGAGCGCAGGGACCCGCTCTTTCTTTTCCTGGTCTGCTCCGTAGAATGAACTGACACATGGCCCATCCGCATCGTTCGACCGGCTTAGCTGACGAGACTCTTCCTGTAGTCTGCTTGATCACCGCGGATGAGGAATTTCTAAGTGAGATCGAGCCGGAACTGACCCCGTGGTACCAGGTCCGCCACCGCAAACAATTTGGAGATACGGCAATTTGGGTCCGTGAACAGCGAGCCCAGGCGCTGTTGGTCGACATCGACTCCCAGGGCGATGAAGCCGATACCGGAATCCGGGTTCTGCGCGAGCTGCATGTCCTGGAACGCGGCCTGGTTCTGATCTCGCTCAGCCGCTCGCGCGCCCGTGTGCTGGAGAAGCAGGCGATCGAAGCAGGCAGCGATGCCCACTTTCGCAGTCCAATCGATCTTTCCGAGCTGCGCCTGGTACTCAAGACGACGCTCGAAGAGCGCCTCGAGGAGATGGAACGGGCGCGCATGCAGCAGCAGGTGCTGGAGCGGAGCAAGTTCCAAGACCTGGTGGGCGCGAGCGAAGCCATGCGGCGCGTCTACGACGCGATCTCACAGGTGGCGGACAGCCGCATCAACGTGATCGTTCGTGGGGAGAGCGGCACGGGCAAGGAACTGGTGGCGCGCGCTGTCGTTGCCTTGAGCAGCAGGCGGAACAAGCCGTTCATCAGCCTGAACTGCGCCGCCTTGCCCGAGAACCTGATCGAGTCAGAACTCTTTGGCCATGAACGGGGCGCCTTTACCGGCGCGAATGAAGCAAAACCAGGCCAGATTGAGCTGTCCGACGGGGGCACGCTTTTTCTTGATGAAATCGCAACCCTAACCTTGCCTCTTCAGACCAAGCTCCTGCGTGTGCTTGAAGATCGCCAGGTGCAGCGGCTGGGCGGCCGGCAAAGCCGCAAAATCGATTTCCGGCTGATCTGCGCCACCAATGAGCCGCTGGAAGAAATGGCGCGCAGCGGGAAATTCCGCGAAGACCTGTACTACCGTATCCATGTAGTGCCGATCCACTTGCCGCCCCTGCGCGAGCGAACCGGGGATATCGCCCTGCTTGCGGACTACTTCCTGCGTGTCCACCTGTTGGCCAACGGCCTGGAGCAGAAACGCCTGACTCCCAATGCCCTTGCGGCCTTGGAGGAGCACTCCTGGCCGGGCAATGTGCGCGAGTTGGAAAACCTGATCCAACGGCTGGTGATCATGGTTCCCGGGCCGACCATCGAGCTGCAGCATCTGCCGCAGCAACTGCTGGCGCAGAGCGTTACCGCCCATGAGGCCATTCTCCTTCCCCAGGGCGGGGTGCGCTTTGACGATGAGATACGGGAGTTGGAGGTGGCGCTGCTGGAAGCGGCGCTCCGGCGTTCCGACGGCAGCAAGGCTGCCGCGGCGCGCTTGCTGCACCTTGACTCACAGCGCATGAAATACCTTTGCCGCAAGTATTCCCTCTAGAAGGCCCCAGGGGTTAATAATTTAACCCCTGGGGGTTAAAATTTAACCTCATCGTGCCAGCCGTCAAGGATCCAGTTTCTTGGCCAGGCAGACAATCCTTACGTCACCCTTTGTTTGCAGCAGCTTGAAGATATTCGAGGCTTGGTGGAAACTTTGGCCATCGGCTTGCACTAAGGTATTGCGTAAAGCAGTTAAATAAAATCGGAGAAACCAAAATGGCTATGGAAAAGAAATCTCTCGTCAGCAAGAAGGCAACCACCCCGACCAAGAGCAAGTCCGCGAAGTCGAAGGTTGACACCGCCAAGCCAGCTTCTGGCAAAGTCGTTGCTGCGATGAAGATCATTCACGGAGCCTAAGATCCGCAAAACGGCGGCGAGCAGAGCAGCTGCTGGCCGCCATCCTGTTTTCGCTTGCTGCCGGTCCCATCCCCGGGTCTAGCGACGGCAGCAAGGTAAACCGATATGGCTATCAAAAAAAAGTCGCTAATTGGTAAGAGAGCGACGAAAGAGTCCTCCGGGGCCGGTGGCAAAAAATCAGAGGACAAGGCAGTACGGCCGGCAAAATCGAGCGCAGCCAGAAAGCTGGCGGTAGCCAAGCTGTCGACAGCGAAGCTGATGGCTCTCAAGAAATTGAACTAAACAGGGACCAATCTGCCTTGGAAAAGACGACAACGGTCTATGCCGTCGTCGTCTTTTTTTCGTGGCGGCTCATTTCTCACCCTCACACTGATATTTCCCTTCTTAAGGCTTTCGGCGGGCTGACTACCAGAAGTGGGTACGCAGCATATTACCGAAAATGGTCAGCAGCCGGTTTGCCAGGCTACGGCGCCTGCCAAAGATGATTGCCTGCCCGCTCATACCGGGCCGGACGCCGTCGGCCATCCTTGCCAGCGGCATGCGCGTGGTATAGAAGGTCGGTAGCGCGATGCCCTTATACTCCTGGCCCGCGAGAAGGCCGGAGGGCAATGGTATAGCGGAACCTTCCATCGTCCCCAAGCGCCCATGGATTTCGGAGAACTGAGAGTTAGGCTGCAGGGACACGGCATCTCCGGCCTGAACGCGATCCATTGCGGAAACCGGAACGAACAATCTCGCAACCAGCTGGGTGGGATCGACAATCGTCAGTAGCGTCTCTCCCGTGGTTACATCGCGGTTCAGGAGACTTTCCGGATCGCTGGTCGCGATCACACCGCCGGCGGGAGCGGTTACGGCAAGCTGAGCGCTTTCCCGGCTCGCATTAGCGCTGCTCTGGCGAGCCGCGTGCTGCGCTGCCAGCGCCTCGCCGAGCCCGGTATGCTGCAACTCCGCGGCGAACACCTTGGCCTGCGAGGAAGCCATTTGTGCCTCCGCCGCTTGTCTCGCGCTGGCTTCGGTCAGGCTCTGCAGTCGCGCCATCACCTGCCCTTTGTTCACTGGTTCGCCCTGCTTTACGTATACGGCCGAGACCTTTCCAGGAAAACCGGCGTGTACCTGCTGCGTCTCCATGGGCTCGACGACGAAGTATGCGTTCTCACGATCGCGCATGATGGGCGCCAGGAAGAGCGTGAGCAGGGCGATCGCGACCCCGGCGTGCAGAGGCGTCAGACGCAGACCGCCGGTACCCGCCTTGGTGCGATAAAAGATTCGAGCGAAGTTATATAGGGAACGCAGACGCGAGCGGAAGATAACGAACGCCAGCAAACCAGCAGGGACCACGGCGAGCTCGGCAAACCAGTGAAACAAGACGTTGTACCCAAAGCGCACGAAAAACAGGAGAAGCAGATAGCTGTAGACGCCGGAGGCCAGGGCATAGATTACGAAAAGCGGCACTCGCCGCCGGGCAACCACTGGCACATCCACAGGAAGTCGAAAGAGATGGGCTTGCACCCAGCCGATGAGGAATGCAGTGGAGCGTTCTTTGAGATCGGGAATACGAATCCATTCCGTAAAAAAATAATAGCCGTCCAGCTTGATGAGGGGATTGAGATTGACCACCACCACTGCAAGCCCGCGTAAGCAGGATGATCTCGTAGCTGAAGTCGTGTGCCCATTGGCCGGGCTGGGTGTTGGTCCAGACGACCATGGCGATCCCGCAGAAGATCATCTCGATCCATATCCCCGCAATGATGGTCGCAAGTCCGCTGCAGACTGGCTGGCCGAGATCCAGGCCTCGGTGATGTCTACGTAAAACGCGGGGTGAGGTAAAGGAACATGAGACCCATACGGTGCACTTCGCCGCCAAAGTGTTTGCAGGTGAGTCCGTGTGACCTTTCATCAAAGAAGCCGATGAATCAGGAAAAGCAACCAGAACTCGAGCAGATCGGCGAAGGTCTTATCCCGAATTGTAAAAAAGCGGTATGTCCGGGCCGATGACATTCCATTGGCCCACGAAGACCAAGGCTTCGAAGACGAAGAGCGAGAACCGCCGCCAGCGTCAACCAGCCGTTGAACACGAAAGTGCCGACCTCTCGTCGAGCCAGGTAAGGTACCGGTCCGGATCCCAGGCGGAGAACGATATGTGGGCCATGTTGACCGCGGAGTCGCTTCGCGCCGGCGATGGCGTTGGGCCATCAATTTTTCGTTCAGGGCAATATTTTTTTCCTGTGGCGTCTGGTACCAGAAGTCTGCCTCGTCCATGTTCTCGGCAAAGAGCCGCACCTCCTCCGGGGTGAGCGGGATGCCCGGTTTCGGCTCGTAACACAGCGGCGGTTTCGTCATAGGAACGAACGCCATCGAAGAGGGAAGCGAGTGCCATTGCAGCGGAGTCAAGCGGAAGTGGTTCCCAGTGCTGCGTTGGAACACTGCGACGATCGGCTCGCCATCGGTTACATCTTCGCGAACGATCAGGTCAGGATCGATACAGGGCGGGAACTTGCGCGACAGCCGGGTTCTCGGAATCTCGGGGAGAGCCGCATCGAGTGCCTCGCTCAGGTTCATCGCGGGCAGAGCTTGACCTGCATGGACATGCCCGGCTTCAACGATGGGGAAGGATTATCCAGGCTGCCCATGACCTGTGCTGCCGCTCGCCGGATCGACCACGGGACTCATCCGGAGGATCGCGCGCTGGTTGTTTGCAACGCGGGTAATCCTGAGTGGTGAACTCAAGTCTTGGCGCCCCGAGGGAACAGGATGCCATGGCCGATTCTGGCACGGTAAAAGGATGCGTAGCGGCGCCTGTGCGGTGACCCAGAAGAGCGCGTCTCCCTTTTTCACCGCCTGGCGTCATGCACGGAGCGACGGCCCACCACGCCACGAAAAGGGAGCCACGACATGGGATTGGCCCAGTTCGACGTCGCGGCACGCAGGTCGGCTTCGGCGGCAAGCTCGTCTGCCTCGTAGCGGGCCATCTCGGCAGTCATTTCAGTGAGCTTGTCCTGCACATGTTCCCAGTTTTCATCGTTGAGTAATTTTCTAGGTCCGCATCGCATCGGCGCGGCGCAGGTCGGCTTCGTTCCTCCGCTGCTCGGCCTCCCAGGCGTCGGTATCTGGGCGCGGAGGGAGTCGCTCCTGGCGCCTTCTCGCGCGATCGCCGTTACCTGCAGGGCCCGATCGTCCAGGGACGCCAGGACCTCTCCGCGTCCGGACACGATCGCCAATCTCGACATGGACCTCGGTTACGCGCCCGTCCCGTTCGGCGACAACATCGGACTGTTGTTCCACAACCAGCGGGCCGGTGGTGGTAAAGCTGCGCACGTCGCCGGTTGCCGGGCCGGGGGCATGAGGAGATGCGTCTGGCCCGGTCAGATAGGCGGATGCGCCTGCGAATGGCGATGATGCGGCCGCCAACGGCTCCGTGCCCGTACCAGATGGTGACAGCTCGGAAGCCGCAACGGGCTCCGTGGCCGCGGGTCCCTGCCTGCACCCTGCGAGACCCAATCCGCCCGCGCAGCAGAGCGCTGCGGCCGCGACCCATTGGCAAGTGGTACGGTTACCTTTAACACGATTTCGCCGCATAGTTACCAAC
>CAWFGM010000002.1:0-177508 GCA_963815175.1 uncultured Acidobacteriaceae bacterium
ACTGCTGGGGCTAGTCGAAGCTTCGCACAATACTATCGGCACGCCGGTCGATAACATCTTGACTTACTGCTATCGCTACGATCCGAAGCTGAACCGGCACAGTCTAGTCATTGCCCGGATCGTGCAGGCGGGCTGCTTGCTTACTTTCTTAAGCCTGGGCAGTTTCATGGTGGTGAGTTTCCGCCGCGACTTCAAGCAAGCAGCGGAGCAGCAAGCGCTGCCAACGCGAACGAGTAAAAAAGGGTAACGATGCATATAAGTCCAGTGCTGTGGCAGTTTCTCGTAAGGTGGCTGACGAACTCTGCCCTTTTCCCGCCAGAAGCCTCGGCGATCTCGCCCCAAATGGACGCTTTCTACTTCTTTCTGATAGCGATCTCGGCCGTGGGCATGATCGCGGTCATCATCCTGGTCTTCGGCTTCTCCATCATGTATCGCAAGGAGAAGAATCCAGTCGCCACCCAGATCGAAGGCTCGACGCTGCTCGAGGCCACCTGGACGATTATTCCGTTGGCCCTCTTCATGGTCTGCTTTGTGTGGGGAGCGCTGCTCTATTTCCGTATCTACGATCCGCCTACCAACGCGATGAATATTTACATTGTGGGCAAGCAGTGGATGTGGAAGGCGGAACATCCAGGCGGACAGCACGAGATCGATGCCCTGCATATCCCCATCAACCGGCAAGTGCAGTTGACCATGATCTCGCAGGACGTGTTTCATAGCTTTTCCATCCCCGCCTTCCGGGTGAAGCGGGAAGTCATTCCCGGCCGCTATTCCACGGTGTGGTTTGAAGCCACCGCGGCCGGCACCTACCATCTCTTCTGCACCCAATACTGCGGCACGGATCACTCGGCGATGATTGGAGAAATCGTCGCCATGACCCCGGATGACTATCAGAAGTGGGCCGCGGGCAGCACCAGCGGTGCTTCGCTGGCACAAAACGGAGAGCGCCTCTTCGCCAGCCTGGGTTGCAATTCCTGCCACTCCGGCGAGGCCAGCGCGCGCGGGCCCAACCTGGCCCAGGTTTATGGTTCCAGATTGCAGTTGACGGACGGGTCATTTGTCACTGCCAACGACGCCTATCTTCGCGAGGCAATTCTCAACCCGTCGACTCACGTAACCGCAGGCTATGCGCCCATCATGCCGACCTATCAGGGGCAGGTCAGCGAAGAGGGCCTTATCGACCTCGTGGAATACATCAAGAACCTCAATTCCAACTATCGCATCCAGCAAACGTTGACTGCGAGTCAACTTCCACCTGGGCAAGCCGGCGCGTCCAGCTCCAACCCAAGCTCGCCTACAATGAATTACCGCACCCAGGAGACGCTGGGTGCCGGCCATGGTGGCCCCGCAAAGTCGGGCACCACGGCACCTAAAGTGCCGGGGACGGTGAACCAATGAGCACCATCGTTACGCTTCCAGATCAGCAGAATGCGCAATTGCCAAAGTTAAGCTACCTCAACAGTGAGTACGGTCTGAAGAGCTGGCTCCTCACCGGCGACCACAAGCGCATCGCCATGCTGTACCTTTTTTCGATCACCTTCTTCTTCTTTCTCGGCGGCGCCTTCGCCGGGCTGATCCGTCTGGAGCTGCTGACTCCGCTTCCCGACCTGGTCGCGTCCGACACTTACAACAAGCTCTTCACTATGCACGGCGTGATCATGATCTTCCTCTTCCTGGTGCCATCGGTTCCGGCAACCGTGGGGAATTTCGTCATCCCCATCATGGTGGGGGCCAAGGATCTGGCCTTTCCCAAGATCAATTTGTTGAGCTGGTATCTTTATGTTGCCGGCGCCTGCTTTTTGGTCTTTGCGTTGCTCAACGGCGGTGTCGACACCGGTTGGACCTTCACCACGCCGCTCAGCACCCACTATCTCAATACCCACGTGATCACGGCTGCGATGGGGGTCTTCATTGCCGGGTTCAGCTCCATCTTTACCGGCTTGAACTTCATTGTGACCATCCACCGCATGCGCTGCCCCGGTATGACGTGGTTCCGGCTGCCACTGTTCTGCTGGTCTCACTATGCGGCCTCGATCCTCATGGTTCTGGGAACCCCTGTACTGGCAATCACCCTGGTGCTCGTCATGCTGGAGCGCACGATTGGCATCGGCGTCTTCGATCCCACCAAGGGCGGCGACCCGCTGTTGTTTCAACATCTATTCTGGTTTTATTCGCATCCCGCCGTGTACATCATGATTTTGCCCGGAATGGGAGTGATCTCCGAGGTCATCAGCACCTTCTCCCGCAAACGGGTCTTCGGTTATACCGCTGTGGCTTTCTCATCGGTGGCCATCGCCGTCTTCGGGTTCTTTGTCTGGGCCCATCACATGTTCATCATGGGCGTGTCGAACTATTCGGCGCTGGTCTTTTCCCTGCTCACCATGCTGGTCGCCGTGCCCTCCGCCATCAAGATCTTCAATTGGGCAGCGACCCTTTATAAGGGGTCGATCACGTTTGAGACCCCGATGCTGTATGCCTTCGGTTTTATGGGTCTGTTTACCATCGGCGGCCTCACTGGCGTCTTTCTCGGCTCTCTGGGCATGGACATCCACCTCACCGAGACCTACTTCATCGTGGCCCATTTCCACTTCGTGATGGTGGGCGGCATGTTGATGGCCTACCTTTCTGGCGTCCACTTCTGGTGGCCCAAGATGACCGGAAGAATGTATCCCGAATCCATGTCTCAGTTGGCAGCGGTCACTACCTTCATCGGGTTCATCCTGACCTTCTTCCCCCAGTTCATCGTTGGATACCTGGGCATGCCGCGCCGTTACCATGCTTACCCGCCCGAGTTCCAGGTCTTGAACGTCCTGTCGACAGCGGGCGCCTCGGTCCTCGGCATTGGCTATGTGCTACCGATGCTCTATATGCCCTGGTCGCTCAAGTACGGTAAGATCGCGGGCAGTAACCCTTGGCAGGCGACCGGCCTGGAGTGGCAGATTCAGTCCCCGCCGCTGACAGAAAATTTTGTCGACATACCGATCATGGATCACGAGGCATACGACTATGACTGGTTGGCGCACAAGACTCAACATGAGGTAACGACCGTTGGATAGCCAAGCGATCGCACCCGGCCACGCCGAATCTCACGAAGTGCATGACGAGGCACATCCTGCATATCTGCGCCACCATTTCGTCACGGTGGAACAGCAGCGGGAGACGGCGAGCTTCGGCATGTGGCTCTTTCTGCTCACCGAAATCATGTTCTTCGGTGGGCTGTTCATGGCTTACTTGCTCTACCGCAATTGGTATTACGAAGCCTTTGTGGCCGGCAGCAATACGCTGAGCATCGGCCTCGGAACCACCAATACGGCGGTGCTGATTCTATCCAGCTTCACCATGGCCATGGGCGTCTATTCAGCGGAAATTCGCAACCGCAAGGCATTGATCACTTGCCTGAGCCTGACCATTTTCTTGGGGCTGGTTTTTCTTGGCATCAAGAGCGTTGAATATCATGACAAATATGTCGAACACCACATCCCGGGTGCGAGCTTCAGCGTGGAAGACTTTGTCCATCCCGCCGACAAGAGAGATGTTCCGTTGGCGCCTGACATGGCTCAACATGCACAGCTCTTCTTCTTCCTCTACTTTGCCATGACTGGCATGCACGCCCTGCACATGATCATCGGGGTCACTATTCTGTTCTTTCTGCTCTACCATGCCTGGCACGGCGCCTATACAGAAGGGCACACCTCAACCATCGATAACTTCGGCCTGTATTGGCATTTCGTCGATATTGTCTGGATCTTTCTTTTCCCGCTGCTGTATCTCATCAGCCGCCATCCTCTGAAATAGCCGATAAAGGAGAGCCGTCATGTCCACTCCTACGGAACACGAACACCACGTCGTCGGGCCGAAGACCTACCTGACTATTCTGATCGCTCTGCTGGTGTTGACTGCGACCACAACTGGTGTCGCCTTCATCGATATGGGCATCTTTAACCCCATCGCAGCGCTGGCCATCGCCTGCCTCAAGGCTGTGCTCGTCATTCTCTTCTTTATGCATATCCGCTATAGCTCCAGAGTGATGATGCTCACCGTCGGCGCCGGCTTTTTCACCTTCCTGGTGTTGATCACGATGACCCTCTCCGATTACATCAGTCGCAACTGGGGGCTCTGGTAGCTCCTCCTGACCCCGCGGCCTCACTGGTTTCCTGTGACTTCGTAGCGTGTTTTTGACCTTGTCGAACCTTATGCGGCTTTCTTTCTGAAAGCCGCACATTCAGACCTCCATAGTGCCACGCATAAGGAAAACCGGTCGCCTGGCCTGCCCGGGACGAATAAGATGGCCGTAGGCTCGCCTCCGCTTTTGGCCGTTCCCTCCATGACATCCGATCCAACACAGCTACGTGATTTACCTGAAGCGCTGCGCAAGATCGCAGAAAACCCCAGAGTTCTAGCACGCCGTGGCGGCGCCTTGGCGCCCGATGCGAAATGCGTTGTCTACTGGATGCAGCGAGCGGAAAGAGCGCTCGACAATCCGGCCCTCGACATCGCCGTGGAGGTTGGCAATGCCCTCGATCTGCCGGTCCTGGCCTACTTCTCCGCCATCTCCAATTTTCCCCACGCCAACTGGCGCCATTACGCCTTCTTGAATCAGGGCTTGGTTGACATCGAAGAAGATCTGCAACAGCGGCAGATCGGATTTATCGTCCGCCGGCCGCCTCAAAACTCCCTGGAAGCGCTGCTGGCAGAAGTGAATGCGGCCATGGTGATCGGCGATGAGAATCCCTGCCGCGAGCCGGAGCGCTGGCGCAGAGTGTTGGCCGGCCGGTTACGCATCCCTTATTGGACAGTGGATGCTGACGTGGTCGTCCCATCCAACCTGTTTGAAAAGCGGATGTACGCCCTCCATATCTTCAAGCCGAAGCTCTATGCGGAACTGCCGAAATTTCTCGTCCGCCAGCGGGTGGTCAAACCGCACCGGGAGTGGAAGCCATCGCAGCCCTTGGAGTCATTCGCCGTGCGCGAGGATGTGACCGAAGGCTGGAAGAAGCTTGATCGTTCTGTTCTGCCGGTCGAAAGCTTTACCGGCGGCACCCATGCAGCACTCAAGCGGCTCCACGATTTTGTGGAGAAAGATCTTGGCGCTTATGACAAGGCGCGCAATCATCCTGAAGTCGACGGCACCAGCCGGCTATCTCCCTATCTGCACTTTGGTCATATTGGCCCCGTTACTATCGCGCTTGCAGTCGACAAAGCTTTCAAAGAAGGCAAAGTTTCTCAGTCTGCCCGCGATTCCTATATCAACGAGTTGATCGGCTGGCGGGAACTGGCGGTGAATTTCGTCAAATTCACTGAAAACTACGATTCGTTCGACTGCGCCGAGCCCTGGGCTCGTAAGACGCTCATGGAGCACGCGCGGGACCGGCGGCAGTATCTCTACTCCATCGAGCAGCTGGAACGCTCCCAGACCCACGACGAGCTTTGGAATGCAGCCCAGAACCAGATGGTGAAGTTTGGCTGGATGCATAACTACATGCGGATGTACTGGGCGAAGAAGATCCTGGAGTGGTCTCCTGACCCGGCCAGGGCCTTCGACACCTGCGTCACTCTCAATGACCGCTACTTTCTGGATGGCAGAGACCCCAACGGATATGCCGGAATCGCATGGTCGATTGTGGGCAAGTTCGACCGGCCCTGGTTTGATCGCCCGATCTTTGGCACCATCCGCTATATGTCGGGTGCCTCTACCGGCAAAAAGTTCAATTCCAGGAAGTACATACAGAAGATGTCAGAGGATTTTACGCAAGCCCCTTTTTGGCCCCAGGAGTAGGCCGGATTTCCCGTTTTCGAGCCTCCACAAGGACCGAATCGGGCCGGTATGCTATTTTCAAAGGTGGTTTCTGACAGTCCATCTCCCTCCGAGTCCATGCCGCGAAATGCGCTGAGCTGCGGTACTCGTTTGGCGCAGAAATCGTTTTAGAGCATTTTTGCTAATGATGTAGACCAGGAAACTGAACTTGACGCGGCCATTCCGCCAAAACCGGGGTCCCCGGACACGCGGTCTTTGCATGCCCGGGGTGGAAAGAATGGCCGCTCATAACCGATTCCACCGGATCACGGTGTTAGCAAGAATGCTCTAGAAGGGGCTGGCCCAGAAAATAGGTGCGCGCCCCGGTGATTACGCGCGGTGTTTGGGAAACGACGGCATGGCGAAATATCTGATTACGGGAATCGCGGGTTTCATCGGATCATCCCTGGCGAGAGCCCTGGTGGAACGTGGGGAGCAAGTCCGCGGGGTGGACAACTATCTGACTGGGAAGGCGGCGAACCTCGCGGGCCTCCAGGGCCAGATCGACTTTCGGGAGTCGGATCTGCGCGATGCTGCCGCGATCTGCGCTGCCTGTGAGGGAATCGACTACATCTTGCACCTCGGTGCGCTGCCTTCCGTTCCTCTCTCGGTGAAGAATCCTGAGCCGAGCCACGGCTGCAACGTGAATGGAACATTCCATTTGCTCGAGGGAGCGCGGGCTGCGGGCGTCCAGCGAATTGTCTACGCCGCGTCCTCCTCCGCATACGGGGATCAACCCGTGCTGCCCAGCAAGGAATCGATGCGCCCCATGCCCATTTCGCCCTATGCCGTTCAAAAACTCACCGGCGAATATTACATGAGCAGCTATTGGCAGGTGTATGGACTGGAGACTGTCAGTTTGCGTTACTTCAACGTCTTCGGGCCGCGCCAGGGCGCCGATTCGCCGTATAGCGGAGTGTTGGCAAAATTCATCCAGCAGATGCTCGAGGGCACACGCCCAACCATCTTCGGCAACGGTGAGCAAGGGCGGGATTTCACCTATATCGACAATATTGTTTCGGCCAACCTGTTGGCCTGTGCCGCTCCGGCGGAGAAGGTAGCGGGCAAGGTCTTCAATACCGCCTGTGGCGGGCAGCACACACTGAAAGAGATATACCAGTTGTTGGCAGAACTGATCGGGTTCGACCGCCCCCCGCTTTACGGTCCCCCAAGAACGGGAGACATACTGAATTCGCAAGCAGACATTTCCGCAGCCGCTGAGGCCTTTGGTTATCGCCCCTTGATTGGCGTCAAAGAGGGTCTGGAGCGCACCGTCGAGTGGTATCGCGAGATGCTGAAGCTGCCCGTTGCTTCAAGGTAAAGTAACCACCGTGAAATTCCCAGGAGAAACATGTTGGTCGACCAGCAAAGTCTGACACAGTGGTTGTCGCTGGTTGAGAAGCGCGAGCTGCGGGTGGGGGTCATTGGCCTTGGCTATGTGGGGCTTCCCCTGGTTCTGCTCTTCAGCCAGGAGGGATTTCGCGTCACTGGCTTCGATATCGATGTGGCCAAAGTGGACCGGCTGAACGCAGGCGAGTCCTACATCTATCGTATCGATCCCCAACAGATCGAGAGCGCTCAGGGTAAGGGCTTTCGCGCCACTGCCAATTTCGCTGAGATTGGGGAAGTCGACGCAATTTTGATTTGCGTGCCCACGCCTCTCAGTGATCACCATACGCCGGACATGAGTTACATTACCGCCACCATGGATTCGATCGTTGACCATCTGCGCCCTGGGCAACTCGTAGTCCTGGAGAGCACCACCTATCCCGGCACGACAGAGGAGTTGATCGCACCGGCAATCGAACGCGCGGGCAGGGTCAGGGTGATGCGCGAGGCGATCGTCTCCGATGGTGTTCTGGTGGCTTATTCTCCTGAGCGTGAAGACCCTGGTAACACCAGTATCGATCGGCGCGACATCCCCAAAGTCGTCGGTGGGCTAGGGACTTTGGCGGCGGAGGCCGCCGGCGCCCTGTATAACACCGCCTTCCGCCGTGTAATCCGGGTCTCCACACCGGCTGCGGCGGAGATGACGAAGCTGCTCGAGAACATCTATCGTTGCGTGAATATCGCGCTGGTCAACGAGCTGAAACTGCTGTGCCTGCGCATGGGCATAGATATCTGGGAGGTGATTGGGGCAGCTGCGACCAAACCATTCGGCTTCCAACCCTTCTATCCGGGTCCAGGGCTCGGCGGCCACTGTATCCCCATCGATCCCTTTTACCTGAGCTGGAAAGCAAAGGAATTCGACTTTAGTACACGCTTTATCGAGCTTGCTGGCGAAGTGAACGAAGCCATGCCGTACCATGTGGTAGCGGCAGTCGCCTCCGCCCTGAATCAGCGCGGCAAGCCCCTCAAAGGCTCGCGGGTTTTGGTGTTGGGCCTCGCTTACAAGCGAGATGTGGATGATCTGCGCGAATCTCCTTCGCTGTCGATCATCGAGATGCTGCAGCACGACGGTGCCGCCGTCAGCTACAACGACCCCTTCTTTCCCTCGGTGGGACGGGGCCGGAAATATAATCTGAATATGGAGTCGCAGCCGCTAGATAACCTTGGTAGTTACGATTGTGTGCTGATCGTGACCGATCATACTTCCTACGACTACGCCCGCATCGTCGATGAGTCGCAGCTCGTGGTCGACTCGCGCAACGCCACGCGCGGCCTGGTATCAGAAAAAATCGTCCGTTGTTGAGGGGTCTTTCGTTTAGAGATACGAAAGACCGGCAACGTGCTTTCAGTGCGGGTTGAGGAAGACAGAACCATCGCTGGTCGAGGGGGTTCCCGGGTTCCCATAAAAACAATACGCATTCTTCTGATAGATAGCGTTCCTTGAAATATAGGTGCGGGTTGCCCGGACCATCTCGACAAAGCAATTTTTCGGACCAAGCGATGCGACCAGTTCGCTGTTGCCCTCAATAATCGCGCTATCAGTATTCTGCAGTTCGATGTTATACGGGGTGCCTACTGTCGTTGTGAAGTAGTTATCGCGCACCACTGGGCCGTAGGCGCGGTACCCGCTGCTCTCCTTCAGGAATGCCAAGCACCACTTCGCGAGGCGTGCCCTCGAAATAGTTATCCTCGATGACGGTTCCTCTGGACCGGGTCAGATAAATGCCCCCTCCGTTTGCTTCCAGATCGTTGCCCATATAAATATTGTTCAGCATCTCGGAAAGACCGCGTCCCACCACGATCGCGTCCTCGATAATGGCCCACTGCAAATTGTTCGTAATCTGGTTGTTGGTGACGTGGATGGCATTCGCCGCATAAGGAGGTCCATTCACCGATATCCCGCATTGCACTGGGCTTGCCCCCGCAAAAGGAAGGAATCAGACGGATTCCGTTCTTATTACTGGAGATCATGTTGTCGTAGATATTGGAGCTGTTGGTCCCTTCGACAAGTATGCCGTCGCCGCCGGTAAACCCATAGATCACCATGTTGCGAATGCTGATCCGGTTGGTCGGCAGCATGTGAATACCGGAGGCCGCATGAGGATTTCCCTTGAGCTGAAATCCTTCAATAAGCAATTGGGAGTAGCCGGGTTGATCGCCGATCGAAGTGATGATCGCGTCGCCGCGACCGGTATAGGTGAGGATGGCTCCCGGATCGCCGCTCAGCTTGTACCTGCCATAGGTATTGAGCGGCAAGCGTATGGGAACGGAAAATGAGTAATTCCCCGCCGGGAATATAAACCGTGCACTGCAGAGAGCAAGACTTCAACGCATGGTTAACGCGGTCCCCAATGTCGCTGCCGGGGACGCTGGTTGCTGTCAGGGGCCGCTGGGGCAACGACGCCTCGCGCTGCGCCTGAGGGACGCCCGCGTGCAGACTCGCTGCAACAAGAAGTGCATTCAACCCAATGCGAGCGCCTAATTTCACAGATGCCTCCTACTCCCAAGGTCCACCATACCATCAGATCCCTCGGGCTTGAGGAAGGCTGCCTACTGCACCACAAGAGTGTAGGAGGATTGGCCTGCACGTTCCTGAGCTCGCCGTGACCGTGAAGTTATAGGTGCCCGTCGTGGTTTGCAGGAGCAGGAGTCGCGACCGCTGCCGCGCTGCAACCAGTCAGCCCCAGCGTGGCGAAGCGAAATGCAGATCAGCATCGCCCAGAAGCGAGCTCCTCTGCGCCGTAGCGGCCAGAACAGAACCAGTCCAGCAAATCCCAGGCTATAGGCGAAGTACCGTAACCACCGAAGCCCATCTGTCTCAGCAGACTGGCCGTCGAGCTCGCAGCAGTATTCACGGTGAGCAGGGTGGGGACAGCGGCGTGCCAGACACATTGATGGTTGCCGGACTGAAGCTGCAGCTGGCATTTGCCGGCAGACCCGAGCAGGCAAAGATAACCGTCTCCTGAAAACCCGGCCGCGCCGGTCACGTTGATGGGCGCGCTCACGGTCTGGCCCGCCTTGACGGTCAAGGTGGTGTTCCCGCCGCCATCTGGCGCCAGAGTAAAGGCGGCGTTCACCACCTGGCTCAGCGATGCCGAGGAGGCCTGTGTGTTGGCATCCCCGGAATAAGAAACAGTGATGGTTTGCGTCCCCGCCGTGGTGAAGGAAGAAGTTGTGTACGTGGCGGATCCCCGCTCAAGGCGACGGTACCGAGCGTTGTCGATCCGGAAGTAAAGGTCACATTGCCTGTGGGGGTAGGTCCCGGACTGGTTACCTTGGCGGTGAAGCGTCACGCTCTGCCCGGCAAAGCTTGGATTAGCCGAGGATGTGACCGCGGTTGCAGAAGCCGCCTGGTTCACGGTAACTGGCACGGCTGCGGATGTATCCGCAGCAGTAGTTCGCGTCGCCGGAGTAGCGGGCGGTGATCGTGTGCGTTCCCACGGTCAATGTTGACGTAGCGAGGGCTGGCGGAGCTGCTGGTTTGCGGCGTAAAGACAGACGCTGCCGGTGGGGTGGCCGCAGGCAGCAAGTAGACAAGAGAGGGCACCAGATTGCCCGGGAAGGGTCATTTGCACCAGAGGCGAATACCCAGAGCGGGTGTAGAGCTATTGTGGAAAGGCAAAGAGCGGCGGTAGACAAAACAAAGGTCCCGTCCCCATTGCCCAACGCGACCTGTCCATTGCTAAAGATCAGATCCTGCTTGCCATCTAAATTAAGATCCTCAACAGAAACAGCGGGAGGCGCGTTGGCCGGAAGGCCGGGTACGGGCCCTTCCGACAGTATTAGATTAGTCTGCGCTTGAAAGGTCCCATCTCCGTTCCCCAGAAGCACCATGGCTGCTAAATTCCCCGCGGTATCCGTTAAGGTCAGGATAAGATCCGGTTTGCCGTCGCCGTTAACATCTCCGTAACCCGTTCCGTAGGGGGCTGGGCCTCCACCGTTGTTTGGCGGGGTTGAGACGGTAACCGGCATATAGGTGCCGAAGGTGCCATCTCCGTTATTCAGCAGTACGTCGACGCTCCGTTGGGGGTTGGTTGCTTGCGTGGAACCATACGTCAGAGTCTGCGCAATTATGTCCGGTTTGCCGTCACTGTTCAGATCTACGACGATCGGAGGAAAGAACCCTGTGCCCGGTAAATTAGAGATCGGGGCAACAGGGAAGGTTCCCGCAGACGCGAAGGACCCTCCACCTTGGTTCAGGAAAACCGTAAATGCAAATTGAACTGCTGATTCGTATGTCTGATCCCATGTAGGCACGGCAAGAATGTCGGCCTTGCCATCTCCGTTCAAATCGGCTACATATGCAGTGTAGAATCCGCTGGAAAGAAACGAAACCGTAACCGTCTGGGCAAAGGTCCCATCTCCATTTCCATAGGCGACCAGAGACCCGCATAGAATGTCGGTCTTACCGTCCCCGTTTAAGTCGATCAGCTGCGGAGAGCCGACTGCGTAACCGCTGGGGGAACACCCACTAAGAAAGCTGAACGTCTGTACCGCACCAGTGTTGTAGCCGCCCTTCCCGTTGCTGGTAAAGGTCTGCAAAGAGAATGAATTCCCGAAATTATAGATAAGAAGGTCTGGGACTCCGTCACCGTTCAGATCCCCTACTAATTCGCCCGTATACAGACCCCTATTCTGAATATTTGGCTGTGGAGTGAACGTAGGGTCAGGCGTTCCGAAGGTCTGCGGAAAGGTGGCGCTGGCGAGGCCGTTCGGGGCAAGGGCAATCGGTGCGCTACTCAAAGACGGTCGTGCCATCGAGGAAGGTGATCGTGCCGGTGGGCCTGGTAGTCATGCTAGCCGGCTGAACGGTTGCGGTGAGACCTACGCTGCTCCCGACGGTGATGGTGGCCGGGTTGGCCGTAACGCTGGTGGTGGCTCCATTTTGCGCGGGAGCCAGGGAGGAAAACCCAAACACGATCAACAGCAAGACAGGAAAAAGACGCAATCGGTGCATAAAACCCTCACTCGAGGCAATCTTTCGCCTGGATTGTCTGAATTCGGGGGGAGATGCTTAAGTATATAGAGCGCATGCCCATTTGCGTACTCGTGTCAAACATTCTGGGGTTACGCAGATAACAGGCAGCGATGGTCGGGTGGGTTGCATCGGCGTCCCGAAGATCTGAGCCGAAGTGGTTTGGCGTTTTGCTCCGGGCGGTTCCCAGGGAAAAGAATTTGCACTTCCGGCCGGAGGCCCTAAACTAAAGGAAGAATTGGACAAGTTCACCCCGGTTGGACGGGGCTGCGCCGATGGTAAAGGAGTAAAAGCTTGGCAGGAAATGCCGGCCCGCTCGCCGGGCAATTTTCTGCTTCCACAAATTATGGGTAAGCGTTCAGGTCTTTTCTTTGCGATTCTGCTCATCGCCAGTGTTGGGCAGGTCGAACTGCCAGTTGCTGCCGCTCAGTCCGCTGGTTCCGATACATTCGACTGCCCCTCAGGCGTCATTTCCTCTGTGGATGGAAGTTGTGTAAGTGAGGAGGAGGCTCCGACCATCGGCCTCGGTCAGTTGGGCAATGGCCAGCTGGGCTCGGCGACAGGTGGCGGGGCTTACGGAGCTGGTAGCATCGGGGGCGGTCAGTTAGGTGGGCAGTACCCTGGACTGCAGTCCTCCGGAATGAACAGCAGGGTGCAGAGCATTATCGACCAGGGCGGCCTGAACAATGCACAGTCCCAACTGGACGTGCTTGAACAATCTCGCCTGTTGGCTATCCGAGCCCCTTCTGCCCCTACCGATTTCCAACTGATGGTTCGGGGCTCCCTGGGTACTCTGCTGCCGGTCTACGGCGACAGCCTCTTTCGCCAGGTGCCTTCGACCTTTGCTCCACTGCGCGAGGTGAATGTGACTCCCGACTACGTCCTCGGGCCGGGCGATCAACTGGTGATCCGCATCTGGGGACAGGTTAATTTCAACGCCCAACTCACCGTAGACCGTTCCGGTTCGATATACCTTCCGCAAGTGGGTGAAATCCATGTTGCCGGGTTGCCGTTTGCGCAAGTTAAGCAACATATCCATGACGCTCTCGGCCACATTTACAAGAGCTTCGAGCTAGATGTGGAAATGGGCCAACTGCGGTCGATTCAGGTGTTCGTCGTAGGCCAGGCTCGCCGCCCCGGAACTTACACCCTCAGTTCGCTCAGCACACTGGTCACCGCATTGTTTGCTACCGGTGGCCCGTCCGTTCAGGGTTCTCTCCGCGATATTCAGCTCCGGCGCAATGGACAAACCATCAGCCACTTCGATCTCTACGACCTGCTGATACTTGGCGATATGT
This sequence comes from uncultured Acidobacteriaceae bacterium, assembly GCA_963815175.1. Lineage (GTDB taxonomy): Bacteria > Acidobacteriota > Terriglobia > Terriglobales > Acidobacteriaceae > PALSA-350. The sequence goes on from CAWFGM010000002.1 coordinate 13,457, forward strand.
CCAAGGACACGCCCTTGCTTCCTGGAGACGTGATTTATATCCCTCCCGTCGGAGCGCAGGTGGCCATTGCAGGCGACGTCCACGTCCCTGCTATCTTCGAGCTGAAAGGCGTCACTACCGTGGACCAGGCTCTTCGCTTCGCCGGTGGGCTCTCTTCCACCGCCTCGTTGGAGCGGGCATCGCTGGAGCGCCTGGACGCACACCAAGCCCGCACCGTCTTGGATATCTCGCTCGAGGGCGCCGGGTTGGCGACCCCAATGCAGCCGGCGGATCTTCTGCGTGTGCTCCCCATCTCGCCGGAGTTTGAGAAGACCGTCACCTTACGTGGCAATGTTGCCCAAGGCGGGAGATTCTCCTGGCATCCGGGCATGAAATTGAGCGACATCATTCCCGACAGTAAATCGTTGATAACCAGGGACTACTGGGAACGCAGGAACCAGCTCGGCGTTCCGGGTCCGGAGTTCAAGCCGGAATATGCCAATAACCCCGACTACTACCCCCGGGACCTCAATGGCTATCAAACCGGCTCTGCCCAATACGATAGCAACGGGGTTCCGATCTATAACGGACAGCGCCCAGGAAATGGAACCCAAACCCAGACATCCAATGGATCGCAGGGCTCTAACTCAAATTCCGCGCAGAACAGCTATCTGAACCAAAATCCCGCTGCTACACCGAGCAACAACCCGGATTGCGACCCAAACGCCAGCAGCTCGCAACAGAATCAGACTGGTCAAAGCATCGGATCTGCTGCAAACACTCCGAACAACTCTCAGAACGGCCAACCCTGCATCAGCCCGGGCAGCAGATCGCTGGCTGATGAGGAGCAGACGTCGGCCGGAAACCTGCCGCGCCCACTGCTGGCTATCGCGCTCCCTGTGCCTGAGATCGATTGGTCCTATGCGGTGATTGAGCGGCTCAACCCCCAAACGCTCACCACCTCGTTGGTGCCGTTCAATCCAGGGAAGCTTGTCCTCGACCACGATGCTTCGCAGAATTTGGCGCTTGAGCCCGGCGATGTGGTCACCATCTTCTCTCAGGCGGACATCAAGGTTCCGCAGACCCAGCGCACCAAATTTGTCCGTCTTGAAGGTGAATTCAAGCAAGCGGGCATATACACCGTGCTCCCGAATGAAACGCTTCCCCAATTGGTCGCCCGTGCCGGCGGTTTGACCCCCGATGCTTACCTGTTCGGATCGAACTTTACCCGCGAGTCGACACGCATCCTGCAGCAATTGCGTTTGAATGATTACCTGGAGAACCTGGAACTCGAGATCGATCGGTCTACCATCGCTGCCTCCGCCAGCATCGGCAGTGTTGACCCCTCTGCGACCGCCGCCTCCAGAAGTCTGGTGGCCAGGTTCCGCACCATACGCGCCACCGGTCGCGTCGTTTTGGATATTCCGCAAAACGCAACAGGAATTGCCAGTTTGCCCAACATACAACTGGAGGACGGAGATCGCTTCGTGGTTCCGTCCAAGCCCAGTACGGTAAATGTGGTGGGCGCCGTGTACGACCAGAACTCTTTCCTGTTTCGCAGGACGCAGCCCGTTGGGGGCTACCTGCGGTTGGCCGGGGGACCGACAAAGAGCGCCGACGGCAAAGATTCGTTCATCATCCGGGCCGACGGCTCGGTGGTGAGCCGGAAGTCGCAAAATGGCATTTTCGGCAATGGCTTTGCATCCATGCGCTTGAATGCAGGCGATACTCTGGTCGTCCCGGAAAAAGTACCAAGGCCTTCGGGTCTTAGAAACTTTATCAACTACACGCAGATTTTCTCCCAACTCGCCTTGGGCGCGGCAGCGATTGCCGTGCTGCGATAACATTGAGGGATTGCAATGCGGATCGGGTATAGCATCGGCCATGAGTCGCGGTTGTGGGGAGGGGTACTCACGCCCGGCCTGATTGTACGGGGTGATTTATGGCCATAATGCCGCCCACCCGAGAATACAGCCCTCCGTTAGAGGCCGCCGCGCCGTCCGGGATCGAGTTTGACCTACTCGACCTCTTGGTGGTCATCGCGGAACGGAAGAAGACCATCATCCTGACGACGTTGATTGGTCTGTTTTTGGGTCTGGGCGTGGTAATGCTCGTGCACCCCACTTTTACTGCCAAGGTGACCATCATGCCCCCCCAGCAGGGGCAGTCCAGCGCCGCCCTGATTAGCCAGCTGGGCAGTCTGGCATCGTTGACCGGACTGGGAAATGGTTCGGGAATGAAGGATCCAAACGATCTTTACCTCGCCATTCTGCAGAGCGACACCGTTGAAGATGCGCTGATCAAGCGCCTCAATCTGCTATCCGTTTACCACGTCGCAAAGTTGAGTGAAGCCCGTCTTGTGCTTGCCGGCAACACCAAGCTCTTGAGCCAGAACGGAGGCCTGATCAGCATTTCCGTAAGGGATCGTGACCCTCACCGGGCCGCCCAGATCGCGAATGCTTACGTCGACGAACTGCATGCGATGAACAGCCACTTGGTGATCGGCGAGGCGGGCGTAAGAAGGCTGTTTTTTTCCCAGCAGTTGGCGCTGGAGAAGGACCGCCTGACCGACGCAGAAATTGCGCTCAAGGAGACGGAAGAGGCAACAGGCGCAGTCTCACCCACAGGTCAGACTGGCTTGGCCATTGGACAAGTGGCGCAACTGCAGTCGCAGATCATCTCTCGTGAAGTGCAACTGGACGCGATGCGCAATTCGGCCACGGATCAAAATCCGGATGTGATTCGCTTGAACAGCGAACTCCAGAGCCTGCGGGAACAACTACGCCAGATGGAGAACGCCAAGCCGGGTAAAGGGCGCAATCCTGGGGATATTCTGCTTACCCCCCGAGCGCTCCCCGCGGATCAATTGCAGTTCCTCCGCAAGCAAAGAGATGTGCAATACCACACGCTTATCTTCGATCTCATCGCTCGCCAGTTTGAGGCCGCCAGACTAGACGAGGCGAAAGCCTCCCCGGTGATTCAGGTGTTGGACCCGGCGGAGCCTCCGGATAGGAAGTCGTCTCCATATCGAGCCCTCTGGACCTTGATTGGGGGAGTCCTTGGTTTCGTCTACGGGTGCACCCGGGTAATCGGCTCCTACGTCTATGGCCGTGTGGTGGCCGACGAGGTCTATGCCCAGAAGTTGGGCCAGTTTAAGCGCGCTCTCCGGTTTCGCTCCACCTAACCGCGAGGGTCTATGCATATCCTCGCCGTCGTCGTGCTCTACAAGCAGTTGCCGGAGCAGTCCGAGACCATCCGGAGTCTGATCCAGGTATTCGAGCGCAACCCGAACTTCAAATCCTCCCTGCGCGTCCTTGTATGGGACAACAGCCCCATTCCGGCCACCAATGTCTCTCTTCCTTTTCCCGTCGATCTGGGGCATGCCGGCGGAAACGTAGGCACCTCAGGGGCCTACAACCAAGCCATGAAGTTCGCCGATTCTATCGCATGTCCGTGGATGCTTCTTCTCGATCAGGACACGACGGTCTCCGATGACTTACTGCGCGGAATGATTGCCTATAGCGAAAAGTTCAAAGACGCGCAGGAAATCGCGGCGGTTGTTCCTTTCGTCTCTTCGCACGGCACACTGGTTTCTCCGCGGCGGCTACTTAGCTTCAATCGAGTACAACAGATTCCGCTAACCTTCAGTGGTCTGTGCAAAGACAAGGCCTACGCCGTCAACAGTGCAACGCTGATACGCGTGGCCGCCCTGCGCGAGGTGGGCGGTTACAGCGATGAATTCTGGCTCGACCTTTCCGATGTCTACGTCTTCCAAGGACTTCATCGAAAAGGCAAATATATGTATGTTGCCGGAGACCTCCTTGTGGAGCACTCCATCGCGAGCATGGATTACGACAAGGAAATGAGCCCCCAGCGCTACAAAAACTTCATGGCGGCCGAGAGCGCTTATGTCGACCTCTTCCTGCCTCCGCTGGAACGGCCATCCCAGCTTCTGCGGCTTTCTGTACGCACGGTGAGGCAATACCGCCGCTACGAGAACAAAATATTTTCCAGAATCACATGGGAGTATCTCTTGCAAAGATTGTTTCTGACCAGAGCACGCCGGCTGGAACGCTGGCGGCAACAACTCAGGAAACGGGACATCCCAGCCGTTGTTGACGGCCAGATGATTGGTTAGGCCGGCGACACTGCCTTAAGCCAGTTCTGCAATTACCGGCGAACTTGCCGGGACCCGGCCCTCACCCTCTTCTTTCCTGGACAATTCCAGGCACAACAGGACATACACGAAATAGTAGTAACGAGGCTGAACAAACGGAGTCACCGCGGTGACGATCGCATACGTGATGATGAGCAGGGCGATCGGGCGCTGTGGATTCAGCAATCCTCTCCGATAGGCCTTCACGAGTAGCGTGACCAGTGCAATCGAAAAAAGGGGAATGATAAAAATGGAGTGAATGTCAGCATAGCCAAGGACGTAGTACTCGCCCAAAAAGGTGAGAGGCCGCAGTAACTCGCCGAAGATGTCCATGATGATTTTGGGCACCACCACGAGTGGAAAGCCGAAATCGGTCTGGATTCTATTGAGCTTGGCAATCGTGTTTGCGCCTTTGGCATATTGCGTGAATGCTCCGATTCGAGAACCGGGTAGCCTTGCGATCAGCGGATAGAGCACGGTGAGGATCGCAACTACGGTGAACACCGCAAGCCAGGGTTTGCGCCTGAAAACGGAACCCTTTCTGCTCAGGAAAAGATACAGCAGAAGAATAGCGATTTGTTCCCAGCGGGCAAAGACTGAAACGGCAAATACCGTTATCAGCAGAAGTAAGGACCGCCTCTTCGAGTAAACGTATTTAGCGAACAGCAATGCAGAGACCAGCACCATGATCTCCTTATTGAGGGTGACCAAAGCAGGTGCTGTCTCCGCACAGATAGCCAGAAGAAATAAAAGACTGTATCTGTTCACTCCAGGAATCGAGCAGGCAACCTCGACTGCGAAAAAAAAGAGCACGATATTAAAACAGGCAACCCCAAATCCGTTCCTCATTAACGTCCCAATCAGGACTGGACCCAGCAGGTTGCCGGTGAAAGAAACTAGAACGCTCCCGGTTTGAGTGTGTTGGCTCCGGTATTTCACGCCATCCCAATAGGTGGGAGAATCCGCCCCAAACCTTATAAAGGTATCGTGGTTAAGCCGCGGCTGCTCGAATACAAAAAAGCAACCAAAGCAAAAGACCAGGTAAAGACAGAAACCCCAGATAAAAAACCACTTCCTCAGCGAGCGGGGTTCGACCAGCAGGGAAAGAAAGGGAATTCGAACCGTCGGGATTTCGTTGGATATCGAGAACGAGGGTACTTGCGGAAGCTGTATCGACGGAATGGAGAGGCTGGCCTTCACCGGGAAAGACCATTATATGGTCCGCGGCTATCGGGTGAGTGGAATCCCATCTACAAGTATTAGGCTCTTACGATGGAGACGCGTTGGGACGGTACTCACACCGGGAGGTCTGTTGGGTTTTCGTGGCCCTCAAGACGAGGCGCTGACCGAGCCGGCCGCCGGTGAGTCGGCGTTCGTTGGACTCAGACTGCCACCCCGTTTCTTGCTGAGAAGAATCTCGAACAACTCAGTCCAGTCCGCGGCGAAGGGCGCAGGAATGAATGGAGCGACGCTCTGGCTGACTACGAGATCCCCATGAATGAAGCTTTCCATGGCGTCCGCAAGAGTCCGGGGGGTGCCTGGCGGAAAAAACCTGACAGCGGGGTAGGTACCGACGGTCTCGTGCGCGTATGGAAGATCGATTACCAGCATTGGTTTGCCTGTTTGCTGGAATTCCGAAATAGGCATCCCCCAAGTCTCCAGCTTGGAAGGAAACAAGAGGCAGTCGGTCTTCGCGTAAAGCAGAAGGATACGATCGCGAGGCATAATGCCCAGCCACGACACGGAGCGCAAGTCGCCATACTCAGAGCGCAGCTTCGCCGCATACCGATTCTCGCTGCCATCCATTGTGAGCCAGACCGTGAAGCCGTCCACCCCACCCTGCTCCAGGATTCGAGCGGCCTGAAGCAAAAGCTCGACGTTCTTGAAAGACCGCGGATACGTAGGATAGAAGAACCGCACCGTCGGTTCTTGAGCCTGCTCTTCTTCGCGCAATACTGGGATTACAAGACTTGGAATTCGCGGGTGCGCCACTACGATGTTCGGCACGCGATATCTGCTGCGGAACTCGTTTCGTATCCATTCCTGCTGCACAATAATGAGGTCATTTCGGCGCAGATTGATGGCATAGAGATAGCGGTAGAAAAAGGTGAAGAGAGAAAATTTCCAATCCGTGAGAGCCTCCTTCGCGCCAAGCCGGTAGAAGGGCGATGGATTGTGGCAATAGACAGCACGGACCTCAGCAGTGACATTCGGAGTCATATCGTGCATGGAAAGCCAAAGATATGGCCGAAGCTGCCGACTGAGGGCGCGCAGGCTCCAGTACTCAAAGTGGAGGCGCCTAAGCCACGATGACTTGACGTGCGGGAACTCGATGTAGGTGACGTGATCAATGTCAAACAGCCTCTGGCGGTGGACCAGGGCAACAATCTCATAACGACTGGCGTAATGGTCGGCCAATTCCTGAAGCGCATCCTTAAAAACGGAGAGTGGCCCACCCTCAACGAAGTTCACGCCCGACAGTACAATCCGGGGTTTCACACGCGCTCCCACGACCATGTTGTAGGCATCATAGCGCTTTCAGATCCTCAGAACCGGCTCTAGAAAAGCCGCGGGGCGGCAGATGAGATAGGTAACCAAAGTGCCCCTTCGATTGAACCCAGCGGGACCGTGCCCAGATTGGAGCGAGGGGCCGGAGGAGAGACGAAAAACACGCTCGTGACCCGATAGTACGCGGGCAACATTGATACCAAACAGGTTAAGATCAGAAGATGGGTGAGCGGGTCCTGATCACTGGTGGGCTCGGCTTCATTGGGCTGGTGCTTGCCCGGAAGCTGATCCGGCGCGGCATGACGGTGCGTCTGTTGGACAATTTGAGCCCGCAGATCCACGGCACTGTCCCCCAGCCCGAGTTGGGAACCCTGCTCGAGGAGCAACACGTAGAGGTTGTGCGTGGCGACGTCTGCCGGCGCCAGGATTGGGTTTCGGCCCTGAACGACGTCACGTCTGTCGTTCATCTGGCAGCGGAGACGGGAACAGGCCAATCGATGTACAGGATTGGCGACTACACCAGCACAAATGTCCTTGGCACTGCCTTGCTGCTCGACGTCCTCGCCAACGACCGCCACCGAGTCAAAAAACTGGTGCTGGCCTCATCCCGGTCCGTCTATGGCGAGGGTACCTATCGCTGCGCTGGATGCGGTTTGGTTTATCCACCCATACGCAGCCTGGATACTCTGCAGGCGGGCCAGTGGGAGCCGCTTTGCCCCAGTTGCTGCGGTCCCATTCGCCCGGTAGCCACCCCAGAGACCGCCAGGACCAGCCCTGCATCGGTCTACGCGGCCACCAAGCTGGCCCAGGAAGATCTCGTCCGCATCGCAGCCAACGCACTCGGCATTCCCTTTCTGATTTTTCGCCTGCAAAATGTTTATGGAGAAGGCCAGTCGCTCAACAACCCCTACACCGGGATCCTGTCGATATTTTCCAATCGGATTCGGCAGGGCAAAGTAATCGCTTTGTTCGAAGATGGTCAGGAAAGCCGTGACTTTGTGCACGTTTCGGATGTTTCTGAGGCGATGGCACTCGGCCTCGAGTCGGACGGCGGGGACGGCTTGACCATGAACGTCGGGTCGGGAGAACAGGTGAGCGTTCATGCCATCGCGCGAAGCCTGCAACGGCAATTCACCGAATCCAGCACGCTAATCGTGTCGGGTCAGTATCGCTTGGGCGATATCCGCCACAATTTTGCGGATATTTCTGCCATCGGGCAAGCTCTAGGCTTTCTGCCCAGAGTGTCCCTTGAGGAAGGCATCGCGCGGTTCGTGCACTGGGTGAAAATGCAACCCATCGCCGAAGACGGCCCGGAGGACGGATTGGATCGCGCCAATCGGGAGCTGATCGAACGCGGCCTGATGAAGGCCTGACCAGATGCTGAAGGCGCTGCTGTACGCCGATCTCGAACGCCAGTTGCAATTGGGGGGCCAACCGGATGCTCAAGCTTCCATGGTCCTGCTCTTGCGCCGGCTACCTCATCCCCGATTTTTGCCCATCGTCCTCTGCCGCTCCAGCCGTTCGGCATTTATTAGCGGTCTTCCGGCCCTCGCACATTTATTGTCTTACCTGAATCAAATTATTTTTGGGATTGAGATCTCCCCAAGATGCATGATTGGTCCCGGTATATTCTTTCCCCATACTTCGGGAACGGTCATTGGTGCATCAAAAATTGGCAAGGGTGTGACCATCTTCCAGGGCGTTACCCTGGGGGCTAGGCAGGTTGATATGAAGTATGACTTGGCTCTCAGGCCCGAACTGGGCGACTTTGTGGTCGTTGGGGCTGGCGCTAAGGTTCTCGGTGGAATAACTTTAGGCGATAATGTCAGGGTAGGTGCGAATTCTGTCTTACTGCGATCCGTACCTGCCAATGCAACCGTCGCTGGTGTTCCTGCGCGCGAAGTCCACTCATCCGAATAGAAGTGCCTGAGGTTTTGAAAGATTGATGAATCTCTTGCTCGACCTAACCATCATCATTCCCAACTACAACACCAAGGCATTGCTACAGCAGTGCTTAACCTCGATTTACCACTACACCAGGGGGATCCGATTCGAGGTAATTTGCATCGATGACGGGTCGACGGACGGCAGCGCGGAGATGGTCGAATCGGCCTTTCCAGAAGTCATTCTCGTACGAAATAAGGTAGCGCTGCTTTATTCCAAAAATAACAATCTGGGCATGAAGATGTCCCGTGCCCGCTACGCCTGCCTTTTGAACAGCGATACCAAGCTTCTGGGCAATGTTTTCAAGGTGCTCGTAGGTTTTATGGACTCCCATCCGGAGGCTGCGGCGTGCGGCCCGCGGTTGCTCAACCCCGACGGCACGACGCAGTCCTGCGTACGTAGTTTTGCCGGTCTCGGAACCATGATTCTGCAGGGCCTCAACTGGCACAAGTTCTTCCCCCATGGGCAAGTCTCAAGGGAGTACTATGCCTGCTCCTTCGATTATTCGCGGGAACAGCAGGTGGAAAGCCTGGGGACTACGGCCTACGTCTTGCGCCGGGAAACTTGGGAAACCTTCGGCATGCTCGATGAGCGACTGCCCCATTTTCAGGTCGATTTGGCCTACAATCTGATGCTCAAACGCAACGGTTGCAAAATCTTTTACACGCCGAGTGCCGAGGTCATTCATTACGGCAGCCAAAGCATCAACCAGATGCCCAGGAAAAAGATCATCGAGCAGCATCGGGCGATGGTTGATTTCAATGAGCATTACGACTATTTTGGGAAAAGCCGGGTACTCAAATTGTTGGTTCGTGCGGCGGTCGCCGCCCGCTGCCTTCTCAAAATTGCGGAATTTCATTTGAGCAGGGATAAACGGGTAATCAAGGGACCGGGGGCACCCAGGCTGAACGCGATCGACAGAACAGTCATGCAACAGGAGGACTTGCGGACCGGTGCCGATTAGCAGATTTCAGTACTTTAGGTAACCTTTCGCTGTATCGCCGGACAGCTTTTCCTGCTCCAACATCGTCAATTGTAGTCAGGTTGATCGCGGCGTTAAATTTCTTCCTTGCTGGTAAACCTTTGAACAGAAAGAGCGTCGGACGCCCATGGCGCCGGGCAAAGAACCTTGACTGTTATGAGCAGTGGGATACCCTAACAATGGAAATGCTGTTATTTTGGTTAAAAGGTTGAATCGGGAAAAGTTCTGCCCCGGCGCAACATCCTTTTTGGGCACGGGTTCATCCGTGTACATAGCGGGAATCGAGACCGTCGACTCGAGCTGCGAAGACGCTCTCGATGCAGTGACATAAACGCAAGTGGTTCCGTAGTAGGCTAAGGTAAATTTCCCCTTGGCCGATCAGGCGAGTGTCTAGCAAAAATTGAGAACTGCACCAGGACCGTCGACTTAGCAAAGAACTTGATTTGACAAGACCCTGAACGAGAATTCAGCAAGAGCTTCAAAATTTTAGAACAGGTCTTTAAAAACGCATGGACACTAGCTTTGCTCCTCCGCAGCCCAGTGCGGCTCTGCTTTGGAATGATGTCGTCTCTGAAGTGGGCAACCATTCGACGACTTTGTTTCCACCGTTTTGCGCTATACCTCAGGACCCTGCTGCCTACTATGCCGAGCCCAGCGCCTGGAGCGTTTCGGCCATCAAGCGCTCGATCGACTTTGCCTTTGCCGCGGTGGCGCTTCTGCTTTTCTGGCCCTTGCTTCTGCTTGCTGCCTTTTTGGTCCGCTACAAGTCCCCAGGCCCGGTCATCTTTCGCCAGAAGCGCGTGGGACGGAACGGGGTCCTCTTTACCGTTTTTAAGTTCAGGACCATGGCAATCGACGCCCAGGCAGACGGGCCCTCGCTGACCAAGCGTGGCGACCCACGAGTGACCAGGTTTGGCGGCTTCCTGCGCAAGTACAAGTTGGATGAGCTGCCCCAGCTTCTTAATGTGTTGCGTGGCGACATGAGCCTGGTTGGGCCGCGGCCCAAACTTCCTCACCTGGAAGTGATGCACATGCCGTTCCGGCCTGGCTTGACGGGCGCGGCTACGCTCGCCTTTCGCTGCGAAGAAGAAATGCTGCAGGATATCCCCGATGAAGAGCTTGAGGCCTACTACTGCCGCATGATCAAGCCCCTGAAGGCGAAAATCGATTGGGATTACATGCGCGAGGCCACCTTGGCGAGCGATTTCTCTTTGCTCTACGAGACGGCCTTCTGCTGTTTCTCCAGTCGCGCCAATTCCTGGGCGGTTGACTTTTACAAGTCCGCGTAGAGCAGTTCAGCGCGTCCAGACCAAAGCAAAGGGACTTTTCATGGTTTTCTCCTGAAGAGACACCACACCCGTGGCTTCAATCGGAGCAAAGGACTGGGAGCCACGTCTAGAATTTATGGCCGTTTCCGAACAGGACGTTGAGCGTGTAGCCGAACTTGCGAACCTCGAGTTAACGAGTGGCGAGAAGGTGGCAATGCTGCGCGATCTGAATTCCGTCCTCGACTACTTTGCCCAGCTCAACGAGTTGGACACAACCGCCGTCCCGCCCATGACGCAAGTTGCCGACCTCTTAACCGAAGGCGGAGAGTTGAAAGCATCGGCTCAGCACCTGCGCGCGGACGAGATTGCTCCATCGCTGAGCCGCGAGCGGGTTCTTGCTTGTGCGCCCGATACGGATGGGACCTTCTTTAAAGTGCCCAAGGTGATTGAACGCTAAAACAAAAATCGCCGGGGTGTTTCAGGCCTCGCATCACAAGCTTTGACAGAGTCGGCGTCGCTCCCCGGCCCTCTCCAATCTTTCGGCTCCTGACGTCCTGATTCTCGATTCATCCAAAGGATCAGATATTGGGCACCTGCCCTAAATGCGGGGGATACGCTGGCGCACCAAAGCGCTAGCCTTAGCTGTTCCGGTTTTGCCGCTACAGCATTTTCACTACTGGTGCATACAGGACCATCGCCCCCGACGTGGCTTTTCCTCAAGAAAAGGCACTTCGCTGAACTCGAATGTGCAGAGTAGAAGTGAAAATGCTCTAAGCAAAGCGCATGCAACGGATGCCGCGCGAAATGATAATTGAATAAAGAGATAATGGAATAACGATGAATTGGAAGCAGAGCTCTATCTCCGAGGTTCAAGCGGCAGTACGATCCGCAAAGCCAAGTGCGACCCAGTTAGCAGAGCTCTGTTTCCACGAGATTAAAGCGAACAATCCGTCCATCAACGCTTATCTGGCGGTAAGCCAGGAGCGTGCGCTGCGCGCAGCCGCGGCCGTCGATCAATTGGCGGCACAAGGCGGTCCCCTGCCTGCGCTGGCTGGCGTGCCCATTGGGATCAAGGATGTGCTGGTCATGAAGGGTTCCCCGGCAACGGCCGGCTCCCGGATCCTCGAAGGCTACATGCCGCCTTATGACGCCACCGTGGTCAAGCGCCTGGAGGCTGCGGGTGCAGTTCTGGTAGGAAAGCTGAACTGCGATGAATTCGCCATGGGCTCATCGAATGAGAATTCCGGTTACGGTCCGGTGCGCAATCCAGCGGCTCTGGATCGGGTTCCTGGTGGCTCAAGCGGGGGATCGGCTGCAGCCGTGGCTGCAGGCATGGCGGTTGCCACTCTAGGCACAGACACGGGTGGATCGATCCGCCAGCCGGCATCTTTCTGTGGGGTGGTTGGCCTGCTGCCGACCTACGGACGGGTCTCGCGTTACGGTCTGATCGCCTTTGCCTCATCCTTGGATCGCGTGGGCCCGGTCACACGTACGGTCCGGGATGCAGCCATCTTGCTGGGGGTCATCGCAGGACACGATCCACTCGATGCTACCTCCGCCAGCTTGCCGGTACCGGACTATGTTCAAGCGCTCGAGCGGCCGGTAAACGGAATGCGCGTCGGAGTTCCGGCTGAATACTTTGGTGACGGACTCGATGCCGAGGTGCGTGCTGCGGTCGAGTCCGCGATCGAACGCCTGCGCGAGGCAGGGTGCACTATCCACCCCGTATCGTTGCCGCACACCAGGTACGCGATTCCAACCTACTATCTGCTGGCGACTGCCGAGGCCAGTGCCAACCTGGCCAGGTTTGACGGGGTGCGCTATGGCTTCCGGGCCAAAAATGCGAATACCCTGGGAGCGATGTATCGCGAGTCGCGGGATATCGGTTTTGGGGCTGAAGTGAAGCGGCGCATCCTGTTGGGCACCTATGCCCTCAGCGCCGGCTATTATGACGCCTACTATAAAAAAGCGCAGCAGGTGCGCACGCTGCTCACCCGCGACTTTCTTGCGGCTTTTGAGCAGGTCGATGTGTTGGTGACACCGACGGCGCCGACCCCGGCCTTTAAGCTGGGCGAGAAAACTGACGATCCGCTGGCCATGTACCTTGCCGACATTTACACCGTAACCGCAAGCCTTGCCGGAATCTGCGGTATATCTGTGCCCTGCGGGCAATCGTCACAGGGACTGCCCATCGGGGCGCAGATTCTGGGAAAACATTTCGATGAGTCGTCAGTCCTGCGCGCCGCCCAGGCGGTCGAAAGTGCGGCCGGGCAGGCCTAGTCCGGTTCCGTGCCCAGCGGCTGGTAGTACCGCTCTTCTGGGGCGGCACAGGAGAGGCAGAGGGTATGCCCTTCGCGCACCAGGAACCGGTCGTAATTGATTCCCTCCCCGCATAGCTCGCAAGCGACGCGCTCCCCTTTGTATCCGGGAAATTCTCTGGCGTCGAGCGTTACTCTCACCCATTGCTCGTCGAACAGCTCGTGGTCGCTCATCTCGCGGTACGCGGCCATTTGCTGCAGGTTCTTGTTTTCTATCTCCGGGTGCAACTGGCGAGCGAGGTCCTTGGACGATTCCCGGGCGGCTATGCGGATGGCGCGATGCGTTTCCAGGTCCACAAAAGTGGCTGCCATTTTGCCCCAATCGCGAAATTTGAGGGCACGCTTGCCTAGCCGGCAACCGGTGACAACTCCAATCGCATCGGTGGCGCAGCGGTCGATTTCGACGAATGTGACCAGGCGCTTGCGATCCTTGCCCCGTGGTTGCTCGATGCCCAGGCGGCTGCATCCGAGCATTGCCAAACGCACTCCCAAGACCTGACCTGCGCAGAGATGTCCGTGGGCGATCCTGGCTTCCTCTAGAAGATCATCGAGAGTAGGTATAGTTTCCGGCATCCTCTGATGCTAGACCATTTCCGCCGGGACAGCATTTCGCTTTATCGCGGATCTTCTTGCTTCGGCGGCAATGTATAGACATGCTTTTGGATGGCGTTCGTCAGGGAGTCCCGTTCATACGCGGCTTCATCTGGATAGGCTTTCAGCAAATTCGGATCGATCATGGGTGAGTTGACTTGGGGGTTGGCACGATAGAGCTCAATGCCCGTGAGGACCATCTGACGCCGCGCGTCGAGCTTCCTGTAAGCGTGTATGTCCGCTAAGGCACAGATACAAACGCTGAGGGTAAGGGAGGCTATATAAAATCGCCTCCGGCTGAACTTGGGCCAGCGCTCCGGCAGATACCTTCCAAGGAAGGAATAGCAGAAAATCAGCACCAGAATGGAATAGATACTGTACCGTCCGCCCACCGCGAAACCGGCCGCTCCACGCACCCATGCGACCAGAACTCCCGTCGCCACAATCCACACGGTGAAATAAACGGCGACAGGATTGATCCGATCGAAGCGAGTGCGAAGCGCAAGCCAAAGGATGCGCAGGATCACAATGCCTAACACCGCAGCCGGCCAACGGAACGGAATGGCGCCACAAGCCAAAAAGGCAAGAAAGAAAAGCGGTCTCGTGGCGTAGGAACCTATATCCGCTGTGTGAACGACGCGAGTGTAGTGGTAGAGGTAGGCGGCGAGCGGCAGGAGAAAGCTGGCGCACCATAACAGAGACCTGGCATAGGCGCGGCGAGGGAGAAGGATCAGGAGGCCCACGGGGCCCAGCAAAAAGCCGTTTGCCGAACTCAACGCAGCCAGCACGGCCGCCAAACATGCCAGCAGCAGACGAGCTCGAGTCGGTTCAATCATCTTCCTGGAAAGCAAAAGATAAAGAGCGAGCAAGCTGAAGAAAATGACGGGAATGTTTACCAGTCCGGTGGTTGTCCAATTGAGATTTTCCCAATAAGTGAGAGAGAAGAAGAGAAAACTTATGGGCAGAAAAGCAAGCAGGCTCTGATTTAGATCGCTTTCATCCTCGCGATAGGTTCGCCATAGGAGATAGGCAAGAGGAATCAGGAAGAGATCACCCAACGCAGTCAGAAATACGAAGTTCAGATGATGAGTGACTTCGAGCTCGGCGGCCACGATGGAATGCTCAAAGGCCAGCTTGTACTCGTTGGACTGTGCCGCCGCGATGTACAGTATCTTGGTCGTAATGCTGGGCAATTGTTCGTAGTCGGACGCGAACGACAGCGTAGTACCGTAGTCATCCTGGTACGGAAGAGGGAGCGCCTGCCGGTATAGGATCCCGTAGGCGATGATGACCGGGAGGAGCACGGCAAAAACGAGCAGGAATTTAATCCTCGGCCGAGCCGTTACGTTTTTGAGCGCGTGGTCATTTCCGCTGCTTTGACCCATACCTCTCACTGGCATGGCTGATTATATCCAGCAGAATGCTTGGCTGACGGCGCCGCTGCTTCAGTTGCTCGCTCCCGCAGCAGGCTCTTCATTGCCATCTCCATCTTCAACCAGCACAGCGGACAGGCCAACCAGGTCATAGCTGACTGGCGCTGCGCCCGACGGCTGGAAGGTCACGCGCAACGGCTCCCGCTGCCAGAGCGCAACTGCGCACGCTGGCAGTTGATTCTCCCCCGGGGACCATGGCGATAGTTTTTTTGCCAGCACCGGCTTGCGAGCGGCGATCTGGGCCACTACCGCATACAACTGCTTGCCGCTGGCGGTAAGGCCGCAGTAGGCGGCATAATCGCGAAACCAGATCACTTTCGAAACCGCAGGGTCGTAATCCGGCAGATGCAGGGCTGTGATGCTGCCTTTCACTCGATCGACCATCAGCCAGGGACCACGCTGCCATATCCAATGTTCCGTCTTGTCACCCGGAAGTGAGTCATTGAGACGCAGAACCCGCCGGACAACGAAGCTCCGGTCTGTGATGGCGTGGGTTTCTCCGCTTGTCCATTCCTTAATCTTGTCATCGACGACAAGAGGGCGAACACGCAACTGCTTTTCGCCGGGCAGAGCGCCGGCCGGGTCGCCGGTTATGGAGTAAGGAACGTTTTTCCCCCCACCGACGAAGACAGTGTGCACCTTGGTTGCAGCGAAGGCATGCACCGCTGCAAGCTGCCAAAGCAATAGCAGCGCGTAGACCAGAACTGATAGGCGCAAGCGTGGCCAACCGATCATCCTGTCTTGTCCGGGTAAAGGAAAGCACGATCCAATCCTGACGCTCATGGGCCAACAGATTAGGAGCGATGCATGGAAAATACAAGTTAACAAAAACTTATATTTGTTCTTGTGATTCGCTGCTCACCGCGGGGCCAGAGGCGCGGTAGAAGCCGGAGGCTTGGGCACTCGGAACAGCAACGCCTGCAGCGCAGCCTCTCTCCAAATGTGCGGGTCTTTGCAGGCTTGCCGAAGATTCCTGCTGTGCCGTAACAACCAGATCCGGTAGAGCAGCCGGTCGGTAAAGTTCCCGTTCCTTTTGACATACAGAGTCTGGGCCAAGAGCACATTGTGCATGCGCCAAAAGGGCAGCCGGTCAATGTTGGCGTAAGATGCTTCGTGCGCCAGCGTTGCCCGCATCACGTAGAGGCGATATCCACCGGCAAAGAGCGCATGGAAGACCGCGTGGTCCAGGTAATCCAGCCAGAACTCCGGAGGAAAGCCGCCAACCGCGCGCACCGCCGAGACCCTAAGGGTAGAGCCGGAGTTATAGGAACACATTCGTTGTTGCAAAACGCCAACAACATCCCGATCGATAGGCTCTTTGGAAGGCAGGAACTGGCGCCGCATTTGGTCGATAAACGGGATGGCCGGAGAGTGCACGATGCCGTTCACCGTCAATTTGGGAACAATGGCTGCTACGTCTGCCTGGGCGTGCAAGCTGGCGGCAGCCTCCACCAACTCAAAGATAAATTCGCGCGTGGGAGAAGTATCCTGGTCCATCAGCAGCAGCCATTCCCGCTGCTCCGACTCGGCGCGTGCCAGGGCAAAGTTGTAAGCAGAAGCCAGCCCTCCATTGGAAGGGTCGTGGACATAATGTATGGGGAAGTCAGCCGGCATCGCGTGACTCTGCGCTTGCGGCGAATTGTCATAGAGAACGAGCGAAAAGTGCTTCCCCAACTCAGCGTTCTGGTTGAGTATCTCGAACAGCGAAGAAACCGATTGGCTTTGGGAAAGCTCGCAGTTGTACAGAACGACGACCGCTAGTATCGACTTGGGCGAATGGGAAGCTTGAGACATTTCATCGAGAGGAATGCAGCAGGTTCGATAGCAGGCTAGGTCCGCTCTGGACGCCAGTATACCAGCCGGAGCAGTCCGGCCCTGAGTTCTCCCCGGTCCCCTGCCGTCAACGTGATCCACCATGCGATAGCCGCGGTCGCCGCGATCCATATTGCGAGTACGGCCGGGGGCGCCGGAAGCAGAGTCAGCTTCCTCCAAAAGGGATAGAGAAAAACTGAAGGTGCGATGATCAAGAGAGCGCGCGACACTCCCTGCAGTACAAAACGCGCACGTGGGATAAAGATGGTTGGCTGGGTGTAACGCATGCTTACGAATAGATGCATGCCGAAGCTAACGAAAGCGCCAACCAGGGTGCCCACCGCGACCCCGACCGCTCCGATCCTCTGCACCAGCCAGATGCTCAGGACAATATTGACTACGGCTTCGGCGACCGCCGCGATTGTGGCCAGATGCTGTTTTCCGGTGGCCACCACAATCAGTATGTAGGGCAAAACAAGCTGGCGAACCACGTTGCCCAGAACCAACACCTCGAGATAAAGAGCGCTTTGCGCGGCATACCGCTTACCAACCCATAAGCTGAGCAAAGGATAGCTGCCAAATACCAGGGGCAATCCGAGAAGCAATAGAAGCGAACCACAATATCGCGTCATTCTGATGCAAATATCTCCAATCCGGCTTGGTGTTGTGCCCGCTTGCATGGAGGAGACGGCGGGAACCAGGGGGCCGAATACGCTGGAAACCACGGCCAGCATGAAATTAGCCGCACCGTTGGCGATCGCATAGAAGCCCGTGTCTTTGTACTGGTAATGGCCGACGATCACGATATCCAGCCCGCTGACGAAGAACATGGCGAGAGTCCAGATGGACATGACGCTGCCGTATTTTGCCAGTTGGATCGCGGATGGACGGTGGAGTACAAAAAATGAAAAATCGACGCGCGCCTTAACCAACCTTCGCCAGCCAAAATACTGCGTTGCCGCCGTTGCCAGGTTGAAGCCCGCCCACACCATAGCCAATTGCACCAGCCCGCCGTGCATAAAGAGGACAGCGACGAGTCCAATAGCCGTTCCTACCCGGCTGAACGTGGCGACGACGGTGGGAAAAACATATTGCTGCAGACCGGTGAAAGTAGAAAGAAAAACACCGAAGGGCAGTATCAGTGCAGTAGACAAGCCAACCGCGAGAAGCGCGATACGCACTTGAGGCACGAGCGTCACCGGCATCTGGTGAAAAAGCTGAGGCACGCTCCAGGCCATCACGACTATCGCGGCCGAACCGATGGCGGCGGCGAACGCAAGAATCGTAAACGAGGTGCTTATGAGACGATGGCTTGCTTCGCTGTCACCTTTTGCGTCGTACTCGGCCACAAACTTGCCGATTGCCGTCTGCAAGCCTAAATCCAACATATAAACGTAGCCGCTCAGTTGCAGGATTAGCACCCATGCACTGTATTCAGCCGGCGACATGCGATGTACCAGGAAGGGTGGCAGCACCAGCGAGACCAGCATGGAGAGCAACACCCGCACCAGGTTGGAAGCAGAGCCTTGAAGTACTTTCCTCTTACGCGACATGGGTCACTTTCAACAGGCGAGCTCCCAGCCTTACCTTACGAGTTCGGCCTCGGCTCTGGGAAGAGATTACTGTCGCAGAACGACCACAAACTCGTTTTCCTCAACCAGTCTGAAGCCCAGACCCGCGAGTTTGTCCATCATTAGGCGAGACTTTTCGGCCCCGATGAACCTTTCGTGTGTCTCCATGATGATCGTGTCAGCGCTTTTCAGCACCTCTGTTTCCTGGAAAACCAGATCGTACTCCACGCCTTCAATATCGCAAATGAGCGTGAACCGGTTGAATCCGCGCTCACGCGCCAGGTCGCCTAGCCGCGCGGTCTGAACTGTGACAGGTGATAGATCCCCGTCCGCTGTAATTGAATTTCCGCACATGCTGGAATTGGGCCGGAAAGTAACAGAGTCGGCCCCATACGCAATGGCCCGATTGATTATTTCAAACTGACATTGGTTTAATTTTCGATTGCCTTCCAAATGTGGAATGGCGAGAGGATTGGCCTCAACGACCAGGTGAGCAGTTGGATTCTGCAAGAGCTTGTTGGTTATGCACGAGACAACTCCGATAGAACCGCCCAATTCAATGACAGGCAGATTCCGTCGTGCGTATCGGGTGATGGCACGGCGCTCAGGCGCTTCATAATTGTGAGTGATCAGTTCGATTCTCGAGGAAGGGTCGGTGATTCCTTCCAAGGTGAACGTGCATCTGTCGATACGTACCTCGTTCTTGTGGCCCCTGGTCAACATCTGCAGCCTGAGCAAGGAGTAGTCGTAAAGCTTCTTGACTCCCCCATCGCGGAAGAGGCGATAAGCAGTCACAACTTTCTTGCTTAGCATAGGCAGCCATCGACCGGCGAAAAGTGGATGGATGGCGAAGGCTGATGGAGGGGAATATGCATGGCGCCTGTCCAGTATAAGGGCTGGCGTGGCCGCGGCCCGAAAGCCAAACAGTGCGGCTGGCTGAAAGACAGGCATGGCTTTTCCTGAGAGAATCGCTCGCACGGTTCTCCGCGAATTGCTCGGGGCGAGGACCGGGAGCGCATAGCGCGCGTAACCCAGGCATTTCTCAAGATGAAAGGGCTCGATATTGCTGCGCTCAATCGGGCCACTGCCGGGTAATGAGCATTTTCAAGTTCTTCAGTGCGGAAGAAGTTCTGCGGAGTTGACCCCGCCACTCCGTTACTTCAAGTGTGGTTGCGAAGTAGTTCATCACCGCAAAACAGACAACGCCGCCCTTAGGCGGAATGGCACACCTTTTGCCGCTCTTAATTGTTTTGTAGGGGCTTCCGCAGGAAACATACGAAACTGTGTGTATTGTGTAACCACGTAGTATCCGTAGGGAAAGGAAGCTCTAGGGGCGGAGGAGCATTGCGGAGGCGCTCGGCGCATTGCTCACGGCCCAGGGCGGATGGGGGCATTGCGGTATTGTTTAGGATATTGACCTCCAAGAAACGGGTGGAAAAGAGCGCCTTGAGCTCTGCGTAGGTATTCTCCTTGAAATGGTAAGGGTTGTAGTTGCCGACGAACATTTCCGGATTTGGCGAACCGACCAGGCAAAGGCCAGCCGGACGGAGGACCCGGGCGAGTTCGGCGACGTGGGTGGCCTGATCGGCCAGATGCTCGAAATTCTCACTGGAGAGGATAAAGTCGAAGGATTCGTCGGGGAACTCCAGCCGATGGACGTCCATGAGGCGATAATCGACCGCCGGGTAATGCTTGCGGGCCCAACGGAGAGCGGAACGGGAGCGGTCTACCCCGACGGCTGAACGGGCGACTTCCTTGAGGATAGCGGTCCCGTAGCCGGTTCCGCATCCGACGTCAAGGACATCTCCGCCGGACGCGAACTGGCTTGCGAAGCGATACACCTTGAGGTGGTTTTGGAAATTGTCATCGGGAAAATCAGGATTGACTCGCTCTTCGGTGGGTACGTAGCCGGTGGAAAGTATGTAGGGGAGGCTCTTTACGAGACTTCTAATCCGCATGCACGCCACTCCTCTTCGAGCTGTTGTTCGGCTCGCGCGATCATTCAAACCCTGAATCGAGCACTGATATATGGCGGTGCATTTCATTCAAGCTCATACGTTTGGTCAACCGTCACCGAATACGCCAGCGCGATCTTACTTGGAGGCTGGCCGATTTGTGGGGCGCTTTTCACGCCGTGCCGTCCCTTTTCAAAAACGACAATACTGTCGTAGAAGTGGATCGACAGCGTAGTGCGGCTAAATTCGGTCGCGGCTACAGCGCCACGCGTGTGATCCGCGTTCAGTTCGTCGATCAGGTGTTTGCAGGTTTCTATGAAGGATTCCTTTCGTTCCAGACCGCCTTCGAATTCAGACCAGTAGGCGGTGTGCAAA
This sequence comes from uncultured Acidobacteriaceae bacterium, assembly GCA_963815175.1. Taxonomy (GTDB): domain Bacteria; phylum Acidobacteriota; class Terriglobia; order Terriglobales; family Acidobacteriaceae; genus PALSA-350. The sequence goes on from CAWFGM010000002.1 coordinate 34,349, forward strand.
TCCTCCACCATATAGACACCGTTTCGCGGCAATTGAGGGTAGAGTACAGAAAAAGACGCATGGATGTGCGACATGACGTGGCTGCCGTCATCCAGGACAACATCCGGCACGCCAAATTCCTCGCAGACGCTTTGTAAGAATGCCTTATCGGATTGATCGCCGATACGGATTTCTATTTGATCCTCGGCGAATTCCTTGCACTCAGGCCTCAGGTCAATGCCCACAATCCGAGCATACGGCCCCAGAAACCGCTTCCACATTTGCAGCGATCCTCCCTGGCCGCAGCCTATCTCAAGGAATACGACATCGGTATTGACAAATTTTGCAAAGTGCCGCTCGTATGCCGGAAAATAATGCTTCCATTTGTGAATGATGTGTTGGTCATTCGTCTGAAAATCAGACCAAAGGGTCATAGAGTTATCGTCCTCGCTCAGTCTCTGGCTGCGCGGAACGGAGACAGGGAAAGCGGTGTTTCATCTCCAATAGGTTACCAGCAGCGAAGCCTGTTTATACCAAATCCCGATTTCTCTATCGGTAGAGTTTCCTGTTCTGCTGCCACTGACCTGCTAAGGGGCTCCTGATTATTTACTTCCACGAAAGATGCCGCCGCGAGTGTCCCGCACCTTACCCTAGCAAGGAAACGGACAGCATGCCTGGCGCGGCGGACGAGCGGTAGATGCTTCGAAGGCTCCCTGTTTAGGGCCTGCGTCTCTGCCAGATAGACATCGTCCCGAATGTCTCGCTCGGCTGGTACTTGTCCCGAATGTACCTGTCCAGCAAGGTCACGCCACTACTCTTCGAGCTGTCATTCGGTTCGCGCGATAATTCGAACTCCGAATCGAGCACGATATATGGGGGCGCATTACGTTCCAACTCATCGACCATTTGCACCTGGATGTCGTACCTGTTCTGTAGGTCAGGGTCAAAATGGGACCATCGGGTAGCCGGTATACGCTGGGTCGCGAAATAAATGATGTTGTCGTTGGCAAATATCCTGTCATGGTGGCTCACCCCAACATAGAGCGTTTGCCCTGGCCGGGTATGGCTGCCGATGAATTCAATCGCATGCACGCGGTCTTCTTCCGGGAAGAAGCAGAAGCCCTTGGTAAGGGGATTCTCAATCTTGCACCATTCCGTCTCTGTTCCAGGGCCGGCTTTTCGCGTTAAGGATAAAAACCTTTGCGCCACGGAGGAATGCCACACGTATTCAAACCTTATTTCGTGAAGGGCCGACCAAGCGGCCGCTAGGAGAGAAAGCCACATGAGACAGCTGATAGAAATGCGGACAGGAAGGGGAAACAGCGACTGATGCTGGAACAGCACGGCAACGAGCAGTAACGATGGAACAATGGCAAGATACATTTGTAAAGGTGCGGCACGTACCAGGCCTTTGAGATACATAACGATGAGAAGAATGGTAAATGTGACCAGAAACCCATACCACTCCTGCGGCTGAGGAGGGTTGTCCGAGCGGGCTGCGGCGCTTGGCCGGGTACGCAATCGCCGCCTCACCAAGGCATAGAGGGAAACACCGGCAATCGCGACTGGCAGGTAGACACCAAGGTTCTCTAGTTCTTTAAGGTGGATTCCCGGGAACGGAAGATAGCGGCCGCTGTGATAGTATTTGGCCGGGTAGAAAACGATGTCCTCGAGCATGGCAGCCAGAGGTGCAACGGACAAATAGTAAATCGCTGCCGGTATGGTCAGAAGCGCAAAGCCAAGCAGATAAGGCCAGAAAGTAGATGCGAACATTCGCAATCTGTTCGCGGTGCCTTTGAAACGAAGATAAATGGCGATGGAAATTACGCAAGCGTGGATTCCGACCAGCGCTATGCCGGTGTCGGGCCTGAACAAAGCGGCCATCCCTGAAATAGCACCTGCTGCGAACATCCGCCTCGTAGATACGCGGCCTACGAAGGTTGGGAGGATTAAGTAGGATCCAACTAGATTCAGCAGTGAGACCGGTGTTGTCGCGAGGCCGAATTCTTTCATACCGTAAAGCCAGAGGATGGTCACAGCAGATATGAAAATAGCGATTGTTCTGCGGCAATAGGACAAAACGATGGCGTAGACCGTCGTCACGATCAGAGCTTTGATAAGCAGGTCGAAGAGCCGTTCAGCCAGAAGGGATGTGCCGAAAATCTTGAATAGACCCGAGAGAATGTAGATCTCTGCCGGGCCATAGATGTAATGGAAGTCGCGATGAGGAATTTGTCCCGCCGCAACCCTCATCGCGCCCGTGAGCATGATGCCTTCATCATAGAAACCGGGGCGCCGGGTCATAGCCGGCAAACAGAAAAAAATAGGACACCAGGAAAACTACTGCAAGTTGCACCAGAAAGTCGCGTACGTTCCCGCTTTGCCTGCCGGTGAAGTCATTGCTTTCGGAGGCGGCTTTTCCGGAAATTTCTGCAGGGAGTTCCACTTAAGCGAATCCTCGCGATGCTTCATCAGCACGATGGCAAAGACCAGAGCATATCTTATCGGATGACGGGAAAGAAAATTGAAAGAAACAGCCGCTAAGCTCAAAGCTCGGGTTGGGTTTAGGATTGGGAAAGACATCAACTGATTGCCCTGCGTGCGCCGCCATGAACAACTCCCAGAACAAGATATCGGTCGCGCTGTGCACGTACAACGGTGAGCGGTTTCTTCGCCAACAGTTGGAAAGTATTCAGCAACAGAGCAGGTTGCCGGATGAGTTGGTGGTGTGTGACGACCGGTCGACGGATCAAACCCTAGCCATCGTTCGCGAATTCGCCGCCACGGTTTCCTTCCCGGTCGTCATCGTCCAGAACTCCGAGACCCTGGGCTCCGCAAGGAATTTCGAGAAAGCCATTCGGCTCTGTACCGGGGACCTGATCGCGCTCAGCGACCAGGACGATATCTGGTATCCCAGTCGTCTCCAACGCTCCGAGGAGGAGTTCGTGGCTCATCCGCGAGCGGGTCTGGTCTTCTCTGATGCTGACATCATCGATGACCAAAACCGCCTCCAGGGCGGGACGCTGTGGCAGCGTCTTGGCTTTGCTGGTAAGGGAAAGCAAGACCTGCTGGCTGGCCGATTCATCGTTTTGGCCAAGCATCGGTTTGTGACCGGAGCCACGATGATGTTCCGGGCAGTCCTGCGCGATCGGTGTTTGCCCGTATCCCCAGGATGGATTCACGATGAATGGATCACCCTGGTCATAGCCACGCTCTCTGATCTGAGGCCAATCGACCAGCCGCTGATACGCTATCGTCTCCATGGCGCGCAGCAGGTTGGATTTCAAAACAAACTGGAGCAACGGGCCCAGGGAAGCACGCGTGCGGAGAAGCATTGGGGGCGCGTAGCCGAGTCGGTCAAAGACCTCCAGCAAATGGTTGACTTCTTATCGGCGATGCCGCCGGAGGAAGGCCGCGCAGTCCGGCTGGCTTACCAGCAACACCTGCAATTTCTTTCCTTCCGGTCTGGTCTTCCTGCGCACCGGCTAACGCGTCTGGTTCCGATTCTGACGCATTATTCGCAGTATGAGCTGCATGCTTCGGGTCTGCCCAGCATGCTAAAGGACATGGCGTTGAAGCGGTCGCGATAACGCTACCCGATCACAGCAATCCTGGCCTGCTTGCCGACGCGTATCGGGATTCGGGCAGGCCGCTTTGTCAGATGGAGCAGCTTATCCGAGGTGGTCACACCATCGATATTCACTCCAGCGGTTACCTGCCTGTCCGCTTCCGTACGCGAATTCTTCAGGCCCAGGGCCACCAGCAACTTGGCTACATGAATGTCGACTGGGTGATTCTGATCGTTCAGCGCAAGCTCCAGTGAGGCGGCAACCGCCACCTGCCGCAAGTCCACGGCGACCTCTTCGGCCACCGCTTCGACGTTTCGCTGCTGGAACTGCAAAGCCCAGTCCTCATCCGCTTTGCGTGCGGCCTCCTCTGAGTGAAAACCGGCGACGATGGTGCGCGCCAGACGCTTCTTGGCCTCCATTGGGTGCAGGGCGCCGCTGGCGACGTCGCTCTGCATGCGTTCCACTTCGCTTTGCCGCAGATCGGTCAGGAAAATCCAATATCGCCACATGAGTTCGTCGGAGATGGACATCAGCTTGCCGTACATCTCCTGTGCCGGCTCATGGATCCCGATCGCGTTGCCTAGCGACTTCGACATCTTCTGCACGCCATCCAGGCCTTCAATGATCGGCGTCATCAGGACGATCTGCGATGGTTGGTCGTAGTGCCGTTGCAATTCCCGCCCAATCAGCAGGTTGAATCTCTGGTCCGTGCCGCCGAGTTCCACATCCGCGTGCAAAGCGACGGAGTCATAGCCCTGCGCCAGCGGATAGAGCATCTCGTGCAACGAGATGGGTTGTTCGTTGTTGAACCGGCGGTGGAATTCCTCGCGCTCCAGCATCTGGGATACGGTGAATCGTGAGGCCAGCCGAATGATGCCTTCAAATCCCAGGGTCGACAGCCACTCCGAGTTGAAGCGAACCTCGGTTCTGTCGCGGTCGAGGATCTTGAAAACCTGCTCGGTGTAGGTTTTCGCATTCTGCGTGATCTCTTCGCTGGTGAGCGGCTTACGGGTGACGGAGCGGCCCGTGGGGTCACCAATCAGCGAGGTGAAGTCGCCGATCATAAAGATCACCTGGTGCCCGAGATCTTGAAAGTGCTTGAGCTTGCGCATGAGCACGGTGTGGCCCAGATGCAAATCGGGTGCGGTGGGGTCAAAACCCGCCTTCACGCGAAGCGGTTGGCCGGTTTTCCTGGAAGCCTCCAGACGCTCACGCAGGTCTGAGAGCCGGATGATTTCAGCTGCTCCCTTCTGCAGGTAATCAAGCTGTTCATCAACTGGCGGGAAATTGGCCATCTCTTCAGCAGTATAAGGTTTCAGGCAAAATGGGGAGGTGCCAGGCGAAATCGGGGGAGCCATGCAGGACCAGGACATCGAAAGGCTGCGGGCGGAGACTGCAGGCTGCGAGCAGACAACCTTCTTCAACAATGCCGGCGCAAGCTTGCAGCCGCGAGTCGTGGTTGCGCGCGTCATCGAGCACCTGCGGCTGGAAGAGCGGATAGGCGGATACGAGGCGGCCGACATCGTCGCCCCGGAACTGAATGCGTTGTACAGCAGCGTGGCGCGCCTGTTGCACTGTGCTCCGGAGGAGATTGCGTTACAGGAGAACGCAACCCGGGCCTGGGAAATGGCCTTTTACTCGCTCCGTTTCTCCCCGGGCGATCGCATCGTGACCGCAGCCAACGAATACGCAAGCAACTACATCGCTTTTCTACAGGTGGCCCGGCGTACCGGAGCTGAGATTTGCGTCGTAGACAGTGACCCGGCCGGCGAAGTAGACCTGCGAGCGCTAGAGAAACTGCTGGACGACCGGGTCAAGTTGATCGCGCTTACCCACGTGCCGACCAATGGCGGGTTGGTGCAGCCTGCGGCGCAGGTCGGCGCGCTGGCCCGCGGAGCCGGCATTCCCTTCCTGCTTGATGCGTGCCAGTCGACGGGGCAGATGCATCTGGACGTAAATGCTCTGGGCTGCGATATGCTGTGCGCGACCGGGCGCAAATACCTCCGGGGACCGCGCGGCACCGGGTTTCTGTATGTCCGCAGGGCAATGCAGGAGCAGATGGAACCGCCCTTGCTCGACCTGCGGGCAGCGACATGGGTCTCCGCCGGTACGTTTGAAGTGCGCGACGACGCAAAGAAATTTGAAACCTGGGAAGCGGCAGCAGCCCCCCGCCTGGGATTAGGGGTAGCCATCGAATATGCCCTGGCTTTGGGGTTGGGCTGGATCGAGCGCCGGGTTCAATACCTGGCCGCCCTGCTGCGCGAACGGCTGGCGGAGGTGAAAGGCGTGACCGTGCGGGATCTCGGCCGTCTTCGCTGCGGCATTGTGACCTTCACCTATGAGCCTCATCCGGCTGGAGAAGTGATGCGATGGATGCATGCCAACGGTATCGCGGTACGAACCATTGAGCGTTCGTCGACTCGCCTCGACATGGAGAGCCGAGGGCTCGATGAGCTGGTGAGGGCGTCCGTGCATTACTACAACACCGAGGCGGAGCTGGATCGCCTCTGTGGCGCGCTCCGCGCCATGAACGATTGAGAGGTTTCAGCCATGGATGCGGAACGCGCACGGGAATATCTTCTGCGATTGCCCCATGTGGTGGAAACCATGCAGTGGGGCGCCAATCTGGTCTTTTGGGTGGGCGACAAGGCGGTTGGCGGCAAGATGTTTGCCGTGCTTAACCTCGATGAAGACCAAAAAGCGGTGGTCTCCTTTGCCGCTGGGCCGGAGCGATACGCCGAGCTGCTGGAGATAGAAGGTGTTTTCCCCGCACCGTATTTAGCCCGCGCCCACTGGGTGTCTCTCCGGCGGTGGGGCGTGCTGCGCAGCAGCGAACTGGAAGAGCAGTTCAAGCATGGCCATAGCCTGATCTACAACAAATTGCCCAAGAAAACCAGGGATGTGCTGGCCCTGCCGGCCGCAGCCCAGCGCAAGCTCCTGAAGGATCGAAAGAAGCTGCTGGCGGCACGCTAGCCAGAGAATCGAGTTGGATTTGGATGTGCCACGCAACATTCGCGCGCGGTCCAAGTTTACCCAGGACGTCAGTCCTGGGTGAGCTGAACCCGACGCGAGTGCCGCCAGTCAATTGGGATGAACCCACGACAGGTTTCTTCACCGCTCGGAAGCCTCAGACATTCCGCGATCCGGGAGTCTAAAGAATGTGCCCGGCGTTGGCGCTGCCCATTTGTACAATTGGGCAGCAGGAGGATCGAGCTGGATGGGGTTAGGCCCTCGCATCAATGTCTATCGAACACTTGCTTGCCTGTTGGTCATCACGGCAGCGCTGCGCCCGCTCGTGGCGCAGGACCCGGAAGCTGTCGCCAACCAAAAAAAGGCACGGGCTACCCTGGACGCCATGGTAACGGCCCTCGGCGGCCAGAGGTGGCTCACGCTCACCAGCACCATGCAGCAGGGTCGCACATCGGGCTTCTACCTCGGCAAGCCCACCGGAATGACCGCTGAATTCTACGAAATCCAAAAATTTCCCGATCAGACCCGCATTGAGTTGGGGAAGAAGCGCGATGTGGTCGAGATTATTTCGGGAGATCAGGCCTGGGAAGTCACCTACAAAGGCAAACGGGAACTGCCCAAGGACCAGGTCCAGGATCTCATCCGGCGTCGCGACCATTCCATCCCGACGGCCATGCGCGTCTGGCTAAAAGACCCCCGGACGGTCCTGATTTACGGTGGGCAAAACCTCGTGGAACGCCATCTGGCTGATCAAACGACCCTCATCAACGCAGAAAATGACAGCATCACCATCCAGACCGATGCCGAAACCCACTTGCCCTTGCGCCGCACCTACCAGTGGCGCGATCCGGTCTACAAGGACAAAAATACCGACGCGGAAGAGTATGACGATTATCATCTCGTCGAGGGCTTTCCGACCGCCTACACGATTACCCGCTACCACAACGGCGACATGACCAATCAGCGCTTCCTCTCCCACGCCGGCTACAATCTTGCCTTGCCCCCAGACCTGTTTAATCCTGACCAGGCGGCGGCCAAAATCAAAAAATGATCATTTAAATGCTCTATAATCTGCCCTGCGACCATGGAAGACGAGACCCCCAGGCAGGATGCGGCGAGCGGGCTGGACATACGCCAGATCATGGCGATTCTGCCCCACCGTTATCCCTTTCTCCTGATTGACCGCATACTCGAAAGCAGCCCCAAAAAGCGCATCGTGGCCATCAAGAACGTGACCATCAATGAGCCCTTTTTCCAGGGCCACTTTCCTGACTACGCCATCATGCCGGGAGTGCTGATGGTGGAAGCAATCGCCCAGGCAGGTGGAGTGCTGCTGCTCCCTGAGGTTCCGGATCATGAAAACAAGCTGTTGGTCTTCTCCGGTATTAACGACGCCCGCTTTCGCAGACCAGTGACGCCCGGCGATCAGCTGCGCATCGAAGTGGATGTCTTGAACTGGAGGCCCCTGGCAGCGCGGCTCAAAGGCAAGGTCCTCGTAGAAGGCAAGCTGGCGTGCGAGGCCACCATTATGTGTGCGGTCGTGCCCCGGCCATCCCGCATAGGCAGTGACAAACCGGAAAGGCCGGTTGCTCCGCCAGCGGAGGATCCGGTTTTGGAGCCGGTGAATCAGGAGTGAGCATTCACCCCACAGCCATCGTGGCTGCTACGGCTAGTATCCCTGAGTCCTGTAACGTAGGCCCCTATTGCACCATTGGTCCCGATGTCACCCTGGGCGAGGACTGTGAACTGGTTTCCCATGTGGTGCTCGACGGAAGAACCCGCTTGGGCGCCCGAAACCGCGTCTACTCCTTCGCTTGCCTGGGCGTTGCGCCCCAGGACCTCAAGTATCGCGGCGAAGCCACCAGCCTGGAAATCGGCGATGACAACACCATCCGCGAGTGTGTGACCATATCGCGGGGAACAAAAGGCGGCGGCGGCACGACGCGTATAGGCAGCCACTGCCTGATCATGGCCTATACCCATATCGGCCACGACAGCACCATCGGGAGCCATTGCATTCTGGCCAATGGCGCCACCCTGGCCGGTCACGTGACCGTGGAAGACCATGCCAGTGTGGGTGCGCTTTGCCCTGTGCACCAGTACTGCTCTATCGGAAAGCATGCCTACGTCGGCGGGGGCACCACTATTACGCAGGATGTTCTGCCCTACTCCCTGACCTCAGCCAAGCGGGAGACCCACGCCTACAGCCTGAACCGTGTCGGCCTGGAGCGATCCGGCTTCAGCAAGCAGCAGTTGCACGCCCTGCAGCACGCCTACCGGATCTTGCTGGCGGCCAAGCTCAACACCTCCCAGGCCCTGGAACGCTTGCGAAGCGAAGGTCAGCCCGAAGACTGCGTGGCATACCTCATCGACTTTATCGAGCGCTCTCAGCGGGGCGTGATCAAGTAGGAGCGGTCGAGTGAATCCGGAACTGATCACCAGGCTGGGGTTGATTGCCGGCAATGGACGCTTTCCGTTTCTACTGCTCGATGCCGCGCGCGCACATGGCGCTCAGGTAGTCGTTGCTGCCATCAAGGAAGAAACCGACCCGGAGATGGATGCACGGGCCGCTGCCGACCCAGGCATACGCGTGCATTGGCTCTCTCTAGGGGAATTGTCGCGATTGATCGAGACCTTCCGCCAGGAAGGCATATCTCAGGCCGTGATGGCCGGCCAGGTCAAGCACAAGCAAATCTTCTCCAGCATTCGGCCAGACTGGCGCCTGGCCAAACTGTTGTTAAATCTGCGTACCCGGAACACGGACATGCTGCTGGGCGCAGTGGCCAAAGTTCTGAGCGATGAGGGGATCGAGTTAATTTCTTCCACCGCCTATCTGGAGCCGTTGCTGGCGCAGCCGGGAGTGCTGACTGCGCGCGCGCCAACCGGGGAAGAGCAGCAGGATATTGCTTACGGGCGCCAGGTGGCCCTAGCCCTCGCCGGCTATGACATCGGCCAGACCGTGGTCGTTGCGGGGCAGGCCTGTGTCGCGGTCGAAGCTATGGAGGGTACCGATGCCACCATTGAACGCGCCGGGGCCATCTTGCGCACTCTGGACGCTGAGGATGAGGCATATACGCCGGCATCTACTCTGGCCCGGCGGCTGACTGTAGTCAAGGTGGCCAAGCCGGCGCAGGACATGCGTTTTGATGTGCCGGTGATTGGTCCCAAGACCATCGCGGTGATGCGCGCGGCGGGGGCCACTTGCCTTGCCATTGAAACCGGCCGCACCCTGATCTTCGATCGGGATACGGTTCAGGAGCAGGCCGCCGCCGGTGACATCGCGATCATTGCCCTCTGACAACCTCTCGTTCCCAGACCAAGGACGGGTGCCCCATATCTCGCTCGTTTTTCGCGAGATGTGGGATTCCACTGGTCTATCCTTTGACTCTCGATTCAACCGATATACTTCACGATCAACATGGGTGGTATGCCATATCTCGCGAAACACGAGCAGATATGGGGGGTCTGGGAACGAGGGTCGCCCCAACGGAGCGCGGCTGGACAGCGGAAGACGAAAGCGGTCTAATCGACTGGGCTCACTTTAGCAGCAATCTGGAGATTCCAGTGAAAACGAATCGAGCAGCAGTCGTCGCAATCCTAGTGGTTCTGCTTGCTGGTGCCGCCTTGAGCATCCGCGGACGAGCCGATGATACCGCCATGCCGCAAGCGGGCCAGAGCGCCCCCAACTTTACCCTGCCCTCGCAGGATGGCACCCCAATCAGTCTCGACAGTTTTCGTGGCAAGTGGGTGGTGCTCTATTTCTATCCCAAGGATATGACTCCCGGCTGCACCATTGAGGCCCACAACTTCCAACAGGACATCGCCAAATATCAAAAGCTGGATGCCGTCGTTGTCGGGGTGAGCGTTGACTCGGCTGACAGCCACAAAGAGTTTTGCGCCAAGGAAGGGCTAAGCTTCAAACTGCTGAGCGATCAGGAAAAGAAAGTAGTGATGCAGTATGGGTCCTTGGGCGATCACATGGGCGTAAAGATTGCCAATCGCAATACATTTTTGATTGATCCTCAGGGCAAAATCGTCCAAGTGTGGACGGGCGTAAAACCCTCCGAGCACAGCCAGCAGGTTCTCGCTGCGCTGAACGGCTTCGAGAAGAAATAGCCGGCTCTCGCATCCTCCGCGGGACCGAACAATTTCGCGAACAAGCTTGCAACATTTCCCCCAAAAACCTCCAGACGCAAAAACGCCCGGCTGCTAGCCGGGCTCTTTTGCTTGCCTGTTTGTTTTAAAGAACTACTTCTTCTTTGTTGTCTTTTTTGCCGCCTTCTTGGCTGACTTCTTGGCTGACGACTTCTTGGCTGCCTTCTTTGCCGGAGCCTTCTTCGCCGCCGACTTCTTGGTTGCTGCTTTCTTCACTGCCAAAGGAATACCTCGTTTGATGGTAGATTTTTTGCTACTGGCGCTCTTCTTGTTGCCGACCGCTTTCGCGGCCTTCCTGCCGCTTTTCGCGCCTTTGCTGCTCTTCTTCGCGGCAGATTTCGTGGCGGCCTTTTTGGCCGGAGATTTCGCCGCAGCTTTTTTCGCTGGGACTGTTTTCACTGCGGTTTTCTTTGCCGGAGGCTTCGCAACCGTCTTTTTGGCCGCAGCCTTTTTGGCCGCCGCTTTCGCGGGCGGCGGTGGGGGCGGGGCGACGCTTACAGGTGGCGTAAGCAACTCGGTACCGGCAGCGGTGGTTGCGACGATGACGCTTACTTCTTCTTCCTCTTCATCATCGTCGTCGAAGCCGTCTTCCACCTCATCGGGGTACTCGTCAGCCTCGGCTTCAAACTCGTTGTCTGCGTGTGCGTACAGTTTGTGATCGTCCAGCATTCTTTTGCCTCCAAGGCTCGGTTGCTACGGATTCGGATCGCAGAGAACCGCTTTCCATCATACTTGCCTGCGGCGCGGATTATAGCAACAGCATGCAACGGGATGCCAATGAACGCAAGTGCGAATTCAGTTTCTTTTCGGCAAACCTCTGCGGTACAGCTCATGCAATTGTTTTTTTCTGGCGTCTTTCCGGCTCAGAGCGCCGGCGGGCTGTTCTTCGCGGTTGTGTGCGCGCCGGTCGCAGTATGTGCCGTCGACTTGTGCGCAGTCGCGGAGTGCGCTGCTCCCTGCTTCACGCCGGCGGCGTGATTCGTCGATGTGCTTGCCCGGTGCCGGGAACTGGTGACACGCGCCGGCTCAGCCACGTAAAGACGGCGTCCCGGTTCCAATCGCGCCGAGGTCAGATGGTTCCAGCGCCGAAGTTGCTGCACCGTTACGTTGAAGCGATCAGCCACGGTCACCAGCGTGTCCCCGTGTTCTACCTTGTACCGTGTGAGGCGCGATCTGCTGGACGGAGCCGGTGGTACCGGGATAATGAGCGAGTCGGTCGAGGAGAGATCATCGCCGGCTTCCAACTGGTTCACAAAGACAATCTCCGCAGGGGTTACGTGGTAATCGCGAGCGACGGTCTGCAGCGATTCTCCCGCAACCACTTTGTGAAACCGCCATTGATTTCTCTTGTCGGCGGGAATTTCCGAAATGCGCTTTTCATAGAGTTCTTTGCTGCCGGCCGGCAGGTGCAACTCGAAAGGCGCGTCGCTGGGCGTGCTCATCCGCAACAGGCTGGGGTTAAGGTCCGAGATCTCCTGAACCGGCACTTCGACCAGGTCGGAGACCAGGCGCAAGTCAACGCTATAGTCCGTGGTGACGGTATCGGTCAGCAGCGGTGGATCCGGAGTCAGCGATTGCAGTCCGTACTGCTGAGGATTCTTCGCCATGATCGCAGCCGCGATGATGATGGGCACATAATTCTTGGTTTCCTGCGGCAACACGTTGCGGTGGTACAGTTCCCAAAAATCCGCGTAGCCGGTGCGCTGCACTGCCTTCTGCACGTTGCCCGGGCCCCAGTCGTACGCGGCCATGGCCAGATACCAATCGCCCAGCTGGGCATACAGCACCTTCATGTAGCGAGCGTAGGCATGGGTTGATTTCTCCGGATCGAAACGCTCGTCGTACCAGCCGTTACGGGTCAGGCCATAGGGTCCCGAGGGCATAAACTGCCACATACCACCGGCGCCCGAGCGGCCGTTCACCGCCTGCGGCTGAAATCCGGATTCGGCCACGGCCTGATAAATCAGATCCTGGGGAACTTTCTCCTCGGCCAGCACCGCCGAGATCATGGCGTGATACCGGCCGGCGCGCTCCAGTGACCGCGTGAGTGTTCCCTTACCTTTTGAAGAGAAATAGCTGATGTAGCCGGCGACGGGATCGTTGATCACCAGCGGCAAATCGGAGACCGTTGTCTTCAGTTCTGCGATCGCCTGTGCCTTGACCGTCGGGTCCACCGGGAAGGTGACGTCGTTGGCAATATCGACTGGAGCGGGTTCGATCTTGGGTGCGAATCCATTTCCCTGCTTCAGTGCCTCGGTCTCCAGCGTATTGACCGCGTCCAGGATGCGATCGAACTCATCGTGCAGCTGAGGCTCGGTCCGCAGGTCGAAATTGCTGGTCAGCATCATGTCGACGGCTCGATCGAAGTCGGCCTTGGCCGTCTGCAGCTTGCCCGCGTGGTAGTCGGTCACACCGCTCTGGTACGACGCCTCGACCGCGTCGATCAGAGCCTGCACCTCCGGCCTGGCGGTTGGTGTTGCAGGCGGCTGTAGCGGCTGCCGTGGAGGGCGCGGCGGGCTTGAGCGCGGGAGCCGTAGCCTGCGGTGACTTTGCTGGTCCCGGGGTCACTGGGTTTTCCGGCACACACCCGGTAAGCAGCACCGGAGTCGCGGCGAGCATCAGCGTGGCCACTCGGGGAGCGATATTTAAGCCTTTGAATAAGCCCATGCAAAAATGCCTTGGCACCCTCCGCCTTGGCTGCACAATGAAAGACCGGGGTTCCTTCCGGCTTCCTGGCAACATCGTTCAGCTTGATTGTATTGCCCGGGGCCCTTCAGTGTGAATGATAAGATCGGGTGAGAGACTCCTCTCGCCATCAACTGTTTTGCCACCCGCCGGCCGGCACCCCTTCATGGATAGCAACCACATCCGCAATTTCGCCATCATCGCCCACATCGACCACGGCAAATCCACCCTCTCGGACCGATTGCTGGAGTTGACCGGCTCATTGACGGCACGCGAGATGCAGGCCCAGGTGCTGGACGCGATGGACCTGGAGCGCGAGCGTGGCATCACCATCAAGGCCCACGCGGTGCGCATGAATTACCTTGCCCGGGATGGCGAGATGTACCAGCTAAACCTGTTGGATACACCAGGGCATGTCGACTTCTCCTACGAGGTCTCGCGCTCCCTCGCCTGCTGCGAAGGTGCGCTGCTGGTAGTCGACGCCTCGCAGGGCGTGGAGGCGCAAACCCTGGCCAATGCCCACCTGGCCATTAATAACGGTCTCGACATGATTCCGGTGATCAACAAGATCGATCTGCCTAGCGCTGACGTCTTGCGCACCCAGGAGATGATCGAGTCCGCCGTAGGATTGGACGCTACCGATGCGCTTCCTGTGAGTGCCAAAACGGGCCTCGGCGTGCCCGAGGTGCTCGAAGCCATCGTGACCCGTCTTCCGCCACCCACAGGAGATGCGGAAGCCCCCCTGCAAGCTCTCATCTTCGATTGCTGGTTCGATCCTTACCGCGGCGTCATCGTGCTGGCCCGCGTGATCAATGGCATCCTGCGCAAGGGTGCAAGGATCAGGCTTATGTCCAATGGCCGCGTATTCGATGTGGAGTCGGTCGGTGTGCTGACGCCCAAGCCGGTCGAGATCGGGCAGTTGTCAGCGGGTGAGGTTGGCTTCTTTTCGGCGACCATCAAGAATGTCGCCGACACCAAGATCGGCGACACCGTCACCGAGGACACACGTCCGGCTGCGGCGGCGCTCCCCGGCTTTAAAGACATTCAGTCGATGGTTTTTGCCGGGCTCTATACCGTGGATTCGCATGAGCACACACTGTTGCGTGATGCGCTCGAGAAGCTGCGCCTGAACGACTCGTCCTTCTTCTTTGAACCCGAAAGCTCGGTTGCGTTGGGATTCGGTTTTCGCTGCGGGTTTCTCGGGCTACTGCACATGGAGATCATTCAGGAACGCCTGGAGCGCGAGTTCAATCTGGATCTCATTACCACAGCTCCCGGGGTGCGCTACAAGATCACCCTCACGGATGGCTCAGTCGTCGAGGTCGAGAACCCCTCCCGCTGGCCCGATCCCACCGATATCGAAAAGATCGAAGAGCCGGTGATCATCGCAACCATTCTGACCAGCGAAGAGTACGTCGGTGGCATTCTCAAGCTGGTGGAGGAGAAGCGCGGCCGGCAGAAAAATTTTGAGTACGTGACTCCAACGCGCGTCATGCTGACTTATGAGCTACCGCTCAACGAAATCGTATTGGATTTCTACGACCGTCTGAAATCGGTCTCGCGCGGCTATGCTTCCCTTGATTATCAACTGGCTGGCATGTGGGAATCACCCATGGTCAAGCTGGATATTCTGATCTCCGGCGAACCCGTCGATGCGCTCTCCATCATCGTACATAAAGATTTTGCCTACGAACGGGGACGAGCGTTGGTCTCCAAAATGCGCGAGCTCATTCCTCGCCAGATGTTTGAAGTTGCGATCCAGGCTGCCATCGGAGCCAAGATCGTCTCCCGGGAAACCGTCGCCGCATTGCGCAAGAATGTCCTCGCCAAGTGCTACGGGGGAGACATCAGCCGCAAACGCAAACTCCTGGAGAAGCAAAAAGAGGGCAAGAAGCGCATGAAACGCGTGGGCAAAGTGGACATTCCGCAAGAGGCGTTTTTGGCGGTCCTCAAAGTGGGCGAGGACTCCAGCAAATAGTCGCCGGGAGTGGTTACGTTGGTCATGCCCGGTTTTGCGTTTTGTGGAAACCCGAAAATTAACGCCACCGTACGGCGCACGCGCTTCAGCTCATCGGCCGCCCTCTAACATAGGCGATAAACGATTGACAAGCATAAGGTTAAGGGACAGGGAAAAGTGCCCGGCCACGCTCTTTTAAGCGCAGCATTTGAAGCGAAAAAAGAGCACACCCCAGCTTTCCACAATTTTTTCCACAGACACGCCGGGAACGGATGGCTAGGTATTTTTTAGCTGGTGTTGGTGATTATTTCCCTCCCGGCAAGTGATTCTTGCCGGGAGGGACGAGTCCAAAGAGGCTCTACTGCGGCGGCCTGGTAGTGCTGGGATGGGTGGTCGTTCCCGGCCGGCTGGGACTGGTTGTGCTGGGACGCGGAGCGGTGCTGCTTGCTGGTTGCGGAGGAACGCCGGACTTGACGTTGTAGGCTTCCACAATCTGCTTGGTGATGTCAGTGGACCCGTTGGCCCACAACACCGGCGTCTGCTGGGCGCTGGTATCAAGCACCACGGTGAATTTGTTCTGATTCGAGTACGCGTCCAGGACGGCATAGACTTTTTGTGCCAGTGCCTGGTACATATCGTTCATCGCGCCGCTGGCCTCGTTTTGCGCATCTTCCGCCGACCGCTGCAGCGATTTGGTCTTTTCGTCGATCACTCTGAGGCGGCTGTCGCGCTCCGGTTCGCTCAGGTTGGCGCCGGCGTCCTGCAGCTGCTTCTTGAGCGAATCGATCTCGTCGCTTTGCGCCTTCAGCTGAGCCTGCTTGGGTTCAAATTTCACCCTGAGTTGGGCGAAATTGCGCTGCCCTTCGTTGGTCGCTGCGACCGCCTGCTGAAAATTGATGATCGCTATCTTGGCACTGGCGGGAACTGCCGCCGCCGTGGCGGCTCCGGCAGGGGAGGGAGCTGCGGGAACTTGGGCTAGCGCGCTGCGGGGCGAACTGATGACGCCCACGCCCGTGGCGGACGCAAGCAGACAAACAAGGGTGAACGTACGCTTCATCGGAATACAGAACTCCTTTTGATCTTTGAATCCAGATCGCCCGCGTCTTTCAGCGGAAAGCGGGCCTTCGCTTGCGGGTCTCCCGCATGCGCATTTGCTATGCAGTCACCTGGCCAGCGCATCTGGCAGCAAATGCGAAGAAGAGACACGGACCGAGACAATCACAGGGCCAGCAGTGATTATAGGTGTGGGTCGAAGGAGCGTCAACGCAGCGTGACCCTTCACAACCAATCGCTCTTAACCTTGCCATACCAGCCTCACCTAGAAAGTAGTGCTCACGCTCAAGCGGAAGGTCTTCCTCGGTTCACGGAAATGTAACAGGGAGTCGTAAGCCGTAATGGCTTCCTGGTAGGTGTAGTCACCCGCGCCGCCAGCCGGGAACATGCTGCGTGTGATCAGGCTTTCTCCCTGGACATTCTCGTAGAGGCGATTCGTGTTGTACGCGTAATAGAGGCGCATGGGGGCGTTCACGATGGGAAGCATGGCCGATAGCTCCCCGCCGACCGACATGCGCGGGAGCAGGTTGGTGCCCGCGATCGGCCTGATCACGTTGATGAACTGAATCGACTGACCGCCCTGGCAAGCGCCATTGAAATATGCGGTGCACCCGTAGAGTGGCGAGTTGAGCTGGTCGGCGCCTTCGACGCTTTGCCGCAATTGCGATCGGCGAATCACAGACGTGATGTCGAAGTCGTCAAATAAAGCGAACTGCACCGGGCCTGCGATGGGAATCCGGTACTCGACGGTAGAAGTGAACTTGGCGTCGCCACCCACAGAAACCGGCCGGTAAATCGGGATCGGAATCAAGATGTTGCCCAGCGTGTAGTTGCCTGGATCGATGGGCACCGGCGTCCCGTCGGGGTTGGTCAGAGTGATGTTTTGCCGTACGGGGATGAACCCATAGGGCGTCGCTGCGCGCACATCGAAGCCGCGCAGTTCATTGTCGCCCCCGGAATAGAAACGGGCGAACGGAGGAGCCACATCTCCACTGAAACCCTGGATATAAGAAGCCTGCACGCGATAGCCAAGAACGTTACGCCCTTCCGAGTTGGGCCGCAGGCCTTTCATCGCGATGTAATGCTTGTACAGGATCACCGGGGTGAAATATCGAACGTTGCCCCACAGGCCAGCGATGACCAACGCAGCGGAAATATCCGTTCCGAAACGAGGCCGGAAAACCGACGGCCCGACCTTGTTGTAGGAATAACTCAACGAAACCGAGCTGGTGTAAATTCCTTCCAAGGCATTTGCGCCCTGGATCTGGCCGCTGCGGAAGGCAAGAGTTTGGAAGAGATTCGCGGAAGCCTGGCTGAAGGTCTGAATGGTCGACTTATCCCAGCTATAGGTCAAGCCCACCCGCTTGAACGAGTGACGCAGCGGATAGCTGACAGAGAAGGTCAACCCTGTCGAGGACTGGTTGTAATTCTGCGTCAGCGATTGCTGGGCAGCTGACAGGTTCTCCGATTGCCCGGTAACGGTGGCGTAGTTGCGCGCTGAATTGTAATCCGACTTCCGGGAGAAGACCTGGAAGCCTACGCTGGTCGGCTTGTTGCGCAGGTAGGGCTCATTGAAAGCAAAAACCACGCTGCGTGCCAGGTTGCCGATATTTCCCTGGAGACTTAATGTTTCGCCCAAGCCGAGAAAATTATTGGTCGAGTAGTTAAGGCCGAGGAAAGTGCCGGAAAGACCGCTGACACCGCCGTTCAATCCGATCGAGTTCTTGCCCTTCTCGTGCACTTTGAGCAGCAGCGACACAGTGCCGGTCTCGTTGTCGGGGTGTATCTCCGTGTCCTGATCGACCTTAAGCGGGTCGAAGTAATCCAACTGGTTCAGGCGCAACAAGCTCGATTCCCACGAATTGCTGTTGTAGGGCTGGCCTTCTTCAATCAGCAGCTCTCGTCGGATAACCCGGTCGCGGGTAATGGTGTTGCCCTGGAACTCGATGCGCGAAACGGTAAAAGCCTTCCCCTCGTCGATGTCGATGTCCAGATAAACCAGGTGTTTGGCGTCATCGATGCGCGGCGTCGGCACCGCGGTGAAGTTGATGTAGCCTAGCGAACCGTACGCCTTGCGTAAATTGTCCAGTCCCTTGCCGATCGCAGTTGCATTGAACAATTCACCATCTTTGGTGGGGAACTGAGCTCGCAGCGCCTTCACATTCTGCACATGTGCGTTGCCGGTGAAGGTGACGCCGCCAAGCCGGTAGCGCGCTCCCTCTTCCACGGGAATGCGGATGTCGATGCGTTTACCCTGCCGGGGGCGAAAGGTGAAGAACGAAAGACCGCCCTCGTTTCGGATATGGGTGACTGGAGTGTCGACTTCCGCCCGGAAATAGCCCCGGTCCTGAAGCGCGCGGCGCACCCGCTCCGTATCTTCCTCGAGCTTGCTGGCATCGTAGGTGCGGGCGAAGAGGTTCTCCAGGATAATCGAGTGCGGGATCCCCACGGGACGGAGGTTCCTCATCGCCGCCCGCAGCTCGCGCGAGCTCACCGCATGGTTGCCGGTGAAGGTGATATTCCCCACTTTCACCGTGGGGCCCTCTTTGATGATGAAGTTCACCGAGACTGAGGAGGGCGGGATGGTCTTGATATCCGGCTTTACCGTCGCGAACTGGTGTCCGTGTTCGGCCAGCAGCTCCCGGATCACGTCGATCGCCCGCGCTAGCCGCGTGGGATCATAGGGGCTTTCCACCGAGAAGCCGGTGACATGCTCTTTCTTGAAACGGTCCAGAACATCCGAAGTCGAGACCGAGTTCAGGCCCTTGTAGTTGATCTCGCGGATGGTTGGCTTTTCCTTGACGATGATGTCAAGAACAATGCCCTTGGGGGTATCCTCGCGTGCGATCTGCAGATTCTCGAAGTATCCCGTATTCCAGAGCGAGTTGAAGTCGCGCTCGATGGTCGCCGGATCGTAAGGATCTCCCGGGTGGGTAAACAGCCGCGCCAGGATTGTCTCTCTGGGAATCCGGCGATTGCCGATCACCCGGATCTGGGTCACTACACCCGGCTGGGTCACTACACCCGGCTGGGGGGCGACGTCCTGCTGAGCCCAGGCATTCAGACTGGAACCGCAAAATAGAAGCAAGCCCACGATCCTGCACATCCGAAAAAAAAACGGCAGCACAGGTTGGTTGTTTTGAAACCGGGAGCGAAGGCCCCCTGACACGACGCGAAGAATAGGCACACCCTCACTGCTGAAAATCGGATCCTGCTGGAGGAAAAGGCGATTATATGTGACGGAAGGGGTACTCCCCAACTCCGAGGACTCGTTTCTCACGCCGCCTACCATCCAGGAGGCCCAGTCAGGACAGACACCAGAACTCCCTCAGCTCTCCAGCTCACTGCTGGCAAAGTACTCGCCCAGTGAGGAATCCCACGCCACGGAGAGCATGTTTGGCTTGCAGCAGACCTGGCAGTCTTCCACATATCGCTGCCGCCCACCTGCTGACTCGTCCACCACGATCTCATTCCACTCTCCACAGCCCGCGCACTGGAAACCCGCTGGAAACGGCATCGTCGATCTCACGCTTGAGCAGGTGTTTCTAGTCTATCGGAGGGAAGAGGTTTTTGGTTGGGGCCAGCTTTCGAACTTCCACCAGGGTCGAATAGAACGTGGCCCCCCGGCCCAGGTCGGTGAGACGCTCAGAGGTAAGCGCGTTTACATTGTTTCCCCCTTCGGACAGCTTGTTCCAGTTGAGGCTGGCCGCCACCACGCCGGCCGGCACGCTGCCGTCGATACGCGCGCGCAGCTGTATTTTGCCGCGCGCATTGTAAAGCTCCACCATTTCCGCTTCGCTGATCTCCCGCGCGGCAGCGTCGTTCGCGTGCATAAATATCAGCCCTGGCGTTTCCATCTTCTGGTGCCCCGGAAGGTTGGCGAAGGTTGAGTTCATATAGTGGTCGGCCTTGCGGGGCAAAAATTCAAGCGGAAATGTATGTGAGTCGGCGCCTCGGCGCGACTCGTCTGGAGGATGAAACGTCGGCAGCGGTTCGAGCCCGGCCGCAGCCAGCGCGTCCGAATAGAACTCCGCCTTGCCGCTGGGTGTGGCAAAGACGCCATTGGCGAAGGGCAGCGAAACCCCGCTGCCGCCCTGCAGGCGTAAGCTCTTTTTCGCCTCCAAATCCTGCAGGGTAATGCCTTGAGTCGCCGGCGCATTCAACGCCTGTTCGATCAGTTCGTCCACGCTGTCGCGGAAGCAGGGCTCAGAGAACCCCATCCGCTGCCCCAATTGGCTAAAGAGCCACACATTGGGCCGCGCCTCCCCCAAGGGTGCAATGGCTTGCTCTGAGAGCTGCAGAAAGTAGTGACCGTACGCTCCTTGAAAGTCTTTGTGCTCCAGGAAGGTGGTCGCCGGCAGCACGATGTCGGCGTAGTCCGTGGTGTCGGTAAAGAACTGCTCATGCACCACGGTAAAAAGGTCGCTGCGCATCAGTCCGCGCACCACTGCGTTCTGGTTCGGGGCAATGGCCGCCGGGTTCGAGTTGTAGACGAAGAGCGCCTTTACTGGAGGTGTGTCGAGCTCGGTAAGTGCGTGCCCCAGGCGCGACATGTTGACCACGCGCGCTGGGCGTTGGAGCGGGCTCGCCAGCATAAGGTCTGGTCTTTCCAACCCCGCCGTGTTGAAGGTGAAGGCTCCGCTGGTCGAGAGCTGCAGCCCACCGCCGAGCTGCTTCCAGGCGCCGATCAGAGCCGGTAGCATGCAGACTGCGCGCACGGCTGCCCCGCCATTTTGCGAACGCTGTACTCCATAGTTCAGGCGGATCACCGCCGGCGCACTGGTCGCATACTCGCGTGCCAGGCGCGTGATGTCGGCCGCGGGGATGCCCGTTAAACCGGAAACACGCTCCGGCGTGTAGGACCCGGCATGTTCGCGCAGGGCCTCAAATCCATGGGTATGTTTGGCAACATAATCCTGGTCGTAGAGTCCTTCGCCGATAATGACGTGCATCAGGCCCAGCGCCAAGGCCGTGTCCGTGCCCGGCTGAATGGGGATGTGCCAGTCGGCCACGCGCGCAGTGCGGGTGAGGAATGGGTCGATAACCACCAGCCGGGCGCCCTGGTGGCGTGCCTCTTCGACGAAGGGCCAGAGGTGGATATTATTGCCGTGGATATTCGCGCCCCACGCGATGATGTACCGGGCATGGCGGAAGTGTTCCGGCTCTGTGCCCAGCTTTGTTCCGTAGACCGATAGCAACGCATCGGCGCCTGTCGTCGCGCAGATCGTACGATCGAGCTGCGAGGCCCCGAGCCGGTGAAAGAAGCGGCGATCCATGGAGCCATAGCCAAGCACTCCCATCGTCCCCGCGTAGGAATAGGGCAAGACGGATTCCGGGCCGTGCTCCCTGGCAATGAACTCCAGCCGCCCGCTGATTGTGTCCAGGGCTTCGTCCCAGCCGATGCGTTCGAAGGCATCCGTCTCGCGGCCGGAGATCATTCTACCTTTCGGAGCTCCGGCTCGGCGACGCATGGGGTAGAGCAGCCGCGACGGAGAATAGACGCGGTCCAGGTATTTAGCGACCTTGCCGCAAAGAAAGCCGCGGGTTACCGAATGATTCGGGTCACCCTGTACCCGTGTGGCCACTCCCGATTCATCGATCGTCACCAGAATGGCGCAGGAATCCGGGCAATCGTGCGAACACACGGCGTGGACAGTTCTCGATCCAGGCATAAGACATTGTAGTAGGAACGCTGCCTGGCCTGACTATGGGTGTGCTCTCGCACACGCTAGGGTCCGGAGGAGTCTGTTTCACGGCAGATGTCGGGGAAACAGGACGGTACCCCAGGTTTTGCCAAAGCGTACCTGGGCTGAAAAATCGGGGCGTAGCCCCACCAAAGCTTTCAGCAAATCGCCAAGCCACGCTTGCTTTATCTTCAATCCATGAGAAAAGGCAGTGTCCACCTATTCCTGGTTCTCGTCCTGGCGCTCGCCTCTTCCTCGCAAGCGCAAACCACTCCAGAGGCCGCCATTCGACATCTGCTCGACCAGCAGACAGCAGATTGGAACCGAGGCGATGTCGAAGCCTTCATGAAGAGTTACGAAGACTCTCCCACTACTACCTTCGTCGGTCAGACGGTGCAATACGGTTACGCCACGATTCTCGAGCGCTACAAGAAGCTCTATGCCACGCCTGAGGCCATGGGCAAACTAACCTTTTCCCATCTCGCCATCCGCATCCTGGATGCTAACTACGCCGTCGCCACCGGGAATTTTCATCTGCAGCGCACAACGGCCGGAGGAGGCAATGCCGACGGTATCTTCTCCCTGCTCTTCAAACGAGACTCGTCGGGCTGGAAGATCATTCTGGACCACACCAGCCGGATCGGCTGAGGCTCAGATCTGAAGCACTTCTCGCTCTTTGTTGCGGCACATCTCTTCCATGCGCCGGATCTCATCGTCGGTGAGCTTCTGAATTTCCTCGAGCGAGCGCTTCTCCTCGTCCTCCGAGATCTTCTTGTCTTTGGCGGACTTCTTGATGAGGTCATTGCCGTCGCGGCGAATATTCCGTACCGCGGTGCGATGGTCCTCCAGCGTTTTGTTGAGGTGTTTCACTACTTCGCGGCGGCGCTCCTCCGTCATCGGAGGGATCGGGAATGCGCACAATCTTGCCGTCGTTTTGCGGATTGAACCCCAGATCAGACGTGCGCAACGCCTTCTCGATATCACCCAGGATGCTGGGATCCCACGGCTGGACCAGGATCAGGTTGGCCTCGGGAGCCGTCACTTGGGCCACCTGATTGAGCGGCGTATCGGTGCCGTAGTAAGGAACCTTGACCTGGTCCAGCATGTGTACAGAGGCCCGTCCGGTGCGGGTGGACGCAAGGTTACCGCGGAAATCATCCACCGCTTTTTCCATCCGCGTCTTGAGCTGCTGCTGAATGTCTTTCAGAGCCGGAATACCGGCCATTACCGAGACTGCCATCGTCATCTTCCTCGATCTTTCAAAAAGATTTATGTAAGCAGAGTTACGCCACTAGACTGCGCCTGCTCGCGGGCATGATAGGACGACCGCACCAGCGGTCCCGACTCTACGTGGCGGAAACCCATCCTGAGAGCCTCTTCGCGCATATATGCGAACTCCTCCGGCGTGTAGTAGCGGGCCATCGGCAGGTGATCTTTGGATGGACGCAGATACTGCCCAATGGTCAACACGTCCGTGCCAACCGCGGCCAGATCGCGATACACCTGCAGCAGCTCATGCATCTCTTCCCCCAGGCCGACCATTACCCCGGATTTGGTGGTCATGCGCGGGTCGACGATTTTTGCGTACTCCAGCAGCCGAAGCGTTCGCTGGTAGCGCGCCCCCGATCGCACCACGCGATAGAGCCGCGGCACCGATTCGGTATTGTGGTTCAGCATCTCGGGCTGGGCTTCGACCACGATACGGATGGCCTCCTCCTGCCCCTGAAAATCGGGGATCAGGACCTCCACCTGGCAGCCCGGCGCCTGGCGCCGGATCTCCTCGATGACCATGGCAAACGCCCGGGCCCCTCCCAGAACGTCGTCGTCACGATTCACGCTGGTGATCACAGCATGCTTAAGGTCGAGAATGGCGACCGCCTCGGCCACCCGCCGGGGCTCGTCGAAGTCGATGGGCTCCGGCCGGCCCTTGGGCACGGCGCAAAAGCCGCAGCGGCGGGTACAGGTATTGCCCAGCATCATGAACGTCGCGGTGCGCTGGTTCCAGCACTCGCCAATGTTGGGGCAGTGCGCCGACTCGCACACCGTATGCAGGTTGAGTGAACGCGCCAGGCTCTTCAGCTCGTGGTAGTTTTCACCCACCGGCGCGCGAGCCTTCAGCCAGGCAGGCTTGGGGACGGGACGGCGTGGGCTTTGGTCAATCTGGACGAGGTCGATCACGCTGCATCAATTGTATCGGGTCGCGCAGGTACCGGGTCATGCACGCTAGCGAACCGTCCGGTGACCTCGGGACGCACCAGGTAAAGAAAGAAGACGAGATTGATCACCGCCATCACCACCCACTGGACCTGGTGAAAGCGGAAAAGGCTGTAACAGCCGAAGCACATGGAGAGAAACACCGCGCCCAAGGTAAGCGCCCATCCCCATCGCCGCATGCGAATCAGTCCCAGGGCGGCGACAGCGAAGACGCTGCACAGGATCAGGATCCGACACGAGCACCTCCCGCGGGTAGCGGCCGGAAAAAACTCCAACCACGCCCACCAACGCCAGCGCCAGCATCCAGACGGAGATAGCGGCCATGCCCGGCAGCGGAAGCTTGGTCATAACGTGTGCAGGTAGGCCATCAGCTCTTCGAACTCCTGATCTGTCATTGTATTGCCCATGGGCGGCATCATGGCGCAGCCACGCAGAATCACCGCGCGCACTCGGGTGTCATTTGCTGCCATGCCGTTCGACAAATAGGGCTTGCGAAAGAGCCCTTCGAGACCAGGGCCGTACAAGCCTTTGTCCGTATCGGCATAGTGGCAGCTGGAGCATTGGCTCACGAACACCTGCTTCCCGGCGGCCTCCTGCGGGGTGAGAGCACGCACGGGCTTGGAAGGCGAGTGCTTGCAACCACAAGCGGCCAGCAGTCCGAGGCCAAGAATCAACACCTGGTTTCTGCGAGAGAACATCTTCAATTCGCCTCCGCGATCGCAGCTACGATCTTGTCCATCGCGGAGCGGTCCGCGGGTAGGGATGGTGAGTGATCGGTGCACATGATGGAGAAGGCAACCGTCTGGCCGCTGGCAGCCACCAGGTAGCCGCTCAAAGCACGTGCTTCTCCTAGCGTGCCGGTCTTGGCGAAAACTTTGCCATCGAGCAATCGCTGCTTGAAGCGGGCGGAGAGAGATCCGTCCACTCCCCCCACCGGCAGAGAAGTGCGGAATGCTTCCCCCCAGCTCTGCCTGGCCGCGTAGGCGAGCAGAGTCGTGAAGGCCCGCGGGGTGACCAGATCTTGCGGGGAGAGCCCACAGCCGTCGTAAAGCACAAAGTCGCCTGGGGCGACGCCGGCCGAGACCAGAAACTGGCGCACCACCCGCGTGCCTTCCAGCAAGGACCCGTCCGTGCTTTCCAATTTGCCCAGGGTTCTGAGCGTGATCTCGGCGTGCAGGTTCTGGCTGACCTTGTTGGTCACCACTAGATCGTCGCCCAGCGGCGGCGACACATGGGCGGCGAGCAAAAACGGCCCTACGTTTGCCCCTTGCACGTTCTGGATCGAAATGGGATGGAGCACAACCGGCTGATGTTGATCGGAGAGGAAGTCGCCGGTCTCGGTGGACAGCCGATGTTGCGCCCGCGCGGTCCCGCTGACCTGGACGCCGCGTGCCAGGAGCATAGCCCGCAGCGCCCGGGCCGCATAATCGGCGGGATCTTCGATGGCCAACGCGGCATGCAACCCTTGTTGGCCCAGGGGGGTCCGGCCAAAAAGCCGCACTGTCATTCCACCCGGAGCGCGCTCAATGCCTGGTTTGCCCGGGTCGCCCGGCGGTGCGGTGGTGAGCGAATTGTCCAGCGTGTAATAAGCCGTTGCCGGTAGCCAGGACGCCACAGCCGGTTCCCCCACCTGCGCTGCCGGCATGGCGTTCAGGTAGACCTCGTTATCGTTCACGCTGAGGGCCGAAACCGGGGCGCCGTAGCCCCACTGCAGGTCATCCCAACTCCAGCCCGCGCCATAGCGTTCGAAGACAAACCAGGTGTCGTCTCCGACGATATCCCCGCTTATGGAATGGACGCCGTGGCGAACAATCTGATCGGCCATATCCTCCAGCGCCGCCAGCGGCGAGCCAGTGCGTTCGGTCTTGAGCCCAAAGGGCATCGTACGGGCTGACATGTTGGGGTCGCCCACCCCGAAGATCGTCACATCGCCGCGAACCTCTCCTGTATTGCTGACCGGAGCACTGCTCGAGACCAGCGTGGTAAAAGTGAGCCCGCTAGGCAAAAGCGAATACGCCGCTGCCGTGGTGAGCAGCTTGGCGTTCGAGGCTGGGTTGAAGTACTGGCTGTCATTCAGCGCATAAAGTGAGCGGCCACCGAGCGCGACCACAGAGATTCCCCAATGCGCCTGGTTGACTCCCGGGTCGGCAAGAATACGGGCTACTGCCTTAGGGAGAGGCACCTTGCGCGCTACCGGGTGTTTGGCCGGGGCTGCCGCGATCGTCCCGCCCGAGAGCAGGGCGAGCAACAGGATGAGAAAGGGGGAGCGCGTTTGCATGTCTCTGCGCGGAGTTTACCTCACGCTGTTTGGGCATCCTAGAATGGACAAAGATGCCCTTTGCCAAGCGATCCTGCTACGACTGGAAGCTGCGCACCCGGTCCCTGCCACTGGGCAAGCGAACCCTGGTGATGGGGATACTAAACGCCACCCCTGATTCATTCTCCGATGGTGGCGCCTTTACCACACCTGTGCAGGCGATCGAGCAGGCCTTGGCGATGTTCGAGGACGGGGCCGACATCGTCGACATCGGCGGCGAATCTACACGGCCTGGAAAGCGGAAGCCGCTGGCCATCCGGGAGGAGATCGACCGGGTCATCCCTGTGCTCGAGGGAGTACTGCACCACCGGCCGGAGTCCATTCTCTCTGTGGATACCTATAAATCCACGACGGCCACGGCCGCCCTCCGTGCCGGGGCAGAGATCGTCAACGACGTCAGCGGATTGTCCTGGGACGCGGAAATGGCCCAGGTCTGCGCCGCGGCCGATTGTGGCGTCGTGCTGATGCATTTGCAAGGCCCGCCGGCCGACTGGCAGGAATTGCCCGTGAGGGATGGCAATCAATTGGTAGCCCTGGTCAAGCAGGAGTTGCGGCAGCGGCTGGAGCAAGCACAAATAGCTGGAATCCAGCGGGAGAGGATTGTTCTTGATCCCGGTTTCGGTTTTGGCAAAGCCGGCGACCGGAATTACTCCTTGCTCGTGGGTCTTGAAGAACTGAACTCCCTGGGGCAGCCGCTGCTGGCCGGTGTCTCGCGCAAGTCATTCCTCGGCAGAACCCTGTCGGCTGTCTATCACGGAGTCAATGTGCCGGTGGCGAGCCGGGGAAGTGCTTCCATTGCCGCCATAACCGCCACCATCCTCGCCGGTGCGCACATGATCAGGGTGCACGATGTACGTCCTGCCCGGGAAGCGGCAGCCATAGCCGATG
The DNA here is from genome assembly GCA_963815175.1 of uncultured Acidobacteriaceae bacterium. GTDB lineage: Bacteria > Acidobacteriota > Terriglobia > Terriglobales > Acidobacteriaceae > PALSA-350. The sequence continues at coordinate 61,820 of CAWFGM010000002.1, forward strand.
CCGTCTTAGCAGCAGCAGAGCTTATCTCCTAGAGACCAATAGCGCAACAAAGAGAGTTGTTTCGCGGTGCCGCTGTTGGCGCGAATCTAGTGCTGGTCGTCCGAATCGTGATTGCGGGTGATGCGGCTGGCTTCAAAACTAACGATTCTCCACTGCCCCATACGATTGCTATACACCCGCGTATAGCGGAATCGTCCGCTGATATCACGGTCGCCGTTTTTCCCCACCAAGTCGGCCTTCGATGTAACGACCGCGGTGTCCCCATAAATCCGTACTTTGATATCGCTTAGATCGAGCTGCGTGATGTGCAGTGATCCGCTGCGGCGCCGGGCGAGTTCGTCTGCTTTGGTTTCCAGGGTGCCGTTTGCGCTAATCCCCAGATAGTCATCGGCCAACAGGCGATCGACCTCAGCGACGTTATTCGAAAGCTGCGCCTGCCGCCAATCCAGCTCCAGGCCTTCAATCTCCTTATGAGCACTCTCGTGATGAGGAAAAAGGGCATGCGCCTGCGTTGCACATGCGGAAACCAGGATAAGGACGAAGAACAGTCTGCCGACCGTGGGGAACAGCCAACGATGCTCGGAGTGAGCGCGCATAACCGTACCGGATGTTAGTCCGCGTCCGAATATTGAGTCAAAATTGAAACTCCAGAGTGACAGTTTTTGCGGTTGAACGCAATCTCCCGGGGCTTGGACTGCAAGCCCGCAGAGCACCGGCGGAGACAAAACCACTCCTTGCAACAGGTGGGATGCAGAATCAGCCTGCCAGGGTCGCACCCATCGATACGCGCACGCCGCGAGGCTAAGAAAGTCTTAAACAACTGCGGTTAGATTCTCGACCTCTCGTTCGCGCATAAGCTGAAAAAGGCCTCCCACAGCAAATTGCTTAAAGTGGGGGGTGGTGCGGTGAAAATCACTCGCTGCCCGGTCACGGTACTGCTCGTAGATCACAACCACGGCAGGATCATCCTCTACAGTGTGTGGAACATAACTCACGCAACCCGGCTCCTGGCGCGAAGCGAGAGCCAATTGGCGCAGGATATCGTTAACGTTTTCACTGTCTTCGGCGGCGAATCGCATACGTACGAGAAAGCTGACCATTGTGCCTCTAATCTATCTGGAAATGCCTCGGAAAAATGGCCGCAGGTCTTTGCCGCCCGTCAGGAGTGCATCCAGCCCAAAGCTTCGGAGAAGCCGGGAAGAATCATAGTCTGCTCCCGATCCGGGCCGGTCGAGACCATGCCGATGCGAGCGTCCGACTCCTTCTCTAGAAAACGAAGATATGCCTGCGCCGCTTGGGGCAGTTGCTCAAACTCGGTGATGCCCTCCGTAGAAGACTGCCAACCCTCCAGCTTGGTGTAAACCGGCTCGATCTTGTCGAACCCGCTTACATCCGCCGGGATGGTGTCGGAGAGCTTGCCGTCCATGCGATAGCCGGTACAGATCGGGATCTCCTTTAAGCTATCCAAAACATCCAGTTTGGTGACCACCAGCCATTCCGTGCCATTGATTTCGCTGGAATAGCGCAACAACGGCAAATCGAGCCAGCCGCAACGGCGAGGCCGCCCGGTCACTGCTCCGTATTCCTGCCCGCGGGCGCGCAGCAAATCGCTGGTCTCGTCAAATATCTCGGTCGGGAACGGCCCTTCGCCCACCCGCGTCACATACGCCTTGGTGACCCCGATCACCGTGCCGATTGCCGTCGGTCCCACACCGGTGCCGATGACAGCGCCCCCGGCGGTGGCGGAAGAGGAGGTCACAAAAGGATACGTACCGTGATCGATATCGAGCATGGTGCCCTGCGCGCCTTCAAACATCACGCTTTGCCCCTTGCGGATCGCATCGTTAAGCAGCGCCGCAGTGTCGGTAACAAAGGGCCGGACGCGTTCCGCCGCCTCGGCATACTCGTCGTACATCTTGATGGGGTCGAGCGGGTCGGTTCCAAAAAGCGCGTGCGCCACCGCGTTCTTTTCGTTGCAGGCATTTTCAATATGCGTCTTGAGCAAACTCCGGTTAAGCAGGTCAATCACCCGCAGGCCGCTGCGATGCATCTTGTCTTCATACGCCGGACCGATGCCCCGGCTGGTAGTGCCGATCTTCTGCCGCCCGGGAGCATTCTCCGACGCCAGCTCGATCATGCGATGGTAGGGAAGAATCACCTGCGCGCGGTTGGAGACAAATAGCTGCTCATCGACGTTCACCCCCAGGTCGCGCAGCTTGCCAACTTCTTTCAGGAAGGCCAATGGGTCGAGCACTACGCCGTTGCCGATGACCGCCCGGCAGTCCGGACGCAGAACCCCGCAGGGCACCAGTTGCAGAATGAACTTCTGTCCCCGGATGATGACGGTATGCCCGGCGTTGTGGCCGCCGGCATAGCGCGCCACTACGGCAAACCTATCGGAAAGAACGTCGACGATCTTTCCTTTTCCCTCGTCGCCCCATTGGGCACCCAGTACTACCGCAGTCTTGGCTCGCATGAACTCCCATCAATTTCGTGTGACGCACCCTTCCCCTGCCGGCTCGGCCCTTGATCATACCTCGTCAAACCTGCGCAGGGAGTGAGTGAAAATGTTGCTGATCAGTCTGGCGCGACGCCCCGAATTTACTGGGGAGCTTGGTCGGAATCAATAAGCCTCATGAGCCTTTCCGTGAAGAAAGCCGCATACGCTTACTTGTCCATAGCCGCGTACAGGAAATCTGGGCGGCGCAGCCTGTTCCGACTCTTGATGATATAACGCCTCAGGGTAGCGGCCAAGCACCTGCGACAATGACAGAAAGATGAGCCATGCCGGAACTGCCTGAAGTAGAAACCATTGCGCGCGGAGTCGATGAACGTCTCCGCGGGGACCGCATTGAGACCGTCTGGTTCAGCGAAAAGCCGGAGCCCTTCAGTTCTCCTCCCCAGCTCATGGCGAAGGAGTTGCACAGCCGCCGCATTGACCGCGTTCACCGGGTTGGCAAACACATCGTCTTTGATCTGGCAGATCGTCCAGGTGTATCCCAGGGCCTGCAATGGATTGTGCATCTGGGCATGACCGGCCGCCTTCTGGTCGCTGATCCTGCCACATCGCTTCCCCCGCACACCCACGCCGTTCTGCATCTGAAGTCGGGTAAAGAACTCCGCTTTGTAGATCCCCGGCGATTCGGACGCCTGGCGCTCCACGGCGCTTCCCCCAAAAAGACGAAAACCAAGCGCTTCCAGGGAACCGGTCAGGAGCCTCTAACTGTTTCGCCCGACGAGTTCGCCGCCCTCTTCCGAACTCGCCGCACCTCGATCAAGGCAGCTTTGCTGAACCAAAAACTCTTGCATGGGGTGGGAAATATCTATGCCGACGAGAGTCTCTTCCGCGCCGGTATCCGGCCCCGTAGGATGGCTCGCCATTTGAAGCGGGCGGAACTTGACCGCCTGCATACCAGTCTGCAGAACGTCCTCAGGGAAGCCATCTCCCTCGGTGGCTCATCCGTATCCGATTATGTGGATGCGGCCGGTGTCGCAGGTTTCTTCCAGCTCGAGCATCGAGTCTATCTCCGCACCGGCCAGCCCTGCCTGGTATGCGGAAAACCGATTCAGCGCATCGTTCTGGCTGGCCGCGGCACGCACTATTGCCCCCACTGCCAGCGCTAGATTTGGCCCACGCCTCCAGGGCATTTCTATGAATTCCAGAATGATTGTTTGGGCGCAGCTTCCATAAATCGGAATCTGCGCCCTGGGAGAAGGAGCTAACTAACTGATAATAAGTAACATGGCAAACGGCATGTCAACTGCTAATAAGAAGTGTAGCCAGCGACGCACGTGATTCGCAAAATGCGAGTCCGGCGCTTTAGATCCGGCGAGCAGAGCTAGGTTCCACCGGGACCAGCCGCAACCGGAGCTTTACATCCCGCAGACGTGCGCTGCCGGGTTTACCCTTGGGAGGCCAGTGACTGGCCATCGTTAAGAGAAAAGCCACTCACCTGTGGCTTTTCTCTTTCTAGCTGCATTTTCTGCCTTGTTTCCTCTCTCATGGCCCAACAGTAACCCTCCGTCTCTGACTTCCGGAACGAACCTTTCGAATAGCACTTGCTCTCAGGCAGTGGAACTGTGTATTATCGGTTTTGCCTATCGAGCGGCTGAAGCCAGATCTCTAATGAGTCAAGCTCGCCGCAATTCTCGAGAGTCAATAGGGTTTTTCTGCCGCGTCGCACCTGCTGGCCCAAATAGCGCTATTCGCCGCCGGGTCAATCAATAGCGGTACAGACAACACCAGTACTTTGTTTGAGAGATCAAACCATAGGTTCCACCCCCAACCGTATCTTTTGGATAAGTTCCTTTTGAGTGCGTGGGACGTGGCCGCTGGCCATCAATCAAGTAGAAACATGAGTTGCAGCCTATCTCTGCCTTCCCCGGTCCGGGTTAGGTCGCAACTGAGCAGGCTGCAAGAATTGCCAACGCACCGGGATGTGCATGCATGACAACAGAGCAAAATCAACCCCAGGCTCAGCCATCGAATCAGGCCCAGCCTGCTGGTCAAACTGAAGGGCAAGGGCATCGTCGCCGGCGCCGCAGACGTAAGGGATACGCGAACAACCAGGCAAAGGGCCATGCCAATGGCGAGCCTGGGCCAGGCTCTGGCCAGGGCCATCCGCCTAAGAAGGCCAAGGCCAAGTCTCCTGGCCAAAATCGCTTCGTTGCCAAGAACGGCAATGGCGGCAATGGCAGTGCCCATGGAGCGATCAACAACGGTGGCAACGGCGGCGGCCGGCGCAAAGGCAAGCAGCGCCGGCAACAGACATTCGTCGGCCCCATGGACCACAGCTATCGCGTGGTCAACGGCAACACCGCGGATGCGCCTCATTCCGCCGCCGAGTTTCGTGGCAACGGACACAACGGCCACTACGTGGATACCTTGCCCAAGGATCCCGTCGTGGCTCCCGTACGGGAAGATGCTCCCGTTCGCATTTATTGCTTCATCGAAGACCTCTTCTTCCTCGCCAAAATTCAAGAAACGGCACGCAAAGTAGGCGTGAAAGTCGCCTTCGTTAAGGCGGATAAGGATATTGTGTCGCGCCTCGCGGATGTGCCCGAGGGGAGTCGGCCGTCCCTGATCGTCTTCGACCTGAATAATGTCAGCGCTAAGCCGCTCACCCTGATTCCCCGCCTCAAGAGCAAGATGAAGCGCGGTACCTCAGTGATCGGCTTCCTCTCTCATCTGCAGGGCGACCTGAAGGCCAAAGCTATGGAAGCAGGCTGTGACATGGTAATGCCACGCTCCGCCTTTTCTCAGAACCTGCCGAACCTGCTACGCCGTCACGGGCTCGACGCCGAGATCGAAGCGGTAGAGGCCTAAAGAAATTCGCAGATCGGTCCCACAGCATGTGGGGGCCAACCGGAGGCAGAAGGGCCTCTGGCCCACCCGTCAGTTGTGAGGGAACAAGAAGCATCAAACCGCGGTCAGTCCGCCGTCACAGGTGTAAAGCCCTCCGGTGCAATAGGACGAGTCCTCCGAGGCCAGAAACACAGCGATGCCCTCGATATCGCAGGGCATCCCCAACCGCCCCATCGGCACCGCCTCCTTGTATTGCTCTCGAATGACTTTGTCATCCAGCAGGGGAGCATTCATCGGAGTATCCATCGTGCCCGGGACCACAATATTTACTCGAATTCCATCTCGGGCGTAAGCGGCCGCCATCACCCGGGTAAGTCCATAAATCCCGGCTTTGCTGGTGCTGTAAGCGGTTAGATTGGGCGCGCAGCCAGTCATCCCAGTGGGTGAGCCGAGGTTGATGATCGACCCGCCGCCCTGTTTAAGCATGAACGGAATCACCTGTTTGGAGCACAGGAAGGTGCCTTGCAAGTTCACCCGCATCACCTGCTCCCAGAGCTCCAGACTGAGTTCATGGGCCCGCGCATCGCGGTCGTGGAAGAGCACCGCCGCATTGTTGTAGAGCACATCGATTCGTCCAAATTGATCCCACGCAGATTGCAGAAGGCTTGTTACATCGCGCTCTTCTCCCACATCCGTGCGGACGAAAATCCCACTTCCCCCATCCTTGCGAATCTGTTCTGCGACGGCTGCTCCGCCGGAAGCGTTGGTGTCTGCCACGACCACCGTCGCGCCTTCACGCGCGTAGCGGCTGGCCACGGCACGTCCTAACCCCACGGCAGATCCGGTGACGACTGCCACTTTTCCTGAAAGTCTCATGAGTCCTATCGGTCACCCGGCCCGGGTTTGGCCACCAACGCGCTACCGCTTACCCAGAGCAGAGTATTCGAGATGCATTCTTCGCGTCTCTGATATTCAGGCAAACTTTTTGTTGCAGCAGCATGATCGCCTGACAACCGAAGACGACCGGGGTTTTTCAAGATTCATTCGTAGCTTTCTTATAGCCAGCTCGCTAACTTCATAGGACTATGAATGCACTCCGATTGGCGGATTTTTAGAGCCTGCCTGGCAGGCCGAAGGGTTTCCTTACGAAACTTAAGGATCGAGTAGCGCTGGTGACGGGTGCCGCGTCGGGCATTGCGCGGGCTACTGCGCAACGATTTGCTCGCGAAGGCGCAAAAGTGATTGTAGCGGATGGCAGCCAACCCGGCGGTCTGGAGACCGTGAGACTGATCCAGACCGAGGGCGGGTCCGCGAGCTTTACTCAAGTAGACGTCTCCCAGGCAGAGCAAGTGAACGGGCTGGTCGAGGCCGTACTTAATCAGCACGGGCAAATCGACGTCCTTTTCAATGGCGCCGCCATCCTCTTCTACGGCACAGTGGTGGAAACGGCGGAGGAGGCATGGAACCGCATGCTTTCGATTAACCTGACCGGGACCTTTCTCTGTTGCCGTGCCGTCCTTCCGGGCATGATCGAGCGGGGCCGCGGATCGATCATCAACATCGCCTCCACCACCGGCGCTCATGATGCCTGTGCTCGTGCGGTAGCTTACGTGACCTCCAAGGGAGGCGTGAACATGCTGAGCCGTGCCATGGCGATCGATCACGCCAAGCAGGGCATTCGTGTGAACGTAATTTGCCCCGGTCCCACCGACACGCCGATGTTGCGCAACGCAATGACACCTGAACAGCTGGAGGCCTTCGCCAGGACATTTCCCATGGGCCGCCTCGGGCTACCCGAGGAAATTGCTGCCGCCGCGTTGTTCCTGGCTTCCGATGACGCATCATTCGTAACCGGGTCTGTGCTGTATGTCGATGGTGGGCAGACAGCAGAGATTTAGCTTTTTGGAGGAATTCTATGATCTTCGCCGGTGATCTCGGTGCTCCAGAGGGACCGGTTGCTTTGCCCGATGGCGCCTGGCTGATTGTAGAAGCAGCCTCCGATCGCGGCTGCGTGAGCTGGTTAAGCGCAGACGGCCGAAGCAAAACGGTGATCAGGCAAACCGGCCGGCCGAATGGCTTGGCGGTCGATGCTGCGGGTGTCATCTGGGTGGCCGAATCAAAGGTTCCTTCTCTGCTGCGACTGACCATGGACGGTAAATGCGAAGTGGCAGCCGAGGGATGCGATGGAGAGCCCTTCTTATTTCCCAACGATCTTTGCTTCGGTCCTGACGGCGCCCTCTATATGACAGACTCCGGGGTGCAGATCGAGAATTTTGCGCCCAACAATCAAATTCGTTCGGACTACCATGGACCTGCATTACGACGGCCGGGTATATCGCATCGATCCAGGCAGTGGAGCGGTCACTAAGGTGGATGAGGGAATTCTGTTCACCAACGGAATCGCCTTTGGTCCGGACGACATGCTCTACGTGGACGAGTCAGTTACCGGCAATGTGTTCCGCTATGCATGGCAAAACGGTGAGCTGCGTGCTCCGCGCACCCTCTTCGGAAATGTGATCCGTGCCGACGCGCCGCCGGGGTGGAAGGGACCCGATGGCATGGCCTTTGACGAGAATGGCTTGCTATACGTCGCTGTCTTCGGCCAGGGAGATGTCGCGGTTCTGGGGACCAAGGGTGAAGTCGTTAGCCGTATTTCAACGCAAGGCCAGCTCCCGACCAATGTGGCCTTTGCTTTGCCGGGGCAGCGCCGGCTGCACCTGACCGAATTTCAAAATGGGCAAATGGAAGTCTTTCCCATGAGCTGTGACGGTCTTCCCTTGTGGGACGGCGTGAAACGAAAGAGGCTGTCCCAGTGAGCGTGCCTACCGCAAATCCCACTACCGGTGCGGAAGTTCCCCGCTTGCGCCGGGTCTTGACCCTTTGGGATTTGATCTTCTATGGAATCGTAGCTGTTACCCCGAGCGCCCCGGCGACAGTCTATGGGCTGGCGGAGCTGAAGTCGGGCGGTTACGTGGTGGTTACCATTCTTGCCGCCATGGTAGCTATGGTGTTAACAGCCATCAGCTACGGCCGGATGGCGGCCCTTTATCCCTCGGCCGGCTCGGCCTACGCCTATGTGAGCCGTGGGATTAATCCATATCTCGGATTCGTGGCCGGATGGGCCATGCTCCTTGACTACATGCTTATCCCCCTCTTCTGTACTCTCTACGGCACGCTTTCCCTGCAAAGGGCACTGCCAATGTTACCTTTTCCCATCGGCGCGCTCTTCTTTGCCGGCGGCATCACGCTATTAAACCTCCGCGGGATTCGATCGACGGCGCTCGCCAATCAAGCGCTGCTGGTTTTCATGGGGATTGTTCTGCTGAGTTTCATCGTGCTGGCAATTCGCTACATCGCTATTCGCCAGGGCTTTCTGGGATTGTTTTCCATCCAGCCGTTCTATCGGCCCGGGACCTTTCATGTGGGTGCCATCGCGTCGGCCACATCCTTCGCCGCACTGACTTATCTCGGCTTCGACGCCGTCACGACCATGGCCGAGGATGTGAAAAATCCGCGCAAGAACGTCATGCTCGCAGCCGTTTCCGTTTGTCTATTCACGGGGTTCTTCGGTGGACTGCTGGTGTACCTCGGTCATTTGGTTTGGCCCAACTACCACACCTTCACCAACATTGATACCGCCTTCATCGACGTTACCGGCCGCGTGGGCGGGGTTGCGCTGTTGAAGGCGACGGCACTCTTATTGGTTGTGGCTAATGTAGGCGCTGGGCTTACTTCCCAGGTAGGAGCGGCACGGTTGCTCTTTGGCATGGGCAGGGAGAATGTGATCCCGTCCCGCTATTTTGCCCGGCTCCATCCCGTCCGCAATACCCCGGATATCAACATCATTCTGCTCGGCATCGTGGGTTTTGTCGGCGCCCAGGTAATTAGTTATGAGTTGGCTGCGGAGCTTTTGAACTTTGGTGCATTCCTGGGCTTCATGGGGGTTAACCTGGCCGTCATCTGGAAATTCTGGGTGCACAAGGCGGACGAGCGAGGCCGAAACTTCTTCGTCGATGTCGTTCTACCGGCACTTGGGTTCCTGTTCTGTGCGGTCATCTGGGTCGGGCTCGGTAACAAGGCCAAAATTGCCGGCTGCATCTGGCTGGTGGTCGGCTTCTTTGTGGTGGCCAGGCAAACAGGATGGTTCCAGCGCCCGATTGTGATGTCGGATCCCTCTTCTTACGAATAGAAGGTCATTTCCATGCGCATGAAAAAATTCATCAACGATCCGAAAAACCTGGTCGCCGAGCTATTGGAGGGGATGGTCCTGGCCTTCCCCGATAAGGTTCAGTTGACTAGCCGCAACATCCTGGCGCGCGCTGTGCCAAAGGAAAAAGGCAAAGTGCGGCTGGTAACCCTGGGGGGAAGCGGACATGAGCCCGGTCTAAGCGGATTTGTAGGCAAAGGCATGCTTGATGTAAGCGTCGCCGGTGACATCTTCGCCGCGCCAGGAGCGCCCCGTTGCCTGGAGGCAATTCGCAGCGCCTGTGCAGGCGGCGAGAGCGCTTTGTTGGTGGTGTTGAACCATGCCGGGGATGTGCTGTCAGGAAACCTCGCCATGGAGATGGCTCTGCGCGAAGGCCACAAGATCGAGATGATGCTCACTCATGAGGATCTGGCCGGCGGCCCGAATCCTGAGGATCGCCGCGGGCTAGTCGGCTTCCTTCCGGTTTATAAGGTTGCCGGGGCGGCAGCCGAGCAGGGCGCATCGCTCGCTGCATGCCTCGAGATTGCGCTGCGCATGGAACGGAATATGCGTTCTTTGGCGGTCGCAGTCAACACCGCCACCCACCCTTCTACGGGTCAACCCATCTTCGAGTTGGGCGATGACGAGATGGAGATCGGCATGGGGCAGCATGGCGAAGCGGGCACTGGCCGGATGCAGCTGAAGTCCGCTGATGAGACCGCCGAAATCATGCTCAATATGCTGCTGGAAGATCTGAACATCAAGAGCGGCGAAGAGATTCTGGTGCTCATCAATGGCGCCGGCGCGACCACCCTGATGGAGATGCTGATCGTCTTCCGCCGCGTGGCGCAACTCTTGACCGCCAAAAAAATCAAGCTCGTCCGCAGCGCCGTGGGAGAGTTCATCACCACCCAGGAACAGGCCGGTTTTCAAATGCTGGTGGCGCGTATGGATCCGGAGTTGATCAAGCTGTGGGATGCGCCGGCGGACGCTCCCTTTTTTGTGAAGCAATGATTGAGATTCCAATTTCGATTTCGATGCCCGGCAATATCGGCAAGACACAGTTCGCCAACATGTTTGCCCAGGCCGCGGCCTGTCTTCGGAGTGAGCATCAGCGATTGACGGAATTAGATTCCATCGGCGGCGATGGAGATCACGGCACCACCATGCTTCGCGCAGCAGAGCAAATGGAAGATTGGACGGATACATCGAACACGCAGAGCCTCACGGATTCCCTCAAGGCTGCCGGCTGGCGAGTGCTCGGGGTCGATGGAGGAGCCTCCAGCAGTCTTCTCGGAACATTCTTTGCCGGCATGGGTGATGTTGTGCTCGCTGGGGATGCGATGAATTGCAACGAACTCGCGCAATCGCTCCAGGCGGGCCTGCGCGCCGTGTCTCGACAAACCAAGGCTCGGGGTGGCGACAAGACGATGATGGATGCCCTGGTTCCAGCGGTCGACGCGGTGAGTGCAGCCGCCGGCGCCGGTAAGAGCATTCCCGAAGCGCTGGATGATGCAGCCTTGGCCGCGAAGTTAGGCGCGGACTCGACCCGGGACTTGGTTGCCCGCTATGGCCGAGCCAGATCACTGGGCGAGAGAACGCGCGGCCATCCGGACGCGGGAGCCACTTCGATCGCCCTCATCTTCAGAGGATTCAGGGAAGGATTAGAGAAAGGGAACGATAGCAATGGCTGATCTCGATAACGTACAGGACGGAAAAAACTACTATCTCGATGTACCTCCACAGAGCGTCCCAAGCAGGCTCAAGGGGAGCAATGCGCTTGATTGGGGAATGAAGAACCGGCTGGCCCGCATCTTTGATCCGCGCGATGCGCGCACCGTGATGCTGGCCATCGATCACGGTTACTTTCAGGGTCCGACCACCGGGTTGGAGCGCATCGACGTCACCATCGTGCCCTTGATCAGCTATGCCGACGCGCTCATGGTGACCCGGGGCGGGCTGCGCAGCTCCATTCCCGCGGAGATCGCAAGGCCCGTCGTGTTGCGCTCGAGTGGCGGCCAAAGCATCCTCAAGGAGCTATCGAACGAGCTGGTCGCTGTCGACATCGACGATGCCATTCGCCTCAACGCCTCCGCCTTGGCGGTTCAGGTCTACATTGGCGGCGTGCATGAACATGAGTCGATTGGCAACCTGGTCAAGGTGGTCGACTCTGGCAATCGTTACGGCGTTCCCACGATGGCCGTCACCGGCGTGGGCAAAGACCTGGTACGGGATGCCAAGTACCTGGGTCTCGCTACCCGCATATGTGCAGAAATGGGAGCCCACTTTGTGAAGACCTACTTTTGCGAGAAAGGCTTTTCTCGCGTCGCTGCCGGCTGTCCGGTTCCATTGGTGATCGCGGGGGAAAAAGCTACCTGAACTCGAGGCCCTGCAGATGGCGTGGCAAGCCGTGAATGAAGGAGCCGCCGGGGTTGACATGGGTCGCAACATCTTCCAGTGCGACGCTCCGCAAGCGATGATTCAGGCCGTCCGCGCAGTCGTCCATGGCGATGAGACGCCCGAAAAGGCCTTTGACCTCTATCTCAGTCTTAAATCGGTGCCGGCAAATAGGTGAATGATGACCAAGAAAAATACAGTCCAGGTAGTTTGCGTTGCGGAGTTTTATGCGTTGGACGGCAAAACAGACGATCTCGTGACCGCGCTCCACTCATTGATCAAAGCAACAACGGCGGAACCGGGTTGCATCCGCTACGAGCTGAATCAGCGCGTGGATGATCCTCGGTGGGTGAGCTTTGTGGAGAAATGGAAAGATCAGAAGGCCTTCGATGATCACTGCCAGATGTCCTACATCACGCATTATTTTAACGATGTGCGGCCCCAATTAGTCGAGAAGTTCGAAGTCAAGATGTACCAGGAGATTTTGCCGTAGGCGGTTCAGGGCACAGCTTCAGGTGCTGCGGAAAAACTCGTTCTTTAGCCCCCGGGAGACCGCTTCCATGGTCTTAGTGCGCATCTTTTTTCCGGTTCAATGCCAGTCGATTATTTCTGTAGTCAAGAGGGAACCTATGGTATATCAGGTGTACATCCGCACATTAACAACAGACGTTCGAAGCAGGTAGGAAGATCGAACCATGGGGCAGATAGGGTGTATGCAACCATGAACTTACATACTTTCTTATATGGAGTACGCCATGGCGAAGTCGAAGAGATCTTCCGCATCGAAAACTCATATTAAGAAGTACGATGCTGACCGGACAACCTCCGCGAGCGCATCTGAGGACCGGTCACGTGCATGTTCCCAAGAAATCCTGCAAAGATCACTTCAGCGTCATTGAGCCGCAAATCAATGCTGAGGGCGTTCACGTCTGGCCCTTCGATGTGTCCTGTCCCGTAGATGTCTTATTCCTGACCGAAGACGGTCAGCACAGCGTCAGAATGAATAGACACGGTTACTTCGAGATACTGTATCTATGTTCCGGCTCGGCCAACTGTCATATCCAGGACCGGCTTCTTCCCTTCAACGAAGGCGATCTGGCGATTGTGGGCAGCACGCTGTATCACCGTGTGGAGTGCGAATCTTCGAGCCCGTTGACGATTGCTGCGTTGTTCTTCGAGCCCGATCTCATTCGCTGCGAGGGAGGCAGTGACAGCGCTGAATATCTCACGCCCTTTCTCCTGCAGGACTCGGAATTTCCTCATATCGTGCCTGCTGAAACAGGAATTCCCAACCAGGTTCTGGAACTCATGTTGCGGATCCGTTCAGAACTTCCGCCTTTGTCGCCGCGGGGCAGGCTTGCCGTCAAAACTTATCTGAAGATGATTCTGATGCTCCTGGTAAACCGGTATGCCTCGTATGCAGGTACGGTGGAAACCTTCCAACGTCAACAACGGGACCTCGATCGGCTTCTGCCGCTTTTTCGGTTCTTGGGTGAGAACTGCGGCTGCGCGATTCAGGTGAAAGAGGCGTCACGGATCTGCGGCATGAGCGAGTCGCATTTCATGAGCTTTTTCAAGCGCGTGACAGGCCTCTCCTTTATGAAATATCTCAACCACTACCGGGTAGAGCGCTCTCAAGTGATGTTGGTGAACACGGATGAATCGATGGCAAGCATCAGCCAGGAGATGGGCTTTTGCGATCAGAGCTATTTCGGAACGGTCTTCCGCCGGCTGGTTGGTATGACGCCTGCCGCGTATCGTAGACGTTTTCGTAGCAGAAACGGTTCCGGCCGTACCACGGTCAATCCCACGCCTCCCATTTGGCCCGCGAAAGCCTCCTTGGCGGGCGCACCGCGACCGAGCACGACAGATATCAACCGGCAACTCGCCGCCCTTCACGACAAGCCGGCAATCGGTCAGACCTACTTCTACTAAAGCCCCGGCCGAGACTTGCCTCTGCTCATCCAGAGTGGCGAAAAATGGGCTTGCTTTAGGCCTTGGCTCTCGTCCTTCGTCACAGAACAACAGCAGGATCTCCGGTACCGCCGCCGCTCATGCACTTCGCCTACTGAACCACCAGCATCAGCTGTATTCCGGACTCAAGCTGGAGATTCTTCTTCGCCGAAACGAAGGTAGACACGGCCTCTGGTCCGTCTTCGATCTGAAGCGTAACTCCAGGCATTCCGATCACTGATCCGGTGTGGGCCGCCGTAGCTTTCCCCTGCGTACTCCCAGCAGGGCCGGATAGGGCCGATTGAGTCCCGACGGGATTGTTCACCAGCTTCGGAGAGTCTTGTACGACGTTGTACGCCTGGCCGTTGAGGGGGTGGTCATATGGTAAAGGACCTGCGGAAGGAGACACCATCTTGTTGTTGCCGGCCGCCCCAGCCGGAGCCGGTGCCATGGCCGACACAACGGAGAGGTTGAGTGGAAGCTTCACTTTCTTCTTCAACTCCACTGTGTCGAATGTCACTGCGATCGAGGAGGTGTGCCGGTCGGTAGAATCCGCGTCCACCTTCACCACATGACCCAGCAGGGTGGAACCGGCAGGAACAACCGTCCCATCCTTAAGCGTTAGCGGCGTGACGGTCTGTGCGCTAACCGGGTCATTGGTCTTTGCCTTGTTGGCCTTTAGGGTCGTCTGCAAGCCGGCCTGTACCCTCAGCGAATCAGTTGAGCCGGAAGGGGTAGCCGTCTGAGCCCAAATGGGCCAAAGGGCTACGCTGACGAGAACTACGGAGGTTGCGACGAATGACTTGTACATATGCGACTCCAAAGCTTGAAGAAATCGGCGGGACCGTAGCCGATCGAGCTTTTTGATGGGATCACGATACGCCCAGTTTCTTCCGCGCGCGCTCCTTTTCGATTTGTTTTGAGAAAAGAGAGTTATTCCGGAGTGCCGGGGAACTTAGAGAAACGGTCTCCGGGGAGCTTGCTGAAGCAGCGCTAAAATCTTAGCCCCCCAATCATTTCGCGCTTCGAAAACCTTGACTCTCCCTCAAACGATCGAGCCGTTCCCACAAAAAACTTCCCTGGTTCCCGTAGGTTTTTTCCAAGAAAGAATCATGGGAATTCACTATACCGGCTTGTAACACCGGCTCAACATTAACAACAACTCAGTTGTTTGGCCCGAGCATGAGGATGTCGCGTTCCACGCCGCCTCTATGCTCAATCACCATCTTGCTGTGTTCGCCGCTGCTGCAAGGCTTGACCGCAGCGCTTATTGGACGGCCGGGCCATATTTAGGAGGCGTAACACCGTGACTCAGAAATTAAACGTTTCCAATATAGGTTTTCAGTCTTGGCTCACCACCGTGTTTCTTCCCATTCTGATGGTTTGCTTTACCGTGCTCTTCACCAGTGCTCGACTAAATGCACAGGCGGTAAACGGCATCGACGGCACGGTCACCGATCTGACTGGAGCGATCATTGTTGGTGCGAATGTCACCGTTACGAACAAGGCCACTGGTGTAACCGCCAGGGCGGTAAGTTCGTCAGCCGGTACCTTCACCCTGGTAGGCCTAAGTCCCGGCGACTATTCCGTGGTGGTGGATGCAGCGGGATTCAAAACCGTAAAAACAACGCTGACCGTTGAAGTTGCCAAGATGTCGAGCACCAGTTTTCAAATGTCGCCCGGAGCCACCACCGAGACCGTGGAGGTGAAAGAGGCTGACGTGCTGCTAAACACGACATCGCCTGCCATTGGTACAACCCTGGAGCCGGAGTTGATTAAGAATGCTCCCATCGAGATCAATGGCCTGGCTCGGCAAATCGACTCATTCATGTTTCTTGCTCCCGGTGTGCAAGGGAACGCGAACCAGCACAATATCAATGGCGGCGTCACCTTTGAAAATGAGGTCCAATTCAACGGTGTACCGGTGGCATTCGTCGACTACGCGGGAAACCAGACCTATATCAATCCGCCCTATGAAGCGATCAGTGAGTTTCGCGTTAATAGTTCGACCTTCGATGCCCGCTACGGGCTGGGGCAGGGCGCCGTCACCTATAACATGGCATCCGGCACCAACGACCTGCATGGAGATGCATTCGAAATCCTGCGCAATCAGTTGTTCGACTCCGCTGGATTTTTCCCCACCTACTTCGGTCCGAAGGGAGATCCGGCTCCGCCGATCGATCAGCAAAACAACTATGGATTCACGGTCGGCGGCCCAGTGATTATCCCTAAGGTCTATAACGGCAGGAACCGCACCTTCGCGCATTACAGTGCCGACTGGTTCAGGCAAAACCAGGCACAGAACAGTATTGGGACCGTGCCAACGCAAGCCATGAAGAGCGGTGACTTCACTGGTTTTGTGGACTCTACCGGCACGCAAATCCCCATATACGATCCTCAGACAGGCAAGCCATTTCCTGGCAATATCATTCCCCAATCTCGCTTTAGTCCTCTTGCGGTTTCGCTTTTGCCGAGCATTCCTAATCCTGACCGCACCGGCATCAATTATGGTTTGCAAAGTAACAAGTCGCCGGCCATTCCTTCCGTGGCCATCGACCAGTTTCTCTGGGCCTACACCATCGATCACAATTTGAACGACCGCCAGAATATTCACTTCAGCCAATGGCGCGACCGCGTGACTGAGCCGAGCTTCACCGGCGCCCCAATCGTGCCCTTCAGCAATCCGTTGCAGAATGGAATCAATAACGTCCAGCTGGGCAGCGGATTTCTACTCAATTACGTGCAAACCATTAACCAGAACCTGGTGGTGACCGCGGGTGCGGACTGGATTGGCTACATTACTGACCAGGACAACGCCAACAAGAATGTCACCTTTGGTGCCGTGGCTAGCGGCAACACCCTCCCCCTCATCGGTTTCGATGGTCAAAATGGCCCTACCTCCTGGGGCGTCAACGGCGGTTCTTATCTCGAATGTTGCGCGGGCGGACTTACGGTAGCAAAAAACCGCAGACTGGGGCTGGTCTTCGTCAACAACTGGCTGTGGACCAAGGGACGCCAGACCTTCAACATCGGGGGTCAGTTCCGGCGCACCTACCAGGACATTGTCAACTGCGACTTCTGCAGCGGCACGTTCAATTTTAGCCAGCGAACAACATCCACGCCCGATTCAACCGATCCCAATTTCGGCGCTTACGGCAGCTCCTTCGCCAGCTTTCTTCTCGGCCAGGCGGATGCGAGTATCCGCGTGCTTTCCGATGAACTGTATATGCGTAACAAGGCGTTTGCCTTCTATGTTCAAGACGATATCAAGTACAACAATCGCCTGACCTTCAACGTTGGCCTCCGTTACGACATCCTGGTTCCATTCACGGAAAACAATAACAACATCATCTTCGTAAATACTTCGACGCCTAATCCCGGGGCTGGAAATTTGCCCGGTGCGGCTACCAAATTCGGCAATTGCACCGGATGCGCGGGGGTCAATCGCGCTTCTATTAGCTGGAAGAATTGGCAGCCCAGGTTGGGCTTTGCCTACCAGTTGAACTCAAAGACGGTGCTTCGCTCCGGCTTCTACTACACCACTCTGGATGGCGGCGCCTACGAATACGGCACGTCCCAGAGCGCCTCGTTCATGGGGAGCCTACTGGCTGGCCAATATCTGCGTGCAGCAACCGGCAGCAGTGTCCCCGGCTACGGAAGCTGGGATACCCAAACGTTGCCCTTGCCGCCAACGACTCCATTTAGTCCTACCATCGGGAATGGAGCCGTCATCTTCAATTTCCCTTATAAGGATCGCCAACGGTCGCCGCTTCTACCCAATACGGTCAAGGTTGGCGTGGCCCCATCCGATGTCGCCTGGAGCTTCGGGGTTCAGCGCGAGTTGCCCTGGAATATGTTCCTGACGGCATCCTATGTCGCCAACCGCGCCGTTCACCTTCCCGCTACTTTGGAACTTTCCAACCAGCCCAACCCGTCGGTGCTCCAATATGGAGCTCTCCTGGGAGAGAACATTCTTTCTCCTGATGTCGTCGCCGCCGGTTTCACCGAACCCTATCCGGGGTTCGCGCAGCAGTATGGCGGTTCGGCGATCCTGGAGCAGGCGCTTACTCCGTTTCCTCAATTCGGCGGGTACTTTCCGGTCTATGAGAGTGACGGCACTTCCTTCTACAATGCAGCCCAGATCCAGGCAGAGAAGCGATTTTCCAATGGCTTGAGTTACCTGGTCAGCGTCACGCTGGGCGCAAACGACGCCAACACGGCCATTGGATCCGCGCCCTATTCTCCTAACGGATTGAACGCATACAACCCGAAGCCGGAATTTGTACGCTCCTACATCGACCAGGCGTATGCCACCAGCTGGGTCGCCACCTATCAGTTGCCGGTCGGCCCCGGACAAAAATATTTCAATAACAAAGGCATCACTGGCCAGCTGATAGGTGGTTGGCAGATCAGCGGAATCCTGACCTATTCCGGCGGCAGCCCAATGGGCGCAACCAACAGCTACAATCCCCTGCTCGTGAATAGCTTTGATCGGCCCGATATCGACCCCAGTGTCAAGCTGAAGACCTATAGCTATAGCAGGTCGAAAGCCTACTTTACCGGTAAATCGTCGACGCCGCCCGTTCAATATCCCACCAATGCTTTTGTAAACACAGGGCCATGGGCCGTGGGAGATTCGGTGCGCGCCTATCCGGCATTGCGCAGCCCGCCGTTGCGAGTTGAAAACTTCGATGCCATCAAGTCCTTCCATATAACAGAGGGCATAGTGGCGAGCCTGCGTGTCGATTATTTCAATGCCTTCAATCGAACCCGCTTACAGCAACCGGATAACAATTCGCTTGATTCGACCTTTGGCCAGATTACAAATCTGAGCTCACAGATCAGTAACCGGCAAGGACAGGCGACCTTCCGAGTGGAGTTCTAAAGCGCAATGGTGGGAGCCCCCGCATTCATGCGGGGGGAACTCGGCTTTCAAGCCGAGCGGCTCGCATAGGACGAATCTCCTCCGGCTTCAGCCGTGGGTTTTGTTATCTTTTATCCCATCGCGCAAACGCTGGGCATGTAACCCGGCGAAGAACTGAAGTGGCGAAAGCACAATGAAAACGAATCTTCTATACAAATCGATCTTCGGCGCCACGCTCATGGCGCTTCCTTTGCTCACTTCTTGCCAGCAACAGAAGCCCCCGGTTTCCGAAGCAACGCCGGCAGCTCCGAAAACCTCTAGCCCAAGTGCACCCGCCTATCCGGTCAAGGTGAGTGCCAACCACCGCTATCTGGTCGACCAGAACAACGTCCCCTTCCTGATCGTTGGCGATACGCCGCAGGGTTTGATATCCAGGTTGAACGAAAAGGAAATCGACGCCTTTTGGGCCGATCGTCAGGCCCACGGGTTCAACACCATGGGGTGGGTCGACGTACTCTGCGGCGGGCGGGACTTCATTACCAACACCTACGCCACCACCCCTGACGGTATTCGTCCCTTTACCGGTTTCCTCCACGGCAAGCATGATCACACCGAGTATGACCTCTCCAAGCCCAACGAGCCCTATTTCGTTCGCCTGGACCATATCGTCGAGCTCGCGGCAAAGCACAACATATTGATCTTCATCAACCCCATCGAGACGGCGGGCTGGCTTCAGACTCTTCGCAATAACGGCCTCAAGGCTGCGACCGCCTATGGCGAATACCTCGGTAACCGCTACAAGAAGTATCCCAACGTCGCCTGGCTGAACGGCAACGACTTTCACGGTTGGCAGAAAGAGAGCGATGACGCTCTGGTCAGGGCCGTCGCCAAAGGCATCAAATCTGTCGATCCCGATCATATCCAGACCGTAGAGTTTGACCCGCCCTTTGGTTCCTCCCTGGACGATCCGTCATGGTCAGCGATTATTTCAATCAACGGCGCTTACGTATACGGACCGACTTATCTCCAGGTGCTGCATAACTACAATCAGACTCCGGTTATGCCCGTTTTCCTGATGGAAGCGCACTATGAACTTGAGGATGTCGGCCACACACCGGATTTCGGGACGCCGCCAGTGCTTCGGCGTGAAGAATATTGGGCGATGCTTTCGGGCGGCAAAGGACAGTTCTACGGCAACAAGTACACCTGGTCATTTAAGGACGGATGGCAGAACAATATTGACACCCCCGGCGCAGCGCAGGTCACCATCTGGAAGGACTTCTTTACTTCTTTGCCGTGGCAGGATCTTGTCCCCGACCAGGACCATTCGGTAGTAACTGCAGGGTTTGGAACCCCCGGCGACATGGAAACCCGGGTCAGCAAGAGCGATTACGCTACCACCTCCAAGACGCCGGATGGCGGCTACGTGGTCGTGTATATGCCGAGCTCACGGACAATTACTGTCAACATGACAAGTCTCAAGGCAACCGCTAGCGGCAAGTGGTTCGATCCCTCCAACGGTGCCTACACCTCGATCGCGGGATCGCCGTTTGCCAACAAAGGAACTCAGCAATTCACTCCGCCGGGAAATAATCACGCCGGTGACAGCGATTGGGTTCTCGTACTGGACGCGTCGAAATAAGGGATTCATGAAAGCGGCTGCTCTCGTCCTGGTACTGATGGCTGTGCACGCCCATGCGCAGACCATCAGTATCGATCCTGCGAATCCCCACTATTACTTCTTTCAGGGAAAGCCAACCGTATTGGTGACCTCGGCCGAGCACTACGGCGCCGTCGTCAACTTGGAATTCGACTACGTCAAATATCTGGACGCGCTCCAGGCTTACGGGCTCAACTACACCCGGATCTATCCCGGGTACCTTTTCGAGCCCATGGGCAAATATATGACCGGCAACACGCTGGGCGTGAAGCCGGCCAAGCTCATCCTTCCCTGGGCGCGGAGCAATCAACCCGGTTACCTGCTTTCCGGTAACAAGTTCGACCTCGATCAATGGAACCCTGCGTATTTTGACCGCCTCAAGGACTTCATTGCGCAGGCTGCCAAGCGCGGCATTGTGATCGAGATCTGCTTTTTTAACGGGCAGTACGACGATACCTGGCCGCTCAGCCCCCTCTATCATGAAAACAACATACAAGGTGTCGGGCGCGACAATTATAGGGATGCACAAACGCTGAAGGAACCCGAGCTGGTCGAAAGAGAAGCCGCCTACGTGCGCAAGATAGTGCAGGAGGTTAATGGCTTCGACAACGTGATTCTCGAAGTCTGCGACGAGCCCGCCCTCTTCACTCCAATCGAGGAAGCCGGACCCTGGGTAGGCCACATGCTCGAAGTCACTCACGATGCGGAAGCTAAGCTTCCCAAAAAGCACCTGATCGGCCAGGAAGTGCAGGGGCCGGTGGATGGTCCGATCGATTTCTCCGGTAACCCATTTAACTCCATCGTAGTGACGCAATATCTGTGGCACACCGGCGACTGGGAAATGGGCGGCCTGCAAGGCCTCGATCGCGAATACCGCCACAACAAGCCGATTGAGCAAAACGAGACGAATTATTATCCGCTGTACAAGGGAGATAAAATCGGTGCTTCCAGAGTAGAAGCATGGGAGTTCATGGTCGGCGGAGGCGCCAGCTTCAATCAGCTGAACGGCCTCTTCACCCCCGGCGATCCCGCGGGAAACACACCGGAAAATGCGAAGCTTCTAGGTGCGTTGCACAGCCTCAAGACCTTCCTCGAAAGCTTCACCTTTGACAGCATGGTGCCTGACCGCGGCTTTGTCGTGAGCGGCTTCGACCGTGAGACTCACTATCGCGGGCTTAGCCAGTACGGCAAGCAATACGCTCTCTACATCCATCACAGTGAAGGCGGTGGTGGCGCAGCCTATACCGTCACGCCAGGGGAATACAAAGAAAACCTCGTCCTCAATCTGCCCCCGGGAAACTACACAGCGGAATGGATCGACCCAGCTTCCTACTCCACCCTCGCCACCCAGGACTTCAAGCAGACTGGAGCTCTTCACGTAATCGACACACCGACCTACTCCATCGATATTGCTCTCCGCATCAAGCGACAGTAGGGTGCCGAGTCGCCGTGATCGATGCAGATCCGAAACTCTTTCAGCCACCAGCTACCTCCCCCGTATGGAAACGCCACCCACCCGATGCGTCTGTAGTAGGTGCCCGGCCCGCAACTCTTTCAGCCGCTAGTTAATTGCGCATGGAAGCGCCACTCCTACCTTTGTCATCCCGTCGATAAACCGAAAGGTGTTGTCAAGGGCGTAGAAATGCGTAGAGTTGCGATGAGCAACTCGTTGGCCATGAGTTTGGAGACCTGGCGCCACGCGAGCCCTCTGAGGGAATCATTTTCAGTGGAAAAGGATCTTCCACCAGCCATCGATACGGACGAACGGAGCGTCCATGATTAACTTTTCGAACATCGCGCCTAGTGCGAGATGCGGGGGTGCCCATTCAACTGAACGGCTTTCGCTTTCGCCGCCACGGGATGACGCGGGCTGCCCCCGTTGAGAAGAACCTCCGGATAGGGCTTATTGGACTTCAGCATCCAGTAAAGCCGTACGGCTAATTTGCGTGCTGCTGCGACCTTGGCGATGCCCTTTAGCTTGTGGTGGCAGCGGTGTTGATACTCTTTGCGAAATCCCGGATCGTGGCGTACGGCAGACTGCGCCGCCTCCACCAGCAGGGTGCGCAGCAAGACATTGCCTTGTTTGGAAATGCTTCCCAATCTTCGTTTGTTGCCCGAGCTGTGTTCTGAGGGGATCAGCCCGAGATAGCTGCTCACCTGTTTGCTGCGCTCAAATCGAGATACCTCGCCGATGGTGACGGCAAAGGCGAGTGCAGTGACGGGCCCAACCCCTGGCTGGCTCATCAGCAGCACAGCCTGGGGATTGGCCTTAGCGGCTTGAGCGACGGCCTTGTCCAGCTGCTCGATCTGAGGCTCGACGACCGCCAGCAGTTGCAGCAAGTCCTTGCGCCGCTGCTGTGTCCACCCCTGCAGTGGAAGGCTTTGCAACAGAACCCGACCCTTCTCATTCCATAGCTGGCGTTTTTTCTGTACGCCCTGATTCAAGGCCAGATGTTGAAGCTCTGTCTTCAACCGGGTGCGCACACCGACCAGTTTATGGCGATGGGTGAGCAGCTGGCGGATATCGCGTTGCTGCGCATCTGGCAGCCACAGGCGGGGAAAGCGCTGCTCCACCAGCAAGGTCAGAATATGGCCCGCGTCTCGCTTATCCGTCTTCTGCTTGCGAACGTAACTGGCACGAATCTTGGCCGCATCCCCAACCCACAGGGTGTGGCCGCACTTGTCCACCAACAGCTCAAACCAGCGGGCATTCCCCGTCGCTTCCATGCCAATCAGCGCCGGCCCTTGGAGCTCTCGGTAAAACTTCTCCGCCTCCCCGCTGGCATGCATCAGCTTCTTCTCCTCCACCTCCTCTGTCTCTGTATCCAAAATCGCAATTTGCTGGTAGCTCGGGTGAAAATCACAGCCTACAATCTTCATAAGGCTCCTTTGCTCC
The DNA here is from genome assembly GCA_963815175.1 of uncultured Acidobacteriaceae bacterium. Taxonomy (GTDB): domain Bacteria; phylum Acidobacteriota; class Terriglobia; order Terriglobales; family Acidobacteriaceae; genus PALSA-350. Next base: position 85,081 of record CAWFGM010000002.1, read on the forward strand.
CGCGCCCGACCAGGTCTCCAACCAAAGTCTATCGCCGGGGCCACTGGGGCCTTTCGGTTTATCCCATCAACCGGAGCGTAGCGTAGTGGAGGGACCTGCTGTGCGCCTTTCCCAAACGCAACTGTCCTAGTGATTCGCTGCAGTCGGCTTCGTTTGCTTTCAACTCGTCTGCGGCCGGTGAGATACGCTTGTGTAGGTTCGAACGAGAGAGAAGACCATGAGAGAGCGGATTTTAAATCGCACCCGGTTGGCACTCGCCGTCATAGGCTTCGCGGCGGCAGCAGCAATGGCGCCGGCCCAGCAAAAGCAGGAGACTTTGCAACTCGCCGGCCTGAAGCAGCCGGTTGACATCCTGGTAGACCACTGGGGCGTGCCGCACATCTATGCGAAGAATGAGCCAGACTTGTTTTTCGCCCAGGGCTTCAATGTTGCTCGCGATCGTTTATTCCAGGTAGACCTTTGGCGGCGTCACGGTCTGGGACAACTAGCGGAAGTTTTCGGGCCGCAATTCGTCGAGCAGGACAAGGCGGCCCGGCTCTTCCTGTATCGCGGCGACATGAAGAAAGAATGGGCGGCATACAGCCCGGACGCGGAAGCGATTGCCACACAATTTGCCGCCGGGGTCAACGCCTACATCCACTGGCTGGCGGCGCATCCGCAGCAGATGCCCTACGAATTCAAATTAATGAAATACCAGCCGGCTCTATGGTCCCCGGAAGACGTGGTACGCATCCGGGTTCACGGTCTGGGTGGCAATCTTCTTAAGGAAGTAGAACGCGCCAAGGTGGTATGCGTCGCCGGCTGGAAGGCCGAGGAAATTCGCCAGCGCCTGGAGCCCCCTTGGCCAGCCACCGTACCAGAAGGTCTGGATCCCTGTTTACCAAAAGATGTACTGAAAGTCTTTTCCCTGGCAACCTCCACCGTAAGGCTCGCGCCAGGCGCAACAGCAGGCACCTACACGTTGGTAGCCGCCGAACCTGAACCGGCCAACACGACGTCTTACGGGAGCAACAACTGGGTCATCAGCCCGCAAAAATCCGCTACTGGACGAGCCATCCTGGCCAGTGACCCGCATCGCGATTACGTGCAGCCCAGCGTCCGCTATCTGCAGGACCTTAACGCGCCCACGCTGCACATCGAGGGCATGGGCGAGCCATTCGCGCCGGGAGTTTCTTTCGCCCACAACGACTGGATAGCTTATGCGGGAACTGTCTTCTGGATCGATCAGGAAGACTTATACGTCTACCAGCTGAACCCGGCGAACCCAAACCAATACAAGTACCAGGGAAAATGGGAAGACTTCCGCAGCGTGCAAGAGGAGATCAAGGTCAAAGGCCAGCCTGCAGTCGCGGCGGAATTAAAATTCACCCGCCACGGGCCGGTCATCTATATAGACACAGAAAAGGATCGAGCCTTCGCCGTAAGGACGGCGTGGACCGAACCAGGAACATCACCCTACTTTGTCTCCGTAGCCGTGATGCGAGCGAAGACGTTTCCCGAGTATGAGAAGGCCGTGGCCCATTGGGGAAAACCGCCCCTGAATCTTGTCTATGCCGACGTAAAAGGAAACATCGCCTGGACGCCGCGAGGCTACGCCCCCATCCGGCCGAACTGGGATGGCTTGCTGCCCGTGCCGGGAGACGGAAGATACGAATGGTCGGGGACATGGAGCGGAGCGCAATTACCTCTGAGCTACAACCCGCCCAGCGGCTATCTCACTACATCGAATGAGATGAATCTGCCCGCGGACTATCCGTACAAGCAGAGAAAGCTGGGCTTCGAGTGGTCTGATCCTTCCCGGCATCAGCGGATTGACGAGATATTGTCTCAACTTCCGAAGGTTTCGTTGGAAGATTCAATGCGCCTGCAAAATGATGAGCTCTCCATCCCAGCGCGAAGGCTCCTGGCATTGCTGCGCCCGTTGACCAGTGACGATACGGAGACACAAGCGGCACTGCAACTGTTGCAGAAGTGGAACGCACGTCTCGATTCGAACTCTGCAGCAGCCGCATTGGAAGAAGTGTGGTTCACGCGCCATCTGCAACCAGCCTTCAAAACGGCGGTGCTGGGCAGCCAGGCCGCGATACTCTTCGATGCGCCCAATACTCAGGTGTTCCTGGAGTGGATGGAGCATGCCACCGCGCAGCAGCGGGACAAGCTGATGCTCACAACCCTCGCGGCAGCGTATGCAGAGATGAAAACGCTGCAAGGGCCTGACTCCAGCCAGTGGGCATGGGGGAAGCTGCACCACAACTTTAGTGAGCATCCTTTCTCGCGTGTAGTGGATTCAGCAACACAAAAGCAGTTGGATGTTGGACCGCTCGAAACTGGCGGTAGCGCGTTTACGGTGAATGCATCCTCCTACCGCGCAAGCGATTTTTTGCAGACCGGAGGGCCTTCCGTGCGCATGGTGCTGGACGTAGGAAAGTGGGACAACTCGCGCGTCGTGAATTATCCAGGAGAGTCGGGCGATCAGAACAGTCCGCATTACCGCGACTTGGCGCCTATGTGGTCGGCAGGAACGTATTTTCCCTTGTTGTACTCCAGGCAGGCGGTGGAGAAGGCAGCGGAAAAGCGGATCCGTCTTGTGCCCAATGGAGATGTGCGCTGACGAACATTCGCGTCCGAAAGCGGACAGCACCCGCGCTCTGGACACCCTGATAAACATAGCCAGGGCAATAGCTTAGAAACCGCCTAAGGACGGCCACTCAATTGCACACATAGTTTGGTTAGCCGGAGGCTAATCCGCGTGATGTCCACAGGCTTTCTCAACCAGGATGTTCCCTATGCGCTGCGCCAGCTGCGCAAGGCGACCGGCTTTACCTTCGCTACCGTGCTTACGCTGGCACTAGGCATTGGAGCCAACCTCACCGTCTTCCTCATCCTCTACGGCGTCCTGCTCCGTCCGCTGCCGTTCCCGCACCCTGATCAGTTAGTCCGCGTCGAGCGTTCCTATCCCAGTGGCGCCGTCGTACCCGCGTATTCCGCCACCGTCGCCCTCTTCATGTTTCGCAACAACCGAAGCTTCGATTCTGCCGCTGCCTACGACTACATTCCCGGCAACGTAAATCTTGTCCAGGGGGGCGAAGCCATTCCCCTCAAGGCCTTGCGCGCCACCTCCGATTTCTTCCGCGTGTTCGCTATGCAGCCCGCAATCGGCCGCGGTTTCAATGCTCAAGACATGATCCTGAACGCACCAGGAGTCGCAGTGATCAGCGACGCCCTCTGGCGTCAACGCTTCTCCTCCGATCCCAACATCCTCGGCCGTCCCATCACTCTGGGCAACAAGCCCTTCTCCGTCATCGGAGTGGCACGCCCCGAATTTCGTCTCGACTCGAAAGTAGATGTGTGGGTGCCGCTGCAGATCGTGGAAGCTCCCAAAGTCCGGGGCAACGACTACAATTTTGTCGCCCGCTTGCGCCCCGGCGTCACGCGTGCCCAGGCGGAATCCGATCTCAAGAACGTGCTCCTGCAGCTCAAGAACACCTATCCCGAACTTTGGGACCGGTTCGAATCTGTCCGTGTACTCGATCTTCATGACTCCATGGTGGGCGATATTCGCCCCGCGCTCGAAATCCTGATGGGCGCCGTCACGCTCGTCCTGGTAATCGTCTCCGCCAACATTCTCACCCTGTTGCTCACTCGCTCCATTGCGCGCCGGGGCGAGATGAGCCTGCGCGCCGCTCTAGGTGCTTCTACCTGGCGCATCCTCCGCCAACTGCTGGTGGAGAATGCCATCCTATGCCTCGCTGGCGGGATTGCTGGGGTCGCGCTCGCGCAGTTAGCCACTCCGGTACTCATGCACTTGAGCCCACTGGAACTCGCCGCCTTCAGCTCCATGCAGATTGGTGCACCGGCCCTGGCATTTGCCGCCGCGCTCACCCTGGCCTGCGCCCTGCTCTTCAGCCTCGTCCCAGCCTATGAAAGCCGCAGTACTCAGTTGACCGAGTCACTGCGCGTGAGCACAAACCAGGTCACCGCTGGCAGGCAGCTGGCGCAGAAAGCACTGGTCGTCGGCGAAGTCGCAATCTCGCTGGTGTTGATGGTCGCCGCCGCTCTGTTGCTCACTAGCTTTTGGAAGCTGGTTCACACCTCGCCTGGCTTCGACCCCCGCAACGTCGTCACTTTCAAAAACGCCTTCTCCGATGAGCAGGCTGCAAGTAGTGCCCTGCTTGGCCAGCGGCTGGATGAACTTACGGCGCGGCTCGAGGCCATTCCCGGAGTGGCCGCAGCCGCCGCAGTCACCAATCTTCCCACCCAGTTGGTTCCGGACCTGCCTTTCGACATCGTCGGGCGCGGGAGTGATCGCAAAGACGCTTCGGGCGAGGAGAAATATATCGCCATCACTGCTCACTATTTCGATGCCTTGCGTGTTCCCGTTGTCTCTGGCCGCTCGTTCACCCCATCTGACAGCCACGGCTCAGCGCCCGTGCTCATAGTGAATCAACAGCTTGTTCGTACTTATTTCAAAGGCGAGAACCCCATCGGGCAACGCATCCACATCGGCGCCATCATGGGTCCCGGCTTTGAAGATCCCGTTCGCGAAATCGTCGGCGTGGTTGGCGATATCAAGCAAACCGGGCTCGACCAAACCACCCCGGGGATTATGTATCTGCCGTCAGGGCAAATTCCTGACCTTGAAACCCGATCGAACAACGGTCTGTTGGGCATGAGCTGGGTAGTCCGAACCAAGTCCGCGCAGGTCGACGTCGCTACTCCCGCCCGTCGCATCTTCATGGACAACGCGCACACGCCGTTGCTCAGCGTCGCGCCACTCGACCAGGTCATCAGCGCGTCGCTGGCGCAACAGCGTTTCAGTATGATCCTGCTCTCCTCCTTCGGTCTTATTTCCCTGCTGCTGGGAGCTGCTGGACTCTATGGCGTCTTGTCCTTCGCGGTCGCGCGCCAGACCAAGGAGATCGGCCTCCGTATGGCGGTTGGCGCGGAGCGGGGTGACATCATCCGCATGGTTCTGCGCGACGCAGGAAAACTCATTCTCATGGGTCTGGTGATCGGCCTGATCGCAGCAATCGCTGGAGCGCATCTACTTGAGAGCCTGGTCTTTGGCATCGCACCGAGAGACCCGCTCACGCTGGCATGCATGTGCGGAGTGCTGTTGCTTACCGGCCTGTTCGCGGCCTGGTGGCCGGCAAGGCGTGCCGCCGCAACCGAACCGATGCAGGCCCTGCGGGCGGAATAGAATCTACCCCGGGGGCCAAGTCATGGCTCGTCCACCCAAAAGGTGGACATGAAGATGATCGACTGTCTGGCCGCCATCGGACCCGGTGTTGATGACCGTGCGGTAGCCTTTCGCGAGGCCTTCGCTCTTGGCAAGTCTGCCGGCCACCAGATGAAGGTATCCAATCAGATCCCGGTCTGTGGGCTCTAACTCAGCCAAGGAAGCAATGTGCTTGCGCGGCACCACCAGAATATGGGTCGGCGCCTGGGGATTGATGTCTCTGAATGCGTAGGTCAGATCATCTTCAAAAACCTTCTTGGAAGGAATCTCGCCGGCAACAATCTTGCAGAATAAACAGGCCATGTCGTAATCATCCTACTTGCTGAAGTATCGCGGGTGCCCGCCTGGCTTCCACGGATCGTAATTTGCAGCGAAGGCCTCGCGCTCGGCGATCGGCGGGTGCGTGTAAGTCCAAAAGACAACCAGCGGCGAGGGATTAGGATACTCGAGCGATTGCTCCCCCAGGCGCTGGAACGATTCCGCATCCACCTTCTGCGGATCGGCAACGATGCCATGCACCACTTCGATGCCGAAGACATCCGCCTGGTGCTCCTGAGCCCGGCTGATGCTGTTGCCGATCGGCTCGGCGGCAAACGAAAGCACAGCCAGCGCCAGCAGCAGCACTCCGGTTGCCGCCCAATCTTCGAGCGAAGCGATATGCCAACGCGGCCCGTAGTGCCCGATCAGCCAATTTACAAAATGCGCGCCGATCCATAGGAAGAATAGAGACAGCACCGCTCCTATGGCGAGCCCGCGCTCGATATGGTGCAACACGTAGTGGCCAAGCTCGTGCCCAAAGACCATCAAGATCTCGTCCGGAGGGGAGCTTTTGATGGTGTTGTCCCAGACCACAACGCGCTGCGACGAGCCAAAACCCGTCACATAGGCATTCGAGCTGGTGTATTTTTCGCTGGCCTTCATCAGAAACATGCGTGCTGGCGGAATGGAAACCCCGGTCTTCGAAACCACGCGTTCCAGTTGCTGCACCAGCTCAGGATGAGTCTGCGCCAGGGGCTCAAAGTGATTGAACATCGGGTCGATGACCAGGGGCAGCACGAAGACGACCAGCAACTGCATGGGCAGCGATACCACCCACAACCATAGCCACCACCGGCGAGAGCTCCTGATCAGGAGGAAGACCACCGAGAGCACAAACGTTCCGCTGACCAGATCAAGCAGCAGAGCCTTGCCCCAGTCGGCAAACCAACTGCTCCATCCCTGGATCGACTGACCATAGCTGAGTGAGATGTGGTGGCCTAGGATGGCGAGTGGCAGATGCGCCAGCGAGAGCAGCAGCAGGATCGCAGGCGCGAAGCAAAGCCCTTGCAGCCACGCCTTGCGTGTAACCGCTGCTGCCCACGCGCCCAGGCCGGCGGCCCAGCGAAAATTGAGCACCGCGAGCAGAACGAGGATGCTCCAGAGGGTTGAGCCGAAGTCAAGACCAGTACGCCAGTAGTAGAGCGACCGGGCCTTTTCCAGCACCGCCGGCGCAAGCGTATACACCAGCTTAGGAGCGGTCGTTAGGAGCACAAGAAACTCCGGCCTCAAAACTCTCTCCCTGCCGCCAATCGACGATTGGTTGTGCCGACCGGCCTCATCAATCGAGCCGAACGAGGTATGCTTCGCCTTCACTGGGCTGCAACTCGCGGGCAATCTCGACCGCGCGTCCTTTGTCATCGTCCGCCGGACGGATGCGCACCCAGTGACCGGTAGGCCCGGTGAACTCGATCACATTCGCCGTACGATACTTGCGTGTGAGCTGATCACGCAGCTGAAATGCTCCCTTCTCATTCTTGAAAGCGCCAATCTGCACGCACCAACGTCCACCGTGGTCCAGTGATGATGGGGCAGCAAAAACCTCCACCCGCACCCGGGCCAAGCCGGGCCTCCATACACCGATCGCTTTCGCCGATGCCAGAGAAAGGTCAAGCATCCGATCGGGAACGAACGGCCCGCGGTCGGTCACCCGCAGGATGGCCGATTGTCCCGTCGACAGGTTCGTGACCTTGATCAGCGAATTCATGGGTAGCGTTCGATGGGCCGCGGTGAGTGCATCCTTATCAAAGATCTCGCCGTTGGCCCCCCGCCGCTTGTCGTAGGGGGGGCCGTACCAGCTTGCAATTCCTTCCTCGCTATAAATCACCGGATGTGTTCTGACGAAATCCGCATCCGCTGGGCTGTCGGCCACGCTGGCAGGCTCACCGGTCGGGCCGGAAGACGGCGCGGAAGACGGCACAGGGCTGGCCGGTGCAGGTGGCACACCTAGGGTTGGAGGTGGGGCAACGGCGACCGCCGGAGATTTGTGATGGCAGCCCGTGATCAGAACGATCGCGGCGCTGAGCATAATCATTTGCGGCAGGGTCCGCCGCGCCTGGCTAGGCTCACCGGTTACCGGCGTCACTAGCGCGCTCCGCTGCCAGGTCCGTCGTCGAGCTGTTGAGCCAATTTGCGTAATTGATCGGCGGCCGCGTGCAGCGCCTGGGCGGAGTCCTGCCGCAGCTGGGGTACCACCTGATCGTTGAGATAGGCGATCACCTTTTTCAGCTCTTCCTCTACCCGCGGCATCGCCTGGTTGAGGCGTTCGTCCACCTTTTTCCCGAAATCTTCAAAGCGTCCGCTGCCCTTGTCGTTAACCGGCTGTTGAACCATAATCCCCACTCCTGCATCTCAACTTCACCGGGTCAGGAATAGCCCGCCGGCGCGAAATGAGGTTTAGCCCGGGCATTTTTCCGATAACGGCTAACGGTAGAGTAACCCACTGGGCTAAGTAATGAACCAAGCCTTTGTGTCCGTGTCCGCTGCCTCACAAAGACTGGAAGGGCCGATGAAACTGGAAGCCGGAAGGGGTGTTTTGAAGTTTTCTTTGCCGCTTCGTTTGGCGTTGCTCTTGTTAATCATAGCCTGCGGCGGCGTAGGCCGCGGTCAGACGATCTCCGGGCCCCCTGGGACGACGGTAGCTGAACTCCTGCCTGACGCGCCGCAGCCATCCGCGCAGTCGCCGGCCCAGAATTTCACGCCTGAGGCCCAGCAAACCGCGTTTTCTCCGCTTCCGCCTGCGCGAAGATTCGCGCAAGTGATAGAGCCCGGCCAGACCGAGTACCAGTTCAATGCCTCGGACAAGCTACTGTTCTCCTTCACCGAGGTGGCCCGCCCCATCACCCTGCTTCCCGGTCTCTACTCTGCCAGCTACGAACAACTCTTCAATACCGACCCCAAGTACGGGCACGATTCCGGCGCTTTCGGCGAAAAGCTGGGCGCAGCCATGCTGCGCTCTGCCAGCGTTCGGGTCTTCTCGGATGGAATCTTTGCCGGGGCCTTTCACCAGGATCCGCGTTACTACCGGATCGCCAACGGCAGCTTCATCCATCGCACCCTCCTCTCCATGCGCCAGGCGGTGGTTCGCCGGGGAGACGATGGCACTGATCAATTCAATTATTCCGGAATTGCCGGCCGCGCAGTCGCCGCTGCGCTGGTCACGACGTACTATCCCGAACCCAGCGTTACCGCCAGGGTCGTCAGCCTTACTTTCCTGACCTCGATCGCCACCGACGCTGGGGGAAACCTGGTACTGGAATTCTTTCCTACCGTGGCGCGCAGGTTTCCCATCATGTACAAGCTCCGCGGCCTGGAGTAAAGCACAGCCCTTCTCGATCTGCTCCTGTGGAACAATTTCTAAACACTATGGCTGGGGAACCGCTTTTTGTTTGAGATGGTTGGATTGGCATCCTAATCGATAGCACGGCCTTCCCGGCTTCTCCCGCATTGCCTGATACGACTTTCAGGGACCTGGGGTCTATAGAGATCGATGACCAGAAGCGTTCTCAGCGGAGTTCTCCTGCTGGCGACCCTTTTCCTGGGCCGCCAACCTCTCTCCGCGCAACCGCCCGCACTGCCCCCAACACCATCTGAAGACCTGCCCGACGCACCCCAGCCCGCCGCGGAACTCGCCCTGCAGAAGCCGGCAGGGACCAGTCCCGCGCCCGCTGACCAGTCAGCGGAAGGAGCCATCGGTCATGGGCAACACGGTGCCAACCCTCCCGGATTCCCACCCGTAGCCCAACCCCTGCAAGGAAGAATGCCGGTTCCGGAAAGCAGCCGCCACAACATACCCGGCAGGCGCCCCCAATGCCAGCCCGATTCCTCCAGCCCAGCCCAGAGGGTCATGAGCTGCCAGCCCAATATTCCCATCTTCGCCCGCTTCCTCAACTCCTCTGCTCCGCTGCCGCTCACCCCGAGGCAGAAGTTCATCCTGGCCGCCAGAAATGTAAGTGACCCGTTCAACCTGCTGACCATCGCCTGGGTTTCGGGGTTCAGCGTCGCCACCGACTCCCATAACGCGGATGGACCTGGATTTCGAGGATTTGCCAAGAACGCCGGCGTCTCCCTTTCCCAGGACATGACGGGCGAGTTCTTCAGCACTTTTCTCATACCGTCCCTCGCTCACCAGGATCCGCACTACCATCGCATGCCAAATCTATCCGTGAGCCGGCGCATCCTTCATGTCCTCGATGAGGTGGTCATCGCCCAGAGCGATCAGGGAGTGCCCATGTTCAACTACGCCACTGTCCTCGGCACCATTTGCACCAACTCGCTCGGCAACGTATATGTTCCCGGTCGCAAACACAGCTTTGGGGCGAGCACGGCCCGCATCGCCACCTCCCTGGCCACTGACCCGATTGGCAATGCAATCACCGAATTTATGCCCGATTTGGCTCGCCATGTGAATGTCCAGGTGGTCATCGTCCAAAGAGTGATCAACCGGATAGCCATCGCCGAGGGCGGCACATCCCAGGAATAACCTGAAGGTGCCCGGAACCCGGAACGTTACCATCGTGGTTGCACCCTCAGCCGTTCAAATCAATACTTTGCCGTCCGGCTCGCTATTCTCGCAGTTCAGCGGGACTCGTTTCGGCCTGTCGAGCGAAACTCGTAATCTATAACTGGATTGGACCAGCGCGACCAGGTCCAACTATCAGATTCTTCAGTGCCTCCGGCCCCAGCTTTTCAGCATCAATTAGATCAGGAGACTTCATGTCCAAAGCCGTCAAATATTCCGAGAGAGCGGTCACGATTCTTGCCCAAGGCGCGTGGTCGGTTTTTGAAAGAGTGAACCGCATCAGCCCCAATGCCTCTTTCACCCCCAAGTGGTCGGATAAGCCGCTGCTGAAGTCCTACCAGAAAGAAAAGCCGCCCCTTGGCTGGCCCCGCACCACCGATTCTCTTTGCCCCAAGTGCGTACCCGAAATTCGCCAGCAGATCCTCGATGGCAAGCTGCCCCACGAAGTGCTTCTCAATGAGAAAGTGGGCGAGATCAAGGCCCAGATCATCGAGCGCGACGGCAAGATCCTGATGGTCAAGGACTGCCCCACCCATGGCCATTTTGAGGATGTGATGTCCATCGACCCGGCTTTCTTCAAGCACCTCGAAGAGGTCTTCCCCGGCCGCGACATCCAGGCTCACAACGATGAAAAACTGCACAACCATGGCACTTCGACCGTGACCCATGGGCGCGGTTCGGTGTTGACCATCGATTTGACCAACCGCTGCAACATGATGTGCGATCCCTGCTTCATGGATGCCAACCAGGTTGGCTTTGTTCATGAGCTCACCTGGGACGAGATCAAGACCATGCTCGACAACGCGGTCAGCATCAAGCCGCGCCGCCAGATGTCGGTTCAGTTTTCCGGCGGTGAGCCGACGCTCTCGCCCTATTTTCTGGACGCCATTGCTTACGCCCGCAAGGTGGGTTACGAGTCGGTGCAGGCGGCAACCAACGGAATCGAATTTGCCAAGAGCAAAGAGCTTTGCCGTGCCGCTGCCGAGGCGGGCCTCCGCTATGCCTACCTGCAGTTCGATGGCATCGGCAACGCCGCCAACTCGCACCGCAAGGTCGGCAATTTGTTCGACGTCAAGCTGCAGGCAATTCACAACCTGCACGAAGCCGGCGTCGACATCGTTCCGGTTACGACCATCATCAACGGCATCAATAACGAGCAGGTCGGCCACATTATCCAGTTCGCGCTGGATAACCCGAAGAAGATCAACTTTCTCAGCTTCCAGCCGGTCTCTTTCACCGGCCGGGACGAAGCCGTCAGCGATGAGCGGCGTCTTGCGCAGCGCTACACCCTCAGCCACATGGCCCATGATGTCAAGAACCAGACCGGCATCGGCGAGCCCACGCGCGACTGGTTCCCCATCAGCTTCATGAGCACCTTCTCCGATTTCGCCGACCTGGTCCACGGGCCCGATCGCGAATGGGGTCAGATCTCCTGCGGATGCCATCCCAACTGCGGCATCGGCATGGCGATCATGATCGACAAGGAAACCAAGGAAGCTGTTCCCGTCACCGCGTTCCTGAATGCGGATCGCTTGGCGAAGGATATCGCCAAGCTGAACGACGCGGCGCGGGGCAAGACCCTCTCGCTCTTTGGCATCACGTTGGCTCTTTTGCGCAACTACAATCCGCTCAAAGCGCCGAAGCATATGCGCATCATGGACCTCTTGAAGAAGTTCGATAAGTTTTCCGGCTCAACCAAGCGCAACTACGGTTCGGTAAAGGCAGATCGCACCATGGCCGACATCGAAATGCGCCGCGCCGATCGCTGGAACTTCCTCTTCATCGCCGGCATGTGGTTTCAGGATCTCTTCAACTACGACTTCCGGCGCACCGAGCAGTGCATCATCCCTTACGCCACGCAAGAAGGCGAGATCTCCTTCTGCGCCTACAACACCGGCGTGGGCTGGCGCAATATCATCGAGAAGATGCACATGACCTCCACCCTCACCAAGTGGTACGAGGAGCACGGCAGGCACGAAATCTTTGCCGGTGGAAAGAAGGTCGGCATGGGCGATGCACAGCACACCCTCCTGCTCAACCAGGAGCATGTGATGGCCTCCGCCAACGACACGCTCGACAAGCTGGGCATCGCCAAGAATTCGCGCCAGGAAAAGCTGATGGCACGCGACGCGAAAATCAAGGCGGACGCGGAAAACGCCAAGATGGCGCGGCTCTATCGCGAGCATGTCCTGGGTGAGAAGCCGAAAGAGGGATTCATTCCCCTCGACACGCTGATCTCCCCGGCGCCCAAGCCAGCCCCAGCGGCTAGTGAAGAGCCGGTGATGGGCGACTAACGTTCCTTAGCAATATGAGTGCGGGAAAGGCTGCCAGCAACGGCAGCCTTTTTTGTGCTCCAATGAGAGCGATGCGCAAGATCTGGATTGCAAGTCTACTTGCTGCCGCCCTGGCGACTGTCGGCCTGAGCGGCTGCACCATTTATGGAGAGAAGAAACATCCCACTCTCCAGAGCACGACCAGCGCGGAGCAGTATGAACGGCTCTTATGGTCGGCGGTGAAGGCAAAGAACTGGGTGCAGCTACCGGGAATGCTTGCGGCTAATGTCATGTATCAAGTTGGGGGCAAGGTTCTCAGCAAGGATCAGGTCGTGCCCTATCTGCAAGGGCTGAACATTGCCGATTTCACCATTACCAACATGGTCGTGAAGCCCAATGGTGTCGACATGACGCTCAGCTATACTTTGCAACTCTCCTCGGCCACCGGTCTCCAGACCTTTACTGCCATCAGCGTCTGGCAACAAGTCCCCAAGGGCTGGATCCTCATCGCGCATGCCGAGCATTCGCAATTACCAAATAATTAGGCGGCGCTCGGGAGGTGGTGAACCTCGTGCAAGACCTGCGGCTCTGTGAGCGCCGTCCTCCCACCCGCAACGGAAGTCAGAACTCTCCATCCGATTAACCAGTGCCAAGGTCCGAAACCCATTTAAACCTTGTCATCCCGTCGAAGCCGACCTGTCCCGGCGTGCCGTGGAGGGACCTGCAGTTCTTATCCCCCTCTGATACATTCGACCCATGGTGGGTCCTCGACCGGCGGCGATCCGGAAGTTTCAGCGAGAGCTATTAGCCTGGTTCGATTCCCACGCGCGAGATCTCCCTTGGCGTCGCACCGCTGACCCCTACGCAATCTGGGTCTCCGAGATCATGCTGCAGCAGACCAGGGTCATTGCTGTCCTTGACTACTACTCCCGCTTTCTAGCCTTGTTCCCGACCATTACCTCTCTTGCCATTGCGGAGGAGCCGGCAGTGTTGGCAGCATGGAGCGGGCTAGGGTACTACCGCCGCGCAAAGATGATGCGCCGGGCGGCGCAGGTAGTCGTCCAGGAACATAAGGGCGCTTTACCCACCACCGCCGCGGAGTTGCGGAAGCTGCCCGGGATAGGAGAGTACACCTCGTCGGCCATCGCCAGCATTGCCTTTGGCGAGCGGGTTGCGGTAGTCGATGGCAACGTCGAGCGTGTGCTGCTGCGCGTCTTTCCCGAAGCCGAAAAGCCGGCAACGCCCGCGGCTCAGGCCAAATGGCTTCGCGATCGTGCGGCCAGCCTGGTCGATCCTGAGCGCCCTGGAGACTTCAACCAGTCGATGATGGAACTGGGAGCAACCGTCTGCCTGCCCCAGCGTCCGTTGTGCCTGCAATGCCCCGTGCAGCCGTTCTGCGCCACCCGCGGTGAGCACCAGGCGCCGCCGCCGAAAAAGATGCGCACTCAGCAGATTGCCTACGCCCTGCTGCGCCGCGACCATGCTGCTATCTCGCAGGTGTTGCTCCAGCGGCGTCCCTTGTCAGCCTCGCTGATGCCGGGCATGTGGGAACTCCCGGAAGTGGCGGTGCAGCCAGACGATCACCAGCGAGTCGAGATCGCGTTGCGTCATGCCATCACCGTGACCAACTACCATGTCCGCGTGCTGCGATTCTCTGAGCGCGAGGCCAGAACTCGTTGGCCAGCCAAGCGATATCCTCGCCGGTGGGCAAAGACTTCGGAACTGGGCAGCTTGCCGCTGACCGGGCTAACGCGCAAGATCCTCCAGCGGCTGGAAATCATGCCCCATAGCGTTTGATTCGTGAGGTGAGATGAAGAGATTCTTTTGCCCGGTGCTATCGCTGATAGCTCTGCTCGGGCTTACTCTCGAGGCCCAGGAGACGGCGATGCCCGAGGTGCCGGCAATCGCCGGCGTCCCAGCCGTTGCGCGCCAGGCCGCTGCAAGCATTGATCCGGAGAAGATCCGGGCTCACGTCCGCTTTCTCGCCAGCGATCTGCTGGAGGGACGCGGCCCAGGTACTCGAGGGGGCCAACTGGCGGCAGAATACATCGCCACCCAGTTCGCTCTGGCCGGCGCCCGGCCCGCAGGTGAGAATGGAACCTATTTTCAGAAGGTCCCCCTCATGGCCGTGCACACAGAGGTCGATAAAACCAGCTTTACCTTGGTTCCGGCCAGCGGCGCGCCCATCCACCTGAGGTACGGCGAGGACTATCTGACCAAGGACCAGACTGGTGCGACCAACGTCGACATAGACGCTCCCATCGTCTTCGTCGGATACGGCATCGATGCGCCGGAGTATCACTGGAATGACTACGCGGGCGTGGACGTCAAAGGCAAAATCCTTCTCGTTATCGTCAACCAGCCGCCATCGAATGACGATCATTTTTTCAACGGCAAAGCGCTCACCTACTACGGCCGATGGACTTATAAGTTCGAAGAAGCGGCCCGCAGGGGTGCGCTGGGTGTCCTGATCATTCACCGGACTGACCTGGCGAGCTATGGATGGGAAGTCCTGCTAAACTCCGAAGCGACAGAGGTGTCCTACCTCCGCGGCGATCCGCTTTCCACTCTTCGCGCCGCCAGCTGGATCCAGATCGACGTCGCCCACAAGCTCTTCGCAGCGGCTGGTATGGACGCAGATCGAATGATTGTCGACGCGGGCAAACGTGGATTCAAGGCCGTGGAACTACCCATCCGTCTCCAGGCGCACATTACCAGCCGGGTCAGGAACTATGAATCCGACAACGTGATCGCCATGGTGCCGGGAGCCGACTCGAGTTCAGGCGGCAACGTCATCTATACGGCTCATTACGATCACCTGGGCATCGATCCCACTGCGGCTGGGGACCAGATCTTCAACGGAGCGGTGGACAATGGAACTGGCTGCGGAATCGTCCTGGAGATGGCGCGAGCCTTTGCTTCTGCAAAAACTCCTCCGCCCCGCAACGTTTATTTTGCGTCCGTTACCGCCGAAGAACAAAATCTCCTGGGGTCAAAATACCTGGGCATGCATCCTCCTGAGCCGATTCGCGACTTCACCCTGGACCTCAACTTTGATGAGTTGCTGCCTATCGGCGTGCCCACCTCAGTGGTGGCCAATGGTTCGGAGCGCACCAGCTTCTATCCTGTGGTGGAGAAGACGGCGGCCGCCCTCGGGCTCCAGATCCAGCCTGACAACGCTCCGATGGCCGGCATCTACTATCGCTCTGATCACTTCAGCTTTGCTCGCTTCGGCGTCCCGGCTTTCTCCGTCGACGAAGGTACCTTGTTTGCCGGTCACACTCCGGAATGGGGAAAGCAGCAGAAGAAGGACTACGACGACCAGCGGTACCACCGGCCTACCGACGAATATATGGCCGATATGGACTTCCGCGCCGATGCCAAATTGGCGCAGTTCGGGTTCCTACTAGGATGGCAGGCTTTGTCGTCGGCGCCCGTGACCTGGAAGCCGGGGGACGAGTTCGAGGCTGCCCGGAAGCAGAGTATGAGCGGGCAATCGGCCCGCTAGAGGGAATTGTGCAAATTTTGAGTTGGCATGTGCGTCCAGTCAATGTGGCCGGGCTCGCTCTTGTGCTGCTCGCGCTGGCCCCTGTCTGGGCGCAGACCAAGACACAGGATCCAGTACTGCATCGGCGCGGCTATAACCAGGTCGACGAGGATCTCGACATGAGTACGAGGTCGAGCGGCCGGACGATCCTCCCGGTGGAGGCCTCAGGAACCTACGCGTTGGGTTCCAGCGGCTCGATTGATGTGGAGTTGCAGCCCGACCGGCTGAGCGGCTTTATCACCAGGATGGGTGACCGCGCGAGCGACGAGGGCACGCCCCTTACCTTCTTTTTTGCCACCAGCCGGCTTTCGGGGCAGCAATTGGCGTTCACCACTCGCCAGGTTCACGGTGTCTGGTTTTCCTTTGAGGGAACGATCGTGCGCGGGCCCGCCCGCAGCCGCGACCAGCAGGGATTCTATCTGCTCGAAGGCCGCCTGGTGATGCATGACGCCGCCAGCCAGACAGAGCAGGCGCGCATGGTGTCTTTGCCGCTGGCTCGGCAGGGCCCCAACGGCTAAGCAGCCTCGGTATCTTTATCGGGCAGCCCGCCTGCGGCAAGTTGAGCAGACAGATGACGCTGCAAAATCCAATGGAAGCGCCGTCAGCCCGAGCGGCTATGACTTTTTCGGGATTGCTTCCCCCTCAACGAAGGCTGGGTGCCCCATTTGCCCCGATTTCCTGCGGAGGCTTGTGGCGTTGATACGCTCCATGCGCCTTTCCTTAATGAAAGGCGCACACGTGGATCTCTCTAGCGAAGCGCGCCAGGAAATCGGGGTCAAGCCCGGTTTTGGCTTGAGTGGGATACCACTGTTCTCTCCCTCTGGCTCTTTCATCCACTAGCCAAATCCCCTGGAAGCACCAACCCATCCACTTGTCATCCCGAGCGCAGCCGAGGGATCTGCGGTGCGCCCCGGCTCCCGCACAAAGGTCTGCGTTTCGTTGGTTGTCACACAGAATCGGGAGGGCTGGGCTATCGATCGTGTGACCGCCGACCACCGTCGGCACGCGGCACTAAATCCGGCCCCGGTGCGGCGCCTGATTTTATTCTCAAGAATTCCGCTATCCGGCTCCCTGGAAGGCGCTGCAGACATCAATACAATGAGACGGGGTATTCGGGGGCTCGCTAGAGTTTCCCTACGCCCCAATTCGCCTCAAGAGGAGTTTCATATGGAGCGCACAGCAAGCGCAGTGTGGCACGGCGGCCTGAAGGATGGCAAAGGCACGATCTCGACCCAGAGCGGGGTGTTGAAAGACAGCCAGTATTCTTTTGGCACTCGATTCGAGAATGGAATCGGCACCAACCCGGAGGAACTGATTGCGGCGGCGCACGCCGGCTGTTTCACCATGGCTCTAAGCGCACAGCTCACCACCGCCAACCTGCCGCCAGAATCGCTCGAAACCAAGGCAACAGTAACCTTTGACAAGACCGACGCCGGACCGACCATCACCAAGATCCTGTTGACGACCACTGCCAAGGTGCCGGGTGCGGATAAGGCGGCATTCGACAAAGCGGCGCAGGATGCCAAGACTGGCTGCCCCATCTCCCGGCTCTTCAAAAACAATACCGAGATAACGCTGGACGCAAAGCTCGTCTAAACGATTTCCCTTCTGTCGAGATGACAATTCTTTTGCACAGGAAGATTTGTCATCTCGCCTGCCCCGGCTGGCCGTGGGCACCTCAGCTGTTAGCGACGATATAGTCGCGCAGGCTGCGGTTGATGCCGGCGGCTTGCACCACACCGTTGTCGAGCAGTTGGACCCACTGTTTAGCGGATTCGTCATGCGACATCGCCCCCAGCAGGTAATTAGCCTGCACGATGATCTCTAGCGCATTGCTCAGATCGTGAGACAGACGGCGGATCTCTTTGGCCTGTTCTACAGGGATGACGGGCGGATTGGGACTCATTCGGACCTCACCGGGAACGGATCGCTATCTCGAGCTTCATGCTGCTGTTACGTTGGCGGTTACCCG
Organism: uncultured Acidobacteriaceae bacterium; assembly: GCA_963815175.1. Taxonomy (GTDB): domain Bacteria; phylum Acidobacteriota; class Terriglobia; order Terriglobales; family Acidobacteriaceae; genus PALSA-350. The sequence goes on from CAWFGM010000002.1 coordinate 102,949, forward strand.
GGACTGCGGGTTGTACCAAAAGGCGTCAATTTGTCGTTCAACTCTTTGGTAACCTCCTCTCGGGAAGTTGAGAAGAGGCGCCCAGTAACGATATTGTAATGGGATGAACCCTTATGCACGACAGCTAGGCACTCGCGATCCCCTCAAAGTGGTGGCCACTACCGCCAGGCATCTTGAACAACTTTCCGTTGCGCTCGGTCCGGCCCGCATCGAAGAATCGCCGGCTCCGGGAAAGTGGAGCCCCCTCGAAATCTTGTGCCATCTGGCGGATTGCGAAATAGTCTTCGGCTACCGGCTACGCCAGGCTTTGGCAGAAAATCATCATGTCATCCAGCCCTTCGACCAGGAGCTATGGGCGCGGAACTACGCCGGCTACGATGCACAGGCTGCGATGATGACTTTCTCTTGCGTGCGCCAATGGAACCTGATGCTGCTGCGCTCGGTGCCCGCGGAGGCGATGTCCAAGCGGCTTCTGCATCCCGAGCGTGGGGAGATGACCTTCCGCGAACTCCTTGAAACCATCGCAGGCCATGATCTGAATCACCTGGCGCAATTGGAAGCGATTGCTGTTCAAGTGCCCGTGAGCCGCTAATCCGTCAGCTTCCGAGCGAACGATTTCGTCCCTCGGAAAACTCGTTGAAGAAGGGCGTGGGTTCTCCCCCCAGGCTCTGGCCGGCTTGGGCTACTTTCAGCCAGACTTGTCCAAATTAGCCTTTTTCTCGATCGACTGAGTCGCTGCAGCGCTCACCGAAAACTAATCACCCATCGGGTGTATCGCGATCAGTCCCGAAGGGACCGCTGAAAGTAGCCCAGGACGTAGTCCTGGGTGTACATTGCCGCCGAGACCAGTCCCGTAGAGCCTGCCCTGAGCCTAGGCCGCACGCAAGTGCCGATAGGCGACCCACAACCCAACCCGATTCTCTTTGAAACCCACGCGCCTTTACACAATCAACGGATTACCTGCACACCAAGCCGGTATATTCGCTAATTTGGACAGCTATGACTTTCAGCCGTCCCTGCGGGACTGACCTTTGAGGGGGTTTCTCCAGCGTTTGACATCAGGGCCGGCTTTTGTACACTAGGGGTTGCTGCCTATCCAGCCGATCGCGCTGGATTGTCTCGTGCCGGAGTGGCGGAATTGGCAGACGCGCATGGTTCAGGTCCATGTACTCGCAAGGGTGTGGGGGTTCGAGTCCCTTCTTCGGCACCAAGCTCCATCAAGTCAATCCCATCGTTTCCAGGAAATCAGAATGCGCTTCACGGAGCAACGAGCTCATTCTGAATACCCTGCCAGGCATGGGGGAGACGAACAATAAACGTAGTACCCTTCCCCAGCTCAGTCTCGAAGTCGATGTTGCCCCCGTGTTTGTCCACGATGACTGATCGCGCAATAGCTAGTCCCTGTCCCGTGCCCTTTCCAATCTCCTTGGTGGTGAAGAAGGGATCGAATATCTTGGCCCGTACCTCCACCGGAATGCCCCCACCCGTATCTGCAATCCGTATCTCCACTCCCGTGGAACATCTGGACGTCTGGACCCGGATCTTGCCTTTCGCTCCGTTGCTTTCTTGACTGCGGTCTCCAATGGCGTGGGCCGCATTCACGATGAGGTTCAGTATCACCTGGTTGAACTCTCCGGGTAGGCATGATACGAGCGGCAGTGTGGCATCCAGGTCGGTCTCCATCTCTGCAACGTACTTCCACTCGTTTTGGGCCACGGCAATAGTGCTTCGGATTGCGCGATTCAAATCCAGTGCTACCTTCTCCTTGGTGCCGGGATGAGAGAACTCCTTCATCGCGCTCACCAGGGAAGAAACGCGCCTGACTCCCTCCAAACTGTCCTCGATTGCTTTTGGTATCTCTGCCAGTAAGAACTCGGGATCAATCTTCTTCAGTGCCGTAAGCATTTCCTGTCGTGAGGTCGCCGTCACGCTATTGCTACAGGTCTCTTTCCACAGCCTGCCGTAGATACTGAGCAGGCTGCTGAGGTTGGCAAACGATTTCTTGAGAAAGCGGACGTTGTCTCCAACGTATTGCGTGGGAGTATTTATTTCGTGCGCGATGCCCGCCGCCAGTTGGCCCACCGATTCCAGCTTCTGCGCCTGTAACAGTTGCTCCCGTAACACGCGGCGCTCAGTAATGTCTTCAAACATGCCTTCGAAACCGGCAAACTGGCCCTCGTTCATCATCGTTCGTACCGTGGCAGAGATCCAAATCTTGCTTTGGTCCTTGCGGAAAACCTCCAGCTCGAAGGCTCTGACGTGTCCAAACTTATTCATCGCCACCAGCAACTCCGTGTGCCGCCCAGGCAGCACCGCGATATCCCACAGAGGACCAGTAAGGCTGGTTAGCATCTCCTCCGGCGTTTCATACATCAGGCAGTGAGCCATTGCCTGATTCACGCTTAGGAGATGACCGTCGGGATCAAGCTGAAAGATGCCAAAAAGCGCCTGGTCAAAGATTCCCCGGTACTTTCTCTCCGCCCCCGCAAGCGCCTCTTCGCTCCTTTTCCGTTCGCTGATATCGTGCCCCACACCGGCGATTCCAGTGATGTGACCACTACTGTCGCGAAGCGGAACGATGGTTGTCAGCACAGGTATTTCGTTCCCGTGGCCATCCGGAAGCATTTCTTCATGGTTAAACATCGCCTGACCGCTAACCATGACCCTCCGCTCGTATGCATAGTAAGCAGTAGCCCGCTCGAATTGACGAAACTCGAACTCCGTTTTTCCAATCAGCTCTTCCGGGCCATTGGCTCCCAGCGTGCGGGCCACCTGGGGATTAGCAATCACAAATCGGCTTTCGGTATCTTTCACGTACATCAAATCGGGCATGTTATCGATCAACGCGCGTAGCATCTTTCGCTCGCTCTCCAGTGTTGCCTGCTGGCTGGAGAGTCGCCGGTCCACCAGCGCAGTGATCAGAGCGAATCCTAAGATCAAAAGGGTTGCGCCGAGTATGCCCAAATACGCCAGGCTCGTTATGTCCACCGAGTGAGAGAGGTCTGGCGGAATAGTCCAAGGCACAAAGTTCACTGCCGCCATTCCCGTGTAATGGGCCATCGGAATAGCGATCCCCAGGGCAAACGCAGCCGACGTTTGCGCTGCCAGCTACGATTTTCGCTGCCGGAATCGTAGATGATCAACAGGCCGGCGAAAGAGACGATCACCGCCACAATGATCGACAGCACCCACAGCGTTGGGTCATAGAATTGCATGGCCGCCATGCGCATGGCCGCCATGCCGGTATAGTGCATGGTTGCGATCCCTCCTCCCATGAGCAAACTGCCCGCGATCAGGTGGACCCGCGTCATGCGCTGACTCACGACGTACAACGCGATGAAAGAGGCCGCGATGGCTGCGACCAGCGAGACTACAACTGTGGGTACGTGATAGTAGACGGGAATCGGCAGGCGGAACGCCAGCATTCCGGTGTAGTGCATGCACCAGATGCCGCCCCCCATGGCGCATGCGCCGCCAAGGAGCCACATCACTCGCGCAGAACCGCGGTTAGCGGTGACTCGCCCGGTCAGGTCGAGCGCAGTGTAAGACGTGAGGAAGGCGATAACGAACGAAAGCGCCACCAAACGATAGTCATAAGAACCGGAAATGAGGGTTAGTGGGCTCACCAGGATTGTTTCGTGACGACGAAGGCTTTCTCATAAGTCTCTTATCGGCGAAAGCGGAGCAACGAACGTTCAATTCTTCCCCGCTGTCTTGAGGCGGGACGCTCACCCCCTTAAGAAGTTGCTGAGTGCGCCGATAAGCTCTCCGGGTGCCGGCTCTCAAGCGTCTTCAAGTTCCCTCCTTGTGAGTGTGCAGACGGAATTTCGTCGACCGTACGACCCCAGGGAGCATCATGGCCGACAAAATCCTGTTCGTGGACGATGAACCCGCGGTACTCGATGGCTACAAACGCGTCCTCTACCCCGAGTTTCAGATCGATACCGCCGATAGAGCCGCCAAAGCATTCGCCGCCATAAGAAAAATGGGCCGTATTCCGTCGTGATCTCTGACATGCGAATGCCGGTAACGAATGGGGCGGAGTTCCTCGCAAAGTCCGCAAAACCAATCCGGACACCGTACGCATGCTTTGACTGGTTACACCGACCTCGGCCCGGCGATCGAGGCCATCAACCACGGAAATATCTTCCGTTTTCTTACCAAACCCTGTGAGCCGGAAGTGCTTACAAGTGCCATCGCCGACGGCATTAAGCAGTACCAACTCATCATCAGCGAAAGAGAACTTCTGGAAAAAACACTGATGGGCAGCATTAAGGTGTTGACCGACGTCTTGGAGCCGCGAATCCGGAGATCTTCGGACGCTCGATGAGGATCGCGCACTACGTCCGCCACATCGTAACGAAAGTCGAGCTCTGCCTTCGCCATGGTGTATCGAAGCCGCCGCCGCCCTCTCCCAACTGGGATGCATCACGCTCGAATCTGAACTGATGGTGCGGCCTATGCAGGTGCTAAACTTACCCCAGAAGAACAAGCAGGATTTCAATGCCCATCCCCAAGCGGCGATGGAGCTTCTGAAAAATATTCCCCGGCTTGAATCAGCCTCCTGGATCATCGGCCAACAACTCAAGCGCGATATCCCGCTGCCGAATCAGAGTTCCCTGGTTTCGCCGCCGCCGAACTGTTGCACGCCGCAAACATTCTGAAACTGGCTGTCGCATTTGAAGAGCTACGAGATAAGTTCCCGGGCAAAGGCGCCGCTCTCGCCCACCTGCGCCACCGGCATAATGAATTCGAGTCCGGCCTGCTCGACACTCTGCTCGATCTGCAACCCACTGCGGTTACCAAGCAATTGCGCAAAGTATCTACGGCTAGACTGCGAGCCGGAATGATCCTGGATCAGGAGATCAAGAACGGCCAGGGTGTTCTCCTGGTAGCTAAGGGGCAGGAATTGACCGCGCATTGATTCTCAGGCTCGAGAACCACGCCAAGGCAGGATGCCATCGACAAAGAAGTGATGGCTTTCGTTCCCATGTAATGCCATGGTCCATGTTCGTAAGGCTCCGCGCAAAACGTTCCTGCCGTGGGCTCGCTCTGAAGCACTAAGAGTTTCCCGCCAAACGCGGTACGTCAGTTTTCGTCAGTCTCTTTCCCCTTTCCGCCGCGCACCCGTCTTTTCCAGGGCATGGAAAAAGCGGTCGCGCCAGGTAAGGATGTCGGCCTGGCGAATCTGTTGACGCAGGCGAAGCATGCGCCGCCGCCGTTCCGCCGGCTTCATTTCCAGAGCCTGCTTTAACGCGGCGGCGACTCCCACTTCATCATTCGGGTTGACCAGGATCGCGCCCACGCGAAGCTCAGGAGCGGCGCCCGCAAATTCGCTCAAAACCAGCACGCCGTTCACTTCCGTCTTGGCCGCGCAGTATTCTTTCGCCACCAGGTTCATGCCGTCTTTGAGCGAAGTGATAAGAGCGACATCGGCTGCCCGATAGATCGCGATTAGCTCGTCTCGCGGCACCGAGCGGTAAATGAAATTGATGGGTACCCACCCCGGCTCGCTGAATTCTCCATTCACGTGGGTCACCAGGCGCTCCACTTCGCGCTTGAGCTGATCGTAACGAGGTATGCCTTCCCGGCTCGGCACGACAATCTGAATCAGTTCAACCTTACGGTGGAACTCCGGGTAATGGCGTAGAAAGTTGCCAAAAGCCTTGAGCCGCTCCGGAATGCCCTTGGTATAGTCGAGGCGGTCAACGCCGACCGCGATCTGAATGCCATGCGTCTTGGCTTTGATCTGCTTCACGCGTTCCAGCACCGGCTCGGACGCGGATTGCTCGGCAAAGCCGCGGTAGTCGATGCTGATCGGGAAAGCCTCGATGTGCGTGTGCCCGTGCTCGCTGACCACCAGGCGGCTCTCTCCCTTCCCGGAGATCTTGACCGAAGGAACGAAGCAGCGCAGGCAGGCGATCAGGTTTCGCTGGTCGCGCCCGGTCTGCACGCCGAGCAAGTCGTGCGCCAGCAGGTCTTCGAGAATCTGCTTCCGCCAGGGCAGCTTGGCAAAGATGTCGGGCGAGGGAAACGGGATGTGAAGAAAGAACGCGAGCCGCGCGCCCGGGCGCGGTCTGCGCAAAGTCTTACCCACCTGCATGAGCTGGTAGTCGTGGATCCAGATCAAGTCGCCGGGCTGCGAAGCCTTCTCCACAGCAAGCGCGAATTTGCGATTGACGCGCTCGTAGAAATCCCAATACCGCGGATCGAAGTTGCAGCGCGATTGCAGGTCATGGAAAAGCGGCCACACAATTTCGTTGGAGAAGCCTTCGTAAAAGTTGCTCTGCTCCTCTTCCGTCAGGAAGAGCGGAGCGTACTTGTAGGGATTCTTCCCACTCGCTTTTTCAAGAATCTTGCGGATGCGTGGGGAGTCTTCTGTCCCGCCCGAACCTACCCAGATGCCGCCATGATCCTTAAGCAGCGGCTCCAGCGCGCTCACCAGGCCGCCGCTGCTGGGCTGTCCTTTAAGTTCTCCATCCTCGGTGGTGAAGGTGATGGGAATGCGATTGGAAACCAGCACCAGTTTCGGGGACTTCATGGGCAGCCTCCGCCGGCGTGCCATCGCCGAGGCCTGGTCTTCGCGAACCTGCGATCCAGGCGTCCAGAAACTCCAGCAGCTCTTCCGGCGGCCGTAGCCAAAACCGGGCACAAGACGCGCGAACCTCGGTGCGTACCAGGATGGAGAAGCCCCGGTTTCCCGACGGCAGCAAAGGCGTCTTCATCGGTGAGATCGTCGCCCAGGTAGGCCGCCGGGATGGCAGCCGGTTCCTCCGCCAGAATCTCCCCCACCGCAGTCCCTTTGGTGCGGTCGGTCGAACGCAGCTCCAGACCACCATCAAAGGGCAGCAGGTGCAGCCCACCCGGTTGCGGCAAGGCGGCTCAAAGGCGGATTGAATCGGAGGAGCGAATCTGTTCTTGCCTGGCGGGCTCGAAGCTGCGCCAATGGATGGCCAGAGAGGAGGGCTTAACTTCCAGTGTTTCTGGAAAGCCAAGATCCGACATCTCCAGCCCCACGCTGTTCCAGAGCTGGCCTGCTGCCCGGATCAAGGGCGAACAGTTCATACGATCCGTCGCTCTTCAGCTGCTCCCGGCCGTGGCTGCCCCAGATTTCGGCCTTGATGCCGGGAGGCAAAAGGCTGCGAAGCTCGCGGGCGGAGCGGCCGGAGATCAGCACCAGGCGAACCCGGGCCAGCCCGGATAAGGTCGCCAGCCGTTCTTCCACGCCCGGGTACGGAGTGGCCGCAAAGCGATCGACATGGAAAGGCGCGAGGGTGCCGTCATAGTCCAGCATCAGCAGGGAGCGGGGCGCGGATCGAAGTCGCTGCCCCAGACCCGCCGCTTCTGCCGAATTCGCCCAGAGTGAGAGGGAAATGATTCATAAACGATGGTTGGATGCCGGTGGCGGAAGCGTTGGTGCAAGCGGTACGGCAAAAGCCAGGTCCGCCCAGCAGCATATACTGACACTAGCCCATGGATAGCCAACTTACAAAGATCCTGGCCAGCACCCGGCGCGGAATTGAGGAGCGGAAGGCCGCATCGTCGACCCGGTCTCTGGAGCAGGCGGCGGCCGCCCACCAGCCCCGGGGCTTCGCCCGCGCGCTGCGGCAAAAGGCGGCAAGCGGGCCGGCGGTGATCGCGGAGCTGAAGAAAGCGTCGCCCTCGCGGGGATTGATTCGTCCCGACTTCGATGTGGCTACCTTGGCCGCAGGGTTCGCAGGCGGAGGCGCCGCTGCCCTCTCCGTGCTCACCGAAGAGCACTTTTTTCAGGGCAGTTTGCGCAATCTGGAAGTGGCTTCCCAGTCTTGTGGTCTGCCCTGCCTGCGCAAAGATTTCATGGTGGATGAGTTCCAGCTTTTGGAGGCGCGCGCCCATCGGGCCGATGCCATTCTGCTGATCGCCGCCGCCTTGAGCGATCTGGAGCTCCGCACACTGGCAGCGCAGGCCCACGCCCTGGAACTGGACGTGCTCTGCGAAGTGCATACCGGGGCAGAGTTGGACCGGGTCCTTGACTCTGGATTGCGACGCTGTCGGAGTCAATAACCGCGATCTCAGCACATTTTCGGTGCGCCTCGAGGTCTCGCTCGATCTGGCGTCCCGCCTGCCCTCTGGCGCCGTTCACGTGAGCGAAAGCGGGATCGAGACGGCCGAGGATATGAACCGGTTGCGCGCGGCCGGGTTCCATGCCTTTCTTATCGGTGAGTCGCTGATGCGCCAGCCTGATCCCGGCGCGGCGCTCGAGACCCTGCTTATGGCTGCGGCGGACCGTCGCCAGTGAGCAAGTGAGAGCCTGCCATGTGGATCAAGATTTGCGGCAACACCAGCCTTGAAGATGCGCGTTTTGCAGCGGAGTGCGGCGCCGATGCGGTGGGATTTGTTTTTGCTCCAAGTCCAAGGCAGGTCGAGGCTAAACTGGTTCGGCAGATCACGGCAAAGCTGCCCCGCCGAGGTGGAGAAATATGGCGTTTTCGTGGACGCGGGATTCGACGAAATTGTGTCGACTGTAGCGGCCTGCTGGTTTGACCGGGGTGCAGCTCCATCGCTCCTCAGACGCCTTGCTGCCCTCTCCGTCTGCGCCAGCATTTTGCCCGGCCAGCGGTTCGGCATCTTGCGGGTGCTGCACTATAAAGAGCAGGAATTTGAGCAGCAATTGAGCGAATTGAGCCGGAACGATCTCTGGACGGAGTACTGGTGGACTCTTCGACGCCAGCGAGCGGTGGGAGGCACCGGCACCAGCTTCAACTGGCTGGGGGCGCGAAGCAGCTTCCTCCAGGCTGCGCCGCATCTACGGTTGATTGCGGCCGGTGGCCTGGCCCCGGAAAACGTGAAGCAGGCAATTCAGATCTTGCGACCCTGGGGAGTGGACGTGGTGAGCGGCGTCGAGAGCGCGCCGGGCAAGAAGGATCCCGCGCGAGTGCTGGCCTTTATCCGGTCCGCCCAGCAAGCGGACGGACGGATTGAAGGCCGCTACCGATCCCTAAAGCTAAGTGGCGGAACGTTAAGGGCCAGGCAAGGGTTTAGCTGGCATATCGCAGAAAAGCTCATGTTTGTCAGGCACGACTTCAGTCGGGCCCTAAGCCTGACTATACGAGGGCTTTAGCCCGCGGAAGGGTGAAACAGTCCGCTTAATGCTGAGGGCAATGATCCTGGGGTAAGAGAGGAAATCGTGAGCACAGTCACCACACCGTTCCCGGCCGTTTTGGCGCCTACGGCGGCCGCTACGTTCCGGAGACTCTGATGGCCGCGCTGGAAGAGCTGGAGCACGCCTACGCCGAAGCCCAGGCGGATCCGCTCTTTCACGCCGAGCTCGATCTGCTGCTTGACGGACTATGCCGGCCGTCCCACCCCGCTGTACCTGGCATCGCGTCTGACCGGGCAGCTTGGCGGCGCCAAAATCTACCTCAAACGCGAGGATCTGCTGCACACCGGCGCCCACAAGATCAACAACTGTCTTGGCCAGGGGCTCTTGGCGCGCCGCATGGGCAAGCATCGCATCATCGCCGAAACCGGCGCCGGGCAGCACGGCGTAGCCACCGCTACCGTCTGCGCGCTCTTCGGCATGGAATGCATCGTCTACATGGGCGAGGAGGACATGCGCCGTCAGGAGCTCAATGTCTACCGCATGCGCCTGCTGGGAGCCGAGGTCCGCGGGGTCAGTTCCGGCTCTCGCACCTTGAAAGACGCGATCAATGAAGCCATGCGGGATTGGGTCACCAACGTCCGCACCACGCATTATCTGCTGGGCAGTGTCCTGGGCGCGCATCCTTACCCAACCATGGTGCGCGACTTTCATCGCGTGATCGGCCAGGAGATCAAGCAGCAGATTCTGGAGAAGGAATCCAGGCTGCCGACCGCGGTGCTGGCCTGCGTCGGGCGGAGGTTCCAACGCGATCGGCGCGTTTTACGACTTCATTGAAGAGCCGAGTGTGCGCCTGATCGGCGTCGAGGCCGGCGGCCGGGGCAGGCGCTGGGCAGCCACGCCGCGCGCTTTCAGCGGCGGGAGCCCCGGGCGTGCTGCAAGGCACCTACTCCTATGTATTGCAGGATGACGCCGGGCAGGTATCGTTGACCCACTCCGTCTCTGCCGGGCTGGACTACGCTTCCGTCGGGCCGGAGCACGCCGCCTTGCACGATTCAGGCCGGGCCGAGTATGTTTCCGCTTCCGATGAGGAAGCCCTGCAGGCAGCTCTGCGCTTGGCCCGGACAGAAGGCATCGTGCCCGCGCTCGAGAGCGCCCATGCGGTCGCGGAATGTATCCGCCTGGCGCCCAAGCTGGCCCAGGATGACATACTGGTGGTGAATCTCTCCGGCCGCGGCGACAAGGATATGGGCATCATGGCGCGCGAGTTGCACTTGGCGGGAAGCAAAAACGAATGCCGATTGAATTCAACAGGAAGGGGTTAAAGCCCGGCCTGGTCATTTATCTCACCGCCGGAGATCCTGATCTGGCGACAAGCCGCGACGTGGCCTTGGCTGCGATCGATGCGGGCGCGGATGTGCTCGAGTTGGGGGTGCCGTTCAGCGATCCAATGGCCGATGGTCCGGTGATCCAGCGGGCCAGCGAGCGCGCCTTGGCCAACGGTACCGCTTGCAAGATGTGCTCGCCCTGGCCGCGGAATTGCGTGCCCTGAGACCTTCCGCCGGCCTGGTGATCTTCTCCTACTTCAATCCCATCCTGCGTTTCGGGCTGGAGCGCTTTTGCGCCCAGGCGGCCCGTTGCGGAGTGGATGGCGTATTGATCACCGACATGATCGTGGAAGAGGCCGAAGAGTATCTGACCCAAATGCACCACCACGGGCTGATGCCGATTTTTCTGGCTGCGCCCACCAGCAGCGATCACCGGTTGAAGATGATCGCGGGCGTCTCCGAGGGCTTCGTCTATGCCATTTCCCGCGTAGGCATAACCGGCGCCCAGCAGAACCTGGCCGCCGATGCGCGCCGCCTGGTCGAGCGTTTGCGCCATTTCACCCAGTTGCCGATTGCCGTGGGTTTTGGCATCTCGACCGCCGAACATGTAGCCGCCGTGGGCGAGTTCGCCGATGCGGCCGTGATTGGCAGCGCCATCGTTGCCTTGATCGAGAAGGCCGGCCCGGGCAAGGCTCCGGCCGCGGTTGCCGCTTTTCTCAGGGATTGAGGCAGGCGGCAGACCATGCTGCCTGGCTTGAATCTGAGACGCTAGGGCCGGGCACCGTATCATTAGACAACAGGCAAGGGAAGTGCATGGATATTGCTGGCTGGCGAAAAAAAATTGATGAATTGGATCTTCAAATCGTGGCGCTGATCAGCGCACGGGCGCAAGCCGCGCAGGAGATCGGCAAGTTGAAACGTTCCACCTCGTTGCCGGTCTATGAGCCGAACCGTGAGCGCGTGATCTTCGAGAATGTTCGCGCCGCCAATCCGGGGCCGCTGCCGGATATCGAATTGACCCACATTTACGAACGCATCATCGATGTGATGCGCGCACTGCAGAAGGATGAGCTGGCATCGCAACGCAATAACGGGCCAGTAAGACCGGAGAGACAGGAAAGTAACCATGATAGTTGCTATGCTGGAGACAGCGACCGAGGAAGACATCCAGGGGGTAATCGAACGCCTCGTTCAGGTGGGCTTCAATGTTCACCGCACCACAGGAGCTATCCAGACCGTTTTGGCGGGCGTGGGCACGCCCTCGCATTTCGATCACAACGATTTCAAATTGCTGCCCGGCGTTGCCGAGGTGGTCCGCATCTCATCGCCCTACAAGCTGGCGGGCCGTGGTTTCAGGCCCGAAGGAACCATCGTTCGTTTTCCCAACGGAGTCGCGGTGGGTGGGGATGAGATCGTGGTCATGGCCGGCCCGTGCTCGGTCGAATCGCGCGAGCAGATCTTTACCGTTGCCGAGCAGGTGAAGTCCGCAGGGGCCTCGTTTCTGCGCGGAGGGGCTTTCAAACCGCGCAGCTCGCCCTACTCTTTCCAGGGAATGGGTCTTGAAGGGCTCAAGCTGCTGAAGGAAGTGGGTGACCGCACCGGCCTGCTGATTGTCAGCGAGGTGATGGAGATCTCCCAGATCGACCTGATGCTCCCCTACGTGGATGTCTTTCAGGTGGGTGCGCGCAATATGCAGAACTTCAATCTGCTGCGCGAGCTTGGGCTGGTGCGCAAGCCTGTCCTGCTGAAGCGCGGCATTGCCGCCACCATCGAAGAGCTGCTGCTCTCGGCGGAGTACATCCTGTCCGGTGGCAATTACGACGTGATGCTCTGCGAGCGGGGCATTCGCACCTTCGAAACCTACACGCGCAACACCATGGACATCTCTGCCATACCGGTCGATCAAGAAGCTCTCTCACCTGCCCATACTGGCCGATCCTTCGCATGGCACCGGTCTGCGGGACAAGGTTGCGCCCATGGCCCTCGCCTCGGTCGCTGCCGGCTGTGACGGTTTGCTGATGGAAGTGCATCCCAATCCCGGACAAGGCTTTTTCCGATGGAGCGCAGTCATTGTTTCCGGAACAATTTGAGAAGCTCATGGACCAGCTGCGTCTGATCGCTCCAGCCGTGGGCCGGAGCGTCAGGGCCGAGATCCCTGTAGTCGGCTGATAAATTGGCACCTGGGTACTTGCGAAGAAACCCGATCTTGTCCTCTATACGAAGCAAAAGATCATTAAAGTTCCGTAAGGGACGGCTGAGAATGTCCCAGGACGTGAGTCCTGGGTGTCCTCGACGCGGTCTATGAGGACGTCATCTCAGCGGGTTGGTCACGGAGGGATTTTCCTCCGCATCTTTTAGCCGTCCCTACGGGACTTCTCACACTTCTCGACGTAACTTACGTGCTGGGCAACTCTCAGCCGGCCTTAAGGGACTCAATGATCTTTAGGGTGCTCCGATGACCATCCAGCGCATCACGATCGTGGGCACGGGGCTCATCGGCGCTTCCACCGGGCTGGCTCTGCGCGCCGCGCAGTTCCCGGGCGAGATCATCGGCTGGGACCGCAGCCCATCCCATCTGCAAATTGCTCTGGATCGCGGAGCCGATCGATGTAGCCGCCGCCGATCCAATCAGCGCGGCGATCAGCAGCGACTTGGTGCTTCTGAGCGGGCCGGTCTTCACCATTCTGGATTGGATGGAGAGGCTCGCGCCACTGCTCCAGCCGCATCAACTGGTAACCGACGTGGGCAGCGTCAAAGTAGCCATCGCCGAACGCGCGCAGCCGCTCTACGGCGCCCCGGGCCAAGCCGGCTTTCTCCCCGGGCACCCCATGGCTGGCAAAGAAGTAAGCGGCGCCGCCCATGCGGACGCCAAGCTCTTTCTCCCATGCCGTCTGGCTCTTCACCGAATTTGCCAGCCATCCCCTGGCCGCGGAGTGGCGCAGCTGGGTGGAACGCTTCGGCTGCCGCACCATGGACATCCAGGCCGGCGGCATGACGAGATCTGTGCCTGGGTCAGCCATCTGCCCCAGTACCTCTCCACTGCCTTGAGCGCCATGCTGGAAGACCGCTTCGGTGACGCTCCCGATCTGCGCGCCATCGGGGGACGGGCCCTGCGCGAGATGACCCGCCTGGGAGCCAGCCCCTATTCCATGTGGCGGGACGTTGCCCATACCAACACAGAAGCCGATCGCTGAGGCACTGTTGGCCTTGGAGCAGCGGCTTGCGCACCTGCGCGAAAACCTCAAGACCCCGGAACTGCGCGACGAGTTCGAGTTGGCCAATCGCTTCCGAACCAACCCTCCCCCGAAGACTTGAATCTGCTCAATTACGAAGCCGCTGCAACAGAGAATTGTGGCGCTGAATATTCCCTGCTATCTGCAGAGGTAACTAAACGGCTTCTATCGCATCAAACGAGAGAATCCGCTTTTGAACAGGCCTAGGAGCAGGCTCGAGGTATCATTCGAAACAGTGTTCTAGGGAACCGGACTCACACGATGGCAATTGAGAACGCGGGAGCCAACTTTACTGGCCCGAAATATCCAAGCCCACTCCGGGGAGACTCGGAAAGCCTGTTCGAACGATGTTCATGGTTCTACGCATTCTGTCGTGAGCATCTGTTTCGCGATCACACCGCGGCAATCTCCCACGCCCTTTGGCCCGGCGCCCGGCCCGGCCCCGAAACCCACCTTCTGGAAATAGCTTGCGGCCCCGGCTTCTATGCTTGCAGTCTCGCGCAACGCTACCCTGACATTCAGATCACCGGTGTGGACCTCTCCGAGCGGTTGCTCTCCCGCGCCAAAGACCGGGCCGACATCCGCCACTTGAAGAACTGCCATTTCGTCAAAGCGAACGTTCTTGCCCTTTCCGAATCGCTGGCGCCGGTGGATGCGATCATCGCCTCCCGGCTTTTGATGGTGGTAGGGGATCGCCCGCAGGCGCTGCGCGAAATATTTTCCGCACTGCGGCCGGGTGGCCGTTGCTTTATCGCCGAGCCCACGTCGGCCTTGCGCGCCATGCTCCCGCTCTCCTGCATGTGGTTGTTCGCTCGCCTGATGGGAGACTGGAGCACCCGGTTCCACGAACCCGGGCGGGCAGCGGTGCTGAACCAGGAGGAATTCCAGTCCCTGATCGCCTCCCAACCCTGGGGCACGGTCAGCCTGTGGCAGGACAACTGGTATCAGTACGCTGTCTGCGACCGGAGCTGCTAACGTGGAGAATCTTTGCCGTACAAGACACTTCAACCAGGAGAAGCAGCTGTTGGCGAAGGTCGCTGCGCCTTAGCCGTGATGGCCAAGGCCCCGCGCCCAGGCAAGGTAAAGACCCGGCTTTCTCCTCCGCTGACCCCCGAACAGGCCTCGGCGCTCAACATCTGCTTTCTTCGCGACACCACGGAAAACATTCAGCAGGTAACAGAAGCCGGCAACAGCGCCGGCATCGTGGTCTACACGCCGGTAGGCGACGAGGCAGCCTTCGATGGCATTCTGCCCACCGGCTTTCAGCTTCTGGGGCAGCGAGGCGATGGCTTCGGAGAGCGCCTTCTCCATGCCTGTGAAGATTTATTTGCCTGTGGATTCAGCGCGGTGTGCCTGATCGATTCCGACAGCCCCACCATGCCTCAGGATGCGCTGTTGCAGGCGGTCACGCGACTATCGCTCCCGGGAGATCGATTGATGCTGGGCGGCTCCGACGACGGTGGCTACTACCTGATCGGCATCAAGCACTCGCACCAACGGCTCTTCGAGCAGATCGACTGGAGCACGGAGCGGGTGCTCCAGCAGACGCTGGAGCGGGCCAGAGAAATCGGCCTCCAAACCGAACTGCTGCCCACCTGGTACGACGTGGATGATGGGGCCACACTCGAACGCCTGCGCCGCGAACTTCTGCCCGCCTCTGGCGAGAGCTTCGCAGGCTACGATGCCAGGCACACCCGGAAATACCTCGAGAGCCTGCAGGCCCCGCAAGGGATGGCCTGCGCAGAAAGCAGCGCGTGGTAGGGCAGTTTCGCAATTGGTGTAGACCGGGGCGACAGGCCTCTTCGTGGTTTTCATCAGGAACCACGCGGTCTATCATTGCGAAACTCCCTTAAGCGCGCGTCATCCAGTCGGCGGAGCATGGCTCACTAACAGCGCGCTTGCTCTGCTGGGACTGTTGCTGGTGGGGCTTTGCCGCCAGGGAGTAAACGAGATTCATCATTTCGTGATCGGCTTTGGCCTGGTCGCGATGTACCAGGCGCTCGATTTACCTGGTAGCCGTCTGGGTCGTGCTTAACCGGCCAGTCGACCGCTGGACCTTCGTGATCATCCTGGTCTGTGCCGCCGGCTGCAGGCTGGTCTGTCTTTTTTCCCCGCCCTTTCTCTCCACCGATATCTTCCGCTACGTATGGGATGGGCGGGTGCAGGCTGCCGGCATCAATCCCTACCGCTACATTCCCGCCGATCCTCATCTGGCGTTTCTTCGCGATCCCGACATCTATCCCCACATCAATCGGAGAAGCTACGCCCATACTATTTATCCCCCGGGAGCGCAGATGCTCTTCCTGCTGATCACCCGAATCGGCGCATCGGTGCTCTGGATGAAGGCGGGAATGGTGGCGCTGGAGGCGCTCACCATCTGGGTCCTGGTGAAATTGCTGACGGCTGTCGGCTTACGCCGCGAACAGGTGTTGATCTATGCCTGGCACCCGTTGCTTCTCTGGGAGGTGGCCAGCAGCGGTCACGTGGATGGCGCAGCCTTACCCTTTATCGCTCTCGCACTGCTCTTCTACGTCCGTAAAAGGCCCACGGCCACAGGGATCGCATTGGCCGCCGCGACCTTGGTCAAGCTCTACCCCATTGCCCTATTCCCCGCTCTCTACCGCCGCAGTGCCTGGCGCGATTGGAGGATGCCGGCCGCTGCTGGCTCGGCGTCGTTGCGGCGGGGTACGCCTGCTACCTGAGCGTAGGCCGCCTGGTGCTTGGGTTTTTGCCCGATTATGCGAAAGAGGAGGGACTGGAATCCGGCAGCCGCTACTTTCTGCTTACGCTGGCCCGCCACGGCTTGCATTGGGAGGGGCTCCCGACCGCGGCCTTCTATGGTTTCGCTGGGTTGTTGCTGTTCGGGTTAGCGGTGTGGGCGTGGCTTAAGAGTGAAGCTGGCCCACTGGCTGCGATCCGCTTTTGCTTCGCCATCGTGGCTGTTTTCATGTTGCTGTTCTCCTCA
Organism: uncultured Acidobacteriaceae bacterium; assembly: GCA_963815175.1. Taxonomy (GTDB): domain Bacteria; phylum Acidobacteriota; class Terriglobia; order Terriglobales; family Acidobacteriaceae; genus PALSA-350. Next base: position 119,554 of record CAWFGM010000002.1, read on the forward strand.
CACTACCCGTGGTACTACCTGTGGCTGCTCCCTTTTTCTGCCTGATCCCTTACGTGCCCATGCTTTATTTCTCCACTGCCTGTTTTTACCTCTACACCACGTCGCTTGCTAATCCGGGCCCAGCCATGTACTACATGTTTGAATGGCTTTATGCCACGACGGCCCTGCTAACGCTGTGGTGCATGGGCGCCCGTCGGGTTGGAGCCCAAGACAAAGCATTTGCAATGTATCCCACCACTGCGAGGAACTCATGAGCGAAAGTCTTTCTGTACTACCGCAACCTGGCGGAAGACCAGCAGAAGATGCGGCGCTACTTTGAGAAGCCGGAAGACCAGCTCTCCGTAATCATGGAAGCGGATCCGGTCTGCCTCTACCTGGAAACCACCAATCGCTGCAACCTGTTGTGTACCACCTGCCCGCGCACCTTTGAAGAGCTGGAGCCCGAAGCGGACATGTCGTGGGAGTTGTTCACCAGCATCATCGATCAGTACCCCAAGATCGCCCGCGTCGTGCTGCATGGAGTGGGTGAGCCGATGCTGGTCAAGGGGTTGCCGCGCATGATCCGCTATTTGAAAGACCGCGGCGTGTATGTGCTCTTCAACACCAATGGCACGTTGTTGACGACCGCCAATGGGCAGGCGCTGATCGACGCCGGGCTGGACGAATTGCGCGTTTCGCTGGATGCGGCAGAATCGTCTGTTTTCCAGATGGTGCGCGGTAAAGACATGTTCGACCGCATCGTGACCAACGTGGGCAACTTCGTCGCCATGCAGCGCGCCAGCCAGACCAAATTACCGCGGGTCTCCCTCTGGCTTACCGGCCTGCGCGAGACGTTGGCGCAACTGGAGGCCTTTATCCGTCTGGCCCATCGTCTCGGTGTGATGGAGGTCTATCTGCAGAGGATGGTGTATCTGCCCGAAGGACAAGGGCTGGCGCGGCCGGAACAGGCATTGTTTGAGCACACCACCCAGCAGGAGGAAGAGGTTCTGCAACGAGCCGAAGCCGTCGCCCGCGAGCTGGGCGTACTCTTCAGCGCTTCGGGCGCCACTGAGCCCCAGGTCAGCATCAAGAAGCGGAAGGACGACAGCCCATGGTCGCTCTGCCGCCGTCCCTGGAGTCTGATGTACATCACGGCCAACGGACAGGCGCTTCCCTGTTGCATCGCGCCCTTCTCCATGCGCGGCTACGACAGCTTCACCCTGGGCAACGCCACCCAGCAGACCATGCGTGAGATTTGGAATGGCGAAAAGTACCAGGAATTCCGGCGAGCATTGCTGAGCCCGCAACCGCCCCCGGCCTGCTCCAATTGTGGGCTGCGCTGGAGCCTCTGATTTGGGCTTGCAAGGGGTTTCCGTAGTGATTCCAGCATTGAACGAGGCGGAAAACATAGCCGCCGTAGTTCGGGAACTGCCCTGGGATCTGATCCGCGAATGCATCGTGGTAGACAATGGCAGCACGGACGCGACTGCTCCGAAGCGGCATCAGCCGGAGCCAGGGTAGTGCCTCAGCCGCAGCCTGGATATGGCCGTGCATGCGCCGCCGGCGCGGCAGCTGCCGATAACGGGTCCGCCATATCTAGTCTTCATGGACGGCGACGGCAGCGATGTGCCGGCCGAGATGGGGCAGTTGTTAGATCCGATCCTCGCGGGAGAATGCGACTTCGTAATCGGTTCCCGCATGCGCGGCAAGCGCGAGCCAGGTAGCATGCTGATCTCACAAATCTTTGCCGGATGGCTCGCGGGACTTCTTGCTGCGCATGCTCTACCGGGTGAAGTACACGGATATGGGGCCCTTTCGCGCCATCACCCGCGAAGCTCTCAGCCGGTTACACATGCGGGAAGAAACCTACGGTTGGAACCTGGAAATGCAGATGCGCTCCGCGCAATGCGGCCTGCGCATCCGCGAAATTCCCGTGAGTTACCGCAATCGCGCAGGAGGAGTAAGCAAGGTCGCCGGCTCGCTCACCGGCTCAATTAAAGCCGCAATCCGAATCACCCAAACCCTACTACGCGTGGCCTCAAACCCAAGTCCTTAAATCCCGTATGCGTAGAGAATGACGGGTGCCCCATACCCCCGGATTTCCTGTGAAGTTTGGTGGCGCTGATAAACTTTATGCGGCTTTCCTCAATGAAAGCCGCACACGTGGACGCTGATTGTCGCCGCGTACAGGAAATCCGGGATCTCGGCCCGTTTTTCGCGAGATGTGGGATTCCACAGCCCTGCCCCGGCAACTCTGCCGCCACAGCGTACATCGGCCGAAAAGACGGGCGAAGCCCCAACGAAGCGATCCCTAACCCCTTGCAGTCGAGCTCTCAATCGCCTTCCACTCTTCCGCAGTAAGGTGCACTTTGGCTGAAGCCATATTCTCTTCAAGGTGCTCCACAGAAGATGTGCCGGGAATCGGAAGCATCACCGGCGAGTGATGCAATAGCCATGCCAGCGACAGCTGCGCAACCGTAGCCTTGTGCTGCTTGGCTGTCTTGTCAAGAGGGCCACCAGCTTTAGCCAGCTTCCCCGCCGCCACGGGAAACCACGGAATGAAGGCCAGTTTGTGCTGCTCGCAGTATTTGAGTGCCTTCTCATGCCGGCGATCACTCAGGTTGTACTGGTTCTGCACGCTGACGATTTTGACCGTCTTGTTGGCCCGCTCGATCTCCTCCGGCGAAACCTCTGACAACCCAATGTGACGAATCTTACCCGCGTCCTGGAACTCCTTGAGTGCGCCGAGGCTCTCTTCCACCGGCACCTTTGGGTCAATTCGATGCAATTGGTAAAGGTCGATGCGCTCCAGCTTCAGGCGGCGCAGACTCATCTCAACGCACTGCCTCAGGTACTCCGGGCGTCCATCCTCTGCCCACTTGTTTGGGCCGGAGCGTGTGAACCCACCCTTGGTCGCAATCACCAAATCCTTCTTGTACGGATACAGTGCCTCCGCGATGATGTTCTCGCTCACTTCCGGACCATAGGAGTCCGCGGTGTCGATAAAGTTGACGCCCAGCTCCAGCGCGCGCTGCAACACTTTGCGTGCCTCGCTGCGATCCTTTGGTTCGCCCCAGATGCCCGGCCCAGTGATACGCATGGCGCCATATCCAAGCCGGTTGACCGTGAGGTCTCCACCCAGCTCGAACGTTGTCGTAGCTTCTGCCTGCAAAGATTCCATGCCCTGTGAGATTCGCTGCCCTGGCGATTGGTTTCTCCTTCTGTGTGCTATCACTGGTGTGATCTGATGCCTCCCATCGCAAAAATCGTCGGAGCAGGTCCAAATGGCTTGGCTGCCGCTATCGTTCTGGCCCAGGCCGGCTTCGCTGTAGAGGTGCGAGAAGCAGCTTCCGTAGCCGGTGGGGCCGCTCGGTCGGCCGAGCTCACTTTGCCCGGGTTCGTGCATGATCTGGGATCCGCGGTTCATCCTCTTGCCGTGGCATCGCCGTTCTTCTCCTCATTGCCACTGGCCGAATCCGGATTGCACTGGATTTCGCCTCCCGCGGCGCTGGCTCATCCGCTGGATGACGGAACGGCAGTAATGCTGGAAGGCGATGTCAGCGACACCGCTGGCCAGCTAGGGAAGGATGCAACGGCCTACTTCCGTCTCTACAGCCCGCTAGTCTGCCAGCTGGGATGGCCTCCGCCACGATCTGCTCAAGCCCATGGGCTGGCCTCGACATCCGATCGCCATGGCTCGCTTTGGCCTGCTCGGGTTGCGCTCCGCGCGTGCGATCGCCGATGGCCATTTCAAGGGAGTTCGCGCTCGCGCTCTCTTTGCAGGCTTGGGTGCGCATTCATTTCTGCCCCTCGAGTCACCGATCTCTGCTTCCTTCGGGCTGGTGCTCGGAGTTACCGCGCACGCCGTCGGCTGGCCGATTCCGCAAGGCGGCGCGCAGTCCATCGCGGATGCGCTCGTCTCCTGCCTGCAGAAAGCTGGAGGCACGGTTACCACCAACGCGCGCGTGCTCTCGCTTGCGGGAACTGGGCCTCGCGGATCTGACGCTCCTGGATGTGACTCCCAGGCAGCTCCTGACCATTGGCGGCGAAGAGATTCCGCCAACCTACCGGCGGCAACTGGAGCGATACCGCTACGGCCCGGGCGTCTTCAAAGTGGATTGGGCGCTGAGCCAGCCGATTCCGTGGCGCGCCAGGGAGTGCCTGCGCGCCGGCACCGTTCACCTGGGAGGTACCTTCGAGGAGATTGCCGCTTCCGAGCGTGCGCCGGGGCGAGGAGCCATGAGCGATCGGCCCTTTGTCCTGCTCTCCCAACCCACTCTTTTTGACCCCAGCCGGGCGCCCGCCGGAAAGCACGTGGCGTGGGCCTATTGCCACGTGCCCAATGGCTGGTCCGGGTCCGCGTTGGAGGCAATCGAAGCCCAGGTGGAACGCTTCGCGCCCGGTTTTCGCGAGTGCATCCTGGGCCGGGCGGTTTTTAGCCCCGCCGCCATGAGCCAGTGGAATGAAAACCTGGTGGGAGGCGACATCAACGGCGGCTCTGTTTCCGGCTTGCAATTTTTTCTGCGCCCGACCTGGCGGCAATATGCCACTCCGATGAAAGGGGTTTACCTGTGCTCATCGTCCACACCCCCGGGCGGCGGCGTTCACGGCATGTGTGGCTATTGGGCAGCCCAACGCGCGCTCAAACGCTATAAAGGACTTCCAGCATAGTGAAGTCATCGTTGGGTGGAGTGCCGGCCATAAAGGTCTCAACTTTGCTCAGCACGCCCTCGATGTTGGCGCCGTCGACAGCGGATTTCCAGCCGCTCTTCTCCAAAAAACTCGCCGTCCCGGCCTTCCGCCTCGGTAACGCCGTCGGTGGCGAGCACAATGCGATCGCCGGCCTTCAGCTGCAAGCGATCGGATTCGTAGGTAGCCTCTTCGATCAAGCCCACTACCATGTTGGCGTTTTCCAGGCGTTTGACGCCCTCGCTGTTGGCCAGGAGGGGCTGTACATGCCCGCAGTTGACGTATTCGAAAGTCCCGTCCCGGTCAAGCTTGACCAGGATCATGGTGGCGTATTTCTGCACATTCTTCTCGCAGATGTAGCGATTGGCCACATCCGCGATGTCGGCCAGCGGCTGACCGGCTAGCAGCAACCCGTAAAGCAGGCCCTGCAGCGTGGAGGCAAGGATGGCGGCCGATACCCCTTTACCGGAGATATCGGCGATCACAATATAGAGGCCGTCCGGGGTGGCAATCACGTCGTAAAAGTCGCCTCCGACGTCCTTGCAGGCAACGCTGCGAGCATGCACCTTGGCATACGGCAGATTGGGAATGGCAAACTCCATCAGCCCCTGCTGGATGGCGGCAGCGATGTTCAGTTCTTCGCGATAGCGGCGTGATGCTTCTTCTGACTGCGCCAGAAAAGCGTTTTCCACCAGCGCGGCGGCTTCCGTCGCGATCGTATCCAGAAGATCGTTGTCCACCTGGCTCAGTTTGCCGGGTTGCAGCCGGCTGTCCAGGTAGAGAACGCCGAGGATATCTTTCTCATGGATATCGGCGCCCGCCGCGCGCTTCCGCAGGGGAATGCAATACACCATGCGAATACTCTGCTGCACCATGCTTTCGGTGCGCGAATTGGCTTCGGCCGACAAGGTATCGGTGACGATGAACTTCGAGGCTTTGCAAGCTTGGGCGATAGCGCTGTGGGAAATGGTGGAATCGTCTTCCAGGCGATCGCCCTTGAGGCTGCGTCCCGCGGCGAGGGTAAGCTTGCCCTTCTCATCTCGCAGGAAGACGTAGCCTCGCTCCACCTGGGTCAGCTCCAGGGTCGCTTCCACCAGCGTGGCCAGGATCTCGTTGACCGCCCCCAGCGTATTCAAGCGTTGCGCCGCAGCCAGGAACCAGCTCAGCTTCTCCAGATCCGAGGTGGGTGCCGAAATCGCATGCAGCTCGTCCAAAAGTTTATGAATGGTCGAGGTGCTTTCTCTGGCCGGGCCAAAGCGCAGCGACGGGCCGTTCAGCGAACCCAGGCGAATCTCATCCCCGGGCTTCAGCGCCTGGCGGTCGACCAGGGGCTGTGCATTGAGAAAGGTGCCGTGGCGGCTGCCTTTATCCACCACGTGGAACTGGCCCTTCTCATAGAGAATGGCAGCATGGTCGCGGGAGATGAAAGCGTGCGCCAGTACCAGGTCGCGGTCCTGCAGCCGCCCGATGGTGAATGGCGAATGCGTAACGTTGATCTCTTCCTGCCGGGAATCGTCGATCAGCAGCAAAGCAGTGGCTGGAATTGTTTCGGCCATGGGGTGCCTTTCGAAATAGCTCCGGAGGTTGGTTGCGCACTAGCCAAATACACCGGACTGATGTTAAGAAAACTACCACATGCCCAAGCCTCGAAGGAGGCGTCTCCGAACCCAGGAAATTCTTGTCGCTCTTACAGCCCCGCCAGTCTTTCGGCGGCATCCAAGCGTCCATAAACCCGGCGCAGGCTTGCGCCATGTACATTCGAAGGCATAGGAGAAGAGAAATCGTGCGAATGCCCCTAATACCGCCCCCCCACGTAGAAGGCTATGCCAGCTACCTCGCGCCATGCAAATGCTGGATGGACCAGAAACATTCACCGCGGCTCTAGGGGACGAACCGGTCCAGCTTCCGCCACTTCAGTTCCTCAAATCCCTGGACGATCTGGATGAGGAAGAAGATGAGGACGACGACGATGTTGAGGATCTGGAAGATGAGGATGAGGAAGAAGATGAGAGACGATTTAGATGAAGACTACGATGATGAGGACGAAGACGAGACGAGGAAGATGAGGATGAGGACGAGGAGGACGAAGATGAGGATGGAGGCGTTAAGCCACTGAAAATGGCTTCGTCGGCGTCCGGCTCATCCGCATGCCCGCAAGTAGCGTAAACGAGGTTGCGATACGAACGGTCCGAGTGACCCAGGACATGTCGTGCTGGGTCACTCTTCCGCCTGTTCCGCCTCCAGGTGACCTCCCGGTAGCAATTGCCTGAAAGTGGAAGCTCTAATTGTCGGCAATTGGGTTACCTTGTGACAGGCCCCACGTACCCGGAGAGTGACTGTGAAACGGCGCATTCTGGTTGTGGATGACGATGACGAAGCACGCCACGCCGCAGCCTGCAGCCTGCGAGCGATGACCGGGTGGGATGTGGTCGAGGCATACTGTGGAGCGCAGGCGATTGAAAGCGCTACGCAGCATCAGCCGGATGCCATCTTGCTCGACGTGATGATGCCGGCAATGGATGGCCCCGCCATGCTGGCCAAGCTCCGGACGGCACGCGCTACCAGTCACATCCCTATTGTTCTTCTCACTGCAAAGGTGCAAGCCGTTCAAAACGGCTCCCTGGCCCACCTTCCCGTAGCCGGCATTTTGCTGAAGCCTTTTGATCCATTGCGTCTTGCCAGCCAGGTCGCCGACGCGCTGGGATGGGAAAGCGGCACTCCTCAGCCGTGAGCTGACAAGAGCGGCCGTCCGGCACGGAAAGACTGCAGGATTCGACCATCTGGCGAAAGAGCCACGAGATTAGCCTCCCGTCCTTCTTCAAGCAAACCCCAATGCCGGTCAAGGCCCATGAGCGCAGCCGGATTGCTCCCGGCCATTTGCGCGCTGACCGCCAGGCTGGCGCCGGTAAACACAGAGAAGTTGCGCACCGCCTGATCCATGGTCAGGACGCTGCCCGCCAGGACGCCGGGGGATCCCGCCGAAGTGCAGCGTCCATTGGACACGTCGACATCCAGGTCCCCTAGTTTGTATCTTCCGTCAGGCATGCCCGTAGCGCTCATGCCATCCGTGATCAGGACGGCCGTTTCGGCTCCCTTGGCCTTGTAAAACAAGCGGACCATAGCCGGGTCAACGTGAATGCCATCGCAAATGAGCTCTGCAAAAAGGGCATCGTTGTCGAGAACGTACGCGGCAATGCCGGGATCGCGATGGTCCAGGCTGCGCATGGCATTGAAGGTGTGGGTGGCGCTGCGCGCGCCGGCCACGAAGCCGGCCTCGGCCTCCCCCAGGCTGGCATTGCTGTGACCCAGGCTGCACACCACACCCAAGGCACTGGCGTGCTGGATCAACTCGAGGGCGGTGGGCAGTTCGGGCGCAATGGTCATAATGCGAATATGCCCGCGAGCCGCTTGCCAGAAGCGATCGAACAGCGCGATCGAAGGCTGCACCAGTAGGGCAGCTGTGTGGACGCCCCGCTTGGCTACGGAAAGAAACGGCCCTTCGAGATGAATGCCCAGCGGTACTGCGCTCTCGGCGGAGGGCCCAGTCTCGATCACAGCCGGCGATCATCTCCAGGGCGCGTAAGGTTTCCTCGATGGATGAGGTAACGGTTGTCGGGTAATAACCGCCCACTCCGTGGCTGGCCAGAGACGCTCCCACCGCGTGCAGCGCCTGCGGAGTGCCTTCCATCACGTCGTGGCCGACGGCGCCGTGCACATGAATATTGAGATAAGCCGGGACCAGCATGGCTTCAGGAAACCCATAGATGGAATCGTCGCCTGTGGCGCTTTTGCGGCTCTCAATGGAAGTGATGTGCCCGTCATTCACGGTGATCCGCGGGTGCTCTACGATCTCGTTCCCGCGCAAAAGCTGCCGCGCAGTGATTGTGCTGGTCATCTCCGTGCTACCCCTGACGAAGGATATAGCAACCGGAGACTGGTTAATCGCCAAGGTCCGGTAGGGCCTAACGCGAAACGTCAACCCAGGACGTCACGGGCTGCGTGAGAACGCTACCGGCAAACTCAGTCCCGTAGGGACGGCTGAAAATAGCCCAGGACGATAGTCCTGGGTGAGCCTAGACTTTGAAGCATGGTCAAGGGCGCCCAGGACTAGCATCCTGGGGCATTCTCAGCCGTCCCTGGCGGGACTGAGTTTGCAGTAAGAGCAAGAGGACCACGTGGTTTTTCCGCAAAAGGAAACCACTCCTCGCAATCCGGGTCTCGTCCAGCAATAGCGAAACTGCTGTTAAACGACTCTCGCCGCCAAGGACTGACCTTGGCGGCGAGAAGATGGAGAACCCTGGCAACTAAAGCAGCGCACAATTACAGCTACTTCACTCAGTTGACCTTGTGCTCTTAAACAAAAAAGCCGATCTGCTCCAGAACCTCTTCGCTCATCTCGATGTCGCTCAGCTTGGCGGCATGGGTGAACTTCAGCTCTTCCCGGAACCGGTCCAGGACGGCGGCATTGAGGTCCGTCCGCTTGTCCAGCAGGTGCAGCAGTTCCGCGGCGGTCGTCGCGTGCTGATAGTTCGCTTTAATGCCGCGTGAATTTTCGATGGTCACGGCCACGGGGAGCGTGCGGAAATCGCTGGCTTGCTGGTGGGGCAGACGGGCTCGAATGTTGACTCGCATATTGGTGACGATATTGTCACGCGGTGACGCCGTAGAAAATACGACCTTAAGGGCTGACGCGTACCTGGAAGGGTTATCAAGTTTAGCGGCTCGGGGGACACCTGGATGGGTCGGATACGCCAAATGGCCAATACCGTTGCTGGCGGGCCAGAAGCAGGAACAGGCCTACTCCGCTGACAATGACCAATAGAACGTAGAGCATGTACTTCCAGCCCCGGGGCTCAAAGGCTTGCACCAGGAAGATATAGAGCCAGCAGGCCATGGCAAGCAATGCCGGTAACGGATAAAGCCACATGCGAAAAGGACGCGGCGCCTCCGGGTGGCGCTTTCTCAGCAGCAGCAGGCCGATGATCTGGCCCACGAACATGATCAAGATCCGGGCCAGGATCAGCGCGGTGATGATCTGCACCAGGTCAAACAAGCTGGCGATGGCCGACAGGATACCGACCAGCAGCAAAGACCGGTGAGGGAAGTCTTTCGTGGGGTGGGTCTTGGCGAAAAAGCGGAAGAATGTGCCGTCAAGCGCCGCCGCGAAGGGAATGCGCGAATAGCCCAGCATCAGGGAGTAGACCGACGCGAAGGCTGTAACCAAAACCATGACGGTCAACCACTGCCCAGCCCAAAACCCGGCTACCCGTTCCATGAAGACCGAGCCGACAGCGTCATAAATCACGGTGCCGGGCTGGATCATCTCCCGCCACGGCAAAACCCCGGTGAAGGCAACGGAAATTGCCAGATCCAGAAGCAGGACGAGAACAATCGATCCGATGATGGCCCGGGGAATCACCCGCTCCGGCTCGCGCACTTCGTCTCCCAGGTGGCAGATGTTGTAGTAGCCGAGGAAGTTGAACATCACCAGCATCGTGCCATTGCCCAGGCCCAGCAGAAACGCGATATTCAGGTGAAAGGCGCTCGGCGGGAAGTCGAAAAGCAGCCGCGTGTGCATATGCAGCATGCCTTCCACGGCGACCCAGATGCTGGTCAACAGGAGGCCGCTCCAAAGCACCAGCATGATGCGGGCAATGTCACGAATCTTGCGATAGAGCAGCATCATGGCAGCCAGGGCAAAGCCTGCGGCGAGCAATCGCAGAGCCCACGGCCGGCCGACCAGTCCTTTGAACACGTAACCCGTGTACAAGCGCCATGCCCACCGTGCCGGTGGCGATCTCCAGGGTACCGCTGAAAAGGAACTGCCAGACGAACAGCCAGGCCATCAGCCGCCCTAAGCCCTCCCGCCCGAAGCACTCGCGCAGGTAGTTATACGAGCCCCCGGAGCTGGGAAAAGTAGTGCCCAACTCGGCAAACACCAGCCCATCCGCAATGGCGATGACCGCGCCCACAAACCAGCAAATCAGGGCTTGCGGTCCCCCCATGGTGGCCAGAATCGCCGGAACCGTAATAAATGGTCCCGTGCCCACCATGTTGGACATGTTGATGGAGATGGCGTTGAGCAAGCCGAACTTCTTGGGCAGGTGGACAGTGGGCATGTAGTAGGAGTCGCGAGTTAAATCTAAACCATTCGCGCAATGCCACGGCAGAACTACTAAGCCCTTATGAAGATTATCCAGAGGCGCATGACAGCCGTAGGCGCGCCAAGGCAGGCGCGAAACAACTCGGCCGGGCCCGTAGCGGGCGGGGCCCCGATGCTTATATTATTTCCTAAGCGGTTAGGGCGAAGCAGGAGCAACGAAATGCAACAGGACAGCGTGGTACGCGCGCGCAATCTGCCGGCCGGATCAGGCGGGGGAAATGGTTGGTTTCACCCGCGAGGAAGCGGGATGGGAGTGGATGAGTTTTGCGGTCAACCGCTTGCTGCCGGGCCAGTCGCTGGAGTCTGCGCACCGCGGACGAGGAGATGGTCCTGGTATGGCTAGGCGGACGCTCGGTCGCCGACTGGGGAGCCGGGGCACAATCCGTCGGGGCCAGAGCAGAATGTATTCGACGGCCTTCCTTATTCGCTCTACCTGCCAAGCTGAGAGCCGCGTCACGGTGAAGGCGGAAACCGTATGCGAAATCGCGCAGTGCCGCGTGCCATCCAAAGCCAGCTCGAGCCCCGGCTGGTGACCCCAAAAGACGTGGCGACCGGCTTGCGTGGAGGCGAGAACTCCTCTCGCCAGATCGTCGAAGTGATACCCTCCGCCTTTGCGGCCGATAAGCTGGTGGTCTTTGAGGTTTATACCCCGGGTGGCAACTGGTCGAGCTATCCGCCTCACAAGCATGACGTAGATCAACCACCGGTGGAAGTTGATCTGGATGAGATCTACTACTACCGGATGAGGGATGGGCGGGGGTTTGCGGTACAGAACCTCTATCGTTCCGACGGGTCCCGGGAGTCACTGGTAAAAGTACACGACGGCGACGTGGTGCTGGTCAGGGATGGCTACCATCCGGTCGTTGCCGGCCCCGGCTACGATATTTATTACCTCAACTTTTTGGCCGGCACTTCACGCTCTATGACGGTGACAGAAGACCCCGAGCATGTCTGGCTCCGCTCCACCTGGAAGGGGCCCGATCCGCGCCTGCCTCTGGTCCAGGGTTGAGCGTTCCAACAGAATCTAGTAGGAACAGGACGGGTGGCCCAGGTTGGCCCACCTGCCCCGGCTTGCGTGGGAGCGTACCTGCGGTTTCACCTGCCGGCGCAAACAATCCTAATGTGACCGGCGCCGAGTCCTGCTCACCAACGCCGGAAGACCCGGAGCCGCATTCACACTCGACGAACCGTTCCGCAATCCAAAGCCGCATGACTCCCGCACACAGAGATGCGGAGCAATCCGGTGAATCACGGCCGGCGCGCTCCTGCCTTCGATGCGGTCGAGGAGCAGTTCGGTCGCGAGGCAGCCAACTTCATACTTAGGCAGTTCCATCGCCGTAAGGGGCGGATCGAACAAGCGCAGCCAGGGATAATCATCCGAGCGTGACCAATCCGAAATCCTCAGGACACCGCATGCCCATTTCCTGCGCCGCTTGCAGAAAGCCAACAGTCATCAAGAAATTTGCCACAAAGACAGCGTCAGGACGATGCGGTAACAACGACAGACCGGCCCGGTGGCCGGAGTCGATACGATAGTCGCCCTCGTACACCAAGCTTTGGGTTGAAGCGCAGCCCGTTGGCTTTGAGCGCCTTCTTGAACCCCTGAAGCCGGGCTCTTCCGTTGCTTACGCTGAGCGGACCGCCCACCATCGCGATGGTTTGATGTCCTATCCTGGCCAGGTGCGAGACCGCTTCAAAGCTGCCCTGAAGATCGTCGGTAATCACCGCGTCGCCTGTCAGTCCGGGATAAGTACGCATCATCAGCACGGTGGGGACATTCATATTGGAAAGCAGACTCGTGGTTTGCGGGCTCAGGTCGCCCGGCGCCTTGGTAAGCAGAATGCCGTCGACTCGCTTGGCCACCAGCAGGTCCAGGTAAAGCTCTTCTTTCTCCAGAAGCCCGTCACTGTTGCAAAGCAAAATACTGTAGCCGCGCTTCTGCGCCGTATCCTCGGCCCCGCGAACCAGCATAGGGAAAAATGGGTTCGAGATATCCGGAACGATCACACCGAGCGTGCGGGTACGTTCGTTGGCCAGGCTTTGGGCCAGCGAATTCGGCCGGTAATTGAGCTTGAGTATGGCGGCATCCACGCGCTTTTTTAGCGGTGCGCCGACATGACTCTTATTGTTGATGACCGCGGACACCGTGAAGACGGAAACCCGCGCTTCGCGGGCTACATCGTAAATAGTTGGTGTCTTGCGCTTGGAAGCCCGTGAACCGCGTGGTGAATCGACCATGCCTCTATTTCCCCGATCCAGCCAGCAGAAGGATCAAAGAATTCTAGCACCCGCAACCCATGGTTACTCGATTCGCCGCGGCTGCAGGATGGGCGTCAGCAGATCCGGTCTTCCCGCGATTCGGGCTAGATGCGGCGAGCGCAGACCCTGGTGGTAATCCACGGAGTACTCGGCGTAGTAACCACCCGTCAGAGTAAGTAGATCGATGGGTTGCCGGCTCGTTTCCGCATTCACAATCGCTTGCCGGAGTAAGTCAGCTGCGTAGACACGATGGTTAATCCCCATCAATTTCATTGCTGGAGCTAGCCCGGCGCGGCCCGCGGCCGAGTCGGGAACGATATCGATGATGGTGCCGTCCTGATCGACGATCAACCGATCGAGGTGGATAAGTCAGCCTGTTGGGATACGGTTTCCGTATCGACGGCGGACTCATTGGGCTCGTCGTTATAGACGACGGTCCATCCGGCCGCTTCCAGGCCGGGTGAAACCGGAGTGGGCCGCGTGGCCAGCAGATCGCCTTGAAGCAGACCGTTCCAATCAAAGGCGGCCACGTGATTCAAGGCGGCGACCAATTCCTCGTAGGTGTATGGCTTAACTGCTACCACCCCATCAGGTGGTCCGAAGAATTCGGCGGCAAAGGTATCCAGGCTGCGCGCTCCGTGGCTTTTTTCTCTAAGCAAGCTATCCACTTGTAACCACAGCAGGGGCCCTTCGCGGTAATAGTCCGTGGACCGGCGCAAGTTGGTCCATTGTTCTCCAGAGGAGTAGAGCAACTGTGCCGATCTCGAAACCTCCTGCAGGTTTCGCCAGCCACGCCCACTGCGCGCGTCCATCTCTGCCTGGTAAACCGCCATCCGGTCTTTCATCTGAGCACGTCGTTTCCAGGCCGGCACGCGTGGCTAGAATTTCCGCCCAGTAGCTGGTAAGGCCCTCATAGACCCACAGCAGGTCGCCAACCATCGGTTGTTGGTAATCAGACGTCGCCAGGCCAGCAGGGCGCCTGAATTTTCCATTCCAGGAGTGGATCATCTCGTGCGCCAACAGATTCCCCGCTTCGGCGGAGAAGGACGGGCTCACCATGCCGAGTTCGGGCATCTGGTCATCGCTGGACTGTGAATGCTCCAGTCCATCGCTGCTGTCGGTCTGCGCTTCCACCAGAAAGTGATAGCTCGCATAGTGGTGGGAGCGGAACATGGCTCCGGCTTCGGATACGAGGTTGCGGTAAGCGGCGATTCGCTCCGGCGGCACATTGAGTCCCTCAGGCGATTTCTCAAAGAGATCCAGCAGATGGCGCTGCGAAACTCCTTTCGGCGTGATGTCAAACTCGCGCATGATCGATCCGCACATCAGCGGAGAATCGATCAGCGTAGTGAGCGATACAGGGTCGAAATGAATCGCGGAGCCTTGCAGCGAGGGATTCGGCAACGCGGTCGCGTAAGACCATCTTTCAGGAAGCTTGACCGAGGCTGCAATCGTGACCTGGTCGGACTGTGGTGTCTGCGGGATATAGGACCACTTGGTCCCAGTTCACATCGCCTTGAACCGGAGTCGACGTGTTCCCCGGGGCAAAATCGTTTCCCGCTACATACTCCCCCACCAGGCTGAAATCAGCTATCAGGAGATTGGTTCCCGCAGGCACCGGAATATGGAAGCGATACATGTCCACCGGGTCACGAACCCAGAATAATGTCTTGCCGTCGGCGCTAAAACGCAGGTTCACCAGGTCGGCAATGGGCCCGGTGGGCGCATGGTCTCCGGGGATCCATTTGGGGTATACGAGATCGATGGTGTGCGCTGGCGAGCGAAGCAACGGGAAACGATTCATGTGCGGAAAGGATCTTTCTGGAGATGGTGGTCGCGTCCACATCCAGGACGATGGTGGATGACGTTGCTTGGGCTAGCCCGGCGGCCGCTGAAAATAAAAGTCCAAGCCATAACAGGCCGGTGTGCTTACGAGCACACCGGTAGCGGTTCGATAAGGAAGAGGGCAATTCGTTGTTACTCCTGTGCCAGCCTTACATTAGCTAAGCTAGACGTCGCGATTTCGATTGCCCAGGAGGGGGCCGGCCTTGAGTTGGAACCGGATGCCCTCGCGCTGCTGAAGAAACCTGACAACGTCAAAAAGATTGTCTGCGCGCGGGTTGCCTGCGGGCCCCAGCATTCGCATAAGGCTCTTCGAAGGAATGTGGGTCGCTTCGGAGAGCTCCGTAAAACCCACGGTCGCATTGATATAGTCGCGAAGAATGGTCTTCGCGGTAGCGATATCCCCTGTGAGCATAGCTTCGATCCCTTCGCGCAGAAGTTCTTTACGAAACTTGGGATCTTTCGCGACGCGCGCACGAATCGTTTCTTTGAAATCGCGTGTCAGCGCCATAGTTCCTTTCCTACTTTCTCCGTTTGTAGTCCTGCCAGTGGGCACGGGCAGCCCGAATATCCTGTTGCTGGCGCTTTTTCGTTCCACCACCGAGCAAAATCACCAGGCGCTCCCCATCTTTTCCTAAATAAACTCGGTAACCAGGCCCAAAATCAACCCGACATTCGAGCAAACCAGAACCGACGCCCTTAACGTTCGAGAAGTTGCCGAGAGCCAGTCTGGTGACGGCAACAGCTACCTTGGCACCGCTTGAGGATTTAGCCGCTCGAACCAGGCTGCATACGGGCTGCGTCCTTCGCTGTCGTTATATTCCCGTACGTCAATCATTTATAATAGTAACACATACGTTACCATCTATAAGGAGCTTAGCCTTATACACAATAATGTCGATCTAATCCGAACAAGGCCAATGCAGTGAAGCATAGTCTCTTTGAACTATTCAAGATCGGCATAGGGCCGTCGAGCTCCCACACCATGGGACCGATGCGGGCCGCGCTTCGTTTCGCCAGGGAACTCGAGTCGACTGGCAAGACGTTTCAGACCGCATCCATCCGGGTCGACCTTTATGGCTCACTGGCGCTCACCGGTCATGGCCATGGCACCGACCGCGCCATCCTGCTTGGGCTCTCCGGGGAGACGCCTGAAGGGATCGACCCGGCTGAGATTGAAGCGAAACTGTCCGCGATTCGCACCGCGGGAACATTGGAATTGCCCGGTCACCGCATCATTCCCTTCGAAGAAGTCGAAGCATCTGCTCTTTCATCGCGATCAAATGTATCCCGTTGCCGGTGTTGCTTCGCACCCCAACGGCATGCGGTTCTGCGCATTCGACAGCGACGGAGCTTTGCTCTTGGAGCGGATTTTCTTTTCCATCGGTGGTGGCTTCATTGTCTCTGCCAGCGAGTTTGCTGTCAGCGCAGGCGGTCGGACGCGTGAAGCGAGGGAGGTTCCCTACCCTTTCCACAGTGCGCAAGAACTTCTGGAGAGAGCCGCGGCCGGCAACATCACCATCGCGCAACTCATGTTGGCCAACGAGTGTGCGCTGGCGAGCGGCCGGACTGAGACCGCGGAGCAAGAAGTGCGAAGCGGCATTCTGCACATCTGGCAAGTGATGCGGGAATGCACGCAGCACGGCATCGAATCCGAGGGCATACTTCCCGGCGGCCTCAAAGTCCGGCGGCGCGCTGCCAAGCTTGCGGCCCGGTTGCGTGCCGGGGTGAAGGACCCTCTCTCACAGCTGGATTGGATTACGGTGTATGCCATGGCCGTCAATGAAGAGAACGCCGCAGGCGGGCGCGTAGTCACCGCTCCTACCAATGGGGCCGCGGGGGTGGTACCTGCGGTTGCCCACTACTACCTGGAGTTCGTCGACGGCGCAAACGAGGAGGGCATTCTTCGCTACTTCCTCACCGCGGCCGCGATCGGCATCCTCTACAAGGAAAATGCCTCCATCTCCGGCGCGGAAGTTGGCTGCCAGGGTGAAGTGGGTGTGGCGTGTTCCATGGCGGCAGGCGGCCTGGTTTCAGCCATCAATGCGCCGGGAGTAACATCGCTCAGCGCTGCAGAAATCAATGACCGTATCGAACATGCCGCGGAGATAGGCATGGAACATCATCTCGGCCTGACTTGTGATCCGATTGGCGGCCTGGTACAGGTTCCATGCATTGAACGCAACGCTGTCGGAGCCATCAAGGCGGTCAACGCCAGCCGTATGGCTATGAATGAGTCAGAAGGCCACAAGGTCTCTCTCGATCAGGTCATCAAGACGATGTACGAGACAGGTCTTGATATGCAAGCGCGCTACAAGGAGACGTCGCTGGCCGGCCTGGCGTTGAATGTGATTGAGTGCTGAGCCCTTCAACCTTGCTCTGGTCCAGCGGAAGCCTCTCTATATTGCAGTAGCAGTGCATCCACATCGGCGCGCGTGCGCATAATGGAACACTCGTCGTGTTCAAGCTGCTGCTGCGTACATACCGTAACTCCACCCTTAGGACACATCTTGAGGCAGGACACATCCACTACGTGCAACCGCGGGCCTTGCTCATCCTGCCGAGCGCGCCTCTTCAGCACCTTTTTCAGTTTTGCCAACCCATTCTTTTTGCCGCCATGCTTCAGCTTGGCCTGGCATTTGCGGCAAACCATGACGAGTTGCCCCTTCCAGGGCGCGGGATAAGTTCGGAGGGCAGCTTGGCTCTGAGCTTCTGTATCGTTTATCCGATGGGCGATTCCGTTGGACATGCATCGTTGGATGCGTAGTCATCCGTAATCGTCAAAAGCACGTGGCGCTGCCGGACTTGGCGACGAGAGGACCAGGAGCTCGCCTGGCCCAAATATGCTAAGGCCCTTCCGTGAACCAATACAATTGTTTTACTTTGGATCCCTTCTTCATCGGCGGTGGAGTCACTTTTCCCCACGAGGCGTGATTCCAGGTGACCGCTTGCAACCCATCGTGGGCCGGTTGGAAAACCATTCGCGGCTCAGCCGGCTTACCATCCAGGGCATCAAAAGTAACTGCGACCTGGCCCCCGGTATCTGACCAATGGCCAAACAAGGTGGTGGCGCCGTTGCCGGCATCTTCTGTAACCGTGGCGCTACCATCGGCACCCAGGCTCAGGTTCATCGATGGACCTGACTCGTGCGACAGGTAGACGCCCGTAAACTTTGAATGCGCAGTCGTGTTGTCAGCCAATGCAGAATTCGGCAACGCCCCCAAAAGTAAGCAGGCCAAAGGAAGGTGCAGTAGGAAGAAGCGGGTGTGTCTCATGACTGTTCTGCAGTCTAATGCGGCCTCCATCATTTTGCAGTTGCTCGCATGGGGCAAGCTCTCCTCACTCACGCGTCATAACTACGTCCAGCCGGTTTACACGCGGGTAATAGGGGGCTAAAAGCCCGTCGTATCCTCCAATCGTTTCGGCCCGACTTTAGTCGGGCTGTACACCGTAACTCCTGAGGAGGGCTTTTAAGCCCGTTGCTAGGGAACAAGAGGGCTGAGTTCTCACGCAGACTCTGTAGCCGGACCTGCCGCAACTCGGCAGTCACACAGCTTTGTGTTACCGCTGTTTAGTAAAGCAGTATGAAGTGAAATCCAGTGTCGTTGCTTTCGCAGTATTCCAGACACGACCTGTTTTCCTGGAGTGCTTGTGCCTTGCATGGAAATGATGGAACTTGAATTTACGTTCCGCCGCTACGCCGAACGTCGCCGTATAACAGTCACCCCACAGTGTGAAAGACGGAGCGCCCACGCTGGAGGCCACCTGCGGACGCGCCAAGCCCGAGCCGCCTACCTCATGCAGGCCCACCGGCAAAACTGCGCCGCGTGCCATAAGAAATAGCTCACAATCCGGCGCCCGATTTCCGGCGCAGGACTTAGAATAAGGGGGACGGACAAACGGCCGGCCTCCTCCCGGAGAGAGAGCCACGCTGCCCTATCCAAACGTTAGGCGAGAATCCACCACGAGTGTATCGGTTGCGCGTTCCTAAAACGGCGATGATTGGTCTTTGGCTCCTTCTCGCTGCTGTTCCTGGCCAGTGGTCCAGGGCGTTGAATCCTGAGCGTCCCGTGGGTGACGCGAAGCCAAATATCATTCTGATCTCCGTCGACACACTACGCTCCGATCGAGTCAGTTGTAATGCTCCCACCGTGCCGCCCACCCCTAATATCGATAAACTCTGCCACGGGGGCACATCCTTCTCGCAGGGCACGTCCATGGTCCCGCTGACGCTACCCTCCCATGTCTCGATGCTGACTTCGATGTACCCATTCGTGAGTGGCGTTGAAGACAATGGCGACCGCCTGGCGCCGGGAACGGTTACGCTGGCAGCGACGCTTCGGTCTCATGGGTATCGTACAGCCGCATTCCTCGGTGGTTTCGTGCTCGACAAGCGCTTTGGATTGGACCAGGGCTTTGACACGTATGACAGCCCCTCGCCATCGCTCGACAGCGGCAGCAGCGATCCGGGCGATGTCAAACGAAAGGGAGAAGCAGTCGCCGAGGCTGCAGAGCAGTGGCTGAACGCGAATGCCGATCGTCCCTTCTTTCTCTTTCTTCACATCTACGATCTGCACACGCCGTACAACCTGACCGCCGCGGAAAAAGCAAAGTACGGTGAAGGCTATAACGGCGAACTGGGTTATATCGATCACGTTATCGGCGGTTTCTGGAACTACCTCCTTTCTCATGACCTGGTGAATAAATCGCTCATTGTCTTTATTTCCGACCACGGAGAGGGACTGGGAGATCATGGCGAGAGCACGCACGGCTATTTCATTTACCAAAGCACCCTGCATGTCCCATGGATCATTCATTGGCCTGCGGGCGGAGCCCCGATGCCGGCGCGAGTCGATGCACCCGCCAGCCTGCTGGACGTCTCGCCCACGATTCTTGATGCGGTGCGGCTGCCCGTGCCGCAAGCGATGGAAGGCAAGAGCCTGCTCGCCGCCCCTTCTTCTCCAGGGGACATATTCAGCGAGAGTATTTACCCGCAGAAGCATTTCGGGACCAGCCCTCTTGCCAGTTTGCGGAGCGGGCACTACAAGTACATTGAGGCGCCGAGGCCGGAGTTCTACGATCTGGCTCGAGATCCGGGGGAGTTGACGAATCTTTATGCGAGCAAACCCTCCGTCGCGTCGGCCTATCGCGAGCGGCTGAATCAACTGCGGCTGCTTTATAAACCGCGCGCCCAGGCGACACAGAACGCGTTGAGTCCTGAAGCTGTCGAACGTCTGCACGCACTCGGATACCTCACGGGGAGAAATTCCGCGCCGGCCCCGGCATCGAGCGCAGTGGATCCGAAAGACAGGATCGTCGATTACGAAAAATACGGGGACGCCATCTATCTGGCTTCGCTTGGGCATCTGGATGAGTCCAACGCAGCCTTGAAGGCCATTCTGGCGCGGGATCCGGACCTGTCGGATGTTCGCCTGACCCTGGGGCTGAACGAGCAACGCATGGGCAAAGACGCCGAGGCTGTGGAGCAGTTTCGCGCCGTGGCCGTGGCCGATCCAACGAGTGCCATTCCCCACCTCGACGCCGGTATTAGCGATTACAACCTGCGCCAATTCGACACCGCCGATAAAGAGTTCAACGCTGCTTTGGCGATCTCGCCTGGGTATGCCAAAGCAGAGATATTCCTTGCCCGGACGCTCGCCCAGAAGGGCGAGTTAGATCAGGCAGCCGCGGAGTTTCAGCAGGTCTTGCAGCAAACACCAGACAGTTACGATGCCCACGATGGTCTCGGCACTCTGGCAGCGATGCGAGGCAACTGGGACGAAAGCGAAAGGCAGCTGCAGGCTGCCCTCTCCATCGAACCTGCTGCGGCACAGACGCACAATACTCTGGGCGGTGTCTATTTGCGTAAAGGCGAAATCGCCTCAGCTCGCAGCCAGTTTGAGGAGGCGCTCCGTCTCAAGCCGGATTATGCCGCAGCGCACTACAACCTCGGTACGGTGTTTGTGATGCTTAAGGAGCTTGATCCCGCGCGAAGCGAGTTCCAAAAGGCATTGAGCGCGGATCCCGGCTATCGTCCCGCTCGGGATGCATTGGCGCGATTGAACCAGTCCCCTTAGTGCGTCACTGTGATAGACGCAACCCCAAACCAAAGCCGAGGTCAGCAACTCTTTCAGCCCCTAGCGAGTTGCTCCGGGAAGCACCGCTCCTCATAGGAACGGGTCACCCAAAGTAACCTGCGAAACGATAACCAACGATTAAAGAGACGACTTGTGGGGGCCTGACGCGATTCCGCAACCCGCGGTATCCTGTTGGCAATCGATATCGGCACAGCTTGCGGCGCTCGCGGCCTCTCGCTGGTCGGCAGTTGTCGGTAGTTTCGGCCTAAGCGCGAGCGAAGGACAGTTTTACCGCTGTCCGGTGACACACCCGATCCCTGTCTCAAAATAAATCCATCATCCCGCCGAGGCGGGATTTTTTATTGCCGCCACTGTACTTCAACGCACTAGAAAGCCAAATTGAGGAGCCACCTATGCCCAAAAATAAAGTCAGCGACCCCATCACCGGCCAGGAAATAACCTTTGCCCGCCTGGTCCTCACTGGCGCCATGACCGATCGTCAAGCCGCCCAAGCCGCCGGCCTCAACCCCGACTCCGCCGCCTACATCAAATCCAAACCCCATGTCCGCGCCTTCATGCTCCAGCACTGCGCCGCCGTCCAGAAAGAACTCGTCCAGCAAGACGTGGAAGGACAACGCCGCCGCAACCTGGACCGCGAGCAAGTACTCGACCGCCTCTGGGAAATCGCCAAGATGAGCCCCGAAATGACACGAGGCAGCGTTGCTGGCCAAGTCAAGGCCCTGGCCATGATCATTGCCATGGAAAACTTCATCCCCAGCCGTCTCGCCGCTTCCTCGGAGAAGAAATCTGCCCCCGTGCCCGCCCCGGCCCCCAGCGCGGCGGCGGATCCCTCTCCGGGCCCTGGCCCCAACCGGTCCACCTCCGCCCACCCATCTACCCTCTCGAAAACCCCCGTACCGTATGTCCCGCTGTTCACTGCCGTTCCAGACTTGGGAGTGGACTTTCCTATCAAAAAGGCTCCCCTTAATCCCTTCGTCCGCCCCCGCTAGCTGCAAATCCCCAAAAAAGGACCCAAAAATATCGAATTTTAAAAATAATCAGACACTCCGCGGACAAACTCCCGCTTTTGCAGGGCGGGCTACCTTGCCCAGCGAAAATCCAAAGGGGGTGGGCGCTTCCAGGAGCAATTCGCTAGTGGCTGAAAGAGTTGCTGACCTCTGCTTTGGCTGGGGGTTGAGGGGAACTGCAGGTCCCTTACGTTACCCGGATTTCCGGCCCAGCTTTGCCGCGGGAAATCAAAGCTCAACCGGCCCGCGTTCGACGATCCGCTCAAGCTTCCTTCGTGCAGATGGATAAACAATCCGTCTGCGTGACGCACTACACTAGATGGGGCGGCGGCTAGAGATTATCCCGAAATTATGTTGAGACGCAGATATCTTCCTGTTGCGCTGGTGCTTGCCGCCTCGCTGTGTGCTCGCCCGGCGCGCGCGCAGGATTCGATTCAGGCCATTGGCGCGCAAGGCGAGCAACTGGAGCGTGAGGGACGATCCGCCGAAGCCGCCGAAGCATACCAGCGCGTTCTGGCCCTGAACCCCAAGTCGATAGCTGCTCTGAACCACCTGGGCGCACTCTATGTCCGCCAGGGCCGAATCGCTGAAGGCGTCCAGTTTTATCAGCGGGCGCTACGGATCAGTCCGCAGGACTTCGGCACCAACCTCAATCTCGGCATCGCCTATCTCAAGGCTGAGGATTACAAACGGGCGACAGCGCCCTTGCAACAGGCAGTGCAGACAAACCCGGCGAGCATGCAAGCCTGCCAACTGCTGGGGCTTGCCTTCGTTGGGCAAGAAGACTATGAGCACGCAATTCCGGTGTTGGAGCGGGTTGCCAAACTAAGCCCAGGAGATGTGGGAAACCTCTACCTGTTAAGTCGCGCCTATCTGCAGACCAAGCGTCTCGACAAAGCGCTGGTGGCTTTCGACAAACTCGCAGCCGCCGATCCAAACTCGCCCTGGGTCCACATCCTAAGGGGTCAGGCTTACGACGGCTTGGCGGACTATGGCAAATCGATCGATGAGTTTGAGGCTGCACGGCAACAGCAGCCGAGCGATCCCACCATCCGCTTCTCGCTCGGGTTTATGTATTGGAAGGTGGGCCGGTTTGCCGATGCCGAGACGGAGCTGAGAAAGGCCCTTGAACTCGATCCTAATTTTCCCGAAGCCAAGTTCTATCTTGGTCATACATATCTCAGTGATCAGAAGGCACAGCAATCCATTCCGCTCCTGCAATCCGTGATTGCTCAGGAACCGCGAAACGCCCGGGCTATGCGAGACTTGGGCAAGGCTCTGACCCAGGTCGGCCGCCCGAAGGAGGCGGAGCACGAACTGGAGGAGTCGCTGCGGTTGGATCCAAGCAATGCTGAAGCGCACTATCAACTCGCCCAGATCTACCGGCAACTCAACCAACCGGCCAAGGCTCAGCAGGAACTTGAAAGCACGAAAAATCTGCTGGAGGAAAAGCGGAGCAAGGAAGAAAGCGTTTTGGCAGCCGCGGGCAACAGGGGCGACGCAACCCAGCAATTGGGTCTCTCCCCAAAGAAGGCTACCGCTGCCCCTCCGGATGGAACCCATTAAGCCGGCAGCCATGCAGATAGAAGCGACGCCATGTTTTTCAAAGGTAGTGCGGTGCCATTCGTGAAGCGGTCGTCGTCATGCGACGCCAGGTTCCAATGAGGGCTTTTCTTGGGTGGATAGCAATGATCGCGGCCGCAGCGACCCTCTCCCCGGCCCAGGTGGTTACTGGTTCTTTGCCTTCACCGGATGTTTACCTGGTGACCATCGATACACTTCGCGCCGATCATGTTCATTGCTATGGTGACGATCGAATCCAGACTCCCGCGTTGGATTCTTTAGCCCGGGATGGCATTCGCTTTGCTCAGGCTTTCACGCCCAGTCCAATCACAAACACATCGCACACCAGCATCCTGACTGGCCTGTTGCCGAGCGTACACGGCGTCACCGGCTTTGGAATTCCACTGGCCAGGAGATATCCCACCTGGGCCGAGTTGCTGAAGCAAAACGGGTATGAGACAGCGGCGTTCATCGGTGCGGTGGTGCTCGACTCGCGCACCCTTGCTCCCGGGCTCGACCGGGGCTTCGACTATTACGACAACTTCCCGCCCGCCTCGGGCCAAGGAAAGCATTGGGGACAAGTAGAGCGTCGCGGAGACGATGTGGTGCATCGCGCCGAAGCATGGATGGCAGCGCATCCCCAGAAGCCGCGCTTTGTCTGGGTCCATCTCTATGATCCTCATGATCCCTACGAACCGCCTCCACCTTACTCGCAGATTTACAAAGACCGTTTGTACGACGGTGAGATCGCTTATGCCGATTCCGCGCTGGGAAAGTTGCTGGAATATCTAAAGCGCGAAAAACGATATGGCAACGCCCTGATCATCGTGCTGGGTGATCATGGCGAAGGACTCGGGGAACACGGCGAGCAAACTCACGGTATCTTCCTCTACGATTCAACGACACATGTGCCCCTGCTCATCAAACTGCCAATGAGCAGCGAATCTGTGGAGCCTGTCACAACGCAGGAAGGGAAGGTGGTTGAGGCGCAAATCGAAACAACCGACATCCTCCCCACCGTTCTTGATCTGCTCAGCATTCCTGCTCCGCCCGCTTTGCGCGGACGCTCCCTCAGTCCTTACTTCAAGGAGACAAAAGCAAGCGACAGGGTGGTTTTTGGCGAGACGGATTATCCCCTGAGCTTCGGATGGGCGCCGCTGCGCGCGGTCCGCGCCGGTGGCTTCAAGTTCATCGAAGCACCGCGGCCTGAACTCTACGACCTGGGGCAAGACCCTGGTGAACTGAAAAACGTATACGAGCCTTGGAACCCAACCGTCCAACACCTCCGCTCGGATCTGGCCTCGTCCCCGATGCGGCCTCCACATGTCTCGGCATCTACAGGCACCGCGGGGAGCGCTACGCTCAACGACCTTCGTGCTTTGGGCTACCTCGGACCAGCCGATAAGCAAACCTCGACCAACGTTCCCGAATTTTCGTCACTTCCCGATCCCAAAGACAAAATCGAGGAGCAGAATCTACTGCATTCCGCGATGCTGTTGATCGACCAGGGCCGTTCTCCGGATGCCCAGTTGTTGTTGCAGAAAGTGCTGCAGCTCGATCCCGATTCCCCGGCCGCATTGCGCCAACTAGGAGAGCTGGAATTCAATTCCGGGGAGTATCAAAAAGCGGCCGGCCATCTTGAAGGCGCACGAAAGGCGCATCCCGAGGATGCCTTGGCGGCGCTGTATGAGGGGCAAGCACTGGAGAAGCTGGGCGATTTGCAAGGCGCGCGGAAGGCACTCGAAGCTGCAGTGACTCGATTGCCCGGGAAACTCGATGCTCGCCTTTTGCTCGCCCAGGTCGACTTGAAATCCGGCGATCGGGCGGCTGCGGAAGATCAATTCGAAGCGATTCTTCTTTTGAACCCCGCCAACCGGGACGCATTGGTTGCGTTGGCCAAAGAGCATCTCGAGGACAAGCGATTCGCCGATGTGGTTGAGTTGACTGGAACCGCATGTCACGGATCCATCGGTAACCGTAGATGAGCTTAATTTGCTCGTTCAGGCCTACGTTAGCTTGGGTCGCACCGCGGATGCAAACAAAGTGCGCGCCCAAATAGAGACCCTACAACACCACCGCTAGTGCAGCCGGAATCTATCGCCTTGACTGACGAAGTCTCTTTCCGGCTTGTAAGAAGCTGTCACGGGAAGGTGTGCTTGGCAATTTACTTCGGAACGATGGAATGTACGACCCGAAGTTCGTCAAGGGCAGGTCCAGCTATTTCTGCGCTACGACGTCTCCGGAGCCTGTGAAGATCTCAGTCAGCACATGTCCGTGCATTTGTTTGGGCTGTTCGATCCCATATAGGGAAAGGATGGTAGGGAATCCATTTCCACGCCAATCATCACAATGTGTGGCCGTGGCTTTGCGCCGCTGGAAGTCTCGGCAAATAGAAAAGATGCGGTGAGGAGCAACGATACAGCGACTGTTCTCGAGGCTTTGATGATCATGAAAAAGACCCCGAAATGCGGGCCCGTCCTCTAATCGTACCTGAGAGCCTGCTGCTGATTCCAACTTCCGTTTTGTCTACAAATGGCGAAGCGCCCGATTTGCCGGGCGCTTCGCCGTCCATGTTTGCTCCGAGGATCAGAAAACAATCTTCAGTGCGACCTGGATCTCGCGTCCATCGTTAGCGCTTGAAATCCTTCCCACAAGCGTCGGCGAGCCAATGTTATTGGCCGGGGGCGCAAAGTAGGGAGTATTCCAGGCATCGAAGAATTCACCCCGGAACTCCAGATCAGCCTTATCGAACATATTGAAGTGACGCAGTACAGCAATATCTGAATTCGACTGGCCTGGTGCATCGAGGATGTTGCGCCGTGAATTGCCGAACGTCGGATCAGAGGCCGATCCGGCAACTGAGAAGCAGCTTTGATTAAACCAGTTGGTAATGCTCTTCGACCCGACGCCGCTGCAACTGCGGTTGGGGCGAGGAGAGTCAGAGTTGGTGTTGGAGAAATCCGGACCAAGCACGGCGAACGGATAACCGGTCTGATAGGAGGTGATATCGGATACTTCCCATCCACCCACGATGGCGCTCACCACGCTCTTGTCGCTAAGAAATTGTCTCCCCTTGCCAAAGGGCAGATCGTAGATGGCGTTGACCACGATTCTGTGGCGCGCATCCGTATAGGACCGCGACCACTCGAACGCGAGGTTGTTGTCGTCCTGCGCGAGGTTACTGTCGTTGGCGCCCGCGCCAAAGCCTTCGTCACCTTCGGAGTTGTCGAGGGACTTGGCAAAGGTATAGGCAGCGAGCAAGTTGAGTCCATGGCTCAACCGCTTGGTTAGTTTGAACTGAAAGGCGTTATAGCTGGAGTTCCCATCCGAGGTCGTGTACAGCGAGGTTCCGAGGTCGACATACGGACGGCGCGACTGGAGAGGGGTCGTGCCCGGCTCTGCCTGGTTGCCGGCGAGGTGCAGGTTCCCGATCTTGGTCCCCTTGGTTCCGATATAGGCAACGTCCATTGCCCAGTCGTTGGAAAGTTGGCTTTGAATGCCGAAGCTCCACTGCTGGAAATAAGGCGCCAGGTAGTGGGGCTCGACATACAGAGAGATGAATTGGTCCGACAGCTTGGGGATGCCTGCTCCGGAAAATACGGTCTCGCTGGTCACAGTCGGCGTCTGTCCTGGGGACGTAACAAACAGCTGTGATGGAGAAAATACCGGGTTGTTATCGACGAAGTGCTGGTTGTTGAAGTTAGGCAAGTCGTAGAAGATGCCGTATCCGGTGCGCAGCACGAGTTTGTCCGATGCCGTAGGACGCCAAACGATCCCAAGGCGCGGGGCGAAATCGTGGTGCACGGGAAAGATCAGTGTTCGCCGTGTGCGGCCGGTAAATCCAAGTTGCGCCCGTTGATCCGAGGTCGCGATCAAGCAACGACCGTCGGTAGTGGTGAGATACGAGTAGGCTGGATCGGTGCAGAACGAGTCGTTCTGCGCGTCGGGTGCCGCCGTCACCAGGGTAGCGTTGCCCGGCCCGCTGAACTTGGGTCCAGTAGGCACAAGGGTTACGAAATTGTTGTGCTTGTCAACCGATGGCCGGCGATACTCCCAGCGAAGGCCGGCGTTGACCGAGACGTTGGGGGTGAACTTGACGTTATCTTGAGCGAAGAAGCTCATGAAGTTGCCGCCCACCTGGTTAGTATCTGCAAAGTGAAGGCTGCGGTTGGCCCCGTGTGGAGCGCCGAGCAGGAAGTCGGCCAAGTCGGAGGCGGAGGAGACACCACCATTGAGTTCGCCGGCCAGCGCGGCATACTGTCCGTTGAAGTCTAACTCGCCGTGCGGGGAGTACGCCGCCTGCTCACCCAACACCTGCCAGGGTTGAATATCCGCCCCCGCAATGATCGTCTGTCTGCCCTTCGTGATAGTGACAGTGTCCTGATATTTCTCCACCATATCCGGGCTGATGACGGGGCGGTAGTTGGAGTCGCCCACGGCAGAGAAGTTGCTGAACTCGAAGGGCGGGAAGCCCTCGAGCGATGGCGACAGGGCGCTCAAACCCTGGATGCCAAAGGCTTCCATGAAGCCGGCGGGCCGGGGACACGATGCGCAATTGTTATCATCCCAGTCGCGCTGGAAGCCGAAGAGTGCCTCGTTGAGAAGACGAGGACCGAAGGTGTGGGTCCAGCCAATGGCCACATTCTGTCCCCGGAAATAGAGTTTGTCGCCGAAGGTCGGTAACGTGCTGTAGCCACTGGTGGGGCTAACGATATTAGCTTGGCCCAGAATATACCGTCCGAATACCTGGTCTTTCTCGCTGATGTCGTAGTCGACACGCCCGAACCACTGTTCATCGTTGCGGGTTTCCGGCTCCGAGTTGATGTAGTTAACGCCGGCGTTCCCCGACAGGTTGGGTAAAGGCCAGGCATTCAGCGAGAGCACATGGGCGGCCACGCCGTCGATGGCCGCGATTTGGTTGCCCGGGATCGGCGTGCCGATCAGTTTGGTCTGTCCGGCGGCGGTGCCGGTGGCGCAGGTGATCAGCGACTCACTCGCGGGGTTAAAGAGTTGGCCGGAATCGTAGGTGTATTGCGCCGGGCCGCCAACACCGCAGACGTTCGCATTGGTCCCTGTCAGCAGGCCGCTGAGGTCTCCTGCTCGTTGAGCCGCAGTGGGCACAAGAGAGGTTGCCGATGACCCTTGCACCAGGCGCAGGCCCTCAAAATTGCCAAAGAAGAACAGATGCTTCGACCTCCAGATCGGGCCGCCAACTGCCACCCCGTACTGGTTGCGGCGAAGCTCTGGCTTCACCGGGTTGAAGTAGTTCGAGGCGTCCAACGCGTCGTTACGGAGAAACTCGTAGATCGATCCGTGGAACGAATTGGTACCGGATTTAGTAATCAAATTGATGGTTGAGCCGGCCGTTTTACCGAAGGCTGCATCGTAAATGTTGGTTCCGATCTTGAATTCCTGCACAGCGTCGGGCGACGGCTGAACGGCAAACCCGCCAAAGGTCAGATTGCGCGAGTCGACACCGTCGATCAGGGTGTTGTTGCTGGAGGAGCGAGCCCCGTTGGCGGCATAGGTGGATTCACTGAAGGGTGATCCGAAGGTGGAGTTTGCGAAGCCGCCGCTGACACTACCCGCGCCGGCGTCGGGAACGGTTCCGGGCACCAGGATGGCGAGCGCACCGAACCGGCGCACGTTCAGCGGAAGGTCAACCACCTCGCGCTGATCGATCACCGTGCCCACGCTGGCGCTGCTGGTATCAACCAGCGGCGCTTCTCCGGTTACTTCCACCTTGGTGTCGACCGAGCCCACCTGCAGCTTGACGTCCTCGCGGGCCTTCTGGTTCACCTGCAAGACAATACCCGTGATGTCCTCTGTCTGGAAACCCGGCGCTGACACATTGATGGAATATCCGGCCGCGGACAAGCTGGGAAAGCTGTAGTTCCCCGAACCATCGGTCGTGGTTTTCGTAGCTACGGACGTGCCCACGTCGGTCACCGTGACGTTGGCGCCAGGAATTGCGGCTCCGCCTGCATCGGTCACCGAGCCATAGAGAGTTGCGGCGGTTTGCGCGCTACTGGGAAGCACTGCCAGGCAGCCCATCAGCAGGACCAGCACGACGGACGAAAGATGTGGATATGAAAGTATCTGCGCCTTGAGTTTATTCACCGCCAACTCCTCTATGTAGTGATTCAGGTAGTACGAAAAAGCCGACCGTAGCGCGAACTTATGCGTGGACACGCAACGCTGCGATCAGGGTCTTAGGAAAGAGATTTAGAGATGGCCGGTTTCTTCGAAAAACTTGGTACCAGGACTGGCTGAAGGGCCCTAATTTGCTGAAGTACCCTAATCCTAGTGAGTGGTTAATTGCCAGTCAATTACAAAAGAAGAATGGGTGTCGCTCCATTGACCACCGCTACGCCGCCCCTTTTACTCTCACCCCACGCGGACTGGTTAACGCACCGGGGGCCCAAGGGCCATTACGAGGGCTACGCCCCATAAGGTAATTCGCCTCATACTCGCCTCCAAAAAAGAAAACAACTACCGGGCCCTATGGCAAAACCGCAGGCAACTTTGGCTGCTCTTCCGGGGGCCGACCGATTTACTTTAGTGACCGTACTATATGCACGCGAAGACCCCAATTGCAAGTAGAATTGTCAAAGGGAGCATTGTTTTTTCAAAAATATCCCAATTCGAACTCTTGGGCCCTTGGAGCTAGCTGTCAACCCCTGCCCGTCCAGTTGTGAGGGACGAGAGCCAGGAGCGTGCGAGTGCGTCAGACACTCCCATCAAAGCCCAAGGTCAACCTTCCACTTTTTCAAGCGAGAGATCCCGGTCTTGATATCCGCGAGCCTCTTCACTTCGTCCGGCTCTTCGCGTTCGATGCTGAGCGCGCCTTTATAGCCGAGCTCTTTCAGTTCCTTCAAAAACGCGGGAAGGTTGACTTCTCCGTCACCGAGCACACACTCAGCGCCCAGAAGGCCGCTTCCCTTACCGGGGAAATGCGCATCCTTACAGTGAACCGAGATCACATGGGGGCTTAGGACTTTCAGGGCATTCAGCGGATCGCCCGACTGATACATGATCATATTCGCGGGATCGAAGTTGACCTTGAGATTCTTTCTGTCTACGTCGGCGATGAACGAGAGCAAGACTGCCGCAGATTCCTGGCCTGTCTCGAGCACGAAGTTCTGATCATTTTTCCCGCAGTGGTCACAGAGCAATCTGGTCAGGTCGCGGAGGTCCTTGTAAAGAATCGCACCCGGATCACTTGGAATGAAGCCTACGTGGCAGGACACCCCTGGAATACCCAGTTCATGAGCAAAGCCGGACACGCGTTTCGTTCGTGCAATTCGTTCGGCCCTTAAACCTTCTGTCGTGAAGCCCACAGTCCTATGAACAGTTTCGAAGTCTGTATATTGCTCGCCCATGTAGGAGCAAACAGCGCTTGTCACCAGGAACTGGAATTCGTTGAGGCCACTCTTCCATTCGCTCAGGGCACGGTCGCAATCCAATTCCGGGGGCACGCCCAGTTGCCCAACATGAAGACCAAGGCCGTGGACAGCTCGAAGCGCGGTTTGGGCATCGTGGCCGGCCCAGAACATCAAGCCGATTTCCATCGGTTCTATCTCTCTCAGCATCGGATATCCTTGAACTGCATCACCAAGGCGAAGCAGAATTTTATTGGCAACTCATCAGTCTTTGAATAGGAGGATACATCCAGTTGATTTTCTGCAAGGCGGTTTCAAAATGCCCGCGAAAACTCCTATCCGGGCCATACTGGCGCAAGGGTTGACAAAGGGAGAGAGATGCGCGTGAGGTATCGTTTGCTCGCTGCGGCGTTTTTGGCGGCGATGATCTGCTCTGTGTACTGGTCTTGGGGTCAAACGCCCGCTGCGGCGGAAGCCCCGCAACAACCTGTGGGGGGATTCGTCCCGGGACAGAAGCGGCCACCCATCGATCCTGCGGTCGTAGCCCACGGAAAAGCGCTCTACGGTGTCAGCTGCCAAGGCTGTCACGGGCGCGATCTGCGGGGCGGCGACATGGGCGGTCCGAATTTGTTGCGCTCCCAGGTTGCGCTAACCGACGTCGATGGCGAATCGATCGTTCCGATTATTCAGGGCGCGCGGCAAGCCATGGGCATGCCGAGGATTCCACTGAGCCCGGAGGATGCAAAGGCCGTGGCCGCATATGTGCGCAGTGTAGTGGCCACGATCGGCCGGGCTGGAGCTCCTCCGACTGAGCAACAACCCGTCAACATCGTTGTGGGCAATGCAAGCGCCGGGGCCGCATATTTTGCCAGGACGTGTGCAGGCTGCCACTCCCCGGACGGCGACTTGCGCGGGATCGGATCCAGGGTGACCAGCCCGAAAGCACTGCAAAATTTGTGGGTAATGGGCGGAGCAAAAGGTCAAAGGGACGACAAGGCGGAGGCCATGGTCACGGTGACTCTGCCGTCGGGTGAAAGTCTGCAAGGGCAACTGGTTCGCATCGACGATTTTGTTGTCACCTTGAAATTAAGCGATGGCGAATTCCGCACGCTTACGCGGAAGGGCGATTTGCCCAAGATCACGATCGACGACCCGCTGAAGGCGCATAAAGACTTGCTTCCGAAATATACGGATAAAGACATCCACGATGTGACTGCTTACCTGGTGACCTTGAAATGATCTTCCTCAAAATGCTGCTGCCCGCCTCGCTTCTGCTGGCCTCAATGCCCTCCATGGGGCAGATCAGCGGGGTCACGCCTGAGGATCTGCTCAAGCCGCTTAAGGATTCCTGGCCGACCTACAACGGCGACTACACCGGAAAGCGTTTTAGCGCGCTCACCCAGGTGACCCGTGCCAACGTCAAGCAATTAACCCTCGCGTGGACCTCACAGGTGACTGAGGGTTCAGATAATCCGGAGCCCACCCGTGAAGAACGAAGGGGCAATAACCTTGAGACTCCCGATCTGATCGTCGGCGGCGAAGGTCCGGGGAATATCTCGATCGAGGGCGGCTCCATCAAGTGTTCGATGCTCGAGGTGGATGGCATGCTCTATCTCACGATGCCGGACAATGCGTGGGCAGTGGACGCTCGCGATGGGCACGTGCGATGGCATTACTTCTGGAAGACGAAAGGCGGAACGCATATCGGCAATCGCGGAGTCGGCATGTGGAACAACTATCTCTACATGGAGACCCCGGACGACTACCTGGTTTCGCTGGATGCCAGGACGGGCAAGGAACGCTGGCACAAGACTATAGCCCTCGTGGATGAGGGCTATTTCTCGACCCCAGCTCCCATCGTGATTGGAAATCATGTCCTGGTGGGTGTGGGCAACGACATCGATTCGCCCGGCTTCCTGCAATCGTTCGATCCCGAGACTGGCGAACTGCAGTGGAAACACTATACGGTCCCGATGCAGAAAGGCGACCCGGGCGAGGACACCTGGGCGAGTCTGGACGCGGCGCGGCATGGCGGTGCGCAACCGTGGATCACCGGAGCTTACGACCCGGAGACCAAGCTCTATATTTTCGGTACGGGCAATCCGACGCCCGCTTTTACCACCGGCACCCGGGGCGACAAAGACAATCTCTTCACCTGCTCGCTGCTCGCTGTCAACGTCGATACGGGCAAGATGGCGTGGTATTTCCAGACCTCGCCGCACGACATGCACGATTACGATTCGGCGCAAACTCCGGTTCTGGTAGATGGCGAGTTTAACGGCAAGAAGCGGAAGATGGTCGTGACCGCCGCGCGCAACGGCTACTTCTTCGTTTTGGATCGAGTTACCGGAGAGCATCTGCTCACCAGCAGATACGGCCTCACGACCAATTGGGCTGACGGCTCGAATTCCGCTGGTGGTCCACGGCGCGATCCATCGAAGGATGCGTCGATTGCCGGATCTCTGGTATCGCCAAATTCATCCGGAACCGTGAACTGGGAACCGCCCGCTTTCTCACCGCAAACCGGCCTTTTATATGTGCCCGAGAATGATACGTATGCGATCTACTACCTGACAGAAACAGATCCGCGCGGCTCAATGGGGTTGGGTGGCAGGGAAGAAACCCAAGTGGGCTCGGCAGGCAGCTATCTGTCAGCCATTAGCTATAAGACCGGCAAAGCCGTTTGGAGGCACCGCTACTATAACGGTGGAGGCGGCGGTGGGGGCGTGCTGGCGACGGCCGGCGGCCTGGTCTTTGCAGGGGATGGCGCCGAGAGCCTGGTGGCTCATGACGCAACCAACGGAGACATCCTGTGGAACACCCGCATCGGGTTCGTTTCTAACCCGCCGCAGACCTACATGCTGGATGGGCATCAGTATGTCATCTGCGCGACTGGCGACAGGATCTGGTCCTTCATGCTTTATTAACCCGATCTACCCGACAAATGACGGGTGCCCCATATCTGCCCGGTTTTGGCAGATGAAGGATTCCACCGCCCTGGACCGGCCGCTTTTCTACTGCAACGGATCCGAAGATCCATGACCGTCTGCATCGTGCATAATCACCGGTCGAGGTCCGTCATTGGTTACGGGCACAGAGAGCCCAGGTTAGATCACCGCACCGGGCAGTGCTTCCCCCGAAACTGGACTGACGATCGATTCAGCTGCATCTTCCTTGTCGGAGAACGTAAACAGAAAACCCAGCAGCACGACTGCCGACAGCGCGCCGGCCCATATCCAGATTGGCCGCCAATCGTAAAGAACCGCGCCATCACTCGCAACATGGCCATAATGCCCGACGACCGCGCCCGAAACCCATGAGCCAACGAACATCCCGAGGCCGTAGGTGATGAGGGAGATCAATCCCTGGGCCGCCGCGCGCAAGTCAGGCGACGCCTTACGGTCGATATAGATCTGCCCGGTGACAAAGAAAAAGTCGAAGCAGACTCCATGCACAAGGATCCCGACCCACAGCATCCAGACCCTGGGCCCAGCGTTTCCGTATGCAAACAGTGCATATCGCAGAGCCCAGGCAAACATGCCGGTAACCAGCATGTATTTGGCGCCCAGGCGACGAAAGAACCAGGGGATCAGGAGCATACAAACCAGTTCGGAAAATTGTCCGCCGGTCATCTTGCCCGCTGCGTCACGCACTCCGCTCTGGTTGAGATAAAGGTTGGTAAAGGCATAGTAGAACTGCAGCGGGATGCATATGAGGAGCGATGCGATCGCAAAGACGGCCATCGAACGCTCTTTCAGCAGAACGAGGGCTTCCTTGGGGAAGAGCTTGCCCACGGAAAACTTCTCCCCCCGGGCCAGCGGCGGAGTGTGGGGGAGGGTAAAGCAGTAAAGACCCATCAGGGCGGAACAGGCGGCGGCTATTTCGACGGGGTGATGCGTTGCCTCCAGGCCGAGCGAGCCAATGAAGATCCCGGCAACGATCCAGCCCGCCGTCCCCAGCACGCGGATGGGCCCGAACTGCTGCTTCGGATCCTGCATCTGCCGAAACGAGAGCGAGTTGGTGAGCGCTATGGTCGGCATGAAGCAGAGACAATACAAAAGCATGATGGTGTACAGCGCCGGAAAACCGGTCTGGCGCGAGGCGGCTAATAGAAGGAGGGCACCGGCCAGGTGCAAGCAGCCGAGGATCTTTTCCGTCGCTGCATACCTATCCGCGACGAGGCCGACAAAGAAGGGCGCCACAATGGCCCCGACGCCGGTCGCGCCGCCAACGATTCCCACCTGCTCTCCGGTGAAGTGCAACGAGGTGGAGAGCCAGGTGCTGATCGTGACATACCAGGAGCCCCAAACGAAGTACTCCAGAAACATCATCAGGCCGAGGCGCGATTTCATTTGCAGCTTCAAAAATGCCTCCGAATCAAACTGAGAAGAAAGACAATTTGCTGACGATCCCATCGAGATAAGATTTTTTGCCCCTGGACGACGGGGGCGATTGGCGGCGACGCAAGGAGCACTGCCATGGCCGCCGGCCGATCACACATCCAAGAGCGCCGGTGGTTGAGGAGCCCTTGGTCCTGCCCGCTCGATCAGGAACTGATGGGCGGCGATGCTGGCCGCGCCGCGCACCATAAAATCTTTTTCTACCGACTGGAATTCGAGGCGCGTGGTCGCCAGCAAGTGGGGCATGATGTTGTGCTCGATCGCTTGCCGGGCGCTGTTCATAAAAACTCCATTGCCGAAGCCCACGAGATCCGCAAACAGAACCAGCTCGGGATTGTTCAGCTGGATGGAATTCGCTACCGCGATCCCGACAGCGAATCCCGCGTGGTGAAGCAGTTCCCTAGCCCTTACCACGCCCGTGGCGGCAAGTGCCTCGAGCTCACCGATTTCGTCCACTTGCAGTCCTAGTTCGGCGGCTTTTCTTAACAGGGCTGAGCTGGAGGCAAACGCGTCCACGCAGCCTTCTTTCCCGCATTCGCAGCGAGGTCCTCCGGGGCCCATGATGCAATGGCCGATCTCGCCCGCGGCTCCGGTATGCCCTCGATACAGGCGCCCCTGCATGTAGCTGCCGCCGCCAATGCTCTTGCCCAACATGATGACAGTGAAGCTCTTGAGTTCCCGGGCAACACCGAAAAGTTTTTCTCCCAACGTCACGGCATGGGCATCGTTATCGATGTAGGTGGGTATTTCTGTGGCTCGTTCGACAATTCTAGCGACGGGCACATCATGCCAAGCGAGCAGGTTGGAATGTACACAGATCCCCAGCGTATGGTTGACCAGCCCGGAGAGCGCGATTCCGATGCCCAGTACCTGGCTACGCGAAATGTTTGAGTCGCGCGTGAGATGGGGAATGCCCCGGCTGATCGCCGCGGCCACCTCGTCCGGCGCCATCACCATGTTGATCTGGTGTTCCGCCAGCACGTTTCCATGGCAGTCGGTCAGCGCCATCAGGGGAGGATCTTCGGTGAGGCCGACGCCAACAAAGTATCCGTACTTGGCGTTCAAGGAAAGCATGATGGACGGCCGGCCCTTACGCAGCTTTTCACTGACGGATGGCGATTCCAGGAGAAATCGATCTTGAATCAGATCCCGGCTGATCTCCGTCAAAGCCGACCGGCTTAGGCCAACGGAGTCTGCCAGCTCGGAACGAGACATCGACCCGTTCTCGAGCAGCGCCTCGATAA
The DNA here is from genome assembly GCA_963815175.1 of uncultured Acidobacteriaceae bacterium. Taxonomy (GTDB): domain Bacteria; phylum Acidobacteriota; class Terriglobia; order Terriglobales; family Acidobacteriaceae; genus PALSA-350. The sequence goes on from CAWFGM010000002.1 coordinate 156,180, forward strand.
TCCTCACATACGAGGAGCTCGCCGCGGCGGACGGACCGCGCACATACCGTTCCGCGGTTCGGGCCTTTGTCGGTCCCTCGCGCTTTCCATTTCGCCTTGGCATGACATTAAAAACTAACATGGCCGCCCGGTTTGCCTGGTGGGCCTTTGTAAGCCGCACAGTCTTTGGGGTTTCGCCCGGAAGAATGGCTCGTCCATTGTGTCAAATCAGCCCACCTGGGTAAGGTAGGATCGTTGCAAAGGATTGAGATCTTGCGCAGGGAAATCAGGAGCAGACGAGAATTTCTGGTTGGAGCCGGCGTTCTTGTAGCCGAGGTAGCCGCGACCCCACTCGCATTAGCGACGACCTCCAAGATCGATCCGGCATTGGGCGCGCCTTTGGGCAACTCAAAGACAAACACGGCTCGGGCGGCAACAGTGGAATCAAGCTCGCGAAAGAATGCAATGTGCGGTCTTATGGTGGACGCTGCACGCGTGCCTGAAACCATGGCCTACTATAGGCGGGTAATCGAGTTCTGCTCGGACTGGGAGCTCAACACACTTCAGTTCCGATTGACGGATGACCAGGGGAGCGCGATGCGTTTCGGTTCCGTCCCCGATCTCGTGACCCATCGCAATGCGTTTACCCCCGAAGAATTAAAGAGCCTGGTGGAATATGGCCAAAGCCGCGGCGTGGAATTAATTCCCGAGGTGGAGTCGTTCGGACATACAGGGTACATCACGCGTTCTCCCGCGTATGCTCATCTGTCGGACCGCGACGCGACCGGCGATTCTGAATTCAACGGGATCATTCCGGTGAATCCGGAAACGCTGACTTTATTCGGCAAGTTATATCGGCGAAGTGGCTGCGATCTTTCCTTCGACCTACCTTCACGGTGGCTGCGATGAAGTGAACTGGGGAGGCTCATTGCTCTCCCGCAAAGCGCTTCAGGCGAAGGGGCGCGCCCGAGTGTGGGCAGAGTACCTTAATTCACTCAACGAAATCTCTGTGGGGTTGGGAAAGCAGCTGATCGTTTGGGGCGACTTCGTTGTCCACAAGGAGCCGGAGGTTCTCGGCCAGTTAAACAAAAAGATCATCATCATGGACTGGAACTACTCCGACAACAGTTCAGCTAAATTTCTTGAGGCCTTCCAGAAAGTCAGTGCCAATGGTTCGCGCGGAATCGGAGCGCCTGCATTGACATGCTACAAGTGGGGCGCGCGGGTTGGCACCGAACAGTTGAGAAACGTCGATGCCTGCGTCGATGCCTACTCCGCCACGAACGACCCCAACTCCCTGGGCGTTATTGTCACCAATTGGGTGCCAAGCCGTTACATTCAGGCTTCGATCTGGGATGGATTCGCTTACGCTGCCGTCGCCCTCAAGAAAGGGACGGCGATAGCGCAAACTTCGGGCTTCCGCCGTTTTGTCGAAAAGCATTATCAAGCGGATTGGAACGTGGTATGGGACGAAGTATTCCAAACGATCTATGACCAGGCGCCCTACAGGAAAGATCAAGAAACGTCGTCCTGGATGGGTCTCCTCTTGCCGGTTCCCTGGAGTAATGATGAACAGTTGGCTGCTTTGCTGAAGGATGGGTCGCCGCAACCAAATCCCTTCACGCGAATCCGTAGCCTGCTCGTTCAGCTGGAACCGCTGGTAGTCAGGAATTTTTCCGATTTTCAAGCCTTTGAACTCTGCGTGGAGTATCTGGAGAAGATGTTCTGGCGTGAGGCGGTTGTCATCGAGCAAGCTCAGAAGAAACCGCTGCAACGGGAAGCCACGGACTTGCTCATCCAGAGCATCGCTGAGCGAGATCGGGATATTGCCGAGGCCCTGACAAGGGACTGGGACAGAGGCCGTTTCCCGGATGCGGCAGCAAAGCGGGAACCTGTCGTTGACCTGGATCCGCAAGATCAGTTGCTCTATCAGTGGAGGCGGGCGACGGCGTATTCTGCCTCTCTAGCCAGTCAACCGGATCGCTTCTACCAACTTATGCAAGCCGCAAAACTTCAATAGAGTAATAGGCACCATCGAGAGCCGACGGGCGTCGCTCGAGCGTTACCGCTATCTCGTAATATCAGTTGTTTATACGCGCCGGGCGGTGTGCGCGATGAGCTGTTTGGTTATCCGCGTCGTCTGCGCGATTGCGAGATGGCGCACAAAGAAAATGGGTCGCATTCCGATCATCCTTTACACTGGATAGATAGCCGTGGCACAGCCGCCTGCTTCTCGTATTTCCAAATCGAAAATCGCTGCCCTCTGTATTCTCGCGGTAGCTGCACTGTTAGTTTGGCCATTTGCAGGTTCGCTCTTCCATCGGACCCCGCCAGATCACGTGGAGTTCAGCCGGGATATCCGGCCCATACTGAATCAAAATTGCGTTGCCTGCCACGGAGGGGTGCGGCAGAAGAACGGTGTTTCGTTCATCTTCCGTGAAGAGGCATTGGGAACGGGCAAGTCGGGACGGCCGCACCATTGTGCCCGGCGATCCCGATCACTCTGAGTTCATGGCACGCCTGACCTCTACCGATCCCGAGGCGCGCATGCCTTATCACGGACCGCCGCTGCCGGCCCAGCAAATCGCCTTGCTCCGTCGCTGGATCAAGGAGGGTGCGAAGTGGGAGGATTATTGGGCATTTGTACCCCCGGCGCCGCGAGCCCTGCCGCAGGTGAAGCGCGCGGATTGGGTGCGCCAACCCATGGATCGGTTCATTCTGGCGCGGCTGGAGAAGGAAGGGCTGGAGCCCTCTCCCGAAGCCGATAAGGCCGCCCTGTTGCGGCGGGTGTCTTTGGACCTTACCGGTCTGCCGCCCACCCCCGAGGAAGAAGCGGCCTTCCTGGCGGACTCATCGCCCGGCGCCTATGAAAAACAGGTGGATCGCCTGCTGGCCTCGCCGCGCTATGGCGAACGCTGGGCTTCGATGTGGTTCGACCTGGCGCGATATGCGGATACCAAGGGTTACGAAGCGGACCGTAATCGCCCGGGCGTCTGGCCTTACCGTGACTGGGTGATCGATGCTTACAATCGAAACCTGCCCTACGACCAGTTCGTGATCAAACAGCTGGCGGGCGATCTACTTCCCAATCCCACCTTCGAGGACGAGATTGCCACTTCCTTCCACCGGCAGACTCCCAACAACGACGAAGGGGGCACCGACGATGAGGAATTTCGCATGGTCGCGGTGATGGATCGCGTGGCCACAACATGGTCCGTGCTGAACGGCCTCACCATGAATTGCGTGCAATGCCACTCGCATCCGTACGATCCTATTCGCCACACCGATTATTACAAGTCGATGGCCTTCTTCAATACGCAGCGGGATGCGGACATTGAGGACGATTCACCAATGCTAGAGTTCCAAAAGACAAAGCCAGCTATGCGGAAGCTGCGCAATTACAGCAAGAAATGGCCTGCCTGATGCACGCGATGGAAGACTCGGACCGCCAGTTGGAGGATACGGCGCAATGGAAACCACTACCGATTCAGAGCGCCGTGGCCAACGAGGTGTTGGCCTTGGAACCCATGCTTCCGAAACTGGAGAGCCAGCTGGTGGAACTCCAGAAGAATCAGAAGCTCGCCGCAGATAAAAAAGAAGAGGAGTTGAAAGAACTACGCAAGAAAATCAGTGACACCAGAGTAAGACTCGCTCATGCCAAAGCTGCGGGGCCGGCGAAAACGTTCACCCTCCGCGACGGAGAGGCGTTGGCGAATGCGGACATCCCGCCACAATCTTTTTATGAGCTGACAGCGAATGCCGGCCTCCCTTTGCTGACGGCGATCCGCGTTGAGGTTCCGCCGCTTAACGCGGAAATGGCCCGCCATACACCGGAGAACGGCTTCATCGTCGACAAAGTGCAGGGTTGGGTGATTGCGCCGGGTGGCCAAAAGAGCAAAATCGCGTTTCGCTATTTTGTCCAGGATTCGGAGAGGAATCTTCCAGACTGCATTACTGCCTGCAAGCGATCCAGACGAAGGACGCAAAAAAGCGGATCCTGACCCGAGTGCATTTGCCGCCCGGACCAGACTATTCCGGACGCGCTGGATCGTGTGTGTGCCCTCCGAGCCGCTTCAGTTGGCGAATGGCAGTCGCATCCAGATGGATTTGGAGCAAATAAAGGGCATTGACTCAAAGCCCGCTCTCATTCAGCGGGTGAGGCTTGCAGCGAGTAGTGATCCAAGCTGGGCTTCTCTGAGCCATGATCCGGTCCGGGCGCAAAATATCGCCCGTCTGCAGGAACTCGACCGGCAGCTGGCCAAGATTCCCACCGTTCCGCTTCCTGTGATGGTGGAGGAGCAACCCTATGCGCGAAGGGCTACGCTCGAATTCGAGCGCGGTAATTTCCTAACCAAGATAGGTCCGGACCTTCCGCCGGATGTACCTGGGATTTTCCCCAAGCTTCCTGCCGGAGCACCGCGCAACCGGCTTACGCTGGCGCGGTGGTTTTTCTCTCCTGGTCAACCCCTCACTGCGCGGGTTGCCGTCAATCGTTATTGGGAAGAACTCTTCGGAACGGGCATTGTCGAAACCCTGGAAAACTTCGGCAGCGTAGGCGAGGAGCCGAGCCACCCGGCGCTTCTGGATTGGCTGGCGCTGCATTTTCAAAACGATCTTCATTGGGATAGGAAGGCACTCCTGCGCGAACTGGTAACGAGTGCGACTTACCGCCAGAGCGCGGCGACCACTCCTTCTCTTCAGGCGAAAGACCCTCGCAATCGCCTGCTGGCTCATGGGCCGCAGCAGCGGCTCACGGCAGAGATGGTGCGTGATCAAGCTCTATTGGCCAGCGGCCTGCTAAACACAACTATGGGAGGACCGCCGGTAATGCCTCCCCAGCCCGCCGGGATTTGGAATTCGGTTTACAACGACTCGAAGTGGACGGACGCGACCGGTCCCAACCGCTATCGCCGGGCCATCTATACCTTTATCAAGCGCACTGCCGGCTATCCCAGTTCGCTCGTCTTCGACGCGTCCGATCGCGATACAAGTCTTCCCCGGCGCATCGCAACCAACACTCCGCTGCAGGCATTGGTGACTCTGAACGATCCGGTGTATGAGGAAGCCGCCCACGCCTTGGCCCGGCGGGTGATAAAAGACACCGCCGGAAAAACATCCGGCGCTTCCAGTGCGGACTCTATTCTGAACACCCAGCTTACTTACGAAACGCGCCTGGTATTGTCGCGCGATCCCACTCCGAAAGAGTTGGCTGTGCTGCGCAAGTTCTACAAAGAGGCTGTCGGCATGCGCGACCGGCCCACAGTCGTGAAAGCAAATCTGAATTTATCGGAAACATCGTTGGGCAGACGAGTTCCCGCAGGGCAACTCGAGGCGCTAACGGCTGTCGGCAGTGTCCTCTTTAATCTCGATGCCGCACTCGTGAGGTGATGGTTATGTCAGATCCTGAAACCGATACAAAGAACAATCCGGTCCCTGAGTCAGCTGAAGCATTGCATCCCGAAGCACGCTTCGCATTACTGCAAGCGCAAACCCGCCGTCACTTTTTGCGCAGTTTCACTGCGGGCGTGGGCTCGATGTTTCTGGGCAGCTTGGGTTCGCCATTTGCGCCTCCGGCCCAAGCCGCGGAATGCAACCTCGATGGAAGCTTGAAACTCGATTTCACCCGTGATCCTACCCGGCCGCTTTCGGTTCTGCCTCCGCAATTTACCGCTCGCGCCAAGCGAATCATTTATCTTCATATGGCCGGAGCGCCAAGCCAATTGGAGCTCTTCGATTACAAACCTGATCTGAACAAGCTGAATGGTCAGGAATGTCCTGCCTCGTTTTTGGTGGGTAAGCGGTTTGCGTTCATCAGCGGTGTGCCCAAGCTGTTAGGCGCGCAATATCCCTTCCACCAGGCGGGAAATAGCGGCCAATGGATGTCGGATCGCCTGCCCCATCTGGAAAAGCATATCGACGACCTTTGCGTGATCAGGTCGATGCGCACAGATCAGTTCAACCATGCTCCGGCACAGTTACTGGTACAAACTGGCAATGCTCGTCTCGGTTATCCCTCGATGGGTTCCTGGGTGATTTACGGGCTGGGCACGGAAAACCAGAACCTGCCAGGTTTCATCGTGCTGGTATCAGGTGGCAACCAGCCCGACGGCGGCAAACAATTGTGGGGATCTGGATTTCTGCCCAGTGTGTATCAGGGAGTGCAATGCCGCTCTCACGGCGAGCCAGTGCTCTACCTGGAAAATCCTCCGGACGTAAGCCGGCCTCTACGCCGCCGCATGCTGGATGCCGTAGACGAAATCAACCGGCAATCCTATGCCGAGTTCGGCAATCCCGAAACCGTTACGCGCATTGCGCAATACGAGATGGCGTTCCGCATGCAAATGGACGCCACCGACGCTATGGATATTCACAAGGAGTCCGCGGCGGTGCTTGCAGCCTATGGCGCGAATCCTGCCGATTCCAGTTTTGCCAACAATTGCCTGGTGGCGCGCCGCCTGGCGGAGCGTGGTGTGCGCTTCATCCAGCTTTACCATTGGGGCTGGGACGATCACGGAACTTCCGCCAAAGATTCCCTGAATATCGGCTTTGCGGACCGCTGCCGCGAAACCGATCAACCCATTGCGGCGCTTCTCACCGACCTCAAGCAACGCGGCATGCTGGAGGACACGCTGGTCGTCTGGGGCGGCGAATTCGGACGCACATCCATGCGCGAAAACCGCAACGGTCAGGTGATGCAATTTATCGGCAGGGACCACAATCCGGGCGCGTTCACCATTTGGATGGCCGGAGGCGGAATTAAACCAGGCATGAGCTACGGCGAGACCGACGCGATGGGCTACGAGATCGTGAAGGACCCGGTAGAGATTCGCGATCTTCATGCGACCATCCTCTACGCCATGGGCTTTGATCATCACAAGCTCAACTATTCCTTCCAGGGGCTGGAGCAAAAACTCACCAGTGTGAAGCCGGCGCGAGTCGTCGCAGAGGTTTTGGCGTGATTCAGCTTTCCGGCTATTGTTCTCTCCATTGTCGAGGCCACATGGCCGCATGACATTTTCGGTTCGCCGGGCGCCGTTGCGGCTGCGCCTTGGTCTTCTTGCGCTTGCGTCGATTTTGCTGCTCTCCGCTCTGTTCGCCTTTCTTCCTCCGGACGGGCTCGAGCGCGCCAGCTGGATACAATTCATCGGGCGCTTTCATCTGTTGACCGTGCACTTTCCGATTGCGCTCATCCTCATCGTGCCTGTTTTGGAATGGGCCGGAAGAAAGCCCCGCTTCGCCTACCTGCGCTCCTCCGTCGATTTCGTATTGGCCCTGGCGCATGCTGAGCAGTTTGGCCGCTGCAACTCTGGGATGGTGCCTGGCGCGGAGTGGCGGGTATTCGGGACGGCTGGTCACGCAGCACATGTGGGGTGGAGTATCCGTTGCGGCGGCCTGCTGGCTATGCTGGATGCTGCGTGGATACTTCCGTGGTCCGCGTGTTCGATCTCATCTACACCTTGGCGTTGCTGGCCACCGTTGGGATTGTGTCCTGGACGGGATATCGCGGCGGTCAACTATCGCAAGGCGAAAATCACCTCACCGAGCATATGCCGGGAGTGCTGCGAAAGTTAATTGGACTTTCGCCCGGCCCCGCAGCTCTACCTCGATCGAATCCTGCTTTTTTCTACGGCGCCCACGTGGAACCCATCTTCGTGGGGCACTGCTACTCGTGCCATGGTCCGGATAAGCAAAAGGGACGCCTGCGGCTGGATAGTTATGACTTGCTGATGCGCGGAGGCAAAGACGGCCCCGTGGTGAAAGCCTGGAAACGTCAAAGGCAGCGAGCTTTTTCATCGCGTCACGCTCTCGCCTTCTGACGATGACGCCATGCCTCCTCAGGGCAAGCGCCCATTGGCGCCGAATGAGATCAAGCTGTTGGAACTATGGATTGCCGCCGGAGCTTCGCTCCACGCTGGCTGCCAATGCGATCAAGGACGCGCCTACGAACGACGTGCCGGTCGTTGCCGAGGTAACCTTCCCGGAGGTCGATCCCGCCGCGGTGGCCCAGTTGCGCGCTCCTCTCGCTCCACAGGTTGCGCAACTGAAACAGCGCTACCCGGACCTCGTGGATTACGAATCCCGCGGCTCCGCCAACCTCGTGATCGACGCGTCAGCTTTGGGCGCCAAGTTTGGGGACGATGATTTAGCCGCGATGAAACCCCTAAGCGAGCAAATTGTAACCGCCGACTTTTCAGGCACGGCAATTACTGACCGCTCGGCCCCGTTGTTGGCGGCTATGAAACACGCGCGCGTCTTGCGCCTTACCAATACCAAAATCACGGATGCTACCGTGTCGGCATTGGGCGGTCTGGATCGATTGGAGTCCCTGGATCTTTATGGCACCGACGTTACACCTGCGTGCCTGAAGGTTGTGGAGAGCCTGCCGAAACTGCGACATCTCTACGCCGGGGCAACTAAGATTCCGGCCGACGTTCCCGTGCCCGAGGAAATGAAAGCCAAGCTTTTGTTCTAAGGAGGCTGCGGAAAAAGTCTGGTTGTTGAAGGGTACGGGCTTTAGTCCGTACATATCTCATTGAAAATACTCCGGCTTTGCCGCTGAGGGCCGCTTTCTATTAGCAACAGCGGCTATTCCGCAGCCTCTAAAGTCGTGCCCAAATACAAAGCCAGAGCCTATAGAAGCGCGTGTTGCGTTAGTTCATGACGAACGCATACAACTTGTCGCCCGCGCCCACCACCACATACTGGTGCCCGTCCAATTCGTAAGTGATCGCGCCATTCGATACAGGAGTGCCGAGGTTGGCATGCCAAAGCGGCTCACCGGTGGTGGCATTCAGCGCCACCAGATTGTTCGCTGGATCGCCCGCAAACACCAGGTTCCCCGCGGTGCTCAGCAGGCCGCCCTCAATTCCCGGCGTCTCCCACTTGTGGCTCCACTTGATCTTGCCGGTGCGGTAGTCCAGCGCCTGCAGCATCGATTCGTCCCAGGTGCCCAGATCATGGCCGCCCCACCCTTCAGGCTTGTCGCTGTCGTCAAAAATGTAGTAGATGGCATACGAGCGAGTGGCGTTGACATAAAACAATCCGGTGGCCGGGCTGTACGTCGGCGGAGGCCAATTCACGCCACCTTCCGCATTCGGCGAAACCAGCGTGCCGGCAATCTGCGGCTCCTTGGCCGGATCGGGAATCGGTTGGCCCTTCGCATCCAGACCTTTGGTCCAATTCGTTTTCACAAAGGGCGCGCTGACATAATTCTTTCCGGTTTCGCGGTCCAGCACAAAAAACCAGCCATTGCGGCTCGCCTGCGCCAACAACTTTCGCGGCTTGCCATCCATCTCGCCGTCAAACAGAACCGGCGTTTCCACCGCATCCCAGTCGTGCGTGTCGTGCGGAGAAGGCTGAAAATACCACACCAGTTTGCCGGTATCCGCATTCAACGCCACAATCGATGTCGTGAACAGGTTCGCGCCCTCTCGCTGCTTTGGCCGCCATCACCGGCTGCGGGTTCCCCGTGCCCACATACAGCAAGTTCAAATCCGGATCGTAGGTGGGCGATATCCACGTCATGCCGCCTCCATGCGCCATCGCGTCGGCATTCGGCCACGTTTCCGAACCGGGTTCGCCCGGCTTCGGCACCACCGACCAATGCCACTGCAGTGCGCCGGTCTCCGGATCGTGCGCCTCGAGATAGCCGGGCCGATCCAGGTCGTCCCCGCTGACCCCGGTGATGATGTGATTCTTGACCACCAGCGGCGCCACTGAGGCGTAATACATCTGATCCAGATCGCAGATCGGCTGACTCCAGCGCTTCTTGCCATCGGCCAGATTCAGCGAGACCAGGTTGCAATCCGGCGTCTCGAAATACAGCGCGTTGCCGGAAATGCCAACCCCCCGGTTTCCCAGGTGAATGCCGCCTTTGGAGGTCCAGGTGTAAGCCCACAGCTCGCGGCCCGTGCGTGCGTCAAGCGCCCACACTTTATCGGGCGAGGTGATATACATCACCCCATTCAGCAAAATCGGAGTGCCTGCAAGGCGGCCGCCGGGAGCAGCGCCGGTCCGGGGCAACTGATACATCCACGCCAGGCTCAGCGATTTCACATTCTGATCGTTGATCTTGGTCAGAGTGCTGAAACGCCGGCCGGAGTAATCGCCGTTATACGTCGGCCATGAATCCACTGGCGGACGCGACAACACGGAAGGGTCCAGCCCGCCATCCGAACCCCCGTCATGACCCAGGCTCCAGGCAGGCACGGGCGCCAGTGCAAGCAGAGCCAGAAAAATCGTCACAAGAAACTTCATTTCAAGGTCTCCAGGTAGGCCACGACGTCGTGTATCTCTTTGTCGGTGTATTCGTCGAGAAGCGCCACGTGCGCGGCATAAGGATCATGCTTCTCCACTTTGACCCCGGGGCCGCGCGCGAAGCTGTGATATTGGCCGGAGGCGTCGTGCAGCGAAACGTTGAAATCGTCAAGCTCGGTCGGCACCCCGGTGACGCTTTCGCCGGACGCAGTGGTCACCGTAACCGTAAGTGGTTTGCGCGGGCTCGTCAGCTCCCTCGCGGGGGACGGCACGGTTCTGCGGAAACACCACCTTCAACTGCAAACTGGGAGGATCATATTTGCTGGCGATGTGCGCCAGGTCGCCCGTCGGTGGAGTGGCAATGGCTGCACCTTCCCGCTCCGTAGAAGAAGGCCTTGCCCTCTTTGGGATCGCCCACCAGGATGTTCAGCACGTTGTTGTAAGGTCCGGTTCGCAACGTGTCGCCCACCTGCTGGTGCAGGAAATGAGACAAATCCACAATCTGATCCTGCGTCAACGCGACTGGTTTTCCCGCCGGATGGCCCTGCGCAAGATAAGGCCCGATGGTGCTTCCGTAGCGGTCATGAAGAACCACTAACGATCGCACCAGGTCGGCGCCGCGCTCGCCTCCGCGCGCCCGGGTTCCATGGCAGGTGATGCATTGCGCGATGTACACGGTCTTACCGCGTGCCGCCGCATCTTCGTCGACAACCTGCTTGTCATTGGCGCCTACCTGGTCAATCAGGCTTTTCTTATGCACCGGGGCGGCCTTTGCAGCCGCGGCGGCCCCACCGCCTTGCTTGGCAGGCGGCAAAGCCTTTGCCAGATAGTCGACGACCTGGTCGAACTCCTCGTCCGAGATCTTCGCTCCCCGGCCGATCATGTTGGAGACAACGCCGCCCCATTGTTCCCGCGTCATCCCCCGTCCCGAAAACATCTGGACCGAATGACACCCCGAGCAGATGCGTTGCGCGGTTTCGCGGTTCGGCCCATCGGGTAACTGCGAAGCCGGCTGCTTGCCCGAAGGCGGACAAGGGTGCGAAGCCGGCCAGCAGCAGGACACAGGTACGTGTGAATCGCATGAAGTGACTATAGTTCATTGGCGCCGGGTTCGGCTTTTGTATGACGAGCACGGGAGCCACGAAGCCGCGAGGGTCAGTTGTCTGTTCCTGTATAGGTTCGCGGGGGCGAAAAAATGTCCGAAGACGAGCCAGGACATGGAAATCGGCCAGGCGCCGGAAAATGTGTCTTTAAGGGAGCGCAAACGAGCTACCCCAGCGTTCAAGCCTTCTTAGGCATCTCCCCCGAGAGTATCAGTCCAAACCGCCGGCGCATCTCTTTCAGATAGGCTGCATCTCCCGGATCCAGCTCCAGGGTCGCCGTACCTTGATAGCCGACGTCGCGAAGCGCTTCATACACGGCTGTCCAGTCGATGTCGCCCTCACCCAGGGGCACCCAGGCCGCCACCGATTTGTCTGTGCCCGTTTCGCGCCTGAAGTGAAAAGTCCTTGATGTGCAGCTTGGCGATCCGCTTGCCCAGCGTGCGAATCCAATCCTGCGGGTAGCCGTAGAGCACTACATTTCCCACATCAAAGTAAGCCTCGCACGTCGCGGCGAATCATACTCGTCGATATAACGAGCAAACTCCAGCGGGCTCAGCAGAAACTTGTTCCACACTTCCTCCAACGCCAGCGTTACATTCAACTCCTCCGCCAGAGGAATCAGCTTGCGAATGACCGGCTTGAGACCGCTCGTAGGCTTCTTTATAAGTGGTCTTGGCATTCACTACGGCAGGCACCAGAAGCACCGTCGTAGCTCCCCACAAATGCGCGTTTCGGATGGAGACGCGCGCACCCTCCAGGCTGTTTTCCACCACTGCCGGATCGGCCGAGGAAAAGGGATATTCCCAATGGTCCATGTTCATGACGGAATGGATCGGCAGCCCGGTCTTCTCTGACGCGGCCTTCATCTTCTCGGCATCTCCCTGGTCGCGCGTGGTGGGGCACTCAATCCGTTCGAACCCGCAATCCTTGGCAAGCTGAAACCGCTCCAAGATCGACATCTTCTGGGGGCAGCATGTTGTACTCAACCGCCATCGCGATTGGCAGGCGAGTACTAGCACGGGCGCGCACCGTAGACATAACAGTCAAAGCGGCGGCGGTCTGCAAAAATCTTCGGCGATGCATAGTGTGTTCTCAAATATACCGCACCTTACCAACGCTGCAAGCAAATACTTTGTGATTCAGTCGAAAAGAACCTGCGGTTCACACCCAGCCGCAGTTATTTCTCTGGATACATCAACACCTTGATCGCCTTCTTCTCATCGCACAGCCGGAAGGCGGTGCGCCACTCCGATAGGGGAAGCTTGGTCGTAATAAGATCGTTCAGTCTCACTCGACCTTCCGCATAGATCCTCATCATGCGTTCCCAAGTTCGCGTTGTGTAGCAGACCGAGCCAGACATGGTCAGCTGCTTGTAAAAAATCAAATCGATGGGAAAGTGGATTTCCTGTCCGCAGATCGCCACCTGGGTATAGCTTCCCATCGGCCGCAGCGCTTCCATGCATCCGCGCACCGAGCGCATGGCCCGCGCACTCAAAGGCCACATCAACGCCGACTCCGTCGGTAAGCTGCTGTATAGCGTCCATAGACGTGTTTGCCAAGATTGATCGACCGCGGCGGCGCTCCAATCTGCAGCGCCGCATCCAGGCGTTGCTGTCCCCGCGGCGCCGGTCGACGAACGTCTCTAATACCTTCCGCCACCAGCAATTTAAGGCAAAGAAACCCATCGGTCCGGGGCCGGACACCAATGCGGTTTCGCCGATGCGCATATGGTGATTTCCGTCACAGCTTGGACGACCGCCGCGAACGGTTCGCTCATGGCTGCTTCGCTAGGCGGAAGTCAATCGGAACTCGGTATAGCTGGTCAGGCCGCATGACTACGTAGCGGGTAAACCGCCGTTCACACCGTGCCCCATGCCTCTGCGATTCGCGCAAAAATAAAGTATCCTAGAGCGCAGTATTCGCATCGACCGCAGGTAACAGCGGTGGCGCCAAGGCCAGTAACTGTTTCGCCCAGGCTTGCAGTCGGTGACATTCCGGCCCACTTCTACCACCGTGCCGGAGAACTCATGCGCCGAGAATCACAGGGGGTAATTGCGAAACGTATCGTGAAGCACATGAAGATCGGTTCCGCAGATTCCGCAAAAGGCAATCTCGAGTTTCACCTGGTTGTCGCCGCAACGAGGCTCCTCGACCTCCCGTATTTCTACGTTCCCTTCACGGCTCGCGTACTTAACCAGAGCTTTCATCTTGGTGGGCCTCAAACCAGGAATGGTTCTCAGTTCTCACTTTTCTTTGGATGGGCCACAAGATTCGCGACCGCCTCTTTCAGCTTTTCCTGGCTCGCGGCATCGGCCGGCAGAGGCTTGGACTGGAAGGCCGGCAACAGGTGATCCCAGATGGCGTCCAGCTCTCCCTGCAGGTTGCCGGTATCGGCGGTGATGGCGACCACCACGTCCTGATCCGGCATCATGACGATGAACTGGCCTCCTGCTCCGTCGGCGCGGAAGGCGTTGTGGCGGCATCTCCAGAATTGGAAGCCGTAACCTTCTTTCCAATCCGGCCCGATCTTGGCGTGGCCTTCCTTCTCATTCGAAATTTGCTTCGATGTCGCTTGCTCGACCCACTTGCGCGGAACCAGCTGCTGACCATCCCATTTCCCTTTTTGCAGGTAAAGCTGGCCGAACTTGGCCATATCTTCGGTACGAAGGTAGAGCCCATAGCCGCCTAGCGAGTTTCCCTCGGGGCTACTGTCCCAGCGGGGATTTTCTATCCCCAGTGGCTCAAAAAGACGCGGCTTGAGATATTCAAGTTCGGTTTGGCCGGTCACCTTGGTCACGATCGCCGATAGCACATAACTGCCCATGGTGTTGTAGAGGAAATGGGTTCCCGGCTGGTGTGGAACAGGTTGAGCGAGAAACTGCTTTACCGACGGACCGCCCCCGACGGCCTTGGGTTCGACGTCGTGGCCGCCGGCCATCATCAGCAGGTCGCGCACCTTCATGGCCTTGAGGTTATCGGACGGATCCGGCGGAGCGTCGGCGGGAAAAAACTTCAACACCGGATCGTCGAGCTTCAATTTGTGTTCGTGAATTGCGAGCCCGACGGCGGTGGAATTGAAACTCTTGCTGACCGAGTTCAAGATATGCGGCTTGTCGGCCGAATCGGGCTTCCACCATCCCTCGGCGATGACTTTGCCGTGGCGGAGGATCATGAAGCTGTTGAAGGTGTTGACGTTTTTGTCAGCGGCTTCGACGAAATCGACGACTGCCTGTGAGGAGATACCTTCTGCCTCAGGCGTGCTTCGTGGTAGCGGCCCCGGGGCCGCATGCGCGCGAGGCATAGCGCCGAGCAGCAGTAATCCCGCGGGAAGAAGGAATCGACTCTTCATGGTTATCTCTCCGTACCGCCAAACTGACAACGTTGTCATGAACCGCCGCAGTTACCTTACACCCTTCGCCCTGCTCTAGACAAATCAACTTCCTCGTTCCCAGCTAGAATGGCCGGGGAGCAATCGCCGGCTTTTGCTCAAAGTTGCGACGAGCCGGGGTTGATATATATCAGTTGAACAAGCGCCTGCTTACGGCCGCATTAGTTGGTTCGTTCGGGGGATTCGTTTTCGGGTACGATCTTGGAGCACTTTCTGCTTCAACCCAAAGCCTCAGGGGGCAATTACACCTTTCCCCGCTACTCTTTGGTTTGACCGTCTCGTCTTCTTTATGGGGAACTGTCTGCGGGTCTCTTCTCTCGGGCCGGATGGCAGACCGCGTTGGCAGGCGAGACTTGATAGCGAGTTGTTCCATCCTGTATGCGCTTGCGGCTATCGGCATCGCCCTGCCAATTCCGTCGGCGTGGATGCACGTGCCTGCTATGAGATTTCTGTCCGGGATGTCAATCGGGGGCTTTACCGTCGCCTGTCCACTTTATCTTTCTGAAATATCCCCAGTCGGTCTACGCGGTCGATTGGTTAGCCTATTCCAGGTTCAGGTCGGCGCAGGTGTGCTGGTTGCGTTTTCCTTCGGATTAGTCGTTGCACATTTAGTCGCAACAGGGACCCAATGGAGATGGTGCCTGGGGCTAGGTGCCGTCCCCGCAGTAATTTTGCTTTTCTTGCTGCAGTTTATTGCAAAGGTGGATTCCAGGCTCAACCCTGGCGAGAACCGGGACGCCTCCTCCGTGAACACGACCTCGGCGGCTCTCGGCAAAGCCTTCGGCCATGAAAAGCTATTTTGCCGCAAGAACACGCGTCCCATACTGCTGGCGACGAGCATCGCAATTTTCAATCAACTCTCCGGTGTGAACATCTTGTTGTTGTACCTGTTGGATATCCTGTCCAGTGCTGGGCTTGGCGTCTTCTTAGGCCACACTTACACAGTCCTGATTTCGTTTATCAGTCTGGCTACGACTGTTCTTGGAATGGCGTTTGTAGATAGATTGGGAAGAAAGCCTCTTCTGCTTTGGGGCTCTGCAGGAATGGCGGCCTGCCTGTTCTGCCTGGGCCTTGCCATCCCGCATCACCTCGGTCCGCTGTTCTATCTGTCAATTCTGGTTGCATACAATGTGTTCTTTGCGTTTTCTCAAGGCACCGTAGTTTGGGTATATCTTAGCGAGTTGTTCTCGCCGGGAACGCGCGGCGCTGGGCAGGGATATGGTTCGTCAGTCAACTGGATTGCGAATGCTATTCTGGTTTCGATCTTTCCGATCATGCAGCATGCTTCCTCTGTTCGCGCCTTTTTCTTTTTCTCCTTGGCCATGGTTCTGCAGATTGGCGTTGTGATGTTTTGGTATCCGGAAACCCGGGGAACAGTGCTTGGCTCTGTCACCGCACCAGAAAGAGCAGGTGGAAATTGACTTCACTAAGCTTATGGACAGGATCGGCTGAGCGATGGCTGTAAAGAGAACGCCAGTACCCACATTGGTGGACGTGGCTCGAGAAGCCGGCGTCTCGCTCAAGACAGCATCTCGGGTTCTCAATCGATCTAAAAACGTCAGCCAGGAAAAAGCAGCAAAAATCCGGACAGTGATGGAACAGCTCGGCTATCGGCCGAACGAACTGGCTCGGGGTCTCAAGGCAAAGAGATCTGCGGCTATCGGAATGATTGTGCCTAACCTTTCTGACCCATTCTTCGCCAATGCGGTGCATGCTGTTCAGGAAGTTGCACGGACGAATGGTTATGTAGTGATTCTTGCCAGTTCAGGTGGGGAAGTTGGCCTGGAGCGATCTGAAATCGAGGGTCTCGTCGGCCGGCAAATTGATGGTTTGGTTGTCGCCCCCATTGATAGTCGAACGGATTCTTTCAGCGATATCATCCCCGCCGGCGTTCATGCCGTGACCTTCGACCAGTTGCTGCGAAATGCTGATCTCGATTCCGTAACGGTGACCAATCGTAAGAGCGCACGGGAGGCGACTGAGCACATGCTCGGTCATGGTTTGCGGAGGATTGTAGCCATTGGAGCGCGTCCTTACCTCTATACCTGCAGAGAACGGGTAGCCGGTTACCGCGCCGGGATGAAAGGCGCATCCCTTGAGCCAAGAGTTTGTCTGGTCGAGCACGAGAACCAGTTAGTCGCCGAATGGCTGGCAAAGGAAGTCTTTGGCGCGCAAAATGCCGACGCCATCTTTAGCTTGAATTGGGTTTGCACCATGCTCATTTTGCGTGGTTTGCGGCACCTCGGGAAAAAGGCCGGCCGCGATATACCAATGTTCTCCTTCGACGATTTTGAACTCGCGGACATGCTGACGCCCGGTCTATCGGTTGTTCAACAGCCTGCCGAAATGCTAGGACGGGAAGCTGCGAATTTGTTGTTCGAGCGACTCCAAGGCCGCGGAGGGCACTGCCGTTCGGTTGTCCTGCCCACGAGCTTGATCGTTCGCCAGTCCTGCGGGTGTCACGCCCAAGGCTAACGACCTACCGGGTCACCGTCCAGGGGGCAAGGTTTTGTGTGGCGCGAGTTCTTCGGTAATCGCCACTATGAGAGAGCTGAATTCCGGCGGCGCTACCTCTTGACCGGGCGCCGATCCCCAGTACTACCGCTCAGCTAACTTGATTCATTCTGTCCATTTGTGGGCATGTTTGGGGCAGTTCATTACGGAACTACCCCTTAAAAGAATCGAATTGACAACGATGTCAATTGGGGCATATTGTGCTCTCCGGTGGAAAGCTACGCGACAATTTGCGTCCAGATTGCCGGGCTTCGTTCGCTGAGCAGCTTGCCATCCGCCAAGTGAAGAGTGGTTCTGAACGAAAGCAAAAGTTTCAAGCCGATTGAACTATGGTCGGCCACCGATAGAGAAGCCTCTGCAGTTTTGGGGAGAAATTGATTGGCATCGTATCCGAGGAATCTGAGCGAGGCTCTTGCGACAGCAGCCCGTTCAACGTTCATCCTGAGCACGCTTGTCTGCACCATGCACGCCTGTGCAGGCTCGGCGTCTTACACGCTCACGCCCACCGCCGAGGGCATGCAGCTGAAGACGCCGCAGGGCCGGATCGTCTTTGAGTACAAGACCAAGATTCCCGCGAATCTTCAATCTCCCAGCGCAGCCTACTTTGACCCTGTTAATACGCCCTCTGGAGAGAGAGTCTCAAATGCCGCTCCCGATGATCACCCATGGCATCGTGGCATCTTCCTGGGCATTCTAAATTCGGAATTCCGGACGCCGGTCGATACCTCGAAACTTCCTCCGAATCACCTCGTGGGCGCTTTCAACGTAAAACGGGCCGATTTTTGGGCGTGGGGCCTCTATGCCCCACGCGATAACCGCATCATCAAAAACCGCGATATTCGACTCATTGACGCCGACGAGAAGCACGCGGAGCTGGAAATTCACAATGATTGGCTGGTAGATGACCAGAAGATGGCCGAGGAAACCGACAATGTATCCGTAGCTGAGGTCGATCGCGTCTACGTCATCGACCTTACCTACCGCATCGCGCCAGTGGTCGATTTCGTGCTCAGCCAGACTGCGTTTGGCGGCTTTGCTTTCCAGGCTCAAAAGTATGGGGATTCCTACTACTCCAATGCCTCCGGCAAGGTTGACCTTCCCAGCCCGCATTACTCTTTGCCCAATTCAGATTGGCCTTCTGAGCCCTGGTATGACTACTGCATCAAGCTGAGGAGCGACGGAAAGCTGGTCGGAGTGGCCGTTCTCGACCATCCGATGAATCCACCCACGCGCTGGCACAACGTGCTCTGGATGGTGAACCCCTGTATCACCTCGTTCGGCCCGCTGACTATCCATCCAAGCGAACCTCTGATCCTCCGTTACCGGGTTGTCGTTCACGACGGAGCCACGCCCACCGACCTGCTGCAAAAGCTCTCAGTCGAATGGCGGCGAATGAAAAAGGATCCATTTACCGACGAGCAGGGAAAGGGTGAGTAGATCTGATGAGACCCCGAGCCTGCTTGCACTGGGAGCGTAGGAATAAAACAACCGGAGCGATCTGGCTGGCGGCTCTGTTGGGCTCGCTGTTCCTGATGCAGTTGCAGGTGATCGCTCAGAATCAAAACGGCCGCAAGGGAACCATTGCGATCCAAGGACAGACGCTGGATTTTCCGGACCGGCCGAAATATCCCCAGGAAGTAGTCGATCGGGGTAAGACGACCTACGGCGTGAGTTGTTCTTTCTGCCATGGCTCCGATGCCAGAGGCGGCGAAGTGGGGCCGAATCTATTGCGCTCCGCAGTGGTTCTTGAGGATCAAAACGGTGAGCTGATAGCACCGATTGTTCATGGTGGGCGAGCCCAGCAGGGCATGCCTCGAGTGGACATCACCGACGAGCAAATAAAAGAGGTGGCAGCATGGCTGCACCACTTTAATGCTACGGGCAAGACGGTTATGTACAACTCGGCTGAGATCAACATTGTGACCGGGAACGCCAAGGCCGGCGCGGCCTATTTTCAAAAGTCCTGTGCCTCCTGCCATTCGGCGACCGGAGACCTGGCGGGCATAGGCTCGCGTATTAAAGAGCCCAAAACCCTGCAACAGACCTGGTTGCTACCCGGGGGCGAAGGAGGCGGGTCTGGCAGATACTCTGCCAAGGCTCTTGGGCTGCACATTCCTCCGATCACCGTGACGGTGACGTTCCCCAACGGAAAAAAGATCGAAGGAAATCTTGTCAGCATCAGCGACTTTTATGTGGGTCTTACGAATGAAACGGACGGGCCGCAAGGGTTCCGTCGTGACGGCGATGTACCAAAAGTCGAAATTCATGATCCGCTCGCGCCCCATCGCGAACTTTTGCAGAAGATCGCCGACAAAGATGTTCACGACGTGACGGCATACATGGTGACCTTGAAATGACCACTGGAGTCAGGAATCTCATTTTTATTCTTGGCCTGCTGCTCGTGCCCGGTGTCGCGACAGCGCAGTGGTTCGACCCCGCCAAGGGGCTTGATCCACAGCAGATCTTGAGTCCTCCCCAGGATGCGTGGCTTACTTATTCCGGTGATTATTCCGGCCGCCGCTACAGCTCGCTTACGCAGTTGAACCAGGGCAACGTAAAAAATCTTTCGCTGGCCTGGGCCACACACGTAGTTGTCGGGCCTGAGGGCCCGGTCGGCACTCCTCCGGTGATTGTTGGCGGTACAGAGCAGGGTGTGGATGCACGCTACCCGGTCACCGTGAAGGGCGCGATCCTGCAGGTAGGAGGCATCCTCTATGTAACCTCGCCGGACAATGCATGGGCCCTGGATGCGCGGGACGGCCACGAGATCTGGCACTACTACTGGAAGACCAAGGGCGGTACGCACACGGGCAACCGTGGTGTGGGCATGTGGCATAACTGGGTCTATCTTGAAACCCCCGACAACTACCTTCTCTGTCTCGATGCCAAAACGGGCAAGGAGCGGTGGCGCAAAGAGATCGCCAGCTTTGAGCTGCAATACTTCTCGTCGATGTCGCCCATTGTGGTCGGCAATCATCTTCTGGTCGGCACCGGGGACGACATGGACGAGCCCGGCATGCTGGAGTCTTACGATCCTGACACCGGTGCTCTGCAGTGGCGGTTCTATACCGTTCCCATGAAAAAGGGCGACCCCGGCGCAGAAACCTGGGCCAACATCGATGCCGCAGCTCACGGCGGGGGCAATGTCTGGGCTCCGGGTTCTTATGATCCAGAGACCCACCTCTATATTTTCGGAACCGGCAACCCCTCGCCTGCTTATACATCGCAAACCCGCGGTCCCGGTGACAATCTCTACACCTGTTCTCTGCTCGCCGTTAATGTGGATACCGGAAAGCTGGGGTGGTGGTTCCAGACGTCTCCTCACGACACGCATGACTACGACTCGGCACAGACTCCCGTTCTCTTCGACGGAGAGTTCAACGGCAAGCCCCGCAAGCTGGTATCAACGCTTGCTCGCAATGGCTTTTTCTTTACCCTGGACCGCGTGACCGGCGAGCATCTCGTCACCAGCAAAATCACCGACACGGTGAACTGGGACATGGGCATCGACAAGCGTGGCGAGCCTGTCCGCAATCCAGCGAAAGACTACGATATCGGCGGAGCGATTGTTTCTCCAAATGGCCTCGGCGTAACCAATTGGACCCCGCAGAGCTACGATCCGGTGACAAAGCTTTTCTATGCTCATGTCGCTGAGACTTATAGCATGCGTTATCTGGGCACGCTCGATCCAAAGGGAGCCATGGGCCTTACCGGCGTTCCCGGTGCCGATATGGGCTCGCGTGGCAATCGGCTGGTTGCCGTGGATTACAAGACGGGCAAAATCGTCTGGAGTCACCGCTATGCCGGCGTTGGCGGCATTGATGTTCGAGGGGACTTCCCTGGTTTGCTGACGACGGCGGGCAAGTTGCTCTTCGCCACCGATCCTAACGGCGACCTGGTCGCGCGGGATCCGCTGAACGGCAAACCACTGTGGTACGCAAAAATCCATCCCACCAGCGCGGCAGAGACCTACATGCTCGACGGGCACCAGTACATTCTCGTGGGCGCCGGTGACATGGTGTATGCGTTTGTTCTGAACTAAGACCTGACGTTTGAAGGTGAAGAGACTGTGACATTTCGTAGCAAAC
>CAWFGM010000003.1:0-28271 GCA_963815175.1 uncultured Acidobacteriaceae bacterium
TGGCGGCCGATAGGTGTCAGCCGATGGGATTTGGCGAAAGTTCGGCCAGCGCGGCGCAGACGGCATCCAGTTTCTACTCGTTGTCATGCCACCGAGGCCCATCGTCGCAAAGGATTGGCCATGGTAGGCGCCGGTCAGAGAGAGCACTTCCGTGCGGCCGGTGATGCGCATTGAGAATTTGATGGCAGCCTCCACGGCCTCGCCACCGCCAACGCAGAGAAACGTTTTCGACAATCCAGCCGGCGCAAACGCGGCAAGCCTGGTACAGAATTCGATCACGGGCACACTGTCATGCACAATGTTCACGGAAGGAAGCGTCGCCATTTGCCTGGCGACTGCAGCCGCAACTTGTGGGTTGGCATGCCCCACCATTGCCGGACCAGCGGAGCCAGACATGGTGTCGAGGTAAACCTTGCCGTGAATATCCCATAACCTGGAGCCCTCGGCGCGTGCGAAAATCACCGATCGATCGCGTCTCAGAGCATGCAGAACATATTCCCGCGCGTTTGCCTGGTAGTCCATCGATCTTCTCCTGATTACTTGCTCGCAGACGACGCCTCTGTTTGTAACGCCATTGACCATGCATTTCTATCAATAAATCACTATTCTCTATCGTAAGCATGCTCACCTACGAGGCTGCCGCCAATTTGGTCACTACCGACTCGAGACATACTTTTGTGACAAATCGCTATAGGAACCGTATAGACCCTCCTGGCTGCCCCATCTATTACTTGAGCGTGAACCATGCTTAGAATCCCTTGCTTATTCGCATTCGCTCTGCTGTGCTGCTCGCAATTTGCGGGTGCAGCCGACATTTATCCCGTAACCGTGGGCGCCGACCACCGGCATCTTGCGGATCAAACCGGCGCTCCTTTCTTAGTCCAGGGCGATGCAGCATGGTCGCTCATTTCGGGCCTAACGAATGAGGAGGCGGAGAAGTACCTGGAAGATCGTCGCAGCAAGGGATTCAATTCGGTGATCGTCAATTTGATCGAGCATCAGTTCCGCGGGCCGGTGGACCGGTACGGACAAAATCCCTTCACGACTCCTGGAGACTTTTCTACTCCCAATGAAAAGTATTTCGCCCACGCGGATTGGGTCATTCGCAAGGCTGGGGAAAAAGGGATCCAGGTTTTCCTGGCGCCCATCTACCTCGGTTATATCGGTACCAATGAAGGATGGGTAAAGGAAGTATTAGCGAACGGTCCGGAGAAAAGCCGGGAATGGGGACGCTATGTCGGCAAGCGCTACGCGAGCTTCAACAATATCGTCTGGCTCATTGGTGGAGACAGAAATCCTGATACGGCTCGCGAGGGGGTCGACGCAATCGTGCAGGGGATCAAGGAGTTCGATAAGCGGCACATCTTCAGCGCTCATTGTCATCCGGAGAATTCCGCGCTCGACCAATATGCGCAAGAAGGGTGGGTAGACCTCAACACCACCTACACCTACAACATCGTGCACGCTATGCTGCTGAGGGACTACCAACGCACGCCGCCGACACCCTTTGTGCTCATTGAGTCTACGTATGAGGGAGAGCACAACGCGTCGGCGGTGCAAATCCGGCGCCAGGCTTATTGGGCGATACTCTCCGGAGCAACCGGACAGTTCATGGGCAATCGCCCTATCTGGCTTTTTGATCCAGGTTGGGAAGCTGCACTCAATTATGTGGGTTCTCAAGACATGACACGCCTCAAAGAGCTATTCAGTTCACGGCCGTGGTATCAACTGGTTCCTGACGAAAAGCACGAGGTTGTCGTGGACGGACTTGGTGAATTTAGAGGATTAGATTATCTGGCCGCTGCGCGGACTACAGACGGGACAACTGTGATCGCTTACATGCCCACTAGCCGTGAGATTACCGTAGATATGACCAAGGTCGCAGGCCAAGAAGCAAAGGCATGGTGGTTCAACCCCCGAAACGGTAATTCCCTTGCAATCGGAACGCTTCCAACGCGGGGCCAGCACAAGTTTGCTCCTCCGGGCGAGGGGGATTGGGTCTTATTGCTGGACGATTCCGCTCGCAGCCTGCCGGCTCCGAGCCTGCACTGACCATGCTGGATTGCTCATGCGCCTGGCTGGAAAAGTCGCTATCGTCACCGGTGCTGCTTCGGGGATCGGACGCGCCACCGTTATCCGCTTTAGCCAGGAAGGTGCGTCCGTAGCTATCTTCGATCGTGATGTAAGCCGCGGAGAGGCGGTCCTTCAAGAGGTTCGCGCCAACCAGGGAAAAGCGATCTTCTTACCTGTAGACATTTCTGTTGAAAGCGATGTGTCCGAGGCAATCCGGCGCACAGAAGCAGAATTCCATCGCGTCGATGTGTTGGTGAACAATGCGGCTGCCTTTGTGTTTGGTTCCTATCAGGCGACCCAAGCAGATTGGGAGCGGGTGCTTTCAGTGAATGTGATGGGGGCCGCTTTTTGCGCCAAGTACGCGGCCGACGCGATGATCCGAGCGGGTGGTGGCTCCATCGTAAATGTAACTTCGATCAGCGGCTTTGTTGCGCAGGAACGAAGCCTCCCCTACAACACCAGCAAGGCCGCCCTGCTGGGACTTAATCGGTGCCTGGCGATGGATCTCGCACCCCACAAGATCCGCGTCAATGCCGTAGCCCCTGGATGCATTGACACGCCGCAGCTGCGCGCCGACGTGGCACGCGCAGGGTTGACCTACGAAGAAGACCTGGCGATTGAGGGGCCCCTTCACCTCTTGAATCGATTCGGTAGCACCGAGGAAGTGAGCAACGCAATCCTGTTCCTGGCGTCGGAGGAGGCTTCTTTTATCACCGGCACCTGCCTGATGGTTGACGGCGGTTACACGGCGAAGTAGCGACCGTTCAGCTCTCAGACGCGAGGCCGTCCAGGTTCATACCGCGGCGATGCAGCAGCAGGAGCAGGTAGAGTACGCCGGCGAAGCTCCAGAGCAGGCCAACCCGGAGCGCAAGCGGTGAGACACTTAACCAGATCCAGAGGCAGACCAGGAAGCCAATCAGCGGCGACAAGAGATATTTCCAGAGACCCTTCAGACCGCGCTCGCGCCGTTGAACAAAATAACAGCCGATAACAGACAGGTTCACGGCCATGAAGCCGGCGCAGGCGCCGAAATTGACCAGTTCCGCCGCCTTGTCAAGGTCCAGGAATAACCCCGCTACCAAGGCGATGCCACCCATCAGGAGCATGCTATACGTCGGGGTCCTCAGGGTGGGGTGCACATATCCAAAGACGGCATGTGGCAACCTTCCATCTCGCGCCATGGCAAACAGTAGACGCGAAGCGCTGGCCTGGCTGGTAATTCCGCTGGCCCAGGCTTGGGCGATGACCAGCAAGGCGATCAGATAGGCGAGTGCGGGGCCGCCGATTCGCCGGCCGATATCGCTAAACGCAGTCTCAACGGGATTGAATGTGGAGTAGTTGGGCCAAATGAGTTGTCCAAGATACGTCTGCAGAATGAAGAGGCCGCCAGCGATAAAGCAGACGAGTATCGTTGCCCGCCCAATGTCTTTTTTGGGGTTCTTAGCGTCTTCGGCCAAGGTTGAAATTCCGTCGAATCCGAGAAACGAGAGTACGGCGACGGGCGTCGCCGCCATCACCAGTTTGAGCGAAAACTGCGAAGGCGAGTAGAACGGTTCTAGCGAGAACAGCGTTCCTCGTCCGACTCCGTGGGTCAAAGCCCATACCGCTGCGCCGAGGAACCATAGAACAGAAAAGGCCAGAACAATATTGAAGATGGTTGCCGCCCGGGAAGTCATTTCGATGCCGCGCAGGTTGATACCAGTAATGATGAGTGCGGTAAAGACGACCCAGGCACTGTAGGGAACAGCCGGCAATAGTTTGTGGGAGGTGGCGCCCACGACGATGACGCAAAGCATCGGCATCAGGATGTAATCGAGGATCATCACCCAGCCGGAAAGGTAACCGGCAATGGGGTGGATCGCCTTGGAGGCATAGGCATACGTGGAGCCTGCTTCGGGATATGCCCCGGACATTTTTCCGTAACTAGCAGAAGTAAAGCTGACCGCGATCAACGCGATCAGATACACCAACGCGAAGTGCCCGCGGGATTGCACCGCCCCTACTCCAAAGAAGGTATAGGGGGCTGTTGGACCAACAAAGGCAAGGCCAAAGAAAACCAACGCTCTTAACGAGAGAACCGGCCTGAAGCCAGTGGTGTTGCCGGTAACGCTGCCGGGCACGGCCCGATCTTCCTCACTCGCGCCCATCGAGGATCCAATCCGTCGTTGCCTTGGTCTCGCGAAAACGGCTCGACCTTTGATTCTATTCGCGGCCCGCGATCGATCTATAAGCTTCTCTGGTATCTTTGTCACGATGTCACAGCCCGAAGCGCGAAACAGATTCTTTTTGGGCGGAGGCTGGGCAAAGAGAAGGTTGCGGTTTCGAAGAACAGGACATCATGGTGAAGGAAAGAATTCCCGGCCCCACGGATAGGCAAGGGGCGGGTAGTCTCTTACACGGCGGAGTGCAGTCCCTTCCGCCGCGCCAGATTCGTATCATCGGCGCACCTCTCGATCTAGGCCAGTCGCGCCGCGGTGTCGACATGGGACCTTCCGCGGTCAGGGTAGCCGGTCTCGCAGCCAGGCTTGAGTCTCTGGGTCATCGGGTAAGCGATGGGGGAAATGTGCCTGTCGCCATCGCTGAGACTCGAAATGCCGGCGAAGCCAACGCCAAGTACCTCAGAGAGATCACCGAGACCTGCGCGGGGGTGGCCGGCATTGTGCTGCAAACCCTGGAGGAAGGCATCACCCCGTTAATTCTCGGAGGCGATCATTCCGTAGCCGCGGGCTCGGTCTCGGGAGTCGCTGAATTCTACCGCCGGCGCAACCAGAAGATCGGTTTGATCTGGATGGACGCTCACGCCGATATCAACACACCTGAAACCTCGCCTAGCGGCAACGTACATGGCATGCCGCTGGCAGCTCTACTGGACCTGGGACCGGATATGCTCTCGAGCATCTATGACTGGCGGCCGAAAGTTACGCCAGACAATGCGGTGCTGATCGGTGTACGCGACATCGACGCTACAGAGAAAGATAACATCCGGCGCGCCGGTATCGCCGAGGTCTACACCATGCGCGATATCGACGAGCGAGGCATGCGCACGGTGATGGAAGAAGCCTTACGCGCAGCCGGCCGGGGCACGGCCGGATACCACGTCTCCCTGGACATGGACTGGATCGATCCGGAAGACGCTCCTGGCGTGGGCACGCCTGTGCGCGGTGGGGCTACTTATCGCGAAGCGCACCTGGCGATGGAGATCCTCGCCGATCATGGACGATTACTGAGCTTTGAGGTGGTTGAGGTGAACCCTGTCATTGACGAGCACAATCGAACCGCCGAGCTGGCGGTGGAGTTGATCTGCTCCGCCTTCGGAAAAAAGATCCTCTGACCGGAATCCAGCAGCACAACCCCCCTGCGGCCGCAAGCGTCTAGGTACGCATGGAAATAGAACTGCGCAAGTTGGTCGGTCTGCAGGTGATCGTGATGGGACCCAGCTTTATCGATAATGAAAAGCTGGAGAGTGTAAAGCTACTGGCAGTGGAAGATGCCGGCATCTGGATCGAGAGCCAGGAAGCGGTCGACAGGGTCGTCGGCAAACTACAAAAGAAGGCCTCCTCCTCGAGCCTCGCGATCTTCGTTCCCTTCGGGCAGATTGTCACCATCCTCGCCGGCATTGAACCAACTGGCGCTAAAGTGCCTTTGGATTCTTGA
The DNA here is from genome assembly GCA_963815175.1 of uncultured Acidobacteriaceae bacterium. Taxonomy (GTDB): domain Bacteria; phylum Acidobacteriota; class Terriglobia; order Terriglobales; family Acidobacteriaceae; genus PALSA-350. Next base: position 5,728 of record CAWFGM010000003.1, read on the forward strand.
GCAGATACGCCGGATTGAGAAGACCCGTTGGGAGATAGATTTCCTGATGGGTATAGCGAAATCCGAGTCTCGTAAGCAGGCGCTGGGACGCTGCATTTTCCGGGTGGTGTCCCGCGAAGAGAGCCTTGACGGCGAGGGTTTCAAAGGCAAAGGCGATCACAGCCCGTGCCGCTTCCTGAGCGAGGCCCTGGCCCCAGTATGCTGGGCGAAAGTGAAATCCCAACTCCAGAATTTGCTTATCCTCTCCATACGGCCGCAACCCCGCACATCCGGTGAGTTCTCCGTCTTGAAGCAGGAACAATGGCCAGTATTGAACTTTGTGCGCGAGCTGCGTTTCGATCTCGCGAGCAAGTCGCGCTCGGACCTCTTCCTCTGCAAAAGGACCACCGATCCACGCTGAGACCCTGGGATCACCCCAGAGCGTCATGGCTAGAGGCAAATCATCCTCGTGCCAGTGGCTGAAGGCGAGACGAGGTGTGGCTAAAAAGTAAGGACGAGTCACTGCATCCCTCGAGTGCTTTCAGCGATTTGCTTGAAACGCTCGACAATGGGCCGCGCGTCCCCAGCGAGCCACGCCAGCTCGACGTTGCTGACTGCTTTTGCGCCGCGAAGCGGTAGGCAAACGACCTCGGCCGAAGCAATGCGGCGAACACATGCGGGAGCGATCGAAACCCCGAGCCCGGCGCCGACCAAGCGCAGAATGCTGAGCCAGTGCTGAGCCTCCTGAACAATCTGCGGACGAAAGCCGTGCTCCTCACAGAGCGTCAACGGCTTCTCATAGGCCCGGGCACCGGCGCTTCGAGGATAGTAGATAAAGGGTTCGCCTCGCAGCGCCGCGGGAGAGATGCTCTTCTGCCTGGCGCAGGAGTGTGTCGCCGGCAGCACGGCAACGAAGGGTTCGGACAGGATCGTGGTCACATGCACGCCTTCCACCGGATCCCCATCGCGCAGGATCCCGGCATCGAGCGTGCCGTTCTCCAGGCCCTCCATCACCAGCGCAGTGAATGACTCGTGCAGGTGCAGCCGTACCCGGGGGTAAGCCTCACGGTAGGAGCGGAAGATGCCGGGCAAGGCGGAGAGCATGGCTGATCCGATGAAGCCGACATGAAGCGAGCCGACGTCTCCGCGGCCAATGCTGCGGGTTTCGTCAATGTCGCGTTGCACATTACGCAGCGTCCTTCGTGCGCGCTGCAGTAACGCCTCGCCGGCGCTGGTAAGAATGACCGAGCGGGAGGTGCGGGTGAAAAGTGGATATCCCAGCAGTTCCTCGAGCTTGCGAATCTGTTGCGAGAGAGGCGGTTGGGCTACATGCAGGCGCTCCGCAGCGCGGCCAAAGTGGAGCTCTTCGGCGACCGCAACGAAGTAACGTAAGTGCCGCAGTTCTATGTCGCGATCCATATGCTGGACATCTTAATCCAGTGAAACAAGATATTGGACGTAATCGATCTAAAAAGGCAGACTTCTGATTAAGGAGCAAGGCGATGGCGATACGCGAAGAGGAGATGTGGGCTTCAGGTGGAGAGCGAGGGGCCGGCCTGCCGGAGATTGAGATTCGATCGCTCAAGACAGGAGAGGACACCACCGCGTTTAGAACCCTGAACGAAGAGTGGATCACCCGCTATTTCACTTTGGAGAAGATGGACCGGGAAACGCTGGGCGACCCTGAGAACAAGATTCTTGGGAAAGGCGGGCACATCTTCATGGTTTATCTCGGGCACCAGGCTGTCGGCTGCGTGGCATTGATCCCGCTCGGTCAGGGTGTTTATGAACTATCGAAGATGGCGGTGGCCCCAGAGCTACGTGGCTTTGGGATTGGCCGCAGGCTGCTGGAGCACGCGATCACACAGGCGAAGCAAATAGGGGCCAAGTCTTTGTTCCTGGGCAGCAATGCAAAGCTCACAAACGCTGTGCATCTCTATGAGTCAGTCGGATTTCGCCATGTGCCACCCGGGAACATCCCGCCGATGCCCTACACGCGAGCGAATGTTTTTATGGAGATGCCACTCTGATGAGAGATGCGAGGAGATATACCTCGGCGTGAATATCTGCAGATGGTGAATGTGAGCGGCGCCAGATCGGGGACAATAGAGATGACCTATGCGAAAGCCCTTATTTGCACTGGCCGTCTCAGCCTTTGGCATCGGCACCTCGGAATTCATCATCATGGGGCTGCTGCCGGATCTCGCCCATAGTTTCCGGGTCAGCATTCCCAAGACTGGGATTCTCGTTTCCGGCTATGCGCTCAGCGTGACCCTGGGCTCGCCGTTGGTGGCACTCGCCTTGTCGCGGATGGACCGTAAACGGGCGCTGCTGATTTTGATGGGCATGTTCCTTGCCGGCAATGCACTGTGCGCTTTGGCTCCGACCTTCCTGCTTCTTCTTTGCGCGCGCATTCTCACCGCGCTTTGTCACGGAGCGTTTTTCGGTATCGGCAGCATAGTCGCTTCTCACCTGGTGCCGCGCTCTGAGCGGGCGCAGGCAATTGCGCTTATGTTCAGCGGGCTGACGCTGGCAAATGTGCTGGGGGTTCCTGCCGGGACGGCTTTAGGCCAGGCGTTCGGATGGCGCTTCGCTTTCTGGGCACTGATTCCGATTGGCTTGGTCGCTGGTTTAGGTCTGTTGCGCATGGTGCCTTCGCAACCGGCCGAGAAATTGCACCTCAAGCATGAGTTTCACGCTGTGGTACGACCCCAAGTGCAGCTCGTGCTTGCCCTGAGCACGCTCTCTTCGGTTTCTTTGTTCTGTGTCTTCACTTATATCGCTCCGATTCTCGAGCAGGTGACGCACCTCTCGCCGGGCGCCGTGACCAAGGTGCTTGTGGTCTTCGGCGTGGGCATTACGCTAGGGAACCTGCTTGGCGGCCGACTCGCGGACTGGAAACAGATGCCGGTGCTAATTGGCGGCATTGCGTTGTTGATCGTGATCTTCCTGGCTATGCCCTTGCTGGAACCGACCGTCGTGCCGGCAGTAGTGATGGTCTTCGTGTGGGGTTGCATTCACTTCGCCGCTGGGGCTCCCCTGCAGGCGCGGATTGTTGACCAGGCACGAGGGGCTCCTAACCTGGCCTCTACCTTGAATCAGGGTGCATTCAACCTGGGAAATGCCCTGGGCGCAAGTCTTGGCGGCATCATGCTGACTGAGGGCATTGGCTACCGTTATCTTTCTCTGGGCAGCGCGGCGGTGGCCAGCGTGGCTCTGCTGGTTGCGCTCATCGCGCTGCGGGTAGAGCGGAATGAGAATGACTCCGCGGAGAAACGGCAGATGGCGTCGGTTTGAGACAGCCGTACGTCAGGAGCTCTGCTTCTCGTTCCCTCACTACCGGCGCGCCCATATCTCGCTCATTTTTCGCAACGAGGTTGACCGTTAAGTGCCTCGGGTGAATCGAGAGTCAGACGGAAAGAGTAGTGGTATCCCACATCTCGCGAAAAACGAGCGAGATGTGGGGCACCCGTCCTCCGTTAGAGAAAGATCGGCGAAAGCGTTTGAAGGGCTTCGCCATCATTTTCGGACCGTGTACGCTGTTGCGAACATGGGGCCCACCCGTCCAGATCTACAGACAGCGGTGAGAAGACTAAAAGGGAACCAGCGCTGACAGTGACCGCATCAGAAGATGCAACTTAGGTTGTCTAACCGGACCTATCGAAGAGCCATAGAATCAGAACGGCATGAAGAAGAAACTTCGCGTGGGCATACTTTTTGGCGGGCGGAGCGGCGAGCATGAAGTCTCCCTACTTTCAGCCGCCTCGGTTTTCAAAGCAATCGACCGCACTCGTTATGAGGTGGTGCCGATCGGCATTACCAAGCAGGGCCGCTGGGTGGTATCCGGGGACGCCGAACGCCTGTTGGCTGGGGACTTCCCCGACACCGGGACGCTGCGCGCGGGGGATCCGCAACACACCGCACCGGCCGCATTGCTGGCTAAGGGGGAGGGCGTAATTGTGCCCCCAATGCCGGCCGCGGGTGGGGGCCGGGGCGGCTCGCTGGTGCCGTTCGAACGGGAGGCATCTTCGATCTCCCCGGCCCACGACGTATTGCAGTTAGACGTGGTGTTTCCGGTGCTGCACGGGACATTCGGCGAAGACGGCACCATGCAGGGCCTGTTCGAGCTCGCTGGGCTGGCCTACGTCGGCTCCGGGGTTCTGGGATCGGCAACCGGCATGGATAAAGAAGTGATGAAGCGCCTCTTCCTTGCCGCCGGATTACCTATCACCAAGCACGTTACATTTTTGCGCCGGGAGTGGGAGAAAAGCCCGAAAAAGATCATCGCCAGGCTCGAGGCAGAGCTCAAGTATCCGCTCTTCGTTAAGCCGGCCAACCTGGGTTCGTCGGTCGGTATCAACAAAGCGCATGATCGCAAGGAACTTGGCCCAGCCGTCGAAGTGGCAGCCGGCTTTGATCGCAAGATCGTCGTCGAACAGGCGGTCGGCGGCCGCGGCAACCGGGCCAAGATGGGCAAGGCACGTGAGCTCGAGGTCGCAGTGCTGGGCAACGATGAGCCTACAGCTTCCGTAGTGGGCGAGATCGTCCCGGGGAAAGAATTCTACGACTACGAGGCCAAGTATCTCAGCGAAGGCTCACAGGCCATCATTCCCGCCAAGCTGACGAAACAGCAGAGCAAACAGGTGCAGGCCATGGCGCTCGACGCCTTCCGTGCCTGTGACTGCGCGGGTCTGGCACGGGTGGACTTTCTTCTCGAGGCAGGCGATTCCGGACGGCTCTACCTTAACGAGATCAATACGATGCCGGGCTTTACCTCGATCAGCATGTATCCCAAGCTGTGGGAGGCTTCCGGTGTGAACTATCGCGACCTGATCTCGCGGTTGATTGAGCTGGCGCTGGAACGCAAGATGGAACAGGAACAGATCTCCTATTCCCGTTAGAGAACTGGAACGGCACCTCGCCGACAAGGATGCGATCAGAGTAAACTTTGCGGGAGAGGCGAGGAGCGCTTCAACGCCATGACCCTGCTCGATGCACCAACCTATGATCCTGCCAAGGCGCGCGCGCGCAAGAAGATCCTGATCGCGAGCCTCATCACCCTATTCGTGCTTGCCGGCTTTCTCTGGTATTTCTGGAATTGGCCGCAGGAGCATCGCGTGAATCAATTCTTTGCGGCCGTCGAAGCCAGGGACATGCCTAAGGCCTTCGCTATCTGGAACCACGATCCAGACTGGCAGCAGCACACGCAACAGTATGCGCAATACCCGTATGGCCGCTTTGAAGTGGATTGGGGACACTCCAGCGACTGGGGCGACATCAAGACTCATAAGATCGTGATGTCAAAGACAGTAGGGTCCGGCGTGGTAGTCGGGGTTTTAATCAATGGACAAAAGACGCCTGTCTTCTTATGGGTCGAGCGCAAGACGAAGACGATTGGCTTCTCTCCGGTCCAGCTTTCGACAGACTAGCTAGCGGCCAGCAGCTTTTCAATACTCGCCGGGTCTTCCGCCTGGGCGCACTTCTGGCTGCGGTCAATCTGCCGTAGCAGCCCGCTGAGCACCTTGCCCGGACCGACCTCAACGAAGCTGGTGACTCCGTGGGCGATCAGCAGCTGCATGGATTCCGTCCAACGGACAGCGCCCGTGACCTGGCGCACCAGTGCATCACGCAGCGCCTGCGGCTCGGTCACCAGCGCGGCATCCACATTGACCACCACTGGAACGCTGGCGGCCAAGAATGGAAGGTCTTGCAGTACGGGGGTGAGGGCATCCTGGGCAGGCTGCATGAGGCTGCAGTGGAAAGGTGCGGAGACCTGCAGCAACACTGCGCGGCGGGCCCCCCGTTCTTTGGCCAGCCCGATGGCCCGCTCGACCGCCCCAGTTGCTCCAGAGATGACCGTTTGTTCGGGAGAGTTCATGTTGGCCGGCTCGACCGGCGTCCCCGCTTCTCTAGAAGCATCCTGGCATAGGGCAATAACCGTTTCCAGAGGCATACCGAGAACGGCGGCCATGGCGCCCTGACCTGGGGGCACGGCCTCTTGCATCAACTGCCCGCGGCGGCGCACGGTGCGGGCGGCAGCAGCGAACTCGATCGTCCCGGCAGCGACATTGGCCGAGTATTCTCCCAGCGAATGTCCGGCAAGATAATCGGCGGTTGCTCCGGCTGCGGCCAGAACTCGTAGGGCCGCGACGGATACGGTGAAGATCGCGGGCTGGGTGAACTCCGTCAGGCGGAGCTGCTCTTCCGGGCCGCTAAAGCAGAGCTCAGCCAGGTCGAAGCCCAGAGCGTCATTGGCTTCCTCAAAGGTTTGGCGCGCAATGGGAAAAGCTTCGGCGAGGGCACGGCCCATGCCGACGCTTTGTGATCCTTGACCTGGAAATAGGAAGGCTGTCTTGCTCATTCGTGCATTTGGGCTAGTGAAGTGGCTGGATGGGCAGGCCTAAGTCCGGTTCGGATTCCGCATCCGCCGGCCGGCGGATGGCAAACTCCTGCTCCAACCGTTGGTTGATACCGGCCTGGGCGAACTCAGCCGTCACGCGGATACCATTGTAGATAGCGCGATCGTTGGAAGAGCCATGATTCACGATGCAAACACCGCGCAGGCCGAGTAGCGGCGCGCCGCCGTATTCGGAGTGGTCGAGGCGCTTCTTGAAGTCGTTGAATGCTTTACGGGAGAGCAGCGCGCCTACTTGCGCGGTGACCGTGGAGTTGAGCGACTGGCGCAATAAATCGCGAACCAGGCGGGCCAGCCCCTCTGACGTTTTTAGCGCGACATTGCCGACAAATCCGTCGCAGACCACAACGTCGGCATTGCCGTTGTAAATGTCGCGACCCTCAACATTGCCGATGAAGTTGATGGAGAGCTGCTTGAGCAGCGGAGAAGCCTCGCGGGTTAGATCGTTTCCCTTGCCTTCCTCTTCACCGATGGAGAGTAAGCCAACGCGAGGACGTGGAATCTTGAGCACGCTCCGCGCGTACATCTCGCCCATCACGGCAAATTGCTCCAGATTATGCGGCTTGCAGTCGACATTGGCGCCCACATCGAGCAGCACGCAGCGGGAGCCGGACGAGGTGGGCAAGAGCGCGGAAAGGGAAGGACGGTCGACTCCGGGCAATGCCCCCAGCACCATCTTGGCCAAGGCCATAGCCGCACCGGTATTGCCCGCGGTGAGAAAGCCGGCCACCTTGTTTTCTTTGACCAGGCGAAGGCCCACACGCATGCTGCTTCCGGGCTTCTTGCGGATGGCGGTAGCCGCCTTCTCATCCATCGTGATCCATTCCGCTGCGGGAACGATCACGATCGGCAGGTTTTCACCGTCAGCAGCTTCCTTGAGCGCAGAGCGCAGACGATCCTCTGGCCCAACCAGATGAACGCGGATCGGGAGCTGCCGGCAAGCTAGGATTGCGCCCTTGATCTCGGGATCGGGAGCTTTGTCCGAACCCATGGCATCGAGTGCAATATCCGTTAGCGTGGGCACAAATTCGGCTAGGCTTCCTTGGCTTCGAGCACTTCGCGACCCTTGTAGATGCCGCATTTGGGGCAAGCCCTATGAGGGAGTTTGCGCTCGTGGCAGTTAGGACATTCCGAGACAGTGATCGGAGTGAGTGCGTCGTGCGAACGGCGGATGGCAGTGCGGCGCTTGGAATGGCGCCGCTTTGGATTCGGCATTGCAGATTCCTTTCAGGCGTTCTCCCAGAGTGCTGGTCCGGCATTGCCGGGCATGCCCCGAAACGGCTGCATCACTGGGATCGCTTTCAACTTTACGTTTTCATCCTGCTGCGGAGATCGGCCAGCGCTGCCCACCGCGCATCGCCCTGGCTTGCTTCGCAAGCACAGAGCTCGGTATTCCGATTCCGTCCACAGCGCGGGCAAAGTCCCTTGCAGTCCTGCTGGCAGAGCGCTCTCGCGGGCAGGGAGAGCAGCACCTGTTCGCGTAATACATCCTCAACCGCAAGACGGCCTCCTTCATAGTACCCGATTTCGGTATCGGAGGTCGAGATAGCGTGTTCCGCGGCGTCTGCGTCGACACCAGTGGGTCGGAAAATCAGGTCGAAGTGTTCATCCAGCCGATGGGCCACGGGATCGAGGCAACGGGCGCACGGCATTTCGAAGTTGCCCTGGTAGGCGGCCCGCAAACGGATGTCATGAATCAGGTTGTGGGCCCCGCGATGCTCGGTGAGGAGGTCGGCGCGGCCGCTCACCGGCATGCCGTCCAATTGCCGGATCCCGGAGCCGTAATCGATGGCGCCGGGAGGAACGGTCTCGCTGAATTCAAGCGGCTCCCGCTCCAGATCGAGCACGGTAATCAATATGGCCATGGCATTCTCACAGTGACTGGGTGATTGCAAGAGGGGTTAGATGCGCGGCCGCATCCTCCCGTGGTTACCTCTGGCTCAAAAGCGATAATATACGCCGATATTTGGCTGCAGGGTGGTTCGCAGCGTGCGGGTATCGATCGAGACCTGGTGGAAATCAGGCGTTTTGTATTTTAAGCCCCGAAGCCCACCATTCACGCCGAAGCGCGAGAACAAAGGCATCTTGAGGCCGAAAGAATACGTGAACTCCGGCAGCAGCTGAGACGGCAGCGAGTTCGGCACCGTCTGATTCAAGTTGGTGAGCGTCCCGGATATGGGGGAAAAGACAATAATCCCGCCGCCCACGGTCAGGTATGGCTGAACCCCATAAATAGGCGGTGATTGAAGCAGATAGGAGAAGCTGAAGTCGGTTACGTTGCTCTCTACCTTGACTACGCCCTTGTTGTAAGCCTCGTAGAATTTGGTGAAGCTGAGATCTGCTTCATATCCCATCCAGGGTCGCCAGGGTTGGCGAAAGCTAATCAAGGCTCCGCCTGATTCGGTCGTATCCTCGCGAATGGAGTTGCCGTTGGAGGCGTTGGTCACCTGATACAACCCGCTGACGCCAACATCGAATCTCTCTTTGGCTTCGGGCGCCGCAGGCACGGCTTGCGTGTCTTGGGCAAGGCAGGGAATAGCCCACGGGAGCATGGCTGCCGCAAACAGAAGTGCGCTTAGGATGAACGGAAACTGCCGGGTCCATGGAAATCTGGGGGCCAAGCGAGGGAGGGTCAACGACTTTTTCAAACGGACACTCTGCATGTTAAGTCTTATCCCACTATATATCGTTCCCTAGGCTCAGTTTGCCGGGAGCAGCCGTCGCCAATCGTCTAGCGCGAAGAGTCGAATGCCGGCGACTCCAGCGGCGCCAGCGGTAAGGCAATCTCCGGCATTTAAGCTAGTGACGCCGCCTAGGGCAAAGACGGGTATGCTTTCAGCCTCTGCAGAAGCCTCCCGGAGCGCTTCCAGGCCCTGGGGCGCGGCTTGCGGAGCTGCAGGTTTCTCGAAAATCGGAGAGAAGAGGATCAGGTCCACCTCTTCTTTCCGGGCCACACGGATATCGTCGAGGCTGTGGCAGGGAACGCTGAGGATGGCTTCACGGCCGGCAGAGCGGAAGATCTGGCGCACGCTCCGGGCCGCACCGGGCACAGGTTTTCCGGCAAGATGCACTCCGTCGGCGCCGGCGGCCACCGCCAGCGCAGCCGATCCCGCCGCGGGGATATTCACCAGCAGCTTGGTAGGGTTGCGCCCGATCTTCTCCACCAACTCCCTGGCGAGGGATTGGAGGTCGGGTGCACTGAGATCCTTCTCCCGCAATTGGATGAAATGTACGCCCGCTGCTGTCCAGTCCCGCACCAGATCGAGAAGCCTGCGGCGAAGATCTGCCTCGGATTGAGTCGCTGCCGAAAGGCGCCTGCGGTCCGTTATGGCACAGAGCTGCATGGGGAGGAGTCTATTCTGCATTTCTCATAAAGGCCCCGAGTATGCTAGACAGAAGACATCCTATTTGCTTTCAGGGTTTTCATTGAACTCACAGAAATGGGAAATTAATATCTTCAATTCGTTCTTCCGGTACCCTTCCAACAAGGCATGATTACTTACGACCTACTCATCATTGGTTCCGGCCCAGCGGGGCAGCGCGCTGCCATCTACGCGAATAAGCTGGGCAAGAAGGCCGCAGTGGTGGAGCGAATGCGGACCATCGGTGGGGTCTCTGTAAACACCGGTACCATCCCCAGCAAAACGATGCGTGAGGCCGTGCTGCATCTCTCCGGCTATAACTATCGCTCGATCTACGGGATGAATTACAAGGTCAAGGAAAAGATCACGATGGCGGACCTTGCCTTCCGCGTACAGCACGTGATCAAGACCGAGATCGATGTGACCGAGGCACAGCTTTCGCGCAACGGGATCGATGTGCTCCCCGGAGTGGCCAGCTTTGAAGACGCCACCCACGTGAAGGTGACCAACGAGGGCGGCACGCAGACGTATGAGGCGAAAAGCATAATCGTCGCCACCGGCACCAAGCCGGCCGATTCGCCAAGGGTGCCCATCAATGGTCGATCGATCGTCAACAGCGATCAAATTCTCGACCTGCCTAATCTGCCCAAGTCACTCATCGTAGTTGGGGGCGGGGTTATCGGTGTGGAGTACACCTGCATGTTCGCTGCGCTGGGCGTGCGCGTCACCCTGATCGAAAAGCGGCCCAAGCTGCTGGAGTTTGCCGACCAGGAAATCGTAGAGGCGCTCAGCTACCACTTGCGCGACAGCCGGGTGACCATGCGCTTGCACGAAGAAGTGGAGAGCGTGGAAGAACTGCCCGATTGCAGTGTGGTTGCCAACCTGGAAAGCAAGAAGCGAATTTCCGGCGGCGCATTGCTGTATGCGGTCGGCCGGTCGGGCAATGTCGACCAACTCAATTTGGCCTCGGTCGGCATCGAGCCGGATTCTCGCGGCCGCATCCCGGTGGATAAGGACTTTCGCACCAAGGTGCCGAATATCTTCGCGGTTGGGGACGTAATTGGTTTTCCCAGTCTTGCTTCGGTGTCGATGGAACAAGGCCGGATTGCCGTGGCGCGCGCCCTCGGCAATGAGAACCTGGTGTCTAATCCCAGCTACTACCCTTATGGCATTTATACGATCCCGGAGATCTCGTTCATTGGCAAAACCGAGGAACAGCTCACTGATGAAGATGTGCCATATGAAGTCGGGGTCGCCTACTATCGCGAGATCGCCCGGGGACAGATTCGCGGCGATACCACGGGACGCCTGAAGATCGTGTTTCATCGTGAAACCCGGCACCTGCTGGGCGTGCACATTATCGGCGAGGGCGCCAGCGAACTGCTGCACATTGGGCAGGCCGTCATGTCGCTCGGCGGTACACTGGACTACTTCATCGATACGGTGTTCAATTACCCCACCCTTGCCGAATGCTATAAGGCTGCCGCGTTCAACGGCATCAACCGGCTGGCCCGGGCGGCGGACTGAAGGAAGAGCTGATGAGCAGGACCATTGGCATTGTCGTGTCCTCGAGGATTGTCGCGGGGCTCATGGAAGACCACAAACTGGTGGGAGAGCTGAGCCGCTATCCGGAGAATCCGGACGACCACGAAGCTCTTCTGGAACACCCCTTCGAAAGCCTTTGCCATTTGATCACCGACCAGGTCATGGCACTGCGTCCTGAGGGGCAGATTGATGCCATCGGTGTCGCCCTTCCCGGAATTATTCGCGAGGGTATCGTGGAGGATTCTCCTAACCTTGCCCAGCTGAAGGGTGGAAAAATCGCCGAGGCGCTCGCTGCCACCTTTCAGTCGAAGGGGATCGTGGCCCCATTGAAGACAATGAATGATGCCGATGCGGTTGCGGCGGGGCTGGCGGTGACGCAAGGGCGAACGGATCGCCTGGTGCGGGTTTGGACCATCGGCAACGGAATTGGGTTCGGACGCTATCCCTATACGCCGGGGGTATGGGAGGGTGGTCATATGGTGGTGACGCTCGATCCCAAAGAGACCTATTGCGGATGCGGAGGGCGGGGCCACCTGGAAGGAATCATGGGGTATCGCGCGATGCGGCTACGCTTCCTCGATATGGAACCGGAAGAGGTTTTTGCCGCAGCCAAGAAGGGCGACGCGCGCTGCATGGAGTTCGTGCGCCTTTGGCATCGCGGGTTGGGTGCGGCGACTGCCACCTCGATCCATTTGGGCGGCCCTGGGCGCTTCTATTTCACCGGTATCAACGTGCGTTTCCTCGACCTGAATTTATTGAAAGAGTACTTGTGGCAAATGGTCAAGATGAGCCCGCTGCAGAGTTATGCATTGGAGGTCGTCCCGGAAAATAGCGAGGTCGCGGTGATTGGGGCAGCGGCTTCTGCGTTGCTGGCGCCGGTGAGTTAGGGTGCGTGACGTAAAGGCCGCAGGCAGAGTCGGTGAGGAAGCCCAGGACTGGCGTCCTGGGATATTCTCAGCCAGAGCTGTCCAAATTAGGGAATATATCGGGCTCGTTGGACTGACGTCCTGGGCTACTCTCAGCCGTCCCTACGGGACTGGTTCCGATACACCCTGATCGTTGATTGGTTTTCAGCAAGTGCTGTACAAATCGGCCGATCCAAAAAAGCTAATTTGGACAAGTCTGACTCTCAACCGTCCCCTTCGACAAGCTCCCACGGGACGCCGGGCAGGCTCTACGGGACTGAGTTTCTCTCACGCAGACACTAAGCCCCTCATCAGCCCCTTACTTACGGCGCGGCTTTACGCAGAGCGGGATATTCACGGAGCCCGTGGAGCGCTGTTCGTCGTTTAACGAAACCGCAGGTCCACTGCGCTTCCACAGCTCGCCGGGACAGGTCGTTCCGGGGATACGCGCAACCGCCTTTTCCGCGGCCTGGATTGCTAGGAATAGCTGCGCTGGTAGATCCTTGACAGGCGGTCGTGCCATCCCAGGCGATCCGGGTCGAACCAAGCCCAGGCAAAGCCCAGTCCCAGCGGTGCAGCCGAAAGCATCAAGAACAAAACGCGCTTGCACATGGCTTGGCGGGTTGGGTTCTCGTCCTCGAAGGTGCACAGCGCAATCTTCGCGTAGCGCATTCCTGGAGTGCCCTCGGCAAACTTGAAGAACAGGTATTGGTACAGAAGGAAGAACCCTCCCAGCACCAAACCGGCGGCCAGGAGCGCCGGCCTGCCTGAGGGTGGATGTGCCGTACAGGCAACAAAGACCAGTACAAAGAGAGCAAACGCAGCTATAACCAGGGCCAGGTCGAAGATTCCGGCCATCAGGCGGTCTTCCAATGGCGCTGCCTTGAGCGGCGTCTCCTGAGTGAACGACTGCACGTCGTCGGAAAGTTGGGAAACGCGATCGGTATCCAGTCGAATAGGAGACCACTCCCCACCGGCGGCGCCGATACGCACTGTCTGCGAGATGCTCTCCGGCGCCACTTCGAAGATTTTGAGCTGACCCTGTCCCGTTGCCTGCGAACTCTCACGCAGCGGACCTTCCGCGAGCCGGGGACGGACTTTACGGGCTGCCACCAGCTCCCGAGGATAATCAATCAAGTTTACCGCCAACGGTTTTACCGCTTCGTCTGATTCCCCGGCAGGCAAAAACGAGGCGGTAACGTGATCAGCATCCACGGCTGCGCCAAGCCCCGGTTTCCCGCTGATCAGCTCGGCCTCCGGCGGACCGCTCCAACTCTCGGGAGAGGGTTCCGGTAATAAGTCAACAACGTCGCCGGCAGCTAGCGCGGGCATTGGAACGTCTCCCTCGCATCGAGCCTTAGCGGTTAAGACTTCGCTGTAGGAGGGAGCATTTGCATAACGTTGAGCTACCTTAGCGGCCAGCCTGGAAGCGCGGGATTCGACTTTGCGCTCCATATGCTCCAGACCCGGAAGCGGCACTTGCTCACCCTGGACGTGCTCCCCTTGAATACGCAATCGGCGCGAGCGTGTCGCAGCAAGGCGCTGGTTCAGTTCCTGCTTCCACGCCGGCACTAGTTCGGTGTCCGCTTGGAAGAGATGCTCTCCGACATTAGGCGAAGAAGGACTCAATTCTGTTCTCCTGTTGCATGCTCCGCGTTTCGTGGCCCCATAATGCGAAGTGTGGACACGGGCACACATGGCAGCGTGTGTATCCGGCTTGGTCGGCAATTCACCCGGAATTTTTTAATACGCGGCGCCATAAAGAGCCGCGTGTCCGGTCCCGGCAATGCGAGACCATAAGAGGTTTGCTGGTCCCATCAGGCGTGAGAAGAAATCCGGGTTTTGCGGAGGCGACAGAGACACGCTTCTTTGTTCATTGACAAAGGCAATGAAGGCGAGAGAACGATCCTGCAACGGCCAGAGCGGCGGAATCGTCAAACGTTGTGAGCGCGGGTCATTTGCTATCCTAACCTCGCCCCTGGTAATGAGAATCCGCACCTTTTTGTTTATCACAGCGTTAATGCTGTGTCATCCTCAGCTTTTGCCACAGACGTTGACCAAGCAGTTTCCCTCGCAAGCTCCCGGGACCGCTGCCTCTGGTAAAGCGGAGTCCAACCTTGCGGTCGACAGAGAAGCAACGCCGCAAAGTCCGCAAGAACCGGCAGGATCTCTCCCCGATGCCCCTGGCTATCCGGTTGCTGAAGTCGTTGAGGCGCCGCCTTCGGGTATTCCTGTCGTCTTTCGAGCCAACCAACAGGAGAAGCATGGAGATGTCTTTACCCTGACCGGCGAAGTCAGGATCGAATACAAGGACTACATTCTTAGCGCGGATAAAGTCGCCTTCAATCGGCTGACCAGCGACGCCGAGGCGGACGGCCATGTAAGGCTCGAGGGCAAACGGAACAACGAACTGATTCTTGCGGATCACGGCAAGCTTAATTTCGATTTGGAAACCGGCCGTTTCGAAAACGTAACCGGAAGTGTTGGCCGCCAGCCCTCTACGAGCAAGCGCAAGCTGATTTACACCACCGCCAATCCCTTTCTCTTTACAGGGAAGGTGCTCATCAAGGAAGGACCAGAGCGGTATCAGCTCATCGAGGGCACAATGACCTCGTGCCTTCTGCCTGATCCTGACTGGCGCATACATTCCTCCGTGATCCGTGTGAATTATGGGCAGGCGCGAGCGAAGAACAGCTACTTCACGCTGTTTGGCGTTCCCATTCTCTACCTGCCCTACATCACGCACCCGGTAAGCACTGAGACCCGCGAAACCGGCTTGCTGATACCCACTTTTGGTACGTCGTCTACCAAGGGCACAGTCATCGGCGACTCGTTTTACCTGGTGCTCAATCGCAGCGCAGATGTCACCTTCGGCACGCAATACTTCTCCAAGCGTGGATGGTCGCCCAGTGGCGAGTTTCGCTATCGCGGTCGAGGAGAGGATTTTGTCTTGGCCCGCTTTACGGCTCTCTTCGACCGTGGCCTGGCTCCCACTTATATCAACCAGGGCGGCCAGGACATCCTCTTCAATGGCAGGCGGGACTTTGACCTGGACGAGCACAACCGGGCCGTCGCCACCGGCGAATATCTAAGTTCGTACGTCTATCGCGAGGCGTTCGCTGAATCCTTCGCCTTGGCTGTCGCTTCCCAGGTAACGTCTTCAGCATTCATCACCCACAATGAAGATGGACTTTCGGCGAGCATTCACTTCGACCGTTATCAAAATTTCGAAGGGATCACACAGGTTGGGAACACCTACGACACACCGCAGATCCGCATCCTCCACCTGCCGAGCCTGGATCTGGACACCATTGAGCGGCGGTTACAGGGCACTCCCTTGCAATGGCGCGTAGATGGATCCGCCGCCGGACTTAGCCGTAGTGAGCCAGGTTATGCGAGCGGCGAGGCTGGGCGTTTCGATCTTTACCCTCACCTCTCTCTACCACTGCATCTGGACGGTTGGACCCTGCGACCGGAATTTGGCGCGAGAGAGACCTTCTACACCCAAAGCCAGACTCCGACCAGCACCTTACCGATGCAGTCTAGCGCTACGGTCAATCGCTCCGATCTGGAGGCCAGCTTCGAGCTAAGGCCACCAGTACTGGTTCGGGATTTCAAGGCGCCTGCGCTGGAGAAGCTTTTCGGCAGCGACGTGCGGCACACGATTGAGCCTGAGCTGCAATATCGCTACGTGGGCGGAGTGAATAACTTCTCATCCATCCCGCGTTTCGATCCTGTCGACATCGTGAGCGATACGAATGAAGTGGAATACTCCTTGACGCAGAGACTCTTATTCAAGCATCTGCACCCCAAGTCCTGTAGCAGCGGCGCCCTGCCCCCGCCGGTCAACGGGACCATTTATGTGCCGTGGGACTACACCGAGTGTGGCGGTGAAACCAGCCAGTGGATCACCTGGAAATTAGCCGCTAAGTATTTCTTCGAGCCCTACTTCGGGGGCGCCGTGTCTCCCTTCCGGCGCAATGTGCTCGCTACGACGCTCGACTTCACGGGGGTGAGTTTTCTGAATGGACCGCGCAACGCGTCCCCTGTGATTTCACGATTCAAGGTCCGCACCAGTGAACATATGGACCTGGAATGGGACGCGGATTACGATTTTAAGAGCAAACGGCTGGATGCCAGCAATCTCTTCGCCGACTACCGTCGCGATAGCGTTTTTGGGAGTTTGGGCTATTCCACGCTGCAGACGCTGAATGGCACTTTCACCGCCAACCTTGCCAGCCAGGTAACCAAATACAACCTGCTCCGTCTACTCCTAGGGTATGGAGCCCCAACGAAGCGTGGTCTGAGCATCGCCGCCAATGCCGGCTATGACTTGACCCAGGATGCCCTGCAGTATGGCGGGGTCGAGACCTCTTACAACCTTAACTGTTGTGGGTTGGTCGTCGAATACCGCCGCCTGGCTCTCGGCTCGGTAAGAAACGAGAACCTGTACAGCTTCAGCTTCACCCTCGCCGGAGTAGGCGCCGCCGGGAATCTAACCCATTCGGAGCGCATCTTCTGATTCGGGCAAGGCCCGTTTTCCGCCTTTCCGGGGGTTGTGGCGCTAGGCACAGGAATGGGAAAGCCTGGCATTTTTCCTGCGCAATACGGCGGAAAAAGGGGTTTTCGGTTGAGAAAAAGCTGGTCGCATACGGCCCAAAAGGCGACACGGCAACCGGAGAAATGCTCTAATGGGCCATGGTATGGAAAGGTGGTTGTCTTGTTTGTACGCCGTACCCTGGTTTGGTGCCTGCTCGTCTCTCTGGCCGCAGGCTGCAAGGCTCAGAGTCCCTCCAGCACAACCTCGGCTAGCGCTTCTCCTCTCCCCACTTCTCAGCTCAACCGGAGAATCGAAGTGTTGGTGCGCTCGCAATTTGAAGTGCCCCCGAATGTCGATATCACGATTGGGCCGACCAGCAAGAGCGATTTTCCGGGATTTGAAACCCTGCCGATCACTTTTTCCAATAAGGGCAAACAGTCGGTCGTGAATTTTCTGCTATCGAGCGATGGGAACACGGTGGCGCGGCTGGAAAGATTTGACATCAGCCATAACCCCGCGGACCTGATTTCGATCCTAAATCGTCCTCCCGGGGAACTCCCGACGCCAAAGTCACGATTGTAAACTTCGACGACCTCGAGTGCCCGTACTGCGCGCGAATGCACGAAGAGCTCTTTCCGGGCATTCAGGACCATTACAAAGGGTTGGTCAAGTTCATTTACAAGGATTTCCCGTTGGTGGAAATCCATCCCTGGGCCATGCACGCAGCGGTTGACTCAGGCTGCCTCGCTGAGCAGAACGGCGACGCCTACTGGCGGTTTGTCGATTATCTGCACGGACACGGGGCCGAGGTTAGTGGTCCAGCGCATGATGCCCAACAAGCCGGGAAGACGCTGGACAAGCTAGCGCACGATGAGGGCGAGCGCTCCAAGCTGGATTTGGCAAAGCTCGACGCCTGTATCGCCAAGCAGGACGAGACTGCGGTGCGCGCGTCCATGAAACAGGGCGACAGCCTGGGCGTGAACGGCACTCCGACCTTGTTTATCAATGGCGAGCGCATCTCCGGCGTGCTGCCGGAAGCGGAGCTTCAGACCGCTATCGACCGGGCTCTACGCGAGGCCGGTGTGCAACCCCCTCCCCCGGTGGTAGAAACGGCCAAAAAGCCGGTAGCAACTCCGCCGCCGCCCAAGTAAAGATCTCGATCGCGAGGATAAGGACCGTTGGAACCAATCGTAGAGCGCGCACTATCGTACAAGCCTGCCACCGCCTGCGCCCTGATGAGCATTGCCCTATTGGGTGGCGGCTTGGTTGCCGGCTGCAAGAAGAGTTATGGGCCGGATGTCGTGGCCACCGTAAACGGACAGCCGATCGAGCGCTCGGAGATGGAAAAGGTTTACCGCGATAACCTGGGCAACAACAAGGAGCAACCTACCAAGGAGCAGGCCGATGCCACGCGGTTGGGCATCCTGAAGCAATTGATCGACGACGAGATCCTGCAGCAGGCAGCAAAGAAGATGAACCTGGTGGCGAGCGACGAGGAGGTTGACGCAAAACTCGCGGAAATGAAGGCGCCTTACACCCAGGAAGAGTTTGACAAACGATTGCAGGAATCCAGCCTGTCGTTGGACGATTTGCGTCGCCAGATCCGGCGCGCTCTTACTTCAGAGAAACTGATGAACAAGGAAGTGATCTCGCGCATAAATATCACGGACGCGGACATCTCGAATTTCTACAACGCCAACAAGGCTCAGTTCAACTTCATCGAGCCCAAATACAACATCGCTGATGTCGTTGTGACATCGCAGCCCACGCCGATGCAACAGGGAGCCAATCTTCAGAACAGCAAGGCGAGCAACGATGCCGAAGCGCGCAGGAAGATTGAGATGATTCACAGCCGGCTGGAAAGCGGAGAAGACTTCGCCACCGTGGCTAGTAACTACTCAGAAAATACCAATGACGCCAATAATGGCGGCAACATGGGATTTATTCCGGAATCGAGCCTGCGCAGCCAACCCCCGCCAATCTTTGCCGCAATCTCCAGGCTGCAGCCGGGGCAAATCACGGATGTCATTCCAATCGTGCCGCCGGGTGCCAAGTCTCCTATCGGGTACGCAATCTACAAGCTCATCGAGAAGGAGCCAGCCGGCCAGCGTGAGCTGAACGACCCGCGGGTGCAACAGGATATTCGCCAGCAACTGCGCGATAGCCGCTCCCAGCTGCTGCGGGCCGCCTACTACGAAATGATGCGGGATCAGACAAAAGTCGAGAACCACCTGGCGGAACAGATCTTCAAGAACGGCGCTCAGTAAGAACGGCTTGGCTTAAGGTTATCGCTTCCGCAGGGGATGACTTTGACGTTCCCTTTCCGCATCGCGTGCGATCCAGGTTCACCCAGGACACGCGTCCTGGGGCATTCTCAGTCGTCCCTGCGGGACTGGTCAGTGGTGTCGAATCCTTCCCAGGACACGCGTCCTGGGTGAACCCGGACCGCACGTGAATGCTGGACCATCAAAAGCCAACCCGATTCTCTTTGAGATTCACCCGGTTCCATAAAATCAACGGACTGCCTGCACACTAAGCCCGATCTATTCTCTAATTTCGACAGCTCTGACTTACAGCCGCCCCTCGGGATTGATCGCGATGTGCCCTGGTAGCCGATCGGCGAGGGCGAGCGCTTCCTGTAGCGGCGATGGTTGCAAAAACATCAAGCCCCTGGCCTTGGCCAGGGGCTTGATGAGGGTTCTCGTTCGCAGCTACTTGCCAGTGTCCATGGTGATGCCGCCCGGCGTTTGCTGGTTCTTCTTTATCTCGTTCGCCTTACGGGTTGCCATCGTCTTGTCACGCCACTGATCGAACATAGCCATATCCGCCTTGTGCCCGGCCTCGTCACCGCAATCCAGGTCGGCTTTGCGCCGGTAGAGCAAACTCAAATACGACATCGCGTCATCGTACCCTGGACGCAGATTGATCGCCTGTTGCAACTCCTTGATGCCCTCGTCGACGAAGGGGGTGTTTTGTTCGGCCAACTTCTGGCATGCGGCTTTGTCCTTGATCATGTCGCCGTTGTCCTGCATCCCGAGGCTGTTACGGGTCTGGATCGCATTCCTATAGGCGACCCGCCAATCGACCACTCCAATGGTGTAGTGTGCGACTGGGTCATTGGGATCGACCTCTATAACCTTCCTCTGCCACTGCTTGGCTTCCTCGGTCTTGCCGGTGTTCAAGTAGACCGCTGCGATTCCCTTCAGAGCGTTGAGGTCCTTCGGATCCTTAGCCAGCACGTGCTGGTAAGCATTCACGGCCAGCTGCGCGTTCTTCTGGTTCTCAGGAGTGTTTGCGTCGGGAACTACCTGCTGAGCATACGCTGTGGCGAGATACAAAGGAGCGTTTTCCAGCGACGGGTCAAGCCGTTCCGCGTTCTGGAAGTGGTCAATTGCCTCTTCAAACTTGGCATTCTTATAAGCCTGAACACCCTTGATCAATTGATCGCGAGCCTGCAGCTTGCTGCACCCGGTAATCATGGTCAGCAGCGACAGGGTAGCGACCGCCAGCACCGGAATATTTGCGCTTCGCTTCATTCTGGTTCAAATCTCCTTATGATCGCCAGGCTCCGCCTGATCTTATTACGATGCTTGCGCGGGCCTGCAACTCGAGAGGAAAAAACTCCGCGCTGTGATTGTAATTGGTTTCGGCCTACTGGCAAGTCCCGTACAAAAAACAAGGTCCGCGGCTGCCCAGGAGGGCACCGCGGACCTTGTCGTACAAAGCGCTTGGATAAATCGTATGCTTGCTTTCGTGGGGCTCATGCAGCAGGGTCGGGCAACCTTTCCTTCAATGCCTGGCAAGCTGATCATCAGCAGCTGGCTTACCGTGGCCCAACCTGCAACAACACAGCGGTTTACTGCCCGGCGGCTACCTTTGGCGTGATGAGGCCGATGTGATCGACTCCTGCCTCATGGCCGATATCAAGCACGTCCGCCACGGCCGAGAAATCCAGTTCCGGATCTCCCTTGACGAACATGACCTTCTCCGCCCGGGTGGCAAAAATGCCTTCCAGCTTATTCAATAGATCTCCGTGGGAAATGTCCAGTTCATTGATCTTGTAGCCCGGCACGCCCCCACCTGGCCGGTGCGTGATTTGGACCACGATGGTGCGGTCGTTGTCCTGTTCTTTTTGCGGGTTTTTCGGGGGCTGCGGCACCAGTGCATCAAGGCCCTTCGGCGTTACCGGCGTAATGACCATGAAAACGATCAAAAGCACCAGCAAAACGTCGATCATCGGGGTTACGTTGATGCTCGCATTGAGCCCACCACCACCACCTGTATCGAATGCCATTTCATCCCTCGATTCACTTGGCTCAGCCCTGCGGCCGGCTGTGTCTTGCTTAAAGCGACTGATTCGCCAGCTTACTGCCCGGCGGGTGGGGTAGCGGGTGCAGCGGCGTTCTGCTGGTCTTGCCGGCGATCGGTCAACAGACCCACCTGATCCACACCGGCGGTACGTACATCATCGATTGCATCCATGACTGTGCCGTACTGCGCTCGCGCATCTGCACGCATAAAGATCTGCTTGTCGGTTTTGTTTTGCAACATATCGGCGACCTTGGCCCCAAGATCTGCCATGGAGACCTGGTTTTGTCCCAGGTATATTTTGTTATCCCGTGTGACGGCCACAACAACCGAGTCTTCTTTGTCGGCATCCGGCATCGAGGTCGGGTCGGTCACTTTGGCCAGTTCAATATTCACTTTATTCTGCAGCATCGGGGTGATGACCATGAAAACGATAAGCAGCACCAGCATCACGTCCACCATGGGCGTGACGTTGATGTTCGAATTAACTTTGGCGCCTTCGTTTCTGACTGCGATTGCCATTGTCTTTGCTCCGTGGGTCAAGCGGCTATAGCGTTTTCAAAGTGAGTGTAGCTGCGTGCCCGCACTGACTGTGAAAACGCTCCAGGCTGCCCATCTTCAGGATTGACTTTCTGTGAGCCCGATCAAAAACCACCAGGTTGGAACGGATTCTACTCTTCCGTTCCAACCGGTGCAGGATTCCCGCTGTGGAGTGATTGCAGCCGTTTAAGCATTTCCCTGTTGCCGTTTCCTTTATAGAGAAGCTATGTGCAGCTTTTCTTAAGGAAAAGCTGCATTCGCATCCTCGCTCCCGGAAACACCTACAGGGAAAGTGCTCTTAGCGGCGGTGGCTCTGCTTGATAAAGTAGTCGATCAACTCGCTTGAGGAGTTGTCCATCTCCACGTCGAAGGCTTCCACCTTGCCGGTGAAGTAGTTGAAGGTCATAACCGCGGGGATGGCGACGAGCAAGCCAAAAGCCGTAGTTACCAGGGCTTCAGAGATACCGCCGGCGACTGCGCCGATACCGGAGGTCTTCTGGGTCGCAATCTGTTGGAATGCGTTCAAGATACCGACCACAGTTCCGAACAGCCCGATAAAGGGAGCGGTGGAGCCGATGGTTGCCAGGCCACCCAAGCCCCTCTTGAGCTTGGCGTGGACAATGGCTTCAGAGCGCTCAAGTGCACGCTTACTGGATTCGATCTGCTCATCAGTGATCGCGCCGCCGCTACCAAAATTGCGGAACTCCTGCAGGCCGGCGGTAACAACCTCGGCCAGATGTGACTTCTTGTTGCGGTCAGCAACCTTCACTGCTTCGTCCAGCTTGCCCTCCTTGAGAGCGCCGGCAACCCGCGGAGCAAACTCGCGGGACTGCTTACGAGCCGCGCTGAAGTAGAGCGCGCGGTCGATGATCACAGCCAGCGACCAAATAGACATAATGAAGAGGACCCCGACGACGGCCTTAGCCGCAGCACCCATGTTGTGCCAGAGG
>CAWFGM010000004.1:0-43994 GCA_963815175.1 uncultured Acidobacteriaceae bacterium
CTAACAGGAAGGATCCATTGAGACATGCGAACGCAAGGACTCCGAGAATGAGTATCCGAAACCACTTCATTGCAATCTCCTCCAAAAACTCCGACCTTCGGTTCTAGTCCCGACCTTCGGTTCTGCTTACTTCGGATAGTGATATCAGCGGGAAGTCGTATCGGTTCCGAGCGGTTTCAACTATCGATGGCCCGGGCACCACCAAACCCTCTCCTTGCGGTCAAGGCAGTGGTGAAGGCTGCCGCTAAGCGCTTGGCTATTCTAAGCGAGAATGAACGTAGCCGATGCCTAGCCCGGTTGTCAACATCCATTTTTTGACTTTGAGATCAGCCTCTGTGGAAATAGGGCTGGTAATCATTAAAAATCTAAAGGTTTTTTCTAGGAAGAGGGTGAGCGCTAAGGGTCTCCCTCAACCTGGTATATTGATCTGGCAGGCTTTTATTTGCGCTTAAGCGCTCACCAGAAGACTGGTGTTCAACCACTCCTCAAAGGACGCCGCTTGCGAATGTTACGGCCCCTATCAATTTCCCTTAGGGGGTTTGGGGCCCTCGATGTTTCACTTCGCGGGGTTTCCGCAGGTCGGTGCCCGCTAGCTGAGTTGTCCGATCTGTATACCCATTTTCCCGTTTTTGCTGGCGAGCGAGTCTACTGGCAAAGCAGGTGCTCTTCCTGTGAACGGGTCCTCCACGGATGGCTCTGACGAGAATTGCCGCCGAAGTGTCCGAGGGCCAAAGCCTTTGATCCGTTTGAACTGGCGATTGAAATTCGAATAGTTACCAAAGCCGACCCGGAACCCGATTTCCAGAATGCTCTCGTCTGTATCGATCAGGAGTTGCGCGGCCGCTCCAACACGGAGCTCGTTTACATAGGCTGTCATGGTTCGTCCGGCGGCCCGCTTGAAAAAGCGGCATAAGGAAGCCTGATCCATGTGAAAGCGCGCCGAGAGCTTTGCGAAGTCGATCTCTTCACTGAAATTCTCATTCAAGTAGAGGCAGATCGCATCGATCCGCTGCTGGTCGGCAACGCGGCAAATCGGTTTTACCTTCAACGTGGACAAAATCCGCGCGTCACCTTCCCTCGCGAGATCGGAAAGCACCGAAAGTAACATCACCAGTCGTTTTGCGGGAGACAATTGTGGAAGCTTGGCGAGGTACCTGGAAACCTTGCGTCCCATCTCCGTATGACCGAAGGCAAGGCCACTCGACGAGCGGCGCAAAAGATGAGCGACCCCTTCCATCTCCTTAAGCTCGAAGAAATGCTCTCCAAGAAAGTCGTAGCGAAACTGCACAACCACCGCGCGATGCGTCTCTTCAGCACTCGACTTCACAGGGCCAGAGCGCCAACTGTGGGGCACATTTGGGCCGATCAGAACCAGATCGCCGGGGCCGTAGTCGGCAATGCCATCGCCCACCAGGCGTTGGCCCTGGCTCTCGGTGATTAACGTCAACTCGTACTCTGGATGGTAGTGCCAGTAGAAGGGAAACTCCGGATCGTTCCGCTCAAATGCACGGAATGAAGAGGGCCCAGATGCGACCTTCTCAAAATAGGGTTTCACGCGCATAGTGTAACTGATTTAACAAAAAATCAAACATTTCGGCAAAAATAGTGCCAATCTCGTACCCATAGTGGTCAATCAACGAGAGGACACACTTGCGTGGCAAGGCTACCCTTATGAAGAGCTGGCCACGGAATCTTGTGGCCGGCCAAATCGATAGCCTTTGGTAAGAGGTGACATCCATGACGCAGGCCGAGACTTCGCAGCATCCAGCACGAATTCCAGTGGATTCTTACTCGGGTTTCGCAGGGTTACCGCCCCTGGTGGGCCTGCAGACAATGGGCGAGGCTGCCACGACCGGTCTGACCGTCACTGAATCCGTAGCCCGATTGAAACGGATGCATTGGTCTTTAAAGAACCTCCACCGGATCTTCGTGTCGCGTATAACAAGCACGCCGATTTACGAGTTGAAGATGGCGTTCAGCCTGCACGCATACTACTGCGCCGAGCATGTCGGAGAGTTTGCCGCTCGCGTCCGTGAAATGAGGCAGCCTCCCTATGGATTGGAAACATCTCCAGATGCCTCGCTCGACCTGTTCTTCGATGAGATATTGGCGACACCCAGCACGGAAGCATTGCTGCTGGGATTGTACGAACGTGCGATGCCGGCGTTGATTCGCGCGCTGGAGAAGCTAATGGCGGACACGAACCGGCTTTTCGATCATCCGACCTATCGCATCTGCCGTCTGACGCTGGTGGAAATGCAGGACGTGCAAGAATATGGCGCCGAAGCAGTGGCTTGCCTGGTAAAAGAGGAAACGCGCGCGGAGCTTCAGGAATGGCTCGCCACCCTGGACCGGATGCTGGCCGCCGCCGGTGACCTCGACGGAACAAAGGAACCGACGGGAGAAGCCGTCGCCCGGCACTTCTCCGCCGTCCCCTACAAATACGACCCTATCCCGAAGCGCGACGAACGCTTCAAGGATCCGTACAACATGGGAGTGAACGCGGAGGCGATGATTTTCGATGCGGACATCCCTCCCTTTCCCAAGACCATCATGCTTTACTTCAAGCGGATGCGCGAGATCGATGTGCCCGAAATGATGGCCAGCATCCTGACCGAAACCAGTGACAAGCCCTGGGAGTACTACCGTGACATGACGCGCCAGCTATGGGACGAGGCACGCCACGCTATGATGGGCGAGATCGGGTTTGTTTCGATGGGGATCGATTGGTCGAACATTCCGCTCAATTTCACCTGGTCTCTGGGGATGAACACGATGCTCACTGCAAAGGAGCGGCACGCGGTGCTCTACACCATCGAGCAGGGACTCATGCCGAAGAAAACCGGCAAGCAGTACGAATGGCAAGTGGCGGTCGACTCCGCCAACCCGCTTGCCGCCATGATTCAGGACTACGACTGGGCAGATGAAGTTCTGCATGCCAGGATTGGCCGAAAATGGATCGTTTCGGAGTTTGGTTCCCAAGCGGAAACGATCGCCTATGGCGACAAAGCGTGGTCCAAGATCCTGATCGACTGGAGCAAATGGAAAGAAGACGGTCTCACAGAACATTGGAATTGGTGGCCCGAGGTGTATCGCGAGGCCTGCCAGAATCAGGGCGTTGAGCCCGACCTGCGATTACTTGGGTACAGCACTACTTACGAGAACGCAAGGGCGGACCTGAAACAGGTTGCCGGATGACATGCATGGTGATCAGTTGGATGCGGATCGTCGCCTCGATCGTCGAGCCTCCACCAATGAACGGAGCTCGTGCTCGAAAATGAATTCGCATCTACCGCCTTGTTCTCGTCACGTTCTCGCGCTGCTGGTTGCTCTTGCCGTCTGCTCTCCGTGTACGCTCCTCGGCGCCTCCGCCAAATTGCTGGTAAAGAATGCGCGCCTCTTTACCATGGCTACCCAACAGCACGATCCCTTCATGGGTTATCTAGTCGTTGCTGAAGATGGAACCATTACCGCGATTGCCGCGGGAGATCCGCCCGCCAACCTGTCTGCGGCGCAAGTATTCGATGCGCATGGGGATTGGATTATTCCTGGTTTCATTTCGGCGCATAGCCACCTTTGGCAGGCTGCCTACCATGGCATCGCTGCAGACAGCACCCTAACCAGTTGGATCGACGATCTCTACCTGAAACGCGCGATCAAAGCCAGCCCTGAAGATCTTTACTGGTTCTGTCTGCTTGGCTCGCTCGATCATCTGCAACGCGGGGTGACTACCGCCTACGACTTCAACTACAGCAGAACCAACGGAAAGGGCAACGACAACGAGTTCGATGAGGCCCAATTCCGCGCCGAGCTGAAGTCGAACATTCGCTTCGTTCACGGCTATGAGCCAGGGTGGGCGGCTCCCGGGTACGGCATCAGCCAGGCACGCCAGCGGCTCAAAGCGTTTCTCGATTGGACTGCGGCGCAGCCGCGACCATCTACGTTCCTGAGCGTGATGATCGACGGCGCCACAGCCTTCAACAATACCTACCAACAAGCGGTGATGGAAAAGGCGCTCATGGATGAGTTCCACCTAATGAACCAGACCCACTACCTGGAACCGCCGGAGGCACTCACGCAGTCGGAAGAGCGGGCCAAGTTTCGCTGGTTTATCGACAGCGGCATGCTCTCAAAGCAATTGATCTTCGGCCATTTCATCCACACCGACGCCTACATCCTGCAGCAGACAGCAAAGAATGACGTCGCAGTGACCTGGAATCCGCTTTCAAACGGCCGCATGGCCTCAGGCGTTGCCGATATCCCCAAATACCTCAAGATGGGAATTCGCGTAGGTATGGGCATCGATGGAGAAGCCAGCGCCGACATGGCCGACCCTTTTGAAAATATGCGCACCGGCTTGTACGCTATCCGCGACAAGTACGAAGATGCGACCGTGATGAGTCCCTACCAGGTGTTATGGCTTCATACCATGGGCAGTGCGGATGTGCTTGGCGTAAAAGACAAACTGGGCAGTCTTGAACCCGGCAAGTTTGGCGATTTCGTGGTGATCAATCCAACCAGGCTAGGCGCTGTGCTCGAGAATCCTTACGCCAACCTGGTGCTGGTGACCAGCGAGCGCGATATCGATGAAGTCTTCGTGGGAGGCGAGCTGAGAGTCGATCATGGCAAGGTGTTGCAGCAGGATATGGATGCTGTTCAGCACGAAGTAAACCGGCGTGTGGCAGCAGAATGAACAGGCGCGATTTTGTTGCCAAGGTTATGAGCGCGATGGTCACGGGCTCATGGCCTTCGAACAAATTGCTCGCAGCGCAAGCACCAGCTCCGGGCGCTGAAGCTGCTACCGACTGGACCCTGGCCAGTACCGGCATGCGGGTCAATCTGGGCGACGACGGAACGATTCGCGCGATGGAGGTAAAGAACGGTAGCGAATGGGAGGCAGTGCCATTCCGCCGTGGGACTTTCGCTGGGCCATCATGGGCCGATGTGAAGATGCAAAGGTTCGAAGGTTCCGCCTCCAGCTTTGCCGGCACGATTGACAGCGTTCGCCATTCCCTTCAGTACAATCTCGAGGGAAATCGGTTGGCGATCATCGCAGGGATTAAGAATGAAGGGCGCACCGGCTACGACCCCAAGGCTGCCAGCCTGGTGCTCGGTATCGACAGCGAGATGCTGTCCTACCCAAGATGGAACTACAGCTACTTCCCCACTTTGCTGCGCTGCGAAAAAACACATTTCTGGGGATACCTGATGACTCCCTACGGGCGGATCATGACCGTCGGCTCCCCTGATGCCGTAGCTTCCTACACCATGAATTATGAGCTCTCGAGCTGGGGCGACGGCGGCCACCTCATCTACACCTGCAGCCTCGATCTGATGCATGCGTTGCCCTTGCCGCCGCGCCATCCACAGCATCTCGTTTCGCTCCAGCCGGGCGAAGAACGGACCTGGACGATTTATCTCCAACCGGCAGGAACGCTGGAAGAGATCAAGCCGTTGCTGGCAGCCTCCCTCTCGGCGCCGATGATCGATGCCGATCGTTATACCGTGGGCAGCGGCGAAAGCAGCAGGCTCACGTTCTGGGCTTCCAAACCCATTACCGTAACGGTCAGCGCGGAAGATGGCAGTGCCACTCCGTTGCCGGTGCATTCGGTTGCCGGCGGCAAGTTTGTGAGCACGCTCGCGCCCCAGGGCGGCCCGGGCCTATACAAGGTAACCGTGGCCCAAAGTGACGGCCACATCAGTGAAGCCTCCGTCTCCGTGCGACAGCAGTGGTCCTGGTATATGCGCCGTGCACGCGAGGACACCCTGGTTAATAAGCAATACGCGTCCAGCCATCTGGAACAGTGGCTAGGTCTGGAAACCGACGCTTTGGCCCGGCTCTATCTGCCAGATCCGTCGGTGGATGCGCAGACCGATAAGCGCCTCAAGAAAATTTTGAGTCTGCAGTGGGATCTCAAAACGAAACGACCGACGAACATCATCAAACAGCGTCTGCTCATCAACACGGCTCAGATGGCCGGTCTTCTCGCCTACCGTTACCTGTCGGATCAGGATCCTTACTGGCTCGATCTGGCCAGCGGTTTTGCCGACTACGCTGTCTCCCGCCAGGAACCTGACGGCAACTATAGCAACTACACTACGGTCGCCTATCCGGTGAAGTCGGTGATGACGGTGATGGCTGTGGAGAAAGGAATGGCCGCGAAGGACCCGCAATTCGGGACAGCCTACGAGCGCCATTACACCTCCGCTGAAAAGGCGATGGATTTTCTCGTGAGGATGAAAGACAACCTCACCACCGAAGGGGACAATACGTTTGAGGACGGCATGATCAGTTGTGCCGCCTTGCAGCTGGGGTTATTTGCATTGCTCCAGAAGGACGACGAAAAGCGCCGCAAGTATGCCGATGCCGCCAGATTGATGTTGTCAGGCCATCGTTGCCTGGAACAGTTACTCATCCCCGACTCGCGCATGAACGGAGCGACGCTGCGTTTCTGGGAAGCGCAATATGACGTGTTGATGGGAAAATCCCGCAACATGATGGACTCACCTCACGGCTGGAGCGCCTGGTTGATTCCTGCGCTCTGGTATCAGTATCTGTTGACGGGTGAGGAGGAATGGCTGCGAAAGACCATGAATATCATGGGCAGTTGTGCACAAGTTATTGACAGCAAAACCGGCCAGCTCCGCTGGGCCTTCGTGCCCGATCCCTATCGCGAGGTCACGATGTTGGTCGCGGACGCGAATTATCCCCGGGAAGGAAAGCGAGTGGATGCAATCATCGGCGAACAATATGTGCCGATGATCGCTTCTTTCCATTACCCCGACCACGAACCGGTCTTCGGCAACGGATGGACTTCAGGCTGGTGCTGCTGCAACGATGTGCACGAAATTTTTATTGCCATGGCTGAGGTGGTGCTAACCGCCGCCTATGTCATCGAACGAACCAACGGGGAACTGGTTACCTGGAATTGCAAAGCCACCCGGGATGGTAGCGGCGCGATCAGTATTCAGCCGGCGGAGGATGTCGTCAGCCGTGTGCACCTTAATCTGCTCCAAGCGCACCAAGTGAACGCGACATTCGCTAAGGCCGGCGTCGTGAGCATTCAGGCACAGGGCATGCAATGGATCGGGCCAGGAGGAGTGCCGGACCTCTTTCGCTAGGAACGAACTAGCCTGAATTCTCGCACGCCTGATCCGTAACGGATTGAGATCTCACTACCGGACCATCGTTTGCCGAAGGGTCCTGGTAGAATTCAGGCTAGAAACGGCAGTGCGGCTTTCAGCGCGAGACGGCAGCGCACATTTTCGCCTAGCCTCAATTTCTCACGGCCTGGTCCGTAACAAATGACGGGTGCCCCATATCTGCCCGGTTTTGGCAGATGTGGGATTCCACAAACTTCGACCCGTGCGTGTACAAGCTGCAGCTGACCATGGCGTGAAGACCTGTTGCCGGTAGAGAGTGACCGGTGGACGGCCGTGGAATCCCACATCTGCCAAAACCGGGCAGATATGGGGCACCCGTCATTCGTTACAATTTGAGATCTCGTGAACTTCCGCTAGCGGGGATCGATGGATGCGGACAAAAGCTTTCCCTTATACCGAACATCCTTAAGCCGGCCTGAAAATCCTGGCACCCGTGGTGGCGACCATTGCCATAGGTCGTCTACGCCCGGCGCAAACCCACATACTGTGCGCAGAATGATTTCCGCGAAGGCTCCGGACGCGCTGGCAAAATAATCCTGTCCGAAGGATAGCGCTTTGCGTACAGGATATTGTTCGGTCGCAACATAATGCGACTGGCCGAAGGGACCCTCCCGAGTGGCTGGCTCCACGCTTCGTAACCTCTCCATCGCCTCCGCTTCCCTACCGACCCTGAAGATGGCCTCCGCGGTTAAGGCCGGCCATGCGTCGTAGGAACCGGTCGAGCCATGGTCGGCGCGCGTAGCTACGGAAGCCGCGGCGTCACGCAAGGAAAGAGCTCTCAACCAGTGGGCAGTCCACAACTCCGTATTCGCAAACTGCAACATCTCACCGACGCGGCGTTGCCCAAGATCGCTTTGCATGCAATCGATCAAAGTGAAGAAGTCGATGCAATGGCGCACTTCCACTCTCTTCCCGTCTGGCAGCCGGCATGCCCAAAAGCCTTCATGGTCGACGTAAAGACCCAAGACCTCATCAGCTAGGGCGTCCGCTTCCTTCGCCAGCTGAACACTTCGCGCAGCTTCACCCCTCTTGTTTCTTAATTTCGCCATGCCCCGCAGCATCCAGACGTTGGCCGAGTTCATTGCGGGAACGTATCCCACATAGGTGGGCACAGTTTCGAGAAGATTGGAGGCATCGCCGTAGTTTGCCAGGAGGCTGCCTGGCTTGGTCAGCGTTCGCCAGTGCAGCGCCAGGCCTTCGAGAGTATCCATCACCGTCTGTCCGTTGCGCAGCGGCTTATCCAGGAATTCCCAGTCGCGAGTGACATACACGTATGTGGTCACCAGCCGGAACACTGAGTAGTCATTCGCCGAATACCACGGTCCGACGGTTTGCAAGGAATGGAAATCTACTGCATAACAAGAATGAATGTCGCTGTCCAGGAACAGCTTGAGTTGTTCCTTCATGGCGGCAGGATCGAGCAGCGCCCACACGGTGGCAAAGAAACTGGTGTCCCAAAAGTACACCAGGGTGGTGGCCCACCGGGGCGAAGCGGTCACGAACACGCGCGGAAACTTCGGGCCGAAGTTGGTTCGTTCCAGACATAGCAAGCTAAGGATGCTTGCGTAGTACATCCTGCGCACCTTGGCGTCGCCAGTGACCAGGGTTGGAAGATTGCCCGAGAAATGTCCATTCTCTGGGGTAAACACCTGCTCAAACCGATGCCTCCAAAGATCTCTTGCTGCCTCCCACGTCTCAGGAAACTTCTCTCTCCAGCTTGAGGCCTGTCTGGTTACCAGGTCGAGGTCTGCACCCGCAGCCGTTACGAAGTCGAGACGAGATCGTTCGCCCGGCCCAAGGCGATAAGTCCAGCCAGCACTTGCTGTTTGCTCTGAAACCTCAACCGGCTGTTGAAGAAAAATCAGGACGACTTTGGCGTTGCTTAGGCTGTCCTGGTTGAGGAAAATCCGTCGCGAACCCGACCCAACCGTGCTGGTGCTGAAGTCGGACAGATCCTGCCGCCTTGGCCTGGGCGTATCCCACGTCCACTTCAGCGGATAGTGACGGATCGCCGCTTGTATGTTGACCGCAAGCCTGGCTGTGCGGGCTTCCCTTCCCAGGTTGGTAACCTCTACGGAGAATAGGATCCCCGACTCCTCAAAGGGCATCCGGACAGTGGTTACAATCTGCAGGTCATGGATGCGCGTTCTTCGCAGCAGTTGATAGGGATACCAGCGGAAGTCTTGTGCCGGCACGTCCTCTCCGTCCAAGGTTAGCCCGGCAAGTTCAGAGCCTTGGGCCAACGGCGGCACAGTGAAATTTTCAAGGCCGAGAACGTTTCTGGACGTCTGCAAGCTTCCATGAAAATTGGAAATTGAAGGTAGGTTTTCAAGGATGCTGCCGGAGATCCAATCTCCAGCCAACTCGTCCAGATCCGGTGTTTGGGATTCTGGTGTACCCGCCCGCGCATCCAGGGAAGCCAGGATTTTTCCTGGGCCGGAAAGCAAGCGTGTGCTGGTGATAGCGAGACCTTTTAGCAGCTCACGACGTCGCAAGTCCCGCGTCTCCTAAAGTCGGTGACCGAAGTTCTCTATGGGCGCATCCGGTCCAATGATTCCGCAGGCGGGCTGGTGCTGCGATGGTTTTCGACTCGTTGACACCATCCGCCGTACTGGCGTCGGGGAGATCCTCCTTGGTTAAATCAAGGAAGAAGATCCCCGCCGGCGATTGGTTTAGTAGTACAGCTTCAAAGCAAGCTGCAGAATACGCGGATTGTTGCGCGAGGAAGTGATCGCGCTGAAGCCTGAAGGGTTCAGGAAGTTGAGGTTTGAAGAGGGGTTTGCCCAACTATGCGAATTGGGAAGGTTAAACGCCTCCGCCCGAAACTGCAGTTTTACGCTCTCGTGAATCGGAAACTGCTTAAAGAGCGACATATCTAGATCGTAAAAACCGGGACCCCGTGCCGGGTACGGATTACCGCCGAGTGGCGAGTAGTCAGTCTGCCCAATCTGGGTTGCTGCGGGGGGATTTGCGAATGCGGCTGGATTGAGCCACTGGGTAACTTTGCGCGCGCCGGCGTACACGTTCTGTCCCGCAACAACATCAGGAAAGCACCCGAAATCCGCCGTGGTTGCGGTTGGACAGCTCATAGGAAAAGGTTGTCCGGTCTGGTGCGAGTAGATGAAGTTTGTCACCCATCCGCCGATGGCTGCATCCACCACCGGGTTCACAGTGTTCAGGAAAGCCTGCTTCCTGCCAAACGGCAGGTAATAGGTTCCCGAAGCATGAATGACCTGCCTTGTATCAGAGCTACAGACCGCGTAATCGGCCTCTTTGCCAAAGCCCGGCAGCCATTCCGCTCGGTAGCCCGGCGCGTACACCTGGCCTTCGAACGAGCGCTCGTCCGTCATGCACTTGCCCAATGTGTAGTTTGCCAGGACGGTGAGCCCAGCGCTGATCTGGTGCTCATACACGATTTGCATGGAATTATAGTTGCTGATACTCTCTGCGCTCTGCATGGTGGCATTCGCAGCGAAACTGGGAAACGGGATGTGACCAGTGACGGTGGGATCGTATTGGTCTGTTCCCGGCGGCATAATGGCGGACGGTGCGTTCTGACTACTTACACTGTCCAGGTGCCTACCCAGGGTGCCTACATATCCGATAGAGATTGCATCACGCGCGGTAAACTGATCCTGGAGAGTCAGGTTCGTTGTCTGTTGATACGGGGTGTGGAAGTTATATTGCCTTCCATACAGAGTGAGCCCTGCCCCGGGCACGTTCAAGGGGTTCTCGAGATTCTGGGCAACCAGTGCATTTTCCAGAACGGCCGTTTCCCCTGTGGGTACCGCCAGCGGGGTTTGGGAATTCACCGCGTAGAAATTAACCGTATAGGAGAACGGATAATTATTCCCGATGTTATTGCCGAATCCAACGTTGTTCAACGCGCCGTAGGTGATGCCGTAGCCGCCGCGAACCACCATGGTGGGAGAGATGCGGAATGCGAAGCCAAGGCGAGGAGCAAAGTTAAGGTTGTCAGCGTTTCCCGTCGCTTTGTTCGACGTGCAGTGGATGGCAATATTGTAGGAAGCGGCCAGCGCTTGGAACGAGCTGGACATCGGCGTTGAACTACATCCTCTTTGAGCAACGTAGTAGGTTCCCGAGTTTCCGGCTCCTCCCCCGGTCTGAACGAAGTTGGCCTGCCTACCATAGATGTCCTGATAAGGCGTGTAATGGTCCCACCGCAGGCCGAGGTTGAGCGTGAGCCTGGATGTGGCTTTCCAATCGTCCTGAAAATAGGCCCCCATGTAATAGCGCTGGTCACTCACTTGTGCGTAGTTGGAAAGTCCGTAAGTTTGGAGGCCACCGACATTGTTGACTCCGCCCGGTACGCTTGCGGCAGTAGGAACCAGAAGGAGGTCACTTATTCCCAAGTAGCCTGAACTCTGGTTAGGAATGTCGGAAAATTCGCCGGTATAGGTGAAGCTTCCCTTGCCAAAGGTAGGCTGAATGATAGGAGCGTAATAATCATCAATTTGGTATCCGGCCTTGAGCGTCTGCGAGCCGTAGATTTTGGTCACATTGTCCATAATCTCCAGGGTGCGGATGGTATTAAGAGTGGGCATCCAGCCGGCCGTTCCCATGCCTGTAAGGCCGGTGATATTGATGGGCGGCAGGCCGCCATTCCCCGGAGTCTGCGGCACACCTGGAATTCCAAATTGCGCCGGGATTCCGGGCGTATTGCCATATGCCCCGGCGAGCCTCTCAATGGTGTGGAGGAATCCAATGTGGAATTCGTTGGTCAATGTAGGCGTAAAGACATGCGTGTATCCCAGGACGATCCCATACCGGGGACCCTCCTGGTTTCCGTCGCCGTAGTTCTGACCCTCCGCGTACCCTGGAAGATAAGGGGGCGCATATACCGTTTGGTTGCTGCGATTGAATACCCCAAAGATGATGTCCTTGGTGCTGATGTTCTCGTCAACCCGGACATCGTACTGGTTGATGTTGTTCGTCCCAGCGGCAAATTGGTAGTAGTTGGGAAAAGTTGTCCGGCCTGGCGTTGGATTGGGATATAGACCGAGCAGCTTGACCGCGTTGGGATCGAGGCGTGACTGAGGAAGGATGTTCAGGTACTGGCTGTAGCCGGTAAAGTTCGTGATCCCGGCGACGCTGCCATTGGCAAAGAACGGATCGCGGACGTAGATGGCGCTGCTGCCCGTGTTGGCCAGGCCAGACACTGGATCGGTCGCACCGGCCGCCACCATGCGGGTAGTCGCTGGGTCCAGTATTGTTGCCAAGGGATAAACCCGGCCGAGCGCATCGGTCTTCGTGCCGCTCACCAGACTGAAATAATCCTGGAAATTGGTGAAGTTGCTGCTGTGCATCCCGAGACTTGGAACACTGGAGGTACTGGACGACGGCGTATCGATCCTGGTGCCCTGATAGTCGAAAAAGAAGAAGGTCTTGTTCTTGCCGTTATAAAGCTTGGGGATGTAGACAGGGCCGCCCACCGTGCCGCCGAACTGGTTCTGATGATAGGCGGGACGCGGTGTGTCGGTTTGGTTTGCAAAGTAGTCGTTGGCGTTGAAAACCGTATTACGAACATATTCCCAAAGATCCCCGTGCAGGGCGTTGGTGCCCGACTTGAGGGCGGCATTCACGATTGCACCCGCGGAGTGGCCGAATTCCGCGCTGAAGTTGCTGGACTGCAGTTTGAATTCCTGGATTGCATCCGGCGGCGGTACGAATTGCGTGTATCCGTTGTTGCCGCTGGCTCCCTGAATATTTCCGCCGCCATAAATCTCTACGTTGTCGTCAATTCCGTCCAGGCGGAAATCGTTCTGCGTCCAATCTCCACCATTCACGTTGAACTCGGCATTGCTGGAACTTCCCGTAGTGCTGGCGCCGGCGGACAATAATCCCAGCGTCGTCCAGTCGCGGCTCTGCAACGGCATGTTGTCGACCCGTGCCTCGTCAATCGTCTGCCCAACCGATGCATCTTCTTCTTGCAGCAATGGCGTGGCTGCCGCGCTGACTGACACCTGCTGGCCAACCGTTCCCACAGCCAGCTTAACGTCGATGGTCAGGTTGTCCTGGATGTGTGCTTGAATGCCTTGTTGCGTGTACTGCGCAAACCCGGGAGCCACAACTTTCAGCGTGTAGGAGCCCGGATTCACGGCTTCAAAAACATAATCGCCGCTCCCACCGCTCCGGACTGTCTGAACCACGCTCGTTGTGTCGCTGGTGAGGGACACGGTAGCGCCCGCAATCACGGCGCCGGTCGAGTCCGTCACCCTGCCAGTGATTCGCCCGGTGGCGATCTGAGCAGAAAGGCGTGAGACCGACGTTGCCAGCATCAAGGTGCAAACGAGCAGAGATAGGAAGTTGGCCTGCCTAAGGGTTTTCATCGCGCTCCTCCAAGAAAGGAGTTGCGCTTCGACTAACCGCGCAACCCATTTATAATCAGTGGTTTTAGTTTTTAATCCCTGGTGTTTACGCAGCGCTTTCGGGCCCACTATTTGTTCTGACAACCTGCAACGAAATACCTGGAGTGCCGTTTGTGGCGCATGGCTATTTAAAGATCATGTCGATCCCAGCTATCGCTCCTGATTTCTAGAGCTTGGCTCGGCGGTTCATACCTGGAATCCAGTGGAAGGAACTTAACACGCGCGAAATACTGCTGTCTGTCTTGCAATTGACCACTTTATGTACACCATTTGCAGGCCGCCATGCATGGGAGTGTTGCAGCGATTGGTTATCATCAGGAGGGTCTCCAGGCGCTTGCAGGATTTGTCTATGCGGCAACGTCTGCGAATCGTGTTCGCGCGGAGACTTGATGTGGAGGAATCCGGCCGCGCTGTGAGAAGACTATCGTTAGCTAAAGCTGCTTTCCTTTCGACGCTGCTGGGAACTGCTGTACCTTTGTTTTCTTATCAATCCAATGCATCCTCCGTCCCGCGCGTTATGGTCCCGCCGAACAACGGGACCGGCTGCGGGACCAAGCAAGCGGCAGCACGCCACTTCATCGAAGCAGGAAACTTTGCCCGCGCGGTTGAGCTCTTACTCAATGTGTACGCCCGGTGTCCGAGCTATGAAAACGGCCGTGACCTTGCCGAGGCTGAAATCAATGCAGGCCAATTTGAGACCGCGAAGACCCTATTGACGACCCTGGTGCTGCAGCAGGATCAGGCAGAGATCCATAACCTGCTCGGCAAAGCTGAAGCAGGCCAGAAAGACGATAGAGCTGCAGCGATCGAGTACCAAAAAGCGGCGACGATGGACCCCAGCGAGACAAACGTCTTCGATTTTGGGATGTCTTTGTTCCATCTCGACCACAATCCTGCGATCACGATCCTTCGCTATGGCGTCCAGAAGTATCCACAATCAGTGAGACTTCATGTAGCCCTGGGAGTTGTTCTATACGCTGATGGAAAGTCCCTTGAGGGCGCTCAGCATCTATGTGAAGCGGAAGAGTTGAACCCGTCGGACCCGCATCCTATGGAGTTACTTGCTGATACCGAGATTATCCCGCCGGCACTAGTGACTAAAATCGTCCCCCTGCTCGCTTCCCTGCGCAAAAGATACCCGAATGATGGTTTGATCCTTTTTGACTACACTATGGTCCAGTCCGGCAGATGGTCGAATGCCAAAGACGCGATGCCTCCACATTTCGCAGAGTCCCTTCAGGAAGCGATTAGCCTGAACCCAAAGCTGCCTCAAGCGTATTTCCAATTAGGCATGGTGTACGGGCAACAGGGGAAATACGCCGACGAGATTCGGGTCTTGAAGAAGGCCATATCACTGGACCCCAACAAAGAGGAATATTATTATCGCCTGGCGTTCGCTTACCGGAAGGCTGGCGACGAGGAACAATTTCGCCAAGCACTCGATAAATTTCAGAAGCTGCACCAGCAGGCCATCGATGGCAAGTAGCTGCCGGCGGTACCTATGTTGGACCAGCTTCGCGGTTGCCGGACTGTGCACTCTTTTCGCTGTGCGCGAGTCCGCGGCCCAGGCCCCGCGGCTTCCTCCAGCCAAAGCGGCGCAACATTCGCCCTCCTCAGCAATCGAATTCGACAACCAGATTGATGCCTCCAAAATCAGCTTCATACTTAAGAACAGCGTGAGCCCTGAGCGGTACTCCATCGAGACCATGGCCGGGGGAGTTGCCGTTTTCGATTACAACAATGACGGGCTGCTGGATATTTTCTTTACCAATGGCGCCGACATACCCTCCCTTGAGAAGAGCGGCCCGGGTTATTACAACCGCCTGTTTCGCAACAACGGCGACGGGACTTTTACCGATGTTACGGAGCACGCAGGGATCGCGGGTATCGGCTATTCAATGGGAGTGGCAGCCGGCGACTATGACAACGATGGCTTCGTAGATTTGTACATTGCCGGCGTAAACGGGAACCAGCTACTCCACAATAACGGGAATGGAACCTTTACCGACGTGACGGCGAAAGCCGGCGTCACCGGTACGGTTCCTGGTCTCGGCAAAGCCTGGGCAGTCACAGCTGGATGGTTTGACTACAACAACGACGGTCTTCTTGACCTGTTTGTTGTGAACTACCTCGACTACAACGTCAAGACGGCAAACCATTGCCACGTTGAAGCGCTCCCAACCTACTGTTCGCCCAACGATTTTCACGGAACGCCCAACATTCTCTATCGCAACAATGGAGACGGAACGTTTACCGACGTCTCGGAGCCAGCGCATATTTCCCGCTACGTTGGAAAGGGCATGGGCGTTGCTTTTGCGGATTACGATAACGACGGACGAACAGATATTTTCGTATCGAACGACACCTTCCCCAATTACTTGCTACACAATAATGGCAATGGCACCTTTACCGACGTGGCGATGGTCGCCGGTGCAGCATTCACAGACAGCGGCAAGACGGTGGCTGGGATGGGCGCCGACTTCCGCGATCTCGATGATGACGGCAGGGCGGATATCTTCCACACAGCAATGTTTGGTGACACGTTTCCGCTCTACAGAAACCTGGGCGCCGGCCAGTTTGAAGACGTTACGGTCAACTCGAAACTGGCGACCTATACCAGCCGCATGACTGGCTGGGGAACCGGTGCATTTGATTTTGACAACGATGGATACAAAGACCTGTTCACCGCCAATTCCGAAATTCTCGATAATGCAATGGAGGTAGAGCACAGACCGTATGCTCTTCCGAATGCCGTATTTCGCAACCAGGGTGGTCTCACCTTCGAGGATCTGAGCGCCATAGCGGGACCCGGTGTTTCATTGCCGGCCGCGCATCGCGGGGCCGCATTTGGTGATTTCAATAACGATGGCAAGATCGATATTGTCGTGACCGTTTTGAATGGTCCGCCGCAGCTGCTCATGAATCGCTCAGCCAACCATAATCACTGGATCATCCTCAAGCTGATTGGGACAAAATCGAATCGTGATGGGCTCGGAACCAGGATCCGAATCACCACAGGGCATAGAGTCCAATACAACCACGCAACCACTGCCGTTGGCTACAGCTCGTCAAGCGATAAACGGGTGCATTTCGGTCTGGGAGAGAGTTCGGTCATCGACGTGATCGAACTCTTGTGGCCGAGTGGAATAAGACAGGTGCTCACTAAAGTGAATGCAGACCAAGTCCTTACAGTCAGAGAAAGCCCTCAATAGGCTGAGGCGCCATCTAATGGAAATTGATATCGAGGATCTCGACGAATTGCAGCGCTACCTACTGTCATGCAGGCACGTGATCCCGGGCGAAGAGGTTTCACTGACGAAGCTCTCCGGTGGCGTTTCTAACCGGACGGTCCGGGTCCTCCGGGCGGATGGTCACAGCTGGGTTCTCAAACAGGCGCTGGAAAAATTGAGAGTCGATGTGGATTGGTTCAGCAGCCCTGACAGGATCCAGGTAGAGGCTAAGGCCCTGCGGTGGTTCAACCGCTTTGCCCCGCCGGGAACTACCCCCTCCTTTGCTTGGGAAGATACCGCGAATCATCTCCTGGCCATGGAGGCGATTCCAGAGGGACATGAAAATTGGAAGACGGTCTTGCTAAGGGAAGAGATTGTTCCGCAGCACTTCGAACAGTTCGGTTGGCTCTTGGGTACAGTGCACCGGCAGTCATCCGCGTCACGCACGGAACTTCGCCAGATGTTTGGCGATACCTCGTTCTTTGAGACCTTGCGTTTGCAACCGTACTATCTTTACGCTGCCCAGACTACACCGGCCGCCGCCGGTTTTCTCAAGACACTGGCGCAGGAGACGCGGTCTCACAGCCTTAGCCTGGTTCACGGCGACTTCAGCCCGAAGAACACACTTCTCTATCGAGGCAAATTGATTCTGCTTGATTATGAAGTGGTCCATTGGGGGGAACCGGCCTTCGATCTGGGGTTTGCTCTTACCCACTTTCTCAGCAAAGCAAATCATTTGCCGCAATCACGCGCCCGGCTGGCCGAGGCTGCGACCCTGTTCTGGGACGTTTACCGCAAGGAGATTGCGCCGCTGGATTGGGCGAACGCCCTCGAGCCGCGGGCAGTGAAACACACCTTAGGTTGCCTGCTTGCCCGCGTCGGGGGAAAATCACCGCTCGAGTATCTCACCTGCCAGGAGAAGACGAGACAACGGGATATCACCCTGCTACTGGTAAACAATCCACCGCAATACGTGAACGATCTGGTTGCAAGGTTCATTGAAGGAATCCATGCCTGTGGCGAAAATTGAGAGCCTTTTGGGACGCGAAATTCTTGATAGCCGTGGTAAGCCAACTGTCCTGGCTACCTGTGTCCTCGAAGGCGGAATTCGCTGTTCTGCATCTGTACCGTCCGGCGCATCGACCGGCACGGCGGAAGCCTTCGAGCTGCGCGATGGAAACCCCAAGCGGTATCGCGGTTTAGGCTGTCTCCGCGCGGCCGAAAATATCGGCGGCGAACTGCAGCGCGAGCTCGCAGGCAGGGTCTTTGCCGACCAGGCTGCGTTGGACCGAAGGATGATCGAACTCGATGGAACTACGGCTAAGTCGCGGCTAGGCGCTAATGCCATTTTGGCTGTGTCGGTCGCCTTCGCACGCGCAAGTGCTTTGCAGCAAGGGCTTCCTCTTTATCTATACTTCGCACGCATGCTCGGGGTCACTATGAGCGCTCTGCCCAGGCTGACGATCAACCTTCTTAGCGGTGGCAAGCATGCCGGGCAGCAGGTTGCAATTCAGGATGTTCTGATCATTCCAGCATCGCCACGAACGGTCGATGACGCTTTGGTCGTAACCGCTGATGTTTACGCCGCTGCCGCTGAGCTGGTATTCAAGAGATATGGGATGCGGCTTCTCACGGCCGATGAAGGCGGTTTAGCACCTCCTTGTAAAACAACGGAGGAGATGTTTGCCCTGGCGGTGGAATCGATCGAGCGAGCCGGATATAAGCCCGGGGAAGATATCTATCTTGGGGTCGACCTGGCGGCGAGTCACTTTTACAGGAGCGGCCGATACGAAATCGACGCGAATGTTCTGCACAGTGTCGAACTGATTAGAGAAATCACACGCTGGTTGGACCGATTTCCCATCGTCAGCATAGAAGATGGCCTGGCAGAGGATGACTGGGAACACTGGCCGGTGCTTCGTGGCGCAATCCGGGGACGGGCTTTGACGTTGGGCGATGATCTGCTATGTACCAACCCGGCTCGCATTCAACGTGCCATCGAAAGTCGCGCCTGTGACGCTCTCCTGCTCAAAGTAAACCAGATTGGGACGATCACTGAGGCGCTTACCGCGTACAAGCAAGCACGCAATGCCGGCTGGTCAATCTCATTGAGCGTGCGGAGCGGCGAAACAGAAGACAATTGGGCGGCCGATTTGGCTGTGGGGTGGGGCGCGGATCAATTCAAGAATGGATCGATCCGCCATTCCGAGCGGCTTGCAAAATACAACCGTTTGCTCGAAATCGCGGAGCAGACTGGCTGGAAGTTGGCCAGTTGGCCCAGTCCAACGACCTTCTGAAGAAGTCTCGGGATGAGATCCGCAGCTATGATATGCGCACCTCGATCCACTCCAGTGGCTTCCCTGCCGAGTTGCGATCCGCCACTGTGATTTTCAGCCAGCCGCCCTGGATCAGCGCGTTGCTTGGCGTGACGGCGCCTCCGAAATAGTGACTTAGCATCTCGGCTTTCTTTCCATTTTCGCGGCGAAGGGAGATCTGGCCGCCGCTATAAGACACAACCGCCAGTTTGCTGCTGCGGGTTATGCCCTTGCTGTCTCGGGAGGCAATAATGGCGGGTGCGCTGGACTGGACAACATCCTTTACGCGGGGGTCGGTTGCCTGCGACATGAGAGGATTCTCCTCCCCGGGCATAGGAGGCCGAAACGCGAGCAGAACCAGTTCGCCACCCTCTATTCTGGCCCACGAGCGGGCGTGCGCTCCATACGTCGGCGCTTCAGAGATCGTGCCGAGCGGTAAAATCTCAAAGGTGGCCGTGGACCGCAGTACCTTGGCCACTCCGTTGTATTTGGCGACCAGTTCAGGCGTGGCCCCTTCCGCTTCCTCGTCGGCTTTAAAGTCATTCAGCGAACCGATGGTGCCCACTGCAGCCGAATCGAACCATATATGCGGGGCGCTCGCCCAGTCGTAGCCCGACGAACCGTAGGTGGGAATTCCCAGCGGTCCCAGCAGGCTGCTGAAGTAGATACGCCGGTTGGCTTCCAGGTCATATTCCCCGGCAGCCAGGAACATATCGTCGGTGCTATGCAAGTCAAAATAGTCAAGAAAGAGAGGAGACAACTGGTAGTACATTACGACCAGGTCGGGCTTCTCCTCGCGCATCGCCTTGATGACTACTTCAAGCCCCTTCCACATCAACCGTTCCCCGGTCCAGTTCTTGTCTTTTGGAGCTGCAATGCCCATGGCGGGCAGCTCATATCCGAAGTCGAACTTGAATAAGTCGGGCTTGTACCTGCGAATGAACTTGCGCACCAGATCGCTGAGAACTTTCGCCACCTCTGGCTGGGTAAAGTCGAGGATATAGTAGTGGGCGCCATCAAAGTTGCCAGCCAGGTACGGCTTTCCGTCCGGCTGTTTCAACATGTTGTCCTCGGTCAGGCCGATATCTGCCGGCCGTTCACAGCGCATGAGCGCGGCCCACAAGCCGATCCGGTAGCCGTCGGCGCGCAACTGGTCGAGAAATTGTTCGAAGTGCGGGAGCCTGGTGGTCGAGTGCTCTAGATTCCCATAAGCCTCTTCCCATTTATCATCGATGGAAAAGATGCCGGCCTTCATGCCGGAGGCTTTGAGGTCCGCGTAGATTCCGTTCAGAAATGCATCGTCCAGATGATCCCCAGCCTTATTCCGATCGAGCTGCGATCCCCAGGTACAGAATTCCGGCGTAAGGATAATCGCTGTCTTCTGCTCTGAGCTCTGGTGGCGGTGGATAATCCCCGCCTGCACCAATCCGTTGTAGTAGCCCCCAATTGCCTGGTAGTAATCCGGGGCTACCGACCAAAATAGAGTTGCGCCTAACGACAAATTTCCGGGACCGTGAAGGTGCTTCCAGAGATCACTTCGATAATCGATCCACAAACTGGATTTTCCTTCGTACAGTTGCAAAAACAGATCGCCGCCCGGCAGGTCTGCCAGTCCACAGACGAATGCATCGGACCTTCCTGCGGTGAACATATTCCGCATTCCCTTGGACGCATCAACGCTGAATCCGCAGAAATAGTGAACCGGAAGTCCCCACTGTTGATTTAAGCCTGGAATGAAGCTGCCTCGACCTAGCCAGACGCTCTGGTCAAGGTGGATATTGTCCTGAATGATGGGACTGATCGCTGACCCTTCGCTGATTCCGGGCACGACCCAGTAGGACGAATGAAGCGATGGGATCGGATTCGTACCGCTCACTTCGCTGAAGTAGTGCAGACTAACTATGTCCTCTGTCGAGGTCGCCTGGTAAACAACGGGATCGCTCCAAATGCCATGCTCGTCAAAACGCCACGGGACCGACAGGCGTGCAGAGCCGTTTACTCCCTCGTACTCAAACGTCACCCGGCCTGGCTCAAGATGATGCCCGGTTGCCCTGCCTCGAGCGCACTGCCTGAGCGACGGGTTCTGGGCCGGCGCTACGACGACCGCGGGCTGAAGTATCCCGCTGACGATGAGTCGATTCCTGGAGTCACGTAGACTGAATTTATCGTCGGCCTGGGAATACTCCCATGAATAGTTCGGGCCACTGACGCGCACAAATCCATCCGGGCTCGAAATCGAAGGCGACTGTGTGTTTCCCAAGAGACCCGGGTTGGCAGCAGTCAGCAGAGCACCAGTGGAGAGCTGCACAAACTTACGTCGGTTCCATGTGTCCAAGGTTCGTCCTCAAAGAATCAAATTAGCATCTCACCGTTCAGTGTGCCGCATTGCATTCAACAACTCTTGAGGACTCTTGCAAATGCTAATTCCAGATTTCTCGGTAGAGCTGTTCGATTTCAGCCGCAGATGGAATCCGCGGATTATTCTGCGGTGAGCCGGAAGCGAGTGCCTGTGTGGTCATTATCGGGATGAC
This sequence comes from uncultured Acidobacteriaceae bacterium, assembly GCA_963815175.1. Lineage (GTDB taxonomy): Bacteria > Acidobacteriota > Terriglobia > Terriglobales > Acidobacteriaceae > PALSA-350. The sequence goes on from CAWFGM010000004.1 coordinate 21,630, forward strand.
CTCCATGTATCGTCCCTCGGGAATTCCGAAGCTTTTGGGCGAGGGGACTTCCAGCTCCTCATTCCGGCGAAACAAGCTTTCCACCAGCTTGTTCACCGCGACAGAGTCGGAGTCATCCTGGGTTGCGATCCCCATGGTGCGCGCGCAATCGGCATATCGCCCGGGCGCGGAACCGGCCGAGAACCGCGTGACTGCAGGCAATAACATCGCGTTCGAAAGGCCATGGGGGACATGGAAGAAGAGCCCGATGGGCCGGCTCATGCCGTGAACCAGGGCCACACTCGCGTTGGAAAAAGCAATCCCGGCGAGAGTCGCGGCCAGCATCATGCCCTCGCGCGCTGCGCGGTCTTCAGGGCGGCGAAATGCCGTGGGGAGTTCCGTCCAGATGGTTTTCATCGCCGAGAGCGCAAGAGCATCGGTAAAGCGGTTGGCTTTGCGGCTCACATAGGACTCAATTGCATGGGTGAGGGAGTCGGTGCCCGTATCCGCGGTCAGCCGTCGCGGCATGGACATGGTTAGTTCATAGTCGACAACAGCCGCTGAGGGAATCAGAGCACTGCCGGAGATCAACATCTTTTCCTGGCTTATCGAATCGGAGATGACCGCAAAACGGGTTACCTCCGAACCAGTTCCCGCCGTGGTGGGAATGGCAATGTGCGGAGGTCCGGCCTTGGGAATCGGGTTCGGAACTTTGTAGTCCCTGGGGTGACCTCCATTTGCGACCAGCAGGCCGATTGCTTTGGCGGTATCGATCGGACTTCCGCCGCCAAGACTCACCAGACTATCGTGCCTACCTTCACGAAAGGCACTCAAACCCCGATCGACCGCATCCGTAGTTGGGTCCGGAACAGTGCCGGAGAAAACTTCGCACGCGATCCCGGCTTGGACGATTTGATCCTGCAACTTTGCTGCAAGGCCGGAACTCACGAGAAAAGCATCCGTCACAATCAATGGGCGGCTGCATTTCAGGCTGCCAAGGATGAGTGCCACCTCGGAAAAAGCCCCCGCGCCAATTTTCATGACCGGAGGAATTTGAATCTCCGCCATCATATTTTGAGAACCTTACAAGGCCTAATCTTCCACCCAACGTCCTCGATCATGATAGGAGGATACTGGAGGGCCAGCGAAAAAAACTCACTTGACGAAGGGCATGGCTTCAGCCGTGCCCTTCGTAGAGAGTTTTTCCGCAGCCTGTAAAGTCTTGTCCTGATAGAAAACTTAGTTTTTCCGCAGGCTGCTAGGATTCGTGGACGATTAACGTGGAAGATTGCGCCCCGTCCTAGTGGCCGCAATCGTCTGAACGAGACCTAGTTTACGTTTGCCGCTGGAGAGTCGCCGGTGCTCGCTGCTTGCTTGTGCTCCGTAACCTTCAGCTCCAGCGGCGGCGAGGCGTGGTTGGTCGAAGAATCCGACTCGACTTCGGCCACGACATAGATTGGCTGCTCGATTGGCTTGGCCCAGTCCTCCGCTCGCAACGTGAAGGTGCGGCTGGTTTGCGTTTCGGTCACCAGCACGCCGTTCAGTCCAATATTCACCACCTGCACTCCGTGGGGAAGGTTCTTGACATAGCAGGGCACGCGGCCTTTGTATCCATTTTGACGCGCAACGTGCAGCGTCACCGTCACCTGCTGTCCCGGTTCGAGAGAGAGCTCTCGCGTCTCCGTCGTCACCACCACATCCGGTGGCGGAATGATAGTGGCGAGTTGCAGGGGTTGCTCCGGCCGCGCATCGGCGTCAAGCATGGCACTCAAGTTCGCCGAACGGGCAACGTCACGGCCGTTGATGGTCGCGTGGCCCACAATTTCCATCGTACCCGGCGGCGCGTCGGCAGAAGCGTCCGCAGAGGCCGAGAGCACGACCACGGTTGAATCCTCTCCCGCAGAGATCTTTGCCGGACCGGCGGTGACGCCGGCAGGCAGACCTTTCACCTCAATCTCGACGGGTCCCTCATAGCCTTGCAGGCGATCGACTGAAACCGTCAAGGGCACCCTTCCTCCCTTGGGGATATTGGGATTCTGGGGAGTGGCAGCGAGTTGATAATCGGGAACGGTTTCGCGAATGGAAAGGCGATAGGCGAAGTCGGGTCCTCCCATACCGCGTACATCTTTGAGGTGCAGGAAATATTGCCCGTCGGCAGGGGCTACAAAGTCGATGCGCGAGTCCGCGGCGTATCCAGGGCCGCCGTCATCGTTGCGCCAGGTCAGATGGAAGACGGGCAGGCCGTTGGGCGGGAATTCAGCGTCGGGAGGCAGGATCTGCGCGCGGTAGACCGGGGTATTCACGGCATGCACAACCGGGGACGTACCCAGAAAGGCCAGCCGCAGGCCATTGATTCCCTTCAAGTCAACGTCGGCATCGGGCTGATCGGAGATGTAGTCCAGCTGATTGAGCTCGTCTCCGATCATCAGGTAATCGTTCACGTGAAATCCGGTCGTGGAGGTCAGCCGGACACCGGTGGTGCGCGAGTCCCGGTCGCTCAAGGTGGTGGTGGTCTGGTTCAAACAGCGAATGGTCGCGCGCGGAATTGCATTGCCTTGTGCATCGAGAACCTCGATCACCGAGTCCAGCGGAGATCCCACTCTCGCGGCGTCCACATCAATCGTCAGCTGCTGCCCCTTGGTGGCGTGGAAGCGAAAATAATCTTCATCGCTGGGTTCCCCCGGCTTGGCCGCGCCACTTATATGTCCGTTCACGGTGACGGGGAAGGATACATTTTCTGCTTGAGCCAGCGAGTTGTTCGGTTCCTGCTCCGTAATCTCGGGCAAGTTGCCCACTACGAGTCGCACCTTGTTCAGCGGGAGCGCTGCATTCTCCTTGAGCATGATGGGCATAGTCTCCCGGCCAACTTCCTGCTTAGGCGCGTCGATCTTCAGCTCGCGGATCCCGCCTAGATTAACGCCCTCTACGGCCACCGCCGTTGTTTCGCCGGCGCGGACGCCAAGGGGAAAGTGGCTTGTAATGTAGGGCAAGGCGCCGGCGTCCACGCGATAGTAATCGTCCATTCCTCCGCTGCCTTCGCGATCTGAGATGGTTAGGGTATATTTTCCATCCTGAGGCAGGCGATAGGTCAGCGTCGCATCCGGGCTATTGTCATGTCTTCCGCCTTCGGCCAGAAGCTTGCCCGCGCTGTCGCTGAGCGTGAGCAGCGATTCGAGCCTGGACCCAACCTTGGAGGCGACTACCTCAAAAACCACATCCTCCCCGGCTTTGCCGTCGAATTCGTAACGATCTTTGTCTCCAGGCGCAGTAATCGTGCCCACCATGGTGGCGGGCAGGGCCACCGGTTGTGACACCGCGGTGTTTCCTGAGTTCTCGTTTTTCTTCACTTCGGGAAGCGATCCAATGGCCACGGGAACCATGTTGGTTGTGCCCAATGGCGTCTGCACGCGGAAACGGTACACATCCGGCGGAACGTCTTTGGCCACCGTGATCTCCAGCAAAGCCGACTGCTTTTTGGCGAGCGGCACCGCGGCTGAAGTGGAAAACTTTCCAGAGGCCTTTTCTTCGGGAAGGTCAGTAATCTGCGAGATCTTCGCGGTGATGCCCGGGGCATCGAAGATCACTGCTTTGGCGCCGGAGAGGTTCCGGCCGTCGAGGGTAAACGTAGCGGTGCTTCCGCGCTCCATGCCAACGGGCCAGATCTTCGAAAGGCTTGGGGGGATGATTGGCTCCTCGGCGCGCAGCGGCAAAACGGCCGGTGTGGTCAAGGCAATCAATGAGACGCAAAGCAGGATCTTTCTTTTCACTTAGCACCTCGCGCAGGTGATGGGAGTCTTTACTGGCTCGCAACCTGCTTTTTTTCCTCTCCCGCAGCGGGCTGGCGCGGCGCAAAGACCGCCCACTCCCCTGCTGGTACTTTGTCATTCTTCACGTCGTAGAGGCTCAGCGTGCCGTTAAAACGGCCCGCCGCCAGCCATTTGCCGTCGGGGCTGATGGCGAGAGCCTGCACCCATTCCGGCTGGTGATCGATGACCCTTAGCGGGTCGAGCGTCTTGGCGTCGCGAAATCGGATGGAACCATCAGACGACGAGGTAATAATCGTTTGGCCGTCGGGCGACCAGACCAAAGCCAGGATGCTCTCCTCGTCTGCAATCAACGACTGCTTGAGCGCTCCCTCCGTGTCCCCAACCTTCCAGATGTAGACGGTCTTGTCGTAACCGGCGGCGGAGACCATGTCGCCGGAAGGTGAATAAGCAATGCCATTAAGACCGTCGAGCGCATCGCCCAATGTGTATAGACGTTTGCCGGTAGCCACGTCCCATATCTTCACGGTGCGATCCTGCGATGCTGAGGCCAGGTGCTTGCCATCGGGACTGAAGGCCACAGCGAAGACAGCGTCAATGTGATCCTGAAGATTCTTGAGCTCTTTACCGGAGGCGACATCCCACAGCTTCACCATCTTGTCGTAGCTGCCGGAGGCAATCATCTTCCCGTCCGGGCTCCAGGCGATGGAGTAGATGCAATCCTTGTGGCCCTGCATGGTTTTGAGGAGCTGATGCGATTGCAGATCCCATATCTTGATCTCGCCCCAGCGCTGCGGAGGGCCGCCGGCCGCCGCCAGCATCTTTCCGTCAGGGCTGAAGGCGATGGAACGCACGTAGTCAGCATGACCGGAAAGCGTGGCCACCTCTTTGCCGGTCGAGGGATCGATGAGGCGCACCTCACGATAGCCGCCCACAGCAAGGAGTTTTCCATCAGGAGAAAACTTTAGAGAGGACACGGGCGACGCCACCGGAACTACGGGCCGAATCTCGGGGAGCCCAACAGGCGCGAGAGTTTTGCTGCTCGCGCCCGCGGCCGGGCCGGCGGCGCCGGCATTGATCCATGCCTTGATGGAGGCGATGTCCGCAGCGGGAAGCGGGTCGGCGCCGAAGGGCATCCGTGGAGCAGTCTTCCCTTCGAGCATCTGGATAATGCGGCTTCCGTCCGCATTGCCGGGAACGATCGGCGCCCCGTGCGCTCCGCCCTTGATCAGGCTGTCATAGTTCTCCATGACCAGCCCGCCCATCCGCGCGGTGCTGGAGTGGCATGCCAGGCAATTCTTTTGCAGGATGGGAGCGATCTGCCCATCGAAGCCCGGTGTCTCCGCGGCCATCGCGCAGGACGCGCTTCCGAGAATGATCAAGAGAAGGACGGCGTTCATCAGGGGCCGGTAATTCCACGGGGCAAGTCGCATATTAGTGGTTGAACATGAACTCCTGGCTGGTCAGCAGAGACCATGTCATGTCGCGCAGCGCAGCCTGACGCGGATCATCTACCCCTGGGGTCTTCTGTTGCTCCGCGGATGCCAGGGCTGCGGTCAAGGCTGACCGCTCCGAGGCCTTCGGGTAGCGGCTCAAGGAAGCCAGATAGAGATAGTCGAGAATCTGCTCATCCGAGAACCCGAGGCGAATCATCATGTCGACCGAGTTGTCCGGATCGCGCAGCTTGTTGTTCAATGTGTCTCCATTAATGATATGGAGCGCCTGGGTGATGGTGGGCACCGAGGTGCGCTCGCTCTCCCTGGTTTGCTGCCGCAGGGGGCGGCCAAAAGCGGTGAGGAAGTAAGAAGTAACCGCGGTGTCCGGCAGCTGCAGCGCCCGCATTCCCGTGGCATACCCATCGAACTTCTCCGGAACCTGGGTCACTTGGGAGTAGGCATCCAGCATCACCTCGGCAGGGAGACGCTTGATGACATAGTGCGATCCATACTTGTCATCGTCGGCGTTTTCCTTGAGAGGCGTGGAAGAAGCCTGGTAGGTCGCCGACTGCATGATTGTGCGGATCAGGTAATTCACATCGTAGTTGTGGGCGACAAAGTCCTTAACCAGCGCATTGAGCAACGCGTCGTTGGTGGCCGGGTTGGTGTCGCGCATGTCGTCTACCGGCTCAACCAGGCCCCGGCCCATAAAGTTGCGCCATATCCGGTTGACGATGTTGCGGGCGAAGAACGGGTTTTGGGGCGAGGTAAGCCAGGTGGAGAAATAGAGGCGGGTATCGCCCGGGGCTTCGCTGGCAAGCTGCTTGGCATCCAGCGGCTTGGGAGGCAGCACCATCATGAAGCGATCGTCGCTGAATTCGCCGGTCTGCGCGGAATAGACCGTGACATCGTTGAAGAGCGGACCGACCGCGGGACGAGCGCCGCTGGGCGCGTACGTCTTCAGCCGCACCCGCGCGAAAAGGTTGGCCATGCCGTAGTAGTCCTTCTGGGTCCACTTGGCCAGAGGGTGATTGTGGCAATGGGCGCAGGTGATGTTGATGCCCAGGAAAGCCTGCGCCATGTTTTCGGAGATATCCAGCGGATCGCGGTGGATCAACCAGTAGTTGGCGGCGCCGTTCTGGAGCGTGTTGCCGGTGGCCGTGACCAGCTCGGTGGCGAACTGGTTCCACGGCTTATCGCTCGCGACACTGTTACGAATCCAGTTGTAGTAGCTCCACATCTCCTCGTTAGAAAGGTGGTTGCTTGAAACCAGCAGCAAGTCGGACCACTTGTAGGCCCAATAATCCACGAACTCGGGGCGCTTCATCAGGTCATCGATGAGGCGGCTTCGCTTCTCCGGCGAGGAGTCTTTGAGGAATTGCTCGACTTCCGCGGGACGGGGGAGGATGCCGGCCGCATCCAGGTAGGCGCGGCGCAAAAATTCGGCGTCGTCCGCTGGGGGCGAGGGCGGAATGTGCAGCACTTGCAGGTGCTTGAGGACTGCATCATCTATATAGTTGTGGCGGGCCGCCTTCAGGAAGACCGCGTCTTCTAATTTCCAGGGAAAAGGAATACGCAGCCGGGCAAAGGTGACGTGGCTCTGGTACCACACCGTTACCGGAGCTTCGCCGTTGCTGTGCATGGTGACGCGGCCGTTATTGTCGACTGTGGCCACGCCCTCGTCGCCGCTGTCATATTTAGCCCAGCGGGTCACATCCGCCGTATGGCCGTCAGAGAAGTATGCCGTGACCAGTAGTTGCTGCTGGGCGCCAGAGCGTAGAGAAGCCTCCCCAGGCAACACTTCGATTTTCGTCACCCGCGCGTCGGCGTCGGTGGGCGCCGGCATCGCCTGGGCAATCCATCCGGCAAGCACTTTGAACTCCGGCGAGTTCACCGGAAATCGCCTTCCGCCGCCGTGGGGGATGGTAAGGGTCGGCTTTAAAAGGATCAGGCTGCGCGACGGCTCCATCATTTCCGTGCGCCGCGCCAGTGCCTGGTGGGTGAGGGTGTAGTAATCCACCTCAGGGTCGTAGCCGCGGAGGGTCAGCTTGAAGCCGTTCTTGCCCGCCGCCGCGCCATGACAGGGCCCGGAGTTACAGCCCATCTTGGTCATGACCGGGAGCACATCGTTGCGAAAACTCCAGGTGGTTGCCACCGCGAAGTCTTTGACGGTTACAGTTGCATTGGCTCGATGGCCCTGGAGTGTAGCGGTGATGGTCGCTTGCCCGTCACCCTGGGGAAGGGCGAAATTGTCGCTGTCGATGGTCGCGACCTTGGGATTGGATATGGCTAAGGTGGCCTGTGGGGTAAGCTCTTCCTGATGTCCGTCGGCAAAGGTTCCTTCGACCAGCAGCCGCTGGTTGTAGCGCGGTCCCATGATCGAGATCGAGGCGGGCAGGATCTCGATCTTGGTCAGCCCGGCCAAGGATGGCCTGGGATGGGCTGCCGCAGCGATGGAGGCCTTGCCGCCCAGCGCCTTCGAGGCCGTTACCGCTTGAGCATGGACAGCGCCACTGGCCTGACTCTGGGCGGAGACTGGAGAGGGCGTCTCAGCCAGGAACATCACGGCGCCGAGGAGAGCAAAGGCGCCCACCAGAGCAATCACCGGAAGCGTGTTAGGTGTCTTCATATCAGCAAGTCATTGATCGGTTCAAAGCCGTGGTCCACCACCCGCACTTCGCGCCCCTGCGGTGTTTTCAATATGGTGTCGATGGGAACACCCAGGCACTTATAAATGGTGGCCGCGATGTTGGCGGGCATGACGGGTTGATCTTTGGGCGCGGCGCCGATCGCGTCCGAGGAGCCGACCACTGTCCACCTTTGATTCCGCCTCCCGCCATCACCACGGTCCAGCACTGCGGCCAATGATCGCGTCCGCCGGCGGGATTGATGCGCGGGGTGCGCCCGAATTCACCCGTGGCCAACACCATTGTGGTGTCGAGCAAGCCGGTCTTACTCAAGTCTTCGAGCAGGGAGCTGTAACCGTTGTCAAACATGGGGCCGACCAGGTCGCTGTAGCAGCTGATGGGGCTGAAGGGAGCGGAGCCGTGGATATCCCATGTAATTTCGTTAAAGACGGTCTCGAACATGTTGAGTGCGCTTTGTCACCCTCAACATGTTCGAGACCGTGTTTAACTGAATTACCTGGGACATCCACGGCTCCGCGCCGTTTAGCCCCATTAGTTGTTACAGCGACCTGGTCGGCCCCATGTTTGATAACGGTTATAGCTCGCTGCTCGAAGACTTAAGTAAGACCGGCTTGCTCGACACCACGATGGGGTTGGCCACCGGCGAATTCGGCCGCACCCCGCGCATCAATCCAGCCGGCGGACGCGATCACTGGCCGCAATGTTGGACCGTGGTGATGGCCGGAGGCGGAATCAAGGGTGGACAAGTGGTGGGCTCCTCGGACGCAATCGGCGCCGCGCCCAAAGATCAACCTGTGATGCCTGCTAACATCGCGGCCACCATCTATAAGTGCCTGGGCGTTCCCATTGACACCATATTGAAGACGCCGCAAGGTCGCGAAGTGCGGGTGGTGGACCATGGCTTTGAACCGATCAATGACTTGCTGATATGAAGACACATAACACGCTTCCGGTGATTGCTCTGGTGGGCGCCTTTGCTCTCCTCGGCGCCGTGATGTTCCTGGCAGAGACGCCCTCTCCAGTCTCCGCCCAGAGTCAGGCAAGTGTCCCTGCCCATTCTCGAGCGGTGATGACCTCGAAGGCGGTAATCGGCAAGGCTTCCATCGCTGCGGCAGCCCACCCCAGGCCATCATTGGCCGGGCTGACGAAGATAGAGATCCTGCCCGCCTCGATCTCGATCATGGGACCGCGCTACAATCAGCGGCTGCTGGTCGAAGGAACCTTTGCCGACGGACATCAGGAGGAACTCACCCCACAGGCCACCTTAGCCATATCCAATCCCAAGGTCGCGACGATTGACCACGACAACTTCGCCCTTCCTCAGGGGGACGGGGCAAGCGACCATCACCGCTACGCTCCAGGGCCATCGAGCCAATGCAACTGTAACCGTCAAAGACTTTGCGGTCGCGACCACCTGGAGTTTTCGCAACGATGTGCTGCCGGTCATGACCAAGATGGGCTGTAACTCTGGGCCCTGTCATGGCGCGGCGGCGGGGAAGAACGGCTTCAAGTTGACGCTCCGTGGCTACGACCCTGAGGTGGATTACTACACCCTCACCCACCAGGCACTGGCGCGGCGCACGGAAATGATGGAGCCGTCGCGCAGCTTGATCCTTTGTAAAGCCGACCCTCACCATCCCCCACGGCGGCGGAAGACGATTTCCTGTGAACTCGCCCGAATTCAAGGTGCTTGCCGGATGGATTGCTCAGGCGATGCCGGCACCCACCGGCGCCGACGCGCGGGTGACCAAAATCGAAGTGTTGCCTGGGGAGGCTTCTCTACGCTCTGGCGCCCAACAACAACTACTGGTCACGGCATACTTCTCTGACGGCCATACGGCGGATGTGTTGATTTCACGCGGCGAATATCCCGGACATGAGCGACGAAGACGTCGTCGCCGAAGTCAATGCCATTCGCGCCGAACATCGTGCCCGGGAAGTGGGCGGAACTCTGTAATCACCATGACTGTGGAGGGTGGTGTGCGGGACGGAAAATCCTATCCCGCCGCCCCCTTCCACCCCAGCGGATTGGTCAGGCACGCCCCCGGCTCCGGCAAACGCCCCGGCCCGCTCCGGCGGCGAAAGCCGCCAGCGCCGCCGGATAGATCGCATGCTCCTGCCGCAGCACCCGCGCCGCCAGCATCGCCTCGGTATCGCCAGGCAGCACCGGCACCGCGGCCTGGGCCAGGATCGGGCCCGCATCCATCTCCTGAGTCACCAGATGCACCGTGCACCCGTGCAGCTTCACCCCGGCCTCCAACGCGCGGGCATGCGTGTGCAGGCCGGGGAACGACGGCAGCAGACTGGGATGGACGTTCAGCATGCGCCCCCGCCACGCATCCACCAGCAGCGGAGTCAGCAGCCGCATATACCCCGCGAGGCAGACGATCTCGATCCCGGCCGCCCGCAGCGCCGCATCGATCGCCGCCTCATGCGCCGCGCGGTCGCCGCCGAAATCACGATGATCGATCGCCTCGGCTCGAACGCCGGCAGACGCGGCGTCGCCAGGCCGCCGGCATCGGGGCGGTTCGACAGCACCAGCTCGATCCGCGCCGGAAACGCCGGATCGCGCTGCCGCCGCGATCAGCGCCTCCATATTGGAACCGCGGCCGCTGATCAGGATGGCGACGCGGCGTTTCATGCGACCTCCGCCGAACCCGCCGGCGGCGCAACGCCGGCCCCCAGACACACATGTCCTGACGCCCACGCGACCCGGAAAGCACCCGCGCGAAGCGCCCAGCTTGCCTTCTCTGTGGCCCGCCGCGGCCCTCGCCCTTCCTCCGTGTTGAAAATCGCTTGCTCTGAAACGTTGCAACGTCCCGAACCCAACACGCCGGACAAGGCCGCCAACAATGCCGGACCGCGAGGGACCAGGACGGAACCATGAGGGCTGTCCGCCGCGACGCAACCCGGCTCCATCACGGCAACCTCGCCGGCCCTCATCCAGCCAGCCCGCCGGCGGACCGATGCGCACCGAAGCCGGCGCCGTCGCCGCCTCGATCGTCCCGATCCGGCTGACGGTTTCGCCTGCCGCCTCCAGCACCCCGATCGCCGCGTCGGCATCCGAGACCACCACCGCCATCCCGACACCGCAGTTGAACACCCGCAGCATCTCGCCCGCCGCGACCCCGCCCGTGCGGGCGAGCCAGCGGAAGACCGGCGGCACCGCCCAGGACGCCGTCAGCGCCGCCACCGTCCCGTCCGGCAGCACCCGCGGCAGATTGCCCGGCAGGCCGCCCCCGGTGATATGCGCCGCCGCCTTCAGCAGCCCCGCCCGGTGCAGCGCCAGCATGGCGCGCACATAGATCCGCGTCGGCGTCATCAGCGCCTGCCCCAGCGTCTGCTCCGGCGCGAACGGCGCCGGGATCGGTCCAGCGCAGCCCGCTGGCCTCGACCACCCGCCGCACCAGCGAAAACCCGTTCGAATGCACCCCCGAGCTGCCCAGGCCCAGGATCGCGTCGCCCGGCCGCGACCGCCCGAGGCAGCAGCGCCGCCCCGCTCCGCCGCGCCAACCGAGAAACCGGCCAGATCGTAGTCGCCCTCGGCATACATCCCCGGCATTTCCGCGGTTTCGCCGCCAACCAGCGCGCAGCCGGCCTCATGACAGCCGCTGGCGATGCCGGCGATAACCGCTCGGGCCTGCTCCACCGACAGCTTGCCCGGTGGCGAAATAGTCCAGGAAGAACAGCGGTTCCGCCCCCTGCACCACCAGGTCGTTGACGCACATCGCCACCAGGTCGATGCCGACGGTGTCGTGCAGACCGGTCTCGATCGCGATTTTCAGTTTGGTGCCGACGCCGTCGGTGGTGGAAACCAGCACCGGATCGCTGAATCCCGCCGCTTTCAGGTCGAACAGCGCGCCGAAACCGCCCAGCCCGCCCATCACCCCGGCGCGGCTGGTGGCCTTCGCCAGCGGCTTGATCATCTCCACCAGGGCATCGCCGGCCTCGATATCGACGCCCGCGGCGCGGTAATCCAGCCCTTGCCCGGGCTGCGGCGCGGCATGCGCGCCTTGGTGATCCGCACTCGTCATGGCAAACCTCTATAAACCCTAGCCGCTCAATATGGATGGAGGGACACACAAACCATGGGCAGGCCAGCGATTGCAATCCACACTGTAGAGCCAGCCGGGGAAGCCCAGCCGATGGAGGCGCCCGCACATGCCTGACGGCGCCCCGCACCGAACCGGGGACAACCGCGTCCCTGGTGAACCTGGCCAACATCATCACGTTCGCCCGGCTATGCGCCGTGCCGCTGGCGTTCTGGCTGGTGCTCGACCACCGGATCGGCGACGCCTTCCTCCTGTTCGTCGCCGCCGGCCTGTCCGACGCCCTGGATGGCTGGCTGGCGCGGCGCTACGGCGGCAACGCGATTGGCGCGCTGATGGACCCGGTGGCGGACAAGGCGCTGCTGGTGACGATGTACATCACCCTCGCGGTGGTGGGGGAATTGCCCGACTGGCTCGCCATCCTGGTGGTGTTCCGCGACGTGCTGATCGTGGGGGGCGTTGTCGTTCTGGCCGTGCTAGGACATGCGGTGACGATCCAGCCGCTGTATATCTCCAAGCTGAACACCGTGATGCAGATCATGCTGATCGCGGTCAGTCTGCTGCAAGGCGGCTTCGGCCTGGGAATCTCCGGGTTGCCGGAGCTGCTGACATGGTGCGTCGTGGTGACGACATTCGCCTCGGGCGGCGCCTATGTCTGGAAAGCAGCGCATGGAGCCTGAAGCTGGGAGCCCGAACCCAGTGAGAGCTGAACCTGGGAGCCTGAACCTGGGAGCCTGAACCTGGGGACGCGAACCTGGGGGCCTGAATGTGAAGAACCTGATGGGGAGACTGAATTGCCGGCAGCCGACCAGGACCAGTTCATCGAGGCGGTGCCAGCGGACCAGGTACCCGCGCCCGCACCGGCATTCCACGCGACGCGGGCACAACGATTTACCCTGATCATCAGCCTTCTGGTGGTGTTCTGGCTGGCGTTGGAACTTTTCGCCTCCATCCTCGCCCCCTTCGTCGCGGCCGCGGTGATCGCCTACGCGCTCGATCCCCGACGACCCAACTGACGCGGCTTGGTCTGCCTCGCGGGATCGCCGCCCTGCTGATGATCCTGACGGTGATCGCCGCGGTCCTGCTGTTCGCGTTGCTGCTGTATCCGCTGGTGGTCGTGCAGATCGGACAGCTGGTCAGCCGCATCCCGCAATACGCCACCCTGCTGCAAGGCTGGGCCCGGGATGAGCTGACGCACCTGCAGCAGAATTTCGGTCCCGACGTGGTCAATGACAAACTGCGCGATCTGGTCAGCGGCCAGGCCGGGTCGATGCTGCGCATTCTGCTGTCCACGGTGACCGGCGTCATCGGCAGCGGTTTCGCCATCTTCAATCTGCTGTCGCTGGCCGTAGTGACGCCGGTGGTCGGCTTCTACCTGCTGCGGGACTGGCCGAAGGTGGTGCGATTGGTGAATTCCTGGTTGCCCTACCGGTACCGCAACGTGATCCGGGCGCAGGCGCGGGAGGTCGATCGCATCCTGTCCGCCTGGGTGCGCGGGCAGGCGCTGTGCTGCCTGTTCCTGGCGCTTTATTACGCGGGAAGCCTGACCCTGGTGGGGCTGGACCTGGGACTGATCGTCGGACTGGCGGCGGGTCTGCTGTCCTTTATCCCCTATGTCGGCTCGATCACCGGCGGCGTCACCGCGCTCGGCCTGGCCCTGGCGCAGTTCCCACAGTGGCGCGGCGTCGCGGTGGTCGGCGTCGTGCTGGTCATCGGACAAATCCTTGAAGGCTACGTGATCTATCCGCGCTTCCTGGGGGACCGGGTGGAATTGCCGGCGGTGTGGGTGATCTTCGCGCTGTTCGCCGGCGGCGCGGCCTTCGGCTTCCTCGGCGTGATGCTGGCGGTGCCGGTGGCGGCGACCATCGGCGTGCTCGCGCGCTTCTGGCTCCGCCGGTACCTGGCCAGTCCCTTGTATCTCGATCCGCCGCCTGCCGGATGATGCCCGAACCTCCGCCAGCAGCCGCCAAATGACCACCGCGGATCGCCTGCAACTGCTGCTGCCGTTCCCGCACGCGCCCGGCTATGACGCGCGGGATTTCCTGCCGGCAGCCTCGAACCAGGAGGCGCTGGCGTGGCTCGACACCGACTGGCCCGACCGCAGGCTGGCGCTGTGGGGCCCCGCCGGCTGCGGCAAGTCGCATCTGCTGCACATCTGGGCGGAGCAGACCGGCGCCCGTATGCTGACCGGCCAGATGCTGTCCGAACAGACCCTGCGGGATCTGAACGGCGTGCCGGAAAACGGCGCGCTGGCACTGGACGACGCCGACACCGTCGCCGCGGAACTGCTCCTGCTGCATCTGCTGAACACGGCGCGCGACCAGGGGCTGAGCGTCCTTCTGGCCGGCCGTACGCCGCCGTCACGCTGGCCGATCCGCCTGCCCGACCTGTCCAGCCGCCTGCGGGCCATCACCGCGGTGGAAATCCATCCGCCGAGTGACGATCTTTTGGCCGCCTTGCTGATGCACCTGCTGTCGGACCGGCAATTGAACGTGGCGCAGCCGGTGCAGGACTGGCTGCTGACCCACCTGCCGCGATCGCCGGCGGTATTGCGGCAGGCGGTGGCGCGACTGGACCGGACCAGCCTGGCGATTGGCAAGCCGATTACCCGATCGCTCGCCGCCAGCATATTGACGGACGATGGCTTCGCGGTTGCGGATGCCGATGAAGTTTCCATGTCAGGGATTGACTCCTCCCACCAGCCACCGGGGTTCCTGTAAGGTGGCGCCACATCACGCGAAGGGACCGGACGAATGGTGCTGCAAGCCGATGCCACGCAACTGATGGAACAGACGCGATCGTCCATTGCGAAGTCTGGCGCGTCCAAGCCCGCCAGGGTGCGGGCGCTGCTGCACGCCGAACCCGCGGCAAGCGAGCCCGCGCTGACCCTGGACAGGCCGGACCGATTCATCAACCGCGAGTTGTCGTGGCTGGATTTCAACCACCGCGTTCTGGAAGAAGCGGCGAACCCGCGCCACCCGCTGCTGGAGCGGTTGCGCTTCCTGTCGATCAGCGCCTCCAACCTCGATGAATTCTATTCCGTCCGCGTCGCCGCGCTGATCGGCCAGGCGAAGGCGGGGGCCACGCTGGTTTCCGCCGATGGCCGCACCGCGGCGCAGCAACTGGCCGCCATCAAGCAGGTCGCCGAACTGTTGCTGGCCGACCAGCAGCGCATCCTGAGCGAGCTTCTCGACCTGTTGCGAGAGGCCGGAGTGGCGCTATGCGGCACCGCCGCCCTGTCCGACGCCGACAGGTCCTGGCTCGACGCCTGGTTCATGGAGCGGGTTTTTCCGGTGGTGACCCCGTTGGCGGTGGACCCGGCGCATCCGTTCCCGTTCATCTCCAATTTCGGCCTGGTGCTCGCCCTGCATCTGGTGCGGGAGGACGACGGACAGCCGATGCGCGGCCTGTTGCCGCTGCCCAGCCAGATCGACCGCTTCGTCCGCCTGCCGCCCGGCGACGCCGGGGCGCCGATCCGCTTCATCCTGCTCGACGACCTGGTGGTGCTGTTCCTCGACCGGGTGTTTCCCGGCTTCCGAATGACCGGTCACGGCCTGTTCCGGGTGATCCGCGACACCGACGTGGAATTTGAGGAAGAAGCCGAGGATCTGGTCCGGTCCTACGAAACCGCCTTGAAGCGCCGCCGCCGCGGCGTCGCCATCCACCTGGAGATCGCCGCCGGGATGCCGCCCGAACTCCGCGAACTGGTGATCGACGAACTCGACGCCGCGCCGGATGAGATCCATGACGACCAGCGTCTGCTGGGCCTCGCCGACATGAAGCAGATGATCGTGGAGGACCGCCACGACCTGTTGTTCGCGCCGTACACCCCGCGCTTCCCCGAACGCATCCGCGATTTCGGCGGCGACTGCTTCGCCGCCATCCGCGCCAAGGACATCATCGTCCATCATCCGTACGAAAGCTTCGACGTCGTGGTGCAGTTCCTGCGCCAGGCCGCGCGGGACCCGGCGGTGATCGCCATCAAGCAGACGCTGTACCGCACCAGCCGCGACAGCACCATCGTCAACGCGCTGATCGAGGCGTCGGAGGCGGGCAAGTCGGTCACCGCGATGATCGAGCTGCGTGCCCGCTTCGATGAAGAATCGAATATCCGACTGGCGCGCCGTATGGAAGCCGCCGGCGTCCAGGTAGTGTACGGCTTCACCGGCCTGAAGACCCACGCCAAGCTATCCCTGGTCGTCCGCCGGGAAGCCGGCGCCATCCGCTCCTACGCCCATTTCGGCACCGGAAACTATCATCCGATTACCGCGCGTATCTACACCGACCTGAGCTTCTTCACCACCGACCCGGCCCTGACCCGCGATTCCGCCCGCCTGTTCAACTTCATGACCGGCTACGCAAGGCCGGAGATCATGGAGGAACTGGGTTTCAGTCCTCTTACGACACGAACCAAGCTTCTGGAGCTGATCCACCAGGAAATCGCCTTCGCCCACGACGGCAAGTCCGGAAATATCTGGCTGAAAATGAACAGCCTGACCGACGTCGAACTGATCGACGCGCTGTATCAGGCCTCCCGCGCCGGCGTGAAGGTCATGGCGGTGATCCGCGGTATCTGCTGCCTGCGTCCCGGCGTGCCCGGCCTGTCCGACAACATTCGCGTCAAGTCGATCGTCGGGCGCTTCCTGGAACACGGCCGTATCTACGCCTTCGGCAACGGCCATCCACTTCCCAGCCGCCATGCCAAGGTGTTCATCAGCTCCGCCGACTGGATGGAGCGCAACATGGACTGGCGCGTCGAGACCCTGGTGCCCATCCACAACCCCACCGTCCACGCGCAGGTGCTGGACCAGATCATGGTGATCAACCTGAAGGACTCGTTGCAATCGTGGGAACTGAGCGCGGACGGCGCGTGGACGCGTGTCGCGCCCGGCCGCAAGCCGGTCTCGGCGCATGATTATTTCATGACCAATCCGTCTCTGTCCGGCCGCGGATCGGCGCTGCACGGCCCGCCGGTGGCCGTGCCCTCCCCGCTCATAGGGGCCAGGCGGCAGGACCGGGTGATGCAGGACTGACGCATGCTGTTTGCTCCGCCCCCCAAATTGCCGCGCTGCGGCGTGGTCGATCTCGGATCCAATTCGGTTCGGCTGGTGGTGTATGAGGGCCACACCCGCAACCCGATGCCCATCTTCAACGAAAAGGCGGTGCTCCGCCTCGGCCGTGGCCTGCAGGCAACCGGACGCCTGAACGAGGAAGGCGTGGCGCAGGCGCTGACCGTCATGCACCGCTATCATGCCGTGGCGCGCGCCATGGGGGCCCAGCCGTTCGAGGTGCTGGCGACCGCGGCGGTGCGCGACGCCGAGAACGGACCGGCCTTCGTCGAAGCCCTGCGCGACCGGATGCCGGGCGTGCCGATCCATATCCTGTCAGGGGTCGAGGAAGCGGCCTATTCCGCCGACGGCATGCTGTGCGGGATCCCCACCGCCGACGGCGTGCTCGCGGATATCGGCGGCGGCTCGCTGGAAGTGGTGCGGCTGGTCGACGGCACGCGTGGACCGTCGCAGACGCTGCGGCTCGGCGTGATCCGGCTGGCGGAACGATCGGGTGGCGATCCGGTGCGGGCGCGGGCTATCGCCGAGGAGGATCTGCAGGCCTTGCCATGGCTCGGCCAGGCCGCGGGCGGCGACCTGTACCTGGTCGGCGGCGCCTGGCGCGCCCTGGCCCGCATCCACATGGCGCAGACCGGCTACCCGCTGAACATGGTGCATCACTACACGATCGGCCGCGAGGAAGCGCGCGACCTGACCGGGCTGATTTCCACCGCGCCCCGAAAAGTGCTCGAACGCTTGCCGGGCGCGCCGCGCCGCCGCATCGACGATCTGCCGTTCGCCGCCGTGGCGCTGCGCCGGCTGCTGCGCGTGACCGCCGTGCGCCGGGTGATCTTCAGCGCCAACGGCTTGCGCGAGGGTTGGTTCATGCGGCGCATGCCGCGGGAGATTCAGCAGCAGGAACCGCTCCTCAGCGCCGCCTGGGAACTCGCCGCCCGGCATGGCCGCGACCCGTCATTGCCGCCGGCGCTGGTGGAATGGACCCAGCCGTTGTTCCCGCGGGAGACCAACGCCGCCGGGAAACTGCGCGAGGCGATGTGCTGGATGTCCGACATCGGCAGCCACGACCATCCCGAATTCCGCGCCGAACAGGCGTTCCTGCGGGTGTTGCGGCAACCGGGCATCGGGCTGGATCATCACTCCCGGGCGTTTCTGGCGCTGGCCGTCGCGCTTCGGTACGAGGCGGAGTCGGACGCCGCGTTCCTCCGCCCGTCGCGCCTGTTGCTGGACGTCGAGACGGCCAACCGAGCGGAGGTTCTGGGGATCGCGCTGCGGCTGGCGTACACGCTGTCGGCCGGCACCAAGGATCTGCTGGCCGGCACGCGGCTGCGGATCGAGGGCTCCAGGCTGGTGTTGCTGCTGCGCGAGAACAGCGGCGTGTTCGCCGGGGAAAGCGTGATCCGGCGGCTGGAGCGGCTGGCTCAGGCGGTCGGGCTGCAAGCCGCGGCGGAGCGTGATCTGGCCGCCGCCGCGGAATGATCCGCAAGGCCCGCGTCAATACGGCGGACGCGGTGCGGCCTATGGAACGACACGGCCGCGCATTGGCTTGTCGCACCAGCAGATGAAGACAGGGCGTTGGCTGTTATACCCACCGGCGTTGACTTCAACTCATCGGCTGCGCCGCCCCGTCATGGCAGTTGACACAAGTCAAGGCTCCGTGCCGGAGGTATGACATCAACCGGCAGAAACATCGCCCTTCGGAAACGGCCCCGCAGCGTCACGGTGGCCGCAGGCCCACCATCTACTTCTTTGATTTCCCTTGGAAAAGACGTGGATGTCGCCCCCGTCGGGATGGCGGGGCGGCCTGGCGATAGGCGCGAGGAAGTTGCGGACGGCGCCTCCGCTTGTAGAGCTTCCAATCCAGGACGGCTCTCATTGATGCGACTGATTCTCACATTTTGTTTGTCACGGATACGAGACGGCGGTAAGTGCACGCAGCATACGATGGTGCAACGGGTTTGGCATCATCCCGCTCTTAGTACAATGTATGCGTTCGCTAACCTATCCGGCAGCTCGTAACGCTCTGCCGGCGCCAAAGGATCGTTGGAGAAGCAACAAATGCAGACATCGGCACAAAACGGTTTATCAGCGGACGATCTCGCCATCGCGCCAACAGCGGATCCGAACCAGGGAACCGTTGCGCAGTTCGCAGCCATGATCGACGCCATAGCGGCCTCGCACCGCCCCTCGGACAGGCCGTTTTTTCAGCGGCTCGGTTCGTTGCCGGAGAGTGTCGCGCGCGATCCCAAGCTGCTCGGGGAACTTTATCTCGTCTACCAGGCCGCCATGCATGCAACGCGCGCCGCGGTCTACTACATGCCGCACCTCGACAATCCGGCCATGCGCAAGCGCAAGCTGCAAATCTTCATCGACGATGATGGTTTGCCGGGCGGCGACACGCATCATTATCAATTGACAAGGGCGTTTCAGAATATCGGCGCCGATTGCCCGATCGGCGATGAGGATTTTGGTGACGCCGACGAACTGGTCGGCCACCTTGACGATGCGACGGCAAAATTCGTGCGCCTGGCAAAGACCCTGTACTCCCGCTCGCTCGGCCCATGGTGCATCGTCGAGACGATGTCGGACGATTGGATGCGGGCGCTCGCGGACGGCCTGTCGAAGCACTTCCCCGCCATCGTCAAGGAGCCGTACTTCGCCGATTGTTTCTCTCAAGGGGTGGAGGAACGCCACGCCGAGGAAGCCATCGCCGTTACCCAGATGATCTTGGAGAAACGCCCCGATCTTCTCAGCCAAACGGTCGAGGACGCCAAGGCCATGGCCGACGCGCTCGACGGCGTATGGGTCGCCATGGACGAGATTGTCAACGAGACGATACGGCGTCATTAAACCGCGCCCACACGGGCCCGAACCGATTGCGGGAGGCTTTTTTCGATGGCATCACGGGACGACTGCTTCGGCCTCTCCGTCGGCGCGTCGCAGCCTCCCGCGGCGCCTGGCGATCTCCCTGACCTTGGCAAGCTTCGGACGAAACCAGATTTCGCCCACGGATTTGCCAGGGCATCTCGCACTGTAGCCGTATGACCCAGTTTTTTCGTCGCGTCATGGAGTTCGACAAGCGCTCACTGACGGCATTGAATCGCCTGTCAGTCAGTCTGACAACGAAGATGTTCCTGCTGGTGCTGATCGCCGTGGCGCCGGCGCTCGCGATCCAATCCTTCAACGAGTACGACCTGAGAAAGTCGCGCGAAGACGACATCCGCAACAAAACCGTCCAGATAACCAAGCAGTTCGGCGCCGAGATGGGTGAACTCCGGGAAGGCGCGCGCCAGTTCCTGGAGGTCATCGGTCAGCTTCCCGACGTCAGGTCCCCGGACCTCGGAAGCTGCGCCCGGTTGCTCGCGACATTAAACGCCAGAACCCCATATTACAGCGTCCTTGGCGTGGCGGACGCCGCCGGGCACGTCCGTTGCACCAGCCGGCCCTCTTCGTTGTCGTCGATCGCCGACCTTCCGTTCTTTGTGCGGGCTATGTCCCGTCCCGATCTCGCGGTGGGCAACTACTGGGTCGATCCCGCGACCGGCCAGAAGCAGATACATTTCGCCCTGCGGTTCGGCGGCGACCATGGCAACCCTGTCCAGGGCGTCGTTTTCGCCGGCCTCGATCTCAACTGGCTTTCCGAACACCTGAAAGAGCGCGGTCTGACGCCGACGCAATCGATCCTGATCGCCGATCGCGCCGGCAACATCATCGCCCGCCTGCCGCACCCTGAGCAACTCGTCGGGAAGAATATAGGCTCCGGCCATGCCGCGATCTTGGACGGCAATACCGAGGGCTGGGAGGAGTCCAAGGGCGTGGACGGGGTCGTCCGTATCTTTGGCTACGTTCCCCCCTCCCTGCCTCCCAAAGATTTTTTCCTGAGTGCCGGCGAATCAAAGGCCGCCGCTTTCTCAGCCATCGACGACGTCACGCGACGCGGCATTCTGCTGATCCTGGTTGGCCTGCTTCTGGCGGGGTATGCCGCATGGCTCGGTGGCCGTGTGTTCATCCAGCGGCCCATCCAGGCTCTCCTCGGCGTGGCGATCGAGTGGCGCAACGGCAACTACGCCGCGCGTTGCCAGGTCAAGGAGCCAGCTATCCGAAATCGGCCGGTTGAGCACCGCGTTCAACGAAATGGCGGATGCCGTGGCAACCCGGCATGTCGCGCAAACGCAAGCGGAAAGCCGGCTCCAGGAACTCAACGCGACGCTGGAAGACCGGGTTGAGGAGCGGACCCGCGAATTGGTCGCCGCGAACCGCGCCAAGTCGCAGTTCCTCGCGAACATGAGCCACGAGATACGCACACCCATGAATGGCGTATTGGGGATGCTGGAACTCCTGCTGCAAACTCCGTTGCAATCAGAGCAGCGGACGTACGTCGATACCGCTCAGCGTTCCGCCGACACGATGCTTTCACTGATCACCAGCATCCTCGACCTCTCGAAGATCGAGGCTGGCAAATTCACGCTGACGCACACCAACTTCGATTTGCGCAAACTTGTGGAAAATGTCGCCTACACGATGGGCGCGGTGGCGGGGCAGAAAGGACTGCATCTGTCCCTCACCCTCTCCTCGAACTTGCCGGCGGCGCTGGTCGGCGATCCGTTGCGCCTCAGCCAGATCCTCAACAATCTCATCGACAACGCGGTCAAGTTCACCGATGCGGGTAGTATCGCTGTCAGTGTCGCTCTCAAGGAAGCCACGGCGGAGTCCGCTCTGATCCAGTTCGAAGTGCGTGACACAGGCATCGGCATCTTGGCGGAAGACCAGGCGATCATCTTCAACGCGTTCTCCCAGGCAGACAGCAGCGACACACGTCGCTTCTCCGGCACGGGCCTGGGCCTGAGCATCTGCCAGGAGCTATGCCAACTGATGGGCGGCTCCATCGGTGTGACCAGCCACCTGGGCGCCGGGTCCTGCTTCCAGTTCACTGCGCGTTTGGGATTGCAGGCCGGCAGCATTCAGCAGATCACGAATGAGGCTGATCTTGCCCAGCCACCACCTGTGACGCCGGCTGACTTCGCTCCGTCAGAGGCAGCCGCCGAACCATCGCGGCCGGAAGAAGATGACCAGAAGTCCAACCGCTATGCCCTGGTCGTCGAGGACAACGCCATCAACCAGCGGGTCGCGGTCGGCATCCTCCAGGGGCTGGGCTGGCGGGTCGAAACCGCCTTCGATGGCGTGGAAGCGCTTGCGGCGCTTGAAAAACGTCGCTTCGGCGTGATCCTCATGGACTGCCAGATGCCAAGGATGGACGGTTTCGAGACAACCGCCGAAATCCGGAAGCGCGAGGCGGGAACCGGGTTCCGCACGCCGATCATCGCCCTTACGGCCAGTGTCGATGCCAGGTACCGGGAGCGTTGCCTGAACGCCGACATGGATGATTTCGTTGGCAAACCATTTACCAAGCGGCAGATCGCAGC
>CAWFGM010000005.1:0-225575 GCA_963815175.1 uncultured Acidobacteriaceae bacterium
CTCGGTATACCCGCGGGTAAAGTGCTTGGGGGAGGAGTTGATGGTGACGGTTGTCGGCAGCGGCACCGTACCGGAGCTGATATCTGGAATGGGCAGCGTTGGGAAACCCTCGTTGAGCGTCGCCGGCGAGGTATAGCTGTTCGTACCCTGCAGGCTCTGGGCCAGCGTCAACGGATAATTGTAGAGTCCGTCGCGATACATATTGATCTGTTCCGGGGCCAGCGAATACCCGGCTCTTATGACAGTCCGCTCCTGGATTCTGTAGGCCGCGCCTGCACGCGGGGCGAAAAGAATTTTTTGTACGCTAATTCCGCAATTTTTGGAGTTTCCTCCCTCGCCGCAGATATCGTACACATTGGTAGCAGGGTCGTAGTACTCGATGCCATGGTTCTCACGATATGGAACCGGAAAGTAATCCCAGCCCGTCCCGGCGTACAGCGTCAGTTTGGGACTTGCCTGCCAGGTGTCTGAAATATAGGGCGCAAACTGCCAGGTGCGCAGGGTTACCCAATTGACTGTGAGCTCGTTGTTTTGCGAATTCTGCGGCATGCCGAGCAGAAAGTCTGCAAAAGAATTGAATTGGCCGGTGCTGGGACTTCCGTTGGCGCAATTAGGATCCGTCGATCCGGAAGGACAATACAATCCGGTGAGGCCGCCGGTGAAATTAAACGCCGTAGGACCCACTTCCTTGTGGTTCATGTGCTGCTGGCTAACGTCGATGCCGAATCGAATATTGTGGTTTCCCTTGATCCAGGTCACGTTGCCCGTGTACTGAAAGACAGGATCAGCATAGACAAGAGATGGATAGCCATATCCCCACCCTGATAGCCCACCGGAAAAATTAAACTGGGGTACGCCGCCTGCAGTAGGAAGGGGTCCGAGATTGGTGTTGGGAATGCCGAGAACATCGGAAGCATAGCGCTGGTTGTACAGCGGGGCATACAGATATTGCGTGGTGTGAGTAAGACCAAAGGTTGCGTCAATCACCAGGTTGGGGCTCGCAACATACGTTCCTGAGCCGGAGAACGCGTAGATATTGCCGTTCTGATTGGTGTTGTATCCCCCTCCACCCAATACGTTGCCAAACGCAGGCGCCTGCAGTTGGCTGTATGGATAGTCGCTGAAGCGGCCGGTAATTCTTAGCTTGGAGGTCGTATTCCAGTCCACTTTGGAGTCGATCTTTTGCAGGTTATACGAATACGGCGTGTTGATGTAGACGTTGTTGGAATACACTCCGTTGGGCACGCCGCTCGGGACCTCCGCTAGAAGTTTCTGTGAAATTGTATCGAAGCGGCCGGCCGGGATGATGTAGTTCCCGCTCGCATCCCTTGGAAAGGGCGTCCTGAAGCTGCCATCCGCGTTGCCTGTAGTGGGATCGAAAATCGGAGTGGATGAGGACAAAATACCCTGGACCATTTGCGGAGTAGGCAGCGTGTAGAAGGATCCGGCGGCCTGCCGTAGGCGATCCCCCTCATAGCTGGCAAAGAAGAAGAGCTTGTCCTTCATGATCGGCCCACCCACCGTGCCCCCGTAGTC
This sequence comes from uncultured Acidobacteriaceae bacterium, assembly GCA_963815175.1. Lineage (GTDB taxonomy): Bacteria > Acidobacteriota > Terriglobia > Terriglobales > Acidobacteriaceae > PALSA-350. The sequence continues at coordinate 1,537 of CAWFGM010000005.1, forward strand.
ATTATCGATGTACTTAGGATTGCGGGTTCCAGCGGGCTGGAAAAAAGGCTTCGCCTGGAGGGTGTTGTTCTCAAAGTACTCATAGCCCTCACCATGAAAAGAATTGGTTCCACTCTTGATCTGCACGTGGATTCCAGCGCCATTCACCGCGCCCTGATCGGCGCCCGAGCTGGCCGTCACTACGTTTACTGTTTCCACTGCCTCTGTCGACGGAACGGCGGTAGAAAAAAATTGCACCCATGGGTTCGTGGCGCTCACTCCATCGATGCTCACATTAGTTCCGCTGGCACTCGTCCCGTTGGCCTGAACTATCATGGACCGGATGGGATTGTTGGTGCCGCCTGAACTGGCGCTCGGGGGCAGCACGCCGGGCAGCAACGCGACCAATCCCTGGTACGATCTTGTCGGCTGCGGCAACTGCTCAAGATCTTCCGCAGTCACTACACCGTGAACATCGGGGCGATCGGTCTGCAGCGCGGCAGCCTCTGCCGAAACGTTGACAGTCTGGGTCTCTGTACCAACCGTAAGGCTGGCATCGACGCGGACAGTCGTATTGATGAGTACAGTGACGTTACTCGCATCGAAAATCTTGAATCCGGCTTTCGAAATCGACACATCATAGGTCCCTGCCGGAACAGTCGAAATAATATAGGCGCCGCTGTCGTTGGTGACGCCGGACCTTGTTTCCCCGGTCTGCATCTGCTTCACAGTGACCGTTGCTGCTGGGACCACAGCGGTGGTGTTATCTGTTACCGTGCCGACGATCGAGCCATAAAGAAGCTGCGCGTTCCCCTGGAGTCTCGCAATAAGGATGAGGAGACCGAGGAAAACAGGAAATACTAAACATCTTTGAAGGCTGCGTAATCTCCTGCGTGTGTTCTCTTTACCGCTCGTGAAAATCTGCATAAAGTGCCTCCAAAATGGCTCAAACCTCTTCGAGCTAGTCAGTTCTGACTGAATGGTCAGGCACCCCTCATATGCAGGCGCAGGCTTTTCGTAATATGCGTACTTTAACGTTAAAGTAAACGTGCATCAAGTAAAGTGAAAACATACTCTCGCTACTCGGTCGATGTCAAGTAGAAGCGCGGTCCGCATCTATCGCTCGAAAGATAGACGGACAAAGGGGACGGCGGGGGAGTACCTCAAGGAGCGCCCGATCCCTCCAATAACAATCGCGTGCGCTGGTAGGATTGTTCGCGGACGACAGCGACGCCGTCGCCGAAAAGTGGGGCTTAGACGGTCTAATTTCTTAGCTTGGGCACGACGGCGGCGGCTTAGTAGAACGGAACTTATACATAGGTGGTGGAGGATCGCGGCGGTTTAACTAATCTTTCTCGACTAAGCACTAGGATCAAGTGTGTTTTAGCTGCTATATGCACAGTCTCGGGTTGTATATTCTGTCTATGCCTATTCGGATGAAGGATCTCGCCGAAGACCTTGGCGTCTCCGTGGTCACTATCTCGAAGGTCTTGCGCAATCATCCCGATATCGGGAAGGAGACGCGTGAGCGTGTTCTGAAACGCGTAAAAGAACTTCGCTATCAGCCAAACGCGATGGCGCGCAGCTTGGTGACCGGGCGCAGTTACCTGATCGGGCTCGTTGTTCCCGATCTGATTCATCCCTTCTTCGCCGAGGTAGCGAAGGCTCTTTCCAGGGCCATTCAGAAAAAAGGTTATTCACTGATCATCGCCTCGAGTGAGGAGAATCCCGTGGTCGAGGAACGGGAGATCGAACAAATGCTGGCCCGGCGGCTCGATGGACTGATCGTGGCCAGCTCTGGCAGTTCCAAGGGATCCTTTCGTCGTCTTCAAGAGGCGAACCAACCCTATGTACTGATCGACCGGAAGTTCGCACAATTTTCAGCAAATTTTGTTGGCACAGACGACGTAGCAGTCGGCCGGCTTGCCACCGAACACCTTATCGATGTCGGATGCAAACGGATTGCCCACATCCGCGGACGCAATAACAGCACGGGTTCGCAAAGATTAGAAGGTTACAGGCAAGCTCTCTCGAATCGAGCTTACTCTTTTTCGAAACAGTATGTAATCCAGAGGGAAACTGTAGACATCCAAAGCCGGCAACAAGGAGCCATAGCGATGCAGCGGCTTCTTGCCCTGAACCCAAAGCCGGATGGGGTCTTCTGTTATAACGATCCACTGGCAATCGGCGCTATGGATACGATCCTGGCTGCGGGTTTAAGTATTCCCGGGGACATTGCCATCATAGGTTGCGGCAATCTCCATTATGATGACGCTCTTCGCGTACCGCTTTCCAGTGTCGATCAACACAACGCTCAACTCGGAGAGGCGGCAGGCAAGCTACTGCTCGCGATGCTTACCTCTAAGAACGGCCGGTCGCGTCCGAAAAGCATCGTGCTCGAGCCACATTTGGTCCCTCGCGCATCGACAGTACAGCTTGCTGTCGGTAGCCGGTTTCCCAAGGAAAAGAACTAATTAGAACCATCCGGTACTTGGCTCGCCGTCCATCATTCGCCTACCTGGGCTTGTCATGTATCTCCAATCCATCTGCTCGTCCGGTAATCCTTTGGGGCGACTCCTACTTTCCTCGCGCTGTGGCGAAGCCCCTACCATTGCGCACCGGCGCTCCATGTTCTCACATGCGCACATGGGCCGAAAAAGATGGGCGACCCGAATGAAATCCGGGGAGGCCCTCCCATTGCTTTTGATCTGCTGAGTTCCACCCTCAAGTACGAATCGTCCAGCCCCATGCATACTCGCTGGGCCTGCGCGCCTCCGTTGCCATCGATTCCGGAATCTCAATCTCCAACCCCGCAGCAGAATCGAACTTCCACCGCAACGCATCCGGATAGCCGAACATGGAAATCCGGCTGCCTGCCCGCGGCCGAACAGAACGAAGCCGAAGAACCTTGCCCGGCCATTCCAGCGCAAAGCAGTATATGGTGCGCTGGTCCTTCGCCCGCGTGAAGCGGATCGTTTCTCCCTCACGCCAGAGATCGTCCTCCCGCGGCCGCGTGGCGTATATCCCCGCACCGCAGGTCCTGAGCCATACCCCAACCTGCTTTACCTGCTCGATGGCCGTCGGATGGAACCGGCCCGTCGCATCCGGCCCAATGCCCACTTGAAAACTCCCACCCTTGGCCGCGGTGTCAATGATGTTATCCACGATCCATTTCGCGCCCTTATAGTGCGCGGCGTCCGGGTCATAAGAGAAACCGCCTGCCAGCGGATAGATCACCATCCAGGGTGTCCCCGTGTTCGACTTGTCCCCAGGGATAAATCCCTCCGGTGTATAGTAATCGCCGTAGTTGCCAATTCCACGCGCCCGAATCATCACATTCGGCTGCAACTCGCGGATACGGAACAAGGTTTGCCTTAGCTGCGGCCAAACCGTTGGCCCCAGCCATTGATCCAGTGAGAGCATTTGAATCTCGCCGTAGTTGCTTAACAGCTCTTCGATCTGCGCCCGGTGCCGCGCCATCATGCGGGTCACCTCGGCCGGTGTAGGATCAGGCGCCATCCAAATGAGCTTTCCCAAGCGCTTGCGCGAGTCCATCCAATCCGGGTCGAGAACCGCCGAGGAAGGAACCTGCGCTGGATGGTCGGCGTACGGGCGAAAATCCGCGTCATACCAATCGGGATGCGAAAAATACAAAGCAATGTGCAGACCTCGTTTTCGCCCGGCGGCGCAAAGCTCCTTTACAATGTCCCGGCGAAAGGGCGTCTCCATGATCGAATAAGCTAGATCGCTATCCTCAATGGCAGGCCCGCCGGGCGCGTCCCAACGAATGCGGTTCCGGACACGCGTGCGCGTGTCGAACATGGAGAATCCCTCGTGATGCTTGGTGGTGAACGCAAACATCCGCATCCCGTTGTCGGCGAAGAGTGACGTCCACGCATCCGCGTCAAAGCCGGCCGGGTTCCAGCTCTTGTACAGTTCGTTGTAGCGGGCCCGTTCAGGGTAGCTCAGATCGAGAAAAGGCCACGACTCATGGGCCAGGCCGGCAACGGAATACAGGCCCCAGTGAATCCGCACGCCATACTTCATGTCAAGAAAGGCTTCGTAAGCGGCCGGCGAAGCCCAATGGTATCCCGGCTCGGGTACCTCTTCTATATAGGACCGCACCCGGCGGTAATGAGGATCGCTCGGCGGCAATTGATGCCGCGGATTCTCCACTGCGGCGTTGTCTAGGGAGAATGCCCGTTGGCAGGGCACGATGCGTGATGCGGCCGCCATCGCTGCGCCAGAAAGAAAAGTTCGCCGTTGCAATGCCCGGCCTCCAAGTAGCTAACGATGACTTACCGCAAGCAGGCTCTGCCAACCCGCCTTGCTCATCCTTAGCCGCTGTCCAGTCTTCAGAACAACCGACCCTTCGCTCTGTCCTTCGCGGAAAATCTCACTCACCTGCTCTACATTGACAATGATGGAGCGATGAATGCGTACAAATTTCCCCGGGTCCAGTGTACTGGATAGTTCCTTGATCGTCTCGCGCAGCATAAAAGACCTGGTGCCCACGTGCAGACACGCGTAATAGTCCGCCGCTTCAATCCAATCGATCTCGTTGACATTGACGAACGAATCCCGGGTGCCGTTATGAACCAGCAGGCGCTTGGGAAAATCCTGCCGTGGCATACCGCCATTTTCCAGGCTGTGGAGCACCAACTTCATTTGCTCTTGAGTCATCAATGCCGCTTGTGAGGCAATTCGCTCTTTCACCCGAACCAGGGTCGCCTTCAGCCGCGCCGGTTCAACCGGCTTGGTCAGGTAGTCCAGCGCATGCACCTCAAATGCCTGTACCGCGTATTCATTGTGAGCGGTCACAAATACCGTCACCGGCATGTGCGCCGGACCAATCTGCTCCATTACCTCGAAGCCGTCTCTCCCCGGCATCTGTATGTCAAGAAACAGCACATCAAAGCGGCTTTTCTTCAGTGCCGCAATCGCTTCCTTTCCGTTGCGGCACTCCCCGGCCACCTCCACCTCTTCATGCCCGGACAGTAGAAACCTCAACCGCTCTCGCGCCAGGGGCTCATCATCCGCGATGAGGGCTTTGATCTTCATACAACCTGGCATTCGTACGGGATGGTGATGGCCACTTCGAAGCCCCCTGTACTCAGCGGCTGCGCCTGCATCTTGTAACCCTCGTGATAAAAATGGTCGAGCCGTTCGCGGGTATTGCTCAGTCCTATGCCATGTCCGTTCTGTTGCGTGTACATCATTCCAGCCCCGGTGTCGCGTACGCACAGATGGAGCTGATCCCCTTCGCGTATGGCCGATGCCTCCACCAAACCGTAGTGCTCGCACCGTGCTATCCCGTGCCGGATGGCATTTTCCACAATCGGCTGCAGCAGAAAGCTTGGGACGAGGCCATCGACTGCGCTCGGATCAACATTCATTTCCACCCGCAGCCGGTCGGCGAAGCGCACCTGTTCGATGGCCAGGTAGTTGCCCACAAACTCCAGCTCCTGCGACAAAGGGACTTTTTCCGGAGTCGTCCTGGCCAACGTAGTCTTCAGAAGTGCGTTCAGATGACCAAGCATCTCGGCCGCGGCCTTCTGCCTGCCCAGCTCGACCAAAGTCGTGATCGCATTCAGCGTATTGAAGAGGAAATGTGGTTCCATTTGCATCTGCAGCGCGCGCAGATGCGCAGCAGAGAGCTGTCTTTGCAGTTCCAGCGATCGCATGGCCTCGCTCTGAGCCCGAATCTGTAACTGAATCACCGCAGTCAGCCCAAAGACGAAGCCGTACATCAGCAGCTCCATGCCGAAACGATTGATCCCAAACTCGCTGGTCCATACGGAAAACGCCGTTGCTTTCGCCTGCCACCCCGCTACGCTAAAGCCGACACTCCCTATCAGCAGAAGATGCACCACACCCAGCGCCGTTGCCGCCAGCACATGAGTGGCGGCGGTCATCGGAGTCAGGCTCGACATGAGAGGTACTCGCTCACCGATCTTCCAAAGGGCGCTGGCGACGCAGGCCCACCATCCCCAAAGGGCCAAACCATAAAGCAGTGACGGAATATGGGTGATCGACGAACACTCGCTTGCCGTGACCAGGGCGAGCGTGAGGGCGAGCGAAAATATGGCCAGATGCCCATTCCCCCAAGGCTTTCGGACCCTGGTCCCACGCGTGGAGGGCCCGCTTTCAATGGTAGGCAGAGCTTCCCAGGATTCGATGTTGGCTGTCTGCGAATTCATTGGCATCCTTTCTTATTGCTCTTGTTGCCATCCCGGACGCCGCGGTCACCTGAGGCCATTGGCCTCTATCGTACATCCGCGACACTGCTGCGACTCCAGGCTGGCCAGCGCGCTGCTGGCTTCCTTTCTCGGGCGTGACGCTTCCTCTGTTGCTCTTGAGGCCTGCAAAACATGCGCATGCGGATCCCTGTGCATGCATCGGGACTTGAGGAAGAGTCACCTCTATAGCGGCCAGAAGCAGGCTGGGCTCATACGCTTGAGCTTGGCCGCTTATCTCCTCGCATGCCACGCCTATGCAGGGAGCCCTGCGATATTTGCAGGGAGTTCTTACGGAAACCCGGTGCAGCGGCGTACCAGGCAGAATTTTCGGACGCCCCTGCTCCGGGTGTCCTATAGTGGTTTCAATGAACCGAAGACATTTCGCCGGCCTTGTCGCCGGCACCGTACTTCACCATGGACTACAACCGGCATGGGCTTTTGGCGCAGCGCCCTCCGCTCCCATCAAGCCTTTCGCTCTCGGTTGGGTCATCACTCCCTTCGGCTCCCCAGAGGAACACTTCCGGGCTGTGCACGACTTGGGCTTCTCCACCTGCTTCCTTTCCCTCGACCAATACATCGGCAGCTTTACTCCGGCCCTGGCCACTCAATTCCGCGATTTGCTGGCCAAGTATCAGCTCACGGCCACCGCGGTCGAGGTAGTGGGCCCGGGCCCTCTGGAATGGAACTTTACCCGGGGACCTTCCACCATCGGCCTGGTGCCTCCCAAAACCCGCGCTGCCCGCATCGATGCCTTGCGCCAGGCGTCCGATTTCGCCAAGCAGGTTGGCATTCTCCAGGTGCAGACGCATTGCGGTTTTATTCCCGAGGATCCGGCTGACCCGCTCTATCCCGGAGCCGTCGAAGCCATCCGCACCGTCGCCAAACACTGTCAGGGCAATGGGCAAGCCTTCCTGATGGAGACAGGCCAGGAGACCCCCATTACTATGTTGCGCGCCATCCGCGACGTCGCCATGCCCAACCTGGGCGTCGGCTTAGACACCGCCAACCTCGTCCTTTATGGAAAGGCGAATCCGGTCGAAGCAGTCGACATCCTCGGTCCCTATATCCGCAATGTCCATGCCAAAGACGGCCTCTGGCCAACCGACCCCAACCAGCTGGGCAAAGAGGTTTTGATGGGCAAAGGGGTGGTCGACTTCCGCGAAGTCTTTACCAAGCTCCACCGTCGCGGATACACCGGCGTTCTCTCCATCGAGCGCGAAACCACGGGCGCGCAACAGATTGCGGATGTGCGCCAGGAAAAGATATTTCTCGAGCGCGTATTGCAGGAGGTAATGGCATGATGAATCGTCGTGAATTTCTTCAAACCGGAAGTGCTTGTGGCCTGCTTCTTCTTAAGCCCAGCACTGCATTTAGCTACCAGGCCAACTCCGCTGTGCGGCTTGGCCTGCTCGGCTGCGGCAATCGCGGCACCACCGTTTCCACTTCATTTTCCAAAAACACCACTGCCCAGGTGGTGGCGCTGGGCGACATCTTTCCCGATAAGCTGGCCCTGGGCCGCAGCCATTTTGACCAGCTTAATGCCAGCCTGGGCCGCGCACCCATCGACAGCAAGCTGCTGTTTCACGGCCCGCACGCGTACGAGCAGCTTTTTACCTCAAAGGATGTTGACCTCGTTCAGATCTCCACGCCGCCATTCTTTCACGTGCAGCACCTGGAAGCGGCGGTCGCTGCCGGCAAGCACGTCTACTGTGAGAAGCCCGTCGGCGTCGACGTGGCTCAGGCCAAACAGGCGCTCGAGATCGCGAAACGCGTGAAGCCCATGCAAAGCGTCGATGTCGGCTTCCAGTGCCGCAGCGCGCCGCCTATCGCCGCCGTCGCGGAAAAGATCAAGGGGGGCGCTCTGGGTAAAATGGGTTCGGTCGCCGGCTATTACAACGCTCCAGCCTCGGAGGAAAAGGTTCATCCTGGCGCCGGGCCCGACGAGTACCGCCTGCGCAACTGGCTCTGGTATCGCGCGCTCTCCGGCGACATCCTGGTAGAGCAGAATATCCACATCATCGATCTGGCCAACTGGATGCTTGGATCTCACCCGCTGAAGGCCTCGGCCACCGGCGGCCGAAATATCCTGACCCACGCCGGCGACTGCTGGGACAACTACCAGGTCGACTTCACTTATCCTGATGATGTTCACTTCGCCTTTGCTTCCACCCAGTTTGGCGACCCCGGCTTCAACGCGGGGCTTAGCCTTTATGGAGGTAATGGATCAGCGACGGTTCCCTATTCCGGGGCGGTGCAGGTCACGGGCGCGCAACCCTGGATCTGGAAAGATTCGATGAACACCACTGCGGCGCCGGCCAAATTTGCCGCCAACGGCAGCTTTGAGGACAATCTCGCCTTTGCAGACCGCGACAAGGAGCGCACCTTCATCGATAGCATCACCTCCGGTCAATGCCATAATCAGATAGCCGCCGGGGTGGAGACCGCGCTCAGCTGCATGCTAGGGCGTATGGCGGGTTATGAAAAACGCGAGATCACGTGGGACGAACTCCTGGCCCACGGAGAAACCTACAAGTTGGGCATGGACCTGAACCAATTCGCCTGAGCCGTGGCCGCTGAGAGAGGCTGCAAAAAACCCGCGGCTAAAGCCGGAGGAGGATAGTTCACGCGAGCCGCTCGGCTTAAAAGCCGAGCTCCCCCGCATGAATGCGGGGGCTCCCACCGGTGCTCTTTGCTGGCCGCGACTCCGAACAGCTGTGAGATTCTTCGCCGTCCTCGAGAGTAACCCGGTTCAGCCGTCTCTCCGGCACTCAAGTGCCTTTACTCAAATTCGCTGTACACATCCCGATTCGCCCTTCCGAGGAAGCCCGGTAGGAGCCCCCTGCTTCAGCAGAGGAGCGACCCTTCACCCGCCTCTCCACGACTCAAATGCGTTTGCTCAAAGCTGTTGTACTCATCCGGATTCGTTCTTCCGAGGAAGCCCGGTAGGAGCCCCCTGCTTCAGCAGAGGAGCGACCCTTCACCCGTCTCTCCACGACTCAAATGCGTTTGCTCAAAGCTGTTGTACTCATCCGGATTCGTTCTTCCGAGGAAGCCCGGTAGGAGCCCCCTGCTTCAGCAGAGGAGCGACCCTTCACCCGTCTCTCCGGGACTCAAGTGCGTTTGCTTAAATTCGTTGTACTCATCCGGATTCGTTCTTCCGAGGAAACCCGGTGGGAGCCCCCTGCTTAGCAGGGGGAGCGACGCTGTGCGAGCCGTCTCTCCGGGACTCAAGTGCGTTTGCTTAAATTCGTTGTACTCATCCGGATTCGTTCTTCCGAGGAAACCCGGTGGGAGCCCCCTGCTTAGCAGGGGGAGCGACGCTTCAGCCGTCTCTCCGGGACTCAAGTGCGTTTGCTTAAATTCGTTCTACTCATCCGGATTCGTTCTTCCGAGGAAACCCGGTGGGAGCCCCCTGCTTTAGCAGGGGGAGCGACGCTTCAGCCGTCTCTCCGGGAGCTCAAGTGCGTTTGCTTAAATTCGTTGTACTCATCCGGATTCGTTCTTCCGAGGAAACCCGGTGGGAGCCCCCTGCTTTAGCAGGGGGAGCGACGCTTCAGCCGTCTCTCCGGGACTCAAGTGCGTTTGCTTAAATTCGTTGTACTCATCCGGATTCGTTCTTCCGAGGAAACCCGGTGGGAGCCCCCTGCTTTAGCAGGGGGAGCGACGCTTCAGCGTCGCGGGAAGAGCCGCATTTCAATTAATCGGGCTTTAGCCCCGGTTTTCCTTTCGCCGGTGTGATAACGTCGGCTCTGGAATGCTGCCTGCGCCGCAAGAAATTCGCACTTTCTTCACCTCGTTCGCAACCTGGGAGAGAAGATTCATACTGCAGTCCAATCCTCTCTGTGATCTGCTGCTGGAAGTTATTCGTGACAATCGGGTCAGGCAGAAGTTTCAAGTACACGAGTTCGTCTTCATGAAAAATCACGTCCATCTAATCCTTACTCCAGCTCCGCTCATATCGCTTGAGAAAGCAATGCAGTTCATCAAGGGCGGATTCTCCTACCGTGCAAGAAGGGAGATGATCTTCACTGGTGAAATATGGCAAAAGGGTTACAACGAGCACAGGATCAGAGACGCAAACGAGTATGCAAAACACGTCGAATATGTCTGGATGAATCCTGTCAAGGCAGGGCTGGTGGAGCATCCCGAAGAATATCCCTACTCCTCCGCGCGATTAAAGGCGGAAGTCGATCCAGCCCCGCAGCAGTTCCAACCGAACCCCACCGCTAAAGCCGGAGGAGAATAGTCCTACGTGGGCCAGTGCTTGTCGCCAACCGCGACTACCGACAAGCAAATTAAATTCTTCGTTCCCTCGAAAGCACCCCCGGTTCAGCCCTCTCTCCGGCACTCAAGTGCCTTTACTCAAATTCGCTGTACACATCCGATCGTTCTTCCGAGGAATCCCGGTGGGAGCCCCCTGCTTCAGCAGGGGGAGCGAAGCTTCAGCGTCGCGGAAACAGCCGCATTCCCATCAATCGGGCTTTAGCCCCGGGTTCTCCTTCGCCGGTGTGATGACGTCGGCTCTGGAATCCTGCAAAATTCTTCGCCGCCCTCGAAACTAACCCACCCCGGTTCAGCCCTCTCTCCGGCACTCAAGTGCCTTTACTCAAATTCGCTGTACTCATCCGATCGTTCTTCCGAGGAATCCCGGTGGGAGCCCCCTGCTTCAGCAGGGGGAGCGACGCTTCAGCGTCGCGGAAACAGCCGCATTCCCATCAATCGGGCTTTAGCCCCGGGTTCTCCTTCGCCGTGTGATGACGTCGGCTCTGGAATCCTGCAAAATTCTTCGCCTTCGAAACTAACCCACCCCGGTTCAGCCCTCTCTCCGGCACTCAAGTGCCTTTACTCAAATTCGCTGTACTCATCCGATCGTTCTTCCGAGGAATCCCGGTGGGAGCCCCCTGCTTCAGCAGGGGGAGCGACGCTTCAGCGTCGCGGAAACAGCCGCATTCCCATCAATCGGGCTTTAGCCCCGGGTTCTCCTTCGCCGTGTGATAACGTCGGCTCTGGAATCCTGCAAAATTCTTCGCCTTCGAAACTAACCCACCCCGGTTCAGCCCTCTCTCCGACACTCAAGTGCCTTTACTCAAATTCGCTGTACTCATCCGATCGTTCTTCCGAGGAATCCCGGTGGGAGCCCCCTGCTTCAGCAGGGGGAGCGACGCTTCAGCGTCGCGGATGCAACATATCCATGGCCTACACTTCGGAGGGAACTGCCTCGGATTGCCCTTGGGCAGTATATCGCTCCCTCACGTCGCCCCCTACGGCATCGATAAACGCGTCAGCTAATTCTGCACCGCCTTGACCAGGTCTCCCAGCGGTTGGAGCATGGTGAACCGCACCAGCCCAACTGGCTTTCCTGCCTGCTCGATGAGCGTGAGCTTGGTCTGTGTCCATCCCGGAGGCGCCGCTTCGTGTTTGTCTAAATAGTCGAGCGCTTGCCGCCCCGTGGTTCCCAATTCCACAACCTGCTGCGCTCGGGCCGCTTCGCCCATCATCAGCGGAGACGCAGCCATCAGCTTCTGTGTTGGTGGACCGGCCGCGATCCAGTCCGCGAAGATAGCGTCCAGCCTCTCTCGCGTTTCCGCGTCGCGGTGTGCCAGATACTCCCGTACCAGCACCACCATATCGTGCCGCGAAGGAGGATCGGGAATTAAAGCGTCGACCAGGTGATCCATGGGTGTTAACTGCGTCGTGTGCTGCCATTCACCTTGCTCCTGCCATCGAACCGGTTCCAGGACGCTGGCCAAAATGCGCAAAGGTCCGATGTCCGCTGTTCCCGCAAGTTGCCGCAAGCCAACATCCTCTGCGGAAAGATGCCTCAGCCCCAAAGCCTCCAGGCGCAATGACTCGACGCGCAGGCGGCGGTACATATCATCGATGTTATTCACATTCTGCGGGGACCAGAGCCGCTCCGCTATCGCCGCCGTGCGTGGCCAAAGTCGCGAGTCGATATTGCTCGGTACGTTATGCTCCCCCCACAAACACGCCTCGCCGCCCAGGATAAGCGCCCGCTGCGCCGGCGTAAGGTCGCTGTTGGCGGGGATCGGGTCGACCAGGTAATGCTCATCGGTGAAGTCAAGATAAAACCCTGCGGACAAAATCCCCTGGTATCCCTGCTTGGCGCTCGCCGCCAGGGAATCGAAACCTTGCCACGACTGGATCACCACATCCTTGGGCAGGCCGGGCGCAAAAATCTCATCCCAGCCAACCATGTGCTTGCCATGTTTCTTCAGAATCGGCAACAACTGCTGATTAAAATAAGTCTGCAGCGCTGCCGTATCCTTCAGGTTGTGCGCCTTCATGAATTCCTGAATGCGCGGGTTGTGGCTCCACTGAACCCCGTTATTCTCGTCGCCGCCGATGTGCATGTAGGGATCAGGAAAGATTCCCGCCATTTCACCAAGCAGGCGGTCAATAAATTCGTAGGTACTCCGCCGTGTGGGATCCATGACTGGATCGAAGATCCCAAACTCGCGCTCGATAGAATAAGGTCCCGGCCCGCTAGCCAGCTCGGGATAGCCCACGAACCAGGATTGCGCATGACCGGGTATATCAAACTCCGGCACCACGCGAATGCCTCGGGCGCGTGCATAGCTAACGATCTCCCGCGCTTGTTCCTGGGTGTAGAACAGCCCGTCGGAACCCATGCCGGTGAGCTTGGGAAATATTTTGCTCTCCATGCGGAAGCCTTGATCGTCGCTGAGGTGCCAATGGAAGACGTTCAACTTCACGGCCGCCATGCCGTCTAACGTGCGCTTGATTACGTCGACCGGCTCGAAGTGGCGGCTGCAGTCGACCATCAGTCCGCGCCAGCGGAATCGCGGAGTGTCTTGGATTGACATGCCCGGCAAAATGAAGCCGGAACCACGCGGCTGCACCAGTTGCAGAAATGTTTCCAGTCCCCGCATTGCGCCAACATCGGTAGCTGCGCGCAGGTGTGCCCCGTTCCCGCTTACCTGCAGTGAGTAGCTCTCATCTTCATCGAGAGACTGGACCGTCTCGCCTGGTCCATCAACAGTAATGGTCAATGTCCCGGCCGATCCCTGTGCCGGTGCAGTGGCTATCTGGAGTCCAGTTTGAAACTGGAGACGAACCAAGGCGCGCCCGATCGCATTCTCCAGCCGCGCGTCGTGAAACCGGTCGGTAACCGCCGTAAAAGCCGGTGTCAGTTTCAACTCTCCCGCTTCCACCGATAGATGCGCCGGTTGCGGCATCAGCGTATTGGTAAAGGTCGCCGGCGTCTGCGCCTGCGCACTCACCGCAAAGATTCCCAACACAAGAAAAGAAACAGTCCAATGACGCATCAAACTCGCCTCCAGCGCTATTACTGCATAACCTGTCAAGCCCGAGGTAGCCAGTTTCTATGGCGATACAATCTGAAGCGACAACTGAGAAAAGCGGCCTGAGGTCCGTCTCCGCTCAAACGGCCGATCCGATTTTAAGCCGTCGATCCGTTCCATGAGCTACCGGGAATCGATCTGAATCATGTTTTTTTGCCGGTTGGCAAACCTGGCATCTAACATTGTCAATGCAGTACCAGAGAAGCCGCATTTGACACCTGCTTCATTCAGATGAGGTACCTCAGAATTGCCATCGGCCTTTTCACCGCTCTCCTTGCACTGGCGCCCGCTGGAGCGTGACTCGTTGACAACTCCAATGCCATGGAGTACAGTCGTTTATCGATATAATGATCATCGAGCACTTATGCCAAAACGAAAACTTGACCCGTTGCCCGCCGTCGCCTTCCAAATCATGCTTTCTCTCGCCGATGGCGACCTTCACGGATACGCCATTATGCGCCAGGTAGAAGAGCAGACCGATGGACGGCTGCGCCTGGGGCCTGGAACTTTGTACGCTTCGATCCAGGCGCTGCTTGAGGGAAAACTGATTGAGGAGGTTTTTCGCTCCGAAGAAGCCGAAGACCGGCAGGAGCGCCGTCGCTATTACCGGTTGACCGCTGCCGGACGCAAACTCGCGCGCTCTGAGGCCGAGAAAATGGCCGGCATTTTGCGTGTTGCGAGAGCTCGCAAAATCTTGAGGGGGGATTATGTCTGAGAAGATATACACTCGCTTGCTTCGACTCTATCCATCGAGATTCCGCAAGGAATACGAGGCCGAGGCCCTGCAACTCATCCGCGACCGTCTGCGTGACGAGAGGGGTTTCCTCAAGAGGGCGCATCTATGCTGGGACCTGGTCGCCGATGCCTTGGCTGGGCTCCCTTCCGCCTACAGGAATTCCTACGCCGTTCCAGAAGCGGCGTCCCTTTCCTTCCATGCCGCTGGCATTCCTTCCTTCAAAAGCTTGGACACGGAGCCTCTGCGACCCGGTTCAATTCTGGTCGGCGGCACGATATCGGTGATGGTGCTCGCTGGCTTTGCTTTTTTGCTGAGCCGGCAAATTGCCTTCCAGCCAATCTCGGTTTCGAATGGGCGGCTGTCTCCGATCCAAGCTGTCATGCAGCGCCTTAATCAACCCCCGTCGCCTGATTCGGCAGCAAGCACTCTTCAAGATGCTGCCCCGCCCGCATCATCGCAAATCATCGCGGCGCAATCGCAGCCGGCGGCGCCCGGCGCGTCCACCCCGAACACGTCGGCGTCATCACCAGAGGCCGGGATTCCCAGCGGCGATCGAAATCTAGTCGTGTCAACTCCGGCGCAGAAAGCTGACAAGGGGACAGTTTTTGGCCCTAAGGGTCAAGCGTTTGCGAATGCCCTGACACCGGGCGCGCGGCATAGTAATCCCGATTCGCAAACAGTGGTGCAGCCCAGCCCGATCCCCACGGGGCAACCGCTGCCGGCGCATGCTTCCCGCGCAATGATTCCCTTTTTTCACCCCCAGGACATCGCTGACACCTGGCAAGGTACTCTTCATGCCGGCAAAGACCTTCGCGCGGTTATCAAGATTACCAAAACGAACAGCGGTGGATACAAAGCCTCCTTTTATAGCATTGATCAGGCAGCCACGCCCTTTCCGGTCACCAATATTACCCTGGACGGCAACATCGTGAGGTACAGCATTAAAGCCTTTGATCTCACGTACCAAGGCCAGCTGAGTGCGGACGGAAAGACAATTGTGGGTAGATCGAAGCAGGGAACAACCTCGCTGCCCTTGATATTTACACGCTCCACGCCGCAGACGGCTTGGGATCTGCCCCTGCCCCGCCCGTGACTCCTTAATCCCTGCATGAAAAGTGTCCCAGGTCCCCTTTGGCGACCTGGTTTGGGTACGCTTACGCTACGAACCGTTCGTGGCTGCTTGAAACATCCATCGCACCCCGAATTTGTCGTTTAGCGCTCCATACACCCCAAAGAATTGCTCCTTCAAAGGGTCGGTCACTTCTGCTCCCTGGCAAAGTCTTCCAAAGAGAGCTTGCAGCTCCCGCAATTTCCCTCCGCTCAGATAAAGACAGATCGTGTTGCCGGGAATGCGAGCGTGGTCGGGCATCAGCCAGTCTGACGCGGAAATCTCTATTCTTCCGCATGTGAGCCGAGCGTTGATTGTCTTGTCGAGCTGGAACTCCGGCATATGATCCTTCACCGGAGAATCTTTAACTTTCAAAACCGTCAGTTCGCCGCCAAAGCAGGATTGGTAAAACTCCATCGCCTGGTGGCAATTGCCATCGAACAAGAGGTAGGGCGTTAAGGTTGTCATGGCATCTCCTTTGAGTTTCTGAGTTGTGGTGTCCGCTGTGGAACGAATCGGTAAAGCCGCCATCGCCAAAGTGGAAAGCGCGGATGCGGCTAACCAGCGGCGAGAGAAATTGTTGGTTCTGGACATCGTCTTGCTCCTTGTCTGAGGCTCCGCAGGCTATTTGCATCTGCCTTCATCGAGTAGTCGGAGCTGCCGTGGAGTTCTCTACACGGCCGCTGGAAAAAGTCGATATATAAACTCACCAAGATCAGTCCCGCAGAGGCCGCCCTGAGCTTGTCCAAGGGGACGATTGAGAAGCAGACGTGTCCACCCCGACTCTTTTTGAGATTCCCCCGGCTCCGCCCCATCATCCGATTAGCGGAACACCAAAACCCGCTCGTGAATTTGCCCTCCTCTGATTCGGTGTGCTTCCTCACGAAATAGCTACCCGTCAATAGACGCCTGGAAGCAGCCGTTTCGTCCTCCTGGTATAGACCGCGTAGTCGTGCCCAAATGCTGCTCTAAGAACCTCCTCTTCGACATGGATCCGGTAACTCAAAGCTGCCATCGACGGAATCACAACCATGGCAAAGCCTATCCAGTTATGTGTGTGCAGCCCGATGGCAACAATCACCAGCAGAAGCCCGAAATACGAAGGATGCCGGACAAACCTGTAGAGTCCGGTGGTTTGGAGCCGCTGCTCGGTGCGAATGGCGACGTTGGCGCTGAATGACCTGCCCAGCGACACGACCGCTGTCCAACGAATTGCGAGGCCTAGAATCATGCACACCAGGCTGGCAAAGCGAATCCACTGGGCGCCGCCAAACATCGTCGGCCTGTGCGAGTCTCCAAAGCGGCTCCCCAGGTTGATGGCTGCAACCAGCGTGATCCAGAGAATGAAAAGTGAGCCCCGATCTTGAATCTCCCCTCGGCCCGGCCTCGTCCTGGTCACGATGAATATTCCGATCTCTGATAGAACCCAGCTCAAATAGAGCGCCTTTCCGAGCGCAGCTAATGTCAGCATCCAGCCCTCCTATTCGCGATCCAGCGTTGTTTTCTCTCGCCTGACCGTAAGAGCGAACCACAGGTGGAAAGGGTCTGTATGCGTACCGTGTCTCCCGAGTGCACGGTAAGCACGGACTTGGCTTCGGCCGAGTAGTAACCCCAAACCACTGAAGACGGCGTGGCGAGCAGTGTGATCGGCGCCGCTTGCCCCGCGGCCACGGCCGCGAACAGAAATGGCGCCGCTACAGCAAAGAGATGCTTCATCGAATGCTCCCTGTCGGCTGATGATGCAGAAGTACGATTTCCTGTTGAGCTTAGCGGGTCCCAGGAGTAGATTATGGCGCCTCAAGTCCGCGTTGATAGCGGACTTCGTCGACCGTTACTCCCCACACCGTGTCTGTTCGCCTCGCACCATCCGCTGCCCACCGGTCTATTTGGTAGAAACGCTCCGCGCGAACATTACCCCTCAGGACCCACAGAAACGCATGTCGAAACCCAAGTTCAAAAAGATAGGCCCGAGAGGCCGATACAAGGGCCTGGCCAATTCCACGACCCCACCGTTCGGGATCGACATAGAGCGCACATAGCTCTCCATGGTTCGCCAGATCCGGATCGCGCGATGGCGCAGTGGTAACAAATCCACAGATCAACTCTTCGTTAACGGCGACGATTGTCCGCGGCTTGAGCGGATCAAGGCTGGCGAAATCGTAGGCGCTAGCTCGATCTTCGGGATGAAGTTGTTCCAGGTAGTCGTCAGGAAGAAGCCCCCGGTAGGCTGCTTGCCATGACCGGACGTGCACACGGGCGACCGCCATTGCGTCAGGTGGTTCGGCCGGCCGGAGCAGCATGTCCTAGCATGACACTGAACGTTTGATTTTGTTCACCGGATTTTCCATAGTTACTCAACCTCGCCTGGTTTGCGGTTATGGGTTCGTGGTTATGGGTTTCTGGTGATTGAGTGCGGTTGCAGTAACGGTCCGTGTGTTAGTTCGTCTAAGAAACGCTGTCTCCAAGTTATTATTCCATCGTTTTAGCCATGAAGCCTGTCCGCTCATAACTCGATGTGCCCGCGAAAGGTGGCCAATGCATCGACTGGTTCATTCGAGTGCTGAGCGTGACAGTGAAGCGGGTACAGGGCGGAACGTTACCAGGCGCTGTATGGAGCCCCGGAATGGAATGGATTTTAAGCAAGCCGAGGTTTTGGGATCTTGCCCATTTCAGCTAATCTCAATGAATGACTAGACGTGTGTTGCCCGTTTGTTCGCTGTGTGTTGACGGGCCCCGATGTCGGTGGAAAGGAACCGTCTCCTAGTGGCTGGAGCCTTTTTCCGTCGTGTTTTCCGCGCCTTTCGTCATCGGGATTTCCGGTTGATGTGGATCGGGGCCTGCGTCTCCACGACGGGTACCTTTGTGCAGCAGTTCGCACAAAGCTGGCTGGTCTACGATCTGACCAAGAATCCATTTTACCTCGGCCTGGACCTATTTCTCGGTCAGCTCCCGATCATGATGTTCTCGCTTTTTGGCGGCGTCTTCGCAGATCGCATGGATCGCAGAAAGATGCTCCTGTATTCGCAATACATCCAAATGACCTGCGCGTTCATTCTGGCAGGCCTGTTCGTAACCCACACCGTGAAGGTCTGGCAAATTCTGACGCTCTCCTTCTTCGTCGGGTGTGGTCAGTCTTTTGGCGGACCGGCCTATTCTGCGCTGTTGCCGGCGTTGGTGAAAGGCGAGGACCTCTCCAATGCAATTGCCATGAACTCCATCCAGTTCAACCTGGCGCGTGTCCTCGGTCCGGCGCTCGGAGGGCTCGCCTACACGGCATTGGGCGCCACCTGGTGCTTCACCCTGAACGGCATCTCCTATATTGCTGTGATCGTCTCGCTCTTCATGATCCAGGTGAAATTTGTTCCTCCCACATCGCGCGAATCCATCCTGAAAAGCATGGGCGAGGGCATCCGATTCATACGCCACCGGGAGGGGCTGGGACCGCTGGTCGTGCTCGCTTTCTTCACTACGTTGCTGGGCTTCTCCCTCACTGGATTTCTCCCCGTCATCGTGCAGACCATTTTTCACCAGGGTCCGAAAACCTATGAGGTGTTGCTCGTATCATCAGGCGCGGGGTCGATCACCGGCGCTCTGCTGGTCGCCGCTATGGAACGATTGAAGGGGCAAGGCCATGTGGCGCTGTTGGCACTGCTCGCCCTGGGAGGCGCAACCGCCGCCTTCGCCCTTTCCCACTGGCTTCCGCTTTCCTGCGTCCTGATCTTCGTCGCAGGCGCAGCCATCATGGCCTCCGCATCGCTTATGGTTTCGCTGGTCCAGCTGATCGTCTCCGACCAAATGCGCGGTAGAGTGATGAGCGTCTACAATCTCGCCTTCCGTGCCGGAATACCGCTAGGGAGCCTGGCACTGGGGAAGCTGATCCCCATGGTGGGCATCTCCTGGGCGATCGCCGGTTCCGGAGGAATACTCATCGGGCTCTCGCTGTACTTCCTCACCGTAATGAGAAATATTTCGACATTTCAACCCTTAGCCAAGGCAGAACATTGAAGGTCTGGGAATGAACTGGCAGCGAGCGGGAGTTTTCACGGTTGATGAACGCAACCACATCCGTGACCGCATTCTCGAGCTGGCAAATTTAGATGACCGGATCGTTGCCGGGGCCGTCGTGGGCTCATTGGCAACCAACGAAGGCGACCGATGGTCGGATCTCGATCTAACCTTTGGGGTCGTTCCAGAGAATCAAATCGGGGATGTGCTTGACCGGCTAACCGCTCCACTGGTTAGCGAGTTCGAAGCTGTTCATCTCTTCGATTTACCTCACCGCGAGAGTATATTTCGCGTTCTGTTGTTGCAAGGATGTCTTCAGGTCGATCTTTCGGTAACTCCGGCATCCAAGTTCGGTCCCAATGGCCCGAAATTTAGAATCCTTTTCGGCCGCTACACGGAAAACCCTCTTATCCCGGCCCCGCTTGTAGGCCAATTGATAGGGTACGCCGCGCATCATGCTGCGCGTGCGCGCTTCTGTATCGAACGCGGTCGCTTTTGGCAGGCGGAATACTGGATTAAGCGGCGCACGCGATTACACTCTCAGCCTTGCTTGCCTTCAGCGCAATTTGTCTCCCCACTACGGCCGAGGCTTCGACCAGCTCCCTGCCGAAATTCAAACACGAGCCAAGGATTCCCTGGTCAGGTCCTTGGATCGTGGCGAGCTACTACGCGCTCTGGCATCCGTAGTCGATCTGCTCCTGGAGAGAGCTCGCCAAGTCAACGGCAATCCAGCCGGAGTTGAAGCTCATCTTCTTTTATTGACAACCCCATGGTCTGAATAGCAAACCTTGCTGCAAGCAGAGGCCACGCAAAGTGTATGCTTGGTGCCGTGTTTGCCCGTGACAAGAAACGGGAGCAAACGAAAGACGGAGGGCAAGAAAACATGGAAAGCACTGGCCGGCGCCTGATGTTTCATGGCATGGTTCTGTTTCTACTTGGGCTGGGTACCGGCTTCGCTGAGCAGCATTTCGCAAACGTGCGCATGGGGCTCGCGGCACACTTGGAGGGCTTGATGAATGGCATCTTCCTGCTCGCGCTCGGGGCGAGTTGGAAGGAAGTAAGACTATCTTCTCGCACCGCCTCGGTCGTATTCTGGGTTACGCTTTATGGTACCTATGGCAACTGGCTCATGACCACGTTGGCTGCGGTTTTGGGTACTGCGGCCCTTTCTCCCATCACAGGAGCCGGACATAGCGGCTTGCCCTGGCAAGAGACCCTGGTCACGGTTGGCTTCATGACGGTGGGGATTACGATGGTGTTCTCGTCAGTGGTCGTTCTTTGGGGTCTTCGCGCCAAAGCGATCAAATGATTCCGTGGCCGCCGTGTGATAGAGTTCCGCATTAGAAGGTGTCATATGCGGCATCGTGTCGCAAGGGACTCGGTCCTGGGGAAAACTTTCCTCCTCTCTGCCCTCTTAACTTCTGGATTTATGGTGACGGCCATTCGGGGCTTCGCCCAGGCCAACACATCCACTGAAAACCAGGCGCCGTTTCAGCTGAAAATCACCAGCAACCTGGTGGTCGTACGTGTCGTCGTGCGCGACGCGCAGAACAAGCCAGTCGAGAATCTCAAGAAGGAGGACTTCAACCTTTTCGACCGGGGCAAGAAGCAATCCATCACGCAATTTGCTGCGGAGTCCCCAGGTTCGCAGCCCTCCAGTCCAGCTCTACCGTCGGGAAAGCAGGCCGTTGCGGCTGCGCTAGTTTCAGCCATGCCGCGCCGCTTCCTGGCTCTGTATTTCGATGATCTGAACACCTCCGCCACCGACTTGATCCGGGCGCGCGACGCAGCCGATCATTACCTGGCAGCCAACCTCCAGCCAGGCGACCGGGTTGGCATATTCACTTCAAGCACAAGCCTCTCTGACTTTACCGACGATCCGAAGCAAATCCACGAGGCTCTCTTCAAGCTCCACGCCAGCCCGTTATCTCTGACCATGGCTCAGAAGCAGGATTGCCCGGATCTATCCGACTACCAGGCCCAGCAGATCATCGACTACGAATTCGACGAAAATATCGACGCCTGGCAGATTGCCATCGATCAAGCTGAGAATGATCCCAGGTGCGCGAGGGTGCCGTTAAATCGTCCCCATGAGCCCCAGCTATACATTGCGAACTTGGCGCGGAGCGTCATAGAACAAGCCTTGACGCAGTCGCGCGCTAGCTTGCAGAAACTGGATCAAGTGGTGAAGTATGTCGCGCAGATGCCCGGTCAACGCACCGTGCTTCTCGTCTCCCCGGGGTTTCTATCGCGCAGCGAACAATCTCAATTGGATGAGGTGATTGACCAAGCATTGCGCTCGCAGGTGGTTATCAGTTCGCTGAATCCCAAGGGCCTGACCAACGTTACGCGTGAAGGCGATGTATCCCATGTCTATCTACCAGGGGCAACGCCAGGGGGTGCGGTTGGGAAAACGCAGGGTTTGGATTCTGAAAGAGAGGCGGCAGTGCAGGACGTGCTGGCGGAGGTTGCGCAAGGCACCGGCGGCGAGTTCGTTCGCAACAACAACGACCTGCAGGCTGGATTTGCGGCCTTTGCGCCCACTCCCGGATATTACCTGGCCTTCGATCCCACAGATGTAAAGCAAGACGGCAAATTCCACGAGTTGAAAGTAGAGCTGGCAGAGAAGCACAAAGGCTTCAGCGTCCTGGCGCGCCGTGGCTATTTTGCGCCCGGAAAGAATGCCGAACCAAACGATCTTGCCAAGCAGGCCGGCGCAAGCGAATCCGATGCTCAGGCACAGGAGCAACTCCGCGAGATGGTTCAATCCAAGACCGACTTACAGCAATTGCCGGTCACGATGGACGTGAGAGTCTCCTCCACCAAAACTGAAGATCGCGCACTTGCGCTGACCGCTCACCTCGACCCGAACTCACTCCACTTCCGCAAGGACGGTCAGCGCAACCTGAATAACATCACGTTCGTCTTTGCCATCTTTGATGTAAAGGACAACCTGATTCAGCTGCAGAAGGGGCAGGCCAAGATCGATGTCTCGGACCCAGAGTTACAAAAAATTCTGCGCGCCGGCCTCAGGATGGATTCGACCTTTGAGTTGAAGCCAGGCATCTACCGCATTCGTGAGGTGGTGACGGATTCTGAGGAGCATCAGATCACCGCTGTATCCCGCACGGTAAATGTTTCTACCGAGTGTTGCGCGCCTCCCGCCGACTTGGCGAGCAATCACCCAACCTCGTCCAGTCTTCCCCCGCCGTCTCGCGACCTTGCCAGCAGCCAGCCGGGATCTCCCAGTCCGAGCGCAGTTTCGCCGGCATTGGCAAATGCACCCTCGTATATTGACTACTCACTGCGCAAGTTGACCGCGGCGGTTCCCACGTTGGAAGGGCTGAAGGCCGATTCCAATCAGGTTCAGTTGGCCGGGATACTTTCCAAAGTGGGTGAGGCAACCGTGAGGTCACTATCCGCGGTGCCAAATTTGTCCTCTCGCGAAGATGTGTACTCCGTCGTGCTAGCCCGGGACCCGGGAATAACGAATGATGTCCTGGGAATGGAGGAAACGCCGGCGCTGCTGGACCTGGAAACGCAGCTGCTTCAATCGCGAAGTATTGAGTTCAACTACTTGCTTCTCTTTGATCATCACGCGGATGGCGCCACCTCCATCAAGGAGTTGCGCACTGATTTTAAGAACCGGCAGGTCAACTCAGCCGTGAACGGAGTCGCCCCGCATGGCTTTGGCTTTGCCTATCAGTGGTTGTTATTAACGCCTGCAAATCAATCCGAGTTACGCTTTCGCTATCTCGGGCAGCAGAGAATGGACGACCATAAAACCTTCGTTCTCGGTTTTGTGCAGGTCCCAGACCAGGTCAAGATACCCGGAAAATTCAGCTGGGCGGGCAAGGAAGCTCCGTTCTTCTTTCAGGGAATTGTCTGGATCGACCAATCTACGTTTGATGTGGTCCGGCTGCGCACCGATCTACTATCGCCTGTCCCCAGCGTCAATCTGCGGCAAATGACCACCGAACTCCATTTCCGTTCCGTGCGCATTCACGGCTTTGGCTCCGACCTTTGGCTGCCATCTGAGGTGCTCATTCGCACGGCACAAACCGAGAGCATTGTTGAGGAACTGCACCAGTATTCGGCGTACAGATTCTTTCACGCAGAAAGCCGGCTCCTCCCGTGAATGTGCGGCGCTGATCGCGTTTACGGTTCCGCATAATACAAAGTGTTGGTACGCACCGTCACTCCCGGTTTATCCACCTTCACTTCGAGCGAATGGTACTCGCTTGGACCTGCAGCAGCATTTGAATCGAACGACAGCACATAGTACGAGGCGGCATCGGCAATGCATGCAGTAATACTGTCGGGAATGTTCTTCTTTTCGATAAGTATCTGGCCGCCGCTCTGATGCGCAAAAGCCTGCAAACTGAGGCTACCGGCCGTGACCTCGTCTTCGCTCGGCAGACCATTGAGCAGTGCCTTGTCGTGATCGTTGAGCGACTCGGCTTTGCGCAGGAAGTCGGGCGGACAAATCATATTGAGCGTCACCTGCCCCTCCCGCAACGCTGTCGAAATATGCACCAGTTGGGTAAAGAGGTTCCGCCGGAGCGCTGCGTCGTCGTAACGAAATTGCGGATTGTAAAGATGAGGCCATCCGGGTCCAATCCAGATCAGGATCACCCTCCCCGGGACGTTTACCTGCTGCTCCGCAAGCTTGCTGAGGGCGGCCAGGGATTCTATAAATCGCTGGTTTAAGCAATTGAGCTGGCGGGCTGATTCGGCAGTAGTTACGGCATCCGGAATCATCATAGCCTGGAATGTTTCATTGGGATTCATCTCGTCTGCGCAGCCGATCGCCTGAAGATTGCCGGTAAGATCCTTCAGCTCACTCAAAACAGCCTCGCGGTCGCGCGAAGGCTTGCCCACGGTCAATCCGGCATCAGATACGGCTGCAATCGACGTTGGATAGGTGAGAAGCTGTTGGCTCCGCTTCAGAAACTTCTGAATCTCTTTGCGGTCATTGGCGATATCCCGCGCGGAGTTATTCACTGCATCCAGCACCAGGATCACGTGAGCAGCTGCTGCAGTACCCTCCACAGCTTTAAAGGACAGATTTGTCCGAGGCTGTTGGTCATCAACGAGCGTGAAGTCCTGCGCCTTCCACCCGGTGGCGGGGTTTCCTGACGCATCCGTCACCTGCACATTCAAGATGATGCGATGCTGAATCTGATAGGTACGTTCCCGGTCCAGGTGCGATCGGGGCACCAATCGCGGTGATTGACCGGAACCTTCCGCAGCAGGAGGGTTTGCCGGAGCAACTTGCGCAGACAGGGAAACGGCGACACATAGACCCAGCGCACTCATCCATTTCAACCTTGGCAATTTGAATCCACCTCCCGGGAAGCCGGTTGCGCGAACCAATGCTGAACCATCCAGGCCAAATCAGGCAACTACCGCATGGATCCCAGTTCCCTGCCAGCCAAGCACTTTCCCCTGTCTTGAGCTCACGCGCGCGAGTTATCCTCGTACGCATGCCCACGCTACGTTCGTCTTTTGCACGCCTGACGGCGTTTTGCGTTTCTCTGTTCGCCATTTGTATCCCGATCGGTTCCAGCGCCGCAGCCCTGGCGCAGCCGGCTGCCACCGCCCCCGCTCCGTTTTTCGCCGAATCCCTCGGCAACGGCGCGGTTCCTATCGACGGTGCCTGGCAGTTCCACCTCGGCGACAACCTGGCCTGGGCCCAGCCGGGCATCGAAGACACGACCGGCCGGGACGGCTGGGAAGAAATTAAAACCGACGCACCGTGGGGCGCGCAGAGTCACCCCAACCACGCCGGCTATGCCTGGTACCGCCGCCACATCCAAATCTCGACCGCTCCCGGAGTTTCACCCGATGTCGCCCTGCTCTTCCCTGCGGTTGACGACATCTATGAGCTCTACTGGAACGGCGTCCGCATCGGCGGCCTGGGTAGCTTTCCGCCTCACCTGAGTTGGAAATTCGTTGTGGGCGCCCAAACCTACGGCCTTGGCCCTGCTCGCGATGGGGTCCTCGCCGTCCGCGTTCTGAAACTGCCGCCGCCCTCCACCGATGACGGTACCGGCGGCGGCTTCGAGCAGCCGCCGCACATCGGCAGCCCGGAAGCCATCGCCAAGTTCAAAGATTCGTTGGACTACCACTGGCTACGCAACAACCAGTTCGGCTTCGGCCTCTCAACGCTATACCTCCTCACCTCCTTCCTGAGTTTCGTTGCCTGGCTCCGCAACCGCAGCCAAAAGCTACTTTTCTGGCTCGCTGCGTATACCTTCATGCCCGTTCTGGAAACGCTGTTTAGTTTGCGGCTGCCCATGACCGGCGATTGGTTCGTCTTCCTCATTCAGTCATCGATTCAATTGCGGGAAATATCCCAGTGGTTCCTGCTCCTCTACCTGCTGCAGCTGGAAGACTCCGCAAAGCTCATGCGCTTCCTGCGCGTCATGGCCTGGATAAATATCATCGCGGGGAGTCTCGACGGTGCTCTCGGCTTCACCCTCTCCTCGTTGCCGGCAGCTGCTTTTGTAGCGTTGGATGCGGTGCTCACGGTCATTATCGTGCCCGCCGAGATCTTGCCAACCATCCTCGTTCTTATCGCGCTCTACCGCCGCAAGCGCCTCGACAGCGCTCGCTGGTTGGTTGCCATCCTGGCCTTCTCGACGGCTCTCTGGTATGCCATCTCCAACATCGTTGATCAAGGCACCCGCTTCACCCACTGGACGCTTGGCGCCAAGATGGGCGCCCCGCTGTTCGCGCTCTTCGGCAGCAATTTCTCGGTGCAGACGATCTTGCGCACGCTTCTCTTCATTTCCATCGTCTACGCTGTCTTCCGTTATGCGGCCGACTATCGCCGCCGCCAGGCTGCCCTGGAGCAGGAATACCAGAACGCCCGTGAACTGCAGCAGATCCTGGTTCCCGAAAGCTTGCCCGAGATACCCGGCTTCCGCCTCACCAGCGCCTACAGACCAGCGCAGCAAGTCGGCGGCGATTTCTTCCAGATCATTCCCCTCGACCCCCTCGAGGGGGAACGCCTGGGCTCCACCATCATTGTTCTGGGCGATGTGAGCGGCAAAGGCCTGAAAGCCGCCATGACGGTCTCGCTGATCGTCGGCGCCATCCGCACCCTCGTCGAAACGACTAGTAGCCCGGCGCAAATCCTAGCCGGCCTCAATCGCCGCCTCAGTGGCCGGCTGCACGGCGGCTTCGCCACCTGCATTGCGCTCCGGCTTGACCCCGACGGCCGCTGCACACTGGCAACTGCGGGGCATCCGGCGCCGTTTCTCAATCGCCAGGAGATTGAACTTCCGGGTGCGCTTCCCCTGGGTATCCTCCCCGGCACTGTTTACCAGGAATTTCCCCGTCAGTTCCAGCCAGGCGACCATCTTGCTCTCTACACCGACGGGCTGCTGGAAGCGCGCAGTGTTTCAGGCGAGCTTTACGGTTTCGACCGGCTCACTATTCTCTTTGGCAACCAATCCAGTGCTGAGCAGGCCTCCGCGGAAGCGGTAGCCTTCGGTCAGGACGATGACATTACCGTGCTGACGCTCACCTGCACCGGGACCGGCAACCGAGCCCTCGCGGAGCTGGCCAAACCAGCGCTCGGCATGGCCTAGCGGGGCATCGGGATCGCTGGCCGCTGCTGAGGCCCTCGGGGGAAAACTAGAGGTGCATGACGACAATATGTCGACACTCTGCTCCCAGCGAGCAGTCGACGATCAGCTTACACAGCCGCGGGAGACTGGCAACACGAAGCGCGCACGATCGATATCACTCTACTGGTGGAGAGGAAATCAAACCCATGAACCGTCTTCGTAAGACCCTGGCACAGCGCAACGGCAAAACGCTTCTCGGCGCAGCATGCTATTTTTACGACCCAATTTTTCTTGAGATTGCCGCCCATGCCGGCTTCGACGCCATTTGGATCGAGATGGAGCATGCGGCCATCAGCTTTGCCGAGGCGGGCGACCTTTGCCGTATGGCAAAGGGCACCGGCATGCTCACCATGATCCGGGTGCCCGACACGCGGCGCGAAAGCATCTTGAAAGCTGCTGAGTTGGGACCGGACATCATCGATGTCCCCATGGTGGACTCAGCGGAACAGATGAAAGAGATGGTGCGGTACGCGCGCTTTGCTCCCGAGGGGGCGCGCGGGTCATTCGGCTCCTCCCGCGCCGTCAAGTACGGAATGGTGGATAGTGTTCCCAAGGAGCAGGCGCGGCTAAACCAGGAACTCTGCCTGATGGCGCAGGTAGAGACCAAAGAAGCCGTGGACAGGATCGAAGAACTCTGCGCCGTTCCCGATATCGAGATCTTTGTGGGCCCGGCGGATCTTTCTTCCAGCTACGGTGTACCCGGTGAGACTTTGCATCCCAAGGTGACACAAGCGGCGAAACGGATCATTGCTACCGCGCGCGCGCATGGCAAGCTCCTGGCCACAGCGTGCGCGCCCAAGGATTTTCCTTTTTGGGCGGAAGCAGGCGTGGACCTGCTGTTCTGCACGAATGATATTGCGTGCCTGAAGCAGGGAGCACAGGCCGCACACCTGAGCGCACTTGAAGCCCTGCGCCAGGCGAGCCCGGAGCGCCAAAAGAGTTGAACCGCTCCATCACAAACCAGAGGGCTCCAGCGTTACTTTGAGATTGTTTCGAAGGGAAAAGCCGCAGGTAAATCCCGCCGCATGGCGCGGGCGCGGTTCCAAGCGTCGAATTCAGCCAGACGTTCGCGTAGGCTGATCTCGATATGCTCGGAGAGGATCCGCATCGCGCGCTCTGGCTGGCGCTCGCGCAAAGCCACGACGATCTCATTATGCTGGGAATGAATTTTATCCAGCATCGCCGCCTCGTGTCCGCTACGACGGATGGCGAAGATACGAATCATCAACTGCGTCTCGTTGGCAATCTTCTGCATGCGCGGATTGAGCGCCATCAGCATCAGGCAGGCGTGGAAGTTGAGATCGAGATGCATAAAGCGCCCCATCTGCTCCTCGCTGAGTGAATGCCCTCCTGAGGCCACCAATTCTTCGCGTAATGGCTGAATGCCGTCGACCAACTGCTGCAGCTGGTCCAGTTCGGCGGCCGGCACGCCAACACGGGCCACTTTGCGTGCGGCAAAGACCTCCATCGCCTCGCGCAGCTCATATAAGTCGACGATATCGTCCCGAGTCAAGCGCGCCACGGTGGTGCCGCGACCCGTTATCTGCTCCAACAGCCCCGACGCAACCAGCTGCCCAATCGCTTCCCGGACAGGTGTACGGCTGCTGCCCAAGCCCTCTGCGACTTCGACCTCAGAGAGAGGGTCTCCGCTGCTAAGTCCTCCGCTGGCAATTTTATGCCGGATGTAGGCATAGGCGCGCTCGCGCACGGATTGGTCCGCGGTGGACGGCTTGGGCAGTCCGCCAGCCGGACTTGGGCGAACTGGCCGGGTCTTGGATTTGGGCATAGTCCCTCTCCCGAACTTCTATACGACCCAGAAATACTGTACATTGCGGGATTAAATCAGCCAAGATGTATTCGCTATGTCGACACGGAATAGACGCGATATGTAATATGGTTCCGGGAAGCCCTCCCCTCCCCCGAAAGGAGCGTTTCGCTACTCATGCCGTAAGGCCTCCATTGGCTCGACGCTGGAGGCACGCATTGCGGGTAACCGTCCGGCGATGAGCGCGACTGCAATCAATAGCCCGGCGGCGCCGGTCAGAGACGCAGGATCGGCAGGCTGGAGGCCGTAGAGCATCGACCGCACAAACCTCCCGAGGGCCAACGCGATTGCCAGGCCACACAGCACACCTGCAACCGAAAGCCAGCCGGCCTCGCGGAGCACCATGCTTCGAACTTGTCGCGGCCTGGCTCCGAGTGCCAGGCGGATACCAATCTCATTCGTGCGCTGCGCGACGGTGTACGACATGATGCCGTAGATGCCCACCGGGGCGAGCGAGACAGCAAGCAAGGCAAATCCCGAAGTCATGCTGGCGAATATTCGCTCTTGTTGCAGGTTGTTATTGATCTGTTGTTCCTGGGTACGGATATTCATCAACGGGAGATTGCGATCGATGCGATGGACAACGCTGGTTAACGAGGGCACAACCGATTCCGCTTGCAACGGCGTCCGAATCATAAACGTTAAATCGTTAACCGCTGGTTCCTGGCGATACAAGCCCAGCAGCAATGGAGCGGGATTGTCTCGCATGTTGTTGTAACGAGTGTCGGCGCATACACCAACAATCTGTACCCACGAAGGTTTGGACGTTGGAGGTCCCTGGGTAAAACGTTTGCCGACCGGGTTCTGGTTGGGAAAGAATTTGCGCCAGGGCCTGGTTGATGATGGCTACCTTGGGAGAACTCTCCGTATCCTGCGGGGTGAAGGCTCGGCCCGCAATCATCGGTACCTCCATGACCGAGATGAAATCGTTCCCCACATGCGCCATGTTAGTGAAGCTCCTCATATCATGGCGGTCGCTCTCGCTTGATTGAGTGGAGTCCCGCCGGGAAGCGCCCTCGGGAAAGAAACCGCCGTAAACCCGGGACTCTTCCTGAGGATTCGTAGGCCGTAGCCGAGACCGCCCCAGAGCTCATCCCACCAACGCAGCCCCAATGAATGCCGCATTCCGTCCTTGTGCGTGGCGACCCCGCCAAACTCAACCCTCGCCTGTCGCGCAGCCTGGCGTGGAGTTACCCCCTGGCGTATCAGATCCTCGGCTCGCGCTTCCAGGTGAAAACGAATCTCATCCTCCATCTCTCTTTCCAGGCGTTTCCGCCTGATCACCGAACGCAACCAGGAATGCATCCGGGCAAATAACGCATTCACGAGCGCACCGCCCCGGCGGTCAGACGCAGGATGGCGCCCATGACCTCGCCCATCCGGTTCCACTTCTCCGTCTCTTCCGCCAGTTGTTTGCGACCGGCTGCGGTGAGCGTGTAGTACTTAGCGCGGCGATTGTTTTCGCTCTCCCCCCACTCGCTTTTGATTGCCCCTTCATGTTCGAGGCGATAGAGCGCCGGATATAACGAGCCTTGCTGAATCCCCAGCTGTTCACCACTGATCTGTTGAATGCGCAGCAGCACGCCGTAGCCATGCAACTTACCCAGCGAAACCGCCTTCAAGATGAGCAGTTCGAGTGTTCCCTGCATGAGGTCAATCTGTTTCGGCATTCAGGCTCTCCTTGGCAATCTAGGAAAGTCTCGCCTAATTCTCCTAGTTCGTCAAGGAGAGAAGGATCGCTGAATTGCCCAATCGCCCTTGTTCTCGATGTGACTAACGAAAGTCAGGGTAAGGAGCGCGGCCTACACTTTGTCATCCCGGCCGCCCCGGCGCGCCCTGGAAGCGAAACCGAGGGGCTGTATCTCTCGCTCGTTTTTCGCGAGGAAACGAGAGGCACTCATCGCGGGAATAGCAGTAAACTTACGATGCGAGGGACTCATCATGGAACGGCGAAAATTTCTGCAGCAAGCAGCGGCAGCAGCAGCCTTGGCCGGATGGAAAACAGCCTCAGGCCAAAGTACGAACGGGAAAACAGAATTAACGGGTGCGGCCGCACTCACCCCTGTACCCGTCGTCTCCACCACCGATGGCATCGGCAGGCGCAAACTAGGACGCGCCGACGTCGAGGTTTCCATCATTGGCATCGGCGGCTACCATATTGGACTCTCAGACGTCACCGAACAGGAGGCCTTGCGCGTCGTCCGGAGCGCCTTGGATAGGGGTATCAATTTTCTGGACAACTGTTGGGACTACAACGACGGGGCCAGCGAAGAACGCATGGGCAAAGCTCTCGCCGACGGCTATCGCAAGAAAGCCTTCCTGATGACCAAGCTCGACGGGCGTACGGGCCCCTCAGCTAAGCAGCAACTGGAGCAATCCCTGACCCGGCTCAAGACGGACCAAATCGACCTGGTGCAGATCCATGAAGTGATTCGCATGGGAGACCCGGAGCAGGCTTTTCAACCGGGTAATATCGTCGATGTCTTGCAGCAGGCAAGAAAAGAGGGCAAGATCCGCTTTATCGGATTCACCGGCCACAAGAGCCCCTTCATCCACCTGCACATGATCGAAACCGCAGACAAGCATGGCTTCACCTTCGATACCGTGCAAATGCCCGTCAATGCGCTCGATGAACACTACCAAAGCTTCTGCCAGAACGTGATTCCGGAGGCGCAGAAGCGCGGCATGGCAGTGCTGGGAATGAAGCCCCTGGCCAATGGCGCCATTCTCAAAACCGGCACCATCACCGCGCCACAGGCGTTGCATTACGCCATGAGTGTGCCTGTAACGGTGACGATTACCGGCTGCCAGTCCATGGCCAACCTGGAGCAGGCTCTCGGCGTGGCGCGAAATTTTGAGCCTATGACCCGCGAGCAGAAACTTGCAGTACTTGAGAAGACGGCGCCGGTCGCGACGAAAGGGCAGTTCGAAGCCTACAAGTCCTCGCAAATCTACGACGGCACGGCTAACAACCCGCAATGGCTAGGCTAAAACGTGCGATGGATTAGTCCAGCAAATCAGGCTGCTCGCGGACGATCAGGTCCCATAGCGGCTGATACTGGAACCATGCCACGCGAGGGTTGCCGACTTGCTTTTGCGCGATCAGGGCACTCTCATGGGAGATGGGACGCGGCTTGCCGGCGGCTTCCGCCATCAGCTGTGCCTGGCAACTTCGGTCCATGGTAATGAAGAGCCACGCTGCTTCGTCCACGGTGTGCCCCACGGTTAGGATCCCATGGTTCTGCAAAATGATTGCCTTCCGCGGTCCCAGCGCCTTTGCGATGCGGTCCCCTTCCGAATTGTCATAGACCACTCCAGTGTAGTCATCGAAGATACTGTGGTCTTCGTAGAAAGCGCAGGCATCCTGGGTCAACGGGTCGAGCAAGCGCCCGAAAGAGGACCAGGTCTTTCCATAAAGCGAATGCGCGTGCGCTGCCGCAACTACCTCAGGCCTTGCCATGTGCAGGCGTGAGTGAATGGCGAACGCGGACTCATTGATCTCGCGCCCCCCTTCCACGACTACGCCCTGCTCGTTCACCAGGACCAGGTCGGAAACGCGAATGTGTGCAAAGTGCATGCCAAACGGATTCACCCAGAAATGGTCCTGCAGTTCGGGATCACGGGCCGTGAGGTGCCCCGCCACTCCTTCGCTAAAACCAAACTTTGCGAATAGCCGAAAAGCGGAAGCCAGCCGCTGCTTGCGGTGCAGGCGTTCCTCCGCCACGGTCGCGAAGGTGGGTGGATGGGGCGTTTTTGCGATCTTAACCTCGGTTGGAACAGTACCTGGCATGGATAGCCTCGCGATCAGGATTCGTCATTTGATTCTAGCTCCCGCACCAACAGCCAGACAACGCCCGGGCTGCCCTGGCCGTTATACAGTCGCGTTTGACAGCGTACGCGAATCCAATTGAGCGGCAGAGTCTGCGTCCAGAAAGACCGTTGCATCGGGGTGAGTACGAAGAATGGTGGCCGGGCAATTCGTGGATATTGGTTCCTCAACCACTCGCCGGATAATTTCGGCCTTCCGGCTACCGGGCACCGACGCAATGATCTTCTGCACGCGAAGGAGTGCGGGCACAGTGAGGGTAATGGCCGACTTCGGAACATCGTCGAGACTCTTGAACCATCCTTCGGCCACTTGCTGTTGCCGGGTAACACTGTCCAACTCAACGACCTTTACATCCAGTGGATCGTTAAAGTCTGCCTCAGGAGGATCATTAAATGCCAGGTGCCCGTTTTCTCCGATTCCTGCCAGGCACAATTGCGGCTTTGCGTTACGCAGCTTCTCAGCATACTCCCGGCAGGCAAGCTCAGGGTCGGGCGCATTGCCATCGATCCCGAAGAACTCCTTCATCGCCACATGCCGGGTCAGATGTTGGCGAAGAAAATAGAGGAATGATGCCGGATGATCTTCCGGCAAATCGGCATAACTATCCATATGAAAGCCGAGAACCTGCTTCCAGGAAATATCCGGCATTCCGGTCAGCACACGCAGGGTTTCGATCTGCGAAGCAGCAGCGGCGAAAATGACCGCGACGTCCCTGCCCGAAGAACCAAACTGACGGATCGCTTGCGCCACCGCATGGGCCGCGGCTTCCCCCGCCGCTTTACGAGTTGGGTGAATCTCCAGTTTCAGGGTTCCCACTTGAAGCCGCGTTACCTCTTTGTTCTCGATGGCCATGGACTTCTTCTCCAATATTTCGATGCCCAGGTTTCACCCCGTTCGGGTCGAGAACTATATTTCCCGAAATTTGTGATCAGAGCAAATCGGGCCTCCTGTCCCTGTCCGCAAGCGGCCCGATTCTCTTCTGCACGCCGCACAGCTCAAGCCCATTCACGATTGGATAAAGCCCTATGAACGCTACTGGACCCAACAACTCGGCCGCATCAAAGAGCGGGCCGAACAGAAAGCCATGGACCGTATTGCCCGCGAGAACAGTTGACTGAGCCGGACGCGGCAGGATCCCGGGCACGGCGAGCCGGCTACTTACTGCCCGCGTCGGCTGTGGTGTCGACCCAGTATGCGTTGCGCGCGCTCAGTTGCAGCCCGGGCCGATTCTTGAGCGTCAGGTTCAGCGCATGGGGTCCCGGCACCGGGGATTGTGGCTGGAAGCTTAAAACGTAGTAATTTGGCGCGTCGTTGGAAATCGTGATCAGGTGCCGGCTGAGCGTCGTTGCATCTTTGAAGGCGAAGTACTCGCCGCCTGTCTGTTGCGCGACCGCCTCAGGTACGTTGCGCTGCAATCCGTCTCTCGCCGCGAGATATGCCATTCGCCCCAGGCGCAAAGGTGGGATCAGATCACTGGCGCAATCCAAAGCCTGAACGCTCCGTTTACCGTGCGCGTCCGCGTCGGCATCGGGCTCCCGGCTCATGCAGCCGCCCTTTGCATACGGCGTATCCGAATAAGGGGTTCCCCCGGCCGTGGCAGCTTCGAGCCCTCGTGCTTCACCGCCATTTTCGTGCTCGAAAAGCCAAAGCTGTAAATCGCCGTGTTGGTGTTGTCGACCGTGCGGATGGCTTCTTCGAAGCTGGTTTGGCTGCCGTCATCGATGGTCTCGCTAAAGAGCAGCACGGCACGGCGATACTCGTCCGGCTGGTGGCGCAAGAGATTAATGCCGAAATTGAGCCCGTCCAGGATCGCCGCTCCCGGGTCGCCCTCGTGAAGGTTGGCAATCGTGTGCACCACCGCATCCGTGTCGCTGGTGAAGTCCTCTACCAGGTGAGGCGTGCTATCGAAGGTGACCACAGAAATACGATGGGGCACATTGCCAACGACAGCATCCAGGACGGCATCGAGATCGCGGTAATCGCTCAGGTGGGCGGCACCGTGGCCGCCGGTCTCCACGACGATCACCAGTGCCACGGGTTGCTCATCGGTATCGGGCTCCAGCCGCAGCGACTGGGGAACGCCGTTATCGGTAAGGCTGAAATCATCCGCGGTCAGCGCGAAGACCAATTCACCGCTCTTGGTCTTTACTAGCGCGGGCACAAGCACCAGGTTCGAGCGTACGGAAAGAGCCGTCACCTGCGAGCCAGCCGACGATGGGGCACTTGCTTGGGCACCGGCGGCCACGCCGGAGAGCAACATCATTCCCGAGATAACGCTCGCCACTGCGGAAAGCATGCTCATGAGCCGCAGCATGGGGAAGACGCCTCGCCAACAGCATACCTCTTTCTCCCTATTCCTGAGCCAGGTTATTCGTCTTGAAGCGTCAATACAGCGGGCATTGTCTTTAATGATTCAACAATCTACGGTATAAGCCTCAGTGGGCTGCTACCGGATTGAGCGTGTCCTGCAAGGAATAGCATCGCGAACAAGAAGATACCGGCCAACCACATTTTGCTAATACTTTGGTCACGTACGGCCGTTCTTTCCACCCCGGTTTAGGCAAATGGCTGGTCCGCAGAAATGCATCGCACCATCTATCGCGCCATACGAGCGAGGGATGCAGCAGCCGCGCGCAAAGCAATGGAGCACCACCTACGCCTGGCGGAAACGGCTCAGGTCAGCGAACCCGCGCCACAATCGCGCAACGGCGCGCGCAGGCGCGTGGGCGCCAAGCCGTCGACCACAGCAACAGAACTCCGCCCACACTAACTTCGCGCATCGCAGCTGGGCGCCAGGGGGACAGGACGGGTGCCCCGCGTTCGCCCTGGCGTACATGGGCCTGTTCCCGTTAAGTTCCCGAGGGGAGCAGGAGTTTCACCTTTCCTTGGGTTTCCAACAGTGGGCAAACTCTTTTCGGTTGTGGCTGATTCCCATTACGTTGAAAGAGCGCGTCTGTTTCGAATAGACGACCTGTTGGATTCCGCCGTGAATCGAATTCGAGTTGTTGTAGTGCCCAATGCCGGCTCCTTTGTATTCCTGGCTCATCCTGATGTAGCTATGCCATTCCGGGTTCCCAGTTGCATCAAATCCTGACGCTTCGAGCAAAGCGTCCTTCGGCTGCCAAGTAATGTCCACGATCCCGCCGGTCGGCTCCTGCGTTCCGTTATCCCGGATGCGGTAGTGTTCGTACCGGCCGGCCAGAGAACCATACTCCTTGGTGAGTGCGCGACGTTCAGACCACTTGCGGAATCTGGCGCCAATCTGCCAGTCGGCGATTACGCCCAGAATTGCGCCTAACACGGAACCGATTGCAAGATTCGGCAGACTGATTGTCATTTCACATTCCTACGAAGGAGTGACGAAGCTCTTCGAAGGGATGTACGCTCATGAGCGCTCGCCGGTTCCCTCTATTCTCAGTCGCATCGTAAAGCCACGATCGGGTTCACGCTGGTGGCGGATCTGGCCGGGATCATCGCGGCGACGAGCGCGACCAGGACGAGTAGCAGCGCTACCAACGCAAACGTGACCGGATCGTGGGGGCCAATGCTGTACAACAGGCTCGAGAGCATGCGGGTTGCCGCCAGTGCAGCAACCAGGCCTACGGCAATTCCCGATAGAATAAGCCGTAAACTCCTCCCCATACCAGCCGCAAAATGTCGCCTTTGTCAGCCCCCAACGCCATACGCACCCCGATCTCCTGCGTCCGCTGCGCTACCAGGTACGCGATCACCCCATAGAGTCCGATCATGGCCAGCGCGAGGCCGGTTGCGGCAAAAAAGCCTACCAGTGTCGTCTGAAATCTTGGCTCGTCCGCCAGCTTGGCGACTCGTTGACGGAGGGTCGCAATATCCACCGGAAGCGTTGGGTCAAGCGCCGCTACCTGGGAGCGAATCCAGCGACTCGTCTGGCCGGGTGGCAGCGAGCTTCGGACTACGACCACCGAAGTCTTCCGGGTGCCGCCCGCATCCCAGTCATCGGTCAGATCTCTGCGCAAACGGTAAAACTCCGGCACCTCCTCTTTAGCGAGGCCTCCGTTTTTCACGTTCGCCGCGACCCCGACAATCGTGCTCCAGGGCTCAGAGGGATCGTCTTTTCAAACCGCATTTGTTGACCAATCGGATTGGTGTTGGGGAAGAACAAATCCGCGAGCCGCTTGCTGAGGACAATGGACCGTCGGCTTGCGGTCATATCCTGCTCACGAAAGCCTGCACCCTGGATCATCGCGATATCCAGGGCGCGGAAGTAGTCAGCCGAAACCATCCGTGAGGCGAACACTCCGGTAATGTGTGGCGTCGGCCTTCCGGCAACAACGATCTCGTCGAGACGGCCGCCAAAGCCGCCCCCGCCAGGAGGGATAGAGTCGCTGACCGAGACGAGAGAAATGCCGGGCCCGAATCTAAGCCGCGTCGTCAATTGTTGAAAGAATGCGAGCCGGCTTGCGGCTGTGGGATAGGTATGTTCTCCCAAGGTAACACTCGCAGTAAGCGTATTGTCGGTTCGCATGCCGAACTTTTGATCTTCGAGATTGCGGAAACTGCGCAGCAAGAGGATCGCCCCAACCAGGAGAACCATGCTTGCGGCGATCTGCGCCACGACCAGCCACTGTCGCACAACCGAATGGGAGATCGTGGTGAAGGAGCGTCCGCTTAATACGCCATCACCGGGCTTCTGCATGGCCGGTGCCAGGCCAAAAAACGAACCGCAGAAAGCGAAAGTAGCACCGTACCAGACACGATGCGAAGATCGAGCCCAGTTTGGTCGATGTAGGGAATGGTTGCGGGCGCGATGGCAACGAAGAAGCGCAACAAACCCTCTGCCAGTGCGCATCCCCCGAGCGCGCCAGCGATGGAAAGCAGCAACGCTTCCGTCAGAGTCTGACGTAGCAGTCTGCCGCGGCTCGCACCCAATGCTAAACGAACCGCAAGCTCGCGTTGCCGCGCTGCCCCACGTGCCATAAAGAGACTGGCTACATTCGCGCATGCGATGAACAAGACGGCAAGCACAGCGCCCAGCAGAACCCATGCGCTTGTTCGCACGTCTTGCATCTGACGCTCACGGAGTGAACGGACTTTTAGATGGAAGTCATAGCGAAAATTCGCCGGAATCCGTTGCAAAGCGGTCTGAAACAATGGCTGCAGCGCCGCCTCGGCCCGCTGAACGTCTACTCCGGCTTTGAGCCTGGCAAAAGCTCGTCTTGGACCCCCAAATCCGCTGTTTGCTTTTTTGTCAGCCGCCTCGTCCGCCGCCAGCGGAAACAGCACATCGACCGCTTGCAGCCTGGGCATCTCGAACTTTTTGGGTAGGACGCCGACCACCTGGACCGGTTCGCCGTCTATATCGATCGTCTTGTTCAGAATGCCGCGATCCAGGTTGTAATGGGAGAGCCAGAGGCCGTAGGAGATGATTGCCACCTTTGGCCCGTTGGGAAGGTCCTCTTGCGGCAGGAAGTTTCGCCCAACGACCGGCGAGACCCCAAGCGTGGGGAGAAAATTTCCTTCTACTGACGTACAGTTCAGCTGCGCCGGGTTTCTCTCCGTCAGATCGCACTCCCCTGTGGTGGCACGCTCGGAGGTAAGCGCTTCGAAGGGCTTTTGGCCACGCTGCCAGTCGTAGTAGAAGTAGCCCAGCATAAACGGATCTTTCGTTTCGAGCGAATGGACCATGCCAACAGAGACCAGCTGGTCGCGCATGGGCATAGGGGAGGCTGCGAAAGAGGATGCGATCGACAATGCTGAATACTGCCGTCGTCGCGCCAATGCCCAGCATCAGCGTGACAAGAATCGTGGTCGTAAAGAGAGGGTTGCGGGCGAAGCCGCGAAGAGCGTAGCGGATATCCTGAAGGACGGTTTCGATAAAAAAGCTTGGCCGCTGTTGGTGAGATTGTTCTTTGCTACTCTCGACTCCCCCAAACGAAATGACCGCTTGCCTACGCGCCTCTTCCGGCGTCATGCCGGCAGCGATGTTTACCTTGGTCTGCTCTTCGAGGTGGAATTGCGCCTCATCGTCTATCTCATGATGAGGCTTGGGAGCTAGCAGAAATCGGAGGCGCGTTAGCCATTGCTTCAGCATCGAAGTACTCTCCTACTGGAGCACCAGGGCGATCGCGGTGGAGAGGCGGCCCCAGTTCTCGAGTTCGACTTCGAGCTGCTTTTGCCCGCTGCGGGTCAGCGAATAATACTTGGCCTTGCGATTGTTTTCCGAGGCTCCCCAGTCGGCGCGAATCCAGCCCTTATATTCCAGCCGGTGGAGCGCCGGATAGAGGGAGCCCTGCCCAATCTGGAGCGCCTCCTTCGATACCTGTTGAATACGCTGTGCGATGCCCCATCCGTGCATCGATTCAAGGGCCAACGTCTTCAAGATAAGCAGATCGAGCGTCCCTTGAAGCAGATCGGTGGATGGCGGCATGTCTTCCTCGACTCTCAACAAGAGAATGAGGCCGTCTCTTGTCGACTGTCAAGGGGGACAATTAAAATCATGGGCTAGATGGCCAGCTGCAGCGTGTAACCGATGCGTTCGAACGATTGTCCCAGCGATAACGATCGCTAGAGAATCAGCGAAATTCCACATCAGCCTCGACAGAGCAATACCGAACCCCCAACGCGTCGCCATTATCGGGAGGGCAATGGCCATCATCGCGCCGAAGATAAGACCCAGTGTCATCGTGGCCGCCATTTCCCTGCCCTTGGCTACAAAAGCAACGCTGAATCCAACCAACAGGAACGTGATGAGGTGTCCAATGTCAATTCCAGTGGATGCAAAGAACACATACGTGCTGAAGTGATTCTCGTAAACGTGGTACTGCTCAAGCACTGCAAAGATTGGCGGCTCGACCCATCGAGCGGCGAGCTTGCGCAGAAAAAAACCTCCGGCAACGGCTGCCGTTGTCAACCACGGAGCAGTGCGGAAGCCAAGGAGCGCAAGCTGGACGATGGTTTTGAACGTCTGTCGCCAATACCATCTGCGGGCAAATGGAAGT
This sequence comes from uncultured Acidobacteriaceae bacterium, assembly GCA_963815175.1. Classification (GTDB taxonomy): domain Bacteria; phylum Acidobacteriota; class Terriglobia; order Terriglobales; family Acidobacteriaceae; genus PALSA-350. The sequence goes on from CAWFGM010000005.1 coordinate 41,215, forward strand.
CCGCACTTTGAAGCGAGACGGGTGAATTCCTCAAGCAAATCGCCCAGGATGTGTTCCGCTGCATCGTCAAGTGCGAAAAGACTAAGAAGCCACGTCGCTAGACGCGGTGGCTGAACGATTTGTGATTGCGATGTCATGAATAGCTCCTGATGAAGCCCAGGCCTTCTGTCATGTTCTCGAGTGCCCGGTGGGTGCGGCTCACGGCCGCGATTCCCTTTGCCGTGACACGGAAGAAGCGCTTGGCACGGCCGCCGCGTTCCGGGGTGGGATCGCCGCGGTGAGACTTGACGTACCCCTTCGCCTCAAGACGGTCAAGGGTGGCGTAAACGGCGCCGATCGATACCTCACGCTTGGCGCGCAGTTCTATCTCCTGCCGCACGGTGACTCCGTAGGCCTGATCAGCCAGGCGCAGTAGTGCAAGGAGGATGATGTGCTCAAATTCGCCCAGGTAATCGCGATCTGCCATTTCTTATACAAGATAGATCAAATAGCGGAAAACCGCTATAACGGAGAATCGGTTTTCAGCTCAGCGGGGGCGGACAAAGGGGGTCAAGGGGCCATTTGGTAGAAAATCCAGTCCCAAGTCCGGAAGGAAAGTCAACAGAGGGACATAGGGTCGAGCGACAGGACGGAAGCTGGTCGGTTCGTAATAGCGCAAATCTCTCCGCTCCTCGCGTAAGCAAGCATTTGGAAATAAGAAGTGAGGGACGGCTTATTCTGCTGAATGCGGACCGGGCGGCGGGCGTACGCTGGTGAGAATGAAGTTCTTCGTTGGCACAGCGGGCTGGACGGTACCGAAGCAACACATGGCGCTCTTTTCTGCACATGGCGAAGGCGTGGAGCGTTCCCATCTTGAGCGCTATGCGAGCAGGTTGTGCTGCGCGGAGATCAACTCCAGCTTTCACCGGCCGCATCGGCGCGCCACCTGGGAGCGCTGGGCGGCGACGACGCCAGATGCCTTCCGCTTTGCCGTGAAGGCGCCGAAAGCTGTGACGCACATCGCCAAACTGGTGAACGCCGGCGGAGTTCTACTGGAGTTCTTTGACGCGGTGCGTGGCCTCGGCAATAAGCTCGGCCCGGTGCTGGTTCAACTTCCGCCGAAACTTCCCTTCGATGATGGCGTCGCTCAGGAATTCTTCACCACCCTGCGAGAGTTACATCCAGGTGCGGTCGTTTTGGAGCCCCGTCATCCCAGCTGGTTTACTGCCTCAGTCGATCAACTTCTGCGGAGCTTCGAAATTGCGCGTGTCGCCGCGGACCCGCCCAAAGGGTCCAAGCTTGCCGCCCGCCCCGGAGGATGGCAAGGGCTGTTCTACTGGCGTCTTCACGGTACCCCGCGCACCTACTATTCGGAATATGACAAGCCTTGGCTGCAAACTTTTGCGAAGCAGCTTCAGCTGCCCAAGAAGGCGCCGTTGAAGGACACCTGGATCATCTTTGATAACACCGCGCTGGGTCACGCAACCGCCAATGCGGTCTGGATGAAAAATGCGTTAGGCTGAAGCATAACCCATCAGTTATCGAACTAACTGACCCAGTTGCTGAAACATCTGGCGCCTATTCTGCAACGCTTGTACTACCAAAGTAGCTTTACTCCGAATTGAACCTGACGAGCCGTTGTCGAGGTGCTGGTGATCGCTCCCGCGGTGCCGGAAACACCCGAGGGTGTGAATACGATCAGATTCGGCGTGTTGAAGTTGGCCCGGTCGAGCAGGTTAAAAATCTCTGCTCTGAACTGCAGGCTCAGCCGCTCATGGAGTGGGAGTGTCTTTAACCGCCGAGAAATCCCACGTAGCGAGCCCTGGACCCACAAGAGTATCTCTTCCCAAGTTGCCATAGAAACCCGCTGTTGGCCGGCGGTGCCAGAAAAGCGTTGGGATTAAACCACTGGCTCGGCTTGCCGATAATTGCCGAGCCGTTGAAGTTCGGATTGATAAAGGGCCTGACCGGATTGCGCGTGTCCCCGTTATTGGATGGGTTGTAACTCAACTGCGGTGTGAACGGAAATCCGGCTTGCAGCACGACAAGACTGTTCACTGACCAGCCACTCACCGCTCCGTTGCCCCATCGACCCAGTCCGCCCGCAAACTGTTTTCCGCGCCCAAAGGGCAGGCCATAAACAACACTGATCACGCCCAGGTTTCTCACATCGTATGTGGCCGGGCCCCAGTCGGCTTTCACGTTGTAAGGGTTTGAAACCAGGCCCGGCGCATTGCCCGCAGTGGTTGCATTCAATGAATCTCCATCATCCAGGGACTTTGACCAGGTGTAGACACCGCGCAGCGAAAGATCATGGCTAAAGCGATGGTTGAGATCAACCTGCAGCGAGTTGTAGCTGCTGTCTCCAACAGAAAACCAGGTCCAGGTGTTGGCGAGCGTGGGGTTCGCTTTCGGCCTTCCGGTCGGAATGTAATAAGAACCCGCAGGGACCGGCGTCCCCGCCAATGCTCTCGGGAAACGTCTTTGGATAAGTTGCCGGACAAGGCGAAGCTGGACAGATGGTGGGCACTGGCGTGTTGGCATCGAGGCCGACAATCTCATGGTAGCCGTGCGATCCTACATACCCTACGGTTAACGACGTATTTGCAGTAAGCGCTTGTTCCACGCGCAAGGAATAAGAGATCAACGTCGGCATCTTCAAGTCAGGTTGCACTCCGCCAGGGACAAGCAATGCGTTGCTCGGCGGCGGCGATGGGTAGACAGAGGAAGCTTGACGATACTGGCAACGACTGCAATGCTATAAGTGGGATTAAACGGCGCATTTTGATCGGTTCGATATCCCAAAGCATCTTGCAATTCGTAGTACATGCCGAATCCGGCGCGCACCACGGTCTTCTCTGAGTGGGGACTCCACGCGAAGCCGATTCTCGGTTGGGGCAGAAATTTCGCGTTGTTCGTAGTGAAAAGTGTTGCTGGAGACACGCGGTTGACTGGAGATCACTCCATTAGAGAAGGTGTAGTTGGCCGCTCGCCCGTGGGCTTCATTCCATCCGGTCGAGAATTCGCCCCGAAATCCCAGGCTCAGGGTAAATTTAGGCGACAAGCGGATTACGTCCTGGGCGTAGACCGCTCCGAACAGCGACCGCCAGTTCATCTCCGTCGGCGAAGGACTATACAAGAAGCTGCTGGTGGTGCCGGTAAGAAATGTCTGCAGGCTGGTAAAGGTCGCCTGACCGTACTGGCTTAGGTTGATCGTCTCATTCGATTGGAACTGTTGAAACCAGGCGCCGAAACTGAGTTGGTGGGCACCGCGGGTGAGAGCCACTCGATCTTCGTACGTATACAAATTGCGGTCGACATTCAGATTGCTTCCGTTGTTGCTCCCGGCCAAGCCAATTTGCGCCTGGGGGTTCGATGCCGCGCTTCCGCCGACCACCACAGCGCCTACCAGCCGGCCGGTAAGAAAGCCGGGAACATCGGCCGCGGGCGTACCTGGGGTTGGCTCGCCAGTGAAGAAGTAGCCTGCCCGTGAATACCCGAAACGGGCTGTGTTGAGCAGCCTCGGCGAGACAACGTGGGTCTCCTCCAGACTGGCAACCTGCTCTCGAAGATTCAATATGTCGGTGCTGTATGGGTTGGCGGTAGTGGGCGTGAAATCTGAACCGTCGTCTGCGGTATAGATCCCTGAAAGGCTGTCTTTGGGAGAGAAGACATGGTCCAGCCGGGCGGTCCCAAAGTCTTCCCGTATGGTCTGCAAAGGGCTGCTGGAAACCTGCGCGATCCCGCTGAAATCAGGATCGCCGGCGGTGGGAGTGAGCCAGAGATTCAAGAGCGGTTGAACGCTTGGCTACCGCATTCGCGCGAGATGCCAGATCGGGCACGAACGCAACCGAAGTCTGATGCAGGTGCTGGCGCAGGCCTTCATAGTTCGCAAAGATAAACGTCTTGTCCTTCTGCAGCGGTCCGCCTATAGCCGCTCCGAACTGGTTGCGGCGAAACGGCGGAGCGGATCCCTGATCGAAGTAATTCGGAGCATCCAATACGTTATTGCGCAGAAATTCATAGACAGATCCATGCCACTGATTGCTGCCTGACTGGGTAACGATGATTACTTGTGCCCCCGGCCGCTTGCCATACTCCGCCCCATAGGAGTCGCGCAGCACATTGAACTCGCGCACCGCTTCCACGCCAATCAGATTTTGACTTGCTCCACCGGGCTGCATGTTGTTCTCCGCGGCGCCGGTGAACTCGATGCCGTTGAGCAGGAATAAATTCTGCTGAGGACGATTCCCCGACACTGCGAAATTGTTGCCGGTGCTCGAATTGGATACTCCGATTCCGCCTGTCTTTTCCCAGGTGAAATTGACCACCCCAGGATTGATGGTCAGCAGCAAATCGAAGCTCCGGCCATTTAGCGGAAGTTCCTTGACTTCCTGCTCTCCCACCAAGGCCGGAAATATCCTGCGTGGTTGCATTCACGATCGGAGCATCCGCGACGACTTTGACCTGCTCACTCACGCTGCCAACCTTCAGAGTCAGATCCGCAGCCGCATCCTGGCCCACAACGAGGAGGATTCCTGAGCGAATCGCTCCCGCAAACCCGCTCTTCGCCGCTTCCACTTCGTATCGGCCAACGGGAAGCGCAGGCAATTCGTACCTGCCCGCCGCATCCGTCACGGTCACGCGAGAGATCCCCATATCTGTGTCTGTCGCGGTTACGGTGGCTCCGGGTACAGCAGCACCGGTTTGGTCGGTGACGCGTCCGGATAATGCTGCTGAGACTTGCGCTATCACAGGAACAGAAAAAAGAAGTAACAGTGACAGCAGCGCATAACGAAACACGACGAGTAGACGACATCTTTCCCCCAAAGAAATACAGCAGCGTGGCCATAGTTGTTACAAATCGCGTGATCTTGAAGGCCTTGCGAGCGGCATAAAAACAAGCCAGTCCAAAACCAGACGCCCCTGAAATAGGAGGAGCGCACGTACTTCCACCATGGCGGGGTGCATGCATAGAGCCGCTTTACGGGCGAGTTGCACCCACTCAGACCGATTTAAACGGATCAAAGCGTTAAAGTCAAACGACTCTATACCGTCGGTGGATCATCACGGAGATCGATTTAATCGTCGCCGTGACGATCTGGGCCCTCTCCAGGCGTAATTCTGAGGGCGCTTCAGCGGCAAACAATGGACGTAATGCGCTCTCCGGTGATCGACACTTCAACCTGTGCGAGGAGACCTTTCGTCTCCATGCCGACCAAGCGGTCGATCTCACAGGTCTGTGTGGGCTGCTACAGACTCAGGTGGCAATCGTGTGCAAGAATGTGCGAACTAAGCAAGGTCGGGTACTTCTGCATTGATTCCTCCAGCGACCTGGCCTACTTCCCTGCCCGTGGATCTCGGTCCCTCGGCGCTGTCCTAGCGCTTGTGGAGACAACCTGCTTCGACACTATTACAGTTGCTAATAGCTGTCGAAAATCATCGAGTCGTTTGTCGCGAGATTGGCCAAAATCGTTGATTGAAGGGTTACCGGACGGGTAGGTTGACCCGGATGTCAAGGCTGGTCAGTTGAAAATTTTATTGCTGGAGGCGTCCATTGGGGCATCTGAGAGCCGGGTAAATTACCGACAAGCGAGATTGAGGCAGAAAGATCCAATCGGCCGGCTTCAAACAAGAGACAGCCGGCGAACACCGGTGATTACGTTTTCGTCAACCCAGCTCCCCCAATTCCACGAAACTCCGCTCATGATGTATTCTGAACGACAAGACTAACCATCCTTCAGGGCTTCGCCAGGTCGTATGTCTCTTGCTCGAAGCAAAGAGGTTTCCACAGCCGGACCCTTGTTGGTGCTTGCGGTCACGGTCCTCGTCCTCTTTTTCGCCCGCGATCTTCTTATCCTCTTCGCTTTCGCGCTTGCTTTTGGCATTTTTATTGGCCCCCGCGGTCGGCTTCCTCGAGGCCAGACGGGCCCCTCGTATGGTGGCTGTGGGAATCACCGGCGTACTCGCCTTCACGATCATCTGTGGAGTCGGATACGTCGTAGCCCGCCAACTACTCAACGTGGCCCGCGACCTCCCCGCCTACCATCTCACCATCCAGAAGAAAATGGCCTCGCTGCACGTTCCCGCGGAGCAGTCGCTGGAAGGCGCTTTCACCGCGGTCGAGGAGATTAGCGGGGACCTGGCTACCAACGCCGGCAACGGCAGCAGCGGGCCTCAGCAACCGGCCGCACAGGTGCAGGCGGTTCGCATTGTGGACACCAATCGCGGCCAACTCCAGTCTGCCGTCGAGTTCCTGACGCGCTTACTGCGCCCCATTGGTACGTTCGGGGTGGTCATCATTTTCACAATCTATCTCCTGATGGAGCGCGAGGATCTGCGCCGCCGCATTCTGCTTCTAGCCGGCATTAGCCGCATTAGGCTGATGAACCAGGCACTACAGGATGCCGCAAGCCGCATCAGCCAATACCTTTTCTTTCAAGTCACCGTCAATGCGGCCTATGGCGCCCTATTCGGGCTTGGACTCTTCCTTATCGGGGTACCCAATGCGACGTTCTGGGGGGTGTTCGCCGGGCTTCTTCGCATGGTCCCCTACGCCGGCACCGCTATCGGCGTTGCTCTGCCACTTGTCGTTTGCGTTGCGGTCTCGTCGTCCTGGGGTCCTCCGTTACTGCTCATCTGCTTCTTTCTCGTGCTGGAGCTCACGACCACCAACATTGTCGAACCCTGGGTCTTCCGGTCGCGCACCGGCATTTCTTCCCTCGCCTTGCTGACCATGGCTATCTTCTGGACGCTGCTGTGGGGATGGCCAGGGCTGATCTTGTCCACCCCACTTACCGTGTGCATCGTCGTCCTCGGCCGCCACGTTCCGCGAATGTCGTTCCTGCACGCCTTGCTTGGGGCCGATGCCGAACTTTCCCCCGAAGCCCTGTTTTACGAGCGCCTGCTGGCCATGGACCAGCGGGAGGCGCGGGCGGTCGCCAACCGGTTCCTTGAAGGCAACCCCTGGTGGAACTTTATGATTCCGTGGTGATCCCTGCGCTCGGCCTGGTGGAACAAGACCGGCACCAGGGCGTCCTTAGACGATGCCTGCTGCAACTTCTGCTTTCTTTGTATCGGCGAGCTAGTCGCGGAACTCACCGACTATCGGCAGAAAGGAGAGTCCGCTGGTTCCCCCCGCTCTTCAGCGTGCAAGAAGACTTTGCCGTGGTCTGCATCTCCGGCACCGATCAAGCCGACGAACTGACCACACACATGCTCGTCCAGCTGATGGAGCGGGCCTCTAACCAGACACTGTACCTTCCGGCCTCGGTCTCCGATGAGATTCTTGACTCGCTGGCGGCGAACCCAACACCGTTATTTTTATTTCAGCGTTGCCTCCCTTTGCGTTTTCTCAAACTCGGGCGATCTGCCAGCGTGTCCGGTCACACCTTCCGCAAAATCGCATTGTTATCGGGCTTTGGAATCGCAGCGAAGATCCCGACCGAGCCCAGGACCTTAGCGTCGAGCGGTTCGGGAGCGGCAGACCACAGCCGTGGTCAATACGCTGGCGCAGGTTTGGGCCAAGTCGGGCAATGGCATCTGGAGGCGCGGCTCCTCCGTTTTCCGGGATGCTGCCGTGCGCAATTGAAGTCATGGTGTTTGATGCGGGAACACAGCACAGGGCAGATCACATGGCCTCATCTGGAGTAATTGGGTGATCTAAGGTTAGTTCAATGATCATCTCCGGTAGCGTTTTCAGCATGTGCATGGACCGTGACGTCAAGGCCCGCATCGGTCTGGCTAACCGTTGCACGTCCTTCTGTCAGGACTTGAGATCGAACGACCTTGTTCTCGAGAGGGGGCAGATGGAGCGTTCCCGATTTAACCGGAAACAGGTGAAGGTATACCGTATTCGGACGATAGGTTGAGCCTCCCCAGGTCCCGGAAACCAGGGGGCCTCCGCGGGTGTTGTAGATGGATCTGCCGTATTGCTTGAGCCAGCTTCCCATTTGCGATAGACGTTGAGCCTGATCCTCAGGTATCTGCCCTAACGGATTGGGCCCCACGTCAAGAAGAAGGTTTCCATCACCGATCACACAGCTTAGAAGCGCGGTCATACACTCCTGGTAAGAGCGCACCGTTCCGTCAGGACGATAGGACCACCCTCCTCCGTCTTTGGTCTTTACGATCGACATGCAGGATTCCCATGCCCTTGACGTTTGGAATGCACCAATGCGCTGTTCAGGAGTATCAAAATCTCCCACATAAGGCTCGGGCTGTTTATCGTAATCGGCAAGTACCGTGAGCCGGTTGTTGATCAAAATATCAGGTTGAAGCGACTTGATGAGTGAGAAGGTCGATCCGACGTTCCAGAAATTGACGAGATCCCCTTTGCCATAGCTGTCAAACCAAATAATGTCGACCTTTCCATAATTGGTAAGGAGTTCCCGGATTTCTCCGTTCATATACGCGACATATTTCTTGTTGTCACCTATGCCGTAGTCGGGGTTATGCCAATCTCTTGGGGAATAATAGATGCCGAAGCGCATATCCGTGCGATGACAGGCTTCGGAGATTTCCTTGATGACATCCCTTTTGAAGGGCGTGTTCATAATGTTGTAGTTGGTGAACTTCGTATTCCACATGCAGAAGCCATCGTGATGCTTGGCCGTGATCACGATATATCTGGCTCCCCCGTTGCGCGCGATCCGCAACCATTGGTCCGCGTCAAAATCGACTGGATTGAACTTTTGGTAGAGATGGTCGTAGACGGGACCTTCGACATAGCCGGCCGGATCACCGGTGATATCAAGGGGCTTGGATCCTTTGCGCGACCAGCTGATCTCCGTGCCGGCCAGGCTGGAGGGATCCCAGTGAACAAACATACCCAACTTGGCGGCGCGCCACCACGCGAGGCGTTGGGAGTTGACGCCGCCTGCAATGAATGTGCTTTCAAAACCCTCAACACCAAGAGGTGTCGACAAGGCGTCGCCGGGAGATGATGCGTGCGCACGCTGGATCAGTTGCGACACGGCCGACGCCAAACCCATGATGCCTAGCGTGGCCAATGCGTCGCGTCGCGTCTTTATCATGATTGCTTTTCCCCACCCGTTATCAAGATTGTATGTTGGGCTGCAGCCAGGCATCGGCTAGTCAGCGCGGATCAGGAGGAAGGTCGCTTCCCCCTGGATAGGCGGGGTCAGCCAATCGCGCGCTGGGGCGGAGCGACTCGGCTTCCAGATAAATATGGCGAATGTTCGGATATCGCCCGCGGACCGCGGCTTCGATGCGATCGACCGCCTCTTCAATCCCATTTCTGGAGAGCGACCTGGAAAAGCGAATATTCATCGTGAGCAAAATGCTGCCGGAACCGAAATACATGGTCATGGGATAGCCTGCAAGCTCTACCCCCGGCTCGGCCTGCGTGAGCCGGCGGATCTCTCGCAAGGTGCGGAAGTCGGCGCCTTCCCCTACCAGCAGTTCCTTGCTTTCGACCATCAGAAACAAGGCCACTGCCATCAAAATCGCTCCGATAGCGAGGGAGGATATTCCGTCGGCGCGATGCCAGCCCGAGCGCCTGGTCAAGAATGGTGCCGAGGAAGGCAATGAATAAACCCGCGATCGCGGCGAAGTCTTCCACGATTACAGTAAACGTGCTCGGGTTCTTACTGGCGCGAATGGCCTGCCATGAGGCTGGGACGCCTTCTCCGGCGCGAAATTCCTCGAGCCCAACGGAGAGAGAATACCCTTCGAACAAACCAGCGACCCCGAGCGTGACATAGTTCCAGACGTAGTGGTCGAGGGGCTGGGGGTTGCGCACCCGGAGGTAGCCTTCAGCGATGGAAGCACCACCGCCGACAAAGAAAACGAAGAGCGCGACCAGAAGAGTCCAGAAGTAAAGCTCCTTCCCATAGCCGAAAGGATGGGTTTCGTCCGCCGGCTTGCGGCTGCGGTGCAGACCCAGCACCAACAGCGACCCGTTGCCCGCATCGACCAGCGAATGGATGGCTTCCGAAAGCATCCCGGAGGAATGAGTAAAAACCCACGCCGCCAATTTCGCAGCCGCAATCGCGAGATCGGAGACGATTGCCGTGAGCACAGCCTTACGGGATGACTTCATTCCTTTAGACGCCCTCCTGGATCAGCCACCATCGTTAGATCGGATGCTAACCCAGGGGGGAATGCGCTGGCGAATTGCCCGCGGGGTCGTTGCCGGTGACGTATTATCCTCAGGCATGCAGATGAGCGCGACCGAGGTTGTCCACGCCTTTCGCCAGGCAGAGCCGCGCCTGTTTATTGGCGCGGCCTCGGTCACGGTAGGCCTGGTGGTGATTGGGTTCCTGCTCATCCGGCGCAGGTTCGATCGGCTGCTCTCGTTCTTTGCCTGGTTTTCCATTCTGTATGGCGAACGGTTGTGGATGCTGTCCAGCGAGTTCGTGCTCCTGGGGCCCCGATCCCTTTTCCGCGCGCGGTTCGACGCCGCGATGGATTTTTTCGTGGCCGTCCCGGCCTTCCTGTTCTTCCAGGAAGCAGGATTGCTCGGCCGCGCCGGCCGTGTGATTGCCTACACAGTTTGCTTGCTCGAGATGGCCCTGATTGCGGCGGCTTTTGCCGGGGCGCCGTTGGCGCTGCTCTACAACATGAACAGCGGCCTGGTGATTACCGGCTCGCTCCCGCTCGTCATCCTGGTGTTTCGGCAGACGGGCGCAGGCAGGGATGTTTTTGTGTTTCGCGCCGGGTTGCTCATCTTTGTCGGCTTTGTGCTTTGGGGAAACACGCGAAACCTTCTGGGCAGTCGAACCCTGGAGGCGCCCTATGGCTTTGGTCTTTTCTTGTGCTGCCTGGGCTATGTCGCGGCCAAGCGGGCGCTCGATCGCGACCACGAGTTGGCCTCGTTGCATCAGGAGCTGGAGGTGGCGAAGCGCATTCAACTTTCGATTCTGCCCAGCGGCTTCCCGGCGTCACAGCACTTTACCGTGGCCGCGCGCTATGTCCCCATGACTGCGGTGGCCGGCGACTTCTACGATTTTCTCTCGACCGGCGGCCCCAGTGCTGGGTTGTTAATTGCGGACGTTTCGGGCCATGGAGTACCGGCGGCACTGATCGCCTCCATGGTGAAGATCGCAACCACCGCGCAGCGGCATCACGCAGCGAGCCCGGAGCGATTGCTCGCGGGAGTGAATGAGGCGCTGTGCGGAAGTACCCAGGGTCAGTTTGTCACTGCAGCCTACGTCTACCTCGATGCGGAGCGGGGCGAGCTTTGCTATGCCGCTGCGGGGCATCCGCCGATGCTTCTGCTGCGGGATGGCCAAGTCTGTTCGATCGAAGAAAACGGTCTGCTGCTGGGGGTCTTCTCCTCGGCGGCCTATCACTCGACCAAACAAGCTTTGCGCACCGGAGACCGTTTATTGCTGTACACCGATGGAGTGGTGGAAGCCGCAAATGGCGCTGAGGAAGAGTTCGGCTACGAACGGCTGAATAAGTTGTTCGCCATGAGCGCGGCCCGGACCGTGGAAGAGATGGCGGATCTGATTCTCTCCACCGTGCAGGATTGGGCTTCGACGCAGACGGATGATCTGACAGTCGTGGTCTGCGAGTGCCATTAGGTGCAGCACCCGAAGCCGGCCGCTAGTTACTACTGGCTTCATTGCTAGTTCACATCCTTTCCCGCCCCAAGTGTCCAGCTGAGTTTCGGCGATAAGTGTCCGCTTCCTGACGACGAAATCCTTGTCTATTTGCACCTGTGGCAGACTCGATTCGCCAGCAAACCCTTGGCAGCGCCAAAACAGCGGATGTGGAAGTATCCTGGCCCTCCGGTATCCATCAAGTGCTTAAGGGTGTGCAGGCCGATCAGATTTTGCAAGTTCGCGAACCGGAGAAGCCATGATCCATGCGCTTGTATTGTATTTGGCGATTCAGGCCGCAGCGCAAAGCGCACCCCAGCACGAAGAAGCCGGCGTGGCAGCGTTGAAAGCAGGAACTGGAAGCGCGTGATTGCGCTGGAATCACACCGCTACAGAAGAATCCATATTCTTGTGACAGCCCCCGGGCGCGGTTGCAGACGACCATCACTTCTTGATCGTCCAATAGGCCCCGCCGGCGCCATCCTCCTTAAAATCGATATCGACCGGATATTGTTTGCCGCAACCCTTGACCACCCACTTTTCCTGCCACTGTCTGGCGCCGGTCGCGCCTGAGAAGGACGTTACGACGTATGGCGCAACATCCTCAACTTTGCCGCATCCCAGCGAACCCACCCTGCCGGCGACCCCTAGCATCGTGTCGTGCATGAGCTGCGGACTTGTCAGCGTGCCTTTTTTAATGGTGCCCGCAGGCAGATCTGTGTTGGCAACAGGAAGGGATGGGCTGGTGGGGTTCTTCGCCGCCGCAACCATGCGTGCGGCATCGAATTGCAGAAGCTGCTGTTCAACCTCTGCAGCGTTCTTCGTAACCCATGCACTCGTGGTGCCGGCAGCTGACTCGCCGTAGGACCGGTGGGTATAAAACACCCCGGCACCTTGTTTGTCGACCAGGACGAAGCGTATCGCATCGAAATCCACGCCGTGGGGGGTTGGCATCACGGCGGCCAGGAAATGCTCGCCCGGTTGTTGCCCAGAAGCGGAAACCGAGCTCGTTCGCAGGATTGTGGCTTTCGCGCCCTGGGCAATCGCCTGGACCCGGCTGGTGATCGTGGCCAGAGCCTCCTGGTCATGGGCCGCGGGATATAGATTCAGTTCCAGCATGTCGGTAAAGGTAGAAAGGTCTTCCTGGCCCCGGGGCGTGAAATCGTATCCGTTGCCGTGCGACGAGCGCAGCAAATATTCGGTGCCCCGGAACGTGACCTTGGCCGTCGCCGGCGACTGGAGATCGGGCATGGCGGCGGCCAAACCTGTTGGCCCGTGCGATGTTGCTGCGGCAGCAAGTGCGGCCACCGTCGCGGCCAAGGCGAATGCAAAGCAGATGGATCGGCGTTTCATCATTTCATCTCTCCAATAGAGAATGCTGCGGCGCTTCCCTCACCAATCCAAGGTCTGAGACGTCGCGATCCCTGGCAAAGTGGTTAACGCAATTTGATGACTATGAAGAGAAATGCCGGAGGGGTCAACGGATGGACCTTTAACCCTCAATTAATCGTGAAGGTGAGCGTTTTCAGCCCTTTGCCGAGCCTTATTAACCAGTCTTCCGGCTCTTGCGGCACGGCGATGATGTTTGACTCGCATCGCGATGCAGAAGCGGCATGATCGTCCTGCTGTGCGAGTGACGAACTATGCGGCGCTCACAGGACGGGGGGTTCGTGGACATCTATGAAATGTTCCTGGAGAAGCAGGACAGCGAAGCCGGAGGAAGCGACGGCGCTGAGCAACTGCCTATAAATAACCGAAATGGGCACAGCCCTGTCGCAGGTGACAGTTACCAGATGCTCTCAAGTCGAGCAAATTGGTAGGCAATGCCCTTCACCTGGCGATCTCTCAGCGAAACCCATGCCTCTCGAACCTCGATTTCTGCGTGGCGTGCTGGTTGCCGCGCGGCATACTCGGCTCTTAGCTCAGAAAGGGCAAGACATTGGCTTCGTCCATCAAATTGATACTCATCGCTTCGGGTCTTATTACTGCGGGGGGTGGATTCGCCGCACTTCTTCTACCTAAACTGTTTTTGCGGTTAGGATTCGGGGACGAGAGCCCGACCGACTCCGCAGTCTTCTTTGTCCGCCATTGGGGAGTGCTCATTATCGCGGTCGGCGCACTGATCGTGGATTGCGCTTACGTCCCGGCGATTCGCGTTCCGGTCTTAGTCTCTGCTGTCTTTGAAAAATTTGCTATCAGTTTACTGGTCTTTTTCGGGCCTTTGAAACGGACCTCCGTGATGACAGCTATCGCGCTTTTGGATGGATTTTTCGCTGTGGTCTACGTTGTGTATCTCGCTGGGCTGTAACGCCCGGCAAGAAAAAACGGGGTATCGGTAAGTTCATCCGCGCTCGTTTCAGCTGGGCTCCTCGGCTGAACGACAGCCATAACCAACCGTTGCCGATTGCGCATAAATGTTCCGTCGACAGGGTTATGGGTCGTGTGACCTCCATGTACCAGCCCCTGCTAACCCTTTCCGAGTCCGGGGCAGGTTGGGTTTGTGTCCTTGTACTGCGATCGGTATTACATGGTTTCCTCGTAAACTCGGTCACGGATCAGAGAGTCGAACGCCAGTTTGTGTTCGAGGCATCGCATCCGCTCGTCCGGGGGCGGCTCCGGCCAATCCTTGGCGCGGTGGGCTTCCCACGCTTTCGACCACTCAAACTTGAGCCCATGCTCCATGCAGTAGACGAGTCGTGACAGATCCGCAAAGGTCTGATGGCTGATCTGATATTTCCTCAGGAACGGCCAATACGACTTGAAGTCAGACAATGTCCACGGGCTCTGCGGCGACAACACGCTGCCGTCGTCCTGAGCTAGATTGATGAGACTTTGTAGGCTTATCGGTTCCATCGAGTCCCCTCCCGCCCAGTTTTTACCGCCTTCGGATCGCCCAACTTATTGGGTCCAGGCCTCTCGGCCAACTCGGCCTTCAAATTTAACGGTCACAGATTTAGCCGTCAAATTTAGTCGTCAAAATTTAGTCGTCCAGACGGGAGGGGTACTCTGGGAAAACAGTGGTTGCTAAGGATCGTATGCGGGTATTTAAGAAAAACCGGGGACAGGGTGAAGTGAAAAAATCGATTTTAGAATTTGCAGCGAACTCGGATCAGAAATCCAAAGCCTGGGAAGGACGTAGCGATGTCTGCTCACGGTACCTAACCAGCACCCCAGGTTCTCCTTGGTCTCGTTTGGGGCTGAGCTCCGAAAACGCCCCCTCATCGAACGGGCAGCAGGCCGTAGACATCCACCTCGTGCTTTGTTCCTACATATACATGTCCGTTCACGACGATAGGAATGTTGAACCGTAGGGCAAGGCCAGGACGATCCCGTCCGGCGTTTTGCTCGCTGTCGTAGAGTTCATGGACCACGTTCGCAGCATCGTAAGCATAGAGAGCCGCAGGCTGGTCTGGGGCGTTCCAGGATTTGGATCGAAGTATCCAAACTATGCCGTCGTCGAGTCCGTTAGCAGATATTGAGGGAGTTGCCGATACTCCAGGAAGACCACTCGCCGCCTTGGGTGAGAGCTTACCGTCGATCACAGAAAACTGACGCAGTGCATCCCCGTCGCTTAGCACGTATACATAATGGTTCCAATAGGCCATCGCCCCGAAGACACCGTCGGGAACGGCCATCGTCTGCACCGCATGACTATTGTTCTCGGGCTGCCAATGTCCCATGTGATCGCGGTCAACCAGGTAAAGGACGCCTCCCTTCCCCTCCACCACCGCCAGGTGGGGAGAGGCGCCGGATTGGTCGGGCAACAGCATCGGGCCACCGGAGCCCAAGTCGCTGTCGTTCGCATCCAGGTTGGCCGCGTTGTATGGGGCGAAATAGTCGCTGAGGTTCAGACTCTCGCCGTTTAACTTGAGTAAGGAATCGCCATAGTCGCGGCCCCCCTTGGCGGCGTCGAAACGTCCATTACCGGTGGCAAGAAAGATATTGCCCGCCTTGTCGGCCGCCGGCCCAGTATCTCCTTCCCAGATTCCGCTGTCATCGGCGTCGGGAGACGCATTAAAGACGGCTTCCTGCTTCAAGTTCCGTGCGCCGTAAGCCATGACCCAGCCGTGGTAGGGACTGACATCACAGGCAGAGGCCCATGCGAGATAGACGGTGCCGCGGTTCAACAACAGTGCTGCTCGCGGGTTATCCCGCAATGGATTGAAGCTCAGCCTTCCGCTCCTGCTCCCGGTTCCGGAACCGCTCATGCTGGCCCGAATCTCCACCGGGCCGCCGAATTTCTCCACCCCAGTAGTCACCGCGAGCGCATGCAGGCGCTGGTCGTACGTGTTCACGAAGAAGCCTGACCGGTCGCTGGTGCGGGCCAGGACATATAGGGTTCCGGTGTCTGGATCGATGACGGGTGTCGACGTGATGCCAATTTCGGGTGAGATGAACTGACAACTTGCATCCAGTGCCGGTACGGCGGTGATCCCGTCCTTGAGAAAGCTCACCTGCCACAGAGGAGTACTCGGATTACCGTAAGCATCGAAGGCGTATACGCTATCGTGCTCGGTGGCGATGAAGAGTACATCGTGGCGGCCTTTCCCTGGAATCTCCACGCCCCCGAGGAAGAGCGGCTGTGCATAGACATCCCCGTCCACGCGCAAGGTGAACAGTTTTCCAAAGTGCTGAACATTGACATTGCGCGGTGTCAGCGTGGTCTCGTTGAGATTCGCGCCGGTGCGTGCGTTGTCGTACTGAGAGGTAATCACCCTCTGTGCCCTCGCCAACGCCGTAAGCGCTACGACGACCGTAAGGAAGAGCGCACGATGACAAACCCGTTTCCCGCTACTCTTACGCATTCTGAAATCCTCTAAGGAGAACCCATTCCGCTCGCCGGCGTCAACTGCTCCCCGCGCATACCCCTATGTAGCATACAACATAACGAATGAGAGGAGGTCGCGAGGCTAATCAGACGATGGCGGGATGCCGGCGTCGAGAACGATCGTCGTGCCCGTAACCTCCATCCTGTCTCTGGAGAAAGGCTTTGTTGCTGGAGTTCGATGGGTGGGACAGCTGGGGGATGCGGGGAGATGCGCGATTTCCCGATTGACGAGATAGAGTTGCAGCACGGGTGGAGTGGACCCCTCAGTTGAGACAGGGAAAACGGGGACTGCCTATGCCCCGCAGTGTTTCTGCAACTGGTAGGTTATCCCTTCGCCTCCCGCAGCAGATTGAAGCTCTGACCTTCCGAGAGAAGCACTACGCCAGCTAATCCTGAAAGCTAAATACTCCGGCCTAGCCCAAGGGATCCTAGGCTAGGCCGGAGTGTGGTATTTACGAACGTGATGTTAAACGACGGACGGCAACAGATCATAGCGATCCAGGTTCATTACCTTGTTCCAGGCGGCGACGAAGTCCTTGACGAACTTCTCCTTGGAATCGGCACAGGCGTAGACCTCGGCCGTACCGCGCAGCTGGGAATTGGCGCCGAAGATGAGGTCGGCGCGGGTCGCCTTCCACTTCACCGCGCCGCTCTTCCGGTCGCGGCCCTCGAAGGTATCCTTCGAGTCCGTGGTCGCCTTCCACTCGTACTTCATGTCCAGTAGGTTTACGAAGAAGTCGTTGGTCAGGGTCTCGGGACGCTCGGTGAGGACCCCCAACTTCGTGCCTCCGAAGTTGGTGTTGAGCATGCGCAGACCGCCGATCAACACCGTCAGCTCCGGCGCGGTCAAGCGCAGTAACTGTGCCTTGTCCAGCAGCGCGACCTCGGCAGGCTCCGTGCTCTTGTAGCCGTAGGAGCGGAAACCGTCGACCTTGGGCTCGAGCGGCTCGAACGACTCAACGTCCGTTTGCTCCTGCGAGGCGTCTGTGCGGCCGGCGACGAAGGGCACGGTGATTGTGACACCGGCATCCTTGGCCGCCTTCTCCACACCCGCACCACCCGCGAGGACGATCAGGTCGGCCAGAGAGATCTTCTTAGCGCCGCCTGCCGACGCGTTGAACTCGCCCTGGATTCTTCTCCAGCGCCTTCAGCACGCGGGCCAACTGGGCCGGCTGGTTAACCTCCCAGTCCTTTTGCGGGGCCAGGCGGATGCGGGCGCCGTTCGCGCCGCCACGCTTGTCGGAGGCACGGAACGACGAGGCCGAGGCCCACGCGGTCGAGACCAGCTCAGAAACTGAGAGGCCGGACGCGAGCACCTTCGCCTTGAGGGCCGCCACATCCTGATCATTGACCAGCGGATGGTCGACCTTGGGGACGGGGTCCTGCCAGATGAGTTCCTCGGCCGGAACCTCTGGTCCCAGGTAACGAGCGCGCGGACCCATGTCGCGGTGGGTCAGCTTGAACCACGCGCGGGCGAAGGCATCGGCGAACTTCTCCGGATGCTCGTAGAAGTCACGCGAGATTTTCGCGTAAGACGGATCCGCGAGCAGCGCCACATCGGTCGTCAACATGGCCGGCTGCTTCTTCTTGCTGGAGTCGTGGGCGTCGGGCACGGTGTTGGCGCCGGCGTCCCCTTTGGGTTTCCACTGGTTTGCACCGCCAGGGCTCTGTGTGAGTTCCCACTCAAACTTAAAGAGATGGTCGAAGAATCCGTTGCCCCACTTCGTAGGCGTGGTGGTCCAGGTAACCTCGAGGCCGCTGGTGATCGCGTCGCCGGCGATGCCGGTTTTGTACGCGCTGCTCCAGCCGAGGCCCTGGTTTTCAATGGGCGCCGCTTCGGGCTCATGGGCGAGGTGGGTGCCGGGCCCGGCGCCGTGGGTCTTGCCGAAGGTGTGGCCGCCCGCGATCAGCGCCACCGTCTCCTCGTCGTTCATGGCCATGCGTCCGAAGGTGACACGGATGTCTTTGGCTGCACCCTTGGGGTCCGGCTTACCCTCGGGGCCCTCAGGGTTCACATAGATGAGCCCCATGGTGGTGGCGCCGTAGGGGTTGGCCAGATCGCGCTCCCCGGAGTAACGCTTGTCGGTGCCCATCCAGGTGGCTTCGGCGCCGAAGTCGACATCGTGGTCGGGCTCCCAGGTGTCTGGGCGGCCGCCGGCGAAGCCGAAGGTCTTGAAGCCCATCGTCTCCAGCGCGACGTTGCCCGCCAGGATCATCAGGTCGGCCCAGGAAATCTTCTTGCCGTACTTCTGCTTCACCGGCCAGAGCAGCCGGCGCGCGCGATCAAGATTGACATTGTCAGGCCAGCTGTTGAGAGGAGCGAAGCGCTGCTGACCGCGTCCGCCGCCGCCACGGCCGTCGTACGTGCGATAGGTGCCGGCTGAGTGCCAGGCCATCCGGATAAACAGCGGACCGTAGTGGCCGAAGTCGGCGGGCCACCAATCCTGCGAGTCGGTCATGACAAAGGCCAGATCTTTCTTGAGGCCTTCGTAGTCAATGCTCTTGAACTCCTTGGCATAGTCGAACTCCGGGCCCATGGGGTCGGAAAGCTCGGAGTGGGCATGGAGCAACTCCAGCCGGAGATGGTTTGGCCACCAGTCACGATTGGTGCGCGGGCCGCTCGGTGCAGCCCCCGGGCCGGCAGTGGACTGCCCGTGGTCGACGGGGCATTTCGCTGCGGACGCGTTCACTTCGGATTTCGCTTCGGACGTAAATTCGGTTCCTTTGCTAGCCATCGAGTCTCTCCTTCAGGGTTGTGGTCTTCAATGTTTGGTGTTTTCACGGCAGGCCATTTCACCGCGCGCCTGCAATTACGGTTGGTTTGAAATTGTTAATTGCGGAAATGCGATCGACGGCTGCTCATCGAACGCGCGCCGCGGGCCGCGCTCGCTGAGGCGCATCGTGTTTCACCGCGCATCCGGTGCAAAGTCCTCGGAAAATGAGTTCGCAATCGCGAACGATCCGCTTACCCAGGGAGCGCTTGGCTGGCTTGGGCACGTCGTACCACTCTATGTCCTCAACATTTCCGCAGCGGTCGCAGATGAAGTGATGATGCAGCAGGCCTTTGGCATCGAATCGCGCGGCGCGGCCCTCGACCGCCACTTCACGCACCAGGCCTGCCTGCACCAGGTCACGCAGATTGTTATAAGTAGTGGCCTTGGAAGAGCGGGGATCCGTGCGATTCACGGCTTTGAAAATCTCGACTGCGGTGGGGTGCCTGTTCTGTTCCATCAGGAAGGCCATCACTGCGAAGCGCTGCGTAGTGCAGCGTAACCCGCTGCTTTCCAATGACCGCTTGATCGCCTCGGTGTCCACCGCATTTAGACTAACTCTAAGTTGAGATTGTGGCAAGACAGGGGCTTCCGGGCCACTGTGGAAAAGAGTGAGGTGATGGCGCGCAGTGAGCGCAGGGTTCGGGAAGATAGGTGCAAGAAGGCTGAGGCTATTTGAGGATTGCGACTGCGAGCGCAATCAACGCGATCAGTAGCGCAGCGCCGGGCAGTCCGTACGCTAGCAGTTGCGAAGTTCGAGACGTGCCTGCAGTAGGGATCACGTCCGGCTCGGGCATCGCGGCTGTTTGATCGGCAAAGATCGACTGTTGCATCACGCGTTTGCTGCCCAGAACTTGTTCCATTCCCGCCTCAAAGTGACGCTGATGGATTCTCTTTGCGGCATCGGGGATGGGCTCGCCAGCCGCAGCCAGGGCGGCCTTGATCACAGCATTCTGGATGTCTCCGCCGCTTACCTCGTAGCGGCGCGCGAGGGCGTTGAAGTCGACGTCGGGAGCCAGCGGCGTTCGGAGAGGATGCAACTGGACCTGCCAAATGCGGACGCGTTCCGTCTCCCCTGGCAGCTCAAACAGGATGTGCGTGCGGATGCGGCGCTCAAACGCAGGATCGAGGTTCGATGCAAGGTTGGTGGCGAAGATGACGACACCGGTGTAATTCTCCAACTCCTGCAGCAGCACATTGACCACGCTGTTCGATTCGCGCTGGGCGCCGCTATCGACTGCGGTCGATCGGCGCGCGGCAATGGCGTCGGCTTCGTCGAAGAACAACACGGCCTGCTCCTCGCGTGCGGTACGGAAGATGGCGGCAACGTTCTTGGCGGTCTCACCCATCCACATGGATTCGAGCTCGGCGTAGCGGACGACCAGAAGATAGCGGCCGAGCGAGTGCGCGATGGCCTCGGCGCAGATGGTCTTGCCGGTGCCGGGAGGCCCAGCGAAATTGAAGGCGAGACCAAGGCCGGTGGAATGCCGTTCCCCGAGGCCCCAGCCGTTGAATATCAGATCGTGCTGGGTCACCTGGGCAAGTGCGGTCTGAAGAGCGCGGTGGGTCGCGGGCGGCAGAATGACATCGTCGAAGGTACGGCGCGGCTCGATGGACTCGACCGCGCGGCGGCCAGGAAAGCCAAAAAGACGCGAAAATGGAATGGGCGCCACCAGCTTCACCCTACCGTTCTTGCCGGGTAGAAAGCAATTCGGGGTATCTTATCGCCGCGGTTCGAGATTCCTGAGCCATGACGCCGTGCGGGCAACACAGAGCGCTAAAGCGCTTTTCCCGCGCAAATGCGGGGCTTCCACCTTAGAATTTCTACAGAGAGCTATTTCGCTTGTTTCGATGCGGCCGCACGCTCCCGCGCGTGGACCAGCAAAGCTTCAAACGACGGGTCACCGTGCAACGATTTAAATTCGGTATCCGTGGCCAGTTCCAAATCTAACTTGGCGGAAAGCCCATGGTCGACGGCACTTGTTAACTGGTCCATGGCTTCCTCTTTCTTGCCCTCTGCGGCGTACAAAGCCCCCAGGTTGTAGGCTGCCTCCGCGGTATGACTGTGGTCTCGCCCCAGGATGCGCACCTGCGTGTCATAGGCTTCCCGCAATAGCGGTTCGGCTTCGGCGTAGTGTCCCTCGGCGGTCAGCAATTGGCCAAGGGTCTCCACGGTTTCCTGGGTATCGGAATGATCGTTGCCCAGGGTGCGGCGTTCAATGGCTAGGGTCTCCCGGGTCATGGTTTCGGCCTCGGCCAACTTGCCCTCTTCACGCAATACATCGGCCAGGTTCCCTGCGGTCACCAGGGTGGAACGATGCTCGGGGCCCAGCTTCTTTTGTTTGATGGCCAGGGTTTCGCGAAACAGTTGCTCGGCTTCGGTTTCCCGCTTCTCCTGCGACAAAACCAAGGCGAGATTTCCCATGGTCAACAGGGTCGTCGGATGGTCCGGCCCCAGCACACGGCGCTCGCGATCGAGAAGGGGGCGCATTAACCGCTCCGCCTCGGGGTATTTGTCCTCCTGCAGAAGGATCGCGCCCAGATTGATTTCCGCTGCGATGGTTTTCGGATCATCCGGGCCAAGACTGTCTCGATCCATCTGCAAAGCGGATCGGAATTGCTCTTCGGCTTGCGCGAACTTTCCTTCGTACGCCAAATCGATGGCCAAGCTCGATGCCGCGCTCACGGTAATGGGATCGGTGGTTCCAAATTTTTGGTTGGCGATACCAAGCGCTTCGCGCTCCACTTGTTCGGCTTCGGGATAATGCCCCTCGTCGTTCAGGACCAAGCCCACCTGGTTCATCGATTCCATCGTGCCGCGGGCTTCGGGGCCGAGCGTACTACGGCGGAGATCGAGGGTTTGACGCGCCAGCTTTTCTGCTTCGGCGGTGCGGCTTTGCTCGCGCAGCAGGCTGGCCAGGCTATACATCGATTTCAACGTGTCTTCGTTCTTGTCTCCCAGCAGTTTCGTGCGGCTGGCGAGCGCGCGCCGCAGCAGGGACTCCGCCTGCGGATACATTCCGAGATTTTTGTAGACGTCCCCCATGACCGCCATCAACTGCGCTTGATCGAGCGGATCTTTGTCGAGTCCGCTGAGCACTTGGGAGGAAGCCTTATCAAGAATCTCGCGGACGCTCACATCATTGCCCCGGGAGTGGCTGGGATCAGACACGATGAACATGTTGGTCATGAACTCCGTAATTCTGTCGGCGCGATCCCGTTGCTGGCGGATCCTGCGCAATTCGATGGTCTGGGCAACGGCCAGGCCAACAAGCAGCAGAAGAATCGCCACCACCAGTGACACGCCGAGCGTGTGGCGGCGCATATATTTGCGAGCCCGATAAGACAGGCTGGGCGGGTGAGCCGTGACCGGCTCGTTGCGCAAATAGCGGCCGATGTCCCCAGCCAGGTCGGCGGGCGAAGCGTATCGCCGCTTGCGATCTTTTTCCAGCGCCTTGAGCGCGATGGCATCTGCGTCGCCGCGCAACTGGCGGGTGAGGGCGACCGTGTCCACTCCGCGGTTCTGGGCATTGGTCAGAGACGTTTGCCCAAGGGTGCGCACGCGCGTACTAGGCTTGGGTGCATCGGTCTCGCGCAGACGGCGCAGCATTTCGTCATAGGCAAGTTTTGCAAAGTCGATGGGCAGCGCGCCCACCAGCAACTCGTAGAAGACGACCCCCAGCGAATACACGTCGCTGCGGGTGTCAAGGTCTTCACCACCAGAGTCAGCCTGCTCCGGGCTCATGTAGCCGGTGGTGCCGATAATCGCGCCGGCACGCGTATACATGGTTCCCGGATTGAGCTGCTGGGAAGTTGCTTTGGCGACGCCAAAGTCGATGATGCGTGGGGCCGGCTTGCCATCGACTTCCGTCACCAGAATGTTCGTAGGCTTCAGGTCGCGGTGGATGATTGCTTTCTGATGGGCGTGTTGCACCCCATCGCAGACCAGGATGAAGAGCTCCATCCGCTGCCGCATGGTGAGTTTGTGCCGGTCACAATAATCGGTGATGGGCAGCCCGGCCACGAACTCCATCACGAAATAGGGGCGGCCTTCGGGAGTGGAGCCGGCGTCGAATACTTTGGCGATCGCCGGGTGGTCCATGAGGGCGAGCGCCTGACGCTCCGACTCGAAGCGCGCTACGACTTCCCGCGTGTCCATGCCGGCCTTGATGAGCTTGACGGCCACACGACGGCGCACGGGCTGTTTCTGCTCCGCCAGCCAGACCTGGCCCATTCCACCCTCTCCAATTAATTGCAGGAGGTGATAGGAACCAATGGTGGTGGTGGACGATGCCTCCGGTTCAACAGCGCTGGTCGGAAGGTCTGCCTGGGTTGGTTGGCTAGAAGGTGCTGGAGTCTCATCGTCGATTGGGTCAGTTCCCAAGCCGGAAGCACCTCCTTTTATGACCATAGCCGAGCGCCGGCTGCACTCAATATAACCCTTGTAATCTTTTGGAGTTTAAGGCCGCGGCCGTCGTTCGTCGTGTCGCTGTCTTCCCGGAGCGGCTCGCATTCTGTCAGAAGAGAGCAACGACGGGTGGAAACGTGAGCAATAAGCTCGCGCCGAGCAGTACGAGGGCGAGGAGACTGATAGGCCCCACAGCGATCGTCCTGTTTCGCCAGCGCCATTCCAGGATTCCCCAGGCGAGGAGCCAGATGACGACCGCCGTCGTGGTGACCCCGGAGAGCGGTCCCGTTGGCTTATAGAAAACGAGGTTGTTGCTCACGGCTGCCCACTTGTCGCTGGCGCAGGCCAAGCCCCCGAGCGCAAAAGAGCCTATCCCGGCTGCGAGCACGGCGGCGAGGCCAGAACTATTGGTCATGACCGGCGGGTTGGGCGAGGCGTTGCTGCCTGGCGTCTTCACTTTTCTATCTCCCTGTCGCCAGTGCAATTGTGTGACCGCCCTGGACCGGCGCGTACTTGTTAATCATGGCGCCGAAGAAACCGGCGATGCCCGCAGCCACAAACGACACCACGGCAAAGCAGAGCACGGCCGCGCGAAGTTGGCGATGGTTCCTGAGGGCGCGGCCATAGCGGATGAAGACGAACGCAACCATGGTGATGGAGATGGGGGCGAGCCAGGCGACATGCTCCTTCCACTCCATGCCCAGGGAGTGCCAGCCTCTGGTCGTGGAACTGGACATCAGCAGACGTTGCGGAAACATGGAGAGGCCGGTCGCGCCCTGCGGAGGCACGGCGCGATACCACGGATAGATGACATACGTTCCGGTCAGTACCGCAGCCCATGCGAGCACAACCATGGTGAGAAGGTAAATCTTGAGGAAGCGTTCGTGCGCGGGGTTGGGTTCGGTTGACGGCGATGAGCTGGAGAAGCGATACATTTCCACCAGCGCACCGGAGCACGCCAAGAGGTAGAGAGCACCGAATCCCAAACCGTGTATCAAAGTCCAAAGAGCGCGTGCCGTCATTGCCATTGTCGTATCCTCCGCTGAGGCTTGCCTCAAGGCAGGCTGCATTCCGCAGGTCATTCAAACCCGTTGCCCCCCATGGGGAACTGCATCCAGCTGTTTCGAGCCGTGTCCTTCTTGCCGGCATCTTTTGCCTTGTCATCTTTTCCGCCCCAAGTCCAATACAGGCCGGCGTAGGCATAGTTCTCCGTTTGCCCGGCGACAGAATGGCCGTAGCAGAATAGAAACTGTTGATTGGGGTTGTGCTTGAAGTGGTAATAGCCGCCAACGTCGATCATCACCGAGTGTTCCGTTTGTGCGGCAGCAAACCCTTCGCGCCCATGCGCGAACAACTCGGCACCCAACTCCAGCCGGTCGTTGAGTTCCCGCTTCACCAGCCATCCGGTATACGGAAAGGTGCGGTAGTTGGCCTGGGGGACGACCTGATAGCCGCCGCCTCCGTCGAACAGCCATTTGCCGTAGTTCTTCTGCAGCCAAACCGGGAGCTTGTACCAGACTTTGCCCACGCCGAGTCCCTTGGTATAGCTTCCAGTCGGCATCTCGAACATGGTGAACGTACCGATTTGGGGAATATGCTTCCCTTCCTTGATGATGGCTAGCTTGACGCCCAATTCCATGTCGATCAGGCCGAATGCGCTCGGGACCTGTTCCGCCAGGCAGGTAAACGGGGTTGTTCGATGGGAAAATCCCTCCCCACGGCAGGATGGCGTGCAGTTGGACCCTGGGGACGGCGCCCCAATTGAACTCCACGGCCGGCCCCGTCGAGTCGATCTCTGCCGGCGTGCCATCGACGCCGCCGAAGATATAGAACTCGTAGTGATGCAGGTCCACGGGGACGGGATCGTCTGTCTGATACGGAGGTCCCTGTGCCCACAGGCGCCCTGCGGTCAGCAGCACAACAGAGAACAGCACCAGCTTCAGGCAGCTCCGCATCATCGCTTTTGGCCTCCCCGGGGATTGAGACGCAGGCCTCAATATCGAAGTTCGATAATACATTATCGAACTTCGATTCAGGTTAACCGCGGGTATATTTGATCTGTGGCTAACCATCAGCGGGAACTCTTTTTCGGCCTGATACGGATTCATGTGCTCGTGCATGCGTCCCACGAATCCATCTTTGGCTTGGCGATGATGGAGGAGCTGGCCCATCACGGGTATCGCATCGGACCGGGAACTCTCTATCCGCTTCTCCACGGCTTGGAACGCAGCGGCCTCTTGAAGTCCGTCCTCAGAAATGTGGGAGGGCACAGCCGCAGGGTCTACAAAATCACCCCTCCCGGCAGGAAGGCTCTGGAAAGGGCCAAAGAGAAGGTTGATGAACTGCACCACGAACTTCACGAACGGCATCCGCGGAAGATCTCGCCGTTGGGCGACGACCCTGGAACGAAGCAGGCTTAAACTACAAGCCATAGCGCGGCCGTGATGGAGGCCAATTTCCTTGAGCCTGGTCTCCGGCGGCGCGTTTCGGGGCCATCCTTCTGTCCTCTCGAGAAAGTATTTGAGCGGATGTGCCAGGGGGTCCTATCTTTCATCGAATGACGCTGCGATTGATTTTCCCCTCTAGTCTTAACGCCATAAGATATGGTGTCAAGCGCCCCGTCCTGTAGGGCTCATTTTGCCTCTCCACGGGGGTCCTCGCTTGTTTCCCCGCGCCCCATCTTTTTGCGGTCCCAACACCGGAAACTCATGCAGTTAGAGATGTTTCGGCGGAAAAGTCTCGCGGGTAATTTATACGGTTGTTTCGCGGCAAGGAATAGCCAAGCCCGTGGCCGGCGGATGCGCCGCTTATCTGTCACCGCAACGGTCCGGAGAGTGCGGCGTACGCCGCGGAGGAATCGGGACCTGAGCAGTCATGATGAGGTTGCAACGAATCCATGCGCTGCGTACCCTCATCTATTGGAGGACATCGATATGACAGAAGATTTAGAGGGCGGAGCCAGAGACTTCACAAGGGCCGAGGACACTGTTTTGAACCTGGGCGACAATTTTGCCGCCAGGGCAAACGCTAAAAGCGTCTACGGAGAACCGGTCCATGCCGGCAGCCGAACCGTCATCCCTGTGGCCCAGGTCGGATATCTGCTGGGAGCTACTTCCGGCGGCCGGAACGGCGAGACCGTTGGAGGAGGCAGCGGTGGCGGTGGGGTGGTCGCGCGTCCTGTTGGGTACATCGAGATTACCGATGCGGGGACGCGGTATGTAGAGTTGTCGGCGATCAAAAGGTTAATTCCGGCCGTCGTCATAGGTTTTGCGGCGGGCTGCTTACTGTGCAGCTTCAAATCGTTAGGCAGCCTTTTCCGGCGGTAAGGTGTCGCCTGTCGCGAAGTGGGGCTGATGACACGGGCCACGCTTCTGCATTCGCTAACAAAACGGCGGAAACTCTCCTTATGGAACCGATCACTCTCCAGGTGAACCGCACCACCCACACTGTGGAAGTCGATACCGATACGCCGTTGCTGTTCGTGCTCAACGACGAGCTTGGCTTGCGAGGACCCCGGTTTGGCTGCGGCATGGCGCAGTGCGGGGCCTGCACCGTGATGATCCGCGGTGAGGTCGTGCGCTCCTGCGTGATGCCGGTGCGCGCATTGGGCCAAGCCGAGATCACCACCCTGGAAGGACTCGGCACACCCGAAAAGGCGCATCCTATTCGGCAGGCGTTTATCGACGAGGGAGCCGTCCAGTGCGGATCTGGTCCATGCCCGCCGTAGTTGCTTAGGACTTTGCGGGGGGAACGTGCCGCCAGGGTGGGGTCACTTGTATCCCGAGCCGGGCAACTTCCGTTTCCAAATCTGCAAGCTGTTCGGTCAGCGGAAAGCCGAGGCGCTGCCACGCTTCCAGGCCGCCGGCCAGCACATGAATCTGATGGATTCCGTGCTTCCTCATGGCCACCGCCACGCGCGCACTGACAAAACAGTTTCTCGATCTGCAGTAGAGCACCAGGGCCACGCCGGTGGGGACGACGATGTGCTTTTTGCGGCGAATTTCGAGCGGATCGAGGCGCACCGCTCCTGGAATGGCGGCCACCCCCTGCGGATCCTCCTCAAAGCGCAGCAAATCGATGACGCCAAATTTCTCCCCCGCATCCAAACGGGACTTCAACAGTTCAGGAGGGATGCGCAGCGGTCGAAGCAAGCGAATCATCAGCACAAGCTGCGTAAGTTTCAAAACAAAGAGGATGAGAAGCGGGATGCCGAAGATCAGAACCACCGCCGTGGCCACAACGGAGATGCGCTGTGCCACCTCATCCAGCTGTCGCGTGAAAAGAAAGCCGCAGCCGATGTAGGCGCCCGCCCAAAGGGAGGCTCCTCCAGCATCGTGCGCGAGGAACGCGGCTCGCGAGGCTCCCAGCATCCCCGCTAACGGAGGACAGATGCCGTCCAGGCCAGGCACAAACTTGGCGATGAGTAGAAGGCGGAGACCTTTTTTGGCAAAGATTTCCCTTCCCCGGCGGATGCAGAAGCTGGGATCGCGCGTCAAGGCGCACAACAATCGCAATACACGCTTGCCATGGAGACGGCCGGCTTCGAACCAGACCTGGTCAGCTAAGACGCATCCCAACATAGCAACGATCAGGACTCCAAAAAAGTTCAGCTTGCCGGCGCCGGCCAGCGCTCCGCCGGTGAGCAAGAAGAGAAGGCTCGGTACTGGAAGGCAGAGCTGACGCGCAAGTACAGCAACAAACAGGATGGGATAGGTGAGGTGGGTTAGATAGTAGCTCATGCGCGTCCCGTCTCTATCGGTTCCGATCCTATTCGTCAGTAGGCTTCGCGATTGTAAAGGAGAAGGCCCGTCTCCCCATCACGACAGTTTTACTTGCCAAACGAGAGATGCGGCGAAGGGGTACTTGCGCCCATCCCCATATAAATAAAGAAGGCCGTCCCAAATTGCCGCCGGGGCACCTGATGAGCGGTTGATTTTCGTGACGGGCGGGGTTAGGATGACGCTCTTCATGCAAAATCAGGCTTCTCGATGCGCGTAGCACGATTGCTTTGGCTTTTCCTGCTGATGCTCACGGTGTGGTCCGGGATGATGGCCTGGGAGGCGAGCTCCTACAGGACGGTGCCGGAGTGGGGAGCAGCCGGCCACCGGGATCGTGCGCCGGACAGTCCCATTGCAGAGCTGGAGCTGGCAGAAAGCCCGGCCGGCTTGAAGGCACGGATCGACCAGGGCAGTCCGGGGCAATATGAAACCTGGAACGTTGCCATTGCCCGGGTGAATACGTGGATGGACTTCCTGTTCATTGGTTTGTACTGGGCTGTCTTCGTGCTGTTTGCGGTGGAGGGCGGCGGGCGGCTCGGCCGCAGCTTGATCGGGGTCATCTCGGTTGCAGCGATTCTCGATGGGATCGAGAACGTGCGGCTGCTGCAGGCGTTGCGGGCTATCGGCGACGGGGCGGCCTTTTCGTTTACGCCGCGGGGTTTCTCGCTTGCGAAGTGGGTTTTCTTTGCCGTTGCCGCAGTGCTGCTGGCGCGCCTGCTGACGCGGACGCCGGGCCGCTGGCGGCGGCGTTATAGCGCTGCTGCTGATTGCCGCTGCTGCGGTTACGATTGCCGGGCTCTTCTGGGTACCGCTATTGATAGCGAGCTCTGTGCTGCTGCTGGGGGTCCTGCTGATTGCGCTTGTGCTCTATGTGCCGCTGCATCCCGTGGGACTGGAAGACGGTCCTGACGTGGGTGGAGTTCGGCTATCTCATCCGCTTCCAGCTAATCGGCGGGGCGCTGCTGGCGATTCTGCTGCCCGCCGGATTTTTTGCGGCGCCTTCGATTTTCGCCGGGATCTTCGATGCGCAAAGTTTTCTTTCCTTTGTCTTTGTCGTCTATGTGGCGCAGCAACTGGCGCTCATCGTGATGATCACCAGCAGGCTGGCACTGGTCTATGGACCCCGTGCGCTTCGCGGGCATTGCGACTTTGCCCGGGGCAAGCCAGGTCACGTGGGGGATGACAGGGATGTTCGGCCTGCTGGCGTGCCCGGTCATCGCGATGACCTGTTGCGGCACGGAGGTTCCCGGGTGGCAGAAAGCGATCGGCATTCTTGCCGCGACGGCTCTTTCTCTTGCCGGGCTGTGGCTGATTGCAAAGCTCCATTTTTATATCGAAGCCAGCCCGGGATACACAGCCCGGATGATCTTTCCCGGCTTTCCCTTTCTCCGGACAGATCAGCGGCCGCGGTGGAGTTCGGGGGGGTTGCTGCATCGACAGTTTGGCAGATTTCTGCCGGAGAGACTGAGCCGGGGTGTGTTGCGATCGGAATTGGAGGTGGACCTGGAAGGCGGAGGAACGGTGGGCACTTTACTCTCCGGGCACCAACTGGCGACGGCCGCGGTGTTGGTGCAGGCGGTGAGTTATGCCGCCATCGGATTGCTTTCCGCCCCGGTGACGGGCAGCCATCCGCATGCTGCAGAGGTGGTACCGGCTGCTGACACCGCTGAGCGAGCAACAGCCTGCAGCGCTGTTTTACCTGTTGTTCCTGCTGGGATTGTTTACCTGGTTCTGTTCCGGAGCTGCGTTCATTCTCGATATCGTCCGGGTTCCGGTGCTGACGACCAGCCTGGCGATCTCGCTTGTCTTCGGCCTGCTGGGCACGGACCATATACTACGAGGTGTATCGCGGGGACGGTCATGCGGCGCCGCCTTCGCCGGCGGAGGTGGTTCACGCATGGGAGCAGGCCAGGGGCAGCGCGGACGCACCGATTGTGATTGTGGCCACGTCGGGCGGAGGGATTCGCGCGGCTGCGTGGACGGCCGAGGTGTTGACCGGTCTGACGCAGGAGTGCCAGGTTGTGCCGGATGGGAGCCGGTTTACCTCCTCGCTGGTGCTGGTGAGCGCCGTTTCCGGTGGCAGTGAAGGCGCGATGTATTTTGTGGGATCGTATGCGCAGGATGGAGGGGTTCCACTGGCCACGCTGGGCAGACATCCGGCAGAATGCGTACCACTCCTCGCTGAGCTCGGTGGGGTGGGGGCTTATTGTATCCGGATCTGTTACGTATCGTGCCGGTTCTCGGTTCCGCCGCGACACCGCTGTTCGGGAACAGTGTTGACCGGGGGTGGGCGCTGGAGAAGGACTGGGTGAGGAAGTGGGCCGGTCATGCATGGACGACGCAGCCGACGATCGGGGAATGGAGCGACGATGTGGTGCGCGGCACGCGACCCGCGGTGATTTTTAATGCAACGACGGCGGAGAGCGGGCAGCGCTTCCTTATGAGCTCCACTACGCTGCCGCCGGATCCACGCTTCCAACGCGGCTATCTGCCATCGATTCCGTTCTGGGATGCATTCAAGGGGATGGACCTTCCAGTGGCGACGGCGGCGCGGCTGTCGGCATCGTTTGCGTGGATCTCCCCCATGCCACGGGCTTCGAGGGCGGGCCGCAGTTCCGCGTGCACGTGGGGGACGGCGGGTACTACGACAATTCCGGCGTGGTGAGCGCGATGGAATGGCTGATTGCTGCGCAGGATTCGCTCAAGACGCATCCTGTCTATATCGTGTTGGTGGATTCGACGCCGGGCTGGCCGGCGTCGGGTGAGAGCTGGACCTGGCAGCGGCAGTTGACGGCTCCGCTGGAGACGTTGCAGTCCGTGAGGACGAGCTCTCAACAGGCCCGGGCACAATTTGAGCTGCAGCTTGCTACGGATTTTCTAATAAGCAAGGGCGTCAACATCAAGCTGGTGCGCTTTCGTTACCCATCGGACTCGCTGACTCCCTTGTCATGGCATCTGACGCCGCATCAGCAGAAAAATATTGGGGAGGCGTGGTCAAAGCCGAGTGCTGACCTGATTGGGCAGCGCAATATTTTGCTGGAGGGGCTTGCATGCCGGATCCCTGCTGAAGGGCAGTGAGCCGAAACGGGCAGCGGCGCTTAGAAAATAACCTCCATTCTCGCGCCCAGGAGGGTCGTCGTATACGCCTTAGTCGCGTAAGTGGGATGAATCGAAACTTCCAGGTCTGGCCCTATCCTCACGCTTTGCGTCAGACGAAGGCGATAAAACGACTCGATAATACTTTCATGATGCTTACCTGCGCGGCTCGGTTCGCTGTAGTTGAAAGCCGCCCCGAACATGTCTCCCCGGCGCCCGAATGGATGTATACGGGCGAGACCGATTCCCGCGATTTGCTTGATGGCGGACCCGCTGAAGGTGCCCGTGGCAAATCTTCCAAAGGGGGTCCAGCCGCCGGCAAACTCGTGCTCGAACCCAATTCCGCCTCCATATCCGGTCCCGTTATGCTTGGTGTCGTCTCGCCACATGCCGAAGCGATAATGCCGGTACGCTTCACCCAGGGATCCCGAAGACCAGCCCACTTCAAAGCCTTCCATATATTTTCGATCGACCAGCGTCTCAATGTTTCTCTGCTGGGCTCCCTCCGTATCCACAGCGACCGCGTGGACGTATACATGTCGCGTCGCCTGGTATTCCACCGCTGCGCCTCCGGCGTAGGTCCCATCCGAGGCGACGGCAAGATTGCCGTCATTCGCCCCGTTCAGGAATTGCGTGCGTTCATCGTTGTTGAACATGCTCAGGGTTACGTACTCATTGGGATGAATCTTGCCCACGTAAAGGGAAAGCTGCTTGCGCAGAAAGTCCTGACGCCAATAGAGGATATTCACCGTAATTGGCTCCTGCGGGCCCCCGCCCTGCAGGCAGTTGAGATACAGCCCGGAGCCGATTCGGTCGCTAAGGTTGAACTGCTGGCTGATACCAATGTTGGTTCCGGAACGAACCAACAGGCTGATCGATCCCGCAGTGCTTCCATGGTCGTAGACAGCCCACGCACCGGTGAAATCGAGCCGTCCGCTGAATTGGTTGTGCCGGACACCTTCCGGCACGGCGGTCGCGTACTGAGTCAGAAAGGTATAGGTAGCACCGAACTTCAAGCGCGCAGACTGAGCAAGCCGCTCGCTGAGATTGTCTACGGGCCGAAAGATCGGGGCCAAGGGATCAGGCTGAACCAGCGGATCGGCCGGGATCCTGGAGAGGATTGCTGCGTTCACGTCGAGCTCCTGTTTGAGCTCGTCCGTATGCTTTAACGGAGCCGACGGCTTGATTTGGCCTGGTGGGCTCGATGGAGCAGGAAGTACGGCGCTGATGCCTCCGGTCTGACCGGCGCCGGATAGAGTCGATAGAGTCAAAAGCAGAAACAAATGGGTCCGCACGAAAGCCGTCTCCCCATCCCCGAGAGTTTTATTGCCTAACGAGAGATGCAGCGGAAAGGTATTTCTCCCCATATAAATAAAAGAGGGCTCAAATCGCGCCACCTATCTGCATCCGCCGACAAAAAGGCGCAAACTCTCCTTATGGAACAGATCACGCTCCAAGTGAACCGAACCACCCACACGGTGGAAGTCGATCCCGATACGCCGTTGCTGTTCGTGCTCAACGACGAGCTTGGCTTGCGTGGACCGCGGTTTGGCTGCGGCATGGCGCAGTGCGGGGCCTGCACCGTGATGATGCGCGGGCAGGTCGTGCGATCGTGCGTGATGCCGGTGCGCGCGGTGGGCCAGGCCGAGATCACCACCCTGGAAGGACTCGGCACTCCCGAGAAGCCGCATCCTATTCAGCAGGCGTTTATTGATGAGGGAGCCGCCCAGTGCGGATTTTGCCTGAGCGGCGTAATCCTGACAGCCAAGGCTGTTGCTGGACGCAAACCCGCAGGCCTCTGACGCAGGAGATCCGCACCGCGCTGGGAGGAGTGTTATGCCGCTGCTTTGCCCACGTGCGCATGCTGCGCGCGATTCGAAAATATGCCGAGGCCAAAAAACATGACTCCGTCGCGTCGTGACTTCCTGAAGGGTTGCGGCGCGCTGATCGTGAGCTTCAGCGCCGCGCCGCTCACTCAGTCCCCGGCCAACGCTCAGGGGCAGTTCGCAACCCATCCCGGGCATATTGATCCGGACAAGCTCGACTCATGGCTGGCCATCGGCGCCGACGGAACCATCACCGCCTATACCGGCAAGTGCGATTTTGGCCAGGGTATCTTTACCGCGCAAACCCAACTGATCGCCGAGGAACTGTGCGTGCCCATCACGCGGGTAAAGCTGATCGAGTGCGACACGGCCATCACTCCCGATCAAGGGAACCACTTCGGGAAGCCAGACGACACCCACCAACTTCAACAACGAGAATCTTGCGCTTGCGGCGGCCACCGCGCGCGAGGCCCTGATGAGCCTGGCGGCCAAAGAGCTGGGCGAGCCGGTGGAGCACCTAAAGCTGGACAAGGGCGTCATCAGCAACAGCTCGGGGCGCCAAGTCACGTATGCAGAACTAGTTGGGAGGAAACACTTCAACCTTCCGCTTAATCCGACGGCCAAGCGACGGCCGGCAGCCGAGTGGACGGTGCTGGGCAAGCCAGTTCCCTCCCTCGACCGCGTCGCTCTCATGACCGGCCAGTTTGAGTTCGTGCATTACGTTCGCGTGCCTGGGATGCTCCACGGCCGCGTGGTGCGGCCCCCGGAGATGGGAGCCACCGTCGCCCATGTGGACGAGCAGTCGGTGCGCGATCTGCCCGGCCTGAAAAAAGTGGTGGTGCGCAAAGACTTTGTCGGCGTCGTCGCGGAGACGCAATACCAGGCAGTGCTGGCGGCTCGGCAGTTGGTGGTGCAATGGAATCCCGGTCCGGCGCTTCCCGCGCAGAACGGCTTCTTCGAGCACCTGCAGCAAGCAGCCCTCCCACGATGCTCTCAGCGTCGACTCCCAGGATGTTGACGCGCAACTCGGCGCCGCGGGCAGCGTGGTGCGCGCGCGATACACCTATCCTTACCAGATGCACGGATCGGTGGGCGCCTCCTGCGCCGTGGCGGATGTGAAGCCCGACGGCGCCACGATATGGTCTCCAACCCAATCGGCTTATCCCACGCGCAGCATCGTGGCCATGCTGCTGGGTCTGCCGCTCGACAGCGTGCGTGTGATTTATACCCGAGGCTCCGGATGCTATGGCCTAAACGGCGCAGACGCGGTTACGTTTGATGCCGCGCTCTTGTCCCAGGCGGCCGGCAGGCCGGTCCGTCTGCAGTTTTCGCGCCAGGACGAGATGATGTGGGAGAACCTGGGCTCGGCCATGGTGGTCGAGCATCGCGCCGGCATCACCGCCGAAGGGCGCATTGTCGCCTGGGACCGCGAGAACTGGGTGGCCTCGCTGGGCAACCGGCCAGGTTATGACCAGCCCGGAAACGTGATCAGCGGCATGTTAATCGGCTACCCACCGGAACCGCTCGAGCCCGGCCCAGCCAAACCGCCCTCCGGCAAGCTGCGCAATGGCAGCAACACTGTGCCCTCCTACTTCGCCGGCTGTATCGCGGGCAAATGCGGCGGTGGAGGAACGATCCAAAGCGAACGCGCGCTCACCCATACCGTGCGTTCGCCTTTCTTTACCGGGCCGCTGCGCTCTCCCCAGCGCATCCAGAACACGTTTGCCACCGAGTGCTTCATGGACGAGCTCTGCGCCCATGCGAAAGCTGATCCGGTGGCCTTTCGCTTGCAGCATCTGCGCGATAGCCGCGTCATCGGAGTTCTTAACGCCGCGGCCAAGGCTGCGCGGATGGGCGCCGCGTCCTTTCCCTGCCCCTGCGGTCGCGCAAGGCCGCGTGGTAACGGGACGCGGCATGGCCTGTGTCGCCTACGAGGGCGAGAACGGTTATGCTGCACTGGTTGCCGAAGTGACCGTGGACCTGGAAAGTGGATTGGTCCGCCCGCTGCGTTTCGTTGTGGCCTTGGATTGCGGACCTGTCTCCAATCCCGATGGCCTTAGAAACCAGATCGAGGGCGGACTCCTGCAAGGCATGAGCCGTGCCTTGGTGGAAGAAGTTACCTGGGACGAAAGGCGCATCACCTCGGTCGACTGGAAGACCTACCACAGCCTGCATCTTGATTACGAGATACCCGCGATTGAGACGTGTCTTTGTCACGCCGGCCGGCGTGCCTGCGACGGGTGCGGGAGAGACGGCTATTACTGTCACTCCCGCTGCCATCGGAAACGCCATCTTCGATGCCACGCATGTGCGGCTGCGGCATCTTCCCTTTACTCCCGCGCGCGTCAAAGCAGCGCTGGTCACT
Source organism: uncultured Acidobacteriaceae bacterium (assembly GCA_963815175.1). GTDB lineage: Bacteria > Acidobacteriota > Terriglobia > Terriglobales > Acidobacteriaceae > PALSA-350. The sequence goes on from CAWFGM010000005.1 coordinate 76,833, forward strand.
GCGCGGGAGACCGTCGCCCCTGCTTGAAGAACCCGCAGTTGGTAGGTACGGGGCTTTAGCCCTGAGGAGTTCATGAGCGGCCAGATAAAAAGCATCGCCGTCATCTTGTTTCTGCTGACCATGGGAGCCGCCGCGGAAAATCCCGTAGCCCCAGGCGACGATGCGGCCGCAGCTGCCGCGTTCGAGGCCCTGATGCCCGCATTACGTAACCCTCGCTGTATGAATTGCCACTCCAAAGGAGATTATCCCCGCCAGGGAGACGACAGCCATGCCCACACGATGGACGTTCGCCGCGGACCGCACGGCGACGGCATCAACGCAGTCAAATGCAGCACCTGTCATCAGGATCGCAACACAGTCGGCGTACACACGCCTCCGGGTGCGCCTGGCTGGCATCTTCCCTCACCCGCCATGCCGATGATCTGGGAAGGCTTGACCGACCGCGGGCTCTGCGAACTGCTGAAGGACCCAAGGCAGAACGGAAACCGCACCGTGACGCAGATCGTGGAGCATATGTCTACCCCGCTGGTGCTCTGGGGCTGGCATCCCGGCGACGGGCGTACGCCCATACCGATGCCGCAGCAAGTCTTCCTGGCAAAGGTAAACGAATGGGCAACGATGGGAGCAGCCTGCCCCTGAAAATCGGAGGCTTAGGGGACACTTCGTTAGGACACGGTTAGCTTGTGGTGCTGGAACCTCCGAGGAATCTTTTTCGTAATATGTTCAGAGGGAGGTACAAGCCATGTATTGCAGCGCTTGTGGTCAACCAATGGATGCCTCGCAAACGATCTGCCAGCGATGTGGGCGGCAGAGTACTCCGATGGCGTCCTATGCGCCCGTTGCGTATCAGAGCAATCGAGTGCACCGGCATATGCAGGCCCTCGCAGTTCTCTGGATCGCGTACAGCCTCTGGATTCTGCTGCATTGGGCCATTGCGGTTGGAGTGCTTGCCGGCACCTTCACCCATTGGGCCCACCACAGCCGTGCGTTCGGGGGGTTCTACGAATTCCAGTTTTTCCACGCGACGTGGCTCGTGCCGCTCATCACTTTCTTTCTGGTCGGTCGAGCTATTCTTTGCCTGGTGACCGGAATCGGCCTGCTGCGGCGCGCATCCTGGGCGCGGATCCTCGCCATCGTAGCTGCGTTTCTCGCGCTCATTCATCCCATTGGCGGAACGATCTTAGGTATTTATACGCTGTGGGTACTGCTGCCGGCCGCGTCGGGACAGGAGTATGAGCAAATGGTGGTGGTCTAGGGCGAGTTACCCCGCGCGTTCCTCTGCCTCTTCGGCATCCCCGAATACCTCTTCGCGGATGATTCGTTCCGTCGCTTCATTGAGATACGCGTCCAGAGCCGCTTTAAGTTCGAGGTACTCGGGCCACAGCGTGTTTTCGAGCAATCTCCTCGGGGCGCGCACCATCACAGTGGTGTAGCGCTGGCGCGGATACCGGTAAGGCTTGAGCTTGTAGCGGCGGCACAAAGCGGTAAAGAGCAGGCGGCTCCAACGATCGGAAAGCGAGAACTGCATCTCAATCGTGGGTTCCACTTTTTCGGCAGCGTTTAGAGCAGCAAGCACACGTTTGCTAGCAGCAGCCGCAGCCTCGCGCTCGCCGGCCGTCGATGCCCCCTCGAAGAGCGCGGCAATCTTGCGCAATTTTTCGCGAAGTTCCCTTTCCGTCGTCATCGATCCAGATCCATACCTCTGAGCATAGAAGAGAGCGCGGCCACCGTGTTGTGGGAAACGAGGTAATAACTGGACGATATCCTCGCTCGACTGGCTGGGCGAGCAAGGAATGAATATGATGGCGGATGGACTCGGGATGGCATAGACCTCCCCGGGACATTTTCTAAGACGAGGGACTCATGGCTCATTGGACGCGAAGAGGGTTTATCGGATCGCTCTCAGCGGCAGCCGCCGCAAAGGCATTTGCTGCCCAGTCGAAGGGCCATCTACCGCCCGCTGAAAAACGCCCGGGGCAAGTACCGATCAAGATCATCGACCTCCGCTGCGCCATCATTGGCCGCAACCCAACGGTGCGCATTGTTACTGATCAAGGTGTCTCCGGGTATGGTCAAGCCGAGTCCTACAAACCCTATCTCAAGCCGATGGTCCTCTTCTATAAGGAGTATCTCCTGGGCGAAGACCCGACCGATGTGGCGCGGGTGATGTTGAAGATCCGCCGCATGGGCGCTTTCAAGCCTTGGGGTGCTGCTGTGAGCGCGATCGAGATAGCGCTGTGGGACATCGCCGGGCAAGTAGCCGGAGAGCCGGTGTACAAACTGCTCGGCGGCAAGATCCGCGACCGCGTGCGCATTTACAACGGAGCCGTCCGCTTCCCCATGACCGGCCATACTCCGCAGGATTACGCCGAGACGATGGCCAAGATGAAAGATGCCAAAGAGGGCTTCACACTGATCAAACAGGCCGTCGGATTTCACGATCCGGCGATGATGCCCGCCGTGCCCAATGCCTGGTACGACGAACCCCCGCGCAAAGGAGCATCGCATCCTGATCGCGGAATGATGACCGAGCGCGGACTCGACAATGTGATCGCCTGCGTCGAGGCCATGAAGAAGGTCCTCGGAAGCGAGATCGGGCTGGCTCTTGATTGTGGGCCAGGCTGGACAGTGAAGGATGCGATCACTTTTGCCCGCGCGCTGGAACCGCTCCACATCGCCTGGCTCGAGGACCTGATCACCGGCGACTACACCCCCTATCCCAACGCCGATCTCTTTCGCGAAGTCACCGTGAGCACGACCATACCCATTCACACTGGAGAAGAGATCTACCTGCGCGAGAACTTCAAAGACCTGATCGAGAAACAGGCGGTGGATATTGTCGGCCCTGACCCGGAGGATGTGGGTGGGATCGCGGAAATGAAATGGATCGCGGAATACGCCGACCTGCACGGCATCCAGATTGCCCCGCACGGTGTTTTCGATGGGCTCTTCGGGCTGGCCGCGCATGTGCAGGTGGCTGCCGCGTTGCCGCAAAACTACATCGCCTTCGAGTATCCGCTAGGCCAGCCCGAATGGTGGTACGACATTGTCGAAGGCCTGCCTAACCCCATCGTCGAACATGGTTTTATCAACGTTTGGGACCGGCCGGGTCTCGGTGTCACCTTCAACGTGCAGGCGGCAAAAGCGCACCTGGAGGACGAGGATCGTCACTTCTTCGATTGATGACGGACCTATTTCACGACATAGGTGATGCCGGCGGTGAACTGAAAACTATTACGGCGGAAACCTTCGGGCGGGTCGCCGAGGTAGTTGTCCGTGGATGAGAGCGTGAAGTTGAGTTTCTTGTAGACGGGAAAGACGAAGTTTGCATTGCCCACCGCGGAGTAAGCGCGGACCACGTTGAAGGTCGGAGTGAGCGTGATGTATTCGTTGAACTTTACGCTGTGGGCAAAGGTGCGCGACCAGCTCTCATTGAGATCGGCGCCGATCAGGTTTACCGAGGGCGTCCCGAGTCCACTCTCAATGCCGTTGTAAAACTGTTGCTGCTGGTACAGCAAGGTTGCTTTGATATCGAAGGTTTCTTTCGGTTCCTTGATGATGCTCCAGCCAAGCCCCGCGCCGTAAGCTTGCTGCAACTGGAGGCCATTGCCAAAGTTGTGATCGGCGCTTGCGTTGATCAATGCGAAGATAGCCTTTGAGAGGTATTTGTCCCACTCCGCATCGCCGTGCAGGATGTTGGTTTTGCTGATGGAAGCGGCCTGATACACCGATCCGTCGGTGATGATCTCCGGGTTCTTGGCAAGGCCGTAGGTGCCGCTTAGATTGAGCGTGGTCTTGCTCGCCGGCGGCAGCCACGCAGTGGTTGGGATGGAGCGGATAAGGGCTACGGAACCGGTGTAGGTCTGGGCGCTGTTGGTGGCATCTACCAGGCTGGCGCCGAGGGTGATGGAGCCGCCCCAGCCATAAAGGAAATCCGACTCGTTCTGGATCTCACGATGAAAGGTGGCGGCGTCGAGGATTGAGGCGATCTGGTTTGCCGGAAATGATTTTTCTGCGGCGTAAGGAGGGCTGACCTTTAACGAATTATTCTTAAGCGCAATGCTCCCCACCGGAATTTGTTCCACGGCGGTCTTGCGGGTAACGCGCTGATTTTTTTCGACCGCCGCGAACGGATGGACCGTGTTGAGCGTCTTGACCTTTTCCAGGGGTACGGTCACATTGCCGAGGATCTCGCTGTGGAAGGTGACGGTGCCGCCAAGAACACTGATCAGCTTGCCGGCGAGTTGCTCGCCATCGTTGAAGGTGATGGTGTCGGGTGTTTCTGCATAGGCGCGGGTGGCGCAAAGGAGCAGCAGAGTACAGACGCAAGTCCGCACAATGTGGCGCGCGAATGTAGGGAGCAGTTTCCGATTGAGCATGTTTTTCCTAGGATGAGAGCTGCTGAGTTGGCGCTGGATCGATCAGCGGTGGGACCGATTCATCTTTCCCGGTTGCGGCAGAGGCCGTCGGGAGGACGGCGCCGCGTGCGCTGAATTTCCGGAAGCTCGGGCAAGCCGCCCAAGGCAGCGGCGCGAACGGGAGGTATTGACCGTTCTTCCTGCTCGCGCGCGTGGCCCATAAAATCGTCCGCCATGGAACTAGTCTATCGTTGGGGGGTTTAGACAGAAGAGTATGAGAACCCGGGGAGAATCACCCAAGAGTCCCTTGCTGCGTTTCGCCGGTGCGAGCTCCAGCGGATAGAGATGGCCACGCGCAAGCGCCAACTACTTCGCAGGCTCGTTCTTGCAAACCGGACAATTCATTTTGTGCCAGCCTGCATCCTTGATGGCGACCTTCATCGCTGCGTATCCCTCTTCGACCAATTCATCGTAGCGGTGTTTTGATAGGCCTGCCTTCCCTTCGTTGCAACGGATGTAGATATAAGCCTCGCGCTTGCTATCCGACAGACCCGCCAGCCGCATGTATTCAGAACAGAACATGGAAGACTCGCAATGTAGGGAGTTTACTCCTTCCAGTCTATTCGCCCTATACGTCGCCTCTAGAGGCGACGTTTGCGCAGAAAATCGAGGAGGTTCCAGCGAGGAGTGCCGGACTCGCGGGGACGAAGTTGAAACCAGTAGGCAATCTGGTCCGCACGGAATCCGTCATCGGCGCGTAGTTGCAGCCACTGGCTCACAAAGCCGCCCAGCTCAGTGGAATCAGGCGCCATGGCAAAGACGGTGGAAATCGGACCGGAGAGGTGATCGGGCGCGACTGCTGTGAAGCCTGGATGCTCGGCTGCCCAGGCCGTGGCCTGCTGCAGCGTCCACACTGCGCCTTCGACAGGATGATCGCCTCCCGGCAGGCTGTCGTAGTTGGGGACGACCACAATCTGCGCCTTGGGAAACAATCTGCGGCTCAAAGGGATCAGGACCGGGTCATCAAAGACAGCCAACTTCAAGCCGGGACGGGAGAGCTGATCGGCGTCGAGGAAGGTTTCCGCGCGCGGAGACGGGACGATGAGAGCCAGCGGGGTTGCATAGTAGGGCGGCGACACAATGAGCGACTGGATACGCTCGTCCGTGTCATAAATGCCCGACATCGCGATGTCAAAGCGATGATTGATCAGATCGCCGGCAAGGCTGGGCCACGCAAAGGGAAAGAACTCGATGGACACGCCCAGATCGTGCGCCAACCGGTAGGCGTAGGAGATGTCAAAACCCACCAGCTCTCCACGATCGTTTCTATAGCTGAAGGGAATGACATGGGGATTGAATCCCACACGCAGAACGCCGCGCTTGCGAATATTGGCAATGGTGGACGTCGACGGTTCAAGATCCGTGCCGGCTTTAGGCTGTGGTGGGTCCGCATCCGCTATGCTCCACTTCATTCCCTCGGTCAGCTGCGGGTCGAGATGCAAAGCGGCGTAACGGCTGGTCACCACCGGGAACAGCGTCGGGCGCAAAGCGAGGGCCACCCCGACGATGCTTATGCACACAACTGCTGCGGCGCCGACTCCTGTCAGAAATCGACTGGCGCGGAAGCGAACTTTTTTGAAGTAAAGCAGTGGCACCGCCAGCGTGACGAAGAAAAAGCCACTCACAGAAACGAGCACCTGGGCGAAGCGCGTGATGGCCGACGTCTCCACATAGAAGTCGAGCACCGTGCCGGGCAGATGCAGCCACCTGCTGAGAAAAACGACCGAATCATAAGTCGCGCTGGGGGAACCGAAGCACGACAAAAGAGTCATGAGCGGGAGCAAGGCCTTCTGGGCCAGCTTTAGCGGTGCATCCGAAATGTAGCCGGCATAAAGGATCAGGAGATAGATGAAGTTATTGCCTACTTGCGCAAAGACGTAGCTCAGCGACAAGCTGGTCTGCACCACGCTCCTGCGCTCCTCGGAGTCGATGCATCCAGCGTCGTCGAGGGTAGACTCGACGGCCCGCTCCACCAGGGGCAACGCGGCAACCGATAGGGTCGTGACCACGGCCAGGATAATTGCGGGGCGAAGGCTGCGCAGGACGGAACGATAGCTCTCCGGCACCAGCGCAGAAATCAGGAAAGGTATAACGAACAGGCCGAGGATGATGGCGCCGAGGAGATACAGAACGACATAAAGCACCATGCCGCCCAAGCGGTCAGGACGAACAGTACCCGCCGTGCTGGCGAGCAAAGCGAAGACGCCAAACGGAGCCAGCCTGACGACCCAGCCCCAGATTTTGACACTTGCCTTCTTTACGGCGTCAAAGATCTCGAGCAATGTCTGCTTGTGCTCCGCGCTTTGAAACGCGATGCCGTAGATCACGGCGAAGATGGCTACAGCCGGGATATAGTTCTTTCGCAGCGCCGCAAAGGGATTGGAAGGAATGAGCAGTTCCGAAATTGGGATTCTGCCGTGCAATTGCGATGCGGTGAGGGATAGGGGCGGTGGTGTGGGTGGAATGGCATGCGCCAGGGCCCAGATGGTGGTGAGGGTGAGGATCCAAAGAAAGAGAAACGGGATCCAGGTGGCGCCGAGCAGCTGACGGGCGGTGGCGGAAGTCAGCCGGCCCAGGCCGTACATGAGGGAACAGATGAGATAAGGGTAAACGGGGATCTGCAGCATTGCCCCGTAAGCGTCTCCGATGGGCTGTAGAAAGGCTGTCCGCTCGCCGAAGATGATGCCGCAGGCGATGCCAAGGATTGCGCCGAGGAGGATCTCCTGCGGCAATCTGGCAACGGGACTTCGAGCTGGACTCACGGCCTGGCCCTTACCCTGAAGCTCGGTCATGCATCACCTCAGAAAGCTTTTGTATAACCGGCAACTCGGCAACATCCCACCGCTGAGTTTTTATCCGGGCAGCCGCTTCAGCATCGCGCGCGCACTGCGGAACCAGGGCCGCTCCCGGCGGCGCAGGTAGTCAGGCATGGTCGGCTTCTTATCAAGCACCTTCTGCGCCCACTGGCGGGCCTCGGCGTTGCGTCCCTCAGACGCCAGCAGGTCCGCGAAGTTCAAATAGGTTTCCGACAATGTCGAGAGGACCATTGATTGCCGGAAGAGTGCTTCGGCCTTTTCTTTTTGTCCGGTCTGCGCGTAGGCATGGGCGAGCAATCCGGCCGCGCGGTGAAAATCGTACTCCAGGTCTTGGTCCACCGCTCGCTTCAGGTCAGGTAGCGCGGCGGCCGCATCGCCCAGGAGGATGGCGCAAACGCCCCGGCGGTAGAAGGGATCGAGCGTGTCAGCACGGGCGGCAATGGCTTTGTCGAACGCAGCCCGCGCCATCAGGAGCCGGCCATCGTCCATGTAAAGGTCGCCCAGTTCTTCGTAATTCCCTGACGACGGATTGTCTCGCACCATCATCTCCAGTTCGCGAATCCGCTTGCGACGGGGAAATACTTTGAAGGATTGGCGGAGCAGTCCAGCGTCGGGCAGCACCTCGACGAAGATATATACCACCGCGCCGAGCGGGCCGAGAAAGAGGATGATGAAAATCCAATACATGTCCGGCCGCCGCCGGATGAAGTGGACAATCGCAAATACCTGGAGCAGCAAGCCCCACGGGAATAGAAGATGACTCAGGAGTCCCATTGATATTGATCAGGTTAGCATTTGAGGGCCGGCGGACAGTCGTAGCCTCGATGGCTCCGAAGGAATCGCGGCTTCAGCGCGCTTTTGGTTTGCCAAGATGATCATCAAAGAAGCGGGCCATGATGGAGTCGGCCTCTCGTGATTCGGGGGTATTCGGGTTATACCAGAAGGCATGGTTGAGGGCGTCAAAAACCACCAGTTGCGCCTCCACCCCGGCACGCAGAAAAGCGCGATGGAGAGTGGCCGTATCGCTCAGAAGCAGGTCGCGCGTACTGGTCACGAAGAGGGCCGGTGGCATTCCGTGCAGGTCGGCATAGACGGGCGAGAGGACCGGGTCTTTGGGATCGGTAGAGCCGACATATTGCGATAGCCACTGTACACCGGGGTGGGGTGGCTCCAGGTATCCGGCGAGGCCACGGACCGTATACATCGCATGCGAATCGCCCTCCTTGCTGAAGTCACCAGAGCCGGTGAAAATGCCGAGCGCCGCCGGCAACGGCAGCCCCAACTGTTTGAATTTCACCGCCGCTTCGGCCGTAAGAATGGCTCCGGCCGAGGTACCGTAAAGAGCGATATTTTGCGGCTTGTAGGTTTTGAGCAATTCCCGATAGACGGCAACCGTGTCATCTACGGCCGCGGGAAACGGATGCTCTGGAGCGAGCCGGTAGAGGACCGAGATGACCTTGGTCCGGGTAAGATTGGCAATCGGGATCGACTCGTTGAGGGAACCAGAATCGCTGTTGAAGCCGCCCCCGTGGACATTGATGAGGACCCGGTCCTGCTTATCCGCCGGGACACCGCCGACAGGGGTCACCACCCAAACCGGTATCCCGGAGATCGTCGACGATGCGATATCCACTGGATAGACGGCGCGGTTGGCCTTGGCTCCAGCGGCTGCCGCGGCATTCGTCTCGGTGCGTCTCTGCTCAAGAGTTTGATTTGGGTTAGCATCCGAGACCTGGTGTGCCAATCCCTTCCGCGCCTCGGGACTGATGGTAGCCGGAAGAGGCACTACCCGCGTGATGTGCGCCGTGCCATTTGCGTCGATGTAGCTGGAATCCTTCTGAGCGGCAGAGTGCTCATTCGTTTGCCACGCCAGCGCCGGATGCGCGAGAAGAGCCAGTACCCCACCGCTGATAGCAAGCACGCTGAGTCGAAGAGCCAAATCAACCTCCAGTTGAAGCCGCAGTCTTGAGACGGGACATTCTCTAACGTTACGGGTGGATTAGCAACCACTAGGAAGCTTTGCGTGTTCATTCGCGGACAGGTGTGTCCGAGCTTGAACGCGCACGTGGGTGGTTTCCAGAGGTACGAAGGGCCGGTCCCTTAGGGAGATCTGAGCCGAAGAAGCTGTCGAAGCAAGACAGAGGATGAACGCCGACCTGCGAGTGCGCGCATAGGCCACCTCCGAGGAGGAAGGCTGGCCGGGAAATTCGCCCACCTAATTAGACACCGCCGAATCGACGCAAACAAGCTTCCGATAAGCGTAAGATGTTTGTCGCTGACGGGAATGTTGATTTTCCCACGGTGGGTTGCGGAGAACGATGAATGATTTTTTATAGAACTATTTCGTTGTTCGTTGCGTCCAGTTTTCTAGGACCACTTAGCAGGAGCAGATTTGATGTACAGGAATTCCAAACAGATATTTAAGGGAATAACACGCGCATTATTTGCGCGTTTGCGTAAAAAAGCCTCAACCATCGGTTTCCCCGTCGCTAAGCCCGTTGGCAGCGCGCAGAAGGACGGGATCAGACTCGACTGGAACTATGACCCACGGTTGCAAACCCTCGAGGTGCAGTGCAGTACACCGTTTTGGATCAACTCCGCCCGCGTCAATGAGGAGCTTCGTCGTGAGATCGAAGCCACGATTCGCTCTTACCGAGCCGCTTGAATTCCGCTCCCGAAAAGGGCAGAGGCCAGACGAAGACAAGACGGTGTGCAGAAATCCCCTCATCCCTTGTTGAATTTTTACATCTTCCGTTCTGGCGATTCCGAACTTCAGGGCTGGCTTGGCGAGTCTTTAAGGTATTGTCGTAACTCGGCAACGTTGTAGCAGTGGGAGAAAGCCGTATCACGCAGGATGCGCCCGCTGCCAACCAGCTCGGCCAGCGACTGCTCCATGGTCATCATGCCCTCTGCACGCCCGGTTGAGATGTGGGAGCGAATCTGGTGGTCTTGACCGGTCCGTATCAAATTGCGTATGGCAGTCGTGGCCATCAAGATTTCGACAGCGGGATAGCGGCTTGCGTTGTCGGCAGCCGGCACAAGCTGTTGGGTGACGATTGCCACAAGGGCCAGGGATAGCTGCTGGCGAATTTGCGACTGATGCCCGGCGGGGAAAATATCCAGGATGCGCGAGATGCTCTGAGAAGTATCGTTGGTGTGCAGAGAGGAGAGCACCAGGTGCCCGGTCTCTGCCGCCGTAAGCGCCGCAGACATGGTCTCGGCGTCCCGCATTTCTCCCACCAGGATCACGTCGGGATCCTGACGTAATACGGCCCTCACCGCTTGCGCAAACGAGGGTGTGTCATGGCCCACTTCGATCTGCTCCACCAGGGAGTTGTGGTTCGCGTGCTCATACTCGACCGGATCCTCGATGGTGATGATGTGATCGCGACGACGGATGTTGATCAGGCCAAGCAGCGCAGCGAGGGTCGATGTCTTGCCGCAACCAGTCGGGCCGGTGAGCAGCACCAAACCTTGCCGGCGTTCCGCCAGCTGCGCCAATGCGGCCGGCAGGTGCAACGATTCGAGCGTTGGGATCTGCGCAGGCAGCAGACGAATGCTGGCCGCCAAAGTACCACGCTGAAAGTGGAAGTTGGCTCGGAATCTCCCGATCTGTCCCCGTGCGAAACAGAAGTCCAACGACTTGTTCCCTTCCAGTTCTTCTGCCTGACGGGCCGTAAGCAAGGGTAGCAATAAGCCGCGTATATCCTCTGATGACAAGGGTTTACCGGCCACCGGCGTCAAAGCGCCCTTGACCCGCAGCACGATCGCCGAGCCGGCCACCAAAACGATATCGGAAGTGCCGCGCTGGACGGCAATTGCCAACAAGCGATCGATCGATAGACTGCCACTGCTAACTGTTGCAGCCTTGGAACGATTTAATTCATCGACCAGCCGCGACAGTTCATTCCCGAAGGCAGCCATAGGCCCTTTCAGCAAGCGGAATAGAGACCACTCATTTTAGCAATGGACGACGTGCGCCGCGAGTCTCTTCCCCGGCTCATTTACCCTGGAGTTCATCCCCAGCACTTGACAGCGAAACCTGGGAGAACCGGCCTCAGAAAGGTCGCTCACTCTCACGATCCTGCAATACCCACCTATTCGCCACAGCATTGGTTATATTCTTGCGTTGATGCACGACGCGTCCCGCGCGTGGTAGCCTGGAACCGGAGTAGCGGCCATGAGTGTAAACCGCAGAGACTTTCTCCGCAGAGCAGCCGGTGTGGCCTCGGCCGCCGCATTAGCCGGCAAATCTTCGCCTGTGTCCGCCCAGACTGAGTCTCTTCCCACTCCCGATGATTCCGGCATCGAGCACATCGTCGTGGTGATGATGGAGAACCGCAGCTTCGATCACTTACTTGGTTGGCTGCCGGGAGCGAACGGCCAGCAGGCGGGGCTGGCCTACCTGGACAGCAAAGGCGAGGCTCACCCTACATACCACCTAACGACGTTTGCCGGTTGTTCTCACCCTGATCCGGACCACTCGTATGCGGGAGGTCGCAGCGAATACGACAACGGCAATATGGATGGGTGGCTGCGCACCGCCGCTAACGATGTATTCAGCATCGGATACTACGAGGAGGCGGATCTGCCCTTCTTCGGCGCGCTGGCACGCAATTACACCACCCTGGATAACTATTTCTCCTCCATACTTGGCCCCACTTTTCCCAACCGTGTTTTTCAGCATGCGGCGCAGACGGATCGGCTTTCGAACACCATTGACCTATGCAGGCTCCCAACCATTTGGGACAACCTTGCCGCTGCCGGGGTGAGCGGCAAGTATTACTACTCCAACGTGCCCGTGCTGGCATTTTGGGGGCCGAAGTACCTCCGGATCTCCGCGCTGCTTGCGGATTTTCTTGCCGATGCCGCAGCGGGCACTCTGCCCTCGGTTTCGTTTGTTGATCCCCGGTTCACCATTCTTGATGGTGGCTTCGGCAATGACGATCATCCGCATGCGGATCTTCGCGCCGGCGAGGCTTTCCTGGGGCAGGTATATCGCGCGATCACCAGCGGACCCGGCTGGAAGAACACCGTGCTGATTATCAATCGTGATGAGTGGGGCGGTTTTTTCGATACTGTCGTCCCGCCGCGGGTAATTGCCGCCAACGACGTTGATACGGATCTTGTAAATGGAAAGGCGTTGCTCGGCTGCCGCGTACCTGCGGTCCTGGTATCACCATTCAGCGCGGGTACCCCGGCCACGCCGAGGATCAATTCCGCACTTTACGATCACACTTCGGTGCTGAAGCTGATCGAATGGCGGTACAACTTGCCGCCACTTACTCCGCGAGACGCCTCGAATGAGGTTGCGAATCTTGCGCTGGCACTCAACTTCCAGGCGGCGTATGCTCCGCCACCGGTGTTACCCACCGTGACTGCGCCGTTGCCCACGCCGTGTGGTCTTTTCCATCTGGGGAGCAAGATCGATAACGAAAGTTATGACTTCTTCAAACTGCTGCTATCCGATCTTGTTTCAGGCTGGAGGACGTTGGGGTTGCCGGAGCGGGCGACGGAGCCAAACCTTCCTCCCAGCTGACAGGCAACGGTTCTTACTTGTGGTTGCGCTTGCGTAGTTGCCCGCAGATTAATCCTCTCTCGAGCCTAGCAAAAGCGCCGCATATCGACATCGTTGGAGATGTACCGAAGATCCTGCCGTCGGCCCAAGCGGACCGAGGAAGGTTGGCTAAAGCGCCCAACGAATTCTCTTCAAAGCCGGTCCAAAAGTCTTCGCGGGAGCAGTATGCTGTAAGGCTATGAACTGGTTGCCTTCGCTTCGCGCCTTAATGATTTTCGGCATCCTTATGGTATTTTTTGCAGCTGCCTACTGGGCCTGCGGAGGGCACGCAAGATAGCCGAATCAATTCCCCAGGAGTGGCTGCTAGCGGCAGATGTGCGCCGGTGGTCCCCATGGACCGGACGGCCTCTACCACCTTGGTCTACGGGCATCTTGTGCCTTGGAGACGCGGTATCAACCCGAGGCCCTATTGGCACAGGCGCCCCAGAAAATAATATTTCCTATTGCCCCTTTTCTTGAGAGCGTCGAGGGGCATCGGCCTTGAGCGCTCGGGTCAAAGCATCGCTCGTTATCGTGGGCGCCCAGTATTTCTCGATATGCTCGATTACCAGTTCAGTGCCGGCAGCATGCGAGACGAAGGGTCTCGACGCAGGGTTGTACATGGCATCGGTGAGATCGCGCACCAACACGCAACGCAGTCCCCACTTCGATAGCTGGCGCACACCGAAGCTCCGGTTGAGGATGCACATGTTGGCATGAACCCCCATGAACAGCACGGTGTCGATGTGATGCTGCTTAAGCACGTTGTAGATCTCATCTCCCTTGTCGGAGATCACATCCCCGGGCGCAATGGTGAGGGCTTCGGTTTCACGGCTCCATGCTTTGTGGGGTTTGTCTCCGGGGGTATCGCATCCCTCATCGCTATCGTCGATGGGGAGCGGAGCGTCCGAGAAGGTGAGTTCCGGAGGAGGGGTGGAGCGAGGAGCGTTCTCTGCAAGCAGTCTGCCCGGCGCGTTGGTATAGAAGTCCATCGTCTCAGAGGGCGCATGAATGATCAGGATGCCGGCTCCGCGGGCTACTTGCAGCAGGGGTTCCATCTTTTGGGCAATGAGTCCTACCCTGTGCGTGGCGCCCTTGCACCAATGCTTATCCCACATATCCGTGATAATGATCGCTGTCTTCGCGGGATCGATGGCTTCTTCGAAGTGGGCTTCCACCCACGGCCCGTTGGCATGGAATGGCTGGATCTGGGCGCGCAGTTGCAACTGGATCTCCTCACCGTTTGGTCCTGCCGGCCCGGACGCGGACACCGTGAGGGCGAAGAGCACGAACGTCGGAAGCACCCTAGCTGGTATTCGCATGGGATATGCCGATATCCTAACAACTCGTGGACGGGACGAGAAGAGGAAAGACATGGTGTAGCCTCCGCTTGCGCGTGACGGACGAGTGGATCTCCCACACTGTTCGCCTGGATCTTCTCTGTCTTCCCGGTGTTAGCCCATGTTTCCCATGTAACCAGGCGCGTTCACTTTTGATTGAAACCCGTCCGGATCAGAGGACTTGAAAGATTCTTTTGAGGTCTTGTCAGACGCTGGCAATAGCTTGGCATACTCCAACGGTTCGAGCACTTTCTCTATTCGTCTGCTGACAAAGGCAACGTTTCTTAAGAAGTGGGCACCTAACTTTTCGAAGTACGGGCCTGCCGGCGGTCAAGTAACTCTTCCCCCACCGCAGGAGCAACCCGATGAAGGCCGCGTCCCCGATGGCCTGCGGGTAGTCGATCGGAGCTCAGACCCGAAGTGCATTAGAGAATTGACTGGTAGAAAGAGGCGACCTATGTTTCTAGGACTTGGATTTGTGTTGCTGCTGCTGTGGCTCGGAGGTTTCTTCGTGTTCCACATCACCGCATTTTTCATTCACATTTTGCTGATACTGGCAGTAATTTCCATCATCTTCCACTTTATGCGAGGAACCGCGTCTGCGGTTTGACGCTTACCGTGGGGATCCAGGGCGGATCCCCACGGCATTTTGGATAACTGACGGAAGGTTCACCGAGCCTTACATAAACGACACAATAACAGTACGAACTAACTCGCCGGGCAACTTCCGTACACGGTTTTAACTTCTTTCGGCCCGGATGCTAGGCCTTCAAGGCCTCGCCCTTGCATCCTGGATGACCGCACTCGCACATCAGCTCCGTGGTTCCCTTTGCGGCCTCGCAACGAGCACTGCAAAAGCTTTGCCCTTTTTCCAGGTTGCAACTACACGACGGGTGGGCACATTTCTTGACATCAGCCATAGGTATCCTCTATTCCAACAGAATTGTCGCTACCTGGAGTGGGATGCAGGAACAGAGATCACCGTTAGCTTCTAATTTCCGGGCGTCATTTTCTCGTCTCATGGTGACAAAGGACAACTCGACCGGGGATGGCAGCCGTGGCGAAAGTTGGCGCGGCTTGGGCGGCCCGGTAAGGCGCTCAGTACGATACGGGTCCCTTCATTGCCGGTCGCTGCTGGGAATGCTAAACTTTCCGCGTCGGGGTAGAGTCCATGCCCAGCCTCAGGATTCGCCTTGCCCCATCTCTCGCGGTCGCTGCGACGCTGTTCGCGATCTTTCTATTTCCCGTTAAACCGGCAAGAGCCCAAGTTCAGACAAACACCACCGCAAGCGACCTGCCTGCAACCCGGTTAAAGGTAACCACTAACCTAGTGGTAGTGCGGGTGGTTGTGCGGGACGCGCAGGGTAAGCCGGTCAAGGGGCTTCGGAAGGAGGACTTCAAGCTCTTCGATTCCGGCAAGGAGCAGTCGATCACGCAATTTGAGGTGGAGGCTGCAGTTGAGCCGTCTTCGCCTCCGGTGGTGGCTCATAAGCCGGAACCGGCGATCGCAGCGCTTTCCTCGGCACTGCCAGGACGGTTTCTGGCTCTCTACTTTGACGACCAGTACAGCTCCGATAACGACCTGGTCCAGGTACGCAAGGCGGCCGATGACTACCTTGCTGCCAGTCTCCAACCGGCGGACCGTGTAGCCATCTTTAGTTCCGGGGCAATGCTTTCTGACTTTACCTCCGACCCGAAGCAGATCCATGAAGCCCTGTCCAGGCTCCGGTCCAGTGGACGCGCTCCCGCCCCTGGGCATGATTGCCCGGACCTTTCCGATTACCAGGCGCTGGAAATGACGAGAACAAGGGCGCCGGAGCCTTTGTCTGGCCCACCGGAGCCCATTATCGCTGCCAACAATGCCTGGGGATTGGCGTACCAGGAGGCCTTACAACGCGATTGCTTGCCATCGTTTCATCCACTTGCAATTAAGAATTTCTTTCTCGGCCAAGCATACAAAGTTGTGGGCCAGGCCGAAGTGCTTACTCACTCCGACCTGCGGGAACTAGAGGAAGTGGTGAAGTACACGGCGCGGATGCCCGGCCAACGAACCGTGATTTTTGCTTCCCCCGGCTTCCTGTTGCAGGACGACAACCAGTTTCAATTAGAGCGAATCATCAACCAGGCGCTGCATTTACAGGTGGTCATCAGTTCACTCGACCCAAGAGGGCTGGCGGTCATCGCGCGCCAGTCGGATCCATCGCTGATGTACAATCCGGGGTCGAATGGAACGGCAAGTGGAGCTGTACGTCGCATGGACCAAAATAGGGAGGTGGTCGCAGGGGATGTATTGGCACAGGTTGCGGAAGGCACTGGCGGCGAATACTTTCACAACAACAACGATATGAAAGGCGGATTCGGGCGGTTGGCAGGATCTCCCGGCGCCTATATTTTGGCCTTCGCTCCCAAGGACCTTAAACTGGACGGCAAACTTCACCCATTGAAGGTCAAACTGGTGGAGAGGGAGGCGGGGTACAGTATCCAGGCTCGCCGCAACTATTTCGCGCCCAGGAATGAAGTTGAGGCAAAGGCGGAAGCCGAAGAAGTAGAAGTTTCCAGTGCCGACGATCAAGAGCAGGAGCAGATTCGCGAAGCGCTTCTTTCTCACGCTGAAAGCGCACAGTTTTCCCTTGTTCTGGATACCACCCTCTCAGGGGGGCAGGGAGAAACACACGAGCTGTCGCTGGTGTCGCACGCGGACCCCAAATCACTCCATCTTCAAAAGGAAGGCGACCATAACCTGGATACGTTGACCTTTGTTTTTGGTGTCTTCGATCAAAAGGACAATCTGCTGATTGCCCAGCAGCGGCACGCAACGGTAGATGTTACTGATGAACGGTTGCCGGAGTTTCTCAAGACTGGGATAAGTGTTGATATGGCCTTTCAACTGAAGCCTGGCAGCTATCGGATACGCGAGGTGGTCGCCGATTCTGAGCAGCATCTGGCCGCTTTGTCCCGCAACGTGGATATCCCGGTGCTCGTTTCAACGACGCCGGCAGGCTCTGCGACGCCGCTTCCTCCACGGCAAGCTCCGATCCCGCCGCCCGCGGCGCAGGTGAGTTCCCTTCCGCTATCCTTGCCATCGCAAACTTCACCATTACGAACTCCCATCCAGCAACCGGTTACGTCGTCTGCTTCCGATCCGGCCACCAGCCAGCTTCTCCTCCGCGTGTGGGCCAACGTGCTCGGATACTTATCCTCCATCCCCAACGTCTTCGCCGATGAGCATGTGGTCTCCAGCGTAACCAGACCCTATGACCCTCTCTCGAAGCAGGGTGTCCACGCCAGCGAGATGGATTCGACCATCGAGTCCACCATCGAGTCCATCTTTCAACTCAAACGCGTGAGCACCGATGGGAAAACCGCCGACCTGGTAGAGTCCCGGGAGGTCAAATATGTCGACCATCATGAGGCCGCCAAAGGCCAGTCCCTGAGCGGGCCCGCCATCTTGATCGGTGCGTTTAGCCGGGCTCCCAATGTTCTTGCCCCGCAGTTCAAAGACTGCTATGACTACCGCCTCCTCCCCAACATGCGCCGCAAACCCGGCGACTCCATTTTGTTTCTCCACGCCGACGTCCGCGTTCTCGAGTACAGCCTCAAATCACCCCTCCCCGGCGGCGTCGACTGTCCCGCGCCTGAACCGACCACGGGCCGTGTCTTCATCGATCCATCCTCGATGCAGATCGTTCGTATCGAGCAGCGACGCCCTCACCACGATGAGGGTTCAGGAGGCCCGGTCGCCTGGTCCTGGTCCATCGACTATGCGCGAGTGATGATGGACGGCAAGCAGTTCTGGCTGCCCAAGACCATCTCGTCGAAGGCGTCCTCCCTCGATGGAGCGCGCTTCAAGTGGAGCTTCCTCGCGACTTATGGCAATTACCACCTGATGACCGTCACCACCAACCTTCTCCCGGCCGCGAACAGATCGCAGCACTAGCCGGACTAAAGAGCACTTCACATCTTCCCCTCCCGGACAATGTCTAGTACATATGACCTTCAGGTAACATTGGGGGGAATTAACGAGCGAGTCACGGCCCTAGCAGCTATACTGCGCGTGCATCCCATTTGGTGGATTGAACAAATTTACCCTTGGTGTACTATGCTTCGGTTCCCAAGCTTCTCAGTTCTCTGTGTTTATTCTCTTCTTTCTTCTATCGCCGTTGCACAAACGACTGCTCCGTCTGGGACTGCAGTAGCGATCGCGGCGGAGTTCGGCTTCGTTGGGTACTTTGGCTGTTGCCCCCACGGGCCCGGCTTTCAACACGACGGCTTTCGACACATACTTTGGGTTGCGGGATCTTTGCCGGCGGTCTGCTACTCCTGTGGCCAAAGCGCCGGCGGTCTTATTGGATGATGATTGCGTTCGCCGCCTTCACTTTGCTGCCGTTGGGTTGTGGCGGCAATTCCTCATCGACTTCAAAGTCGAATAACACCCCACCTGGTACATACACCTTCCAGGTGGTTGCTACCGCAGGAACGACACAAAGCACAACCAGCTGCAGCCTTGTCGTGCAGTAGGAGCGGAAGCCTCCTTCATGAGGAGCGGGCTTTCTCCGCATTTCGGATCTTCTCGACAAGACCGCGTACCTCATCGGCCAGGTACCAGGCTTTTGCTTCTTCCAGGCGGCAGGCGGCGCTCCGCAAAATGGAGATCGTCTCAGTGTGGAGCTGGGTTTCGTCTACGATGGTTCTGGCAATTTCCAGAACGTCAGCCCTTTTCAGGCTTCTAATGCCCGCGCGTCTCTTCATTCGAGCGACCATCACTTCTGGCGTGATGTAGACGTTGCGGTGTTTCATCTCCGCCCTACTAGGTTGGCTCACATCCAGACAGCATCTGCGGTGGCGGAGCAGAGCAAGCATCGAATCAGGAAAGAGCATCGCGCCTCACCGCATTGGATCGAGTCTAACAGGGCTGCCCGGTAGCCTGCGATGGGGCCGAAGGCTTCAAGGGGAGTAACGGGTGAAGACAAGGTCACGAGCCTTGACGGACTCATGGCAGGGAAAGCAAGTTTTGTGGACTGCCTCGTCAGCAGGCTTACCGTCTTTAAATTGAGCGAAGCCCCAGCCGCCCGTCGCGGCGTATTTCTTCGAGTCCTTGACCATCAATTGAATGTTAGTGGGGGGGCCGGCCACGAAGGATTGGTCCCGGCCAAAGACTTTGTTGTTTTCCTCAGAGGGGAGGTAACTCCAGGCCAGCCGGGCAATGATCGTGCCATCCGGGAACGGCAGCGCTTCTCCCCGATAAGCCGTGATCGCTGCGCCGTTGCCCAGAATGGCGCGAAGGTCGTTTAGATTGCCTGCCTCGCGAGCAACGGAGATCAACCTCCAGTCGCGATAGCCGGGCGGAATCTTGACGCCGTAGATCGGGGCGGCGTTGTCATCGGGGGTTGGTCCTGCCAATGCCATGGAAGCGACACACAAGGCCGCGAGCGCCGCGAATCCTAGGATGAAAATGGGTTTCATGGATCGTCCTTCCCTTTAGAAACGGTTCCCGGAAATGGCGCACTAATGTTGATCAGCATGAACCTTGTCACAAATCAGACGGAGCTGGCCTTCGAGATTGCTTGGGTCGCCGCCAATGAGCGGAGCGCCCAGAACAACCAGGCGCGCTCCGAATTCGGGAGTGCGGATTGCCTGTTCAACGGATAGACCGCCTACCGCCTGAACCGGTATTTTTACCGCCGCAACGACTTCCCGCAATTGATCGAGTGGACTGGGATATGGCTTTCCCATCGCTGCGAGGCCGCGCCGTTCGTCGTAGCCGATATGGTGAATGACGAAATCGCAGCCTAGATCCTCCAGCCTTTTTGCGGCTGCGATCCTGTCTTCGGCGCCGAGATTGTCCCCCATGACCTTCACACCGAGATCCTTTGCGGCGTGCACCATGGATTTGATGGTTTCGGGGTGAGCGCGCTCCATGACCACGACATGGGTTGCTCCGGCGCTTGCTGCGAGTTGGGCCTCGAACCCGCCGCCATCCATCGCTTTGAGGTCAGCTACGATGGGAACGCCGGGAAACTCTGCGCGTAGAGTACGAACGCTGTTCATTCCCTCAGAGATGATGAGAGGGGTGCCTGCCTCCAACCAATCGACTCCGGCACGAACGGCAAGCCGTGCGGTCTCGAGAGCTTTGGGGATGGAGGTGAAGTCGAGCGAGATCTGTACGATGGTTTTCGTCATGGTTTGTGTGGAAGCATGTGAGTCCCATTGGAGCACACGTTTCTCGACGGGCAATTCTAATCCACGGAGGCGGGCGCAATTGCGTAATTATCGAGTGCGCGTTGGCAACGTCTTTATAAACTATGGGATTTCGTCAGGACTTAAAGAAACATCTTCAGATTGCCGATAGGAGTTCCAGGTCGCCTGTCTATACACCTGGAGTCTATGAAGGGCATCATATTCAATCTGCTTGAAGATGTGGTGATCCGCAATCATGGCGAAGACACATGGGACCAGCTACTGACCGCCACCGGGCTGGATGGCGCTTATACCTCGTTGGGTAGCTACCCGGACGAGCAGATTCAGGAACTTGTCGGAGCTGCAGCGCGGATGCTCGGCCTGACACCGTTCGAGGTACTACGCTGGTTTGGTCAGAGGGCGATCCCGTTGCTGTTCGATCGTTATCCTGGATTCTTCAGCTCTCAGATTTCCACCCGTCCTTTCGTATTGAGTGTGAATAGTATTATTCACCCCGAAGTGCGAAAGGTTTACCCAGGAGCACATGTGCCCACCTTTGAATTTCGCGATGCGCCGGATGGTGGGCTCATGATGGGCTATGTCTCTCCGCGACGACTGTGTGCCTTGGCCCAGGGATTTATCGAGGGGGCGGCTAAGCATTACGGCGAGGCGGTGATCTTCGATCATCGGGAATGCATGCACAAAGGAGACGAAAGGTGTCTCTGCTACATCTCTTTTTCGCCAGACCGGAGCCATTAAGCCGTGCGGACGGCCACGGAGGATTTCGGCGAAGAGATTCAGAAGTTGAGGCGTCGCGCGGAACGCGATCGCAGGGCCCGCCTCGAAGCCGAGGCCATCGCCGAGGGCGGGTTACGACAGCTGTACGAAAAGAAGGTGCAGATTGAACTGCTGGGAGCGATTGCCGTTGTTGCCAACGAATCCACCGGTGTAGAAGATGCGCTGCGCTTTGCGCTGGCAAAGATCTGCCAGACTACCGGTTGGCCTTTAGGCCACGCTTACGTTGTGAGGCCTGTTGACGAAGGAAAGCGATTATTCTCGACCGGCCTCTGGTACGGTTCAGAGACGGAACGCATGCGAGCGTTCTATGCTGCATCGGAAGCTGCGACGTTCGATCCTGATATTGGCTTGCCTGGACGAGTGCTCTCAACAGGAAAGCCGTCGTTGATTCTCGATCTTTTCGACGACACCAATTTCCCCAGAGCCGACTCCGCGCGGCTAGGAGGTCTAAGAGCGGGCTTCGCCTTTCCGGTAGTAGCGGGCGACGACGTAGCGGCGGTTCTGGAGTTCTTTGCCGATACGGCCCAGGCCCCGGACACATTTTTCCTGCAACTGATGGCGCAGATTGGCACTGTGTTGGGAAGGGTTGTGGAGCGAAACCGCCTGGGCAAGATCGTGGAGGAGCGAACCCGGAATCTACAGGCCGAGATTCTTGAGCGCCAGCATGCAGAAGAAGCCGCGGCCGCCGCCAATCAGGCAAAGAGTGAATTTCTCGCGAACATGAGTCACGAGATCCGCACGCCGCTCAACGGCGTTATCGGCATGACCGATATTGTGCTGGACACGGATCTTACTTCGGACCAGCGCGACTGCCTGGAAACAATCAAACTATCTGCGGATTCGTTGCTCGCAGTAGTGAACGACATCCTTGATTTTTCGAAGATCGAAGCGGGAAAGATCAAGCTGGAGGCGATCGATTTCGACCTTCGCGATTGCGTGAAACGTGCTTTAGAGGTGTTCGCTCCGCAGGCGAGCGAAAAAGGGTTGGAATTGCTTTGTGACATCGCCCCCACCCTCCCAGAGATGGTGCGAGGTGATTCTGGCCGGCTGCGGCAAATCATCCTGAACCTGACGAGCAACGCGATCAAGTTCACAGACACTGGCGAGGTGGCCTTGAAAGCTGAACTTGAGAATAAGGAGCAGAACGAGCTCACCATTCGTTTTACGGTGTCGGACACGGGCATCGGAATCCGGGCGGAACACCAGGAATCTATCTTCTCGCCTTTTACCC
The DNA here is from genome assembly GCA_963815175.1 of uncultured Acidobacteriaceae bacterium. Taxonomy (GTDB): domain Bacteria; phylum Acidobacteriota; class Terriglobia; order Terriglobales; family Acidobacteriaceae; genus PALSA-350. The sequence goes on from CAWFGM010000005.1 coordinate 99,170, forward strand.
AGGCGGACTCATCGACGACGCGTAGATATGGAGGCACAGGTCTTGGCCTGACCATATCGGCCCGGTTGGCTGCGATGATGGGGGGACGCATCTGGGTAGACAGCGAGATCGGACGAGGCTCTCGATTCTACTTCCTGGTGCGCCTCGAAGCAATGCAGAAAACGATGGAAGCCGGCATCGTTGCAGCGCCGGAGTCTTCGCGTGAGGACCGGCTTCTGGTGGTCGATAAGCCGCAAGCATTCACCACAGAATTGCCCCGCGTGCCGACATCGGGCAGCAGTGGGTTCCGGATTTTGTTGGCGGAGGACAATCGAGTGAACCAGGCGGTGGCGTCACGGCTTCTGGCCAAGCTAGGCCACACTCCCGTAATCGCCAATAATGGCCGGGAGGCCATTGATCTGCTCAATCAAGAGAGCTTTGACCTGGTACTGATGGACATTCAAATGCCCGAAATGGACGGCATCTTAGCTACGAAGAGCATTCGCGAGCGTGAGAAATCGACGCATGCGCACATACCTATCATCGCCATGACCGCGCATGCCATGAAGGGGGACCGTGCTCGCTGTATGGCCGCAGGCATGGACGGTTATGTTACAAAGCCCATCAATCTTGAGGAGGTGACAGCGGCCATCCTTACTGCGCTCCAGGTCATGCCGGAGGGCGATACCAGCCTCGATAAGCGCAATGGAAAGATGCCGGAAAACAGCGAAGTACTTTGGGATATGTCCAGGACCCTGGAGCAGCTCGGTGGGGATGAAACCCTTTTGCAGGAGGTCATGGAGATTTTTCTCGAGCAAGCTCCGAAACACCTGGCAGCCTTGCGCCTTGCCGTAGAACAGGGGCAAGCCGAAAGAGTAGAGACAACTGCCCATACGTTGAAGGGAGAGCTTGGCTATTTAGGTATTCCAGAAATATCGCAAAGGGCTTCCGAAATTGAAGAGATCGGGCGTTCTAAAGATGTTAGCCGGGCCACCAGTCTTCTTCCACAGTTCGAAGCGGATATCACCGGTTTGTTTCGTGCGATACGCAGTGCGAAGGCATGCCCGTGGACCCGCAGGTGAGGACCGGCGCCTGCTTAGTGCGGGTAGTGGAGCGGATGGGCCCGTTTGAATGCTTTTGTTATCCAAAAGCTAATCTGCGGGATTAAGCAAATGCGATTGTAGGGGCTGGCGCCCCATCGTTTTCGGCCCAGGTACGCCTTGGCGAACCTGGGCCCCCGTCCTGTTTCTAGTAGGTTTTGCTCGATGCATAGGCGCGCAATGCGGCCACAACGCAGAAGTTTCGATCCCAGAAATAATAAAGTCATCCGAGCGCGAACCATAGTCTCACGATTTCCTGGTTTATCCGGCTGGCAGCCTTTGGATTTGTATCCGATGGCAGGCCCACTTTTTCGGTCATTATTTCCAAATCCCTGTATCTATCCCGTGCATCACTTTGTAGATGGGTAGTTAGCTTGCGCGAACGCCCGGCGCAGGATTGGGACAGCCGATATGACGATAAAGCGATGGTTTGCAACCGCGTCTCTGGGGTTGGTCCTGCTTTTCGCAGAGCCGACGGCAAGGGCAGAATTGGCGGATGCCGCGCTGAACCTGCCGGATGCCCCGCAGGCCGCGGCGCCGCAGACATCGGGACAAAGTGATGCTCCCGCGGCGACCGGCCAATCCGGCTCACAGACTTCGTCCGCTCCCAGCAAAGCGCCCCCGCTTACGCCAGAAGAGCAGCGGAAAAAGGCGCAGGAACAGTTAAAGCAGGAAGAGCACCAGCGTGTTTGGGCGGTGGTGGCAACCTTTAATACCACCGCCAATCGAGAGGCAGTTCCTCTGAGTAAGGGGCAGAAGTTTCAGCTCTTCTTCAAGAGCGCGTTCGATCCATGGCCCTTTCTGCTGGCAGCGGTTCTTGCGGGCACAAACCAGGCTCAGAATAGCTTCCCGGAGTGGGGCCAGGGCGTACAAGGGATACGCCAAGCGATTTGGCGCTTCCTACGGGGACTACTTCATCGGCAATTTCCTGGGCAACGCTGTCCTGGCCAGTGTGCTGCACGAAGATCCCGCGCTACTACCAGAAGGGCAAGGGCAGTTTCACCCGGCGTGCCCTATGGGCAGCAAGCGGCACCGTCTGGTGCAAGCGAGATAGCGGTACGTGGGGGCCGAATTACGCGAACTTCATGGGCAATTTGATGGGCGCCTCGGTCTCCAACGTCTACTATCCGGAATCGGATCGAACGGTCGGCGGAACGATCTCGCGGGGAGTCTCGGTGACTGCCCAGGGAATCATCGGCTCGGAAGTCATCGAGTTCTGGCCGGACATCGTGCGCCACCACCAGCGAAAAGAAGCCGAGAAGCTGGCCCGGAAAAACGGCCTACCCAGCCCCCTCAGCCTGATGCGCAACCATCCCTCCCAGCGGCCCACCCGCCCCAGTCGTGACGGGCGCCTAGTTGCGGGGAGATGGGAGACGTCTTCTGGAGAAACTCGAGGTAGATCTTCCAGTCCGAAGACACCATGCCGTGGCCGCCTTCGTGCATGTAGTAGCTGAGGTCATGGAAGATCGGCTGGCCGGCAGGGGGCCAAACGGCGGTGCCCAAATCTTCTTTGCCAAGTAGCTTATAGACCTCGCCGGCGGCGACTGCGGCGAGGAATTCGCCTTTGGGGTCGGACCAATAGTCAGTGCTGCCGGTTTGCAGCAGCAGGGGGCGGGGAGCGATGAGCGCGATCAGGAGATTAGCGTCCATGGGCGCCTTGTCGGGGAAGCCAGCATAGTTCGCATAGTTGGCGGCAAACTGATAGGGAAACCGCGTAGGCGCAGTGAGGTGGGCGATGGTCTCGCCGTAGTTGCGATGACTGAGCGCAGCGCCACCCTCGCCGGAACAGCTGGCGATGACGGCCGCGAAGCGCTGGTCGTGCGCTCCGGCCCACATCACGGTCTTTCCCAGGCGAGAGATGCCGTGGATCACGACGCGCTTGGCATCGATGCTCTTGTCGGTTTCGAAGTAATCTTCGACACGGCTCATGCCCCACGCCCAGGCGGCAATCGAGCCCCAGTCATCCGGCGCCCGATCCGTCTGTCCGGGCTTGAGGTAACGCGCGCGAATGCCATTGGCAAACCCTGCAGGATAGTCAGGATCGATGTCACCGTAGTAGTAGGTGGCTACTCCAAAGCCGGCATCGAGCAGGTCCTCGGCATCGATCCGGCCGAAATTGCGGCCCGCCGGCGGGCTTATCCGGGTGTTGGTCTTGGGATCCCAGACGGTCTCGGGTTTGATTCCGGGATCCTCTACCGCGTTCTGCACGGCGCCGAAATTGATACTAAAAAACATCGGCACGGGCTTGCCGGCTGCGGCGGGTAGATAGATGAGCAGATCGATCGCCGGGCCGGTCTTTTCCCGGTTGAGATAGATGGTGACCTGTTTGCGAATCGCTTTGCCGTTGAGCGCCGGCGTTCCCGGGTCGACGACTTCGAAGCTTTCATCCGCAGGCCTGCCCGGCGCTCGACCATATTGCTGGGTCTCGAACATCGCGACGATCTCCGGGCGGCGTTTGGAATACCAGGTGCGCGCGTCGCGCACGGGTTTTCCGTTGTTAAGCTTCAGAGCATCGGGCAATGTGTAGCTTCCGACCTTGGCCTCGTCGTAGTTAACGGGAATGCCGGCCACAACGCTGGGGGAGGGATTTGGCGTTGGGGGCGGCGTCTGTGCCTGGAGGATCAGCGTGAGACCGATAAGAAAGAAGGCCGCGAGCGATTTTCTCATTGGGGCCGCACTTCCAGCAGCAGATCTCCGTCGAAGTCAACCGGCAGATGTGCACTGTGTCCTGCCACCGTGCCCAGGCTTTTTCCGGTGACGTAGTCCACGACACTGTAGTTGCGGTCTTGGAGGCCGCGCAGTTCGACTGTTCCCTTCCACTGCTTGGCAAAAAAGGCGTAGTACATGGCCTGGTCTTTGCGGATTACATGCGTCTCGGGCACATCGAAGCCGATGTCATAGAGCTGCCCGAGATATTGTCCTCTTGACAACATCTTCTCGCGATAGATGGCAAGCCACTTTTCGAAGTTCTTCTCCCGCTCCGGAGTCAGAACGGATTTGCTCTTCTTTTGAACCTCAGACGGAAGAACGAACTGGGTTCCCACGACACCGCCCACCCCGATCGTGGACGCAAAGTCGTTGCCACCATCGCTGAGTTCGACGTGATCGCCGAAGAAGGGGACGTTATCGCCCATCAGAGCTTTCAAGGTTTTCGCCTTGGAACGAACCTGGAAGGAGCTTTCCGGATCGGAAGCCACCGACATGTTGAAGTGGGGCATGGTGAAGAAGGAATAGCCGGTGCCGCAGGGGCAGAACTCCACCAGCGCCCCCGGCTTTACCGATTGTGCGGTGTCGTAAATGGCGTGGAAGAAATCGGGCAGAGCTTCGACCGAGTCCTCGGGTTGCGCGTGATGGTGAGCAGGGTTGTAGCAGGCGGGAACGCCGTTCATGTTCTGGCCGTCGAGCTTCAGCCCGTCAAAGCCCCAATCCACCAGGATTTTCCGCACCAGTGCTTTGTGATACTCGACGACGCGGCGGTCTGCTGGGCACAGATAGTAGGAGTTCCACCAGGAGACTTTTCTTTTGGAGCCGTCACGGTTCAGCAACGCGTAGTCGGGATGATCGCGGAGCAGTTCCGAGTTGGGCACGGCGCTCATCGGCGACCACCAGAGCTGGGCCTTGAATCCTTCCTGGTGGATGCGGTCCACCAGGGCTTTCATGTCAGCGTCTCCGTTGGGGAATTTCTTTGGATCGAGCGCCCAATCGCCCACATTGTTTTGCCAACCGTCGTCGAGGGTGACCCACTTGAATCCCAATCGCTTTGCCGTTGGAAGGGTGTCGTATACCTGCTTGGGCTGCACCGATCGGCCATATCCCCACGCGCACCAGATCGCTCCGAAACCATCGGTGGGAGCAGTGGCCATTTGAAATCCTTGCTTCATCATGAAGCGGCGGTAGTCGGTGAGGGTGCGAAAGTAGTCTCCCTGGTGGACGGCGACGAAGGTGCGAAAGGTATGAAAGCTTTCCCCGGGGCTCAAGGAGATTTCTTTGGCAAAGAGTACGGAGATCCTGGCGTGTGCGGGATCGGGCATGGATACGGGGAGGGAAACCAGCTTCGGCCGCGTCTCGACGTGTCCTACAGCCATGCCAACGTCACGCCGCCAGACGTCGACAATCGGCGTACCGCCGCCGTAGTCGCTGGCATTCATGCCCTGATAATTCTCCTGCTGAAAATTTGCGTGCAGCGGTAGGACCCAGTTGGGGCGTTTCTCGTAGGAGCCACTCTGGTAAGACCAGAAAGGCGGCTGACGCCTCCCCGGGTTGCGCGTTGATCGTGTAGGCGTTGTTCGTCCAACTCTTGACCGCGAGCGCGGTGTTTCCCGTGTTGGTGTACTGGACATCGAAAAACGCCATGGTGGGGAAGTTGTCGTATACGGTGACGGAGACCGATTTTTTGAGCGCACCCGCCTTTCCTTCGATGGTGAGCCGCTTTCCTTCTCCGAAAGTGTCTTTTATGGGCGCCTGCTTCTGCGAGGTGAGGACGAATTCGGTCCAGACTTTGCCGGCTGGTGGTCACCGTCTCAGAGGCGGTGAACGGGCCCAACACCTTCTCCTGATTGTCGAAGAGGGCGACCACGCGGCTGCGCAGGCGGTTATCAAATTCAACGCGCAGATTGCCGCCCTGAATCTGAGGCCTGGCGGAAGGGATTTCCGCAGCTGTTGGGAGAGAACAAGACGTCAGAACGGCGGCGAGAACAATCCAGGCCTTTATGGCCGGCAGCGATCGAAGGAGATTACGGTCAAATCGCAAAGCATTTCTCGTTCCCGTCCTCCGTTTGAGAACAAGTGGCGGACACCCGAGGATGAAGTTCGTAACTGGAATTCTACAAGCAGAGTAGGGCACTCGTGAATTGACCGCAAGCATTCGTAATACAAGGAAAGATTTTGAAAGTCAAATGATTTTGAAGGGCTTGCCCGGGAAAATTAGCCCGATTCTCAGAGTCTGCCGGCGCTATCTGTACAGCTGCGGCCGATCTTTTGCCCAGGCTCCATTTATATTTCCAAGAGAAATACCCGCTGTCTTGTGCTAAAAAACGAAATGAAACGATATAAATGGTAAACAGTTCGATGGCCGCTTTACTCCGCAAACAGAGGATCTACTTAAACTGCTCCGTGGACGTTTTCCAACCACAATTTGCCTTGAGCCTGAGTCCCAGCCATACCCAAATTAGACGGTACGAAGGAGATCATTCGATGCAGCGTAGAGATTTTCTAAAAAGTACTGTCGCTGTTGCCGTTGCTGCGGAACTTGGAATTGGGAAGGCGCAGGGGAAAGTTGCCGCCCACAACTGGACAAACTACGACTTCGGTTCGGGTCCGCTGGTGACCGATCGCCTCAATCAGGGTCCCTTCCCTCAATACCCACCAGATGCCCTGATTCCCACGGACGATGTGGTGATGACGACGACTCCCTCAGAAGAGGTCGTGCCGAACTATGGCAAGGGACTGGTCACCTACATCACGGCAGACAGCGGCACGGAGGAAATCAAGTCGGACGATATTCCCCGGGCGATCGAAGAGCTGGTTCAATTTCCGCTGGGCGAGCAGCTTTATATTCGTCCGACCTGGCGGGAAGTACAGCCGCGGCCTGGCCGGCTGGAGCTGCCCGATTATGTGAAGCAGGTTTTTGCATTGGCGAAGACCCACAACAAGCGGGTCGGATTCCGCGTGCAGATGTGCGCTCCAGACTATACACACGCGGCGGCGCTCCCGGATTTTGTCCTGGACAAAGTGCCGAAAGTCGACCTGGTGCTTAGCGATCAGGAAAACGCCGCTGAGGCGAAGAGATACTTGCAAAATCCCCATGCGCGTTATCAGCCGCGGTATGACGATCCGTTTTTTCAGCAGGCCTTCAAGGAACTGGTTGGCCTATTGGGAGCAGAATTTGATGGCAATCCGCAGATCGAGTTTATGGACACCTTCATGTATGGCTTTTGGGGTGAAGGCCACACCTGGCCATTTGGCAACAATCCTTTCCCTGATTACCTGACTGCGGAGCGCACCTGGAGCCATATGCTCGAGGTCCAGCTGGAGCACTTTTCGAAGACTCCTCTGCTTACCAATACGCAACCAGACTTTAGCCGGGTGGGTAATTCTGAACTGCTAGACCGCACGGTGCGCAGCAACAATTGGATTCGCAGCGATACCATCTTTATTGAGAACGAGCAGATTGAAGCACTCAACAATCGCCCGCCTTGGATCGCTGCATTGCTCGAGCAGGGGATTCCGGGGAAACCTCCCGATCCTCGCGCGGCGTTCGAAGGGATATCACCGGCGGAGAACATGATCGCCCATGTGATGGATATTGGGGCGAATTACTGGTCGCTGTGGAACTTTCACCAGATCAACGCGAAAAACCTGATGACCTATTACCAAGCTTATCCGGCAGCGTTCGACCGGATCAGCCGGCGCATTGGCTATCGGGTGAGGCCGTCTTTCATCTGGAGCTATAAGGAAGATGGCTACATGGGGCTGATTATCGGTTTCGCAAACGACGGTATCGCGGGCGTGCCCGGGCGTATTGAGGGTGACGGTGGAGAACCAGGACGGAAAGGTATTCAAGAGCGGCTGCCTGGACGCCGGTTACCCGTTACCGGGCAAGATTCGGCAGGCGCAGTTCGTGCTTCCGAATGTCACCGATTGGAAAGGATTGAAACTGAGAGCTGAGATCGAGGTGAAGGGAATGCGCTATCCCGTGCGCTGGGCTTGTCACCAGAAGCTGAACGATGACGGCTCGCTCACGCTACGCGCCAACCTGCGTCAGCAGGTGTAAAACAGAAGCCCCAGGACCTGAGGTTTCGCAAGTCGCAGGTCTGAAAGGACATGGATACAGCGAAGGCTGCTAAATTAAGAGTAAGCCCATGTTCTTTCCCACAGATGATCTTCGTATTCAATCCACCAAAGTTGTCCTTCCGCCCGTCTTTCTCGAAGAAGAGTTGCCGGCGACTGAGCGGGCTTCCTCGACCGTTTTTGAAGCAAGAAATGAAATTGTCAGCATTCTGAAGGGCAGCGATTCCCGCCTGCTGGTGGTGGTCGGCCCGTGCTCCATTCACGACACCGCGGCGGCACGAGAATATGCGGGTCTGCTCCAGAATGCCGTTGCCGAATACTCAAAAGAGCTTCGTATCGTCATGCGCGTCTATTTTGAGAAGCCGCGTACCACACTCGGCTGGAAGGGACTGATCAACGATCCGCATCTCGACGGGACATTCCGCATCAACGAGGGTTTGCGGGAGGCGCGACACCTGTTGCTGGATCTCGCTGAGATGGGTGTTCCCGCCGGAACCGAGTTCCTGGACATGATTTCACCGCAATATGTTGCTTCGCTAGTGAGCTGGGGAGCGATTGGTGCGCGCACGACGGAGAGCCAAGTGCATCGGCAGCTATCTTCAGGGCTTTCGTGCCCGGTCGGCTTCAAGAACGGAACATCCGGCAACGTGCAAATTGCGATTGAAGCGATTGTCTCCGCGGGGCACCCGCATACCTTCCTCGGGCACTCGAAGACAGGGCAATCGGCCATTCTGTTTACGGCGGGCAATCCGGACTGTCACATCATCCTGCGCGGCGGCAGGCAAACAACGAATTATGACGCTGCCGCCGTGGCCCAGACTGCGGAGCAGATGGAAAAAGCGGGCGTCGCGCCGCGCATCATGATCGATTGCAGCCACGCCAACAGCAACAAGGACCACACCCGTCAAGGCCTCGTGTGCCGCAATGTTGCTGCACAGGTTGCCGCGGGGGACCGGCGCATCGTGGGCGTGATGCTGGAGAGCAATCTGGTGGCGGGCGCGCAGACTTTGGTGCCAGGCAAGCCACTGGTGTATGGGCAGAGCATCACCGATGCCTGCATCGATTGGAACGAAACGCATGGCCTGCTCACAGAGCTGGCCGCGGCCGTTCGCTCGGCCCGGGCTTAGAATCCGGTGCGATGAAAACACAGTTCCCGCAGAGCCTGCCCTGCCTGCGTGCCTAAGCCCGGGATGGCTGATCGCTAAATGCCCTCTGACAATATGCGGGGCACGATGATGCCTGCCCCTGGTGGGACGAGGACCGGTTCCACTGTCCCCGCCCCCTGCGGTCCCCAGCGCCGGTTTCACTGGAACGATTCCGAAGAGAACACGCTTGTCGTATACTCCGAGGAGCGTGTGGAAAATGAGCAACGGCATGGCGAATGAGGATCGCCGGCACCCTTCAACAGCTCTAACTTTTAGAGCCAAAACAGCAGTCTTATCCATCCTGAAATGCAATGAAGCAATTTGGCTGCTTTCAACTTGACACCAGGAACGAATGCCTGTGGCAAAACGGCACGCGGGTCGGCCTGACTCCGAAGCCGTTTGCCGTGTTGCGCTATCTGGTCGAGAACCCGCAGAGGCTGGTGACGCACGATGAGTTGCTGGAGAAACTGTGGCCTGAGACTTATGTGCAGCCACAGGTGTTGCGCACTTATGTGCTCGAACTGCGCAAGGTGCTGGGAGACAGTGTAGAGAGCCCGCGATTTATCCGGACTGTTCCCGGGCGCGGCTATTGGTTCCTGGCGCAGGTCGAAGATGACGGCGGGTACGCGGCCGACAGTCCTCGGCCGCAACCCGAGGACCGCAGCCTGGGCACATCGTAGGGCGGCGGCAGGAGCTCGAGCGGCTCAACGGGCTGCTACGGCATGCCACCCAGGGCGATCGACAGGTGATCTTCATCACCGGGGAAACCGGCATTGGAAAAACGGCGTTGATCGACCTGTTCTGCCGGCAACGGTGTAGCGAAGACCAGGTGTGCATTGCGCGCGGCCAGTGTGTGGAAGGGTTCGCCGGCAAGGAAGCTTATTATCCGGTGATTGAAGCCCTGGGACAGCTCTGTTCGCCGAACGAGGGCAAGAAACACGTGCACGTGATGCAGCAGAAGGCCCCGAGCTGGTATACGCAACTGGCTGCGCTGCATAGCGATGGTTCGGCGCCGATGGCCGCTCCGGTGCGGGGCGAGCGGATGTTGAACGAGATATGCGATGCCATCGAAGCCATGGCTTCTGAGAAAACACTGGTCTTCGTCTTCGAGGACCTGCACTGGGCTGACCTCTCGACGCTGGATTTGATCTCGGCGCTGGCGCGGCGCCGCCAGGCGGCCAGGTTGTTGCTGCTGGGGTCTTACCGGCCGGCAGAGGTGAGTGCCGGCCAGCATCCCCTGAAGCGGCTCAAGCAGGATCTGGTTACGCACAAGCTGTGCGCGGATGTGGCCCTGGGTCCGCTGGAAAGGGACGCCGTGCGGGAATACCTGGTCCAGGAATTGAACGTCCAGGAATCGAGCGTCCAGGAATCAACAGGAGACGCTCCCCAAGGGGCTGGCCAGCTTCGTCCACCAGCATTGTGAGGGCAATCCCCTGTTCATGATTGCCATGCTTGAGCACCTCATCGCGCAAGGTTTTATACGGCAGGAAGCCGGCGTTTGGCAGTTGCGTTCGGCGCTGGCGGAAATCGACATGGGGGTGCCCACGGCTCTTTCCGAGATGATCGAGATGCAGATTGACCGGCTGGACGCAGCCGACCAGCGCCTGCTCGAAGCTGCGAGCTTGATCGGTGTAATTTTCCCTGCATGGGCAGCTGCGGCGGCGTTGGATGGCGACCTGGAGGAGATCGAAGATCAATATGAGAAGCTGACGCGCCGGCTGCATTTCCTCCATCCGGCAGGGCACGATGAATTGCCGGACGGGACGCGGTCCGCCTTCTATGTGTTTGCCCATGGTTTGTATCGCGAGGTGCTGCGGGCCAGGCAATCTCCGGCACGCCGCGCCAAGCGGCATTTACGGGTGGCGGAGAAGCTGGAGAAGCTGTTTGCCGGGCGTGAAATGGATGTCTCCAGCGAATTGGCCATGCACTTCGAGGCGGCAGCCGAGTGGACGCGCGCGGCCCAGGCGCTCTGCACGGCGGCGGGGACTGCCATGCGGCGGGGGGCGCGCGATGAAGGCGTGAAACTGACGGAACGTGCGCTGCGGCTGTTGGAGAATTTGAGCGAACCCGAGCGGCAGGCGGCAGAGAGAAAGACTCGCCAGCAGATTGCGGGAGTGATGAAGCATTGACGATGCTTCTCGCCTGATTGCCTTATCCAACATCTCGCAAATACGCGAGATACCCGGTTTCCCTATAGAAACGCTCTCCAGCCACAGTCAGGAACGCTACAAGCGCCGTTTATCTTGTTCTAAAACGATATGAGATGTAGCAGCATATCGCACTCCATTCACCACAACGCGCAGATTGCGGCGAGCCGGCGGGGCATGAAGGATGACCTTTGGAGCCTGCTGATGCCAGCTCGTAAGAAATCGAACCTCCAGGGTTTGCTTATCCGCCGTCAGGCGAAAGCGCGAGCTGACCGTCCCGTACAAGGTACGCATGTTTTCAAGGGCAGTCTCCCGTTCGACTGTAATCCAGGATTGCGGGCATAGGCGCAGCAAATGCAGTTCCCCTTCGGCAATCTCATCATCGATCACTGCAAGCCGTGCACAATAGAAGGCCAAGTAGGTAGAACATTGCACACTCTGGATCCCATGCCGGTGTTCGCAAGCGCTATAGGTCTGCTTGGAAATGCTTCCGGCGAAAAGACTATACATGCCTTCCAGAAAACGATGTCGATCACCCAACTGCCAGGAATGGAAGATGTTCCAGCTGTAACACGGCTCACAACTGGAAATCTCGTGGATCAGTACTGGGCGATTCAATGGGTTGGGCCGGTAGCCATATAACTTGACGTCAGGACAGTCGCGGAAGAAGAGAACGGCAGACTGCATGAGTTCATCTTGCGCCTCCATAAGGCCCGCCCAAACAAGCACCATCGGGCCGCTATCCAAATAGAAGGCTGCGGAAAAGGAGTGGTAAGGCATCGCCTGTTCGGACAGGGTCGTAGGTAGCTTCGGGTGTCGCTTTCCGGTCGAATCTGTCCACTCTGGCCCAGAAGCAGAGCGTTCACGAAATGCCGCTACAAACGTAACCTTGTACTCATTGGCGAAAACGTCCATCTCCGTAGCGCGGGCGTGGTGGATCCGCTTGAGAAGCTTTACCGCGGTCGTTAACCCCTTGTAGTTCCATGCCAGACTATAGACTGCTTGGGTCGGAATGAGGTCGTCGGTAGCAACGGCCGGCGGGAGCAGCCCGGCAACTCCGCCGGGGCTAGGCCTCGCGCACGAGTCCTTAATGAAGTCACAGGCTCTTACAATCGCTTCAATCCAAGTGGAAATGAAATTGGGATCGTTGGAAAGCAAAGCATGCGTGCTTACCTGGTGCAGGATCGCGCCATGATCGGTCAACCAATTGAATGCAGTCAGAGAGGCAGGAGTGCTGAAATAGCCGGGGTGCAGGCTGTACGACGGCCCTGGCGGCTTGACGGTGCCTTGATGCTTACGGAATAGCTCAATATGCTGCTCGACACAGTGATTGTATCCGAGCGGGTCGAGAAACATATGGCTGGTCATCGAGGTGGGGGCGCTCCACAGATTGTCGTAGCCCCACGACCCGGTCAAGAACGTGTAGTCGCCGTTGATATAGTCTTTTTCGGCGATGACCTGGGCAAGCTTGATGCCCTGGTCAACGACGCGATTGATATAGTCTTCGGGAACGTTGACAGTCGCGACGCCGGCTGGATTCCCGGACCAATATACGTCGCTTTCGGCGAGCGCCCCGCGATATCCCAGTGCTTGCTCAGCATCGACATTAGCTTTGTCCTCTGACAAAAAGGGCAGCAGCAGATCAACGTACTCGCCCACTTTTCCCACTAACTCGATATTCAATCCATAGACATTGTTGACTGGCGTTGCCTTGAAGGAAACCTTGTTTGAGCCGGCAGGCAGGGCAATGAGGCGGATTTTACCGTCTGGTTCGTAAAGCCTTAGACCCACGTTGCTGTCTTCTTGAAATTTCTCGGCTCGTAATTCCTGGTGATAAGGGGCGTTCTTGGCCTCAACGTTGATCGTGATTCCGTCTTCCCATTGATAGCGTTCGACGTGGCGGTAATAAACCTTGCTGAGTTGGACAGCAAAGCGCACGGATTTAGCTGCCTGTATCTCATCGACGTGGGTCACTGAGAGCCGAATCCACGCATAGTGGGACTCGATGCCCGTTACGACTGGCCCCGCCCCCGGGATATGAGAGAAAATCTCCTGCCGGACCACCAAACCATTTTGCAGCCGCCACTCTGTCCAAAGCAGAGGCGTGGCATGGTTGCTGTTCCATCCTTGAATGCCAACGCCTCCATCAGTCCGCCAAAGCTGAGTAACTTCACCCGGCAAAGGAGCAGGCGCATCGGCGTCCGGAGTGAAATTGAGTTGGAGACTCTTCCCTTCCCAACGCAAGGCGTGCGGGCGCACGGGCGCGAATTGCGGACAGGGCTCGCAAATAATCGTGCCGTTGTACAAGACGTTGAAACGGAAATAGTGATCCTTCCAGCCGATGGGTGTCCACACATTCCGCTGCTCCGGCCACCATAAATCCGCGACTGCGAAACTTGGCTCCGCGGTAGAGCGGTCTGCGTCGTCAGCTTCTGCAAGCCAGTCTTCCGTCGACGTTACCGCCTGGGCGGCTTGGGCCGGAGCGATCGCCCCTATCTGACATGCTGCCGCTGTACCGAGCTTGATGAGATTGCGCCGGGAAATTGGAGTCATCACGAGACCAGTAAAATCCGCACCTGCGCGGTGCATCCTCACTGGTGTAGCCTCGCGGTTTTGTGCCGGTCAAGCACGATCGGGAAACTGTCCAGGATGATGGATTTTAGTTTGGGGCGACGGTGCCTTGCTGCCGCCCTTATCGGATGCTAGTCGATTGCTCAAGGACTGGATTGCACGCGAGATTTCCCAGTTTCCTATTGAAACGGGCCCGTCAACAAGAGTTGGACAAAAACTCGACAGCAATTTGACACCAGAGGACATGGAGGGGGATTAGCGTGGTTCTCGGAGGAAAATCCCATGCTAACGCGCTTCAGGAACCTGGTTCTTCTATCCGCCGCTCTTTGCACCACCGCAGCTTTTGCAGCCGAACAGAAAACGGTGGATGTGCCGTTCAACTTTGTGGCCAAAAACCATGCTTATGAAGCGGGGGCCTATTCAGTCGCAGTCGACTGGACCAGGTCGATGGTGACGCTGCGCAAGATCGGGAAGCCAAGCGAGTCGATGACCTGGCTCTTGGTGCCCGCAGCCAACGATAATCATCCTAGAGTCGGCCTGACCTTCGATGTCGCCGGACGGGAACATGTGCTGAGAACGATCCAGTATGAGAAGTTCGCTACGCCGAACCTGGATAAGCAGACAAAGCAGAAGGCCGAGGAGACCACTACTACCGGTGAGTAGGTTCGACCCAAACTACTTAAGGTCGATGGGCCCCTTTGGCAATACTCGCAAAGGGGCTCTCTCCTTTTTGTGCGCAAGATGCACCTGCCGCAGATGATGGAAAAAGGAGGCACGCCGTGCGCGGGAACGGGGCAGTTGGAAACGGAGAAAACGGAGGGTTCTCTCTTGGATCATCAGGCGATCACCAGCGACGAGTCGAGCCGGGCTGCCTACCTGGAGAGAGAAAATGCGCGCCTGCAGCGACTAGTCGCAGAACTGCTGGTCAGGAATGAGCAATTGCGCCAGCAGTACCTGGCAATTTTGACGGTAGGCGATTGAAATAAATGTCTGGCATTCCGGGGTCAAGGAACGATGCATCGATCCAGCGCTCTGCGGTGAGGCAGAGCACTCGGATCGACACCGCATCATTGCCCGGTGGTATTTCGAACACGGATCGAGGAATCCTTCAGCACGCATCTTGCCGGCTTGAGCGGTCCGCGAGTTTTTAACGTATGCCTTGGAATTCCCTGCCCTATCAACTCAAAGGTCACATGTGAGCCAGCATCATGAACCGCTTTGAGCTGTCTAAGACCCTGGAAGTCACTAAAAGTAACACCATCAACCGACCTCACTGAACCACCGGACACTCCTTGTTGGGCGCCCGGTCCAGGATGTACCTGGAAGAGCCTCTCGCCTCCACCATTTACGTTCCGAATTGAAAGAAGCCACGGGGATACGAGCGTCAACCGGTATGCTCCCATTGGGTACGCCTGGTTGTTCACACAGAAGGGGAATGGCATCGTAGCAGTAATGGATTGGGCTGAGGCGGAAGGCGCGCCTAACCCCGCCAGGCTCCCGGCAATACCTAGGGCGAGCGTTGATGAGACAACGCGATCACACAGATTTCTAAGATTCATGGAAGCTCCTCAATGCGCAGCGAGATCAATACGCCAATAAGTTACGGCCGCCTTGCATGCGCGATTGATCCGATTTCAGCACCGAGCCGCAAAGCGTGCGATAAAGATTCGTAAACCTAAATCAAGTTTTGTAAAGGTTTCCGGAGACCGTTGCCGGCGTTGTGCGACCCATCCGCTCCCTACGACTTGTGGCGCTGACCCACGCGACTGTCGTCTTTACAAATCTTAAGACTCCTTTGCGAATCTTTATCGCATGCTATCAACCGTAATGCTGGAATTGAAATACGAGCAGGAGGAGGGGCTTCGATGGGGATGGACATGGAGCATACGACGAAGCGAAGTCAAGCGCGAACAAAAGCGCGAAGGCCGCATGCCTCCTCATTAGTGGAATAGTCGTCTCTGTACGAATACTGCTAATCACTGGCGGCGGTCACTAGACATTCTGCCGGGGAGGAGAATGGTTGCGATGAAGGCGACACACGATAGGGAGAAATCTGTATCCGCCGTTCTAAACATCGAAAGTTTAGAGCCGCTGAACAGTCACCTGCAACAAAGTGCGACATCAACGACCAGGGGTGGTGGAGCGCCGCGATGGCTGATGATCTGGTTCTGGATTTGTATTGTGATTGCGTGTGCAGCAGCCGCGCGAAGATTCATCGCCCTGGTCCGCCCGTCAGGCACTGGTTCGCTCACGTCCGGGCTCGATGCAACCTTTACCTCCCGCACTACGCTGACGCTCGCACATATTATTCCTGCAACCGCATTTGTGGTGTTGGCCCCGCTCGTATTCTTTCGTGCCTCAAGTAAGAGATGGCTAGAACGCGTGCTCTTGTTCCTGGGGGTTATTGTTGGGCTGACTGCTTACGCAATGAGTATTGACGCGATCGGTGGATGGACTGAGCGCGCGGCTGTTCTATTCTTCAATAGCCTTTTCTTATTTTCTCTGGCCAGGGCCTTTATGTACGGGCAAGCCGGGGCGGACGGACTGAAGCGACGGTGGCTAACCCGCGCAATCGGGATACTTTTAGGCATTGCGACGACTCGTCCGGTGATGGGCGTTTTCTTTGCAACCAGTCGATTCACTCACCTTGAGCCCAAACAGTTTTTCGGCTATGCATTCTGGATCGGGTTTTCCCTCAACATGATCATTGTTGAAATGTGGCTTCGGACGGGCAATCAGAGCACGGATCAATATGGAAGGTCACTGCTCCCACCGCCGTGTTGATTCGGCCCGGCGGATATGTGGCAAAATGAGATCGACTGCGGCGCAAGCCAACTGCTCGAGCTCAGCATCGTTTTCGTGCTTGCCGACTCCGGCCAACCGGCGGTAGAGGACGTCTCCCGTCAATGAGTCGTGAAGGATGACTGCGATCCGGTCAAATGGAATCGTCGTCTTTCGCAGCTCTTCGCGACGGCTTTCCAAAAGAGCTTGTATGAACGAAGCTGTTTTCGCGGGACCATGCGCGTACCACACCTCACCCACTTCAGGACAGTTAAGGGCTTCTCCGATCGCGAGACGGTGAAGCTCCACGGACCGTTTTGCGGTGATGAGCTTGAGGATCTGAAAAGAAAGCTTCTTCAAGCTCGCTTCAAGGTTCAATCCCGTGTAGTCAATCCTGGTGAGCGGTTTATTCGCTTCGCGGCACAGATTCTCGATACTCTTGATGAACAGCCCACACTTCCCACCAAACTCGCTGTAAACAGTACTTTTTGAGCCGCCAGCCAGCTCAACGATCCTGTCGATGGTGACGCCTTCATAGCCGCGTTTCAGAAATAAGTCCGCTGCGACTTTTTGAAGCTTGCTGTTTCGAACTTCTCCTCGCGACCGCTTGTTAGGCATTCATCTCTCCGTCTCTCTTTCCTGAATGCACGCAAAAATATTTTATGAAATCCGCCGCCTGAATCCCCTGCGCCAGCAACATTTTCTGCAGCCTATTCCGTGGTACCGCCCTGCATTACGGATCTCATGGAGTTGCCAGTCGACTGCTCCATGCTGTACTGTACTGTACAGTACATTCGGTCGACCTGCAAAGCACCCGGAGAACGCTTGATCGCCGGCGCCGCCGCAGCCTCTCTTGACGATCATCATTGCCCAAAGCCAGGCGAGGAACCGTCGTATGTGGTTATCAGGAAGTTGTTCGGACTAAGGTTTTCTAATCCCAAGGAGACTTCATGGATCGTCGTAATTTTCTTTCCGGCTCTCTTGCTGCTTCTGCCTTCTCGCTTGCTGCTACTGGTGATTCACTTGCGCAGGCAGGCTCTACTGCGGACCCATCCGCGCCGGAATACATGGATCTGCGCCGGTACCATCTGGCCAATGGGCCGGGCGTAAAGCTCACCACGGTTTTCTTTGCCGATGCTTTGATTCCGGCACTGAACCGTCTCGGGATTGGTCCGGTCGGTGCGTTCTCTGTTTATTTCGGACCAGATAGCCCGTCTTATTACCTGCTTATGCCAAGTTCGAAGCTGGAGACATTGGTTACAGCTGACCTTGAGTTGGCGAAGGACGATGTTTTTATGAGGGCGGCTGCGCCGTTCTGGGACGCTCCTGCCGCCACGCCGCCCTACATTCGCATAGAGAGTTCCCTATTGCGGGCGTTCCCGGGATATCCCAAGGTCACTCCGCCGGCCTCCGCCGCAAACAAGGGAAAACGAATCTATCAACTTCGCGTGTACCAGTCGCCAACAAACATGGATCACGTCCGAAAGGTGGAGATGTTTCAAAACGGCGAGTTCAGCTTTTTCGCTAAGGCCGGGGCTGCGGGAGTTTTTTACGCCGATACACTGGTCGGACCCAATATGCCGAATCTTACCTATATGCTCAGCTTTCCTGATATGACCGCGCTCGAAGCAGATTGGGAAAAGTTCTCCGCCGATCCCGATTGGAAGAAGCTCTCTGCCGATTCGAGGTTCAACTTAGACCCACCAACGGTATCAAACATAACCAGCCTCGTGCTGCGTCCCCTGGCCTGCTCACAAGTGTAGAGCGACTACAGGTTTACTAACTGCCGGACCAACAACAAGGGTAGAGGAAAAACGAGATGAAACAGCTGGTGATAGCGGGGCTATTTCTGGCTCTGGCGGCAACCCACGCAAATGCGCAGATTAATGCAGGCGAGCAGAAGCCCGAGCCTGACCTGCCTTTCAACATGGTCCAGGTTGCGACTCTCGATTTGCCCTGGCGGATTGCCTTCCTGCCCGATGGGCGCATGTTGATCACGGAGAAGGTCGGCGGTATGGAGTTGGTGACTCAGCAGGGAGGCAAGACGCCAGTCGCGAATGTGCCTGCCGTTCTACACAAGGGACAAGGGGGCATGCTGGGCGTCTTTCTCTCGCCCCACTACGCCAAAGATCACAGTGTCTACCTTACCTATTCGGAGCCGGGCGAGGGCGGTTCGAGCCTGGCGCTCGCGCGCGCCCGGCTGGCGCTGGGCCCGGATTCGGCGAGCCTCGAAGGACTCAAAGTAATCTGGCGCGATGGCGAGAGGGGCAATGGCGGACAGTTCGGTGCGCAGATTGCTTTTTCCCCCGATGGCCATTACCTATTCCTTACCGTTGGAGATCGGCAGCGCATGACGCCGGCTCAGGATCCTAACCAGCCACTCGGCAAGATCCTGCGCCTGACCTTGGATGGCAAGCCCGCTCGAGGCAATCCAATGGCCGGTAAGAAGGGCGCAGCCAGCGTGCCCGTGATTGACCCACCGAAAGATACCGAAGCAGCAAAGACGGCCCCAGTCCTGAGAACCTATACCTTCCCCGGGCCAAACCTGACGCCGGCGGAGACCTGGAGCTCGGGACACCGTACGCCCTATGGTCTGGCCTTCGCGCCCGACGGCCGGTTGTGGGAGGTCGAGCATGGCCCGAAGGGCGGCGATGAGCTGAACCTGATCGAGCCGGGAAAGAACTACGGCTGGCCGCTTGCATCTTACGCGACTAACTACAATGGAGTGCCAATACCCAGCCCGGACACGCGACCTGACTTAACCAAGCCTGTCATCTACTGGACGCCGGTCATCGCGCCGGGCAATCTCATCTTCTACAACGGTGCGATGTTCCCGCAGTGGAAGGGCTCTGCCCTGGTGAGTGGCATGGGAAGCAAAACGCTCAACCGCATTACCTTCGATGGTCAGGGGGGAGCCAAGCCCGCGGAGCGGTGGGATGTTGGTCACCGAATCCGTGACGTGGAGGTCGCTCCCGATGGCTCGCTATGGATGCTCGAGGATTCCAGGACAGGCGGTCTGTTCCACGTGACGCCGAAGGGCTGACCTCCGTCGCAAATGACTGCCGGTTCGAAAGCTTGAGTGGAGGATCGTTTCATTACAACTTCCGTGAGTTCCGTGGGCTGCAAAGGGATCTTATGGCCGCGCAGAACAATTCCAAACGTACCCCAGCTCGCAAATCGTCGAGCCGGCTCACCAGGTTCGGTATTCCCTCCCGAGTGCGGCATGCGTTGCTTAGCCCCACCACGTCTCGCCTGGTGCCAGATGCGCGCGGATATAGTCCAGGTTAGGTTCGACGCCAAGTCCAGGCTTATCCGGTATGAGGATTCTGCCATCTTTCACTAGTGGCTCATCGTGGATCACCAGGTTTTCCCAGGCCTTCAACGGGTCGCCGACTACATGTCCCCACGGTAAGTCATTTGATTTTCCACTCAGCCGTCCGACGCTGAGCTCGTGAGCCTTGAAATCGCGCATGGCTGCCGCGCTATGCGCCGCGGCGACAGCTCCGAGCGGACCAGAGGCGTTGTGGGAACATACCGGCATGTCAAAAATGTCAGCCAAATCCGAGATCTTCTTGGCCTCCAATAAACCTCCCGCCTTGGGTATGTCGATTTGCACAATATGGCAACCCTGGTGAACGATAAATGGCAGAAAGCCCCGCCTGGTGTAGAGATTCTCCCCGGTTAGGATGGGTACGGGAGATTCTTCGGTGAGCTTGACCCACGAATTGGAAAAGTCCGGTGGCAAGGGATCCTCAATCCACGCAGGTCGAATGGGCGCGACTGCGCGCGCGAGGTTTAGCGCATCGGACCAGTCCAGCTCCCAATGTGTATGCACCGCGACGGCAAAGTCGGGCCCTAACGCTTCGCGCACATTGGTGAAGCCTTTGGCGTTATTGTCCAGGTCTTCATTCGTCAACTGGCGGTTATAGCCCCGCGCATTGTCGAAGATTGTGTCGTAGCGATTCTCCTTGGGATAACCAACGCGCAGAATGTCTGTCTTCACCGCGGCGAAGCCATAGGGATGTTCCTTAACCACAGTCGCCCACTCACGGCAAGAAGCCGGATCCAGGAAGTTTTCCGGGCTGCTGGTGAGGTAGACGCGCACGCCGGTGCGGTATTGACCGCCGAGCAATTTGCACACCGGTTGGCCAAGAAGCCTGCCGGCAAGATCCCACAGCGCAATCTCCACTCCGCTGATCGCAGTAACCGTCACGCCGGCAATGGCGCCCGCTCCACCGGTATTGAGAATCATCTTCGTATATAGGGGATCGATGTCCAGGGGATCTTGGCCAAGGATGGCCTCCCGCAAATATCCCAGCATTACATCTTTTATTCCGAATCCCCAGTAGGCCTCACCGTATCCGCTTACACCCGCATCCGTATCGATGCGAACCAGGGTATTGCCACCCGGCCTGCCAACGACCATGGCCTTCAGATCGGTGATCTTCGTTTTCTTTCGCAGCGGTTCAGCCATGGCTGAATAGTGCCCCAGCGCGG
The DNA here is from genome assembly GCA_963815175.1 of uncultured Acidobacteriaceae bacterium. Taxonomy (GTDB): domain Bacteria; phylum Acidobacteriota; class Terriglobia; order Terriglobales; family Acidobacteriaceae; genus PALSA-350. The sequence goes on from CAWFGM010000005.1 coordinate 120,179, forward strand.
ACGAGGCCGGTAGCATCGCCGCCAGTCCCTTTAGAACATTTCTTCTCTTCATGAACCACAAGTTAGCAAATAAATCGGAAATGAGTGCAGGTAATCCGTTGATCACGCGGAATCGGACAAATCTCAACGAGAATCGGCTCGGCTCTTGATGATCGCCGCCAGGTCCTCGTGCAGCCCAGGTTCAGCCAGGACTCAAACTCAGCGTGAGAACGGTGGTTCGGAAGAGTCCCGGAAGAAGCCGTGCTCTAGCGGGACCAAAAGACGAGGGCCTCGTTCCCTCACCAAGGACGGATGAGGGGATGAGACTTTTCATCAGAGCGTTACTGTCCAAATCGATCGAAGAAAACCGGCTCAAGTACCAACGCAGAACACGTCAGTGTATCCGGCGGCAAGTTCAAGCCGCTAACCAGTAAAGTAACCGACGTTGTTCCAAAGTCTGGTGATGTGGCTCTTCCCGGTACGGAGGCTACGATGGGTTCCGGCATAGGGACGGAACGCCGCAGAGTTCCAGGAAGTCCGGAATCGTATATACTCTGGCGCGAATGTAATAAGGATTTTTGCTCCGGATTTACAAAGCGAGAGACAGACTGAGGCATTTGGAAATTGAGGAGTGGCATGGGCAAAGTGTCAGCCATCGTAGTGACGTTCTTGGGTCTGGGTGCGTGGGTCGCACCATCGTTCGTGATGAGGGCCGTTGCTTCGGCAAAGAATCTACCTGAACAGACCGCGCAAGATTGGCCGGTCTACGGCGGACAGGCGGCTCAAGACCATTATTCAAGCCTTTCTCAAATCAACCGGAAGAATGTAAGCAGGCTCAAGGTCGCCTGGAAATTCGATCTGGGTGAACATGGCAACCGGACGGGCAGCTTGCAGTGCAATCCGGTGATTATAGGGCGCACTCTCTACACCTTTACTCCCTCTCTCAAGGTGATTTCTCTGGATGCTGCCTCAGGCAAACTCCTCTGGAAATTCGACTCAGGGATCGACGGTCAGCAGCCCTCACGTGGTGTGACGTATTGGACCGACGGAAATGAGAGCCGCGTGTTCGCCGGCATCATGAACTTCCTTTACGCTCTGGACACGGCTACGGGCAAGCCAATCGAGAGCTTCGGCGAAGGCGGCCGCATCGATCTCAGGAAAGGGCTGAGGGGGGATTACCGGATTCAGTCTGTCGCACTGACCAGTCCGGGGATCATCTACAAAGATCTGATCATTGTCGGAGGCCGCAACCCGGAGTCGCAGCCCTCGCCTCCAGGGGATATCCGCGCATTCGATGTTCACACGGGCGAATTGCGCTGGCAGTTTCACACCATTCCGCATCCTGGGGAGTTGGGCTACGATTCCTGGCCTGCGGACGCCTGGAAGACGGCGGGCGCAGCCAATAACTGGACGGGGATGTCCCTCGACATTCAACGGGGCATTGTCTATGTGCCGACTGGATCCGCGGTTTCCGACTTCTACGGCGCCGATCGCGTGGGGAACGACCTCTTCGCGAATTCGTTGTTAGCCCTCGATGCAGCTACGGGCAAACTCCTGTGGTATTTCCAAGGCGTGCATCACGACATATGGGACCGCGACTTCCCTTCTCCACCGGCGTTGGTTACGGTAAAGCACGACGGCAAGAGCATCGACGCGGTGGCGCAAACGAGCAAGCAGGGATGGCTGTTCCTGTTCGACCGGACAAGCGGTAAGCCCCTTTTCCCGATCGAAGAACAGAGGTTCCCGCCCAGTAGCGTTCCAGGAGAAGTAACGTCGTCCACGCAACCAGTGCCGCTGACGCCGGCCCCCTTTGCAAGACAGCGCTTGACCGAGGACCTGCTTACCCAGCGGACGCCAGAGGCACATGCCTGGGCGGTTCGGGAATTCCGCGGATACCACAGCGATGGGCCATTCGTTCCCCTCGATTCCGGAAAGCAGACCGTCGTATTTCCAGAGTATGACGGCGGAGCGGAATGGGGTGGATCCGCAGTCGACCCTAACTCGGGCGTCATCTACATCAACTCCAATGACATTGTGGGGACCGGAAGCCTGGCCAAGCAGGATGGATCGGGCGGGTTAGGCTCACAAATCTATCACCGCCAGTGCGCAGTTTGCCATGGCAGCAACCGCGCTGGTTCTCCACCAGCTTTTCCTTCGCTTTTGGACGTGCACAAACGGTACACCTCGACGCAAATCGCCGACATCATTCATCAGGGTAGGGGCAGGATGACGTCCTTCCCCGATCTGCAGGGCGACCGGCTCGATGCGCTGCTCGACTATTTGCGAACGGGCAAGAACAAGGGCGCCTCGGAGCAAGGAGCTGTCGCACCTCCAGCAACAGAAGGCGCTGTTGAGAAGGCCGGTACAGAGATGCCATACGTCTTTGACGGCTATCGCAGATTTGATGACCCAGATGGATATCCCGCGGTTGCTCCCCCCTGGGGCACACTGAACGCAATCGATTTGAATACGGGCAAATACCTGTGGAAGCTTCCGTTGGGGACTTACCCCGAGTTGGCTGCCCAAGGCTTGAAAAATACCGGCAGTGAGAATTATGGGGGCCCCATCGTGACCGCGGGCGGCGTGCTCATCATTAGCGCGACGAGCTACGATCGAAAGATCAGGGCTTTCAACAGTGCTACCGGAAAGCTGCTTTGGGAGGCGAACCTTCCATTTTCCGGTGTGGCCACACCGGCTACCTACATGGTCGATGGCAAGCAATATGTGGTGATCGCCACCAGCGGAGCGAGAAACCCAAAGGGTCCACAAGGCGCGGCTTACGTGGCCTTCGCTCTGCCTTGATTGTCATCCGGTCGTTCTTCGGGAATCCGGATTTTGCCCGACGACCTATACAAACTGGAAGATGAGACCTGGCAGGGTGTAGAGTATGCGGGGCGAACGAGTGCGTTCTGGGACTAATCGATGACCCGTATGGAGTTTGATAGTGAAACTCAAGGCCTGCGGACGGCCTGGGTCGCGATTGTCGCAGCGCTGGCTTTGACCTTGAGCGCATGCATCGCTCTCTCGCGCATGGCGCGTGCAGCGGAACATGGAGCAGCCCCAGTAGAGCAGACGGGCGATAGCTGGCCCAGTTATGGCGGCCAGCCGGCGCAGGATCATTATTCAAGCCTCTCGCAGATCAATCGCGAAAACGTGAAGAACCTCAAGATCGCGTGGACCTTCGATACCGGCGAAACAGGAAGCTTGGAGACAACCCCGGTGGTCGTGAGAGGCGTTCTCTACACCTATACGCCCTCGCTCAAGGTTGTTGCGCTTGGCGCTGCTTCAGGCAAATTGCTTTGGACTTTCGACTCCGGTGTGCATGAGCCCGACGCGAGCCGCGGTGTCTCCTACTGGACCGACGGAAAAGAGAGCCGCCTTTTCGCCGGCATGAGGAACCTGCTGTACGCATTGGATCCCGCTACCGGCAAGCCGATCAAAAGTTTTGGCGAAGGCGGATACATTGACCTCAGAAAAGAGCTCAGAGGTGACTACACCTTACAGTCAATCGGACTGACGAGCCCGGGCGCTATTTTTAAGGACTTGATCATTGTCGGTGGGCGAGATCCGGAAACGCCGCCGGCGCCGCCAGGGGACATTCGCGCCTTTGACGTTCACACCGGGGCGCTGCGCTGGCGATTCCACACCATCCCTCATCCTGGCGAGGTGGGCTACGATACGTGGCCTAAGGACGCATGGACAACCGCGGGCGCCGCCAACAACTGGGCAGGGATGGCGCTCGATGAAAAACGCGGTATCGTCTACGCGCCTACGGGGTCGGCGATCTTCGACTTCTACGGGGGCGACCGGGTTGGGAACGATTTGTTCGCCAATTCGATGCTTGCGCTCGATGCTGAGACTGGCAAGCTGCTCTGGTATTTTCAGGGCGTGCACCACGACCTATGGGACCGGGATTTCCCCTCTCCACCCGCTTTGGTCACGGTACGGCGAAATGGTAAGAGCATCGATGCGGTTGCCCAGACCACCAAGCAGGGATGGCTATTCCTCTTCGACCGTACAAACGGACAACCACTGTTTCCAATTGACGAGCGTAAAGTTCCCCCCAGTGCGGTTCCGGGCGAGGTGACCTCACCCACCCAACCGGTTCCGCTGCTGCCGGCACCCTATACGCGGCAGGAGGTTACCGAAGATACACTTACCGAGCGAACCCCGCAGGCACACGCAGCGGCGGTCCAGCAGTTTCGTACCTTCGTTGGCGGGACACAATTCGTTCCCGGCGTCGTCGGCAAACCAACCATCGTCTTTCCCGGCGTCGGTGGCGGCGCGGAGTGGGGCGGATCGGCCGTCGATCCCAATACCGGGATCATCTATATCAATGCCAATCAAGTTGCTTTCACCACCACGCTGGTCAAAAACGATCCCTCGGCCGGCATTGGGCTGCAGACGTATCGAAGCCAGTGCGCGGTCTGTCATGGGGTGGATCGTTCCGGCGCGCCGCCCGCCTATCCTTCGCTTGTGGATGTGTACAGCCGGCTTACGGCGTCGCAAATTGCCGGTATCGTCCATCAAGGCCGAGGGAGAATGTCCTCTTTCCCCAACCTTCAGGGTACGGAGCTGAATGCCTTGCTCGAATATCTCCGGACAGGAAAAGACATCGTAAACGCGAGCACGGTAGCGAGTGACACAGTGTTGTCGTCTTCCCAGCCGGCAAGCTTGGCATCCTCAGACAAAGGCGCTGCAACCATGCCCTATAGCATCACCGGCTATACGCGGTTTGACGACGCGGATGGCTATCCCGCTGTCGCTCCCCCTTGGGGAACGTTGAACGCCATCGATTTGAATACGGGCACGTACCTGTGGAAGCTTCCCCTGGGCGAGTATCCGGAACTAGCCGCCAAGGGACTGAAGAATACGGGCACCGAAAATTACGGTGGCCCCATCGTGACTGCCGGGGGATTGTTGATCATTGCCGCCACCGACTTCGACCGCAAAATTCGGGCGTTCAACAGCCGCACGGGAGAACTATTGTGGGAAGCGCTGCTTCCCTTCTCCGGCGTGGCCACCCCGGCCACTTATATGGTTGATGGCAAACAGTACATCGTGATCGCGGCGTGTGGAGCGAGAGATCCCAAATCTCCCCCAGGCGCGGTCTATGTTGCATTTGCTCTTCCCTCATCTGGTGAACAAAAGAGAAAAACAGAACGTTAGGCGTGATAGGAAGGTATACGCGCACTCGCCACAGGAGAGAAGATGGCCACTGAAACTTCGAAAAAAATACGGCTGAGCGGGGTATTCGCCCCGACGGTCACAGCCTTCGAGAGCGATGGCTCTCTCAGTACACGGGGAACGCGTGCGTTTGTACGCTTCCTTTTAGAGCAAGGGGTGCACGGTCTAACCCCGCTGGGGAGCGCGGGCGAGCCCATCGCTTTGAGTACTACCGAGAGAATGAAAGCTCTGGAAGCTATCGTGGAGGAAAACGCGGGCCGCGTCCCTATCTACGCTGGGACCAGCGATTACAGCACCGCAACGACGATCGAGCTCAGCCAGCACGCGCGATCCATTGGGTGTGACGGGCTCATGCTGATGTCCCCTTATCTGCTGCGGCCGCCAAAGCAAGACGTCTTGAATCATTTCCGTCGCGTCCGTGAGCGGGTAGGGCTGCCCATCATGGTCTACAATGTCCCGGTCCTGACCGGCATCGAAATCACGCCGGAAGAGATCCAAATGCTTGCCGCTGAAGACGTGGTTCACGCCGTCAAGTGGTCGCACATGGAGATCGCCAGGGTGCAGGACACCCGGCTGCTGTGCGGGAAAGATTTCGCAATATTTGCCGGCATCGACATCACGGCATTCGCAGCGCTGGCGATTGGAGCAGACGGGTGGATCGGCGGAATACCAATGATCGCGCCCGCGCTCGCGGTCGAGATGTGCCGGCTCCTGATTCAAGAGAGGAACCTGGACGTGGCCCGAGCACTCTGGCTGCGCATTCTTCCGATTATCCGGCTCGAATACCGGGCCATGGGAACGAATGAAGCAAGTCCCCATTGGCTGGCTGTTTGCCGGGAGAGCGCTACCCTTCGTGGCATACCGATCGGTGTTTCACGAGCGCCGCTCAGCCCGGTAGATGCATCGGTCAGCGAAGAGCTTCGGGCGCTTCTCTGCGGGCTTGGGCAGCTTCAAAGCAATTAATTACGCGCTGTTTTGTGGAGCAAGGTTTCAATGAAAATTACGCAAGTGGAAGTTTTTTTGACGGGTACGGCGTGGCGGAATTTTCTTTTCGTCAAGCTGACCACGGATGAAGGCCTCATCGGATGGGGTGACGGAACTCTGGAATGGAAAGAATCAACGGTTCGGGATCTGATTCTCGATTATGGCCGGCGCTATGTCGTCGGCATGAGTCCCTTCAACATCGAAGACCTCTGGTTCAAGCTGTATCAGGTCGAGCACAACACGGGCCCGATTATGTATGCCGCCATGGCCGGGATCGAGACGGCGATGTGGGACCTGGTCGGAAAAGCTTTGGGTCAACCGGTATACAACCTGGTCGGCGGTGCGGTACGCAAGAAAATCCAGGTCTACGCCAACGGGTGGTATGCCTTCCAGGGGGATCTCAAAAAGATTGCGGATCGAGCTCAGGAAGTAGTCGGCCGCGGCTACAAGGCAATGAAGTTTGACCCCTTCGGTCCGGGCGGCAGGGAGCTTTCCAGCGAAGAGCTGAGGATGGCTTGTCGAATCGTGGAAGGCGTGCGTAAAGCAGTAGGAGAGAACATTGATTTGATGCTTGAGTTTCATGGGCGCTTTAGTCCGATCATGGCGCTTGAGGCCATACGCGCGATGGTTCCGTACCGGCCACGTTGGTGCGAGGAGCCGATTCCGGCTCACAATCATGAGTCCATGGCACAGGTTGTCGCGGCCTCTCCGCTGCGCGTGGCCACCGGTGAGCATACCTATAGCCGGTTCGGATTTCTCGATCTGCTTTCCCGCAAGGGCGCGCATTTGATTCAGCCGGACATCGTCTACAGCGGCGGATTCCTGGAAACTAAAAAAATTGCTGCCATTGCCGAAACATTTTACGTGAGCGTCGCTCCACACAATTGCCGCGGACCGCTGGGCACGGTCATAGCGATGCACCTTTGCGCAAATATTCCGAACTTCGACATCCTGGAGACCTTTGAAGACTACGATGTTCCCTGGCGTTGCGATTTGACTCCCGGAACCCCACGGGTCGAACACGGCTATTATGCCCTTCCCACTAAGCCAGGTTGGGGTGTAGATGTGAACGAAGAACTGATCCGTGCCCATCCTGAGAATCCCGATGCCAAGCTGAACATGTTTGCTGGAGAGTGGGAAGAGATTATGTGCAAGTGAGGCGGGTCAATCAGTTGAAGAAACGCGTGGGTCTCCAAGAGAAACGGTTGGGTGTCCATGGACATTCACATGCGGTCTGGTTTCCCCAGGACTGACGTCCTGGGGCATTCTCAGCCGTCCCTACGGGACTGGTCTCGGTGGGAATACAGACCCTGGACTCACGTCCTGGGCTACTCTCAGTCGTCCCTGCGGGACTGATCGCCACACGCTTTTCATGGCGTCGAGAAGCAGGACGTTCAGTAAGCGATAAGAGCCTGAGTGGAGAGAACGATCTTGCACGGCAAACGGCCCAATCCACCCAAGACAGATCGACGGAGTTTTCTAAAACTGGCTAGCGCAAGCGCGGGCGGCGTCATGCTCTTGAACGGCATTCCCTTTGCCGCCGGTGAAACGACCTTTCCCGACCTGGATCGGCTCCGGCAGGCGCACCAGCAGGCAGGCCTTGTTTCTCCCGGGCGAACTTATCGGGCAATGGAGTGGGAGTTTCACACGCCCCCCCAGCAAACCTTCGATATCAACCTTGACGGGGCTATCGCGGCCGCGCGCGAAGCAGGCGCAGAGAGTCTGATGTTTTACACGCAAGACCACTGGGGATATGCCTTTTATCCCAGCGACTCGGCGGTGCGTCACCCCCATTTGAAGTTTGACTTGTTCGGAACCGAGTGTTCTCTGGCGCGCAAAGCCGGCATTTCGACCATCGCCTACTACTGCCTGCAGTTCAATAACCAATGCGCGATCAGCCATCCTGATTGGGCCTGGGTGAACGAGGATGGAGTACCGCAAAGATTTTATGGCCGTTGGCACATCGTGTGCCTGGACACGCCCTACCGCCAGTACGTGTTGGCCATGATCGACGAAATTTTCTCGCGTTATGAAGTGGATGAATTATTCCTGGATATCTTTGGGATTCAATTTTCGATGTACAACCGGAACGGAATAAATCCGTTCTGCTTCTGCCGGCACACTGAAGAGGCCTGGAACAAAGAGTATCCCGGGGATCCTTATCGGGAAGGCTTTAAGACGCGCGAAGGCTGGGAGCGTCGCTTTCAATGGCATCAGCGAAGAACGATGACCGACATGCTGGATGAGATCATCTCCCGAGCGCGGAAGCACCGGCCCAATCTTTTAGTCTCCCTCAACGGCGGTCCTGAATCCTTTCCCAACGACATCATGGAGCGGGTGAGTTATATCTATGCCGAACCCTTGGATTGTCCGACGGGCATTGCCCTTGGATCCATCTTGATGCGGGGATGGGGCCGCCCCTATTTTCAGGCCGGGATCTTTACCGAGTACGGCTACTCCGATACGTACCCCGGTGATCTCGCGAGGGTGCAGGCAAACGCGCTGATTGTCCAGAATGCGCGAAGTTTTTTTGTGGGGAACGCACCGGTTGTCAGTGGAGTGGACGGGCAGGGATTTTCCAACCGATGGTTTGCCGTTGCTAAGAACACCTGGGAGGACGTCCGCAATGTCGATTGCCTTCTGGGGCCGGATCTCATACCGCTCCTCAGCACGGCAATGCTTTACAGCGAATTAACTCGCAAGGAGTTCGAAGCAGAGAAGCGTCCTTATGATTTCAGCCGCTCGACCTTAGGCGCATTGGAAACGCTGACCTATGCCGGCCGCCCGGTTGAAAGCGTGCCCGATTTCAAGTTAAAGCCGGAAATTCTAGGTCAGTTTGAGGTTTTGGTTCTTCCAGAAGTCACGGTACTGTCCGCTGCGCAAGCGGAAACGATTCGTCGATGGGTAGAAGGGGGCGGCACGTTGATCTCCAGCTACCGGTGCGGATTGTTGGATGAAAATCATAAGCAGCATGAAAACTTCGCCCTCGCCGACGTCTTTGGCGTCGACTATGTTTCAGAAGTGACAGCGTATGCGTATGACGCGACTGGCAAGCAGAGAGAGGGGAACGCTGTCACTACGTATATGGAATCGGCCGGCCATTCTTTGGCTGAGGAGCTGGGGCAAGGCACAGTAGGATTGCCGGGACCCTTCATCACGATGAAGGTAACGACTGCCCAGGAGGTGATGCGTTACCGGCTGCCCCTTCTTGCGGAAGATGTTAGCCACGACAAGTGGGTTGGATGGGGCGCTCCTCCTCCCGGGCCACAAACGGCTGGAACGGCAGTGGCGTTCAACAAGTTCGGCAAGGGACAGTCCTTGTACGTGGGTGTTCCCATCTTTTGGGCTATGCAATGGCGCGCATTCTGGGTTCAGAAATGGATCCCTGGACTGATACGGCAGCTGGTGCCGAATCCGCTGGTGGAGCTGCGCACAGAGCCTTTTTCAGAGTACGTGCATGGCACTTTATTCCACGATGCGGATCAGCAGCTGATTTTGGTTCAGCTTTTGGACACCATGCAACTCGCGACTAAGGGTGAGTTGCGCCCTACGCCGGAGATTGAAATTTCCATCGATCCGCGCCGTTTGAAAGTAATGGCAGCGCAGGTCGTCTGGCCAAATACGAAGGCTCTGCAGATAAACCAGCATGGCGGAAGAACTCGTATCCTGTTGGAAAAGCCGGATCGATACACTGCGCTGTACCTGAAATTGGTTTGAAGGAGAACTTCATTTCCAAGATATTTCCAAGATCAAAACAGCTCTAAGCGCTTAACGTCTCTCAACGACCGCGCGGTGGAAGTTCAGGTGCTGGGCTAAGTTGGTCCCTGTCCGAGGTCCTAAGAACCAGGTGTTGCGGCCGTTTAGAATCTTTACCATACCTAAAAAGTCACCGATTCCGCTCTATCCGCGAGGAGTCCAGCTAAAAGTTGACAAGGTCACAGCTGATAAATTATTGTTTGCTCGCCTGAAGCGATCAAGCGCTTGTAGATCCCGCCCTGGATTGGCGGGGCAGTCTGCTGACGGTGATGCCCTGCAACAAGGACGAGGTGTTTGATCAGTTCAATGAAGCAGTCTGAAAAGGACTCTCGCAGGGTCAATCGCCGGGACGCATTGAAGGGGCTTGCGGGGTTCGCAGCGATTCCATTGTTTACCGAATCAGCTTCCGGCGAACAAGGCCAGAGTGCCGCCAATATCGACCGCGCTTCGGAGGTCGATCCTCTTTCAGCTCGTCTGCGCGAGCAGTCTCTCGATCCGGAGTGGCGCTTTTTCCCTGGAAATGCCACCGGAGCAGAAGACACGAGTTTTGACGACTCCAAATGGCGGAGAGTGGATCTTCCTCACGACTGGAGCATCGAAGATCGCGTTCCGGCCTCCGACGCGACGGGCCAGGGCACAATTTGGGTTGGTGGCAATACCCCGACCAGGATTGGCCCTTTCGATATGGCTTTGAGCGGCGGCCAGGAAGCAACAGGATGGGTTGTGGGCGGAACAGGCTGGTATCGAAAGCACGTTCCGCTTCCCGCGCTGGACAGACACGCGCAAGCTGAAGTCCGCTTCGATGGTGTTTACATGAACGCCGACGTCTGGATCAACGGACAATTTCTCGGCAGCCACCCTTACGGCTACAGCTCTTTTGCTTATGATCTGACGCCTTTCCTGAAACAGGATGGTGAGAACGTCCTGGCCGTTCGAGTACGAAATGAAGGGGCAAACAGCCGCTGGTACTCAGGCTCAGGAATTTACCGGCATGTATGGCTAACTTTGACGGGAGAGGTACGAATACCACTGTGGGGCATAGGTGTGACCACGCCAAAGATATCGCCTGAACTCTCGGTGGTCGAGGTCTCCATCGAGGTCGAAAACCGCGGCAAGATGTCGCAAGCTGTTGCCGTTCGCACCAGGATCGTTGGGCCACACGGTGAACTTGCGGGCGCCGGGGAGAAAACCGCGGACCTGGCTGCGAGCGGCAAAAACATGGTCGTGCAGTCATTCGATGTGAAGCCTGCGCAGCTATGGTCGCGTCAACGCCGCAATTGTACCGGGCCGAAATCGAGCTCGTGGTGGCCGGGAAAGCAGTCGACCACTCCCACGTCGCTTTTGGCATTCGCAGCATCGAGGTCGATACCGAGCACGGCCTGCGCATCAATGGGGACCAGGTAAAGCTTAAAGGCGGCTGCGTGCACCACGATAACGGCATCCTCGGCGCCTGCGCCTTTGACCGCGCAGAGGAGCGGCGTGTGGAGATATTGAAGGCCAACGGCTTCAATGCCATTCGAACCAGTCATAACCCTCCGTCGCCCGCTTTTCTCGATGCATGTGACCGTCTGGGAATGATGGTGATCGATGAGGCGTTCGATTGCTGGAACCTCGGCAAAAATGTTGACGACTATCATCTCTATTTCGAGGAGTGGTGGGAGCGAGATCTCAAGAGCACGTTGATGCGGGATAGAAATCATCCCAGCGTCATTTTCTGGAGCATCGGCAACGAAATTGATGGCCGCCGGGAACCTACAGGTGTGGCCATCGCCAAGAAGCTCCGGGACGCGGTGAAGAGTATCGACCCGGTACGGCCTGTCATCATGGCGGTCCCTGGGCCATACGACCACAACTTGCCCGAGTGGCAAGCCAATGATCCTGCTTTCTTACATTTGGATGTGGGCGGGTACAACTACCAATGGCAGCAATATGAAATAGATCACAAGCGTCTTCCAAATCGGATCATGATGGGCACAGAGTCGTTTCCCATCGAAGCCTACGATAGTTGGCGTTCCGCGGATCGGCTGAACTATGTGCTAGGCGATTTTGTCTGGACCGGAATCGATTACCTCGGCGAGTCTGCGATTGGGCACTCGATCCTCTCGCAAACCCCGGCATGGTGGCGACAGCAATACCCATGGTTCAACGCATACTGCGGCGACATCGATCTGATCGGCGATAAAAAGCCGCAATCCTACTATCGAGATGTGCTCTGGGGAAGAAGCCGGCTGGAGATGGCGGTCCAGCGGCCGCTGCCGGCGGGACGAACAGAAGAACTCGCTAACTGGGGATGGTTGGACGAGCTTCGCAGTTGGACCTGGACAGGCTATGAGGGCAAGCCCATGAAAGTTCGGGTCTATTCCTCCGGTGACCAAGTCAGACTTATTTTGAACGGCAAGGAGATTGGCTCCAAGGCTGTATCCGAATCGGCCAAGCTAATCGCCCAGTTTGATGTGCCTTATGCCGCCGGAGAATTGCGAGCCATCGCCTTCAAAGGCCAGCGGGAAATCGGCTCGCTTGCATTCAAGACGGTAGCCAAGCCCGCGCGGCTACGCCTCAAAGCAGATCGTCCCGCGATTCATGCCAGGCGCGGCGATTTGGCATTTGTCACCGTAGAGATAGCGGATACAGCGGGTGCGCCAGTCCCGGATATCGTTCGCCAGATCGAGTTCCATGTCGAGGGCGCCGGAGAGCTGGCTGCGGTTGGAAACGCCAATCCCAAGGATGTAGCCAGCTTCCGCGAGCCCACCTGCAGGACTTTTCACGGAAGGTGCCTGGCCATTCTGCGCCCATTTGGACGCGAGGGTACGATTACTCTGCGGGCTACGTCAGATGGACTCTCACCAGCATCCGCGGTTGTGAAGTGCTTTTCGCTTTGAAGAGAGGGTAATGCCGAAAGGACGGAAGTTTGATGAGACGGCTTGACGCAAGGAAACTTATCGTAGTCACCATTGTGCTTCAGCTATTGCTTGCGGGGGGCTCCCGCCTTTACGCGAGCGAAGCCGTCTTCCAGGTAAAGACAGTATTTAATGTAAGGGCCTTTCAGGCGACAGGAAAGAAGTCCGATGACGCGCGTCCGGCCATTCAAAAGGCCATCGATGCTGCAGCCGCGGCTGGCGGCGGAACAGTGTACCTGCCGCCCGGCGACTATACTTCCGGGACTCTTTTTCTGCGCAGCCACATAAACGTATATATCGAAGCGGGCGCCACCCTCTTCGCCTCAGAAGATCCCGCGGCTTTTGATCTGCAAAAAGTCAAGTCAAAAGATGCGCTGTTCTTTGGCGAAGACCTCGAAGATATCGCCATCGCAGGCCGAGGCACGGTCGACGGTCAAGCCAAGTATTTCTGGGCGCCAGATACGATTGAGCGGACATTCAGCCACAAGGTGCTCGTGGAAACCTTGGGCAAATCGCAGATGCGCTCCTACCCCGGGGGTTTCCCTAAACGCCAGGTCTATCCTCATTTGTTGTGGCTGGGACGGTGCAAGAACGTGAGTGTCACTGGCGTGTCTTTTGTCCGTTCTTTCAGCTGGACGTTCGCGCTCTATGCTTGCTCGCGCGTAGTGATCGATGGCATTTACATGTACACGAGCCTGAAGGAAGCTGTTTGGGCCGACGGTATCGACATCGTCAGCAGCAACGACGTCAGCATCGCTAACAGCACGATTGCCACCGGCGATGACTGTATTGTTTTTGTCTGCGGAATCGACGAGTGGGGGCCAACCGCCCCTTGCGAACACATCACTGTGACCAATTGCCGGCTTTCATCCGCATCTGCCGCCATCAAATTCAGCGAAGGCAACAATCTGGCCATCCGCGATATATTGATTAACAACTGCGCCATTTTTGACACCAACCGTGGCGTCACTCTGCAGATCGCGACCGGGGGCTCCATCAGCAACGTTGTCATGTCGAATCTCACCATGGACCTGCACCGCTTTGATTGGTTTTGGGCTGGAGACGGCAACGCATTCAACTTCGAGCTCAAGAGAAAAAGCGAATGGAATGGCGAGCCTGTAAAGCTCGACGAAAGCCCCGGTTCAATTCACAACGTCATCATTCACGACGTCATCGTACATTGCCAGGGAGCTTCTACTTTCTATGGCCATCCGGATAGCTGGCTGGATGGAGTCACGTTGGAAAATATCAAGTTCTTCATCTCCAGCAATCCTGCGTCGCCCTACGACACCACGGTAAACGCCATGAGTTTTCGCTTTGCCAGGAATCTCAGGCTCAGGAATATCGAGGTAAATTGGGAGAAGCCCTGGTTCGACAAGTGGGAAAGCGCCCTCTCGCTCCAAGATGTTGACCGTCTGCAGCTGGATGGCTTTACAGGCAGTTCGGCCTTTCCTGAACGCAATATTCCCGCAATTGTTTTAGACCGGGTTAAAGACGCTTCCTTAAGAAATATGGAGGCGCTACCGGGCACCGGCCTCTTTTTGAAGATCACCGGAGCCAATACTCAGGACGTTCATCTCTTTGAGAACAACTTGCATGACGCCAAGACTCCTTATCAACTCGGCCCGGATGTGAAGCCTGATAGCGTCACCGCCTTGAATAACTTCATGCCCGTGAAATAGAACTGAGGGTTGGTTGTAACTGAGAAAGAAAAGGCGAGTTATGGAACTTGGACTTTCCCGGCGTAGCTTTTTGCGTGTTTCCGCAGCCATCAGCGCTCTGAGCTGGTCACGCGTCAAGGGCTTTGCCTCCAGAGGGAACTCATCTGCGGCGGCCGCGCCGGAAAGGAGAAAAGAACCTGACCGGCTGTTTTCTTCCGGCCTGGCGGGCTCGCAATGGAACACCTTTCAAGCCGCGGGGTACGCGAAAGACGTATCCGGCATCTGTTATCGCACTAAGACAGCCGGTTATTTCACTTGCTATGTAGATAAACTCTATCCTTGTTCCGGGATGCCTCTGGGTAGCATTGACACAGGAGCGCTGTATCTGGAGCCCTCTGGCGTACTTGGTTACACCTCAATCTTCAATCACCTCACGCCCATTGGAGGCCCCCTGAATGTTCCCTACCTGGGTGTGGCAAGCGGTGGCAGATCGTGGGTCTGCGGCACTGCCCAAACGAAAAATTACGCCGGAAACAATCGTGCGACGATGGGGGTCAAAGTTCTGGGCTCAATGCAGGAGAGTGAATACTGGGGGCACTATCCCATTGCCGACATCGAATACAAATCCGATGCGCCCGTTCAAATTGGAGTACGCTGCTGGTCGCCCTTCATTCCCGGGGATACCATAGCGTCGAATACGCCTGGCGCTGTCTTCGAGGCACATCTCAGAAACAAAGGTTCCTCTGCACAGCAAGGTTGCTTGATCTTCAACTTGCCCAGCTTTGCCGACCATCATTCCAGGGACTCTTCGATTGGATGGCCGGACTTGCCAATGAAGCCTGTCATGCCCCCTGCTCAAGTCTCCCGCCGCGCGCCGCCTGGGGGACTTTCCGGCATTTGGGTGGAAAACAAATCCTGGGGCATGAGTTACGTGCTTGCGGCAATTGGTGGGGATTCGGTACGCACGGGTGGTGGTCTGGGTGTGGATGGGACGTATTGGAACGCTGCAGAAAAAAATCTTCCTTCCACCGAACAAGATGATGGAAGTTCGTCACTAACAGTCGATTACAACATCCCCTCAGGCGAGGAAAAGGTCATTCGCATCATCCTGGCGTGGTACGCGCCTGAATGGGAGGGCAATGGCAACCCCGGAACAGGGGGAAGCCGGATCATGACTTATGCCCCCGAGGGGGAAACCCTTTCCACCACCGGCAAGCGATTCACACATATGTATGCCTCGCGCTTTGCCAATGCCGGCGAGGTGGCAGGCTTCCTTGAGCGCAATCACGAGCAGTTGCTTCAGCGAGTCATTGCCTGGCAATCGGTGATCTACGATGACCCGACATTACCCGGATGGCTGGCCGACTCGCTGATTAATTCTCTTTATTACTTTGCTCCTTGTAGCATGTGGGCGCAGGCCAAAGATCCCATTGGAAGCTGGTGCAGGGCAGAGGACGGGCTCTTCGCCCTGGAAGAGTCGCCGCGTGCCTGCCCGCACATGAGCACGCTTTCCAACGTGGGGATGCAGGGACCGACGCTTTCGTTCTTCTTCCCCGAGTGCGCTCTGTCATTGTTGCGCGGCATTCGCTCGACGCAAAAGGAAAACGGCGACGTCGCTCAGCTAATGGGCCGCTGGGCAGATCCAGCAAATCCCATGTCGTACGGCTACCAGGAAGTGATATCCGGCTTCTGCTACGTATCGGCGGCATACTTGCATTGGAAAATCACCGGAGACGAAGCCTTCATGAAGGAGTTCTATCCCTCGGTGAAAAAGGCTCTCGAGTATTCCTTCAGCCAGCGCCCGGATCTTGGACCATCACAAATTATCGCCATGCCACCGCATCGGCCACATGCCTGGAATGATATCGAATGGTTCGAAGATCGTTCCATGTACGGTTACGTTACTCACCCTGGCGGCCTGCGTTTGGCCGGGGCCGAGATGCTCAAGGCGTGGGCGCAGGCCGTGGGCGACACCGGAGAGGTACAGCTCCTGGATATTTTGATCACCGCCGGCAAAGAAGCCATGCAGCAGTACTTGTGGAAAGGCGATCACTACCTCGTCTACAACGATACAAAAACGGGTAAGACTTTGGACGCCTTCTTCTCGCCTCAACTCAATGGCCAGTACTGGGCACGTTTCTGCGGCTTGCCCGAGGTCTTTCCCAAGGAAAATGTTCGCCGCGTGCTCTCAACTCTGCGCGAGAAAGTTTGCAATCTAAGCAAAGCCGGCATGCCGCCCATCTACTCCATGCCGGACGGCACTCTCTGGACCGCCGATAAAACGGGGTACCTCACCGGCGAATATGTGTACACCAACCACCAGGTCATCTGGAATGCGCTGACCTTCATTTACGAAGGGCAAAAGAAGTTTGGCCTGGAGCTTCTGCGCAAGAATCTCGCGCTCAGCTACCTTACCTGGGGATATATGTGGGACGGTACGAACGGCTGCAGCGCCGGCGGAGACACCGGCGAGGTCAACTATGGCTGGGATTACTGGTTTAACTGGTCGATCTGGAATGCACCAGCCGCGTTGCTGAACAATGACATCACTGCACTGACCCGGCCGGGAGGTTTGGTGCACAGAGTGCTCGAAGCAGGAAACCGGCAACCGGGAACGAAGATGAGTTCAAGACCCGGGAGGGACAGCGATTCCCTTCCCTTCGGTTAAAGTGGGTGTCGATTCGGCTGAAATGCCGTTGAATGACTCCAAGGTCCGCTTGGCCATGGCGGATAAGCAATGGCAGTGTCACCGAGCGAAGGGCCATTTGTGAAGTCTTTCCTCGAGACACAGGCTAATCCGCCTCTTCAACGGTCAGCCGCTGATTCGCAGCCAATTCACCCATCTGTTGTATTTTCCCGGAAGGCCATCGAATCTCCACCGAGGCCTTGCGGTCCATGTTCAGTCCAAAATGCACTGTCAGATCGCTACTGGACGCGTAGCCAACAGTGTTTGTTACGCAACGTGTCTGGGTTCGACTTGAAGTCTTACAGGTCACTTGCGCTCCAATCGCGGAGCGGTTGCTGTGCTTTCCCTGAAGCCGCAGTTGCAGCCAATTGCGCTGGGGACTTCGATTCCACCATATCTCGATGGGCGCATTCAGTGCGGTGACCGCCGCATCGATCCGTCCGTCGCGATCAAAATCCGCAAAGATGACGCCGCGGTGCAGCCTTGGAGTCGCGAACTGCGGGCCCACGCCCTCCGACACATCGACAAACTTCCCGCCAAGGTTGCGCAGGATTCGATTCTGCTGCGGCTCATTTGAATCTAGCCCTCCGCAGGCGATGAAAAGATCGAGCCAGCCATCGTTGTCGAGATCCACCAGGCCGCAGCCCCAACCGCTCCACGGGCTCGTCAAAGCGAGCAAGCCTGAGGCCGCGCTTCCATCGTCGAAGGTGCCGTCCCCGCGGTTCACAAACAACTCGTACGTCTCATTCTTCAGGCCAGTCATCACCAGGTCCGGCCGTCCATTTCCATCAATATCTCCAAAGTCCGCGCCCATGCCGGAGATGTTGCGTCCGTCTCCGTTGTAGGCGACGCCTGCTTGCACGCCCACCTCCTGCAGGCCGTGAGCCGTCGAACGCAACAACAGATTCCGTGCATTGTCGTTGGCGACAAAGAGACCGGGGCGATGATCTCCGGCAAAATCGGCCATGGCAATTCCCATACCTTTGCCAAGAAGGTCAGGAAGGCCACCTTTCGAGGTCACTTCCGTGAAAGTTCCATCTCCATTGTTGTGGAAGAGCTGCATCTTTTCCGCCCGGTAAAGGTCAGGATGGCAGTAGACACGCGTATTGGCTGCAAGTCCGCCGCAGACGGGATCGCTTCCCGCTTCCCAATCGCAATAGTTGGAGATGAAAAGATCCAACCTGCCATCACAGTCGTAGTCGATCCAAGCAGCAGCAACCGACCATAATTTTCGAACGGGCGCCCGGTTAAAACCGGCTTTTTCCGTCACGTCGGAAAAGGTTCCATCGCCGTTGTTGCGATAGAGCTGATTGCCGTGGACGCCGACGACAAACATGTCTTCATGGCCGTCATTGTTGTAATCGCCGACAGCGACGCCCATTCCATAACCTCGCCCGGCGAGGCCTGCTTGGGCGGTGACGTCGCTGAATGTCCCATCGCGATTGTTCTTATAGAGACGATTCCAAAACTCCGGGCCGGTCTTGGTGAGGGACGGTAAAGCAGCACCATTCACGCAGAAGATATCAGGCCAGCCGTCGCCATCGAAATCGATGACGCCCAGTCCGCCCGGGAGCGTCTCCACCTGATACTTGTGCCCTTGGGCATCATTACGGAGCACAAAATCCAAGCCGTTCGCCGGCGCTCCATTGACCATGCGAATTGGACCGGCTGCCGGCGCAGCCCAGCCATGCGGGCACGCCAGTGCTGATGAGGCGAGCATCGCCGTCTGCCCCAGAAATCTTCGTCTACTGATGATCATCTGGTTTGCTTTGAGTGTGCTGCTGAAACGAGTCGGCGAGCCTGGTGGCCTCGTCCGCCGCGCGGCTGGCTTCCTCGTCGCGGCCAAGCTTGCGCAGTTGTCCGGCAAGCACCGCATGCAGCGCACCCTTCTCGTCGGGATAACCGGCGTCCAACGATGGTTTCAAGTGTTGAACTGCCTCGTCCGGGCGCCCTGTCTGCGCATACGCCGTTCCTTGTTCTACGCGTGTCCAGGCATCGTCAGGTTCCAGCTGAGCCAATCGGGCGAGAAGCGAAAGAGCCGTTGGATAGTCGCGTTCGTTCATTGCAACACGGATCAACAATCGCAACACCGGTCGACGGTGAGGATTCTGTTCCAGAGCCTCTTGTCCGTTCTGTCGAGCCCGGTCCATATCCCCGAGGCTAAAGTATGCCTCCGCCAGCTTCTCTAATAGTTCTGGATTGTTTGGCTTCAGGCGCAGCGCTTCCGTATACTCCGTTGCGGCTTGCGACGCGTCAAGCCGGATGGAGAGCAAAATATCGCCACGGATCTGATGAACCGACGCTTCTTTTCCTTGAGCTTTCAGCTTATCCGCGGTCTGTACAGCCTCTAACTCATAGCAACTCGTCAGCCAGGAGGCAGCAGTCTCAGCCCCGGCTTTAAGTCCACGTTCCAGAGCCGGTATCGCTTGTGAACAGTCTCCTAGCTCGCGGAATGCGACGCCCCGCCAAAACCACTCCGCTGCATTGTCTGGCGCCGGAGCAGGCATTGCTGCCAGCTGTTCCCAACGTCCCTCGCTGAAAAAGGCGATCAACAGGGAGAGCGGTACCCTGTACGTTCTTCAATGGGCAGCTCGTCGTGCCCTGGCCTATACATTGCCAAACAGCACCCTTCACTCCCTGGCCCGGAACCAGTCTCTGCGGCCACGCGGCGAGAAACTTCTGCCAGCCGGCGGGCGAGCGTTCACCCAGCTCCAGAAGCCTCGTCTCCGCCTGAGACCAATTCCCGCGGGCGGCATCAAGCATGGCCTCGAGTTGCAAAGTTGACGAGGCCTCCGGCTGCCG
Source organism: uncultured Acidobacteriaceae bacterium (assembly GCA_963815175.1). Lineage (GTDB taxonomy): Bacteria > Acidobacteriota > Terriglobia > Terriglobales > Acidobacteriaceae > PALSA-350. The sequence goes on from CAWFGM010000005.1 coordinate 140,131, forward strand.
TTGCTGCGCCGTCTTGAGGCTAGCCGTAGCGTCCGCGTCCATACCAAGCTGGGCTTGCGATACCCCCAATTCCCCCCAGATCCCATTGAGCTGAGGATCCAATGCTGCCGCTTGCCGCAACATTGCTTCCTTCGCTGTCGTTCCGGTCTTGCCGTTTTCGGCTGTGGCCCTCAGCACCGTCGCTCTACCCCGTGGAGAACCGCGAAGTGAGAACGCTAATACCCGGAACCGTTCCAGGCTATAGTCGGTCCACCATAGCAAAGCTCTCTCGGAGTCTGGCGATCGGGCAACCGCCGTCTGGAATGCTTCGGCGGCGAGGGCAAATTCGTTTTGCTCCATCTCCGCGTCGCCCAGATAGCCTTCTGCCGCCTCATTCACGGGATTTGCCTTCGCAGCTATCCGTAGCGGAGCTACGGCATCGGCCGGGTGGCCGCTTTCCAGCAGGGCTACTCCAAGCAAAAAGTTGGCCGAAGGATTCTGAGGTGCAAGTTCCGTTGCCCGTCTTAGTAACGGAATTGCGTGTACATAATCCGCCTGCTGGCTCAGGGCCTAGCCATTTTTCAAGAGATCTTCAAGCTCTCCCGGGTTTGCTGGCTGGGCCGCGACAACAGACGGCAAATAATGCGATCAGGCATTGAATTCCGGGGCGAGCCCGCATGGGCAAATCATAGCACCCAGCAGGCGCTCCAGCTCCGCACTGGCCTTATGGTTACTACGTTAAGGCGAGATGTGGCTTCGGGCATTCGGGGCGCCTTCGGCTCCCTTGATGACACTTACTGCAAAGCTGCATTAATGCTTATTGTGGAGCTCGTTGAACTTATTGAAATCCTGTGCCGCCTCGTCCGCGTACCCGAGCTTCTTGCATAGTCGAGCAGCTTGATAGTAGGCGCTTGCGCGGCCAGGTTGGTCACCCGCCTGGTCGCTTTGGATTGCTGCACGAAACTGGTCCAATGCTCCCTTAAGATCTCCGGTTCTCTCCAGGAGAATTCCCATCTGTAACAAGGATCGGTGTTGTGGGGATTGATGTCGAGGGCCTGAGTTAGATAGGGCTTGGCTTCGGCGTAGCGATTTTCATGGATCATCATCGTAGCCAGATCAAGCATCGGCCACTCGGTCTTAGTTTCGCTTGTTGTCTCCCGATCGATCGCCTTGCGATACCAGCGCTCCGCTTCCTCCTGATCGTGCTTTCCTTCATAGCACAAGCCCAAATTTTCATAGGCTCGAACAAAGCCGGGAGCAAGCGTAATGGCTTTGTTGCTTTCCTCGATCGCCTCATCAAATCGATTGTCCGTATAGAGCAGCCGCCCCAGGAAATAGTGGGCCGATGCGTTGAAAGGATCCAGCCGAATAGCCGTGCGGAGTGGCGGCTCGGCCAGATCCATGTGGCCCGCCTGGCTTTCCGCGAGGCTGATCAGCATTGCCCGGGCGCGGTAATGCCGGCGATTTGATCCGCATCGTCGAGCAATTTCAAGGCCTCCTGCGGTGCGGTTTTGACCCAGCCTAACCTGCGCCAGAAGAGTGATCCAATCTGCATCCCGAGGAGCTGTCATCATCTCGGCAACGATGATCTTCTCGGCACTGTCGAGCTCCCTGGCGTCAATGAGCCTTTTGGCTTCAGACATTTTGTCGGGCGTAGGAAGAGCGGCCCAGACTGGAGGCGAAAAGGCAAGAGTCCAGACAAGAACGGCCACGAGTCTTATCTTCGCCTTTTCCCTCGGTAACAATGGAGCCTTATTTTTCAAATGGAAGACTGCCTCAAACTCCGGAGCATGGTACGGCACTCTTCCATGATATGCGCTGGCGGTAATTCATCGTGCGGCCCGGACTACACTGGGATCGAAGGAAAGGATCCCCACGGCGCTGAATATGCCTCTTAGCATCGACCGACGGCCGATTCACAGCCGCGTAGAAGGAAGCCGGTCAACCGGCTCAGGCCACTGCGATGCGGGTCAGGCGTCACGCCCACGGTATTCGCGTCCAAGGCTGCGCTTCGCAGTCAATTTCTGGTTGCTTTGGCTCATTCTGCCCCTCTGCTTCGCGCAGCAAAGTACCGTCCATACCGCGCAGCCGGCGGTTGACGTGCCCGGAAAGTTCGTCGACATCACGGCCGCTTCAGGGGTTCATTTCGCGCATCAGGCTCCGCATACCTCCAGAAAGTATCTGATCGAGACCATGGGGTCGGGCGCCGCCTTGTTTGACTGTGACGGCGATGGACGCCTCGACATCTTCCTGGTAAATGGGGCTCCTTTTTCGGACCCCACACTCAAGGGCACGATTCCACAGAAGACAGGCGAAGAGTATTGGAATCGTCTGTTTCACCAGACACCGGAGGGAAGGTTCGAAGACATTACAGAGAAGGCCGGTTTGCAGGGCGCCGGCTATGGGATGGGAGTTGCCGCGGGAGACTACGACAACGACGGGAAGGAGGATCTCTTCGTAACTGCCTATGGCGGGAATCGCCTTTATCACAACGACGGCCATTGCATCTTCACCGACGTGACGAACCAGGCAGGCGTGGCGGGAAGCGGTTGGTCCACCAGCGCGGCGTGGGTCGATATCGACAACGACGGGTTGTTGGATCTTGTCGTGCTCCGCTATGTTACCTGGGATTGGGAGGATATCTGGTGCGGTCCCCAGGACAATCGCGGATATTGTCATCCGGACCAGTTCCAACCGATAACCATGTTGGTCTATCACAATGACGGTAACGGCCGATTTACTGAGGTTGCAACTAAGACCGGTTTAGCCAAGCCGGCAAAAGCCCTGGGAATCGCCATCGCCGATTATGATCACGACGGTCATCCGGATATCTTCATCGCGAATGATTCCATGGTTGAGTTCCTATTCCGCAACACAGGGAATGGCACCTTCGAGGAAGTCGGACTGGACTCAGGTGTTGCCGTCGATGGAGACGGCAAGGTCTATGCAGGAATGGGAGTCGATTTCGCCGACTACGATAACGACGGTTTTCCCGACCTGATCGTGACCGATCTGGCTAACCAAAAATACGCTCTGTACAAAAATGCTAGAGACGGAAGCTTTGACTATGCGAGCTATCTAACGGGAATCGCCGGCATGACGCTATTGCATTCCGGATGGGGGGTGCGCTTTCTCGACTACGACAACGACGGCTGGAAAGATCTGCTCATCGCCCAAGGTCACGACCTGGATACCGTTCAAAAGAGTTTCCCGCAACTGCGTTACCGGGAACCTATGCTGTTGGTGCGTAACACGGGAAAGGCGCTCGTCGACATATCATCCAGGTCGGGCGCTATCTTCCATGAGGCATTGGCCGCGCGTGGCATGGCCATCGGAGACATCGACAATGACGGGCGCATCGATGCCGTCGTGACTACAAACGGAGGCCCCGCCTATGTTCTGCGCAACGAAACCGCGACTCCAAATCATTGGTTGACCCTGAAGCTGGTTGGCCATAAGAGCAACCGCGATGGGATCGGCGCGGTGATCAAAGTTGTCACGCCTGAAGGTTCACAGTGGGTCACGGTCACGACTGCCGGCAGCTATCTTTCCTCAAGCGATCCGCGGGCTCACTTTGGATTGGGCCCGAGTGTATCGGCACGGCGGATAGAAATCCAATGGCCCAGCGGTATTGTCCAGGTGCTCACAAATGTGCCCGGAGATCGCATCGTTCGCGTAGATGAGACGGCACTTGGTGCGGCAAAGTAAAGGCTATCTCCTCCACCTATTTCGCCTGCCCTCAACTGTAAAAGCCGCTGTCATCTTGACTGCCTAAAGATCTATAGGTTGACCAAAAGATACCGATGGCCGGCACGTCTCGGGAGGGCATAAGTCGCTGCTCCCATGCTAGGATGGATTTAGCCTCGCTATGCTTTCTTCTCCGCTGGCAACAAAATACTCGCAACAAGACCTGCTGCTGGTGAAGGACAACCTCGCCGCGTACTTCCGGGAGGAGATTATCAGTGGACGGTTTGCTCCCGACGAGAAGATCGTCGAGGTCCAGTGGGCGAAGCTTCTCAAGATCTCGCAAACCTCCGTCCGGGAAGCATTGAATATTCTTTTGGCGGAAGGGTTTATCCAGAAGGGATCAGGCCGCACCGCCCAGGTGACTCGCCTTGCTGATGAAGATATAACCCATAGCTATGAGCTGCGTGCTGTCCTGGAGGGTTACGCTGCGCGCATCGTAGCCCAGAAGAAGGTCCATCTTGGGGAGCTGGAACAAACGCTGTCAGATATGCGCTCCGCAATCGAATGCCACAACCTCAAAGCGTTCTACGATCGCGATCTGCAGTTTCACCTGCTGCTCGCGGAAAAAACCGGCAATGGAATGCTGGTACATGCCCTAAAGCGGATCATTCTGCCGCTATTCGCGTTCGTAGTCATGCGTGTTCAAGGAGCGCGGACTCAGGACGAGCAGTGGATCAGAAGCCTTGAGCAGCACAAGCGCATCATTGATGCACTCAAGACGCGCGATCCCGTCTTTGCGGAGCGCCTCGTTACTCAAACAGTCAGCGCATTCCTTGAAGAAACTAAAGAGGTCGTGGAATTCGGCCGGTAAAATCACCCCGCCAGCAACAATCAACATCGCACTGGTTATCTCCATTGAGCCCGTTCTGTAGCGGTAACTGGACGATGCGACTCTGCAGCGGCTGATCGTATAAGACGCGAACCGTTTCCCCGGCTGCTAGCATGTGCAATTCCGAGCTGTACCAGGCAACCTGCGATGTAAGCCAAATATCGGCGCACTTATGTAAAGGGATGATTGACCGGCAAAAGTTCTTGTTCGAAGACATCGAGCTCGGCGCCGGCGAGCCGGCCTCCGTCCAGCGCGTCTGCGAGAGCGATCCCATGGCAAGGGCAAGTCGTTGTCTTCCCGGTTTCGGAAGCTGCGGCATGTTAAAATGAGTAATCATGGGTGTGTCTCCTCTCGGAACAAAAAATGCAAAAGCAGACCTCCTCCTGGTGAAGGATAATCTTGCCGCATACTTCCGGCAGGAGATTATCAAGGGGAAGCTTGCGCCGGGCGAAAAGATCGTAGAGATTAAGTACGCTAAACTGCTCAAGCTCTCGCAAACTTCCGTTCGTGAAGCGATTAATATCCTCCTGGCCGAAGGGTTCGTCCAAAAAGGATCAGGCCGTTCGGCCCAGGTAACTCGCCTTTCGGATGAAGAGATAACCCACAGCTATGAACTGCGCGCTGTATTAGAAGGCTACTCCGCTCGCATCGTGGCCCAGAAGAAAGTTGATCTGAGCGAACTGGAACAGACACTTTCCGATATGCGTTCAGCTGCGGATTGCCAGAATATAAACGCATTCTACGAGCGTGATTTGCAATTTCACCTCCTGCTCGCCGAAATGACGGGCAATGGGATGCTAGTGCAGACTCTCAGGCGGATCATCGTTCCTCTTTTCGCTTTCGTCGTTATACATACGGTGCGGACTCAAAAGGGCCAGTGGATTCAAAGCATTGAGCGGCACAATCGGATTATCGAGGCGCTAAAAACGCACGATCCAGTTTTTGCGGAACGCCTCGTGATCCAGACTATTGACACCTTTCACGAACACACCCGAGTTATGTTCTCGCCAGGCTCAGCGAATCCACCTTCTGCCGACGGTTCTAAACCGGAGAGTTCAGGCCGCTTCGAAGAGATCACACCCTCTATCTTCAACAACTCCCCAACTTATTGAGAGCACCAGTTCGTGCTGCCTGGCATGGCCAGGGGCCGCCACCCATAGTGGTCGACATCTTCGTCGCCCCGAGGAAACCCTGCTTTTTCCTCCGACCTTAACAACATAAAACCTTTGCGCCTGCGGAAGTCCCAATAGCGAGCCGTATCATCCGGCATGCGAATCCGCTTATTTGTATCCTCCCTCGATCTTGTACCCGTAGTTGATCTTTCCGTGAGGAAACTGCTTCTGCATGACGCTAAATGTTGCAAGATTCTCTACTTGCACACTGTAGCCGGCGGGAACATCAAGCTGATACGTGAGGGCATCCGGCGTTTTTGTCCAGCGCATGGATACAAATCCATCCGGAGTCGGAATGCGGCCCTCACACATCTCAAGGGAAGACGGGGTAAAGCGCACATGCACCGCCTTGCGAACAGTGTCCACCTTGTAGAGACCGAGGATGTCGCGATAGAGCGCCACTACGATGTGCGATCCGAAGGCGTGATCCATGCTGGCCTCATTGCCCATGTTCTCCCAGAAGGTGCCGGTGAGCTCGGCCATATAAAGAAAGTAAGATTTGGCTTCACTGGCCAATTGATCGGTAAGACCCGCGCGGGAGAGAAGCTCAAGCCGCAGGACGTTGCCCATGAAGGCATTGGAGGGAGCGATCTCCGGGAATGCCCTGGTAGTTCTGCGAACGGGGCCAAATGCGGTGTGCAGCGTCTCCCAGAGCTTCGGATAGTTTTCTGGAGATGCAGTGTCGAAGTAGAGAGCATAGTACTGGCAGGTCTCCGTCCGGTTACGGGTGGGAACAAGCTTAGCTCCCTGACGCACCGCATTGTCGACGAAGAATTCACCATCGTACGATTGCGTGCGGATGACTTTCCTCACCGCTTCCGCCTGCTCGGTGCGTTGCGGCAAATTGTAGATGCGCCCGACCGCAGCCAGCGCCGCAGCATAGAGCATGTTCGCGGGATAATTTACGTCCTGGACGTAATCATTCGATTTCGACCACTCGATAAAAACCCACCCCTGCAGTTTCTCAAGCAGGCCATCGCCATTCTCAAAAGGCTTGAAGTAATCGAGAAGCTTGAGCACCCGCGGGCGTAGGGCCTCCACTAATTCACTGTCTCCACTCCGCGCCAGATATTGTTCCAGCTGGATCAGAAACCAAAGACCCCAGGTTGGGACGAATCCTCCATCATAATGGTCTGCGGGGTAACACGCGGGTATCATCCCATCCGGGATATAAGCGAAGTGATCGGGCAAAAGGAAGTTTTCAAAGAAGCACTTCTCTACCCTGGTATGCCCACTCAATAAGGGAGAAACCTGCGCGGTAAAGGAGCTATCGCAAAGCCATCCGGCGCGCTCCCGGGAAGGCGTGTCTGTATAGAAATCGACCGCATTCGCGCGATAGGTCTCTCTGCCGGCGGCGAAAAGCTGGTTAAGCCCTTCGTCGCTCGAGCGAAAGTGAGCGGTCCAAACGTCAGGGGCGGTGTATTCCCGCAGAAATACGTTGGTAGCCTCGCACTCTCCTTCCAGGACCATCAGCTTCAGGAAGCGAAGAATGTAAGGCTCAAAGGTTTCGAGTTTGTAGGAGCCGGGCGCCAGGGTGTAGGCAACGATATTGACGCACATCAGACGCTTGAAGTCGACATCGCCGTCGGTCAGGGTTTCATCGAAAGTGAAGTAAAGCTTCGCCGGAGTATGGACGGTTACGCTTGCGCCAAAAAATCCCACCAGATTGGTGCCGAAATCGAGAATCTTGAACTCATTTGCGCGCAACTGCAGGGGTTGATTGCAAACATATGGTTCATCGACGCGACGGTTAACCACGGTCGCGGCCTTTTGCAACTCAAGATAAGGAATCACCGTCAATTCCTGCTCCTGGTATCCAAGAAGCGTGGGACTGATCTTGCCGGCAGAAGGAACAGAGCGATCTTGCGCCAGGCTCTTGGGGCCGATCGCGCCCCATTGGAAGGATCCTTCAGAAGTGATCTGCTCCGGCTGCCGTCTCTCATATGCCGGACTCGGAACCCGGCGCGGAATCAGCTTTCGTGGCTCAGAAGTGGCGCACGGAACGGGCGGGAAAGAAGCGTCGAAACGTTCACGCCACTCGGCAGTCGAGGGATCAGCCCGATAGACCTCAGAAAAGGCGCGCTGGAACGAATAGCGCTGCACCTTCTGCACGCGTTCAGAGAGAACCTTGGCCTCAAAGGGACTGCCGCTTCCCCCGGTGGAGGCAAGCACGATCGAGTCCGTCGCAACCTCAGCCTGCAGGAACGAAGGCTGATTCAAGATGTAATAGCTGTTGATGTTATACCCGGCGACTTCCACGCAGACGCTGTTCTTGCCGGTCGCCAGCAGCGGGGCGATGTCCCAAAGGTCGACCCGGTAATGATCATGCGGACCGCGAGCGGGTCCCGATGCAAAGAATTCTCCGTTGAGATAGACACGATAAAGAGTCGAACCGGCGACCCGCAGATGAACTTGTTGTCCGGAGGGCGCTTCGAAAATAGCGCGAAACCCGACAAAGAGGTTCATCTCTTTCTCGCGCCCGCGCGGCCAGATCGGTTTTGCCGCACGAAAAGCGATTTCGGAAGTACCAGACACCGCGTGTTGCTCGATACTCTCAGCGGCAGCGAAAGGCAGGCTTGCCGGTAATGCAATGGACGCCATAGTCGCAGTGAGGGAGCTGTTGAGAAAGGCCCTCCGGCTCAACCCTTCCTTCTGTTTTCTATCTTTCGACAATTCAGAAGCTCCTTCTCAAACCTGTCGAAAGAATACCTTCACAGGGGGGTTTCCGAACATGGCATCATGGGCCAACGCGTCGTACGCGCCGCTGAAAGCTGCTTCTAATCGTCGGAAGGCAGGAGCTGCCACCGGATCGGGGTGATTCCCTCGCACGTTAATAGGGTGCCATATGAGGGAAACTTCGATTGAGAGCGAACTGTTAGCTTAAATGGAATGCGCCATGAGGAGTATGGAAGCCGTTTTACGCTTTCCCATACTCCTTATGGCGCATTGGTTAGAACAGCAGTTTGAGCGCGAATTGAATGGTTCGCGGTTGATTCCCTTGGAAGCAATCGTGCCAAAGCCGGAGTTGGCCACGCCGGGGTTGCCTGTTCCAGTAAATATGGTCGCGAAGCAGGTCCGGTTGAACGCGTTGAAACAGTCGCTCCGAAACTGCATGTTTAGAGATTCCCAGACATGGAAGTTTTTCCGTGCACTCAAGTCTTCGTCGTAGATAGGCGAAGCTGCGAAGAGGTAAGGTTCCGCGGCACGTTCCCAAAAGTTCCAGGCGGAGGAGCCGTGAACGCATCGGGGTTCATATAGAGATCCGTATAAGGATTGAATTTTCCATCCCAGTGTGCTTTCTCGGGACTGCCCAGGGACAAAGTCAGGCCGGAGGATGGAACTGCCGATCTGTAGAGTGTTAGTCACCGAGGTTTCGAACAAGGATACACCGCTCTGGTAATGGTGGATCCCGGAAATACCCCACCCGCCCAGGGCAGAAGCCATAATGCCATGATTCAGGAACTTCCGTTGATATCCAAACGGGAGTTCATAGTCATAGGAAATGGTGAGAGTCAGCGGCGGCTGAGTAAGAGCATTGGCATATTCACCCTGCAGTGACATAAGCATCCTGGGGACCGTCATTGAATTGGCCGATCTCATCTTCCGCATTGGTCATCTGCTTGGCGTAGGTGAAGCTCCCCAGCAGCGAAAAGCCATCACGGAACTGATGTTGCAGTCTGGCCTGGAAAGCGTTGTAGTTGGAGTGGCCGGTATTTTGCTTCACTACGGTAATGCCCGTGTATTGCGGATACTTCTTTAGCGCCTGGGCGACCGTCGCCGAACTTCCCAGGTCCGCACTGAAGTTCGGGAAGGGAGCCTGGAACGCCGCTCGCGATGCCCGCCGGGGAAGTGAGGAGGGACGAAAGGGTATTGGCTCCGTACTGGCTGACATAGCTGATGCGGGATCTGGTTCGGATTTGCGAGATCGCGATCCGAGATGGGAGCCTACGTTGCCTACATACGATATGTCGAGCAGCAGATAATGCGGAAGTTGGCGCTGCACACTCAGCGTCTAGTCATTGATGACACCAGGAAGTCCGCTTGATTCTCGGCGTCCAGCTGGTTCCGGAGAAGTTATCGTAGGTCGAACTGATGAAGGGCGGCGGGGTGAACGTCGGGTAGCCATTTTCCACCAGCATCGCCGGCGTAACTCCGGCGTTCACCGTGTTGGTGACCACATTGGCATTAAAGCCGTCCGCCAAAATCGCAAAGCCGTTTCCATTGCTGGATCCATCAATGCTGATATAGAGACCGTAGCCTGCGTGGATAACGGTCTTATTGTTGAGTTCATACGCGAATCCGACTCGCGGCTGCGCCATGGTAAAGCGGGTATTCGCCAGGCGATCGCAATTGCAGGTGTATTGACCATGCCCCTGATAGACGAGCGCTCCAGGGATGCCGTTTGCCCCAGGATTGGGAAGGTCAGGATCGAAACTCGAAGCGACGTGAACCCCATTGATTCCGTTGGCACCGTCAAGGTCCAGGGAATGTCGTAGCGGAATCCCAGATTAAGCGTCAGGTTGGGAACATCTTCCAGTTGTCTTCGATGTAGGTAGCCAGATAATGGAAGCGGTTTTCCGCCCCGAAAGGGTTGTCCGTTTGCTGCACTTCATCGAAGGCTCCGGCCATCAAGCTGGCGAAGCCATCTCCCGACGAGGCAACGCCTGGGAAGCGCGGTTTCGAGCGGGCTCATCGCATCCACGATGCTGTCCAGCGTCTTGAGATTGCCTTCAATGCTGATCGTATTCCCCGCCTATTTTGATCTGGTGCTTTCCTCTCTGCCAGGAGACGAAGCCGCTTTCAATATAGGTGTTCTCATGAGTTGGTTGAGCCGCCGCCGCCGCCGGTACTCGGCATAAGGGCAGAGATTGTTCTGGTTGCAATAGAACTGCGGCGTGATCGCGAGCGCATTTGGTATACCGAATGTGTTCACAATGTTGGTGAAGGGCGCGGTGCTGTTTTGCGTGTCGTAGTTATATCCAAAGCCCAGGTGCATCATCAGGCGAGGGGAAAAGGTGTGATCGTAGCCTAGACGTGCAAGGCCGAGACTGATTGTTTCCTTCGCTGGCTCCGTAAGTGGAAATCGGCGGTAGAAAGATCGTGCTGTAACATTTGCGTTGTTGATCGGACCAAGGGAGAAGAATCCATGAAATAGATTGTTCTCGTTCAGGTTGTAATCGATTCTTCCACCCCAGCGATCTTCAATGAGGTTGTTTACACCGGTTGTGCGGAAGTTGTTGATCAAACTGCTGTTAATCGGCTGCGGGAGATATTTGACATATTCCTGCCCAACGGCAGATATCTCGCTGGGGGGTATCACGTTCAAGACTCCGTTGTAGCATACTGCTGACGCGTGCAATTGCCTAGGGCGTCGCAGGCGTCGGTCCTTGGATCGTAGATATTGCCTTCCCAGACGACGAAAAGTCGCCGGTGCGTTCAGCCACGGTGGGATGGTCGTCAGGCTGTTCGTAATTCCGCCCGCCAGCCGGAATCCACTATAGAAAGCGAAGAAGAAGAGTTTGTCTTTCGCGGGCGAGATGCGGGATGATGAACGGTCCGCCGACGTTTACACCAAACTCGTTCTGGTGCGTGATCGGCGTACTGGCGGCGAAATAGCCGGCCGCGTCCAGATCGGTGTTTCTTAGGTAGTCGTAGGCCTGCCCGTGAAAACTGCTGGTTCCGTTGCGCGTGGTGTAGGTCAGATTGCCGCCGGGAGTGCGGCTGTACTCGGCGGAGAAATTGTTCTGCACCAGGGAGAATTCCTGCAGCGCCTCAACGGGAACCGGCTGGATACGATAATCGCCGCTCTGATTGGCGGAGATGAACGGAATGCCGTCATACATGACAGCGCCGCCCCAGGCTTGACCGCCGTTGATCGTGGTCGAGAACTCCTGCCCTTGCGCCCCGGTAGATCCGTATCCGATGGCAGCGGTATCCGCGACGCCAGGCATCAGGTCGGCGACAGCGGTCACGCTGCGCGCCCCGCCGGTCATGGCGATGGGCAGATCGTCGAAAGTCTTCTGGTCGATTGTTGTCGCGGCCTGAGAGGTAGTCGTTTCCAGTTGGCTGGTCAGCCCCTCGACCTGAACCGTGGCGGTCGCGGATCCGACTTCAGCACCTCGTTCACGTGGACCGTCTTATTAAGGCCGACGCATGACATTTTGCTGCTCTACCCGTTCAAATCCCGGCGCGGTAGACCGTCAAATGTGTAGATTCCCACCGGCACCAGGGGGAAGACGAACTCCCCTGAGGACGAGCTTTTCGTATTAATCGCCGCACTGGTGTCGGCATTTGTGAGGTAATGTCGGCCTTCGGAATAACTGCTCCCGAAGGATCGTGGATTGTACCAACCACAGAGCCTCCGCCTGTTTGCGCCATGGCAGGAAGGATCCGTTGAGACATGCGAACGCAGAGACTCCAAGCACAAGTATCCGAAACCACTTCATCTCCATCTCCTCCAAAAAATCCAACCTTCAGTTCTGCTTCCCGGCCTGCGGTTCCGCTTACTTCGATAGTGATATCCCTGGGAACTCTTATCGGTCAGTCCCGAGCGGTCCTTAAAGCCAAACTATGGATTGCCCGGGCAACGCCTAACTATCTGCAGCAGTAAAGGCAGCCGTGAAGGTTGCCCCTAAGCGCTTGATTATTTTAAGCGAGCATGAACCGTAGTCGATGCGTTACGCACTTGTCAACATCCAAATTTGAATTCGAGATCAATTATGCTGGAATAAGGCACCGTAAACAATTGATAATGTGAATGTTTCCCTTAGAGCGATAAGGGGACAATGTCCCCTTCGCCAAGCCCAAATTTCTCGTTTTAGGGCAAGCTGGTAGATCACCGTGGCCCAATGTAGAAGACGCTAGGAACCATTGGTGGCGCTTAAGCGCTTGTCGTGGTATGTTGATCCGGCTCGATACAACAGCGACGGGGGTTGGAGAATGAAGGCGCTGTATTACCCGTCCTGGGGGAAACTTGAGATCAGAGACGTTCCCATCCCAACGCTGTCGACGGAGAAGTACTGGTCCGGGTTTCCAACTGCGGCATATGTGGCTCGGAGTTGGAGACGTTTCGAGATGCGAGCAGACGGAGGACGCCACCATTGATCATGGGCCACGAATTCTGTGGCCAGGTTGAAGAGGCCCACGGTGTGCGTGCCGACGAGTTAAAAGGACGTCGAGTGATCGCGCATGCCCTCGTTCATTGTGGGGAATGTTCCGCCTGCCTCAGAGGTGACACGAATCTCTGTCTCGGCCGGCAGATCCTGGGCATGGACCGTCCGGGCGCATTTGCGGAGTACGTGGCGGTTCCTGAGCGGGTTTTGATCCCATGGCCAGAAGCTCTTCCTGCCGCGACGGCCGTGTTCACCGAGCCGCTCGCGAACGGTATCAACGCGATGCGGCAAGGGCCAAACGCCAGAAGGTCAAGAGTCGCGATTATCGGAGCTGGACCCATCGGACTTATGTGTCTTTTCGCCGCAAAACACCTGTATAAGTCGAGCGTCGTGATCTCCGATCGTATTCCCGAGCGCCTGGACGCCGCCCGGATGCTGGGAGCGGATCTGACGGTACAAGCTCTGCACCAAAACCTGGCAACCGAGACACTAAAGTACTGGGCGGGCGAGCGCGCAGAGTTTGTGATTGATGCGGTCGGCAGTTCCGAGAGCAAACTCCTTTCCCTCGACCTCGTGGAACGCGGTGGAATGGTGGTTTGGGTCGGACTACACGAGGACAGGATTGAACTGAATAGTTATGCGTTAACTCTCGGGCAAAAATGTGTGGCGGGTATCTATTCCGGGTCGATGGATGATCTCAGGCAGAGCGCCCAACTCTTGGCGGCCACGAATTTTGAGACAAGTTGGGCCACAAAATACCCATTGGAGGAAGGGGCAGCTGGTTTCCGCGACATGTTGCAGGGTGACGGAAATAAGATCAAAGCTATCCTCCAGGCGTAACCATCTCTGAAAGGCATCACGCCTGGAGCGGAAGGTGTTGCTTTCTACGACTTCTTAGTGGCCGCAATCTCACCTATCGCAGCCACAAACTTATCCAGGTCTGGGATGGTTGTGTAGACGTGCGGCGTAACGCGAACGCAGTGAATATTCTCATAGTCCATTCCGACCGCATGGATCTTGTAACGGTCGAACAGAGCCGTATTCAATGCGCCCGGAGTCATGCCATCGATGCTCACCCCGCAAATCGCGCAGGAGAATCTTGGATCGAGTGACGTATGCAGCTTTACGCCGGGGATGTTACAAACCTTTGTCGCCCAGTAGTTCTTCAGGTAGAAGATGCGCTCCTGCTTGCGGCGGGACCCGATGGCCTCGTGAAAGTTGATGGCTTCCCCAATGCCCTGTTCGATGGGAAAACTGCGCGTTCCGAGAACTTCAAACTTGCGAATGTCGCTGCTGTGAGTGTTCCCGCAGGTAAGTGGCCAAATCTTTTCGATCTTATCCGCTTTGACCCACATCATCCCTGAGCCAATCGGCGCCGACAGGAACTTGTGCAGGCTGGTCCCGAAGTAATCGCAGTCCAAGTCCGGAATCTTGAAGTCGATCAGTCCGAAGGAGTGAGCGCCATCCACGATCACTTCAATGCCATGCGCATGCGCCATGTCGGCGATCTGCCGGGCCGGCATCAGCTGGCCCACCCAGTTCACCATGTGCGTCACATGGATGAGCTTGGTCTGCGGAGTAATGGCCTGCTCATAAGCTTTAACAATCGCGTCGTTGTCCTCGATGGGGAAGTCAAAACTGATTTGCTTGTAAACGATGCCGTCGCGTTCCGCCCTCTGGCGGTACGCAGCCATCATGTTGGGATAGTCCTGCTTGGCCCCAATGACCTCGTCTCCAGCCTTGAGGGGGAGACCGAAAATGATGGTGTTTAGGGCTTCGGTCGCGTTGCGGTCGATGGCAATCTCGTTAGCCGGCGTGCCCGCCAGGTTGGCTAGTTTCTGCCGCAACGGCTCGCGGCCCTGATCGAGGATTTGCCACATGAAATACGACGGACCCTCGTTCGAAAGCTGGTTGTATCGCTCCACGGCCTGCTGCACGACGATGGGCGAGGGAGAGACTCCGCCGTTATTGAGGTTGATGATCTGAGGACTGACCGAATAGCCACGCTGAATCACGCTCCAGAAATCTTCGTTCTGAGCCGCCGCCACATCATCCAGGTGGCCCAGGGCGCGGGTCGCCGCGTGCCAATCAGCGGCGTGGGCCTGGTGGAAGAGGCTGTTCGTGGAAAAGGCGCCGGCGAGGGCTGCCATCTTGAGGAAGGAACGACGATCATTCAGGGCCATGTCTAGCAATCTAGGCCATTGCGAGGGTCTTCGGCAAACTATCATGGGTTCATGTTCAAGGCATTCTTCGCCCGCCGTTCAATCCTCATCACGATCAATGCGGCATCCGCGGCATTTGTTGTCCTGCTCTTTTGTCATCCGGAGATTACGGCTGGACAAACGTCCCACTCGGCGCAAGAGAAACTGGCGTTCGTCGACCCATTTATCGGGACGGGGCCAGACGGCCATACCTTTCCAGGGGCGACGGTGCCGTTCGGCATGGTGCAGCTTTCTCCCGACACCCAGATTCGTCCCTTCAAGCAGAGTTACAAGTGGGCCTCTGGATATCGCTATGAAGACACCACGATCCTGGGCTTCTCGCACACGCACTTCTCAGGCAGCGGCCACTCTGATCTTGGCGACGTCTTGATTCAACCAATCTCCGGCGAGGTGCGGCTCGAACCGGGGGATATCGAAAAACCTGAATCCGGCTATCGTTCCCGCTTCAGCCACAAGCAGGAAAGGGCCGAGCCAGGTTACTATGCTGTCGATCTGCTCGATTACGGAATCCATGCGGAGCTAACCGCGAGCCCTCGCGTAGGTGTACACCGTTATACCTACCCGGCAGGTAAGCCGGCGCATGTTCTCATCGATCTGCGTTCGTCCATCTATAACTATCCCGGTAAGGTGCTTTGGTCGCGGCTGCGCATTCGCGACGACGGCACGGTAACTGGCATGCGCGAAACACGTGGCTGGGCGCCTGGCCGTCAACTCTACTTCGCGATGCGGTTCTCACAGCCAATCGAACAGCACAGCCTGTACGATCGGGAACCTCTGCCGGTTGAGTATCACGGCTTCAAAACTCCCGGAACTTCTCCAGAAAATACCCAAGCGATGGAGGGGCGCGGCCTCATTGCAGTCTTCGGGTTCCACCCGCAAGCTCAGCCGCTGGTGGTGAAGGTCGCGCTCTCGCCGGTGAGCGAAGAGAATGCGATTGCCAACATGGATGCGGAGGTGCCCGGCTTCGACTTCGACGCAGTGCACGCAGCGGCGACAGCCTCATGGACAAAGGAGTTCCAGAGAATCGACATCACTGCGTCGCCGGAGATGGAAAAGAATCTGTACACAGCGCTGTACCATGCGATGCAGTCGCCAAACCTTAGCATGGATGCAGACGGCAGCTATCGCGGTCCTGATAATCAGGTCCACCATGCCGCAGGCTTCCACTTCGTCTCCAACCTGAGCCTTTGGGATACGTTTCGCGCGGAGCAGCCGCTGATGACGCTGCTCGAGCCGGAGGAGCGAACCAGCGACCTGGTGAACTCCTTGCTGGCTTCGCGCCGCGAGAGCCAGTTCGGGATTCTCCCCATTTGGCAGGAGCAAGGGATTGAGACCTGGTGCATGATTGGTTACCACGCCGTGCCGGAGATCGCCGATGCAACCATGAAGGGCATCCGCGGGTTTGATACGGAGGAGGGGCTCCGCGCCGCTGTTGCCAGCGCTACTTATGGGCCTTATGGCAGCCTGGACGACTACATGCGGCTTGGTTATGTACCGGTAGACCACGACGATGAAGCAGCGTCGAAGACCATGGAATACGCATTCGACGACTGGACGATCGCTCGCATGGCAGGAGCGTTGAAGCATCGAGACGTGGCGGACACATTCACCAAGCGAGCCGGCAACTGGCGCAACAACTTCAACGTGAAAGATGGCTTTGTTGAGCCGCGGCTTGCCAATGGAGAGTACCGCGTCTCCGTTCGACCCTGCCAAGGCCGGAGCGGGCAGCGGCTTCACGGAAGGCAATTCCTGGCAATATTCCTGGTTTCAGCCGCAGGATGAACAGGGACTGATCGATCTGCTTGGCGGCGATGCGCAGCTGATTGCGAAGCTTGACGCGATGTTCGATGCCAAGGTCGACCCGCATCAATACGCCGATGTTGAGGACATTAGCGGCATGATTGGGCAGTATATCCACGGTAACGAACCGAGCCATCACCTTGCCTATCTCTATGTCTACGCGCACGCGCCGGCCAGAACGCAGGAAAGGCTGCGGCAGATTGTGGAGTCGCAGTATCGACCCGCTCCCGATGGTCTTGTCGGGAACGACGATCTTGGACAGATGTCTGCGTGGCTGCTCTTCACCGCGCTGGGATTCTACCCTGTCGCACCTGGTTCGAATGAATACGTGATTGGCCGTCCGTTTGTGGACGAGGCCACCCTTCACCTTCCCAACGGAAATACATTCAAGGTGGTCGCCGAACATCTCGATTCATCGCATGCGTACGTTAAGTCGGTCACTCTGAATGGTCACCCGCTCTCACGTTCATTCCTCCGGCATGAGGAACTGATGCAAGGGGGTGAACTGCGCTTCGTAATGAGCACCAAGGCTGACGCGACGTGGTCGATGCAGCCACTCGAGCTTCCCTACTCCATGACGCGGGGCCGATGACTTACGCTAACTTTTGTCCCAGTGAGGAAATGACTGCCTATGGTTCTTTCGTCCAACAAGATTTGTTGCGTTTCTCCAGCGGGTGACATCTGCGGCGAGGGCGCAATTTGGCATCCCGAAGAGAAGGCTCTGTATTGGACGGATATCAACCGGTTTCTCATCCATCGTTTTGTGCCGGAAGATGGGACGACATTTAGCTGGATCTTTGACGAACCAGTAACGTCGATGAACCTCACCACCGATCCGAACCGTCTCCTGGTTGTTTTCGCGTCAAGAGTAGGTCTCTGGTCGGCCCATACGCACTCCTCATGTTGAAACGCTCTTCACACTGCCCACGGCGCCAGAGATGCGCTGTAACGATGCCGGCGTCGACCCGCGCGGTTCACTCTGGGTTGGAACCATGCGAAACAACGTCGGTCCGCGTGGAGAGAATCTCGACGTGATTTTTACGGACGGTGTTCTTTATCGCATCGACGCCAACGGTATCGCAACCGAGTGGAAGCGAAATATCGGCATATCCAATACGGTTGCCTGGAGCCCGGACCATAAAATCTTCTACTTCGGCGACAGCATTGCCAACAAAATCTCCAGCTTCGACTTCGACCAGCAGACTGGTGCGATTTCCGGGGAGCAGCCGTTTATCTACAAATATGAGCTTGGGGCGCCGGATGGTTCTACGATTGATAGGCAGGGCTTCCTATGGAACACCCGACCAGGAGCGGGAGCCCTTATCAGGGTTGCTCCCGATGGTCGCGTCGACCAGATCGTTCGCCTTGCCGCATCACTTCCCACTACGTGCACATTTGGCGGGAGAGACCTGCGCACGCTTTACATAACCAGTGCTCGTTCCGCGGACCAATTGTCCGGTAGTGTGTTCGGGGTAGAAATGGAGATCGGGGGGCTTCCAGCCAACCGGTTTTTGCTCGGTTAGTTGTTTTCACTCCACTCAGTCGCGTGCCGGTCACCTCTGGTTCCCTCACCAAGGACGGGTGGCCCACATCTCGCTCGTTTTTCGCGAGATGTGGGATACTCACTGCGCTTTCCCTCTAGCTTCCGATTCATCCGATGCGCTTAGCGGACAACATCCGTGTTACCCCACATCTCGCGAAACGCGAGCGAGATGTGGGCCACCCGTCCTTGATGAGGGAGACAAGAGGCGCAAATGCGAGCGCTCAGTGCAACAAAGCATTGTCTTGCGCAACCAACGGGCGAACTTGAACTGGAACGTTGTGCCCTTGCAGGCGAACGAATGTCCCTGAGGCCGGGGCGTTGGTGACCGCGTATCGCGCCTGCAGCTTTTTTTGTCTCACCGGCAAACAGGGTTACATAGTTATCGTCCCAAAGAATCGGAAGGATCTCGTCGCCGGTGGCTGAACCGGTCACTTCCGCTCTCATGAAAAACGCCGGGGTTTTGGAGCGGTTGGTCAGGGTCGTGGTCACGGTGACCCAACCATCCGCTTTCTGCATGCTGCTGCTCATGGCAACGTCCGCGACCTCCATGTGATTCAGTGCCGTCAGGTCAGCCCAGCTCCGTTGTGTGAGCGTGAACCCGTCTTCCGTCTCTGGTGAACCCAAATAGTCATCTGTGGTCGACTGCCAGTAGACGTTATCAGCCAACAGGCGGCCCTCGCTGCTTTTCAGCTGGCAACGGACAAAAAAGGCCGGGCTCAGACCTTTGACGCGCGGCAGGTCCATGACCACAGGCGATGAGAGCGAACTTAGGTTTAGATGCTCCTTGGCGCGGTTGAATTGGACTGACCCGTCAAGATTGATGAAGGTCACACTAGCGGTTAGATTCGTAAGGTCGGTCGGCGTCTGGTTCACCAGGTGAATTTTGGCGACGCTCCGGTCTCCGGTGGCGTAGTAGTCATAAACGATGCTGACTGGTTTCAGGCCCTGCTTCGCGCCAAAGTAGTTCCCTCCCGGCTTGAGATAGTAGTCAACGATATGACCGAAGAACGAGGGCCAGTGACTATCGAGCATCCAGTAGAGAGTCATCTTGTGATTGGCCCAGCCGCTGGCAGCAAAGTTCTCGAATTGCGCCCGGGTATTTTCGTAGTGACTCATTTGGGCCTTCTCCGCGAACTCCGCCGCGCTGGTTGAAGGTCCGTAGCGCGCGTTGATGGTCTTGGTTACGTTCAATAGGGTTGAGTTTCCATCGGTGGCGCCGGCATGGTAGTACCACCAGTCGTTGATCGGCCACAGTTTGTCTGCCGGGATGAATTTTCTGAGGCTTTCGTAGGGAGGGATGCTCTCGTTGTCTCCTTGCTCGGCGCACGAACCAGTGGTGGCCTTGTATTGATCACTGAACCAATAGGAAGGCGGGCGCCAGCTATATGGGCCCGCCATGCGAATCCCATCCCAGATCACTTTGCCATTGGCGTCTTTGTTGAACGAAGAGACGGTATCGACGACCGCGTTTTGCCAGTGCAAGTCGCTGAGAATCTGGTGGTAGTCGCTTTTTACCTTGTCGGGGGCGTGGCCGTCACTGCCGTTGGCCCAGATGAAAGACGGAAGGATGCGACCGGAGCATGCTGATGTGGGTACGCAGGCTGTCGCGGGCGACGCGCTGATCCTCGGTATCCCACTGGCTCCATCGCTCCCACTGGTTGCAACACATCCAACCCAGCATGACCGGAATACCCTGGCGGTCGGCTTCTTCAAGGATGTGCTCACTGGAGATTTTTGATTCCCAGCGGAGCATATTTAGGCCCATGTCTTTTACATAGCGGAGGATTGCATTTTCTTCGCTGTTTTCGTCATATTTGAAGAGGAGATCAGGCTCGTAGTCCGCGCCGCGAGATAAGGAAGTCGACACCGTTGACCTGCAGATAGAAATTTCCTCCGCCGCCGAGCGCGGGGAATTGATTATCGGCATCTCGATGCGGGGTGATCTTCCGAATGCCGAAGTTAATGTCCTTAGAATCAGAGATATCGCTTCCTACTTTAAAGCGTAATTTAAGATGGTAAAGATTCGGTTGACCCCACTGATAAGGCCACCAAAGATCAGGATGGTCGATCAGCAACTGGCGAACAGTATCGGCAGAAAACTGTCGCTTCGCGCTCTTCGTTGGCAGCGAGCTCGACGTTTTGTTCGAAAGAGATGGTCGGCTTTACCTTGGCGATAGATCTCTCCGATCAAGACGCCCGAGACCGGGGACGCGCTGCCGTTCTTTAAATCGCAATACACGGTCAACGCCGCGGGACTGGTCGCGGGCAGAGGGAGATCGGTTTTCACATACGCATTTTCAACCACGACCTCATCCGTCCTTCGCAAATAGACCTGCTTCCAGACACCGGCATTGCGATCGGGCACATAGGAGATGCCAATCTGCTGGTCGGGCGCGCTTGAAGCCGAGATACTTGCACGTTGATCCAATCAAACCAGGCGTCAGCGAGTTCGACGCCATCAATGTCTTCGAATGCCTGCTCCGGCGTGACCTTGACCGCGAGCACATTTTCCGCGCCGGACTCTTACTTTCCCGGTCACGTTGCAGTTCGAATTCGTTGTACATACCGACGAATTTCGCGGTTGTTGGCAACGCGTTCGCCATTGAGCCAGATTTCCGGCGCGGTAGTTGATTCCCTTAAAGACCAGCCACTGAAGTTTAGTGCCCCGGCGGCGCGGTAAATGTGGTGCGGTACCACCAATCCTGACGGAAGAGATCTTTAGGGGTGCGTGTCGGTCATATTCTTGCCGAAGTAAAGATTCGGATAGATCCCGTCTTCTTGAAGTACTTCCAGAACCGTCACCGGCATGCGGGTGATGGGGTACCATTGCCCGGCATCGTAAGAAGACTGCGAGATGGCAGCTTCCGTCCTGAACCACGTTCCAAGAGGACGACAATTGCCAGCCGGTCTGCAATTCGACGGTATCGGGAGAAACCGGGGCCGCTACGCAGAGCGAAGCCGCTGGAAACAGTGCCGCCAGAATCACCAGATACCAGCGGATTCGCTGCATTTCGTTATCTCCTGACGCTCAGCGTATTTCGAGCGTGTGGCTTGCGGGCCTGCGTCCAACGAGATCGGGGTCCATTCTTGCGCGACGGCGCCGGTTTTTTTACCGTCAACCCTGATGGGCTGCGAATTTATCTTGGCGCGTTGCCAATCCGAAAGATGCAGTTCCCAGGTAGAACCCTTGGCGATCAGCGCGCTGACAATAATGCGGATCGTAGTTGATGACCAACTTTCAAGCCGTTATCCGCGCTTTCGGCCGGCGGTTCGAATATCGGCATGCTGATATCCGATGTACTCGTCCAAACCCGATGAAATGATGGTCGGGATATTTGTCGAACACTTTGGCAAAGCCTGGTTGGATCATGCGCGACTGCCGCGATCATGGCCGTCTGGCAGGCGCAGGCAAGAGCAAGCGGCACATCGTCTGCTTCCGCCGAAGTCTGCATTGGAGTCGGCGCGGCCTTCGACGGCTAAGATCTTTGCCCAGATAGCCGCCGTAATAGCCGTAACCGGCTTCCGCGGCCAGCCTGAAGGTATTGTTGTCGGGGCTACGGGAAATGCCATTACCGCCGGTCGAAAACTCCAGAGGGTCAACTCCGAATTCGGCCTTCAACCAATTCGCGCGATTGCTGCATGCGAAACTTCTGCTCGGCGGCGGGAATTTCGTGGTCGCGGCGGAATGTCGTAGAACTCGCGATACCAGCCCATTTCTGCGCGCTGCTGATCGTTAATCCCGGAGCTCCCCACCATGGGCCTGGAGGCCGAGGTCAGGTCCGGCTGCATATGGGTCCAGCCGTGGCTCTCGATCTCCAAGCACGCCCGCGGCGATGCCTTCATCCAGGCCTTTCTTGGTGGAGATGTAGTCCTGTTTGGTACCGAATTCATCGGTGAATTGGGCTGTTGCCAACGTGGGCACGATGCGATGCTGCTTATCGTCGACAAAGCCGGGCACGGTATTGATGGACAGGACCGCGTGATGGGCTTTGAGCGGCTCGATGAGATAGCGGCGGATCTGTTCCTGCGAGTCAGTGCGGGGTAATGCCAGTGTTCGAGCCAGGAGTTCTGCGCGTTTCCAAGATCATCCATGGTAAGAACGATGTCGTTGGTCCAGGTTTTCTCCAGAGCATAGCCAATCGCCTCGGTGATCGAACGACGCAAGACAGTGCGCATGGGCTGATACAAGAGCATGTAGTCGAGATCGCCGCCGATCCAGATGGCCCGGGTATCGTTGCCCAGGTCACGTTCCGTGATCTGCGGAAGACCGCCGGCGGCGGCGAGCGCCTGCGCCTCAACAAGATCTACCTGTTGCCGCTGCATCGCGACTACGCGGGGCCCATCCGTACGCAGATCGTTGGGGAGCCCGCGCAGCAAGAAAAGATTGTCCCGTGACCATCGGGTGCGTGCTGTGCATCCACGAGCCCTTGTAGTGAATGCCCAAGAGCCGCTGAATCACCGGCGGCTGCACGCGATCTCCAAGGACGATGAGCGATATGTGCAGTTTTTCGACGGCTTCGGCCAGGAGCGCCTCGTCACTGGATGAAATCGGATCCGGGGCATCCCAGATGATTGCGCCGTAGCGCGGACGACCCTCGAAGTCGGTGAACTGGTTTGGGTCCATCAGGACTTGGTCGAGGCGGAGAATATCGAAGGGACTCCCCAGGACTTGAAGAGCGTGACCATGGTTTGAAATTCGCCGCCGCCGCTCACCAGGAAGCTTCTGGGATCTTTCCATTGCTTCGAGATCACAAGCAGGACACGGTAGGGCTTGGTTTGGGCCGTACCCTGTAACGGGAACGATAGAAAAAAAAGGACGGAGAGAAGACCCATCGATGCTTTCTTGAACAGCGCCATGGTGACAGCCACCTCTGCATTTCAGACTTGCTGCTCTGGGGCCCTAGTGTGATTTCCGGAACCTTCGCAAAAAGCCGCTGTTGCTAATGAAACTCGGCCCTCAGCGGCTAAAGCCGGTCCCTTTTTTCAATCGGTAACGTACGGGCTTAAAGCCCGTACCCTTCAAACAAAGCGAACACCAGGGGCTAAAGCCCTCATCAGGCCCCATCGTTTACGGCCCGACTAAAGTCGTGCCCTGACACAAAACATGAGTGTTTCCGTAGCCTGTAATGCCTTCAGGTATCTTTTTCCAATCAGTACGTACGGGCTAAAGCCCGTACCCTTCAAAAAAGCGAACCCCAGGGGCTAAAGCCCTCATCAGGCCCCATCGTTTACGGCCCGACTAAAGTCGTGCCCTGACACAAAACAGGAGTGTTTCCGCAGCCGTAATGCCTTCAGATATCTTCTTCCAATCAGTACGTACGGGCTAAAGCCCGTACCCTTCAAACAAAGAACACCAGGGGCTAAAGCCCTCATCAGGCCCCATCGTTTACGGCCCGACTAAAGTCGTGCCCTGACACAAAACATGAGTGTTTCCGCAGCCTGTAATGCCTTCAGGTATCTTTTTCCAATCAGTACGTACGGGCTAAAACCCGTACCCTTCAAACAAAGCGAACCCCAGGGGCTAAAGCCCTCATCAGGCCCCATCGTTTACGGCCCGACTAAAGTCGTGCCCTGACACAAAACACGAGTGTTTCCGCAGCCGTAAAGCCTTCAGATATCTTCTTCCAATCGGTAACGTACGGGCTAAAGCCCGTACCCTTCAAACAAAGCGGACCCCGGGGGCTAAAGCCCTCATCGATGGTTGCCCAGTATGGCACGGCCGAACCCGTGCCCTTCGTTCGAGGAGTACCCACAACCGCAAAGCAATATCTTTTCGTGGGCTGCAAGCTTCCGCAGCCTGTTGAGTCGGGCCGAAACGAGTGAGAATACGACAGGCTTCAGCCGAATGAAGTTCTTTTCTCACCGGTGCAAAATTTTCCCGCAACCTGTAAAGCGCCAAGTATTTTTTGGCCGTCTTACCGGCCGAACAGCTTGGGTAACAGACTCATGCTTTGTGTCAGGGCACGACTTTAGTCGGGCCGAAACGAGTGAGGATACGGCGGGCTTTAGCCCCTGGGTCGTACACACCTTGACAACATTCAGAGCTTCAGAGCCGGATTCCGGTCAGCCGCTGGCGGAAGCTGGGGGAAGTCGGTAAAGGGTTCCGACTGATACCAATAGGCTACAGAGTAAAAGCAGTCGGCACGGTCGTTTGCGTGTCCATGCTCAATGGTGTACTTGAGGTATTTGCGGAAGGTGACGGGGTTGTCGGCGTGCCAGCGATAAAGGCAATACCGCCCGCCAGCCAATTCGGCGCCGCTGATCAGATGGGCGCCGTTATACAGGTTGGCAAAAGGAATAGCTTCGCCGCGGCCGCCGAAGTCCCATGCCCCACAGAAATAGTCTTCCGAGCCGGTTCCATTGATGCTTGGGGTTTTGTCGTCGTCGATGAAGATCATCTCGTCGCCCTCGCCCATCCAGCGATCGTGATTTTGCAGAACCCCCATGGTTACGCCCATCAGATGGCCGCGCCCGTGCGTCTCCATAAAGACGTAGTTGTTTTTCCCGTCGAGGTTGATTTCCTTCTCTCCCGATGCAAACTTAACGGCAACGTTGGGTGTCGCCTGGCGGTACTGGGCGTGAAAATAAAGGCTTCTTTCGGGCAGGCTAGGGACGAGCTGGTAGTCGATGTTCGAATAGAAGTCATCGACTGCCTGGCTGCTCTCATTGGTAACCGTGGCACGTGCCGACTTGCGGAATGGCATCGCGAAGTAACAATTAAGCGCTTTGACCGAAGAGCAATTCAAGAACGCGGACTGATAGAGGTTGTACTCACCCAAATTCAAGCCAAAGAAGTCGCCCACCGGCACTTCGACACTGGGTTTGGATTCTCCATCCCAGTAAATCCGCAGAACAATTTCCTTCAAATGGAATCGGCTTCTGGCCGCGATGGTAAACCAGATGTGCGTGATGACCCCGGGCCCATCCGAACTAAAAACCTCTTTGGTCGCGCCCGGAGCAATGGGCCATGCGTCGCCGTTACCTCCGGTGCGGTCATAGCTGGATTGTTTTAAGGAACGATAGCTTTGCGCACAGGCATATTCGGGAAGCTGGTACGCACTGTCATCTCTCGTGACCGCGGCGGCCAGCGATTTCGAGCCAGTGGCTGCGCCCGCTGCTCCAAGGAGCGCCAGGTTACTGAGAAAATTTCTGCGTAAAAATCGCCGATCTTCCACGTCCACCCTTTCCTTACTTGCAGTTAGTTTCTGCACACGGTGCTTATCAGCTACTTCATTGCGGGGTCCTGGCCCGCACCCCCGGTAAAGGCCAGCTTGGGAATTCGTTTCTCCACCGGGGGTAGCGGAGGAAATGGCGCATGGGGTTCCATCTGGTACCAGTAGGCAACCGAGTAGATATTGTCAGAGCGTAGATTCGCCTGCCCGTCTTCCAAGGTCACTTTGACGGATTGGTGAAAACGGATTGGGGCTTCGAGATGCCAGCGGTACATGGTGGAGCGGCTACCAGGTTCTTCTTGGGTGTACTCCACCAGCCCGACGACAGGGGTCGCGTAGAGTGGAGAGAAACCCCAGGCACTATTGAAGTAGTCTTCTCCGCCGGTACCGTGAATCCGCGGCTCCTTTTCGCCGTCGATCCAGATCATGTCGTCGCCTTCGTTCCATGCTCCCCACTGGTTGTTGAAGACCGACAACATCATGCCAACGAATTGGCCCTCTCCTTTTGCATCCAGAACAACGTAGTTGTTTTCACCGGTTTTGTTAAACCAGCGTGGATCTTTGCGTGCTCCGGAGAAATCGTTGCCGTAGATGTTTCCGTTGTACCAACCCTTGCAGGGTGCGCATTGCCGGTATTGCGCGTGGAAGTAGGCGGCTTTGGGAGAGATGGAAGGCGGCTTAACCCAATCGATATTCCAGTAGTAGTCGGTAATCGGCTTGCTGCCTTCATTGGTGATGGTGATCAAACCATGCTTGCGAAAAGGCATGGGGAAATAGGAGTTCAGCGCCTGCGCCGGCAAAACGGAGATAAGGGCCGACTGAAAGACGGGTGGACGGCCGAAAGCAATCCCGAAGAAGTTTCCGATGGGCGACTCTACACTCGGTTGGGATTCGCCGTCCCAGTAGGCGCGGATGACGACTTTCTGATGTGCATAGGCTTCTGACCATGGCGGGAGCGTTGTCCATATATGACGGATCTCGCCCGGGCCATCCTGGTCGAAGATCTTTACCGTCTCCCCAGGGTTGACGCTGACGTAATCGTGATTTCCTCCGGTTGTGTCGAAACTGGAGCTGCGCTGCGATTCGTAGTCTTGCAGTTGAGGTAAATCCTGAACGGAGTACTGAGCCCAAAGCGCATGGGATGAGAGAAGTAGGGCTGCGCAACACAAGTAAGACCGCATCTGATGGATTCTCCGGTGTTCGTATCTATATCCGATGACAGTAAACGGAATTCGGAACTTGGCACGCTTGTCAGATGGCGCAGTAGCCGCCGTCGATTTCCCAATTAGCGCCGGTAACATAACCCGCCGCGTCGCTGCAGAGGTAAGCCACCAACTCTGCGATTTCTTCAACCGAGGCGAAGCGCTTGATCAGGTATTTATTGAACAGATTTTCGGGATTGATCACGCCACTCGCGATCAGTCCTTCTGTTACGTGGGTGCGGACCGCCGCTGGGCAAATGCAATTAACACGCACACCGGAACTCGCCATTTCGATCGCCATGGCCCGCGTCATGGCGACGATCGCGCCTTTGGTCCCGGCATAGGGTACGAGATTCGGATTGCCCCGCAGCGCATTCACGGAACCTATGTTGACGATGGCCGGATCCTCGGCCTTCGGCAACTGCTTTAGAAATTCCTGGGCGAGAAAGAATGGCGCTCGTTGATTAATGGCGATTAAGCGGTCGAACTCCGAGGTCACCACATCGGTCATCGGCTTATGAAAGCTCCAGGCCGCATTGTTGATGAGCGTGTCAACCGCCCCGAGAGTCTCTTTCGCACACTGGAATACGTCAGCCGCAGCGTCAGGTTCCGCAAGGTCCTTGACCATGGCGAACATGGTCTTTTGCTTCCCTTCCTCTACCCGGGTTAGAACGACAGGATCCTGATCGACGAATAGAACACGCGCCCCGCCGGCGACAAAACGCCTGGCTATCCCCAATCCCAGCCCGTTCCCGGCTCCTGTAACAATCACCGTTCGACCGAGCATATCTTCCGGAAATCTCTTCATGCTTGCTCCTCACTTCTCAGGAAGGGCCCAGGCAAACAGCGACGGGCCTGCACCCACCAGCACGTATTGGCGGCCATCCAGTTCGTAGGTCGTTGGAGACGTCTCAATATCGGCTCCCAGTCCTGCATGCCAAAGGGTCTTGCCGGTTGCGGTGTCGAGAGCGAGCATATTCGCGGTAGCGTCTCCGGTGAAAGTGAGCCCTGATGCAGTGGTCATAACACCGGCGCCGGAACCGTCATTAAATCCGATTTGATGGGTCCAACGGAGCTTGCCCGTCTGGTAATCGATCGCATCCAGATCGCCCCGCTCCCAGATGCCGTAATCCGCACCAGCCCAGCCCCAGTCGCCATCCGCGGGCTTAGTGAAATAGAGACCGTAGCTGATACTTTTGCTGACAATAAATAGTCCGGTTTTTGGGTCGAAGCTGGGCGAACGGTAGTTGGTAAATCCGCCTTCGTCGGGCGCGACCAGGCGGCCGTCAGGCGCCGGATCTTTGGCGGGATTAGGTATCGGCTGCCCCTTCTTATCGATGCCGAGCGCCCAATTCGTTGGACCAAAGGGCTCGGTCAAAAGGCTCTCGCCATTGGTGCGATCGAGCACGAAGAAATAACCGTTGCGCGAAGCCTGCATGAGCATCTTGCGCGGCTTGCCACGAAACATGCCGTCCACCAATACGGGGATCTCGACCGCATCCCAATCGTGGGTATCGTGGGGCGAAGGCTGAAAGGCCCAGACAAGTTTTCCGGTATCGGGGTTCAAGGCGACGATGCTGCAGGTATAGAGGTCATCACCGGGGCGGACGTCCCCATTCAGGACGGGTGTTGGATTGCCGGTCCCCCAATACAGCAGATTCAACTGCGGATCGTAGGTGCCGGGGATCCAGGTCATGCCGCCGGTAGTAGCCTTCGGCGTGCCGTCCGGCGGGGTCGCATCCCATCGCCACTGCAGCGCGCCGGTGTCGGCATCCATGGACTTGAGAAAACCCTGGATGTTATCGGAGTCGCCGCCAATACCAACGATAACGTGATTACCCACAATGATGGGCGCTGCGGTTGACCAGTAACCCTTGTCGGAATCCGCCACTGCGACGGTCCATCTTGGCTTGCCATCTTTGGCGTTCAGGCAGACCAGGTGCGCATCCGGGCTCAGGTAGTAGAGCGAGTCATGGTACATCCCACCCCACGCTGGCCGATGGTTCCTCCCTTGTTGGGCGGGTAGGTGTACTCCCAGATGGGGTGGCCGGTGCGTGCATCCAGTGCCCACACGTGATCGATCGCAGTGAAATAGATAATGCCATCTACGGTGAGGGGCGAGGCCTTGATGCTGTCTCGCTGCTGCGACTGGAAGGCCCAAGCGAGGCTGAGCTGATGCACATTTCCGGGAGTGATTTGGGTGAGGGGGCTATGCCGTCTTCCGGAGTAGTCTCCGTGATAGCCGGGCCAGCTATCGGGCGGGGGGTGTAGCAGCATCGCACTCGTTGCACCCTGGGCCATCAGCCGATTGCCTGAGGACGCCAGGGTGAGCGCACTCACCGCAAGCGTCAGCGCATTCTTCAAGACCATCAGCAGAAATGCTCTCTTAGTGCAAGATTTCGACCGGCGACGCTAATTCATTGCGAGCGGAGCGTTTGGTTGGAGCTTCATAACCCAGTTCGGCGGACAGTTTGTTAGCTGCGCTCAGTAACTGCTCCTTTAGTGCGCTGAGGTTATCGCCGCGAACGCGTTGCGTAGGCACCGAGATGCTTAGGCCAGCCACGGGTTGGCCGGCGAAATCTCTCACGACAGTGCCGATACATACTACGCCGATCACGTTTTCTTCGAAGTCGTAGGCCACGCCTTCCTGGCGAACCTTCTGCAGATGGACCTTCAAGCGGCTTCGCTCCGTGATGGTATTGGGCGTAACCCTCTCCAGGCTTTCGGAGTTCTTATAGACTTCGTCAAATTGCTCTTCAGGAAGCATGGCAAACAGAACTTTCCCCAACGAGGTGGAATGGGCCGGCGCTCGGGTACCCACTGCTTCGCTGGTGCGGAGCCGTTCGTTTGACTCGCATTGAGCTACGTAAAGGACCTCGTTGCCTTCGAGGACCGCGAGGTTCGCGGTTTCCCTCGATGTATTCATCAGCTCGCGCAAGATTGGCAATCCGTGACGAATCAGCAGATTTTGCCGCACCAGCAGATCGCTCCAACGCAGAATCCTGGCGCCCAACGCATAATTCGACGTAGTTGGATCGAGCCATACCAGGTCGAATTCACGCAAGGTCGCCAAAAGACGATGGACAGTACTTTTCCCGATCTTGAGTTCTTTACTCAAAACGGCAATGCTGGTTCCCTCTTGAGGTTTTCCAAGAAACTCAAGCAGGCGCAATGCTTTCGCCAGGGACTTGACCGGATATTTTGCGCGCTCACTGCCACTCATCGGGCAAACCTTGCTTTTTTGATACAAAAAACCATATTCATAATCTCAGAATCGTAGTGTAGCATGCGGTACGCCAGAGCTAACGCATGCTACACCTATCACTTGGCAGGGCTAACGCTGAGCATGCGGCGTATGCCCTTAAGTTCGGTTTCTGCTTGTGTCGCGAGAAATGAGAGGTCGCTGCCAATGGTGAGCAAGTTGAGCCCCCAGTTTCACGTAGCGACTGAATTCAGCTGCCGACCATGTCGGTAGGCCGATGGGGATGGAAGCACTGGTTGCCATTTTGATCAAGTCGTCCACAACACGTTGCACATTTGCCGATCCCGCCTTGGCGTCATGATTCATGAAGTTAGCCAGATCGGCATTGCCGATGTAAACGCCATCAATTCCCGGCGTTCGCAAGATTGCGGAGGCATTTTCAACCGCTTCAGGGGTCTCGATCTGGGCGAACAAGAGCGTCTCTTCGTTCGCGTCTTTACGGTATTCGTCGGCGTGCCTCATGTACCTGCTGGCGCGAACAGGTCCGAAACCGCGGCGGCCTAGCGGGGGATATCGGCAATAGTGCACCGCCTTTTCTGCGTCCTGGACAGAATTGATCATTGGCGCCATCACTCCCTGGGCTCCCAGATCAAGGGCAGACTGAAAGTTCTCAACCGTAGAAGAGGCGACACGAACAATAGGAACACTATCGCTCCCCTTAACCGCCAAAAGAATCGCTCGCAGGCTCTCTTTGCTGATGGGAATATGCTCCATGTCGACCAGGAGCCAATCGAAGCCGAGCCCGGCAATCATCTCGACTGCGTAAACATCAGGGATCGCAATCCAGGTGCCGATCGCGGGCCGTTTGCTCGCCAGGATTTGTTTCAGTTTATTTTTCATAGACTTGCCTCACTTCCGCCTTAGGGCGGAAACGGAAAAGATAAACGCCGAGCCCCATCCGAGCCAAGAATTGAGGCTCCCTGGAATCCCGAAACCAAGAATAGAACAGAATTCTGTATTTTGGAAAGACTGTCTAGTTTTTATCCGTTTCTGGGTGGGCCGGTGGGATCATCGTCCGTTGTACCCCAGTTCTCAGATTGGCGAACCCACTCCACCTACAAACTGAGTCCCCTGCCTGCTGCCTCTAGTTGCCTAACACTGGTTCCCTGACCAATGACGGGTGGCCCATATCTCGCTGGTTTTTCGCGAGATGTGGGATTTCCACCAATGCCTACGGCTAAGTGCATCGAATGTATCGGCAGTCAGTGGGAAAAAGCAGTGGAATCCCACATCTCGCGAAAAACCAGCGAGATATGGGCCACCCGTCATTGGTTAGGAACGAGAGGCCGCGCCCTGTGGGTCCGCAGAGGAAGTCTCATCGGCCGTCTCCCGGCACTGGTTCATGCTGTGAGTAGTGGCGGGGGGCGGTGCCGAATAAGCTAATTTGGAAAAGACTGGCGTTCCGCTCGCCCTCGCATTTCGATCTTGCCCGGTAGCAACCTATGTCACGTAGAATGGTGGCTCACCATTCAGAACTGCCTCTTTCTCCATGAGAACCACCGCGACCTGCATCCTGACCCTCTTGCTCAGCACAACCTGCAGTCACGGTTCCGACCTGTTTCGAGAGGCTCTGCCGAGCGAAACCGGAGTCACGTGGGTCCACGAAAATGGACACTCCAGTGCGCGCTATCTGCCTGAAACGGCAGGGCCCGGAGTCGCCATCTTTGACTACAACAATGATGGCCTGATGGACATCCTGCTGGTCAACTCCGGAACCTCCTCGTTCTACCGTCCCTCGACCCCGCTCAAACATGCTTTGTACCGCAACAACGGCAACGGCACTTTTACCGACGTGACCAAACAGGCGGGTATCGCCGCCGACCTTTATGCCCAGGGAATCGCCATCGGCGATTACGATAACGACGGCTTCGACGACATTTTCATTTCCGGTTTCGGAAAGTGCGTTCTCTATCACAACAACGGCAACGGAACCTTCACTAACGTCACGGCGGGCAGCGGAATTGCCTCGCCTAAGTGGGGAACGAGCGCCCTGTGGTTCGACTACGACAATGACGGCCGGCTTGACCTATTCGTTGGTGAGTTTGCCGACTACTCAGATCTGCGCAGCTGCCCCTTAGCCGCTTCCTACGGTGGATCGGCGGATAATCTGCCGACCGAGCAGGCCTACTACTGCAATCCCAAACAATTTGCTCCCGTAGCCAGCCATCTGTACCGCAACCTTGGCGGAGGTCGTTTCGCGGATGTGAGCGCGAGCACCGGCATCACGGCCAGCCCGGGAAAAGTTTGGGGTGTGGTCGCGACCGATATCAACCACGACGGCTTTATGGACCTGTTCGCCGCAAACGACACCATGGCGAACTTTCTATGGATTAACGAAGGCGGAAAGAAGTTCGAGGAAATTGGTGTGGAAGCCGGCGTCGCCTACAACGAGGACGGTTTGCCGCGCTCCGGGATGGGCGTCGATGCAGGGGATTTCGATGGCGATGGCAGTCCCGAACTGACCGTCTCCAACATCGACGCGCAGAACACATCGCTTTACAAAAACACTGGCGGCGAAGCCTTTCAGGACCTCAATTTACAGATTGGCCTGGCCCGGCCCACGCGCATGCTCAGCGGATGGGGCCTACGCTTTCTGGATTACGACAACGATGGCTGGCTCGACCTGATCCAGGTAAACAGCCACCCCGATGATTTAGTAGATCTGCGCAACCGTGGAGTTACCTATCGCGAGCCGGTGGTTTTGCTGCACAATCTGGCCGGCGTGAAGCTGGAGGACGTGAGCGCGGCTGCCTCGCCGGCGTTCCTTCGCCACTATGCCGGGCGTGGGCTGGCCGTCGGCGACCTCAATAACGATGGCTATCCGGACGTGGTCTTTACGGAGAACGGCGGTCCTCCGCACATCCTTATGAACAACGCCGTGTCAGGAAACAACTGGATCGGGCTTGCCCTGCGCGCGACCAAAGCCAACCCGGCAGCAGCTGGGGCAACGATTCGCTGGTGCATCGCAGGAAAAGTATTTTCACGACTGAAAGGCGCCGGCGGCAGCTTTCTATCGAGTTCCGACCCGCGAGAGATTGTGGGCACTGGAAAGGCCAGTATTGAGTGGATTGAGATCCAGTGGCCGTCACCGAGCCACGCCGTGGATCGGCTCGACAAGCCAGCGATGAACAAGTACCACCGCATCGTGGAAGGCGATTATCCGATGGCCAAACCGGCGGCCGCTTCTTTCGCAAGCCCGTCCGCGGTGCGGCTGTTGAGGGTTTCGGCGCCAGTTCCAGCAGATGGCCCCAGCCTTTGGCCGCAAGCCAAGGCGGCAATGGAGAAAGGCGACTTTACCACCGCGCGGGAACTGCTGCAGCGCGCGGTCAAAATCTATCCGAGGGACGCTTCTCTCTGGTTTCATTTAGGTGCTAGCTGCGGAGAACTGAACGATGTCGACGCGGCAATTGCCGCATTTGAACGGGCGCGCGCCCTTGACCCCCGCCAGCCACAAACAGATTTCAACCTTGGGCTTCTCTATTGGCGCGCCGGCGATTTGGGCAAAGCAAAGGAAGCCTACCGGGCGGGACTTGCTCTTGATCCAACAGATCGAGATGCGCTCAAGAACTTCAGCCTGCTGCTGATGAAGACCAGCGACTACAAGAACGCGATCGCACCGCTAATGCGGTTGAAAGATGACCATGAACTCGGCTTACAGGCGCGGGCCGCGCTCATCGAGTGTTATCTCGAAATAGGAGCACCGGCAAAGGCCGACGGAGAAGTGGATGAACTACTGCGATCCGGGCTGGCCAGCCCTGCTGCCGAGTCGAAACTTGCAGGCATGCTGATTCAGCATGGTGATCTAGAGGGAGCGGAAAAGTTGTTGGTGAGCAGCCTTGCGACCGATCCGAACCAGGCGCAGTCGCGAGCGATTTTGGGGGGCATCTACCTGGAGCAAAAGAAATTTGCTCCAGCTTCGGATTGCTTCGAGCGAGCAGTACAGCTGGCGCCTGATTCTGCTGAGTTTGCCATCGGTCTGGCGCGTACTTTGTTGGCCTGGAAACAGCAGCAAGCAGCTCTGGCTTTTCTCAAGTCGGGTGAGCCCAGGTTTGCGAGTGTTCCCGACTTTCAGTATTTCCTGGCCTTAGCGTATTTTGGTGTGACCCAGTTTCAGGATTCCGTGGCCACCCTTCAGAAGCTACTGGTGACCAATCCGCCGCGCCAGGACCGAATTTATTTTCTGCTGGGCGACAGCTATTTGAACTTGGGCAACTATGACCAGGCAGAGCAGTCGTATAAGAAAGCCATCGCCATCAATCCCAAAGACACCGCCTACTATGAAGCGCTGGCTTCTCTGGAGCGGCGAGAAGGATCCGCCAACCTGGGAGAGGCAATCGCGGCACTGGAAGCGGCACACCGGCTCAATCCGAAAGACACCACGCTGTCTCTGCAACTTGCACTCTCCTACGAGGCGAAGGGTCAGGCACCAGAGGCGGCGGCGCTGATCGAAAACGTGATCGCACAGGCGCCGGACTGGTGCCTGCCCACGTTGCCCTGGCTCGCATCGACTTCCGTTTAGGCAAACGCGCGGAAGCGAAGCACGAAACGGAGGTTGGTGAAGCAGCTTGCAGCCAAGGCGCAACAGGCGAGAATAACTTCCGGTGCGACACCGCCCCAAAAGCCGGCAAATGAGTAAGCCTGGGCTACTCAGGCACGCATTTCGAACGGCCGGATTTTGCAGTTTAGTCCGTTTGCCTGTCACTGCCCGCCGGGCCAGGTGGCCGTTCCGCTTCCCTCCAGCAACATGGCCAAGAGTGTTCACTACGTGGGCTCGCGGACCTGCGCCACCTGCCACGCGGCGATCTACAAGTCGTTCACGCAAACAGGCATGGGCCGCTCCATGGCGCTGGCCAATGATCCGTCGTTAGCTGATCTGCCTACGCCCGCGACGGTGTACGACAAGGACCTGGGCCAATATTTCGAGGTTCAGCGAAAAGACGGACAGTGGTATCAGAGCCAATATGCGCTCGATAACAACGGCAAAGAACTGTTCCGGCAAACGGTGAAGATGCAATACGCCGTGGGCGCCGGCGAAAACGGCATTGGGTTCGTCGTTGAGCGTAATGGGGAGCATGGCCGCTTCCTGTTCGAGGCGCCTCTCTCTTACTACACCCAGGCGCATCGCTGGAGTTTCTCCCCGGGCTACGAGATTCAGAATCGCGGGTTCACCCGGCCGATTCTCGCGCAGTGCATTGCTTGTCATAGTGGACAGCCCAAGCCGGTGGCCGGACAAGTCGGCCTTTATCAGGATCCGCCATTCGATGAGTTGGCGGTGGGGTGCGAGAACTGCCACGGCCCAGGGGCGCTGCACGTGGCGGAACACAGTTCAGGACAAAAGGCGACGAGCCCCAGCATTGTGAACCCTGCCCACCTCTCCGGATGGTTGGCGGATAACATCTGCATGCGCTGCCACCAGGGAAAGGACGTGCGGGTGAATGCTCCAGGCATGCAGGACCAGGATTTCCGGCCCGGGATGGCACTGGATAAGGTGGTATCCGTTTTCAAATTGCCGGCTGATGCCCAGTCCCTCCGGCACAGCGCTGCTGGAGCACTACTACGGCATGACGCTGAGTAAGTGTTACCGCTCGACCGCCGGCGGCCTGCATTGCATAACCTGCCACGACCCTCACGTGCAACCATCGGGCGAGAGCAGCGGTTAGCTATTACCGGGCACGATGCCTTACCTGCCATAACGATCAAAGCTGCAGCGCAAGCAAGGAAAAGCGGCTCGCGACCAGCCCTGCGGACAACTGCATAAGTTGCCATATGCCGAAACGCACGGTCGCGACCATTGCCCACGGTGCGCTCACCGACCATGCAATTCCGAGAAAGGAAGGGGTGGCCGCGCCACCGGTCGACGCGAAGCTGTTGCACCTGAGCGCTCCATTCGGGCAACGCGAAGACCTAAGCTCGGTGCCGCCTTTGGTGTTGATGCAGGTTTACGACACGCTCACCCGGGACGGGCATGTGGAGTTTCGCGCGGCAGTTGGACCAGCTTCTGGATCAGCTGGTGCGATCCAAGCCCACAGATCCGCTCGTGCTCCGGGCACTTGCCCGGCGCGCCGCATCTCAGGATTCCCCGTCGCAGCGGGACCATGCGATGCAATACATGACCCAGGCCATCCGGGTCAGTCCCGCCAATATCGACGACTTGATCTTCCTGGCTGAGCTGAATATCGGCCAAAAACGCATCCCCGCAGCGGTGGAATTACTGGAAAAAGGCCGCGCCATGAACCCCAACGTGCGCGAGATATACGAGTTGCTCGGTGCGCAATACATGACCATGGGTGACTATCGAAGCGCTCTGCGCATATTTAAGGCGGGCATTGAGCTCTTTCCTGATGACGGAGCCCTCCGGTCGCTCGACCAGAAGGCGCGTTCAGCGACTCTGGACGGAATGATGGACCGGTAAACGAACACCTGGCTTCCCTTCGAATTCCTCCCTTTACTTCCGACTGATTCCGCATTACAGAACTTAGTACCACTATTTTGTTGACGATCCTCTGAGAGACGTGGCACTCTTTACTCGCTTTAACCGGTTTTAAAACTCCATTCTGAATTCTTGATGTTGAGCCCTGGGGGCGTTGTCGCTAGAACTTTAAGGAGAAGCAGGGAATGAGACCACTATTTCGGGCCAGGATGATCGGTATTTATGTGCTCGCGTGTCTCGCCGGTTGCGTGGCGTACGGACAGCAGGGCGGTCGAGGTCAGATCAATGGAACAGTAACGGACTCAAGCGGCGCAGTGATTATGGGCGCTCACATCACCATCAAGAACGTGCTTACCGGGCAAACCGTAGCGATCGATACGAACTCGAAGGGGGATTACTCAGTTCCCTTTTTGGCGATCGGCCAACTATACCGTGTCGGCGGCTCACGAAGGGTTTGAAACGCAGACGCAGGACAATCTGACGTTAACCGCCGATCAGATCACGGGTGCGAACTTTAGCCTGAGGCCAGGTACCTCAACCACCAACGTCGAAGTGCAGGCGTCGGCAACAGAGATCGATACCACCAGCGGCTCTCTTTCGCAGGTCATCGATCAGCAGACGATTACCGAATTACCGCTGAACGGCCGGAATCCGGCAGCCCTGGTGGCGTTAGCGCCGGGTGCTGTGGACGCCTCGCAGACCGGCGGAACTGCTCTGCCCGGCGTGGGCAGCGGCTCTCCCAACGAGACAGCTGCCGTCGTCAATGGCAGCCGTATTGGTGGCGTTCTCTACCAGTTGGATGGCATCACGCATATGAATAACTACTTTCAGACTGCGAGTCCATTTCCCAACCCGGATGCCACGCAGGAATTTCGCGTGATCACGAACAACTTCGACGCGCAGTACGGCTATACGGCCGGCGGCGTCGTAAGTATCGCTACCCGGTCTGGCACCAATCAATGGCATGGCACGGGGTTTGAGTTTCTGCGCAACAATGTATTGAATGCCGCGGACTACTTCACCAAAGTGGCAAATCCACTCAAACGAAATCAATTCGGCGGTTCCGTTGGCGGCCCAATCATCCACAATAAGCTATTTGTCTTTGGCAATGTGCAGTTCACCAGGGAACGCATCTCTGCTAGCTCCAGCGGCTACCAGGTACCGAATAACAACGAACTCGCAGGGGACTTCTCGCAAATTTGCGGTACCGGTTTCTCCGGCGGAGTCTGCAATGATCGCGATTCTTCAGGCAATGTCGAGAATCAGCTTTACAAAAATTGGTACGATCACTCGCTCACGAATATCTATCCGAATAACCAGGTGGACCCAGGGACCTTCGCCGCGTTCTCCACAGCATTTGAAAAGGGTCTCCCTAAAACAAGCGCTGCCAACGGGCTGGTGAACCGTAGGCGGCGTAGCGCAGATCAATAACGTCTACGAATACACCACGCGCGTGGATTACAACATCACACCCAGCCAGGTGCTGAGCGGCCGCGTCTTCTACGACAACTACAATCGGGCTCCGTATAGCGGGCCACCCAACTACTTGGTGAACGGCACCCGCTCGGCTTTGGACCAGGTGCTCAACGTGTCGATAAGCCACATTTGGACTATTCGTCCAAACCTGGTCAACGACTTGAGGGGCGGATACAACAAGAACAACAGCCAGGCGATCCCCAATATGCAAGCGGTCGGGGGTGGTGCATTGGATTTCAAGGCTCTCGGCTCGGCACTGAATACGGAGAGCGATTTCCTGGGACAGGTGGGTACCAATGGCTTCTCGCTGAGTGGCATTCCGGTAATTCAGGGACGCCATAGCTGGATTGTGGACGACAGCATTTCCTATATTCGCGGGAAACAATCCTTTACTGCGGGCTTCAACTTCATTTCGCAATACGGCCTGGAGAACGCAACCTGGGAAGGCGATCCGCTCACTACCTTCAGCGGCAACGTGACCGGCGACTCCGACGCAGATTTCCTGCTGGGCCTGGTGAACCAAGTGCAGTCCTCCGGCGGTGAGTACAACCTTTACACGTCCA
This sequence comes from uncultured Acidobacteriaceae bacterium, assembly GCA_963815175.1. GTDB lineage: Bacteria > Acidobacteriota > Terriglobia > Terriglobales > Acidobacteriaceae > PALSA-350. The sequence continues at coordinate 178,640 of CAWFGM010000005.1, forward strand.
AAAACGGTGCCGGGTATGTGCAGGACTCGATCAAATTCCTGCCCAATTTGACCGTCAACCTTGGATTGCGTTGGGAGCCACAGATCGCTCCTGTCTCGATCCTGGGCCACACGGCTGATTTCTATCCCGGGCAGCAAAGTACTCGGTTCCCAAATGCGCCGGCCGGGCTGGTTTTCCCAGGGGATGCAGGAGTGGCGCCGGGTGGCTGGAGCAGCAAATGGAACAATCTCTTGCCGCGCATCAGCGTGGCATGGGCGCCCATGCCGAATACAACTTTCCGCGCTGCGTATGGATTGATGTCGCTTCCCTACGATTTTTCCTTCTACAACCACCAAAGCGCCAATGCTCCGTTTAGCCCGGAGTACGAGATCTATTACAACAATGTGGGCAACTGCACGCTAACGATTGCGGATCCTTATGCATGCTGGGCGCCGACGAACTTTAAAGATCCGTTTCCGCCGTATGCGGGGCCGAGTTTCAAGCCTCCGTCCAACGTTGCGATTGCGCTGCCTGTCAACCTGACCGCGGTCTTCACCAAGGGCTTTCAGCCTGCGATGGAAAATACATGGAACGTCAGCATTGAACATGCGTTCAAGAACGACTACCTGCTGACGATCGCGTACATCGGCCGCCAGGATTATCACAATCCCACGGCGGTCGAGAATAGCCCGGGTGTTTACAACGGCTGTCTTGCGGTGAGCGCCACCTGTTCGCAGGCGGACGTCAATAACAATGGAGCGCGGCTGCTGGCTCCGAATTACCAGTCCGTTCTCGGCTATGACTCGATCGGGACCGCATCCTTCAATGGGGGGCAAGTTTCACTGCAGAAGCGATTCGCCCAGGGATTGGAGTTCTCTTCCAGCTACACCTATTCCAAGACCATGGATTTAAGTTCACAGGCCTCGGAATCGAACACTGGCTCGGTGCCTGACCCCTTCAACCCTAGTTTCAATTACGGAGTTTCCGACTCGAACACGCCGCAAATCTGGAACAATACGTTCGTCTATCGATCGCCAAAAATCGAGAGCCTGGGGCAGCATCGCCAGCGGCTTCCTGGGCAACTGGGAGTTGGCGGGGTCCTGGCAATTCCATTCCGGAAGAGCGCTTAGTATCAACGGTGGAAACAATCCCCTCGCCGTTGGAGGCGGCGATGACAATGCTTCCTACTCACAGGTCTACGACGACTACGCGGACCGGATCCCTGGTTCCAAACTCAACGTCCACCAGGGTGGAAAGCAGCATTGGCTGAATGAGTACTTCAATACGTCAGCCTTTACGTATAACGCTCCTGGAACGTTCGGGAACGCTGGCAGAAATCCCCTCTATGGACCGGGATGGAACCAGGCAAACCTGAACTTTGCCAAGAACTTCCCCTTCCGGGAGCGATATAACGTGCAGTTCCGGTGGGAGATGTTCAATGCCTTTAACCATACGGTGTTCGGCACGCCGGCCACCGACTACAACTCAGCCGGCAATGGTACGTTCGGTCAGATCACCAGTACGGGCGCGCCACCCCGCGCTATGGAGGCGGGTCTCAAACTGTCGTTTTAAGGCTAGTCAAAAGAAAGGCGGCGGCCAGGTTATGGCCGCTGCTTTTTTGATTGCCTTTAATGCGATGGCTAGCCCGGATTTCTGACTGCCATTCTCTACCGGTAGCGAATGAATGGGCCTCGGGATCCGTTGATAGTCGAGGGCGAGCTATCGGCAGCCGTGGAATCCCACATCAGCCAAAACCGGGCAGATGTGGGGCCCATCATTCACTACGGATAGAGATCTCACCTTGAGAATCCGACGCTAGGCCCACCAGAGTTCTGACAACTTCTCCCGAATCAGAATCTGACGCAGAAAGGCCGCTGCTTTTTCCAGTCCGTCTTCAAGGGACATGAGGCTGTCTTCGTGCTCGATGGAGATCACGCCGTTATACCCGACCATGGAAAGCGTGGAGATGAAGTCAGTCCAGAACTCCGGACCATGGCCGAAACCAACGGTGCGAAATATCCAGGATCGGTTGATCTCGTCGCCATAGGGCTTGGTATCCAAAACGCCATTCACCCTGGAATTGGCTTCGTAAATCCGCGTGTCCTTGGCGTGCACATGGAAGATCGCTTCCCCCAGCTTTCTGACAGCCAGACAGGGATCAATTCCCTGCCAGAAAAGATGGCTTGGATCGAAGTTGCAACCGATATTGGGCCCGGTTTCGGCACGGAGACGGAGTAGGGTCTCCGGCGAATAAACTACAAACCCGGGATGCATCTCGAGTGCGACCCGTATGCCGTGGTCGGCGGCGAACCGCGACTCCTTCTGCCAGAAAGGGATGACTTTTTCTTCCCATTGCCAGCGCAGGATCTCGGGAAAGTCCGGCGGCCAGGCCACGGTCACGAAGTTGGGATACTTGGAATGCTCAGAGTCCCCCGGGCAGCCGGAAAAGTTGATGACGGTGGGAATCTCCAGGGCTTCGGCCAGCAGAATCGTTCGCCGCATGGTTGCGGCGTGGGCATCGCCGATTTGCTTGTCAGGATGCAGGACGTTCCCGCCGCATCCCAGCGCGCTGATAAAGAGGCCCGGCATCCTTCAGCTTCTTCTGCAACTCTTTGAGCTTTTCAGGATGGTCGACCAGGTCCAACTGAATGTGGGCCGGCTTACCGTAGTTCCCCGTGCCCAACTCAACCGCTTCGATGCCAAGCGGCTTGACGCGTGCGATGACCTCATCCAGGCTGACCTTCGAAAGCAACGCGGTAAAAAGCCCCAGCTTCATTCTGTTTCTCCGCTTTTAGACCGTAAGGCTCTTTAGATAAGCCGCGCTCATGGCCGCGCATTCCAGCGACGGCCGATCCCACTGGTCCTGCTCGACATAATAATGTTTCAAGCCTCCCACGCGAGCGGCTTCAAAGATGCGCTTCCAGTCGATGCTGTCATGGCCGACCTCCATGAATGGATTGCCTTCGAAACCATGGGTGGTCGGGGCATAGCCAGGCTTCAAACCCTTGATGTGCAGGAGAGGAAACCGGCCAGGATTCTTGCGCATGTACTCGACTGGATCTTTACCCGCTAAGGTCATCCAGAAACAGTCCAGCTCCATTTTTACCAGGCTGGGGTCGGTGGAACGCAATAGCTCATCGTAAGCGACCACACCGTCGTAAACGCGAAACTCATGATTGTGATTGTGATACGCGAATTGCATTCCGGCACTCTTGGTGAGCTTGCCGAGGTTATTGAAAAACGCCGACGCCTTCTTCCAGGCTTCGAGGGAGTCGGTTCCTCCTGGAGGCCCGGCACACAACATATATTCAAGCTTGAGCTGGTGCGCGTGCTCGATGCTCTTAGCCCACTGGTCATCGTTGTCAGGCACCGGGAAGTGGGAGCTGGGTACGCGAAGTCCCGCATCATCCAGCATCTTTTTAAATTTCAGCGGGGGCCCTCCGTTGAAATCGATCGTCCCTTCATCGGTGAAGCCTGCTTCGACTTCTTTGTAGCCCATGCCGGCGATTTTCGCTAAAGTCCCTGGAAAATTGGCTTTGAGGTCGTTGCGAACGGTATAGAGTTGAATGCCGAGTGGAAGACCATAGGGATTGGCGTCGAGCTTGCGGGATGAAAGCAGAGCCGGCTACGCCGGCCATCAACTTCAGGAATTCGCTGCGGGTGAGATTCACTCGTCCCCCTAAATAATTCAGAACTATGTTCCGAAACCAAAGCTATAATACACAAAAGCCACGCGGAGTGCTGTCCTCAGATTTACCTTCATTGCGAATGGTGTTCTAGATCTGCCGTTCAGGAGATACGCTGCCACCTATGCCCGCCATCGGCACCGCGCAACAGACAGCGCGATCGTATCTAATGACCACCGCGTGTGCCGGAACCTTTGCCTTTGGCACCTTAGTGGCCTTTCTCGGCGCTACCCTTCCGGAGCTGCGTACACGCATTGGTTTTGACATTCAACAAAGCGGGACACTGATCAGCTTGCTCTTCCTGCCTCAGGTACCCATGTCTTTCGTCGCCGGCCCATTGATCGACCGTTTCGGCAAGAAGCCGGTGCTAGCGAGTGGCTCTTTGCTTTGCGCCGTGGTCCTGGCCGCTATCAGCCTTGTGCATAGTTACCAGGTTCTGGCGATTCTGGTGTTTGTGCTGGGCGCCGGGGCCAGTTGCATCAACAGCGGAGCCAATACGCTAGTCCCGGACATCTACCCGGAAAATCCCTCTGCCAAGCTCAACCTGGCGAATGCCTTCTTCAGCCTGGGAACCGTGGGGTTCCCGGTGCTGGTTACATTGATGGCTCGTAGTTTTGGCGTGGCGCCTACGCTGGTGATTATGGGTGCAGCAAATGCGATTCCCGGGATTCTGAGCCTTGCACAGACTTTCCCCGCGGCACGGTCGAAGGGTGGACTCAACTGGACTGTCATCCGCACGGCCCTTCTGAACAAGTCCATCCTGTTGCTCGCGGCGGTGATCCTCCTCTATTCGTCGCTGGAAGTGTCAACAGGAGGTTGGCTTCGCACTTACTTCGAGCAGGAGTTCTCATCGTCGGCACGCACCTCAAGCATTGTTCTAACTACTTTCTTTGCGTCCATGATGGTGGGACGACTCATCGCGAGCGAGATTACCAAGAGAATTCGTGGATCCATCGTGGTGGCGGCCTGCGCGGCTGGCGCGGTGGTTGCATTGGTGTTCCTGGCACTGGGGTGGAATTTGCAGATTACCATTGCCGCCGTCGTTGTTTGCGGTCTTTGCTATGCTCCCATTTTTCCCACCACGACGGGGATCGCAAGTACATTCTTCCCGGAGATTTTCGGGACGATCTTTGGATTACTGATGGCAGCCGGCTTTACCGGCAGCATGCTATTGCCTGCAGCTATCGGTTATGTGGCCAAGGGAAGCACGGTCAAAGCCGGGATTTGGCTCCTGCCTATCAGCGCCTTCCTATTATTTGTTGTGCAAAGCATCTTTGTTCGCCATGAAAAGGCGCAAGCATCGACCGTATGACAGGTGGCACTTCCCTATTGACCCTAACGGCGGGTGACTTACTGCTTGATCTCGCACCGGAGGTGGGAGGCAGCGTCGCCGAGTTCCGTATGCGGCGGCCCGACGGCCTTATCAATCTGATGCGATCGATGCCGGAGAAGGCACCGGCCGACCGCAATGCTGGCGCTGCCTCGATGTTCCCCATGGTGCCCTTCGCCAACCGCATCATCGGCAACCGCTTTGATTTTGAAGGCCGCACATATCAATTACAGCCAAATGTTTCCGCCGAACCGTTCACTATCCACGGAACTGGCTGGCAGTCGAAGTGGACCGTGGCTACTGCAAGCGAGACCTCAGCCGAGCTGCGTCTTGACCATTCTGATTCTGATGGCCCCTATTCTTATTCGGCTCTGCAACGCTTTCGTCTGCATCCCGATCGTCTGACGGTAACAACCGGTGTGACCAATCGCGGCATCCGCGCGATGCCGTTCGGTTTTGGACAACATCCCGCTTGGGACCGTCAACCTGGGGTGACGCTGCGCTTCCGATCAACGCACTACTGGCTTGGAGGCTCTGAGCGGGTGGCCACGGAACGAATCGCGACGCCTCCGGAACTAGATTTCTCTACGGCTCGACATTTACCTGCAGCCTGGCGCGACAATTGTTATGGCGGATGGGACGGCCGCGCAGAAATCACTTTTCCCCAAAGTGGAATCGGCCTACGTATTGAGGCGGCTTCCCTCTTTCAGCACCTCATGCTCTATTGTGATCCGGCTAAGCCATTCTTTTGCGTCGAACCGCAAACACACGCCGCCGGTGCGTTGAACCGCATCGTCGAAAATGAAGAAAGCAATCTTGCCCTGATCGTTCTCAAGCCTGGTGAATCGGCGGAAGCGGACATGTCATTCATCTGCTTTTCGCTTTGAACATGTTGCCACCACCTCGTGTCCGGTCCCGGCGGCCTCTTTCCCTCACCGAGGACGGGTGCCCCACATCTCGCTCGTATTTCGCGAGATATGGGATTCCATGAGCCTTAACCGTTGAATGTGTCGGATGAATTGAGAGCCAGAGGGAGAAATCCATGGAATCCCACATCTCGCGAAATACGAGCGAGATGTGGGGCACCCGTCCTCGGTGAGGGAAAGAGAAGGACTCTTCCGATTGCTCCCTTGTGTGAACAGCTTGCGGAAAAACTCATCCCTTGGATTACGGCACGACTTTAGAGGTTGCGGAAAAAGTCTTTGAACCTCGAAGAAATCATCCCTCAGCGGCTGAAGCCGGACCTGTTCTTAATCACTTACGTACGAGCTGAAGCTCGTACCCTTCAAAGACCAGAGTTTTTCCGCAAGCTGTTTAGTCGGGCCGTAAACGCCGCCCCGGTTGAGGGCTAAAGTGTCTGCGTGAGAACGAAAGACACGGCAGATCGCTCCGAATCGCCAAGCAACAAGGGGCCTACCAAAGCCAGGCATAAACCCCAATCGTAAGCAGCACCAATATCCCAAGACTCAATCGCCAGTCGGCAAAACCCTGGAACGGCTCCATCGGCGCCTTCCAGTCCACGGTGAATCCCTGAATATTGGCGCCGGCTGGATTGCTGGTAAATGACGAGACCAGAAACAAAACCGCAACCGAGACAAGCGTTCCCCACAACCCACGGTAGGTATAGTTCAAAGTTAGCTTCCAGTGCAGCCAGGGAAACCATTGCGATCCACGTGATCCGACAAGTTGATCGGTGACGAAAAGTGCAGCCAGCGCACTACCCGCAAGCACCGACGCAACCGCACCGGGAAACGTGACACGTTTGCTCATAATTCCGAAAAATATTGCGGGAGTAATGGGCATGATCAAATAAATGGAGATTGCCTGGAGATACCGGTAGAGCCCATCTGGAGTGGTATAGATGAGGTAGGCGCCGGCAATTGCCAATGGGGTAGCCAGCGCGATGGCAATGCGTCCCATCCAGATCTGCCTTTTCTCTGAAGCGTTGGTACTGAAATGAAGCAGGAAGTCTTTGACCACTAAGGTCGATATCGAATTCATCACCGAAAGAGAAGACCCAATCAGCGCGGAGATCAAGGCCGCCAGCACGAGCCCGCGGACGCCATTCGGAAGCAAATCGTTTAACAAGGTAATGAACGTGGTCTTTGGATCCCGCCCCGGAAATAGCGCCGCGGCAATGACACCCGGCAGAGCAAAAATGAAAATGGGACTGAACTTGAGCAATATAGCAAACATCGAGCCCTTTCGAGCTTCCTGCAAGTTTCTCGCTCCCAGCACGCGTTGGACGTTTACCTGGTCCATCCCCCAATAGAAGGTCCCTCCGTAAAAAGCTCCCAGGATAATTCCCCAGATCGGGTAGTTAGGGTCATCGTAAGCTTTGCCGACGTGCATAGCCTCGGGCATTCTGGCAATGAGCGCGTGCCATCCGCCGACTTGGTGGAGTCCGGTGAAAAGCACGAGGCTGCAACCGGCAATCATAATTCCCGTTTGAATCGAATCGGTATAAGCGACCGCGGTGAAGCCGCCCACCATGGTGATGACGGCGATCACCGTCCCCACCAATACGACCGTGGACATCAGATTCCAACCGAAGAGACCATGCAGTACCAGCGCACCGGCGTATAGATGGAAGGCCAGCTTGGTCATGATGCAGATAACCAGCATGAGGCCGGAGAAGAAGACGCGGGCCGTGCGATTGAAGCGGAGTTCCAGGAATTCCGGAATGGTGAATACCCTTGTCCGCAGGTAATAGGGGAAGAGCCAGGCGCAGGCGATGCCAAGGCAAATGCAGGTGGTGAGCTCGACGCTACCGGCACACAAGCCGTACCGGTAGGCGTCCCCAGACAGGCCCACCAGGTGCTCTGCCCCTATATTGGTTGCAAATAGCGAGGCGCCCACAACCGGCCATTTGAGCCCTCGCCCGGCAAGGAAGAATTGCGAGCTGGATTCGCCGGAACGCTTCCGTATGGCAATCGTAAGGCCGATGGCGACGCTGGCCACAACGACGATGCAGCATATAAGCAGATCGAGCGAAGACAAGGACAATCGCAACCTGGTCTGCTCCTTAGCTCTCCGCAGCGATCTATCCGACCCCTGCCCTTATTCTCAGTGAGACTCTCGCGGGATGGCCGCGCCACTGCCCCCGACCAGAAAGTCGAGATCGGCTCCCTCATCCGCCTGCAGGACATGATCGACATAAAGCTTAGCCCATCCACGTTTGGGGGCCGGCGGAGGCGTCCACTCGGCCTTGCGTTGCGCCAGGGTTTCGTCATCCACCTCCACGCGAAGCACCCGGGCGGCCACATCGAGGGTAATCATGTCTCCCGATCGCACGAGTGCAAGGGGTCCACCGACGGCAGCTTCCGGAGAGACGTGCAGCACCACTGTTCCGTAGGCGGTACCACTCATGCGGGCGTCTGAGACGCGCACGATGTCGGTAATGCCTTGGCGCAGGAGTTTTGCCGGCACCGGCATGTTCCCTACTTCCGCCATGCCCGGGTATCCACGAGGACCGCAGTTTCTCAACACCATCACGCAATGCTCATCGATGTCGAGATTCTCATCGTTAACGCGAGCGTGCAGGTCTTCGATGGTGTCGAAAACAACGGCCCTTCCTTTATGGCGCATCAGATGCTGGCTCGCCGCCGAGGGCTTGATCACGGCGCCATTGGGGGCCAGATTGCCGCGCAGCACGGCGATGCCGCCTTGGGCTTGAACGGCTCGGGAAACGTGCGGATCACTTCCCGATTCCAGCACTCTGCCTCGCGCAACATTCTCCCAGATCGATTTCCCATTGACGGTCAGGGCATCCCGATGCAGGACTCCTGCCTCGGCCAACTCCCTCAATACGACAGGCACTCCCCCGGCGTAGTAGAAGTCCTCCATCAGATGTTTGCCCGAAGGTTGCAAGTCAACCAGGCATGGAAGCTCGGATCCGAGCCGGTCCCAATCTTCCAGAGTTAGCGGCACCCCGACACGCCTGGCGATTGCCAGCAGATGAATCACAGAATTGGTCGAGCCGCCGATGGCGGCAACACAAGCAATCGCATTCTCCAGCGCCGGCCTGGTCAGAATTTTCGAGAGGCGAAGATCCTCACGAACCATCTGCACGATACGGCGGCCGGTCAGCTGCGCCAGGGTGCTGCGACGTGCATCGACAGCCGGGATGGCAGCGTTGCCGGGAAGCGAGATTCCCAACGCCTCAACCATACTGGCCATAGTCGAGGCCGTTCCCATCGTCATACAGTGACCTTTGGAACGGCTCATGCAGCTTTCTGCTTCGAGGAAGTCAGCCACGGGCATCTTGCCCGCGGTCACCAGCTCGGTCATTTGCCAAACACTGGTGCCCGACCCGAGTTCCGCGCCTCGGAATCTGCCGGTGAGCATGGGACCGCCGGACAAGCCGATCGTTGGCAGGTCGCAGGAAGCCGCGCCCATGACCAGGGCCGGCGTTGTCTTGTCGCATCCCATAAGCAGCACCACCCCATCCATGGGGTTGCCGCGAATGGATTCTTCCACGTCCATGCTGGCCAGGTTGCGAAAGAGCATGGCGGTCGGGCGAAGCTGCGATTCCCCGAGCGACATGACGGGAAATTCGACCGGAAAACCACCCGCCTCCCAAACGCCGCGCTTCACGCATTCGGCGAGCTCACGAAAATGCGCGTTGCAGGGATTCAATTCGGACCAGGTATTGCAGATGCCGATGACTGGACGCCCATCAAACAGGTCGTGGGGCCAACCCTGATTCTTCATCCAGCTGCGATGTGAAAAACCGTCGCGATCGTTCTTACCAAACCAGCCCTGACTTCTTAACTTGGCCATTTCCGTCCGTTTCCGTTGGCAGTCTGCAGTTCAGACTATCTTTCCTAAAGTTTAAGAGTCAATGCAAAATACGGAGGCTCGTCCGTAATACGGAACCGCGAACAATGAGCCATACCCGGCAGTAGACGTCGATTGCGGCAGCTCGCCAGTAAATGGAATGCACGTATCCGTTATACGGATAGCCGGCTGATGGGTATACTGGGAAACGAAACACGGAACTTTGAACAGTGGCGAAGAGCACTCAGCAAAAGCCAAAAGCAAAGCAGGCTGACAAAAACAATATCGCGGTGATGGCCAAGATCTTTGCTGTGCTCGAGTATGTGATCGACAGGGGCGGACGCCGGGAGCCTATAGCGTTCGCTGAGCTTGCCAAGGACCTTCCCTACTCGCGAACGACCATACATCGCATTCTCTATTCCCTGGAGAAATTGGACTACATAGAAAAAGCCGAGGGCACCGCTCATTATCGGCTGGCGGCGAAGTTCTTTGCGTTGACGGGCGTCGCCGTGAATTTCCGGCAACTGCAATCCGTCGCAAAACCTGTGATGCAGAACCTGATGACGCGCCATGCTGAGACGGTCAACCTCGGTGTGCTTGACCGAGGACAGGTCACCTTCATCGATGTCCTGCAAAGTCCATCTTCTCTGCGCATCGCCGCCTATCCCGGAGAGCGCTGTGCTGTCCATAGCACTGCGTTAGGAAAGGCCCTCCTGGCCTTTTTGCCGGAAGCGGAAATTCATTCGATTCTTAGCCATCAACCGCTCACCAAGAAAACTCCACAGACGATCACCCGCAAATCTCATCTCATGGAGAACCTGACAACAGTCCGCGAGCAGGGAGTCGCTCTTGACCTGGAGGAGAATTTGAGTGGAGTGACTTGTATTGCCGCGCCCATCTTCAATGATGCACAGAGAGTGATCGCAGGATTTAGCATCTCAGGCCCGAGTGCCCGCATGCATGCCAAGCTGACTGCCGTGGAAGAAGATGTACGGTCCGCGGCCTTAATGGTTACCCGCATGCTCGCGCCGCTTTCGAACGTGGGCGAGGTCCCCAAGACCCAAAAGCGGCGCTACAACGCTTTCAGGACGGTCTAAGACGACGAACGCACCAGAAAACTCTGCACCATGGCGATGGGTAATCCCACACAAACGATATGAATCGCCAACTGCGCGAGCCACGCTTTCCAGGTAAACGGCCTCTTCGCCGTGCGCGACAACGGCATAACCACGCGACTCATAACCAGGTGCACCAAACATCCATAGAGCACGCCACACAGTAGTGGCTCTGTCATAAGAACCAACCAGTATTGGGCAACATAAAAATAGAGCGCCGCCCAAATTGAGGCAATCAGGAAATGCAGCGCGAATCCGGCCGCCGCTGTAGTTGCACCCCCCTCGAATGCCGCAGTGCCCATTGCCCCACTAGCAATGAATTGCAGGAGCCTCCGGAAAGGAACTCCCTCAGCGCGCCTCGCCAGTCCGGTTGCACCGATATCCAACACCCCTGCAACGACAGCACTCAGTGTGATCGTCGACACAGCTCCCATTCGGTCCCCTCCCCTTTCGATTGGATGGGCGCCTACCGTCGCCGGACGAAAAAAATTAGCGCCGATCACCTCGGGCAGGAGGGAAATCCAAGGCGCGACCTTGGCTGAGTCACCCTCCTGGCATGCTGTCAATGCTTGAGTACCTCTATGTAGTATTCTACTTAACGCAGCCACGACATATACAAAGGATTGAAAATGAACGATCCGGCCTGGGTGAAGAAACGCTGTCTCCGCATCCTCAGCATGCTTTTCATGGCGTTACTGCTGTTATCAAGGGTATGCGCCGCAGACACCAGCTCCGTTGCCAAAGCCAGCGATGACTACTTCAACCCGTTGCTCGCATCCGGCCGGATCGCCGCCGCTGCATGCGTTATCGTCGATAGAGACAATCCTCCGATTGTGAAGCTCTATGGCCCCGTCAACCCTCAAAGCTCGTTATGGCGAGTCGCTTCTGTCTCGAAAGTATTCACAGCAATTGCGATTATGCAATTAGCTGAGCGAGGAAAGCTCCGGTTGGACAACAACGTCAACAGCTACCTGAAGCACATTCAGGTTCCGAACACCTTCCCGCAGCCAATTACCATCCGCCATTTATTGCTTCACCGTTCGGGACTGGATGATCGGTTTGTTGGAGACGGATTCCACTCCGGTCCGCAACCAGCCATCTCCCAGATCATGTCAGAATCCTTGCCGAAGCGTGTCTATCCGCCTGACACAGTGGAACTCTATTCGAACTACGGATACGCCCTGCTTGGCGTGGTGATCGAGGATATCACCGGGCAGCGGTTCGAAGATTACGTGAAGGCCAACGTGCTGCAGCCGATAGGGATGCAGAACAGTACGTTCGCACAACCTCTTCCGGATCCTTCGCGCATGGCTCCTGGAAGATGGTTCTACCAGCGTTCCGTTCCGGCAGCTGCCCTTACCAGCACTGTAGACGACATGACTCGTTTTCTCGCCGCCACGCTGCAGGAAGACATGCCGGTACTGAGCGCTCATTCCTTCGAGGAGATGACAGCGCGCCCCGAACCCGCGATCCGCATACTTCATGGCTTGGGCTATTGGACTGGTAATGACCGCGGGCATCACCTGGTAGGCGCAAGTGGAGACAGCGGCGGCTTTCATTCCGTACTCATGGCGTTTCCAGACCAGCATATTGGGTACTTCACCCTGGTTAGCGGCGGCGGCAACGCCATCGCATGGAACTTCTATGAGCCGTTCGCCATCGCAACCTTCGGACCCAAGACAACCGCCGAGGGCCGTCCCGTCGCAATATCGGGGATGGCGCGCGAAACCACATCGCGCTTCGCCGGGTTTTACCGAACCGTTAGATATCCGCACCACGATCTCTCGAAAACCTTCATCCTGACAAATCTGACCAGCGTTTCCGTCGACCACGATGGAGCGCTTCGCGTTTACGGAGCACGGTGGCTGCCAATCGGGCACCTTGAATTCAGTAAGGAAGATGGATCTGAAAAGTTAAGCTTTCAGACGGATGCATCCGGCCAAGTGCGATATCTGAATAGCTCCGACGAGCGAATCTCCTGGTATGAAACCGGCTACGCAAACATCGCCTTTTACTTCATTTTCATGGGGCTGTTCATCGCTGGGCTATGGAAGGGAAAAACGATGATGCGATGGATTTCGGCGGTGGTCCTGCTCCATTGCGCCGGTTGGCTGTGCGTCAGCCTGATCATCGGACCAGAAAACCTGATCTTCGGGTTGCCTCTCGGGTTGAAAGCAATTCTGCTCGTCGGCACATTGCTGCCCTTACTAGCAGTAGCGTCCATCTTCGCTGGCTTGGCGCAAACGAAGAACACTCAACTACATTCTGGCAGCGACTCTTCTAGCTTATATTCCCTTTGTCAGCTATTGGAATTTGAAACTGTAAAGCCCGTTTGCAGCGGTACAACCCGGGAATGAAAAAAGTCCATCTTTGCGTAGTGCGACTTAATCAATATGGACGCTGCATATGAGTCGCTGCGCACGAAAGGAGATGCCGTATCCGGAAGAAGGAGATGATCTCACGCTACACGATCGACATACCCGATGAACGGCTCGCAACCATCAGGGCGAAGGTCGAGGGGTACGATTGGAGCCAGCTTCCCGACGCAGGCGGCTGGTCGTCGGGGGTTGGGGTCAATGACCTGCAGCGCCTCGTCGCCTACTGGCGAGACGCCTACGATTGGCGCCAAGTCGAACGTCGTCTCAACCAGCTTCCCAACTTCGCGACTGGCATCGAGGGTGAGCGAATACACTTCGTCCATGTACGGGGCGACGGCTCTAAGCCGCCGCTTCTTCTTCTCCACGGCTGGCCAGGCTCATTTCTCGAATTTGAACGTCTGCTGGATCCGCTGGCGGCAGATGGGCACGACATCGTTGTCCCCTCGCTCCCAGGCTTTGCCTTCTCCAGGCCGATCAGCGGCATCATCGGCCCGCGTCGCGCCGCGGAACTCATGCACGCGCTGATGGTCCAGCTCTTCGGGCAATCGCGCTACATCGTCCAGGGCGGCGATTGGGGATCCAGCATCGCGAGCTGGATGGCGTACCAGCAGCCGGGCGCCTTGCTCGGCTTCCACATCAACATGGTCAACATCCTCGCCGAGGATACCGTTCCGGCAACCCCCGAAGAGAAGGATTGGTTCTCTAAGCGGGCCCTAATCCTCGATTGGGAAACCGGCTACAACCACGAGCAGGAGACCCGTCCGCAGACCCTCGGCGTGGCCATGGCCGACAGCCCAGTTGGGGTGGCCGGCTGGATACTCGAGAAGTTCGGCAAGTGGGCCGACCTGCCAAGGACCGCGAACGGCAGTCCGGACATTTGGAGCAAGTTTTCTGAGGAACAGCTGCTCACCAATATCATGCTCTATGTCGCGCCGTCGTCGGCTGTGACCGCGACCTGGATTTATCACGGCAAGCGTCTCGAAGGATCGCAGAAATTTCCCGCCGGCACGCGCATCCGGGTACCTACCGGCGTCGCGGCCTTCCCCGATCCCGTGTTTCTGCCACCGCCGCGCTCGTTTGCCGAAAAGGCCTACAACATTGTTCATTGGAGCGAGATGTCGTCAGGCGGGCACTTCGCTGCCTTGGAACAACCTGACCTGATGCTCGCCGACCTGCGTGCGTTTGTCTCCACCGTAACGGGAGACGGGTTCCATGAATGAACGTACAGTGAAAAGCATCGAGACCGATGTCCTGCGGGTCGCCTATATCGAGCAAGGGCCAACCAATGGCTGGCCGGTAATCCTGTCCCACGGCTTCCCCTACGACGTGCATTCTTACGATGAAGTCGCTCCGATCCTGGCGCGAGCAGGAGCAAGGGTCTTTACCCCATATACTCGCGGATTCGGCCCAACTCGCTTCCTTTCTGACGATGTCATGCGGAGCGGGCAACAAGCCGCCCGTGGCCGCGACATCGTCCAGCTTGCTGACGTTCTCGGTCTGGAACGCCCCATTCTCGGCGGTTTCGATTGGGGAGGCAACGCATCCTGTGTGGCGGCAGCGCTGTGGCCGGAACGCGTTGGCGGCCTCGTATCCTACGCGGGCTACGACGTGATCGATGTGAGTCAACAGCTGCATCCCGTCGCACCGTCGCTTGAGCGTGTCTTCTGGTATCAGCATCTCTTCCAGACCGAACGTGGGCGTGAGTGCCTGACAAAATACCGCCGCGAACTGTGCCGGATGCTGTGGAGCGAATGGTCGCCCGGATGGCAATTCGATGAAGCAACATTCGCCCAGTCCGCGGTGGCTTTCGAAAATCCTGATTTCGTGGAAGTCGTGATCCATTGTTACCGCACCGTCTTTGGCCACGAGGCGGGGGACCCCGCGTTGCAACCGCTCGAAGACCGCCTGGCGCAAAAACCCAGGGTCAAGGTAGCAACGGTCACGATCGACGGCGCGACCGACCCGCTCAAGCCGGGTGGCACCGCGGACCACGCCGCCATGTTCGTCGGGCTACACGAACACCGCGTCGTCGATGCCGGACACAACCTTCCACAGCAGGCGCCCCAGCCCTTCGCAGACGCGGTCATCAAGGTTCGTGAGTGGTTCCTTCTATCGGGTAGCCGCTAGCGCCATCTACGAGAACGGCTGAGATGTGAGCCGAATACTCCTAGAGGGTGCGGTCGGCTCCTTGTATAAGCGTCAATTCGCAGGGAAATCAGCGGAACCAAAATGGAAGTAAAGGCGTACATGCCTGGATGATCTCTTCCACCGGCTTGCCACCCAGGGTGCCCATGCGACTCATAGCGATGCTGGTTCTATCGATAATAATGTTCTGGCGTACCGACGCGGCTGCAGATTGCAGCGGTGGACGGAAGGTCGACGTAGGCGGATACGCGCTGTGGATCCAAAGCAGGGGACAAGGAACTCCAACGGTTGTCTTCGAGAGCGGCGGCGGGGAGGACTCAAGCGAGTGGTCCAATATCGAACCCGCCATCCAGGAACGGGCACAAGTAAGAACCGTAGTTTACGACCGCGCCGGTTTGGGGAAAAGTGATCCTAATCCCCGGCCTTACCGGATCGAGGATGAGGGCGTGGCATTACGGCGCGCTCTCGATCAATGTGATATTCACGGGCCCATCCTATTAGTAGCTCATTCCTATGGCGGGTTCATTAGCGAGATCCTCGCTTCTGAAGACAAGCGCGTCAAAGGTCTCGTGTTAGTAGACGCGAACATCCCTTCTTTTTTTGACGATAAAGAAGCGGCGGTCATCAAAGCACGTTATGAACCGCTGGCTGACGATTTAATAAGGGAAAAGCCTGACGTGGCTCGCGTTCTCATCCGCCGTGGTGCAAGCCTATCCTGCTACCGCACGTCACATGCGCGACGTACAAGTTCCGTTCGATCTTCCCATTATCGATATCACTGCGGAACACACGTGGGTGGACGCGCCAGACGAGCTTGCAGCGATGCGCCGCGCGCACTCTGAATTTGTTGCAGCCTCCCCAAACCGCGTGGCGATCTTTGCTGCAGGAAGTGGGCACTATGTATCCAGGGACCGGCCTGAAATCGTGATCGACGCCATACTCCATCTCATTTCAAAAATTCGTGAACAGAAAGTCGTTACCGTGAATGCATACTCGGCTTCCTCAGGTTGATATCGTAGCGAAATCAGTGTTATTAAATTACCCTGCATGCGGCGAGCATCCATATCTGACACAGGACGCTATAGGCCAGCCCCTGGACTACATGTCGTCATTACAAAACTCGGAGGTGGTGTTCGATTATATGGAACCTCCTGAGGCATTCTCACAAGAGCTAAGGCAATTAGAAAAGCAGCGGGCCGAACAGCTTGAGAAAATTGGTGAGCGTTCCGCCAGCCGTTTCGAACCGGCTGGCTTTGCAGCGATTCTTCGCTCGCATGGGTTTAGTGCCATTGAAGATATCGATTTCCGGGAGATAGCCGCCAGGTTCGGCCGCGGCGTTGAAGGACTAGCGCCCGGACACGCCGGCGTTCATGTTGTTCACGCCAAGCACTGATGAAACGCAGTCAGCGTGAGGCTGCTCATTGTTGGGGGCTTGGCGTGGCTGGCGCACGCTGATCAGAGAGTACGAGCAGGACTACGATTCCGAAACCTCTCACCGTATGGGGTTGCTCGCCTTAGAGGGGAATGTCGAATTCAGCCGCCGACAGCAGACCGATGTAGGCTCGGTATTGAGCTTTCCCACTGAACCAAACTCCACCGTGTTTTCAGGAATAAATTTACTTTGTGATTACCTGGCTAGCTCTAGTTGTTTGCTGGCCTTCCGTAATGACGAGGTATCGATTCATGGCGGGATGCAGAACGCGATCAACATGGTGGCTTGGCCCTGGCCACTGCACCTCGACCCAATCGATGTGCCCTTTCCCGGCGCCGATGATCTCGCGCGGATCATGGCTCGACAGAAAGCTGCCACCTGCCGTCTTTTGCCGGGTCAGCACTTTCCCAGCAACGCTCCATCGCAAGACTGCTCCCACAGCAGCGGAATTTGCCGTCTTCGCTACCAAGCTGAGACCAAGCCAATTATTCCCCGCCTGCGCCGTATTCATCAGCACATGCACTGGACCGCCATTTTCGGTCAAGACGACATCGGGATAGCCGTCATTATTCAAGTCTCCAACGGCTAAGCCTCTGGCCGAGTAGTCGCGTTGAAAGGCTGGGCCGGCATTGTCGCTGACGTTCTGGAGCTTTGTTCCCTGGATGTTGTGCAGGAGAAGGAGCGGTTGGCGGTATTTGATCCCTCTTGTTTCCTCGCCCACGAAGTCGTCGGGATGCCCATTGGATAGGACCAGGTCTAACCAACCGTCGTTGTCGTAATCGAGAAAACGCAATCCCCAACCGCTCAGCCACATCGTCGCAGAGCCCAGGCCAGTGCTGTCCTTGATGTCGTCGAACATGTCATGGCCACGGTTCGCATAGAGCGATGCGGTTTGCACGTCTATATTGGCGACGACCAGATCCTCCAGGCCATCGTGCTTGAAGTCGCCTGCGTCGACTCCCATACCGGAACGAGGCAGCCCATCAATGCTGTACGCCACGCCGGCCTCGAGGCCTATTTGCTCGAAGGTTTTTCCTTTGCGGTTCGCCCACAGGAAATTTGGCATGGTGTCATTGGAAACAAACAAGTCTGTGTAGCCATCGTTATTGATATCCGCCGCCACCACGCCCCATGCTTTGCCCGGCTGGGAGGAAATGCCGGTGCTCTGGCTTACGTCCTGGAATTTTCCATCGCCCAGGTTTCGATAGAGATGACTGGGCATGGGCGTAAGCACTCGCGGATTGCAATAGCGGTAGCCAGACGCGGCTGCGGCGCCGTCCTTTCCCATCCCGCCATAGGACTCAGCCTGGCTGCAAAGCCGGTTATTCGAGTAGTCGGCAAATTCACCAACAAACAGGTCCAGCTTTCCATCGTTATCGTAATCAAACCAGAGTGGGCTGCTTCCCCATTGGGTAGCTTGGATGCCGCTGGAGGCACTGGCATCGGTAAATGTTCCGTTTCCATTGTTGTGATAGAGAACGAACTTGCCCACGCCAGAGATGAAAACGTCCTCATTGCCGTCATGGTCATAGTCGCCAACGGCCACACCCATGCCATAGATCGGCGTCGTAATGCCTGCCTTTTGGGTCACGTCGGTGAAGGTGCCATCGTGGTTGTTGCGATACAGAGCAAATGGAAGAGGCGCCTGGGGATCGTAAAAGGTGGAAGGGCCGGAATTAACCAAGAGAATGTCCATCCAGCCATCGTTGTCGTAATCAAAGATCGCCACCCCCGCCCCCACCGTTTCCGGCAGATAACGCTGTGGGGAGCGTCCGCTTTCGTGTACCCAGGTGATCCCCGATTCGGTGGGCGGCACCTCGCGATAGATGGGCGTCAAGGTCGGGGCCGCAGACGAAAGAAGCAGCAAAAGAGGCAGCCCGACTGAGTAAACCTTGGACATTGTTAGACGAAATTGTACAGTCTAACGCTGCACGCGGATTGATCCCTTTCGCGGCGGTGGCGTCGTCCGAGTAATTCGGTCTTCATTCCGAATTGCTTGACACGCCTAAACCAGAGGCATATAGTCGCTGCACATGCATGCGGGATGGACATTTGGCCTTCCACCGCCTTCCTTAGTTGGAAACAATCCTTCCACGGGAAAGGGACCTCTCGATTGGCATTGCTGGAAGCACAAATTCGCAAAGTCAAGAAGTTCATTTCTCCTGAATTCGCCATCATAGAATTACCTTCTCCGTTCTATGGCTAAGCCGGGACTGTTCTGCGTGCGCGCCATTCAGAGCAAGTTCATGGTTTCTAAACCAACCTCGAGTGATAGGGACGAACAATGCTGCGACTCAACGGTATTACGCCAGTGCTGGTAACGACATTTCGCGAAGACGAGTCCATTGACGACGATGCGCTTCGCAGGCAAATCGACTTCGCAATCGAAGGGGGCGCCGCGGCCGTATGTGGACCGGGCTTTGGCGGGGAATACTACAAGCTGTCCGATGCTGAGCGGTACCACTTTGTCGAGGTGCTTGTGGAGCACACTCGGAAGCGGATCCCGGCCATTGCAGCAACCAGCAGTGGATCGACCTACAGCACAATCGAGTTTTCTAGATACGCGGAGAAATTAGGCGCTGACTGCGTCATGGTCACGCCTCCCCGGACCGTTGCCTTGCCGGGAACAGAGATTGCGGGTTTCTATAGTGAGCTCTGCAAAGCAGTCAGTCTTCCCGTCATGCTGCAGGACGCAGATTTCACGGGGGCTGGGCTACCCGCGAAAATCCTGGTTGACCTGGCTGAGAAACATGCCAACTTCGCATTTGCCAAACTCGAGGTGACCCTACCTGGGGCTAAATGTGCGGATATCGTTCAGCAGACCAAGGGGCAGGTCCAGATCATCTACGGGCTGGGCGGCATCGCCATGATCGACGGCCTGGATCACGGAGCTTCCGCCATGATGCCGGGCAACGCCTGCCTGGAGGTATACGTGCGGGTGCACGACCTCTACCGGCAAGGAAAAAGGCAGGAAGCGAGAGCGCTCTTTTATAGGCTGATCCCTTACATCGCATTCGCGGTCCAACACGTGGAACTGGCCGTTCACATTGAGAAGCGAGTTTTGCAGAAGCGAGGGATTGTCCCCTCCGCCCGTATGCGCCGGCCCACGCTCTCCTTCGATGAGATCTATCAGCGACAGATCGAAGAATTGGTATCTACCATGATCGACTTGTGCGAGGAGTGCCGCGTCCCTGCAGTTGTGCGGTAGATCTTTCCAATCGTAGTGCCGGCTTCCCCAATCCCAACAAGGGCGGGCGTGGTTTGCTCGTTCAAGGAGTGTCCATGCGCTCGTTCTTCAGCTTCTTTGTGATCGGTGCAGCGTGTTTGCTATCTGCGAGGGCACAGACCAAGCCGTTGCAGATCTACTTCATCGACGTCGAGGGTGGGCAGTCGACCTTGATCGTATCCCCTACCGGTGGATCCATGCTGGTGGACACGGGATGGCCGGGTCTAAACGATCGGGATGCGAATCGAATCGCAGCTGCAGCCAAAAGCGCGAACGTGAAGAAGATCGATTACGTCCTGATCACCCACTACCACACCGATCACGTCGGCGGTGTGCCCCAACTGCTCAAACAGATCAAGGTTGGTGTCTTTGTCGACCATGGACCAAATACCGAGAACGATGAGTTAGCTCCGGAGGGATACGCAGCCTATCTCCAGGCAATCGGGACGACCAGGCATATCGTCGTCAAGCCGGGAGATACGATACCGATTCCAGGCATCCACGTTGAGATAGTCGCGGCGGCAGGCAAGGCCATCACCTCTCCGTTACCCGGCGCGGGGCAGCCGAACCCTTACTGTGCTTCGGAGCCAGTCGCACCCGTGGATCCCAGCGAGAATGCGGCTTCACTCGGCATGATGATCAGATATGGAAATTTCAAGTTTCTCGACCTCGGCGATCTGACCAGGGCGAAAGAAAAGCCATTAGTTTGTCCCAACAATTTGCTGGGACAGGTTGACCTGTTTCTCATCAGCCATCATGGCTTCTCGTTTTCGAATTCGAAAGCCCTTGTCGATGCCGTGCATCCACGCGTAGCCGTCAACATCAACAGCACCCACAAGGGCGGGGACGCCACCGCATGGCAAATCGTGCATGACTCACCTGGATTGCAGGATCTGTGGCAGCTGCATTACTCAATCGCTGCCGGGCCGGAACATAGCTCAGCTGCAGATTTTGTTGCGAATATTGATGACAATTCCGACGGACATTGGATCAAAGCTTCCGCTTCGGCGGATGGTAGTTTTACGGTTGTCAACTCGCGAAATGGTTTTGAGAAAACGTATAAGAAATAGTTGAACGGTTTCGAGCGGCGAGTACACGGTGCTGGGCACAACCCGTTAAGAGCCTGCGTGAGCTCTAGCCTCCCTAATTTGAGTCCTGTAGAGCCTGCCCTGAGCTTGTCGAAGGGGACGACTGAAAGTCAGAGTTGTCCAAATTAGCGAAGAAATCGGGCTTGTTGTGCAGGTAATCCGTTGATTGTATGGAAGCGTGTGAGTCTCAAAAAGGATCGGGTTGGTTTTTGACGATCGCTGTCCGCATTTGCGTGCGGTCCGAGTGAAACTGCAGGTCCCTCCCCTACGCTACCCCGGATTTCCTGTCCAGGAAATCCGGGTCCTCTCCGGTCGGGATGACAAAGTTGAGGGCAGCGGCGCACCTTGGCATAAGTGGAGATGGATGGACAGAGTAAAAAAGATAATTTGGACAAGTCTGACTGAAATGTAGCTCAGGACATCAGTCTTGGGCTTCCTATGTGGGGCTTACGAGTCCGCGTGAAACCACAATCCTTCTTTTCCCGAGAGAGGTGACGTGTTGCCGCCGCGGTTCGCATTCTCCGTCGGGTGTACCCAGGACGGGTGTCCCTGGATATTCTCAGCCGTCCCCTTCTGCAAGCTCAGGGCCGTCCCTGCGGGGCTTAGATCTGAACCGGCGGTTCACACACACAACGCACCTCATGAGAGCTTAAAAGGCCACTCATCGGTAAGAGAAAAGAGGGCACCCAAAGGGTGCCCTCCTTTCTTGCGACTACAGGTTAGAAGTAAAGCTTACCCGCCACCTGCATTACGCGAGCTGGAAAATTGCTGTTGGTGCTGTTGATAAGTCCGAACTGCCCATTGTTGAGAGTGGCATTTGGACTTGCAAGAGTCACGCGGTTAAATGCGTTGTACATCTCCCAACGAAACTGGAAACGAAATCGTTCGGCGAAAGGGAAATTCTTGCTAAACGCCAAATCCCAGGTGTTAACCCCTGGACCGAATGCCCCTCGCGGATTGCGGCCAACGTTGCCCTTTTCTCCTTGCTGGGCGAAGACAAAGTTCTTGGGATCGAGGTAATTACTGATGTTGCCCTTATGGGTGGTGACCGAATGAACACCCGGAGCCCAATCCGGATAATCGTTACCTACGTCGTCCCATGCCGTCGTTTGTCCCGAAGAGATGTAGATCGGGGTTCCGGACTGCGCCCGATAGATCCCGCTAACTTCCCAGCCGCCCAGAAACTCCCGCTCCAGAAAGTTCCAGCTCGCGGGCGAGGGAGTCTGATAGATCCCATTGGCTACGAATACCTGGGGCACATCCAGTTGTGAATTCGCGCGGTTACATGGAATGCAGCGAGGATTGGGAACACTACCCGTGAACGCGGTCGTCGAATAGGCAGCCTCGTCGATGGTATGCGCCCAGGTGTAATTCGCAGAGAACGTCAGCCCATGAGAGAACCGTTTGTTCAAAGTTCCCTGCAGAGAATCATAGGAGGCCGAGCCATTGGAATTAACCACTAGCACCTGGCTAAAGTCCGGATTCAAGCGTGTTCCGTTGGCCGGATCGCCTGCTCCAAAGAATTGACCATAGTTCTGGTCCTCAGGCAGCGACTGGTTGATCGAGCTGCTACCAACGTACGCCATGCGCGCCAGCCAACCAGTGCCAAACTGACGCTCGATACTCACATTCCAGCTCAGTGTCTGAGAATCGATGTAGTTGGGCGTCCAGGCGTTCTGAATGTTAATCGGGCCGAAGAACGGTGCGCTGGCGCCCGGGGCACTGTTGGGAGCGGCGAACGGTGGAAATGGACTCTTGTTGCCGACCGGGTTGTAGACGGACCAGGGACTTGCCAGGGGAATGATTGGAATCGCATTACCATTCACGATCGAAGCGGTAGTGAAGTTGTAAGTTGGGCTGAAAGGTGCAACGTCCGCCGAATGGTTCCAGGAAGCATAGTCGACGGGCGTGGCATAGACTCCGAAAGCCGCGCGGATCGACGTGTTGGACATAAAGCCCGGCTGCCACGCCACACTGAAGCGCGGATCGAAATACCGCCAGTAGTCGCTCGGAAGCCCGGCGCTGGGTACGCCGTGGTCACCAGGGAAAACCATACCTAGCGGAGCATTCGGGTAGCGCACACTTTGCTGGCCTGGTATGTACATGGAGATGCGTCCGCCGGCAGTGTAAGGAGCGATCCATGGCTCCCAACGCAGGCCAACGGTCACCGTCAAATTCGGCTTTAGCTTGATGGTGTCGGAGATATACGGTGCAACCATCCAGCCATGAATCGCGTTGGACTCGCCTCCGCCCTGTTCGAAGTTGGACTCATCGCCTAGCAGGAAATCGGCCCAGCTGGAACCGGTGAATTGACCTTGTGGTCCACCGTTGAAGTCAACCAGGGGCAATGCCAGCCAGTCCGTATTTTCATACCAGTACTGCCGCAGGACATCCACTCCGGCCACCACCAGGTGCTTGCCCTTGGAAATGCTCAGCGACTCTTCCGCACCCCAAGTCCAGCGGTTGATTCCGTTGAAGTTTTGTGCGGCAATGCCCGTGCCGCCCGACTCGTAGTTGCTCCCGAAACCCCAGTCTTCGATCGAGCAAGGCGTCGTGGTTGGATCGCTCACAGCGATGTACTGCGACCAGCAGATCGGTTTTCCGTTGGCCGTCAATCCGCTGTTGCTGTGGTCAAACATCCGCGAATAGAACGAGGTCACATTGTTAACCATGTGCGGGTTGATGGTCCGGGTCCAGGTTCCGCTATAGTTCTGCCAGTTCACGATCCAGGAGCGATTTGAGGCAATGAGGTTTTCACTGAAGGTGGGCTGGTTGAAGTAATTCAAATACATCCGTCCGCTAATACGGTTTTTCTCATTCAGATCGTAATCAGCGCGAACGGTACCCTCGTTAAAGTTGTTGATGTTGCCATAGCCGATGGACGTGATGTGACCCAATGAATCCGTGGGAAGTGGTATCAACGCCATCATCTTGGCCGCCGCCGGGAGGAAGGTTGCGGGGTTTATGTAGTTGTTTGCGTAGTAAAGCGCCGGGTTGGCAGCCGCCTGCGATACCGTAACGCTGTTCCCGTTATTCCCTGCCGCCGTAGGAGTCCAGATTTGATCGGTCACATACGGGTCGCCTGGGTTGGCGCTATTTGGGTTGGTATCCATACACATTCCGGCGCCATTAAACCCCGACTGGCAAAAGGCCGAGAAATCGCCGTTCTTCATAGCCGCGGTCGGAGCATAGTTGTTGCTCGAATTTACCTGCGATGTCGCCCTCGTGGCCTGGTAGTTTCCGAAGATAAATAGCTTGTCCTTCAAGATCGGGCCACCCACGGAACCACCGAATTGGTTCTGCTTCAGGTTGTTACCCGTTTGCGTGAAATAGTCCTTGGCGTTGAGGTCGCCGTTGCGCAGGAACTCAAACACGTCACCGTGCCATGCGTTGGTTCCGGACTTGGTAACGATACTCACCACGCCACCCGGGCTGAAACCGTATCGCGAATCGAAGTTGTTCGTGATCACGGTAAATTCCTGGGTCGCATCCGGGTTGGGAAATGGGGATGCCAGCAAGTGGTAGTTGTCCATGTTGTAGGAGCCATCCAGCAGGTAAAGCACACTGCCCTGGCGGCCGCCGTTTGCCGATGCCCCGGTATCCGTTGGGAAGGTGGTGTATTGCTGATGGTTGCCTGCGTTGGTGCCTAACACATCGACCGTACCCGCCGTGAGTAACACAAGCGACGCGGGATTGCGTCCGTTCAAGGGCAATTCAACAATCTGCTTCTCGTCAATGGTTGTCCCAAGTTGCCCGTTCTCGGTATTGAGCAGTTGACCTTGCGCATTGACCGTAACCTGTTGGCTTACCGTCCCCGGCTTCAACTGGAAATTCAGCGACGCATTCTGTTCGGCCACCAGAAGAAAGTCATTCTGAGCCTGGGAGCTGAATCCCTCTTTTTCTACCTTGATCGTGTACGTTCCAGGAATCACCTGGATGATGTTGTACACACCGTTGCCGTTGGTGACCGCCGGGGTGGAGACGCCGGTTGAGGTTTCGGTCGCCGTAATGGTTGCGCCGGGCACGGCCGCATCTGAGGAGTCCGTGACCAAACCAGTGATGTTGGCTCGACCACTCTGCCCCCACGCGCCCTGGTGACAAAGCAGCAACAATAGGACGGCCATCAGCGCGAGAGGCTTGTTCAAGCCCGCATTCAGATACGCCCGATTGTTCTTTATGGGGTTGCTTGTATTGGCACGGAGAACTTCCGTACTGCTATTGCGACATGGCACACCGTTCATAGCCATCCTCCAAAAGTGATTACTCCCAGTTGCGCTTTGTTCTTAGTCCCCGTTTATTTAACTTTCGGATCGCGTTCCATAATGCGCACTAATGTTCGGTTAGCTTCCAATTAATGTCAAGTCCTTTCGGATACCGAAGCAGGGCGTGCTGGGAACCCCGGCTAAAGCTCACTCAGGATCGAGAACATAGGGGAGGCAATACATAGGGCCCTGAACACCGGGGGCGCAGCTGCCTTACCAGGACAAACCGGTATCTAAGGCCTTAGAAAGACGGAGCTTAGATAGCAGATGCGCGATTAACGGTGATCACTCTAGCAACGTACCCGAAGAGGTGTCAACACATTTCGGACTTCATTCCGAAGAATTTAGCGAGCGTAAAGCGTGCGACATCCTGGCCCGCGCAACCGGCTCTGCCCGATCATTTCGGATTCTCTGTGGTGATGGCGAAAATGGCCAGAGCAGGCTGTTTACCAATGAGTTTGCAGCGTAGATTTGCCAGCTTGTGGGGTTCGACCGGCACTGACCAGAGCAGCAACTGGTAGCGCTCGCGCACGATGTCCTTGATGTATTCCGCAGCAGGCTGAGCCGACAGGGCGACGGGAAGTATGCGCGTGGCCATGGAAATGCGATTCGATTGTGCTACTTCAATGCCGTTGCGGACGGGCAGGCTTTGTGTTTTTCCGTTTGCGTACTGCAAGGTGTATTCAGCAATGGTTTCCCCGTAGGTACCCTTGATCGGAAAGCCCTCTGGAAGAGAAACCTGTCCCAGAATGTGCAGCCTATGACAAAGCTGGTTCACAGGTACGGTAATTTCCGCCGTGTCCGGGGTGAGCAGGACCGGGCGCACATGCCCGTCCACTAACGGTGAGCGAAAATCTACACCCGCGATCCTCAGGCCAGAGGTTTGCCAGAGGACGAAATGAGAGCCGGTTCGCTTCCATTGGTCTTCGGCTACGCTGGTAGCCCAGAACTTCTGCAGACTATCTTCCAGAAATTGCCAGGATTTTTGCCCGGCTGGAGAGTCCGCCAAGAGCTGCAGATCGATGGTCTGAAATGTGCTTCCGGGAGAAAACGGAACCCAGCGCAGAGGCGATAGCACGAGCCGCCCGGGTGCCGGCGCCCCGCAGTTTTCTCTTCTACCGGCAAAGAGACCGGAAAGCCTGGAATAAATCGGCTGGCGAATTTCCCGGCTCTCGGTCACGACTCCGGAAAGCAGGATGCCGTTGTGCGTGGGCCAATCAATACGATTGAATTGGTGCACATCGTTCCAGCTCCAGAAGGAGTGACCTGCGATCTTGTGCGCTTCTACCTGCGACAGCAGCCCGTCGAAGTCCAGTTCGTAGAAAATATCTCCGTCGCCCGCATCCTCCCAACCCCACTCGGTGAGGGTGAGAGGTTTCCCAGGACCGAACGACTCGGGAAGCTTAAGAAACTTGTCGTCCTTAAATTCGTACGCATGCCAATCGTAGAAGTCGAGGCCGGCCTGGTCATACACTTCTTTCACTGCGGGAAATTTTCCGTAGAGGTGAGCGACGGAAACCAATCGATGAATGGGATCGAGCTGGTCGCAAATCGCCTTGCCCCGTTTCAGGTAACTGAGCGGGAAAGCGCATTCATTACCGAGAAACCAGATGACGACCGCCGGAGAGTTCCAATCACGGCGTATGGCGCCTTCCAAAATGTGGCAGCCCAGGTCGAGTTCGCCACTCGGCATCTTGGCGAAATCCATGTTCCAGAATCCCGGCTCCTCGCTGACCAGCAAGCCCAATTCCTCGGCAAGCTCGACAATTCCACGGTCATGCGGATAATGCACCAGGCGCACGAAATTAGCGCCCATGGTTTTGATCATCCGCATATCCTGCTCTTGCTGGCTGGCCGACAAGGTGAACCCCTGGTCTTGCCACATGTCATGCCGGCATACCCCGTTCAACACTACTCGCTGGCCGTTTAACAGAAAGTTCGGGCCCTCGGTCTTGAACTCTCTGAAGCCAGTCCGGCAACTCCAGCGGTCTTGTGCGGAAGGTGTTTTTACTTCAGCCCGTAGTGTGTATAGGTTCGGCTCGTCCGGAGACCACAGAGCAACGTCCTTGAGATCGAAGGTCATCTCGACGTCAGTGCTTCCGGCTTGCAGTGAAATGTCTTTGGTCGCCGTGGCTACTACCGACTTACCCCAAAGGAGCGATATCTCACAGGAACCTGATTGTGCCGCGGCCGACGCGACGGAGACCTTAGCCTTGCAGGAGGCGCCCTGGTAATCGCTGGTGAGCTGGTAGGCGAAACGTACAGAATCGATGAAGGCGGCCGCGCGTAGCTCGACATAGACGGGACGAATGATTCCGCCGTAACACTCCCAGCCGCCGCAGTTTCCAAATCGAACCGCATCCGCTGCCGCATCGCCCTGGTCAGCATGCGCGTCGACGATTTCTACTTCAATGGTGTTTCGGCCTTCAGTCGCCTGTTGCGTGCACTCGAATTCATGAGGCAGGTACGGAATCATGCTGCCTAGTTCATGGCCATTCACGGAAACTTTTCCGTAATAGGTAATGGCGTCAAAATGAACAAATGTTCTTTGTCCGCTGCTGAGACGAGGAAGAAGAAAGGTCCGCTGCAGGCGGTAAGTCCCCGAAGGACGCAGGGAAGAGGGCACGGAAATTACATCGAAGAGCTTGCCGTGAATATGCCGCTCCCAATCGCCGTTTAAATCCACTACCGTACGAAAGGGGTTCAGCGGTTCCATTTGTGCCATTACGATCCTCTTATCCCTAGGCTCTCTCAACCGTAATCGCAAAGATCGCCAGGGGCGCCTGCTCGCCGTTCAACTTGCAATGGATCTTTGACAATTCCTTACCTTCGGTGGGAATTGAATAGAGCAGGATCTGGTACTGTTCGCGAGCAATATCCTTGACGAAGAGCAGCGCCGGCTGCGCCTCGGTGGCAATGGGATCAATCCTCGAGCTGCTCTGAATCAGATTCGATCGCGCAACCTCGTAGCCGTTGCGTAGCGGGATCTCGTGGGTCGTACCGTTGGCATACTCAAGGGTGTAGGCAGCAACTACTTCCCCATCTTTACCCACTACCGGAAAGCCCTCGGGCAGAGTTACCTGGCCCAGGATATGCACTCTGCGGCACGGGCCGCCGACAGGCATCGTAAGCTGCGGAGCTTCCGGCGTGAGCATCACAGGCCGCGCGCGGCCGTTGACCGTGGGGATATGAAACCCGACTCCGGCGATCGCGACTTCACTCTCCGGCCAAAGAATGAACGCTTCCCCACCGCTTTTCCATTGCTCGTCTCCGGCTTTCTTCCAGTATTCGGCCATGCGTTTGTTCAGGCCGCTCCAGGCAAGCGCCGCGTCGGGAGTTTCCACGAACGGTTGCAGATTCAGCCGGTCGAATGTGCTGCTCTTCTCCCATGGCGCCGACCTGAGACGGAGAACTTCCGGGGCGGTGTCAGGGTCCTCATCGACGTGGCGTTGTAACGTGAACAATCGCGCCAGTTCCATGGAGACAACGTCACGTGGTTCGCGGGCTTCTGTCACCACACCCGACTCGAGAATGCCGTTACACATCTCGTCGTCGATGCGGCTGAATTGTGGAAGGTCCTGCCAGGACCAGAACATGGTGCCGGATAACTCGCCTGATTCAATAAGGTCGATCAAGGCATCGACGGTCTTGCGCATGACCAACGGTGTCTGCCCGATCGCCCGGCCGCCCCACTCGGTAAACGTCAGCGGCTTGCTGGCGCCGTCGAACGCCGCTTCCTGAGCAAATTCCTGAACGTGATAGGTGTAAGGATGTTGGTCGAAGAAATCCAGGCCCGCGCCGATAAACATTGGTTTCACCTTCTTGGCGCTGTGGCTATTTGCTGCCGACACCAGGCGATGGATCGGATCCAAGCGGTTGCAGCGTTGCTTGCCTTCCGCGAGCGTCTCCTCGGTTAACGTACATTCGTTGGAAAGCAGCCATGCGATCACCGCGGGCGCATTCCAATCGCGCCGGATGGTGGTCTCCAGAATGACGTAACCCAGTTCTATCTGGCTGTGCTCCATTTTGTTGAAGTCCATGTTCCAGAAGCCAGGTTCTTCACTGACCATCAAGCCCAGTTGATTGGCCAGGGCGATGATGTTCCGATCGTGCGGATAATGCACCAGGCGGATAAAATTGCAGCCCAGTTCCTTGATCATCCGCATATCCTGTTCCTGCTGTTTGCGGGTCAGGGTGAAGCCCTGGTCCTTCCACATGTCGTGGCGGCAAACGCCGTTCAACACCAACTTCTTCCCATTCAAGCGGAACTCGCGGCCCTCAACGCGGATGTCGCGGAAACCTGTCTGGCAACTCCATTGATCTTCGGACGATGGGGTTTTTATATGCGCCGCTAACTCATACAGGTGGGGTTGGTCCGGCGACCAGAGCGCTGGATTGTCCAGGTTGAAGGTCAGCTCGATCTCATTCAAGCCAGGCTTCAACTGGACCGTCTGGGTATCTCGAGCCACATCCGCTGTGCGATTCTTGAGGACAATTTCTACCGTGCAGGAGCCGGCTTCGGTGCTCTGCACCATTACGCGCGGAAGTCCGCGGCAGGTACTGTAGTCCTGTCCCAGCGTGTAGGCGAAGCGCACATTCTCAACGAACGACGCGGGGCGTGTCTCCACCCAAACATCGCGGATGATGCCCCCATAGCCTTCCCAACCGGGATTGATGCCCATGGCAATCTCCGGTTTGCCGGTACCATCGGGCATCGGCACCAGGTCAAGGATCTCCACCTGAACGGCGTTCTCTCCCTCCCGGGCTGCATTCGTAAATTCGAACTCATATGGAATGTAGGGTCCCATGACGCCCAATACTTTGCCGTTTACGGTCAGCCGTCCCCAGTAGGTGATGGCTTCGAAATGAGCAAAGACACGTTGGCCGGATGGGATGCGGGGCAGCACGAAGGTTCGATTGAGACTGTGGTATCCGCTAGGGCGGCGGGAGGAAGGAACCACTACGGTTTCGTATAGCTTGCCATCAATGCGGTATTCCCACTCCCCGTTTAGCGAAAGACGGGATCTGGAACCCTGGGTGACAGGTTCTGATTGCAGGGCTGACACGGCAGGAACGGCAGTTAACGCGACTGATGCACCCAGGGTGCCAAGAAAATTGCGACGATTGATCATCGAATTGGGTTTGCTACTGAAGTCAGACGACCTGGGCACGGACGACGATTCAACATGGAGAATGTAGTGCTTTTGGAAGCTGGGAAAGCGTAACAACTCGAATAAATCGTGTCAAGAGATTTTCGGAATCTCTTCCGAACATCCAGAAAGTGTTCACTGCCGCGAACATGGGCGCTCTTTCGACCCTCACTTGGCACCGCGACCGGTCCTGAAGGGACGGGTCCTGGTTCGGGAGAGTGCCGGTATAGCCTATGCACTAGCGGACAAAGAGAGGGGTCGTCTCGTTCCCTAACCAAGGACGGGTGCCCCACATCTCGCGAAAAACGAGCGAGATGTGGGGCCCCGTCCTTGGTTAGGGAACGAGAGGGCGACCATGGGACTGATTTGTAAGTGGAGTTCTCACACAGGCTCGTTAGTCCTGGGTGAATTTTTTAAATCGGGGCTCTTGGACGATAGCACGCGGGCAGACAGAGTAAACTTCGGTAGAAAAGTGATCAAGCGCAGGCCCCAGATCGGGTGTTTGGTATTCTGCACCGCCGCGATTGCCCTTGCAGTATTGCAAGCGCCGCTTATGGCCGCGGAGACGGCTAAGAACAAGCTGCAGCAAACCGAGGCGACGCAACGATCAGCCCTTTCCTCCAATCCTGATTCACCGGAATTACATGGCAAGTTAGGCCAGACACTATTGCGGGAAGGAAAGTACGAAGAAGCGGTGCAGGAACTTGGACTCGCCGCGCAGCAAATTCCCGACTCCGCGGAATACAACTTGGGACTGGCCGAAGCCCTGATCGGTTGGGATCACTTCGGAGTCGCAGAGCAGTTCCTCAATGCCGTTAAGCCTCACTTCGATGGCTACGGCCGCTTCCACTACGATTTAGGACTTGCCGAATATAGCCTGAACAAGTCTAAAGACGCTGAAGGTGAATTCCGGGAAGCACTGCGGCTCGATCCTAAGCAAGATCGGGCTAGGCTTTTGCTGGCAGGCAGCATGGCTCGGAATGGAGATCTTTCCGGGGCGGCGGAAAGCCTTCAAGTCCTGGCAAAGGCCCATCCGAACGAAGCGCCCTATTGGATGGCCTGGGCGGACGTACTCGCGCAAATGGATGCCAGTCATTACCACGACGCGCTTCGTGCCAGCCGCCACGCCCTGGCATTGAAGCCGGGAGACCCGGGAATCCAGTTCAAAACGGCGGTGATTCTTCTGAAGCTACAAGACTATGCCGCGGCTCGGCCACTGCTGGAGCATGTCGTCAAGGTTGTCCCGAACGATGCGCAGGCCCATATTGCGCTGGCGAGTACTTACTCGCACTTGGGCGATCAGGCTTCTGCCCACAGGGAAAGCCAAATCGTGGCCCGCCTGGCAAAGCAAGAACCGCAACACCCCAATCCTGCACCCGGGCAGCCTTAATGCGCGCCTTTGCGGTTACCTAACACTGCTCCCTGCGAGATGGGCTGAACAACCTGGGCGTAAATCGACAGCCATCCGGGCTTCAGGTCTCGCTTGGGAAGAGCCCATTTGCTCAGCCGGCGAGTAATCTCAGCATCGCTCACCTCGAGTTTGATGGTTCTCTCCGTAAGGTCAATGCAAATAGACTCTCCCTCGGCCACCACGGCTAAGGGACCGCCGGCCGCAGCTTCCGGCATGACCTGGCCGATGGTGATTCCGCGATTTAAGCCGGACAATTCTCCGTCCGTGACGACGGCCACCAAATCACCCAATCCTGCGCCCACGAGAGCCGCCATGAAGCTGCATGCGAAGACAGTTCCAGGGCCGCCGACCGGCCCCATCATGCGCAAGATAACCACATCGCCGGGCTGGATTCTGCCACCCGCTTTTAGCTCGGCGATTGCCTGATCCTCGTCTTCGAAGATGCGCGCCGGGCCGGTAAATTTCCGCAGGTCGCTGGGAACGGCGGAGAGCTTAACGATCGCGCCATCCGGGGCGAGATTGCCGCGCAATATGATTAAGCCGGGCTCAGGGCGAAATGGATGAGTGACCGGGCGAATGATCGATTCGTCCACTTCCATTGGATGCTCAAGCGTTTCTCCCACGGTCTTTCCACTCACATTCACCGCACTCAGTCGCAGGGTCTTTACCAGCTGCTTCATTGCCCCGCGGGTTCCTCCGGCCGCATCGAAATGCTCGATGCGGTCCTCTCCGTTCGGCTTGATGCGCGCAATCTGAACCGCGGTCGAGCCGAGAGCCTCGAAAAGGCGTGTGATATCCAGGTCGAGTCCGGCTTCGGTCGCAGTGGCTGCCAGATGACGCACGGTATTCACCGAAGCGCCGAGGGCGGTCGCTACGGCCACTGCGTTGTGGAAGGCTTCCGGGGTCAGAATTTTCCGAGGGAGGAGCTGTTCCGCGACCATCTCGATGATTCGTTGTCCGGCACGTCTCGCGTTCTGGAACAACCTCTCGCTACCAGCGCGCACGGGCGTGGTGCCGGGCAATGCCATCCCTATCGCCTCGGCCAGAATGTGCATCGAATTGGCAGTCGCCAACCCAGCGCACACGCCGGGACCCTGAATTGCGACCCGAGTCCAATCTTCCAGCTCTTCCACCTTCATTGCGCCCGTGCAGACAGTGCCGACGGCCTTATAGACTTCTTCGATGTCAACCTCGCGGCCGCCACATTTCCCTCCGAGTTGATAGCCGCAAGGCACCAAAATCGAAGGTATGTTCAGTCGGGCGGCGGCCATCAGGTGTGCCGGAGTTGTCTTATCGCATGACGAGAGCAGCACCATACCGTCCAGGCAGGCTCCCTCAACCATTACTTCGATGTCGTTGACTACCAGGTCACGGGTGGGCAGGATATATCGAGCTTTCAACGCAGCCGAGGTTACAAAATCCGAGGGAGCCGCCGTCCTTACTTCAAAGGCCAATCCTCCAGCTTGGCGGATGGCTTCCTGGACCGCCTTCGACACATCGTCCAGATGGATGTAGCACACCGAGAGAGTAGACGAGGAATTGACAACGGCAATCTTGGGCTTGGCAAAATCTTCCTCTTTAAGGCCCATCGCAAACCACTGACTGCGCCTCACCGCCCAACGCGTCGTGCCCCGTTCAAAGTCACTTCGTAACATGTCTATCTCTCCGTCGCAGTCTTGAGTTTTTGCGTGTGCATCCAATCGGCTACCTGCTCCCCGCTCAAGTCCTGGGCAGGTATGTTCTCCTGCGTCAACAAGCCGCAGGCGGCCCCAACCGCATAGCCCATCCCAAAGCACTGCGCGGTAACCCGCGCGGATGCCAGTGCTTCGTGTTCCGCCGACATGCAGCGGCCCGCAACCAGGAGATTCGTGGCGACACCGGGAATAAGAGTCTCGAACGGGATATCGTACGAGTCGTTCTCGACATAGCTAATGCTGACTCCCTGCGAGCTATGGGCTTCAATCGGCCACGCAGACAGCGTTGCTGCTCCTTTGACCTTGCGGGCTTTCAATACATCGTCATTCGTGAGCCGGGCTTTACCGACGATCGAACGCGTCTGGCGAATTCCCACCTGGGCGCCTGTGTCGGCTAAGTATGCATGAGCGAAAGCTGGAAAGCGCTCACGCAGGAAGGTCGCATAGCTCCGCGCCTGAGTGCGGCCCTCAATCTCAGCGAACGAGATATCGTCGCTGGAAATGCCCAATGGTACCGAACCATCGGGGCGGGTGATGGACGTCATGTTGCAGAGCACTTCATGACCGTTGGGCATGGGAAACAGGTATACGTGATGACGTGGAAGGCGGAACACTCCCGATTGATGAGCCTCAGTGATTTGCCGATCGATCTCTGCCGGATCGATCTTCAGGAATGCTTCGATATCGACGCCGCCCATGCGGAAAATCATGGTCGGTGTTTGCACCACGCCTTTACGGCCCAGCGTCGTTTCTCCACTGAGGCTATGCACTACTTCGGCATCTCCGGAAGCGTCCACAACCACCTTCGGCTGGATGACGGCCTGACCTTGCTTCGCCTGGACAAGCAGTGCGTCGATGCGGTTCTCTTGCTGAAAGGCGCGCAGAAAATGCGTGTGATAGAGAATTCGCACCTCCTGCTGCTGCAGCAGGCAATCGGCAATCTCTTTCCAGACGACACTCTCATGTGGCACAAGCATCGTCTTTCCAAAGGCCAGAGGCTTGCCGACCCCTCCGCGACGGGCCATCCGATCGTGAAACTCCGCCGCGAAACCGAAGACGATCTGTTCCGGACGATTGCCACTGCTGAATAGGCCGCAAATCGTCCCGCTCAATCCGGCGACGGTCGCGCCGCCGCAAAAGCCGTACTTCTCCACCATCAGAACGCTCAGGCCGACGCGGCTTGCGGCCACCGCTGCAGCCAGGCCGGCTGCGCCTGCTCCGATCACGCATACATCGGGCCGGGCCAGCACCGGAACGCGATAGCTCGGAATAGAAAAGTCAGAGGTCAATGGCATGGCTATCCCTGAGCCAGCAATCCACCATCGACCGCCAGGCTCGTGCCCGTTACATAAGAAGCGAAGTCGGACACGAGAAAGAGCACCCCGCGGGCGACATCCTCGGGTTTAGCTAGCCGGCCCATCGGTATGCTACCCAGGAGCCGGTTGCGAGTCTCTTCAGGATTGCTGGAATCTTCAATGTATCCGCGTACCAGCCGGGTGTCGGTTGCGCCCGGAATAATACAGTTCACGCGAATTCCATCCTTCGCGTAATCCAGGGCTAGTCCCCGCATATAGGCCAGTTCCCCGCCCTTGGTCGCCGCGTAGGCTGAGCAGTTGGGGTAAGTGGCGAAGGCGTGACCAGAAGAGCTGATCACGATCGCTCCCTGCCTCTGACGCTGCATAACAGGAATGGTGTACTTACAGGTGAGAAATACGCCCTTCAGATTCACTCCGTGCAGGCGATCCCACTCTTCTACGGTGGTTGCGATCGCTTCTTTGTTGATCTGGATGGCGGCATTCGCATGGACCACGTCGATGCGGTGAAAACGCTGCACTACGCTTTCAACCATGGCGCGCACAGAGTCCTCACGACTCACATCGCAGTACAACGCCCATGCGCGGCCGCCCGCAGCCTCGATCTCGCGCGCTGCAGCCTGGGCTGCCTCATCTTCCACATCGACAAGGACAACCATGGCGCCTTCCGCGGCAAACAATTCCGCCGTTGCACGTCCAATGCCGTTGGCGGCGCCAGTAATGATTACGACTTTATCCCGCAGTCCCCAGTCCACATTGCCTCGTTTCATTGGCGGCTACAGACGAGCCAGATTCGTTCAAGCCAGCTTACGAGGAAGAATGCCGTCTGGAAAGATCTAGAAGAGGAATCGTTCGACACCCTTTCCGCGGGCGAACATCCCTATGCTGGCCCCGCTGCCGTCAGTCCTTCACCGCGTACGACGTTTGCAATCTCACGGGCCACCTCGGCTGGTAATTCGCCATAGGGACTGGGTGCGGTTCCTACCTTGCGTCCTTGCGCAATCAGCGCTGAACGCAGGCGGGCCTCGCGTTCCGCGGTGAGGCTCAAGACGTGCCACAAGCGTACAAGGCGTTCGTGATGAATTCTTGCCTCTGCATGAGTACCACTCCGGAAGGAACGGTAGAGGCCACAAAGATCACGAGGAAAGGCGGTTCCCAGATCTGAGATGGCGCCGCGGGCCCCAAGCAAAAACGCTACATAATGAAGATCTTCAATCCCCGAGTAAATGGGAACGTCGGGATGCAGGCATAAGAGATCTACCAACGAATGAACATCGACCGCCTGCAAAACCCCATCCACCAACTCGTTGTTGATTAAAGTGCTGATTGTTTTCAGAGCCACTTGTGCCTCTGGAAAGCAATCGGCCAGCAGCAACGGGCAAGAAACCAGGTTTTTCAACTCCGCGAACATGTCGACTAGCCCAGCCTCTCCTGGATGACAGAGGTAGTGGGGTTGGGCGACAAGAATGGTTTCTGCTCCGCCGTCAGCCACTGCCCGCGTCATCTCCAGCGCTTCCACCGTGACATCCGGGAAGACCATGGCCAGGAGGGGCTTTTGTGAGTTGCGTCGAATGTTCGTGCAGAGAGCGTAAAGCTCTTCCGAACGTGCGCCGGCTACTCCGCTGAGCAATCCTCCGGCGCAAAGTCCGTCGACACCCGACTCATCAAGCAGCTTCACTTCGGCGCAAAGCTTATCTTGATCAACCTCACCGTCGGGGGTATACGGCACCACGACACTCGCGACCACGCCAGATGTTAGAGATTCTTTCTGCACGATATCCGCTCTCAAATCAGTCCCGACTGCTTGTTTTTACCTGCGAAAGCTAACCTGATGAGCGGAGATAACACCCGCGAGCTAACGCTCTCAGCGTGCTATTGCCCGCACTTCACTGGACGCGACGGCTCGACCCGCAGCTAGAAAGCCCCCGGCCGCCATCGCCTGTTCGATACTCCGGGCTGCGTCTCCTGTGGGGAATTTGAAAGGCCGGCGTGGTTTCCCTATCGACCTGCCGCTCAATGCCACGGCATATTTAGACCGTGCCGGAAAGTCGGGATGATCGATGGACCGCCAGACCGGTGCGATTCTTTGATGGAGCCTTAAGGCGCGATCATGGTCGCCGGCTCGCACAGCCTCAAAGAGTTCTACGCTCTCCCTGGGAAAGACTGCAGAAGTCCCGGAAATCGTTCCATCCACGCCCAGAACAAACGACGGATAGATCATGTCGTCAATCGCGGAGAAGAGCTTCACTTTTCCTCGCATAGTCGCGAGCAGTGCGGCCAGCGTGTGCATGTTTCTGGCACTCTGCTTTACCCCGATAATTGCCGGATTATCGATCATCAACTGCTCCAGCGACTCCACGGCCGCTTCAGCGGTTGGCATAACGTTGTAGATGATGAGGGGTAAGGTCGAATCGTCGGTGATGGCCCGATAATAATCGGCCAGGATGCGAGTATCCGCAGTCAGGCGAAAATGCGGAGGAGGCACTTGGAGTCCGAGCGCTCCCGCATCGCGCGCTGCCTTCGCCAGACGAACCGCCTCTGCCGACGAATCGGCTATCACCGCGGCAAGCACAGGGATTTCGCCGCCCACGGCCTCGATCACCAGGCGGACAGCCTCTGCCAGTTCCGCTTCGGAGAGACCCGCACCCTCACCCATGCTGCCACCAACTACGATCCCGGAAACTCCGCTCTCCCGAAGAAAACGAGCCTCGGCGGCCAGTCCGGCCGCGTCGAGGCGGTCATCCTCGCCAAACGGTGTGAACATGGGTGGGATGACCCCAGCAAGATTGGCCAATGCGTTCGTAAGCAACCTCCCGGTACCGGGGCTCAAATGCGAAAAACCACCATAGCACCCCCTGAAATCCAATGTCAACGCAATCGGAATGTATTCCGATCACATTCCAACAGGGAATCCGACAAGGGATGCGCCTGCGAATCGAGGGCCGAGACGAGGGCAGGCCCTCCTTCGGACCCGATTTCGCCATCATCCTCGAGTTTCAGCGTCAGAGACAGCGCGACAAACCCCTCAAAGGCCGTCTACGCGCCAAAAGCTCGTTGCTTGCGCTTGACGAAAAAGCTTCGGAACTCATTCCGTGCGTAACGCGAATCCATGAACCGATACAGGCCGGGCCCAAACACCTTCAGAAGAATTTGATATTGAGATAAACGAAAATCGCTACGACAACCGCGGCGTAAAACTCAGGGGTCTGATACCAGCGACCGCTCTTGGGCAGGCGTGTTGCAAACGCGTACGTAAGCCCTTTCAACTTCTCAGGGTCGGGAGCCTTGGTGCAGTAAGTAACCGCGACCGTTACCGTGAGACCAGCCACGAAGCCCCAGACAGCCATCCAAATATTCGCGGCCATTGGGCCCCGCAAATGCAGGATGCCGAGGCCATAAAGTAAATATTCTGCGAGACAACCGATAATACCGGCAATCATTCCGTAGAACCCGGCGGTAGCCGAGGTTCTCTTCCAAAACATCCCCAGCAGGAAGACGATGAAGAAGGGTGAGAGGAAGAGGATACCGATCAACTGCATGTAGTCCATCAGGTTGTCGAAGTTCAGCGCGATATACGCCGAGAAGCAACTCAGCAGCGTACCCCAGATCGTCGCCCACTTGGCCACGCGCAGGTAGTGGCTGTCTGGACGGTTCTTAACCAGGTATGTCTGGTAAAGGTCATAGGTAAATACAGTGTTGAAGGCGGTAATGTTTCCTGCCATCCCCGACATGAAACTCGCAAGCAAGGCCGTAAGCCCCAGGCCCAACATGCCGCTGTGATAGTAGCGGCCCAGCAACATCGGCAATGCGAGGTTGTAATCTTTGGTGACAATTTGCGGAGCAACCGCCAAGGCGACCATGCCCAGCACGGTGACGATCGCCGGGAAAAACATCTTTGGAATCGCGGCGACCAGCGGCGTCTTCCGGGCAGAGTCAACGTTCTTGGCAGCGAGAGCCCGCTGCACCAGCAGAAAATCCGTGCACCAATAGGATGGTCCTGCCGTCAGACCCAAGCCGATCACAACCACCCACCAATCCACACCAAGCGGGTCCCCGCTGGCTCCCATTCCCTTCCAGGTATGCAGATATTGCTCCGGCAGCCGCGCGGTAAGGCCGCTCCACCCTCCCATCTCACGCAACCCAATAAAAGTAAGCGGCAAGAACC
Organism: uncultured Acidobacteriaceae bacterium; assembly: GCA_963815175.1. Taxonomy (GTDB): domain Bacteria; phylum Acidobacteriota; class Terriglobia; order Terriglobales; family Acidobacteriaceae; genus PALSA-350. The sequence continues at coordinate 217,793 of CAWFGM010000005.1, forward strand.
CGACGACAATCAGAAGAAACTGCAGCACCTCGTTATAGATCGAAGACGCCAGGCCGCCCCAGAAGGTGTATAGCAACACGACGCACGCCGCGATGAAAATGCTCACAGTAAACGACCATCCCAACATGGTCTTGAATACAATGGCAAAGGCAAACATATTGATGCCCGACATCAGCACGGTGACAAATGCGAAGCTGATTGCATTCAGGGCATGCGCGCGGTGGTCAAAACGCATGCGCAGGTATTCGGGCACGCTGCGGATGCCGCTCGCGTAGTAGAACCGGACCATGAACAAGCCACAAAAAACCATCGCTGGTATCGCGCCCATCCAATACCAATGATTGGTGCGCATGCCATACTTCGCGCCGTTGCCAATATGCCCCATGATCTCCAGCGAACCCAGGTTCGCGGACATGAAGGCAATTCCAGTAATCCAGTGAGAGAGTGACCGGTCGGTGAGCAGGAAATCGGCTGAAGTCCGAATCCTTCCTTTCAGGTAGTAGCCGACTCCCAAAACGAGGACGAAATACGATGCGATGATTGCAAAATCCAAAGTGCTAAGGCTTAATCGCAAGCAAGGTCCTTTGTAAACCGGGTCAAGCCCTATTGGCCGCTGCGGCGTTTGTGATGCATCCAGGCGGTTTGGTCGCAGGTCTTCTACAACAGAGGAGTCGGTGAAGACTAGCAATACGGGAAAACCGTGTCAAGCTTTTTGGGATCTTGCGGAATAGATTCCGACATTCTCATCGGCGGGCCGGCGCCCGCGTTTTCATGTTACTGGCCGGGCCTGTGCCGCCCCGCCCGCCGCTTACGGAACCCATTCCGAACTTGGCCTTGTAGATAACCGCCGGCGTCTACCGGGTGGGCTGGACTTCCGCCATAGGGAGCGAAACCACGGGCCGCTGGCTCAATGCTTCTTCGCCTCGCCGAGGAGTGCCTCCCAGGAGCGCGGAGATGGTCCGCGTTGCTTCGCGAAGCGCTTCCTTGATGGCTGGAAGATTGCCGGACATACGGGACTTTGGCCCAGAGACACTTAGGGCAGCGACAGGCTTCGTGGCACTGGAAAAAATGGGTCCGCCGACACAAACAATTCCCGGTAAATTCTCTTCATCATCGATCGCGACTCCCTCGCTTCGCACACGGGCCAGCTCCCGCTCGAAGAGTTCCAGGGAGGTGATCGTCGATGAAGTCATCGCCGGCATGCCATATCGCGTCAGATAGCTGTTGCCGCTCTTCCGCGGAGAGGTATGCGGCAATACATTTTCCAACAGAAGTGGAATGTAGGTGCGATTGCTCCCCGACCGTGGCTGCAACGCGATGCGCCTTGGGGCTTTCAACAACGTGGATGTACATGAGGCTTCCCGGTTGAGGTACCGCCAAATTTACCGACTCCCCGAATGTCAGCAGCAATCTCTGCATGAGCGGCTTGGCAATCGCCATCAACCGTTGATAAGGCAGAGCATTTGTACCAAGTTCGAAGAACTTCCCAGAGAGGGAGTAAAGATTCGAGACTGGATCTTGCTCGACATATTCCAACTTGTTCATTGAGTAAAGCAGACGATGAGCCGTGGTCTTCGGAAGGCCGCTAAGGCTGGTAATCTCATCCAGCGACACCCCCGCCTTGCGTTGCTGGCTCAACGACTCGAGGACCGCAAATACCTTCTGGGTAACTCCTACAAAGTTCTTGTCGTAATCTACCTTTCGGCTTTTGCGTGCTTTCTTCATCCATCCCTCTACGTGGCCCGGACGGAAACCCGGCCACCGGCTGTCCCCAAAAACCGGCCTCGAGCCATATGCCTACATCCGGCAAATTTCATTCTACAGCCCATTGTGGGGGTTCTGTGACCGGACCTCAAGGTAGTGGGTAGTACGAATCTCGGCCGGCGCAGCCATCGCCTCCAGGCTGTCGATATCGAAATACTTGAAAAGGTCCAGGCAAAACAGCTCTGGCGCTTGCTCGTACTTGACTGGCGCGTCGAGTAAGTAGCTCAGGCTGTGCATGCCGTCGCGGACCACTACCTCCGAGAACAACCCCGGTTCCAGGGCCGCGGCCACCAGCGCGGCGCCCTGGCTGCGGATCCCCCCGGTTTCCAGCCGGACCTTGGGAACGCCGGCGCGTTGCGCAGCCCAGCGCGCGATGCTGATCAACTGGGCCGCTTCCATGCCTATGGGCCGGTCCCCAACGGCATCGATCACCTGCGCATACAGAAATGGGTAGGTGTCCTTCCACGAAGTGCCGGTAAACATCAAATCAAGGGCTAGAACCTGGTCCCCACGATTGAGGCGATCAGAGACGGTCTCCGCACCAGCCTCCTTGCCTTTATCGTTCAGCACGATCGTCACAGGCGCGGTATCGGCGCTCTGCGCAATCGATCGGACCCAAACTCCGTTCGCGCTCATCCGGTTGCTCATCTCGAACAGATAAGAGACCGACTGCACATCCTGATGCTTGGTCATGGCGATCCGCCATAGTTGCTGGATGTCGACCGGTTTATAACGAACAACGTCTTTCAAGACTGTCCGCTGGGACTGAGCCCAGGCCGCCCTGGAAGTCGCTTCGGAGGGTATGGGCTGCCTGGTGATTTCGCCGCCGAGCTTGCGCGCCAGGGTCAGCAGGGTCAAATTGTCCTTGGGCAGTCCAACGGCTAATTCGTCGTAGCTTCTGAGTTCCGCGGCAACTCCGTCTTCGTTGGTAATCGCAGGAAGCCCGAATTGTTGGCTGAAGAACCGGTAATCAGCGAGGCGATTGTCCAGTTGATAGTTGTGTGTGCCAGGATCTACGTTCTCGTGCCACTGAAAGACATCCTCTTTGCCATACAGTTTGAAGAAGGGGCGGATTTGGTCATACACCACCGGCTTGACCAGGGTCGCCCGGAAGCAGCAGTCATCCTCCGCGTTGTAGGTAAGCAGAGTAGGACGGGGAGCCATCAGGGCCACCAGGTACGGGTAGTCCGAGCCTTGCAGGAAATCTGTTGCCGACTGTTCGACATCGCCCATATCCCCAAAGTCTTTTACTTCCACCCGCGACGGAATCGAAGAGAATCCTGCCACCGGATTGGCTACCTTTACGCGCTCGTCCAGCGAGCTCAGCACGATGGTCTGCCAACCCCCGCCGGAAAGGCCGGTTACTCCAATTCGGTTACGGTCAACATGGGGATCGTTGTACAAGTAGTCAAGGCCCCGGCGCATGGCCAGATAGAAGATCCCGATTTCGTTCGCGCCCACGAGATCGAGGTCCGCGCCAAAGAAGTGTTCGTTCTCAGTACTGCCGAGTTCGCCGAAAGAAAACCATTCCAGGCTTAGCGCGATAATCCCGTGCCGGGCATAGTTGATGCACCGCTTTTGCTTAAATTCAATGGTCTGCCCGAGGGGCCCCACGTGGCCATGCACGTTCAGGATGGCCGGCATCTTGTCGCTCAGCTTGTCCGGCTCATAGAGCAATGCACTGGACGCAAAACCCGGGACAATCTCATAGCGCAACTTGACGATGCGATAGCCCGCGCCCGTTTCGATAACTTTGACCTCTTCGAATTTCGGCTGCGAGGCGACCCACTCCTTGGGCCAGCCGTGGTATACGACATCTTCGAGGAGATGATGCCTTAGGCGCCCTGCCTCGGCGGTCCACTCCGCGGCGCTCGCCGGCGCTTTTGGTGGCTTCGCCGCATGTTCGACCAGGTACTGCTGAACCTGGAATTGGGCCACGGCCGGAGACATAATTTCGTCCTTGAGTAGAACCTCGATCTGCTTTGGCGAACTCTGCGCCCACACGGATGGCGACACCATTAGGGCCAAAAGTAAGACCAGACTTCTCTTCATACCCGGGCGATGATAACCATCTTGCATAATACCCTCGCTGAAATCGATGAATGGCCGTTTTTCAATGCAGAGGCGCGAGGCGATATCTTTCACCCGGCGCTGTTGCAAACTCTAAAGTCTCTCCGTCGCTACGCGCGGCGACGCGTTCACCATCGCTTAGCCGGGTCACCTGGATCGGCTTGGCGCCCCATGGTTTTGCAAGCCGGACAGTCTTTCCCTTTTCACTGAGCAGGGACAGATGCGTGACAGTTTCTCCGTTATACGTAGCGCTCACCAGAAAAGCTCCCGCGGCTCGCAGATCTTCAAAGCGGGCGGCACCAAGGTTCTGCGTATTCGGAAAGAGGTGGATGACGCCCGCGTAACTTTGCATCATGCACTCATTGAGCACTGCCGGCAGAGCCAGATTTTCAGTCCAAACGCCCATGCGCATCATGAAATCGAAGTCGGTTGCGTCCTCGTATCTTCCGCCGGTCTGACGAACGCGATCGTTGGCGACGCCATTGGTGAGGCTGCTGTAAGCCACTTCGCGCTTAAACCACTCCAGGTCGAGGACTCCCAAACGTGCGCGAATCAGCGGCTGATACACCAGATCATTGCCTCCTTCGAGGCGAATTGTACGCGCGGTGCGGCGCGCCATCTCCAGTTGCGCTGTGGAGCGTGCAATACCCACTTGCTCCCCCGGAAACACTGGACCGAGCGTGATGGGAACATTGTAGACATGCTCAGCTGGAGCGTTCAGGATATCCAGCCACACCTCACCATAGGGTCCCTTGACCGTTGGATACGGAGCTAGATTTCCCAGGACCTTCCTCCACTGACCTCGCTCTTCTGCATCCGTACCCAGAACCGTGGATCCTTCGATAACCGCGTCGAGCAGGAATTGAATCAGGGCAAGATCGAAGATGCCATCCTTGTTCAGGCGGAAGTCTACCGTAAAGCCCCAGTTCTCTGGCGAGACCGTGGGCTCGATATGATACTTTCCGTCTTCGCCCCTCTTCGCGTAAGCCGCGACAAAGCGCGCGGCGGCTCGCAACATGGGGTAGACCCGCCGCAGGTAATCCTCGTCCTGCGTGTACAAATACTGCCACCACAAGCTTTGCACGGTCCATGGAGTCATGCTGACCTGGTAGGCCCATGGTGGTGCTGCAAAAGGCATGCTTTGGCTTGGAACAGGAAAAGCCGTCAGCGGAAAGCATGCGCCTGGCAGCCCGAACTTCTCAGCAGCGAATTTTTCCGAAATGGCCGTCAGATTTTCGCAGAGCTCCACGTAGGGCTGATGTTGCTCCACGTGATTGCTCGAAAAAACACCCCAGAAGACCTGCTGGCAGTTATAGTCCATGTGGTAATCGCCATGCCAGGCGGTGCCGATGTCGCCGGTAGACCAATTCCCAAACAAACCTGGAGCCACCTTGCCTTTCCTGAGGCAACAGGCCAGAAAGTACTGGTTACGGTACCAAATACCTTCCAGCTGTTGATCATTCAACTCCACCGCGGAATGCGCCCAAAATTCCTGCCAACAGGCTTCCGAAGCGCGCTGCAGCTGGCTCGCGTCTACTGCGGCATGTTGAGTAACCTGCCGCCGCACATACGAGGCGGTGTCTAGGTGCTCCGCGCTATAGACGTGATTCTGCGCCAGAGAAATCCACGGGTCGCGCGTGTTGGAAGCGGCTGCTTCCTCCAGGATGGTTTTTAGCAACAAGTCACGCGGGGTTGCCACCTGGATATCAAGCCGAAGGTTCTGCGCGCCACTGCCAGCGAGCGAGATAGCCTTGGCCGTCGTTTCTGGGGCGACCGTCCAGTTCCCTGCTACCCTTCCGTACAAAGAAAAGTTGCGGTCGGTCTCAGACCTGGGCGGCGAAGGCACGCTGGCCGTGGGCCCAACAGAGGGAAAATACTGAAAACAGGAAAACTCGGCAAAGCCTTCGCCGGCTTTGGCTTTCGTCTCCGCGTGCGGCAGCTCGCCCCATTCGGGTTTCGACTTGTCATGAACATCATCGAGTTGAGGATAGTAATCCACTGAAACTATGGGTGCAGCTCCGCTGGTCGAAACGGAAATGACGCCGGAGTTCCAATCGACAAAGCAGGACAGCGTCACGGCATGCGAAGAGCTATCCAGGCCCGTACAGTCGAGCTTTAGCGTGAATAGGCCATTGGCCAGGTCAAGCAATTGCTTCCGGGGTTCCACCCAACGGGGATCCCAATGCACCCAGACCGTACCGCAAGGCCACGGGCGCGGCCAGGGACGTTCGTAGGAAGCTTGCACTTTTCGCGTATATTCCCGAAAGAAATCAATGTTGTCTTCGATGAACAACAGGTCCGGCTTGCCCAGCCTCTTCGCTTCCTCGCTCGCCCGCCGCCAAAGCTTCAAAAGATCCGGGAAAGGCAGAACGTCTTCTTTCCCCTCTTCGCTCACGCGAATATCCCAGCAATCGTTCTTGCCAATGTGCAGCCCTAAAGCGTCCGGCCGCACCACCAGGCACACGCCGATGTCTCCATTGCCCAGGAGCATCCCTTCAAAAAAGTTCGGACTTGGCAGGTCTCGTACGATCGAATGGCGGCGAGCAATCTGCAAGGCATCGAGCTTTTTGCTTTCAGGCGTAACAACATGCGCGCCACGCACTGGGTGCGCCGCCGCAAGCGTCACTGCAGCCGAGGCATGAATAAATTCCCTGCGGGTGGTCTTCATCTCGGCATAGTATAATTCTGCTGCACTTCGGAACGCATCCCGAATGCACACTATAGCCGATTGACCTGTTACTCGTCACGCCTGTGAAGGACGACTTGCAGGGGGCGCAAGGACAGCAAATCTATCTTGAACAAGGATGGTTTCATGACCAAGATGGCTGCGGCCTCGTTGGATGAATTGCTGGTTTCTACGGAGTTTCTCGCAGACCCGTATCCGATCCTGCATCGGATGCGCGAAGAAGATCCTGTCCATTGGAGTGACGCCATCGGCGCCTGGATGGTCACGCGATATGACGACATCGTGCCCACGTTCCGGGATGTCAGCCGTTTCTCCAACGAAGGGCGCCTGGCAAAAACGGTGGAGTATCTTCCCACCGAGACGCGGGCAAAGTTCAAAACCTTCGAAGACCACTACCGCGCCAAGAGTCTTATCCATTCCGATCCGCCGGATCACACGCGACTGCGATCGCTGGTGGTCGCGGTTTTTAATGCCAGCAGGGTGGAGGCCATGCGCCCGCGCATCCAGGCCATTGTGGATGAGCTGCTGGATTCTGTGCAGCCTGACGGACAGATGGATGTCATCAAGGACCTGGCGGTTCCCCTTCCGTTCAGAGTTCTGGGCCATATCTTAGGCGTTCCCATTAGCGATCAGGCACAGGTCAAGGCATGGGCGGACGGATTGTTGGCCTTCCAGGGAATTAACAAGCCGGGGGAAGCAATCCTCCACCACTCCCAGGACGCGCTCATAGGAATCAGGCAGTACCTGACCGATTTGATCAAGGAGAAGCGGCGGCAACCGGGCGAGGATCTACTGAGCCAGCTCGTGGCCGCAGAATCAGAGGGTGAGAGACTATCCGAACAGGAACTGATCTATACCTCCATCACCCTGCTGGTCGCGGGACACGAAACCACCACTTCCTTCATCGGTAATGGGGTCTACACGCTTTTGCATCATCCGGATCAATGGCGCATGCTTCAGAATGACCCCTCGCTTCTGAATTCTGCACTGGAGGAGATACTGCGTTACGAAAGCCCCGTCTCGCGCCAGCCGCGCCTGATGAAGGAGGACACGGAACTAGGTGGTAAACAAATCAGTAAAGGACAGATTGTTTTTCAAATGCTCAACGCAGCCAATCGCGATCCCGCGTACTTTGCCGATCCCGACCAGTTCAACATCCGGCGGCAGCCCAATCGTCACATCGCTTTCGGTTTGAGCATTCACTTCTGTGTCGGCGCAGTGCTCGCGCGAACCGAGGGCCAGGTGGTCTTTCGCACGCTGATG
>CAWFGM010000006.1:0-22274 GCA_963815175.1 uncultured Acidobacteriaceae bacterium
CGGCGGGACTGCCGGTGGTCGTCACCGCCGCTGGAATGAATCGCGAAGTATTGGCGATGGGCGAGGTGGGCTTGAGCGCAGGTTGCGAGCAGCAATGGGTCGATGCACTTACCACACTGCTCACCGACGCGGATCTGCGCCAGCGCATGGGCGCCGCCGGTCGCGTGGTCGTCGAGGAGCACTTTAGCCTGCAGCGGTTGGCACAACAATACGCGGTCGTATTTCACTCTCTTGGCGGAGACTTGCCTCGGGGTTCTGGTTCGAGAGTGGTTGCCCACAGCCAATGACCAACCCTGTCATCACCATCGCGATGCCCTTCTTTAACAGCGCCGCCACCCTGGAGCTGGCCATCCGCTCGATCCTGAACCAGAGCTACGGCGATTTCGAGCTCTTGCTCTGCGATGACGGTTCCGACGATCAGGGTCTGACCATCGCGCGCAGTTTCCGCGATCCGCGCGTGATCTGCTGGAGTGACGGACGCCGGCTGCGGCTCGCGGCACGATTGAATGAATGTATCGACCGGGCGCGTGGCCGATACCTGGCCAGGATGGATGCCGACGATATTGCCTATCCCGGCCGGCTGGAACAGCAGATCGCTTTCCTGGTTACTCATCCGGAAATAGATCTGTGCAGTGCCGGCGCCATGGTCTTCGGCAAACAGGGCCGCCCGCTCTGGCGCTTTAACCCGGCAGCAGACCATGCCGGCATCACCCGCTCTCCTTTCCGCGGCTTTCCCTTATGGCATCCGCTGTGGATGGGGCGCATGGAGTGGTTTCGCCGTTGGCGCTACGAAGAGAGCGCGTGGCTGGCTCAGGATCAGGAGCTGCTGCTGCGCAGCTATCGGCTTAGCCGCTTTGCCAATCTTCCCCAGGTTCTACTGGGATACCGGCGGGAACGGATCACACTCAAGAAGCTCTTCCGTTATAAATTGCTGCACATCCAGTACGTCTGCAGGCAGCCCGGCGCTGCTCCCCGCGGGTGGCAGAAGCTGCAGCTCCTCGGTATTTCGGCGGCGAGGTTTGCCGCCAACTGCGCCGCCGTCTCAGCGGGCTTTGAGCACCGCTTGGGTCACCAGGCAGCGCAAGAGCCTACCGCGGAAGAGCTGGCGGAGTGGCGCAGCCTTTGGAATATGCTCTCCGCCTGGTACGGGCGGCCGTCGAGCGAGACCTTCCTCCCTGCGTCGCTGCTGACACCGCAAAAAGGATCGCAGGGGGCGGCATGAAGATTGTTCATGTGCTTACCCGGGGCGATGTACTCGGGGGAGCGCAGAGCCATGTGCGCGAGCTTTCGCTTGAGCTGCGGAGCCTTGGCCATGACGTTACCGTAATCACCGGCGCGCCCGGCATATTCACCGACCAGCTACGCCATGCGGGGATTCCCTGGCTGGCGGTGAGAAGGCTTGTTCGGCCGCTGAGGCCACACCGCGATCTGGCGGCTCTGATCCAGCTCTGGTGCGCCTTGCGCCAGTTGAAACCGGATCTGGTGTGCGCTCATACCGCCAAGGCAGGCTCGCTGGCACGCGCAGCTGCGCGGCTGCACCACATCCCCAGCGTGTTTACCCCGCACGGATGGTCGATCTTCGATCGCAGCTCGCTGCGCACCAATCCACTCTTCTGCTGGGCAGAAGGTCTGGCGGGCCGGCTGGGCACGCGTGTCATCAACGTGTGCGAGTACGAGCGGATGCTGGCCCAGCAATTCGGCGTCTGCCCGGCAAAGGCGCTGGAGGTGGTGCATAACGGCATAGCGGAGATCCCATTTGCCCGCCTGCGGCCGATCGATGCTCAGCCGCCGGTGATCGTGATGGTGGCGCGCTTCGCATCGCAAAAGGATCACGGCACTCTTCTGCATGCGCTTTCCGGTTTGCTATGCATGGAATGGCGATTGCTGCTGGTGGGCGCGGGGGAGCTGAAGCCGCGCGTGGACGCGCAAGTGGATGCGCTCGGGCTTAGCGAGCGGGTCAGCATATTGCCGCCGGAGAGCGATGTGAACCGTCTGCTCATGGAAGCGCAGATCTTCGTACTCTCTACGAACTACGAGGCGTTGCCCATCAGCATTCTGGAGGCCATGCGAGCCGGTTTGCCGGTGGTGGCTACAGATGTGGGTGGCGTTGCTGAGTCCGTCGGCACGAGGAGACCGGCCTGCTGGTGCGCCGGGGAGACGTTGCCGGCCTGCGTGATGCGCTCGCCCGGCTGATCGCCGGCCCCGCATTGCGCGTCGCCATGGGCACCGCCGGCCGGCGACTCTGGGCTGCTCAGTTCACCGCCAGCGCCATGACCGCGCGCACCGTGGAGGTGTACAAGCGCGCGCTGGCTGCGATTGAGAATTGAATGGATTCAACGATACCAGTTCCTTTCAATATGTGTCCCACTTTTCTATCGGGCGACGCCTTAGTAGCCAGTTGCGAGAAAGGATTGCGCGTCGGACTGAAGCCGGCATGGCTTCAGAACCGGATCGCCGCGGAACCTCGACCCTAACGAAGAGCCCGATAGAAACTGGGACGGGTGCCCCACGTTCGCCTCAGCGTACGTGGGCCGAAAAGACGGGCGAAGCCCTCCATAGCTTTCTACTATCTTGACCAGCAAATCCGCGACTGGGCAAGTGAAAGCAATCGAGACCGATCATTTTCGGCCCAGGTACGCTTGGGCGAACCTGGGGCACCCGTCCTGTTCCTATGAGGTTCTGCTAGGGCACAGGCTCCGCAGAAGCCCGTGTTTACAAGTGAAGTTTCACGTAAACTTTTCAGCCCCTGCTCGGGCGCATCCAGCGTGAAATGCTTTTACCAAGCAATTGTGAGCATTTACGGCACCAAGCTCCCTCTATGGGTTGAACTTTCTCCACTTCTCCCTAAGATTCTTGTCCGCGAGCGCCTTGATGAAGACGCCACCCACCACCGACCGAGCCTGGAAATGAAGCATCACACCCGTCTTGCTGTCATACCAGTCGCGTCAGCGGTACACGAGAAGGAGTCTCGTTGAGCCACTTACCAATCGGATCCATCAAAGCGGTGAACTGAGACGCATCTTCCGTAAGCGTAGCCGTCCAAAGCTCCCAATCGAGCTTGGTGTAATCTGCACGGTTGTCAAGCGGCAAGCCATATCGATTGAGGTGCTTTAAATAGAAGGCCATCTCCGTCTTGCGAATGGACGCCGGAAAGAGATCCAGATCAAGCAGCTTGTCCCAAACCAGGTTGTATTTCTGGCTCCATGTTCCAGGTTTATCAAAAGCCAGTTTGTAATGATCGCCCTCCAGAGCCATGCCTTGCCATTGGCCGGCCATCTTCTTTGCGGCAGCGGCGTATTGTTCCGCGAGATCGGTCTTACCCAGCTTTTTTGCCATCTGGGAGTAAGCGGCGATGCCTTCGATAGCCTTGATGGACAGGTTGGCGTTATGGGCAAGATGACCGGCAAAATCGTCGGTGCTGAGTTGATTTTCAGGATCGAGGCCCTTGGCGTGCAGATAGTCCGCCCATTTCGTCAACTGCGGCCAATACTCCTCAGCGAGATGCCAATTGCCCTGTGCAACGCTAAGCGCGTCCACAAGGATCAGCATGTTCGCGCTCTCCTCGACCGGCATTTGATTCTCTTCGGTCAGTTCCCCGCCCCCATAGACCTGGCCATCAGCGAGCGGATAGGTGCCCAGATCATGCGGCGCGAAAGGCCAGCGCCATCGCGGAAGCGCAGAATATTCAAGCACTGGCTTTAGCTGGGCCTCGAGTAATGCGGGATTGAAGAACAGAAAAAACGGTGCTGACGGATACAAAACATCTACCGTCGAGATACAGCCGTTGCTAAAGTTTTCCTTTGGAAAAAGCATCGGCGTGTCGTCAATGTCCGCAACGAAGCCATGAGCAGCGAGGGTCTGCCGGTACGCTAGCGTTCCCAACTCCGCATAGGACTTGCCGCCGGCATGTTCCAGGTCGCTCGTGAGTTCCTCATCAAAGCGGTTGCCACGCTCTTCAAGGCTGGCGTACTGCGCCTCCGATTCGGCTAACATGGCGCCGGCCGTCTGTCCGTTTCTGCGCCAATAGGGGGGTAACTTGCGGTCAAGATATTCAATGGAATAGGCCTCGTCATAGGCGAGGAGCACATGCCGGCTTACCGGCTTGTCCGCAGACACATCTGCGCGCAGTCGAACCGCCAAGTGCGACGCGCCATTGCGGGGCTGCCGTGGCATCTCCATATCATCGGATTGCGGCAGTTCGCCGGAAGCCATGAAGCTTGCGATTGCGTTGCTTGAGGTGACCAGAGTTGTATCCTCCTGGTCCGGTACAGCAAGATAGAAATATCCCCAGTCGATTCTCAGGTTGTCGCCCCCGCGACTCAGGACGCGCTGATCGCGTGACCCAACCCGCAGCACCTCCATTCCAGGAAGCTTTGATCTTCCCCACGTCACTTCCTCGTCATCTGTGTTCACGGCCACACGCGGATTCACATCGAGCAGCAGGCTGACTGAATGGGGTCGCCCATCGCTGGAACTGATCTTCCACGTGAGATAGTCGACAGGACGCGATAATGCTTCAAGATCTTGCGGCAGCGCCGCAGTAAAGAACCTGACCTCCAATTGCACTCCGGCAGCCTCGAATACGTAAATGGTGTGCAGTGGGGTCACTCGAAGCGATACCTGCTGCATCGCCGGAACCTGCCGGGGATCAGCACCCATAAACCGGTAAAGGGTGTTATCGATGCGCACCAACCCGGTCAAGGGTTGATCCAAACCTGTCCAGTGGCGTGTATTCACGTCCGTCAATCGGTCCGCCATCGACCAGATGCTGAAATATGGATCGTGCGTCACCAGTGGCACCGCCGGCGGCCGCTGTGCGTTTGCCATCGTGGCGCTAGAAAAACAAACGATCGCCAAACACAACACGCCGAGACAACGGCCCAATACCCTTGAAGCGGACTCACGTACTTCTTCCATTTGGCTCCCTTTTTCGATGAATCGATAGATATCTAATGATCTAGCGCCGTCAATCCGGCCTGATTTGTCCACATCCACCTTGACGATGGTAAACCGATCAGCCGCTCTTCCCCGTTACCGCCAGCGCTCAATTCGTCACTTTAATGAAAAGACCGATCGGCCGCTACTTCGCACTCCAAGACACGGGTGAGTTAACATCGTTGTCCAGGGCGGTAGGAGGTATTTATGAGAAATAGTGATCGCCAGACGATAAGCCGCCGCCGCTTTCTGAAACAAGCCGGGGCAACCGCGGTTGCATCTTTGCCTGGCAGCGAGTCGGCGTCGCATTGGCCGGCCTCACTTCTGCAGGAACTGAGAATCCGCGCGCAGGTTATCAAGAACAAGGCGCCGCTCGCGCAAAATGCGTTCTATATGTTGCCTCTGGGCGCCGTACGTCCCGCAGGCTGGCTGAAGAGTCAACTGCAAATCCAGGCCAATGGCTTGAGTGGCCACCTCGATGAGACGTGGGCGGATGTAGGCAGCAATAGCGGCTGGCTCGGTGGAACGGGTGAGTCCTGGGAACGTGGCCCCTATTTCCTTGACGGGCTTATTCCGCTCGCTTATTTGCTGGACGACGATCGCCTGAAGGCCAAAGCACAAAAGTTCGTCGAGTGGACTCTGACCCACCAGGCAAGCAACGGAATGATCGGCCCGAGCAGCAACAACGACTGGTGGCCGCGCATGGTCATGCTCAAGGCGCTGGCGCAATACCAGGAAGCAACCGGCGATCCACGAGTGATTCCGGTATTGTCGCGCTACTTCGCCTATCAGCTGGCTGCGCTTCCCGCAGCGCCCTTTGCGCGACTGGGGTAAGTTTCGTTCTCAAGATAATGCTCTGGTTGCGATCTGGCTCTATAACCGAACCGGTGACCCCAAGTTGTTGGAGCTTGTCCGCCTGTTACGCGCCCAGGGACACGATTGGCAGGCGCAGTTCGCAGATTTCAAATTCACTCAGCCTGTGACGCGAGAGATGATCAAACTCAATGAAGGGCAGGGACTCGCCGATCTGGCTCTCTCCACCCACGGCGTGAACAACGGGCAGGCCCTGAAGGCAGCTCCCGTGTGGTCGCTGGTGTCCAACAGCGAGGTGGATCGTGCCGGCTTCCACCAAATGCTCGCCGCTTTGGATACATATCATGGTTTGCCGAATGGCATGTTCTCCTGCGATGAACATCTTGCTGGACGCAATCCATCTCAGGGGAGCGAACTCTGCACGGTCGTCGAAACCATGTTTTCGCTGGAGCAGTCGCTTGCCATCCTGGGTGATGCTGCGATCGGCGATCGCATCGAGAAGATAGCCTTCAATGCTTTGCCCGGCACTTTCACCGACGATATGTGGGCCCACCAATATGACCAGGAACCGAACCAGGTAGAAGTCAGCCTGCATCGCAAGCCCTGGATGACGAACGGCCCTGAGTCCAACCTTTATGGCCTCGAACCGAACTTTGGCTGCTGCACCGCCAACTTTCACCAGGGATGGCCTAAGTTTGCGGCGAGCCTTTGGATGTTCAGCAACGATGACGGCCTGGTGGCGGCCCTCTACTCACCATGTGAAGTTCGCACCATGGTTCGCAATACCGAAGTTCGCATCCTGGAAGAAACTGAATACCCATTCCAGGGAAACGTCCGCATCAAGATGGAGCCGGCAGTCGCGCTCAGCTTCCCTCTGAGGCTCAGGATCCCGGCCTGGGCCGGCGTCCCAGTGATCATGGTGAACGGAACCCCGGTGAATCCTGCCACACGACTCTGGGTTTGCGAAGATCGAACGCACCTGGAAGGCGGGGGATGTCGTCGAGTTGCGGTTCCCGATGACGCCAAGGGTCGTTAAGGGCTACAACGATTCAATCTCCATCGAAAGTGGGCCTCTGGTTTTTTCATTTCCGATTGAAGAGAGCTGGGTGAAATTGCGAGATAGAGGGATGACCGCCGACTGGCAGGTCTTTCCCGGCTCCCAATGGAACTACGCGCTTGCGGTTTCTGAGAAGGAAATCGAAAGGCATTCTGTTCAGGAACTCCCTCAACAAGGGTCGCCTTTTTCGCTCGCCGTTGCACCTGTCAAACTTCGGGTGAAAGCCCGCAAGCTGCCATCCTGGTTGGCAGTGGATGGAGTGGCCGATCCAGTCCCGCAAAGCCCGGTGACCAGCAGCGAGCCGGAAGAGACGATTACGCTAGTTCCCTATGCCGCGGCGAAATTACGAATTACTGCGTTCCCTCAACTCAAGTCGTGAACGCGACTTGCGCTGTCAGTGCATTTGCCTAGTCAACCAAAGCCGTTACTCGATTTCCTGCACCTTGACGATGAAGTATTGGAAGGTGTCTCCCTTGGCTCAGCAACAACTGGTGAGGAATATTGGCTGGTATGTGAACAATGTCGCCCTTCTTCAGCTTGGTTTCCTGGCCACCCTGTATTGAGTCGCCGCGCACTTCGCCCGGCGCCGTGGTTTTGCCATTGACCATTTGTCCGCCGCTGACCAGCGTTGCGTCGCCCGCGACCACTACGTAAAAGTCAGCGAACTTCTCGTGCAGCTCGGCCTTTCCGCTTTGCGTGCGAAACGCCAGCATCGAGTAGTCGGTGGAATACTTCTTGATCGTCTGCGTGGCCAGTCCGGAAGCGTCGGTCTTCTCCTTCAGCTTCTTTTCCATGCCCAACAAGTCATCCTGTGAATACACGTCCGGCGTCGCTGCGGCGCCCGAGCCGGCATCCTGCGCCAGCGAAACTCGCCCCGGAGCCATCACCATGCCGATCGCCAACAACATCACGGGGATTGCCCAGCTCCTCTGTTTGACGTGTCATTCGATCTCTACCTTGTTCTTTCTTGCCGCGATGCGGCATTGATGTGAAAAAGCAGTTTACGCTTTGGCTGCCGCGCGCGTCTTGGCAATGACGTCGAGATACGCGCGTGCGGCGATGGTGATGACCTCAGGCTTGCCCTTCGCCAGCGCTGCGACGTTGACCAGGTCCGCGCCCACGCCCAGGGCCGAGGCGCCGGCTTCAAGAAAGCTGGCGGCCGTCTCCAGGGTTACGCCGCCGGTAGGCACCAACCGCAAATAGGGAAAAGGAGCTTTGAGCGATTTCAGATAGCTTGCCCCTCCCATCGCTGAGCAGGGAAATACCTTGACGAAATCCGCGCCGGCCCGCCATGCGGTGATCACTTCGGTTGGCGTCAGCGCACCGGGCAGCGAAACTTTGCCTCGCGCCTTGGTCTCCTTGATCACGTCCATGTGGAGGCTTGGGCTCACCACAAACTCCGCGCCGGCCTCGATGGTGGCGGCGCACTCCGCGCCATCGGTTACGGTTCCCGAACCCAGCAGCAGCTTGCTGCCGTAAACACGTTTCAACTCCTTCAGTACGTCGATCGCACCGGGCACCGTCATCGTGACTTCTATGACCGTGATTCCCCCGGCAACCATCGCCTCCACTACGCCCATGGCC
This sequence comes from uncultured Acidobacteriaceae bacterium, assembly GCA_963815175.1. Taxonomy (GTDB): domain Bacteria; phylum Acidobacteriota; class Terriglobia; order Terriglobales; family Acidobacteriaceae; genus PALSA-350. The sequence goes on from CAWFGM010000006.1 coordinate 8,390, forward strand.
TCGCTCGCCGAGCGGGCCCGCAAAACAGGAATGATTCCTGCTTCCTCCAGTTGCTGCTGCACTTCCTTCGACATTCTCTTCTTCCTTTGATCCCAGAGTCCGATGTTAACGGGCAATACGCGCGGAGCCGCCCAGCATCACACGCTCTACTTCTGCGCGCGTAGCCATGCTGGTGTCCCCGGGGGTGGTCATGGCGAGCGCTCCATGGGCCACTCCGCAAGCGACGGCCCATGCCGCGGGTTTTCCCATGAGCATTCCAAAGACCAGGCCGGAGGCGAATGAGTCTCCACCGCCCACCCGGTCCAGGATATCGATATCCCGTTGCGGCACGTACAGGATTTCATTTTTGTAGATCGCCATGGCGCCCCAGGCATTGCGCGAAGCCGTTTGCGCCGTGCGCAGAGTCGTGGCCACCAGCTTCAGGTTGGGATACGAAGCGGCGACCTCGCGCAGCATGGTCTCGTAGCTGGCAACCGGCAACTCGTCGAAATCTTCTTTCACGCCCTCGAGCTTGATCCCCAGCATGGCGGAGAAGTCTTCTTCATTGCCAAACAGAACGTCCAGCTTGCTCACCAGCGCTCGATTCACCTCTTGCGCTTTGGCCTTGCCGCCAATGGATTTCCAAAGAGAATCGCGATAGTTCAGATCGAAGGAACTAATCGTCCCATACTTGCGGGCTGTATCCAGTGCCTCGACAGCAACCTCCGGGGTTGAGGGCGAGAGCGCCGCGAAGATGCCTCCCGTATGCAGCCAACGCGAGCCATTCTTCGGGCCCAAGAATAGCTTCCCAATCGAAGTCGCCGCGCTTGGCCTGGGAAATGGCGGTGTTGCCGCGGTCGGAGCAGCCGACAGCGGCGCGCACTCCATAACCGCGCTCGGTAAAGTTGAGCCCATTGCGCACCGTGCGGCCGATGCCGTCATACGGAACCCAGCGAATCAGCGACGTATCGACCCCACCCTGCAGGATGAAATCCTCCACCAGCCTGCCGATGGGGTTATCGGCAAACGCGGTCGCGATCGCGCTGCGCATGCCGAAGCAGCGGCGCAACCCGCGCGCCACGTTGTACTCTCCCCCGCCCTCCCAGGCCTGAAATTGCCGCGCCGTGTGGATCCTGCCTTCGCCCGGATCGAGGCGCAGCATCACCTCTCCTAAACTCACGCAGTCCCAACGGCTGGTCTCTGCGCCCTTGATCGATAACTCTTCCATTGGCCTCTTTCCTTATTTACGTCGATTCCGCTGCGCGCGCTATCGTGCGAACGGTAGTGAATCCCAGGTCGTGTTGAATTCCCTTCACACAAGTCATCAGCTTACCGGCGATCGCGGGAATCTTTTGCATGGTCACGCGAAATGAGGGGCCGGAGATGCTTACCGCGGCGATGGCTTCTCCGCGTCCATCGAGGATAGCCATTCCGGCGCAGCGCACGCCCTCTTCCCGCTCTTCGTCGTCGACTGCATATCCGCGGCGGCTGGTCCGATCCAGCTCTTTGAGCAACGCTTCCCGGCTGGTCATGGTTCGCCGCGTGAACCTTTCCAGTTGCACAGCCTGCAACATCTCCTCCACCCGGGGGCGTGACATGGTGGCCAGAATCGCCTTGCCCACGGCGGTGCAGTGGATGGGGCTGCTGGCGCCCACGCGCGAGATCATGCGGATGGTGCGCTCCGGCTCCTGTTTGTCGATGTACACCATGTGCGTCTTCTCCAGGATGCACAAGTGGGCGGTCTCCTCGACCTCGGCGACCAGTGTCTTCAGATGGAGTTGGGCGCGGTCCCGCAGATCGTATTGCTCGATGGCGCGGCTGCCAAAGTCGCATAACCGCAAGCCGAGGCGAAACTTGCCCGCGGGCGTGCGCTCCACGATGCGGTGGCGCTCCAACACCATGAGGAAGCGATGCGCGGTGCTCTTGTGCAGATCGAGGGTAGCGGCGATTTCGGCCAGGCCCATCGGCGCCGAGCTGGAGGAGAGCAGATCCAGCACCGCGAAGGCGCGATCGAGCGCCTGCAATTTGTAAACGCCGCTGCTTCCCTGTACCGCATTATGAGATGCCATGCCGTTTATTGAAAAAGCGAACCAGCGGGCATTCTTGCGTCCCGCTGATCTTTTGTCAAGGTATCTAACGGAGTTTCGAGCCGCCCGCACTGGACTGATAGTGGTGCGCTGCCTTTGACTCCTTTAGGCGCAAGACTACGGCGCTCTTTTGGGAGAACCCCATCCGTTGTTCACGACAGCGATCGTGTCGACGACGAAGCTGTTTGCCTGGTTTCCGGAATGTCGCTTACGAGCGTGTAGCGGGGACCTCTCACTATCTCGTCGCGGATCATGTTGAACGAGGGCGACCTGCGAACTCTGTCCGCCACTAGCACCACTCGATAAAACCGCTCCACCCTCCACCTTGTCATCCCGAGCGCCGGCGAATTTCCAAAGGAAATTCGGCAAGCCGAGGGACCTGCTGTGCGCCCCTCCCCCTAGAAAACGCCAACAGGCGCAAGTAGCCGCCCAACCCCATAGGAAAGCTTTGCTCGTTTCTGCTGGCCCTGCTCCTCGCCGCGCGGCGCGGATGTATCTCTGCTCGCGACGAATGAATCAGCAGATGCAGAACGCGACCAGCCGGGCTTCGGCGCCCACGCCGAATGACCTTTCTGCCCCGTGAAGCTTAGGTCAGCAGATTTTGATTAGGCCTTCATCTACCAATTGCGTGAGCAGCTGGAGCACATCACGCTCGATAACCCCAGGAGGGGCTTCGTAGCGTCCGCTAAATTCCTCGACCAGGTCCGCCACCCGCACCGGCGCTGCCAGCTTGCTCCAGATTTCACTGCCGATTCCGCCCAGTCCGTAACAGCGACTGCGCTCCAGGCTCATGAGCACCGTCTCACCGGCCACATCCGCAGCCACCGGGTTGGGCGTGTGACAAACGATCGATGTGAGGTTTAAATTCGCCATGACTGATGAAATGTTAGCAACATATCGCTCCACTACGCTGCAGGTTGGGAAATCTAGCTCCGCAAATGACGGAAAGGGCTGCCGAAAAACTCTCGGCACATATCGCGAAAAAGAGCGAAAGGCGCGGATTTTCCGATGCGCGGCCTCTTTCCCAGCGCCGCGAGGGCGGCTTTCATTAAGGAAAGCCGCATGAAGTTCGTCAACGCCTGCAACTTCGCAGGAGATCCGGGGTGCGGGAACCCCAATTTCAATTTTGTGACAGCGATCGGGTGTGACACCGGACAGCGGTAAAACTGTCCTTCGCTCGCGCTCAGGCCAAATAAGCGCAAGCTCCTTTAAAGTCAGGAGCCATCCCGTTTGCGGTGAAGCCAAATCTCGACCCCGGCCACCTCCGTTCGTCCTGGCATCTGCACACCGATAATCTCCTGATATCCGGTGTTCGTGGTGTTCGTCATGCGAATGTAGGGACGCCACACGCCGCGTTCCCGGGCCGCCGCAATGTCCCAGACCGCATAGGGAGATTGCTGGTATCGCTGCGTGACGCCGATGCGGGTATGGACCATGTAGCCTGTTTTAAAAAGGTGCGTCGCTTCCAGGCCGGCATTGTTCACCGGGTAATTGAAGATATATTCCGATTGGAGGCCGTGGAGTGCCTGCTGTGCGCCGACAAGCAGGGTCCATGACGCTTTGATCTGATTGGCGCCGCTTGGTTGCCAGGCAGCAGCATTCTCCCAGCCGGTGAAGTGCAGCCCGGAAAGGTTCGTGGCCTGCCAGGGCTGGCTGGCGTCTGTGCGAACATAGTCGATCGCGTCATGTTGCCGCGAGTAGAACACAGTGGACCGAAGCATGATCGAGGACGATGCAAACCAGTCAGCGCCGCCTTCCACGTTCCAGGCTGACTCGGGTTTCAGGTTCGGGTTGCCGATGGTGCTTGGATCACTGTAGTAAAGGTCCAGGTAGGTTGGAAGGCGGAAACCGTATCCTGCCTCGCCGCGCAACTTCAGCTTCCGTGTGACATACACTCCACCGCCCAGCATGGGGCTTGTGACGAAGTAGCCGCCGCTGATAATCTCCTGCCGCAGGCCCGCGCTCAACGAGGCGCGGCCCCACTGCGCATCTACGTCCACGTAGCCGGAACCCCAGTTTCTTGCATGGGCGCCAAGGTTGTTGCTGTGAATGCCGTCGCCGTCGCCTTCCAGGCCATACGAAACCGTGATGTGACGCCCTAACGCATCATGACGGCGCAACGCAGCTTCCCAGCTCGTGTCGATATCGTTATTTTCATAGAACGCGGGGTCGTCGCGAATCAGGATGTACTGGTCGGTATGCCTGCGATAGCCGAACACGGCCTGCGTGTTGGGATTGAAGATCTGGCTGATGGAGGCGAACCATCCTTTTGTGCGCTCCCAGGAAGGATAGTTTCCATAGAACTGGTTGGCGCCGAAAGCCCGGTCATCGCCGGCAAGCAGGATATCGGTGCTCCCCAGCGGGCTCGTCCAGCGCGTCTCTGCGCTTGCTTCCTGGTCGCGATAATCGCGGTCGTACATGAAACCTGTGGACGAGTCACGTTGTCCGGCCAGCACCTCGGACCAGCGCGATCCGGCCGCAGTGGCGAGCATCTGTTGCTCCGTGGTGCCGTAGTTCCCTCCGCCTGCACGCAGCAGCAGAGAGGTATCCGTCGGAGTACGTGTTACGAAGTCGATTACGCCGCCGATGGCGTCCGAACCATAGAGGGTCGAACCGGCTCCATGCAGCACGTCGATACTGCTCGTCGCGCCCAGCGGGACGGGAAGATCCATGTTGTGGTGCGAAGTCTCCGCGTCGTCGATGCGAAAGCCGTCCAGCAGCACCAGCGTCTGCTCGAACGACGTACCGCGAAGAGAGATGTCGGCCTGGCTGCCGCCAGCTCCACGCTGCTCCATAAAGACCGACGCATCGGTGCGCAGATACTCCTCGGGCTGCTCGAACAGCAACGAATTCGCCGTGGTATCAAGCACCGTCGTCGAGCGGTTGGACTCGCCAACGGTCACCGGCTCAGGGCTGCCGACGACTGTGACCGTGGTTGCAAGCGATGGGATCGGTGTGGTCTGCTGCGCTTGTTCGATGAGAGGCACGCAAGCCAGAGCGAGCATCGTAGCAAAACAAATAACCTTGTGGCGGCTTATGGCTGACCTTTGACTTTCTGCAGGAATGGCTCTTGCGGTGATGACAGGGAGGGTTTTTCAAGGCTCATGTGGGAAAGATTAAGTAAGCATAGTTTAGAGCTGTTTGAATCGGGAGGCGAGGTCTCTTAGGGCGGCCTCGGCCGCGCAAAGTCGATCCGATCCCGAGCGCGAAAGGATGGGGGCTAGTTCGTCTGTCACGGAATCCCAAGGAAGTGGTCGCATAGCAGATCGAACAGGCTATGCTTAAAGGCAACAACGTTAATGGGAGCCGGCATGGACAAAAATGAACGGCTCATGATGGAGCTGGAGCACTGCCTGAACACCATCGAGTTCATGCATGGTTGTCTTACTGATCCAGCCCATTTTAAATACGCCCACCCTAAACTGACTATTAAGCGTATCAAGCGCCTGCGCAAGATTGTCGGCCCGCGCACCTACTGCCATCACAGCCCTGTAGAACCAGCTTGCCCGCAATGTCAGGAAGGGGTGCAGAACCGGGCCATTGCACTTCGGGTCTGCCCGGAGGAGGGAAAATGAAGATCATCTGTCTTAATCACGAGGTCGTAGCCATTTGGCAGGTTGATCGACAGAAGCACCATATCGCCGACCCGCGTCACTCAACCAGACCTGACACCGTATGGTCCACCCAAAACTAGAGGCCTCCCAGGATGTACATCCCGTGCTGAACCTATCTGCTTAGGGTTCCCTGAAGCGCAAGGTCGAGTTCCTGAGGCCGGATCGGTTTGGAAAGGTATCCGTCCATGCCTGCGGCAAAACATCGATCCAAGTCCCCCTTCATCGCGTGAGCGGTCAAGGCGATCACTCGTTGGTGAAAAGGTATGCCTATCTCCCTTCTCCGAAGCAAGCGGACCGTCTCAAGTCCATCAAGGACAGGCATCTGCACGTCCATCAGCACCAGGTCAAAGCTGGAGCTTTCAAGCGATCCAGTGCTCGCGTCCATTCTCGACTCACGAATACTTCGTGCCCACGCTTTTCGAGCAGCTTGGTAATCAGTTTTTGATTCACAAGATTGTCTTCGGCGACCAAAATCCGCAAGGGCTTGTCCGGTTGGTTGACATTCTCCCGCGGTCTTCTCACGTCCGAGCCGGGTGCCGGCCGCGGTTGCAGGGTGCCCATCGCACGCACAATCGCATCGTGCAACTCCGATCGCCGAGCTGGCTTTACCAGATAACCAGCCAGGTGCAAGTTCCCTGCATCGGGCCGCGTCACCCCTGTGCCCGGCCGAAGTCAGCATCACGATGGCGATCTGGGAGAAGCTTGCGTCTCGCGGATGCGCTCCACCAGCCCGAAGCCGTCCATCTGAGGCATATGCATGTCGCTCACGACCAGCGTGTAGGGATCCGCAGAATTGCGAGGTGTCATGCAGTTCCGCCAGTGCCTCTTCTCCGCCCTCGACCGAGGTGGGCCGCATCTGCCACTGCGTCAGCATAGCATCGAAGAATTCGCCGGTTAGTCTGGTTATCATCCACCACCAGCACACGAATGCCTTGCAACATGTGCGGCGGGAAACGGTCGGGCGTCCTGAGCGGGCTTGGCCACAGCCACGCCTAAGCTGGACGTGAATTTGACCCGAGTGCCTTGGCCAGGCTCGCTCTCAAGCTCGATGCTGCCGCCCATCTTCTCCACCAGCCGCTTGGTAATCGCAAGTCCCAGGCCCGTGCCGCCATAATGCCGCGTGGTCGAAGTATCTGCCTGGGTGAACGGGTCGAAAATCAATCGCTGTTTCTCGTGAGGAATTCCGATTCCAGTATCCGATACCGTGAAGCGCAGAATGTAATGCTGATCTTGTTTGGACACGAGTTCCACTTTTACGGCAACTTCGCCCTTGACGCGTGAATTTAATAGCGTTGCCCACCAGATTCAACAGGATCTGCCGCATCCGTGTGGGGTCGCCGCTCACCATCTCCGGGACATCATCGCCACGTCGCACAGCAGTTCCAACCCAGCTTCCTCGGCCTGCAAAACCAGCGTCTTCAGGGTGGACTCCACGCAAGTCCACAAATCAAAGTCGACGGTTTCCAGGTCAACCTTGCCTGCCTCGATCTTCGAGAAGTCCAGAATGTCGTTGATCACGACGAGCAGCGAATGCGCCGACAGCTTCACCGCTTCAAGATATTCGCGCGGTTCCTTGGCAAGCTCGCAATCGAGCGCCAGATCCGTCATTCCAATTACGCCATTCATCGGCGTGCGGATTTCGTGGCTCATGTTAGCCAGGAATTCGCTCTTGGCCAGGCTCGCCTGTTTGGTCAAAACGATCGCCTTCGTCAACTCATCTTGCGACTTGAGCATACTTGACTTGCAGGATCGCTGCTCGGATGCCATAGATTGCAACGGCCGTAGAAACGCATATCGACCCCAACCATCGGTTCTGCTTCTCAACGCCCACTCCCATGAGCACGATGGCAAGCGTGAACAATACGGGGCTCAAATTATCGATCAGCAGCGCTATGGACCTGCGTCCGTTGCTCGGCGCATCTTCGTCCTTGAAACTTTGTTGCTGGAATGCCAACGCGCCCAGAAGCGCCAGGTAAGGGATCCCCCAGACGACATCTTGCACTCCGTCCGGCATACTGCGCTCAAGTTCCAGGTATCCAAGAACGAGAGCCACGACTGCATAGACCCATAGATATATGGAGAGGGTGCGATAAAAGTGTCTTCTGGCGCCGCCGACCGGCTCAGAGAATAAGCGCAGAGTCACAGCTCCGACCAGAATCCAGTTTTCCGCGTTGTACAAATACATGAGATTGGTCGCGGAGATCGATGTCGCGCTTGCGGTTGGATGGGAGTGCTCGAGAAAATTTGCAGGTACGCGAGGAGCGCAGCTACCAGTGCTTGCGCTCCGTCAAGCCATACGAAAATCCGCAGACCGGCATCCTTACCACCGGAGCAGACGGCGAGCAGAATAGGGATTCCATAGGCAAAGAAGAAGTAGTCGGAATTGAGGGCAGCAGTCTGTCTGTGGGTGCGCGACACCAGATCGTAGTACGTCGCTCCAATTTGCCCAACCGTTGAGAGAAGAAACCCCGAACCGAGTAGGAGCCACAACTTCCGGGTCTGGGAAGACCCGATATAGGCGCTCAGGAGGCATACTGTAACAGCCAGAATGGCCATTATGCTGATGATGAGATTGGATAAGACCGTCGCGCGAGGATCCAGGATGAGGAGGGTCAGTTGTGCGGCTACTATCGTCGTGCCAATGGCGAAGAGCCTTCGATACCCAACCGTGCCTACGCTCATCAGTAGAAACCCTTAAAAATTGCAATCCTTAGAGCCGCCCTGCGACATCGCTGCTTAGGCGTTTCGCAAAGGCCCGATTCTGTGCTTCAGCCGCAGGTAATATGATTGTCAATCAGCAGGGAGGCGGAGTTTATAGCAGTAAAGTTGCAGCGTATCCTCTTTAAAAGTCCTGCACTTTTCCCTTCCAGCACTAGGAGAAAGACTCTTCCATGGCCAGACGCTTCTACATCGCATTTCCCATTCTTCTATTGTGAGGGTGTTGTGGCTGGCCTCGGTATCGATGCTAGAACGCGCGGCGGCTCAGGATCTCGCGGGTGACGGTCAGCATCATGATTCGAAGATCAAACCAGACTGACCAGTTCTCGATGTACGCCAGGTCGCAAGCCACCCGGTTTTCTATCTGCTCGACGGTCTTGGTTTCCCCACGCCAGCCGTTTACCTGAGCCCATCCTGTAATTCCCGGCTTGACCCGGTGGCGGAACGCATAGTTCGCGACCACGTCAGTGAACAGCTTGTCTGCCGCCTTGGTGTTAGGCGGATGTGGGCGAGGCCCGACCAGGGACATGTTGCCCTTCATGACGTTGAATATTTGCGGCAACTCGTCGAGGCTTAGGGCGCGTAGCCATTTACCCAGCCGCGTCACCCGCGGATCGCCCCGCGTTACCTGTCGATCGCCCATCAGATCCGTCATCTCATGGTGCATGGAGCGAAATTTGTAACAGGTAAAGAGCCGGTTGTTAAAGCCGAGGCGTGGCTGCCGGAACAGGACCGGCCCAGGGCTATCGAAGCGAATCGCCAAAGCAATGAGCGCGAGAACTGGCGAGAGAGCGACGAGCAGAAAGGAGCCGATGACGATATCGAAGGCAAACTTCTTTGCCGCCCGCCAATCCTTGAGTGGCCGCTCGTTGATCAACACCACGGGATTGGAGCCGACGGAGGAAATCTGGCTGCTCTTGTAGCGAAAGCCCGCGAAATCAGTAGTCAGGCAGATGTCGGCGACCGCACTCCCGATTTGCTCAAGAATACTCGATATCCGATCCACCGCTTCCAGCGGGAGCGCAATGACAATTAAGTCGATCTGCTCTTCGCGGCTGCGCTTCAGAAGGTCGCGCACAGTACCGCGCACTCTAACCCCTTCCTGTACCCCAGGAATGCGCGAACCCCGGTCATCATAAAGGCCTACCACGGTGTAAGCGTGCGGCTCGGCGCGCAGGCGTTCAATAAACTCGCGGCTAAAATCACCAGCGCCGATCACCGCTACCCTGCGCGCCAGCTTACCCGACTCGGTCCACCGGCGCAGCAGCCGTGACAGATAACATCGTGATGCGGTAAGCAGGACTACGCTGAAGAATAGCCAGAGGAAAGGCGATTCTCTAAAAACCAGGCTGCCATCACCCACCAGGAATAGGCAGACGATCATGCTGCCTCCACCGACCAGCATCGGCAGGGGCAGCATCTGGAGCGATTTGCCGAGCGGAGAAAGGAAGCGCAACTGATAGGCGCCGCCACGTGAAAGAGAGACAGTAGCCACCACGCTGCCTACGCATGTCGCGAGAATAAGTGAGCCATCGGAGCGTAGCCAGTGCAGCGGCGTCAGCATGCTCTTGGCCAGCAAGCCACTGAACAGCAACAACAGCAAGTCGGACGCTTGCACAATCCGCACGATGACCGCCGGCGACATCCTGCGTTTGTCGCCACGAGATCCTTGTCGAGCAGGCGATCTCCGTTCGATAGGAGTTGCGTGCCGCACGAAGACCCCAAGCTTCGCAACCTTAGACGCCAGCTTCAGCATCGCCTCACTCTCGCGAGCCTCTGGGCTCCCACTGCCCAGCCGTGTGCACGAATGCGATTGACCATCTCGGTATTCCCGGTGATCAGGATCTTCGCTCGTGCTATGGAAGTTGGTCCATTCATTTGATTAGCGGCTCGGACAAAACCTCGTTTGAACGAACCCCTCCTTGTATGCTTCTGTGTCCCTTCTACTTGCTACTACAGAGCGAACACTCTGCGGGGGTCGCTATTCTGAAAGAATGCAGCGGCTGGCGCCACAACCCGTCGAGTGTAGGCATACAACCCGGGTTTGTGTGCAGTTCAATGGGGCATCGAAGCCCCGTGAAAGAGCCCTTCCCCAAGTAGGCGACGCAGGCGTCGAAGCTCGCCCTTCTGCACTTCAACGATTCGTAATAGGCGTTTGACCTCAGTAGCCAGGTCGCGGAAAGGCAGTGGGCTGATCGGCCGTTTTGAGTCGATACCAGAAATGTCGTGCAGAAGGCGTACATAATCAATCATGGATCGCACCTCAGACTTGAGTATGCGCTCCGATGCCGTAGGCCCTTTACAACTTCCGTTGAGCGGAGAGATTCGATAAGGAAAGAGGAGAATCGCCGTTCTTTACGTTCGCGGTCATTCAGGTTTCATGCGGCATGAAAGAAAATTAAGGTCAAGCCAGCGAAATCATCGATCAACATATTGCATTTTCGCAGTTCCGCGGTTAGCCGCCGAAGCTCAACTGAAACGGTAGACTTGCGAGATCGCATGGCGGGACGATCATCAGGGCTCAAGGCCGCACTCCAACTGCGGGAGTTGCGGGACGGACGAAATAATCACCAAAGGAAATGTCGCGCACCCGCAAGGGCTGCACAGGCGGTGGTTATTTCGTCCCTTCAAGGGAAAGAGGGACGGCCCGAACTGCGTGATTCGCTTGGATTGATTCGAAAGCAAGACGGGAAGATCGCATTCCTGAAACCAAACCGCGTACCAGGACCGTCGCCCCTGGTACGCCCTTAGGGGCGGATCAATCGATCTTTCTCATTCCCAAAATGGTTTGATTCAGTGACAGCGTACCGATTGCCGGAAATCAGCCGATCACCTCTGCCCCCCGGCGAGTGAGTTAGGGGAGGAGGTATGATGTCGCCGCATTACCGACCTCCTTAGTTTCGCTTCCACTGTGCGCGCCCCAGCCGATGGGTCACCGAATAACATCTGGATCTGGGGCGCACCCCTTTTTAGCAAATCGACTGAAGCCGAGACTTAACTGGCCTTGTGGGTATGAAGGGCGGCGCGGATCTTTTCCACGTGGGTTCCATGAGAGCGGATCGCTTCATGGAGCTGGGCGCCGGTGACACCGAACTCCTTGGACCAATAGGCGATGTCAGAGGCCATCTTGGGATTGATCTCTTTTAGGTCGTGAGGTCCTTTCGCATGTTCCTCGTGGATGGTGTGGGGCTCATGGACTTTTGGCGCATCACGGTGCTCAGACATGTGTTTTCTCCTTTAGGTTCTGTCAGGTGGATGAGTCTTAGCGGGTTTGAGATGTACGCAAGCCGCCGTGGTACCACGGAAGGCAGCGGAAGCGTGGAAGGGTCAGGGCGCTGGGTTGCGCGTTGGAACATGAGCCTGAGCTGGGCTTTGGCGGGGATCCTATTGCGGCGTGCAACTAGTAAGTAATGGATGCAAGTGGCCTGGGAACTCGGGTACTCAGGAAAGATCAACACAGGACCAGGTAATTCGACACCTGCCAAAAGCCGTGTGGTTGAATTTGTCGTGTAGGTGAGGTTACTGCGGAGCAGGCGGCCCCTTATCGGGTACCTGTTCGAAACCGGGCAGGACTCGGGCTGCCCCACGGAACAAATGGTACTGGTCAAAGGTGAAAACATTCATCTGCGTTTCGTAGGGCCCCCAGGTGAGGAAACCGGCGCTCCACTGAAGAAGGTTCCCAACGGAGCGACTTCTCGTGATATTGACGCTGCGAAGTGGGACAACGTACATCTTGCCACCGATCTCCATAGGACCGTAGCTGACCATGATGTCGGATCGTTTCTCCGGAACGAAGCCGGGCAACTCACTTTCCATTTGAACGCGGAGTATTGCTCCAGTCTCAGGATCGATCACAAATTCTCCATGCGAATCAGCTGCAAATCCGACCTTAGCGCCCTTACCACCATTCGGGTAGCAGCATCCAGTAAGAGTCAACATCGGAGCACCCGCTAGCCGGTAACGAAATACAGCGCGGCGTCCGTGGACGCCCTCCTCCCACGCTTTCCAGGTGACATCGCCCGGCGACTTCGATGCGAATTGCGGCAACTTGAGAATCGGGCCAAAGGTGCCATGGGTTTGCAAAGGCAGCACGCCGGTGCCGGTTTGCGGTGACGCACTACTTACGATCTCTTCGCCTTTGCGGTAGAGCACGGTGTCTTGCAATTCCTTCTCGGCATGAAGAGGCTCCGATACATCTACTGTGGCAAGTCCTGGAAGAGAAGCGACCTCTTGATAGTAAACCGCGGTACGGGTCGCGTAGAAATTGGGCAGCCTGGGAATGAGGCGGTCCAAATAATCAGCCGCAGCCTTCAGTATTCGCTGTTGCTCAGCCTGGTCCGGCGGCGGATCAGAGGAAAGCTCCGCAGACGTAGGATCAAGAAATGTGGATTCATCAGCGATCAACTGAAGTAACTCGCGGAGCTTCTTGTCATGCAACCCTGCCAGGAGTGATTGTAGCTTTGCTTGGCTGAGCCGCTCGGTCAGCACAATACTTGAAAGCTGCCGCGCAGCGGAGGCGCCACCATGGATCGCCTGCAGAATCTGCGCAAGCTGTGAAACCGTGACACGCTGGATCCTGGGATCGGATGGGTCGTTATAAAACGGTTGATTGTAGTAACCCTTGGATGTGTCAGCAGTCAGATTCGGCTGACTCAACTCCACTTTCAGGGAGAGATATTCGTCCGCGTGCGCGGCGAGAGGCGGGTCGAAGGTGAAAGAGTAAAAGATCCGCGCGTTCTCGATGCTGTCGTTCATCGGTCCAGCCAGGCCATTGGATGAAGGCAGGACTCGACCGCCGCTCTGCACAGCCAAAACGTTCTTGAACAGATTCATCCAGCTTGCTTGCCCAGCCGAAGGAACCACTGTGAGAAACCTGCTCCAGGTGTCCGCCGCGGGCTCGTCTTCACCTATGGAAAAACAGTCGAGCGTGACACGAGCCTGGCGCAGGAGCAGGGAGAACCAGCAAATCTTTTGAAAGAGATCGCGCTTTTCTTGTTCACCCTTCTTACCAGAAGCGTAACCAAACAGCGCGCCTGGAGGGAAATGTCCTAAAAGGCCTTTGCCCTCGGAAGCAAAAGCTCCACTTCCGCGATTTCCCAGGCCGGGCCCGATCCAGAAGAGCAATTTTCTACCCGGACGGCTAGCCTCTGCAGTGGCTATAGTCCATAGCGCCCTTAGTCCCGTTAAAGCGGTGATGTTGTCAAACGAAGGCTCGACGACTGCTTTCAACGGCGAATGTACTTTGGGAGCTAGAAAGTATGCTTCCACTTTAGTTTCGGAAGTGACATCGGTAGCAAGTGCTTCTCCGTCCGTCGACGACTTCGCAGTAAGGAAAAATCCCGAATCTTCCAGCGAGTAAATGGTCACTGGCTGCGCCAGCTCCCGGATTTGTAACGCAGGAACCGAGCCACCTGTTGCCGCTCGAGGGCCGCACGGTACGAGGGCAAATCCAAGGTATCCAGGAGAATAATGACCGTAAGCGAATCC
>CAWFGM010000007.1:0-78094 GCA_963815175.1 uncultured Acidobacteriaceae bacterium
AGATCGCAACCAGAGCATTATCTTGAGATCGAAACTTACCCCAGTCGCGCAAAGGGCGCTCGGGAAGCGCAGCCAGCTGATACGCGAAGTAGCGCGACAGTACAGGAATCACTCGTGGATCGCCGGTCACTTCCTGGTATTGCGCAAGCGCCTTGAGCATCACCATGCGTGGCCACCAGTCGTTGTTGCTGCTCGGGCCGATCATTCCGTTGCTTGCCTGGTGGGTCAGAGTCCACTCAACGAACTTTTGTGCTTTGGCCTTCAGGCGATCGTCGTTCAGCAAATAAGCGAGCGGAATAAGCCCGTCAAGAAAATAGGGGCCGCGTTCCCAGGACTCACCCGTTCCACCGAGCCAGCCACTATTGCTGCCCACATCCGCCCACGTCTCATCGAGGTGGCCACTCAAGCCATTGGCCTGAATTTGCAGTTGACTCTTCAGCCAACCTGCGGGACGTACGGCGCCCAGAGGTAACATATAGAACGCATTTTGCGCCAGCGGCGCCTTGTTCTTGATAACCTGCCGCGGATTCTCGGATCTTGCAGAGGTGAGCGGCCAATGCGACGCCGCTCGCTGCAAGGCAAAGAGGCAACCGCGGTTACCCCGGCTTGTTTCAGAAAGCGGCGGCGGCTTATCGTCTGGCGATCCGTACTTCTCATAAACACCTCCTACGCCTTGGACACCGATGTTAACTCACCCGTGTCTTGTGGTGCGAAGTCGCGGCCGATCGGTCTTTTCAGCAAAGTGACGAATTCAGCCTGGCGGTGACTGGGAAGGCCGAGCGGTTTACCATCGTCAGGGTGGATATGCATCACCGATACGGCTGATCATTTCGAAAAAGGGAGCCAAATGGGAGAAGTACGTATCTGCTTCGTTTGTTATGGGCCGTTGTCTCGGCGTGTTGTGTTCGGCAATCGTTTGTTTTTCTGGCGCCAATGGCAAACGCACAGCGGCCGCCGGCGGTGCCACTGGTGACGCACGATCCGTATTTCAGCATCTGGTCGATGTCGGACCGATTGACGGATGTGAATACACGTCACTGGACAGGTTTGGATCAGCCCTTGACCGGGTTGGTACGCATCGATAACGCCCTTTATCGGTTTATGGGTGCTGATCCCCGGCAGGTTCCGGCGATGCAGCAGGTATCGCTTCGAGTGACCCCACTGCACACCATTTACGTATTCGAGGCTGCCGGAGTGCAATTGGAGGTCAGGTTCTTTACTGCGGCGCTGCCGCAAGATCTTGAAGCATTATCGCGTCCTGTCGACTATCTCACGTGGAAGATCAGTTCCAGCGATGGGCGACCCCATTCAGTCAGCCTGCTGCTCGATGTGAATCCGCGTGTGGCCGTGAACACAGATGACGAGGAGGTGACGTGGGGAAGATCAAAACTTCCTGGAATGGAGGTGCTGCGGGTTGGGTCACGCGATCAGCGCGTCCTGAGTCGCGGGGGCGATAACCTGAGAATCGACTGGGGATATTTTTATCTTGCTGTACCGGACCAGGAGGATACAGCTCTGGTCACCTCAAGCAGCGCAATTGCGGCCTTCATGGCCTCTGGCGAACTGCCGCAATCCGATGATATGGAGATGCCGCGACAGCCCCGTACTGGCGCGTCGCACTTGGCGGTTCGACTGCGCGCAGAAGTGTCTGCGGACAAGCCGGTAAGCCGGCATGTGCTCCTCGCCTATGACGAAACCGATTCCATTGAATATCTTGACCGCAAGTTACCCCCTTATTGGCGCAGAAACGGACAGACTGCCGGCGCTATGTTAGCCGAATCGGAGGCTCAGTACGCCAGCCTTGAAGAGCGTGGCAACCGCTTTGATGAGGAACTCACGAGCGACCTGGAACATGTCGGGCGGCAAGCCTTATGCGGAGTTGGGAACGCTAGCGTACCGGCAGACCCTCGCTGCTCATGGCTTCGTTGCGGACATCGACGACACGCCGCATGCTTTTTCCAAAGGAAAACTTTAGCAACGGCTGTATCTCGACGGTAGATGTTTTATATCCCTCAGCACCGTTTTTTCTGTTCTTCAATCCCGCATTACTCGAGGCCCAGCTAAAGCCGGTTCTTGAATATTCTGCGCTTCCGCGATGGCGCTGGCCTTTCGCGCCGCATGATCTGGGCACGTATCCGCTCGCGGATGGTCAGGTGTATGGGGGCGGGGAATTGACGGAAGAGAATCAAATGCCGGTGGAGGAGAGCGCGAACATGCTGATCCTTGTGGACGCGCTTAGCATTGCACAGGGCAATTGGCATCTCGCTGAGGAGTATTGGCCGCAGTTGACGAAATGGGCGGACTATCTGCACGCCAACGGCCTCGATCCTGAAAATCAACTCAGCACGGACGATTTTGCCGGGCATCTTGCCCATAACGCCAACCTGTCGATCAAGGCTATCGAAGGCATCGCTGCTTACTCCCAGATGGCAAAAAAGCTGGGTAAGACCGATCTCGCGCAACAATACGCCGCCGCCGCAAAGAAGATGGCCGGCCAATGGCAAGGCATGGCGCTCGATGGCGATCATTACAAACTGGCTTTTGATAAACCTGGAACATGGAGCCAGAAATACAACCTGGTTTGGGACAAGCTGCTTGATATGGATCTTTTTCCCGCGTCCATTCGCAAGACGGAGATGGCCTTCTATTTAGAGCACCTCAATCGATATGGCTTGCCGCTCGACAACCGTGCAGATTACACCAAGCTCGATTGGGAGCTGTGGACTGCGACGCTTACCGAAGATGCGTCTCAGTTCACTGCTTTGATGGACCCGATTGGTAAGTGGCTCAACGAGACTCCTTCTCGTGTACCGCTGACCGACTGGTATGACAGCAAGACGGGTTTAATGCTTCATTTCCAGGCAAGGTCGGTGGTGGGCGGCGTCTTCATCAAGGCGCTCGCGGACAAGGATCTTCGGGAGAAGTGGAGAAAGTTCAGCCCATAGAGGGAGCTTGGTGCCGTAAATGCTCACAATTGCTTGGTAAAAGCATTTCACGCTGGATGCGCCCGAGCAGGGGCTGAAAAGTTTACGTGAAACTTCACTTGTAAACACGGGCTTCTGCGGAGCCGTGCCCTAGCAGAACCTCATAGGAACAGGACGGGTGCCCAGGTTCGCCCAAGCGTACCTGGGCCGAAAATGATCGGTCTCGATTGCTTTCACTGGCCCCGCCTCGGATTTGCTGGTCAAGTAGTAGAAAGCTATGGTGGGCTTCGCCCTCTTTTCGGCCCACGTACGCTGGGGCGAACGTGGGGCACCCGTCCCAGCTCTATCGGGCTCTTCTAGGGCAGGTTCCGCGGCGATCCAATTCTGAACCGGCAGGTTTCAGGCAGGCTCTCAATTCCATTCCTCTTGGGCATGTGGCCCGACTGAAGTCGTCCCCTGATACAAAACCGGGACACAGCATCCAAAGCAACCTCTATCGTTGCAATCGATTCAGTTCTCAACAGCCGCTAGCGCGCGCTTGTAGACCTCGACGGTGCGCGCGGTCATGGCGCTGGCTGTGAACTGAGCAGCCCAGAGGCGCCGGCCCGCGGTGCCCATAGCGACGCGCAATGCGGGGCCGGCAATCAGCCGAGCAAGCGCATCACGCAGGCCGGCAACGTCTCCCCGGCGTACCAGCAGGCCGGTCTCCTCGTGCCGCACAGACTCAGCAACGCCTCCCACGTCGGTAGCCACCACCGGCAAAGCGGCGCGCATGGCCTCCAGGATGCTGATGGGCAACGCCTCGAAGTTCGTAGAGAGTACGAAGATCTGCGCTTCCATGAGCAGACGGATTCACATCGCTCTCCGGCGGCAATATGCTGACCCGATCGCTAAGCCCGAGCGCGACTGACTTGCGCGTCCACGTGCGGTTTCAACTCGCCCGCCCCTACCAACAGCAAACGCCATTCCATGCATAGCAAACCGGAAAGCGCCTGGAGAAGAGTGCCGTGATCCTTTTGCGATGCGAAGCGCGCTACCATCACGATCAGCGGCGGTTGCGCATCGATCGGCCGCAGGCGGGCAAACGGGATCTCCGCTATGCCGTTATGCACCACCTCCAGCGCCTTTGCCGGGCAGACGCCGAATTGCTGGGCCAGCACCCGCTCGTGCTCGCACACGTTGATGACACGCGTGCCCAGCCGGCCTGCCAGACGTTCTGCCCAACAGAAGAGCGGGATGGTCCGCAGCGAGGTGCGATCGAAGATGGACCATCCGTGGGGGGTAAACACACTGGGGATGTGGTGCAGCCGCGCAGCTGCGCGAGCTAGCGAGCCGGCTTTAGCGGTATGAGCGCATACCAGGTCCGGCTTCAAGCTGGCGTAAGGCGCACCAAAGCTCGACCAGAGCCGCCAGATCGCGATGTGGTCTCACCGGCCGGACCAGGCTCTTCACCGGCAGCCAGGGAATCCCCGCCTGGCGGAGCTGGTCGGTGAAAATGCCGGGCGCGCCGGTGATCACGGTAACGTCATGGCCAAGGCTGCGCAGCTCAAGCGAAAGCTCGCGCACATGGCTCTGGGCTCCGCCAAGAACATCGCCCCGGGTGAGCACATGAACGATTTTCATGCCCGCCCCCTGCGATCCTTTTCGTGCGTCAGCAGCGACGCAGGGAGGAAGGTCTCGCTCGATGGCCGCCCATACCAGGCGGCGAGCATGTTCCACAGACTGCGCCACTCAGCGAGCTCTGCCGCGGAAGGCGCTTGCGCGGCCTGATGACCCATGCGGTGCTCGAAGCCGGCGGAGACGGCGGCGCAGTTGGCGGCAAACCTCGCGGCCGAGATACCCAGCAGTTGCAGCTTCTGCCAACCGCCGGGACTGCCGCCGGGCTGCTTGCAGACGTACTGTATGTGCAGCAATTTGTAGCGAAAGAGCTTCTTGAGTGTGATCCGTTCCCGCCGGTATCCCAATAAAACCTGGGGAAGATTGGCAAAGCGGCTAAGCCGGTAGCTGCGCAGCAGCAGCTCCTGATCCTGAGCGAGCCACGCGCTTTCCTCGTAACGCCAACGGCGAAACCACTCGATGCGCCCCATCCACAGCGGATGCCATAAGGGAAAGCCCCGGAAAGGAGAGCGGGTGATGCCGGCATGGTCGGTTGCCGGGTTAAAGCGCCAAAGCGGGCGGCCGTGTTTGCCGAAGACCATGGCGCCGGCACTGCACAGATCGATCTCCGCATGAGCAGCCAGGAAAGCCATCTGCCGTTCCAGCCGGTCGGGATAGGCAATATCGTCGGCATCCATCCTGGCCAGGTAACGGCCGCGCGCCCGGTCGATACATTCATTCAATCGAGCCGCGAGCCGAAGCCGCCGTCCGTCACTCCAGCAGATCACGCGCGGGTCGCGAAAACTGCGCGCGATGGTCAGACCCTGATCGTCGGAACCGTCATCGCAGAGTAAGAGCTCAAAGTCGCCGTAGCTCTGGTTCAGGAGCGAGCGGATGGCCAGCTCCAGGGTAGCGGCGCTGTTGAAGAAAGGCATCGCGATGGTGATGACAGGGTTGGTCATCGGCTGTGGGCAACCACTCTCGAACCGGAACCCCGCGGCATGTCTCCGCCCAGGGAGTGAAATACAGCCGCATATTGTTTCGCCAGCCGCTGCAGGCTAAAGCGCTCCTCAACGACAACGCGGCCGGCGGCGCCCATGCGCTGGCGCAGATCCGCATCGGTTAGCAGTGCGGTGAGTGCATCGACCCATTGCTGCTCGCAACCTGCGCTCAAGCCCACCTCGCCCATCGCCAGTACTTCGCGATTCATTCCCGCGGCGGTGACGACCACCGGCAGGCCCGCCGCCATATAGCACAGCATTTTGTAACTGCACTTGCCGTTGCACCAGGCGGTGTCGGCCAGCGGCATCAGGCCGATCGACATGTGCGCGAAGGCGGCTAACTCGGTTCTTGGCGTCCAGAGCTCAAACTCGACCCGAGATTCCGGGAGGTGCTTGAATTGCGGTTGTTTATCGGCGACGATGAGCAGCTTGGCCCGGCTGCAGTGCTGGAACACGCGCATGCAGCGCTCCCTCGATCGAGTAGAGGAAAGGGAAATTGCCGCTGGTGCCGGTCCAGCCCAGCACCAACGCGGCCACGCCCTGCCGGGAACGGCGCGGGCGATACCACGAGGTGTTTACCGCCGTGGGGATGATGGTGACGTTTGAGTTCCATCGGGAAAAATGGTCGGCCAGAAAACTGTTGCCGCACACCACCAGGTCGCTGGCTCTGGCCAGATCCTGGGCGCGGTGGCCACCGGTATTGAGCCAAACGGCGTCATCGACGTCGAGGATCATCGGCCGCTTCGCCAAAGCTTGAAGGGGGGCAAACGCGGGAAGGAACTGGCGCGAGAGCCAGGTTACATCGGCATTCCAGGAGCAGGTGAGAGCGGCCGTGCGCGCCGCCGCTGTCGCCGCCATCCACAGTGGGCGAAGGCTGCGTTGCCGGGGCAGTATGTTGCCCCAGGGCAGCGGGTATTCGCGCACCGCGATGCCGAGCTTGGCCAGCGGGTCGATGTATTGGCGCACACGCGCCCTGGCGCTGGGCACCATCACGCCGCCGGTATACGCGGCTACGCGCACGATTGAGGCTCCTGTTCGTCGCTATCTGTCGGCGCGGATGACCGCGCAGGGTAATGTTGGGAGCGAAGTAAACCATGGTAGGGACTGCGGCTGCCTTGACCCAAAACATGATTTGGGCGAAGTATTCCTCGGAGAAGATGGTCATGACTGTCGCGTAGACGAATGCCCCCAGGGTGAAGACCGCCCAGCACTTGCCCCGGATGGCGCAACGATAGACATAGCCGCTGAGAAAGCCGACCAGGAACATCAGCCCGATAACTCCGAACATCCCGCCGTGATCCATGTAGTAAGGCAGGAATGCGGTATAGACATTGGTTATCTGGCTGGGCGAGATTTTTGTGTATTCAAGATTGCGGTCGCGCTCAGAATAAGTTGCGCCAAATCGATTCGCTATCCGCTTGGCAAACTTACCCAGATCCCAACCATATCGCAGCTCGGGATTTTGCCGATTCTGGTCAAACGCGATGATTCCGCCCAGCCAGTAAGTGCCGAAACCTTCAGCCACGCGGGGAAGATTCTTATCCAACGATGCTCCCGCATCCGCGCCATATTTGCCCATCGCGACCTGTCCGGCGGAGAAGACCAGGAGGAAGACAAGGCCCGCGGTTCCCAACAGGCGGATTGGGGCCGCGCCCCGCTTGAGCCAGAGCATCACAACTGAGCTGATCAATAAGAGGAGCACCTCAGAGCGGGCGCCATTCAATAGTTGATATCCCCCGGCGAGCAGGACGAGGAAGAGAGTGCGGCCCCTGCCCCTGCCAGTATCGGCGTACTCGTACACGGCGATCAGGGCGACAATGCTCAGCAGGGGCAGGATGAAGGACTCGATCGAAAGAGCGGTGTGGCCGGATACGTTAGCCTTGTTGCCCGCGATGCGGATCTGCCGCCACAGACTTTCCCGCGGAGCAATGGTTTCGCTGAGTTGTTTGAAGTAAAGGTAGGAGAAGGGGATATTCAGCAATGAAAGTAATCCAGCGATGGTCAGCCATCGATCGACCTGGTTACGGCGCTTTGTGCTCACCGCGTCCAGTGTTCGCCCAGTCCGTAAGGGAACAATGACGGCGCAGATTCCTCCCAGAGAGAAGGCGAGAACGCCGGCGAGGACGATTTCGTCTGCCTTAGTGGTAAGGGGGAAGTACAGATTCCCGCACAACCAAATGGCGAAGAGCGTGATCGTCCACACGATTCCCAAGGATGCGGGTGGAAAGAGGACGGAGTGCCCGTAGCGGTACATGGCCAGGCTCCAAAAGGCGAGTAATGCAACCGTTAAAGGGAGGGTCACGCGGCCGCCGGTTTCAGCAAGCGCGTGTTTGCCAAGAAGGGGAAGGCCGTTTGATGGGTGTGGCTAAAGCTACCTGGAAAAAAGACTGGTTCAAGCAATGGACACCGATCCTTCGCGATGCTCTCCGGCTCATCGGGCACAATGTGTGGTTCTGGTCTTCAAGAAGGGGACAGAATCCGGTTAGGCGCTGCTTACCGCGGTGTAGTAACGGGCATAGGCTTTATAGGTGGCATCGGTCACGATCGCCGATTCGTTCAAGACGATGCCGGCGATTGGTACATTGATACGGCGAAGAGTTTCTACCGCAGCTCCCACCGCCTTCATCGGAGTATGTCCGCTGCGCACTGCCAGAACCGTTACATCGGTGGCAGCGGCCAGTTCCAGAGTCTCCGCGCAGCCCAACAACGGCGGTGAATCCAAGACGACCAAGTCGAACTCCTTGGTGGCCTGGGCCAAGATGCCGCGCATCTGGGGGCCGATCAGCGCTAAGGCCGCCGGCAAGGGCAATCCGGAGCCAAGAACGAAAAGATTCGGGCGGGCGGAGACCGCACGTGTGGCTGTTCTCCAGGGAATGGTCTGCGCCAGCACAGAAGCCAAGCCCGCGTCGGGATCAAGGCGTACCATCCTCTCAATCGCGGGCTGGCGCAAGTCGCCGTCAATCAACAGCGTGCGTTTGCCTTGTTCCGCGTTGGCCATGGCCAGCGAGAGCGCGAGCGTCGATTTTCCTTCGCCCGGGAAGGCGCTGGTTACTAACACGCTCTTGGGCACATGCATCTGGGTGGAGAGCGTCAGATAGCCCCGCAGGTGACGTACGCCCTCATCAAAGAAACCGCCTTGGATACTGCGCCAGCGGTTTCCAGCGAAACGCACGCCATCGGAATCAAGAGCCAACCGGAGATGCATGTCCATCACTTGGGGCAGCGCGCAAACCACGGAAATGCCAAGCGCCTCCTCCATCGGCTCGATCGCTTTCGCGGTCACGTCGGTTAGTTCATTGGCGACAAAATATGCACTGGACGCAAGGGAGAAAAATGCCATGCAACAGGTGACAATCAGCGGCCAGTTGGGAAAGATCGGCCTGGCGGGGGGCCGCGCGGAATCCGCCAGCCGGATGATGTTGTTTTGCAGTTCGGAATTAATGCCTGATTGCTTGATCTTGGCGAAGAGGTCTTCGTAAACCCGTTCCGCAGCATCCGCTTCGTGCTTCAGCTGCAGGTAATCAAACGACTCTGAGGTCAGATCGTCGACCTGCTGTTTGGTTTCCGCGACGGCCGCCGATAGCATTCGCTCGCGCACCAGAGTCTGACGGTAATCCACGCCTATACGGGTAGAGGCGTTGCGGCGGCTCTCGTCGAGCGCAGCGGTCGCTTCCGCAACCTGGGCCGCCGCCTTGCGGTACTCCGGGTGCTGGTCTCCGTAGGTTGCTCCCACCAGCGCCAGATTTGCCTTGGCTATCTGCAACTTCTCTACATCTTTGGCGAGATCGCTCGATTGGGCGGAAACCTCGACCTCTGGCAGGGAACCATCTTTTGCTTCGCGGTACACCGCCTCTTTGGCGATTCGATCTGCTTCGGCGACGCTGTTCTCAGTATTCAGCGCCTGCAGCCTGGCCACCAATACACTTGTTTTCTGCTCCGGGTCGGCGGTTCCCAGGTTTCGCTGGTACACCATCAGTGCGTTGTGCGTGGACTCCATCTTTTGCTTTAAGTCAATCAGCTGCCGTTCCATGGACGAGGTGAGGCGGCCCGCCTCCTTGGTGCGCGTCTCGAAGATCTCGCGCAGATAGGAATCGGCAATAGCATTGGCGACGTTGGCTGCGACCTGAGGATTGGTATCTCGATAAGTAATCGTCAACAAGTAGGTGTTGGGGTTGCGTTCGACCTTCAGATGTTTCAGGACTATGGGCGCATTTCTGATGGCAGCTTCCTTTTCGCGCGAATAGGGCCAAAACCAGTACCGTAGCAATTGGTGTTCGCGCTCCAGCAAGTGGTAGCGCTCCGCTACCGGGCGGAGGATCGTGTCGGCCTGCAGCAGCCTTTGCTGCGTCGCCATGAACTGGTCGTCCCCGGTGGTCATGAGATGGTCGGATCCGACCGTCTCTGGAGCCGTTTGCCGATCAATTGCTATCAGCGCGGAGCCTACATTGATGGCGGGCGCCAAGGCACACGCCAGGGCTACCAAGGCGGTAAGCGCTAAGCTGAGTACGGCAATCATTTCCCAATGGCGGCGCACGATCTCCGCATAAAAGCTGAGTGGCCGCTGGAATTCAGCGGGGTCGCTCAGCCTGGGGTGCGGTTTCCGTATAGCGATGGAATCGGACATACGCTTGCCTCCATTCTGGCAGCACTAGAGTCTTCTATGAACCTATAGGGCGGCAGCGTCGCCGAGAGAGGGTTCATCCTGCAGAGCCCGGGTCAATGTGAGCTCCAGATGGCGGCCGAGACGGCAGCGTTGCCCATGCCGGTCACATGATTCAGCACGCTCGCACTGGCCTTTAGTTTTCCATTGGTTGGAACGTAGAGGATGTCGTTGGGGGCGAGCTTTACATCCTCAGATTTTCGATCCAGGATGCGCCTTAGCGGAACCTCGATCTCTGTTTTCTGCAGATTGCCCGGTTCCGTCCGATAGATATAGGCCTTGTTGCGGCTGAATGAGTCAAGTCCACCGCTAAGTGCAAGCAGCTTGAGCACCGTGGTGTCGTGCATATCCTGATAGGGAAACGCTCCCGGCCGCTTCACATCTCCCACGACAAATACCTGTTCGCATTGCGGCACGCGAATCTGCGCGCCGGCGAGGACTGGAATATTGAGCTGGGGGTGAAGTCCGTCGAAGAGTTGGCGCACGGAGATTCGTTGCGCGCTGCCGTTGGCTTGCTCGAGGATAATCTCCGGGCCGGCGTCGGGCAGCAGGCCGCCGGCTTGGCTTAATGCCCCTAGCAGGCGCAGGTCACCCAATTCCTGGATGGTCATAGGTGTCTTGACCGCCCCGGCAACGGTGACATCTCGGCTGCGATACTCCACAATGGAAACATCGACGATGGGGTTCACCAATAGATGTTGCGCCTTCAGGGCGGCGGCTAATCTGTCGCGCAGCACATCCGGCATCAACCCCGCGGCGGATATAGGTGTGTTGAGCAATGGCAAATTCAGGTTTCCGTGCTGGTCCACGCGGAAAGTCTGCGAGAGTTCCGGCGAATCGTCGACCGTCAAGCGAACAAGGTCGGAGGCTCCGATCGGCTGAAAGGGCAGAT
Source organism: uncultured Acidobacteriaceae bacterium (assembly GCA_963815175.1). Taxonomy (GTDB): domain Bacteria; phylum Acidobacteriota; class Terriglobia; order Terriglobales; family Acidobacteriaceae; genus PALSA-350. The sequence goes on from CAWFGM010000007.1 coordinate 11,074, forward strand.
TGGAACCTCCGATGGCGACAGGTGTTGCAGGGGAGACTGGCCCAGGTTGGGGGGAAGACAAACGCTGCGCCGCGGTAGCGATAGAGATCAGGGTCGGAACCATCACTATTGCCACAGTAACTTTTCTCATGGCTTCACGCTTGTATGAGGACAGCTTAGTGTGACGGGATTAAACGAAAGTGGAGGTAAAGATTAATTATTTCTCAGCTCCCTGTGCGCGTTTTGGAACCAACCGATGTGCAGATTCTCGGTTGAGAAGCCGCGTAGACGCCCTCTCTTTCGGTTTGCATCAATAGGAGGCTTAACGTCGATAACGAATGACCCTTGCAGGCACACCGGCGCAGATCGACATGGGGGGCAGGTTCGTCGTCACCACCGCTCCGGCTCCGACCACGGCGCCATCACCGATCGAGACACCGGCCGTAACCACAGTGTTCGCTCCGAGCCACACATCATCGCCGATGCTGATGGGTGCATCCCGCCCGGGCTGATTGCGAATCAGTTCCCCTCGGGCTATTCCATGATTGGACGAGAAGATCGATACGCAAGGGCCGAGAAGCACGTTGCTTCCGATAGTGATTGGGCCCTCGGGAGAGGCCCATACGGAACAGAGATGATTGATAAAGGAATGGTCACCGATCTGGATCATCTCCGGGTGCTTAAAGATCACTGTGGGGGAAATCTTCACTCCCTTACCCAGGCGTTTCAGCTTCGCCTTGCGTAAGTAGCTGCCGCCGGTGATAAACGCCAACAAATAGAGCCAACCTCTCACTGTCTCTGCGATCGATCGGATCAATCTGCCCCCTTCAGGTGCTTTCGCGGCCGAGCGAGCGCAGGGGAGGATTCTACGGTGTACCCGTAACGACGCTGCCATGCACAGCTTAAGGCGGCAGCTTAAACCTGTACCGCGGCAAAAATTAAGTTTTCCTTAGAGCAGCCGTTGCCGAGGGCGCGTGGAGCGACCCCTCCACCCAAGGCACAATACGTTTTGAAGAGGCGCCCACTCCAAGGTGCTCATATGGGGAGCAAGGTCATTACTTATAGCGGCCAATCTGATAACTCACTACTTATTAAGTACGCTCAGACTTTCTGTTACATCAGTAATGCACACCAAAGGTAATTGCCGCTGCCGTCGCCGGATAAGATAGTGGCCGCAGCTTAGATGGCAATTATCACGTTGCTGCGTGCGATTCGTCTTACTGCGCTGTAGTAGTTGCAGACGGTGCAGGTGGCGTGCAATCAGGGCCTGAGCGCCTTCGTGATATAGCTGCGTTCACAGATTATCGCTCTATATCGCGGAGGGCTCCAGTGAACAAGTTCATGACGCTTTTGGCTTTAAGCATGGGCGTCCCTGCGTTAGCGGCTACCTACACGGTGCAGGCCGGCTCCAGCGCAGCGACTATTCAGGCAATTGTGAACACTGCGGGATCGGCGGCCGGCAATACAGTCATGTTCTCGGCGGGCTCTTATAGCCTCACGTCCACGGTAACTCTGCCATGCTCCAACAGCACTCTCTACACCGGGCCGAATGTGGGCGTGGTCACCCAGGCAAATATGCCTTCCGCGATCCTGACCAGCACGGTGACAACGAATTATGCGCTGCGGACGAACAGCAACGGTACTTCTTTTACCGGGAACCAGGGATGCACGATCCAGTATTTACGCTTCTCCGGCACGCAGGGGGGCATTTATGTCACCCACCCCTCCTCGGGAATTGTCATCCAATACAACTATTTCACTCTCAATGATCCTCCCGTAGGTGGCGGGCAGTCGCTACAAGCGATCTATCTCGACGGCAATCACAATTCGGGCTCTGATCCGTCGACCGGTGCGTCGTATATATCCATCCTCTGGAATGTTTTCTACAATAATTGTGCGAGGATCAATGCTGAAGGCGGTGGGAACGGGAATGTTGATTCCGGCGGCTATTGCGCCGCGACCATAGTCAGTGCATACAATAACCACTTAGTCTGGAATAACAATACCGTTAATAGCATTGAAGAGGGGCTTAAGTTAATCGAACAGGGTGTGCTGCAGCAGACGAGCATGAATGCTGATGTCGAGAACAATAACATGCAGGGTAACTCCCGCATAATGATCGAGACGCAACAGGATACGAATGGTGTGGGCGTCTACAGTCACAATGCCTTCTATGAGCCCAACAATCCTAATAACTACACCTTCGAATTGTCCATGCCGGAGTTTACTCCCTCCGCATCCCCAACCCACATCGCGGACGACAACGTATACATCGGCGACGTGCCGATAACAGGAGAAACGGGTTGGGGAGCGCATTATGGCATTGGCCTCGAGCTGTGGGGCGCGGGCAGCGTAGCTACCAACAGCTTGTTTCAGGGTGGAAACGGCCCGGAGTCCTGCGGTGCTGGATATGGCTGCTCGGGGTGGAATCTTGTCCTGGGGGAGCCGTTTACCAACGCTACTATCACCGGCAACCACTTCTCCGGTTCAGATGCGTGGAGAGGTAGCGCAAATGACTTCACCAATGCGGTGAGCTATGAAGACAACGCGTCGCCGGCGAATCCCGGCCTGGCGATAAGTTCCAACACCTTGGTTGCGACCAGCGCGCCGATACCAACCGTCGCACCTACTATTACACCAGCATCTTCGTCCAGCGCGACCACGATCACGCTCAGCGACAGCGATACGGCGCATAGACTCTCTATTTTCTACACCACGGACGGCACCATGCCGGCCATTTTCGGGCCCGGTGGTGCGTCGGGAACGACGAAAGTGTACAGTGCACCGTTCACGGTGGCGCCGGGAACCACGGTGAAAGCAATAGCCTCTTGGGGACAGGGAGCGAACCAGGGAATAGTGTTTCCTTCCTTCGGATATGTTCCCAGCAATGTTGTGACACTGTCAACGGGAGCGGCAGCGGCGACACTTTCGGCGAAGAGGATCACGAGCGGATATCTACGTCCCGAGTCGGGCGCGAACACCATGACGGCGGGAAGCAACATGCAGATGGTCGCACATGTGACTTACTCTGACGGCTCAACCGGCACTTTGCCAGATGCACAGGGCAACGTGGTGACGTGGTGGAATACCACCAACCATGCGGTGTCCAAAATCGGCGCCAAGGGTTATGCAACAGCGTTGGCGGCCGGTTCGATCAATATGGAGGCCATGGTTGGTTCGCTGGAGATTTCCCCATGGGCAGTGACAGTGCAGGCAGCGGCGTCCTCCTCCACGGCGAAGAGGATCACCAGCGGATATCTGCGTCCCGAGTCGGGCACGAATACCATGACGCCGGGGAGCAACATGCAGATGGTCGCACATGCGACTTATTCTGACGGCTCAACCGGCACGTTGCCGGATGCGCAGGGCAACGTGGTGACGTGGTGGAATACCACCAACCACGCGGTGGCCAAAATCGCCGGCAAGGGTTATGTAACAGCGTTGGCGCCGGGTTCAATACAGATAGAGGCCATGATCGGTCCTCTGACATTGACCTCGTGGCCGGTAATCGTAGGCGCTGCTCCGGCTCCGGCGGCCCAGTCTGCTCCCGTGGCTGCAGCCGAGGCGAGCCCTGCTGCTCATGCAGAGGCGGCGGTCACCGCAGATGAACAGATTCCAGCGACTGGTAATCAGACTCCTCCCACCGCGGGTGCTCAGGCTTCTGGAGCAGCAGTTACGCCAAGTGGGCCAACCGCACTTATTCATGGGCCAGTTCCTGCGGCTCCGGGAACTCCTCTTCCGGACACCTTCGTGGGACCATTCTGGAGACTCGTGACACCAGCAGGAGGGTCGGCTTCCATCTCCAATGGTCATCTTTTTATCGGCGTTCCCGGAGGCGGGAACCATGATCCGTTGCTTCCGTTCAACCAGGCGGTGCGTGTTGTGCAAGCAATCGGCAAGCAGGACTTCGATGTTGCCGTCAAGGTCGACTCCCCGCTTGTGGCTACGGATGGGGACACCAGCCAGGGCCTCATGGTGCTCGGCGATGACGAAGACTTCCTCACCTTTGCCGTGGTGACCAACGGAACCACGGTCGGGCTCAACGCCCGTATTGTTAACCGGGGGGTGGCGACCACCGTGCTCGACGACCCCGACTTAAGTTCATATCAAAATCCAATGTACCTGCGGCTCTTGAAGGCGGGCAGCGCTTACGTGGCTTTCTACTCGGTCGACGGAGTGAGTTGGGCACAGGCAACCAGCTTTACTGACACCACTGTGCCCACCTCGATTGGACTCTTTGCCAGCAACTACGACGACACTCCTGCCAATGCTCCTCCGGTCGTCATGTCAGTGAACTGGTTTGACGTTCAGCAATAAATGAGTCTGAATCACCAGGTTCTACTGACTTCAGTAATGCACACGAATGGTAATGGCTACTGATATGAACTAAGAAGATAGTGAGCAAAGATAGCGGGGCGATACCGTGTTCCATCCGCCGGTTAACTCGACGGGCAGTTAGGGGTAATATCGATGTACAGAAATAGATCACAAGTTTTCTTCGCTATCATTGCCTCGCTGGCCATCGGGGCGGTCGCGCAGTCCGCCTCTTTGAACAGTCCACTTCCCGGTCTCCCGGGAGCACCATTGGCAAGTAGTTTTCCTGGCCCGCTCTGGGAGGTGGTTGCACCCCGAGGCGGTGCGGCTTCGGTCTCGAACCAACATCTCTTCCTGAATGTACCCGGCGGTAGCAATCATGATGCACTGATTCCGTCGAACCAGGCAGTCCGGGTGGTGCAGCCGATCGGTAACCTGGACTTTGATGTCTCCATCAGGATCGATTCACCCGTCCTGGCGAGGGATGAGAACACCAGCCGGGGCCTGATGGTGCTGGCCGATAACAAGAACTTCATCACCTTTGCGCTGATGACGGACGGCACTCACCTGGGCCTGAGCGTACACACAGTCAGCAATGGAGTCGCGGCCACTGTGTTCGAGGAAGTCAATTTTGATGAGTATCAAAACCCCATGTACTTACGGCTTACCAGGACCGGCGTCGCTTACATTGCTTATTACTCGGTTGACGGAGTGGTGTGGGTGCAGGCGGCCAGCTTGACTGACACCAGGGTTCCGACTTTGATTGGGCCTTTTGCTAGTAATTACAACCCCAATCCGTCCAGAGCTGTTCCGGTCATTATGGCGATCCATTTTTTCAAGATCATGTGATGTGCTTGGTAGAGTAGCTGGCCGCTGGTTGCGGGGAGAAGATCTTATGAGAAAGAAGGCACTCCAAGTTCTTCTAGTCGAGGATAACGCGGGCGATGCCCGTTTATTGCGCGAGATGTTCAGCAAGGAGCCTTCGGGCAGCTTCGAATTGTCGCACCTGACACATATGCGGGATGCCGAGGCTCGGCTCAGAGCAGGTGAAGTCGACATTGTTCTGTTGGACATGGGATTGCCTGATGGGCATGGTCTCGATACCCTGCGGCGCGCGCGCGCGGCGGCTCCCGAAGTAGTGATGATCGTTCTGACCGGCATGGAGGATGAAGCGCTAGCCGCCGCTGCCATGAAGGAGGGTGCACAGGATTATCTGATTAAGGGCCAGATCGAGAATCGCGCGCTTCCCAGGGCTCTACGCCATGCGATCGAGCGCCAGCGCATGCAGAGGGAAACCGATCTCATGCGGAAAAACGAGGTCAAGCTGAGAGATGAGTTCCTCTCCCATGTGTCGCACGAGCTTCGGTCGCCCCTGACATCGATCTATTCATTCAGCACCATCATCGCCGACGGCCTGGCTGGGGACACGAGCCCACAACAGAATGACTACCTGCAGATTATTTTGAGAAATGTGCGCCAGCTTCAATCCATGATTGAGGACCTGCTCCAAGTCACCCAGGCGCAGGCCCATAAACTCACCGTGGAACTGGAGTCTGTTTCGCTGAACGAGGCTCTCGAATACGCCGTCGATACTCTTCGCGGAGCTGCTAAAGAAAAAGAGATAAATCTATCTTTCCAATCGTCCGGGCGTTTGCCGTCGGTTCATGCGGACGCGACACGGGTGCGGCAGGTGCTGACCATTCTGCTGGATAACGCGGTCAAGTTTACCCCCGCGGGCGGCACGGTAACGGTCGAAGCAGGCGAATACGAGAAAGATGAGAGCATGATGCAGATACAAATCTCCGATACGGGATGTGGTATCAGCCCGGAGGCTCTCGAGCGGATTTTTGAGCACCTTTACCAAGTCACCGATCCGGGCCATGCCGGGCGCAGAGGGCTCGGGCTCGGCTTGCACATTGCCAAGGACCTGGTCACACGGCAGGGCGGCAAGATTTGGGTGACCAGCGAGTTGGAGAAGGGAAGCCATTTCTTCTTTACCTTGCCGATCTTCTCGTTAGCAGGAGTGATTCGTCCGATACTGACACAAGAGAGAAGTGCCGGCGATTCGCTGGCGCTCATTACGGCGGAGGTCGAATGCAGGGACGGCTCGCCAGATTTACCAAGAAAGAGTTTGGATGTGGCGCGCATGGTTCTGCAACAATGTCTGCGCGCTGATTCGGACGTATTGCTGCCCAGCATCGGGCCGCTCTGCGAACACAAGCGTTTCTATGTTGTTGCCAATACAAAACAGGATGGTGCAGAGAGCATTGGCCGCCGTATTCAGAGCCAACTCCGGCGCCACCACGAGTTTCAATTAGACAACTTCACCTTCGTCATTTCGCACAGCTTTCTGCCTCCACTCACAAGAGACGCCGACGAATCAATGGAAACTTTTGCGGAAGAGGTGGCTAGCGAAGTACGAGATCAAATCAACAACGTCTGCTTACAAGGAGCAATCTAGCCGTGAGTCAAAAGAAAATCCTCGTTGTCGATGACGATCCCGACGTGCGATTAGGCCTTCAACTGCGGCTCAACGCAAACCACTACGATGTTATTTTTGCAGGCGACGGAGTGGCCAGTATCGCCGAGGCACGCAAGCACATGCCCGACCTGATGATTCTGGACCTCGGACTTCCGGCCGGAGACGGCTTCAGCGTCCTGGAGAGATTGAAGGCGAATGAAAAGTTGTCGTCGATCCCCGTGATCGTATTGTCCGGGCGGGACCGCGTCGGCAATAGAGATCGCGCGATCAAGGCGGGGGCGAGGACGTTCCTGCAAAAGCCGACGGCGAATGAGAAGCTCCTGGCCGTCATTCGTATGGTCCTGGACCCAAAGGAGAGTACTCCGGAGGTGGTGTATGAGTTAAGCGATCCCTCGAGCTAAGCTGCTCCCGCCCTTGTGGTTGGGATATCGGTATTTCTTGCTCTTGACCTCAATGTAGTGCAGCATAATCGCTGCGGCTCTTTGGAGGTCAACTTGTCTCAGCGGCTTTCCTGGTGGGTTGTGCTTGCTATGCTCTTCGCGGCTGGAGCGCCGGCGCAAGAGACGCGGGTGGTGTTAGACCGCGGCGGTAGCACCATTGTCCTCGAACCCTACGCACCCAACATTGTCCGTGTTACCCTCAGCCTGCTTAAGGGGCCGGCGCTCGCTCCTCCTGGCTACGGCTTTACGGCCAAGCCTTCCGCTGCCGGATGGAGCCATCAACAGAGTGAGCAGGGAGACACCTACCAGTCCAACCGCCTGACTGTGATGGTCGCTGCCAATCGGCCAGGGCCAGGCAAGCCCTTGCCTACCCAACTCGACATCGCGAAGTACTTCAACGGCTCGGCTCCCGGAGCACACATTACCTTCAGCACAGCGGATGGAACCAGGCTGCTCGATATGCAAGGCTGGGAGATGGCGGTGCCCAACCATAAGGATGGCACAGCCGGCATCCTCAACGACAAACGGCCCGGGGATGAAGCCTTTTACCAGGTGGGCGCCACCTTCGCGTCCCCGGATGACGAACACTACTACGGCCTGGGCCAAAACCAGGAAGGCTTTCTCGATCATCGTGGACACACCGTCGAGTGTTGGAACAATTACACCGCGACGGGAGGTCCGACGTTTTGTGTGCCCCTGCTGGTGACTAATAAAGGATATGGCGTGCTCTGGGATAATCCGTCGCAGACCACCATCCAGCCGGGCTTCAACGAGCAGACGCGTTGGACTTCCCAGGTGGGCGATCGGGTCTCCTTCTTCGTAATCGCGGGCAGCAAGACGGACGAGATCTATTCCGGCTACCGGCTGCTGACCGGAGATACGCCCATGCTGCCCAAGGCGGCGTATGGATTTATCCAGTGCAAGCAGCGCTATAGCACCCAGGCCGAAGTGATGGCGGTAGCCAAGGGCTACCGCGAGAGGCATCTGCCGGTGGATGTGATCGTGGTCGACTGGTTCTACTACAGCAAGATGGGACAGATGGACTTCGTGCCCGCCAACTGGCCGGATCCGGCCGCCATGAACAAAGAACTCCACGCCATGGGCTTCCAGACCATGATCAGTGTATGGCCGCGCTTCGAGCGTGGCACTCGCTACTACGACCTGGTGTTGAAGAAGGGCTGGTTTGAGCATCTCGCGGATGGCACGCCGATGGATGGCCTGCCGTATGATCGGGCCGGCTCCGACATCGACACCACCAATCCCGCGGCCGCGCGCTGGTTTTGGGATGTGATCCGGGAGAATATCATCAGCAAAGGCTTTGACTCCATTTGGGCGGATGAAACCGAGCCCGACTTACCGCCCAATGGCGGTTACTTTTCGATTGGTCCAGGCACTCGCTACTTCGATGTCTATCCGCTCTTTCATACCGCAGCCATCTACAATGGTTTCCGCCGCGATGTCGATCACCGCGCGCTGATTCTATCCCGCGATGCCTATCCCGGGGCGCAGCACAACGGGACCATGTTCTGGTCTTCGGATATTTATCCCACCTGGGACACACTCAGGCGGCAGATTCCTACTGGACTTGACGTCACTGCGTCGGGCATTGCGTACTGGGGGAATGACATTGGAGGCTGGCAGTATTTGCCCGCGGTGCATCATCCAGCTCACCCTCCGCTTCTCGATCCTTCGGATGCGCGCGACAATGTGGGCGGCTATGACGACTATCCGGAGCTGTACACCCGATGGTTTGAATACGGGGCGTTCCAGCCGAATTTCCGCACCCACGGCAGCCGGCGGTACAACGAGGTCTGGTCCTACGGTAAGCAGGCGGAGCCGATCCTGGAAAAGTATTTGCGCCTGCGATACCAGTTAATGCCGTACATCTATTCGCTGGGCTATCAGACGCACCAGACGGGCGCTCCCTATATGCGTGCGCTGTTCATGGATTTTCCCCAGGACACCAAGGTGCAAGACATCGGCGACGAATATATGTTCGGGCCCGCGTTCCTGGTTGCGCCGGTGACGGAACAGGGTGAAACGAGCCGCATGGTGTACCTGCCCGCAGGCACGGACTGGTACAACTACTGGACAAAGGAACGCGTGACGGGCGGGCAGACGATCCGGGCGGATGCACCGATCGATACGATTCCGCTTTTTGTTCGCGCGGGATCGATCGTGCCCCTGGGAGAACCTGTTGACAACACCGGCCAAGTGCAAAAGCTGGCCAAAATTCGCGTGTATCCCGGCGCCAGCAGCGACTTCACGCTGTATCAGGATGACGGCAAGACCTACGCATATGAGAAGGGAAGCAGCAGCATCACCACTCTGCACTGGGATGATGCTTCCGGCAAGCTCACGCAGCAGGGAGTTCCCGTAGGCTCGGTGAGCGAGCTCATGGAGGTTGTTGGGCGTTAGGGGCCTACCTCTCGTCCTGGGTTAGAGAACGAGAGGGGATCGATGAGCAGCCCGCCGATATAACATGGGGCATGCAGCTTCCTGTGAACCCGCCGGTCTTACCGATGCTTGCCAAGCGAGTGGGCGAATTGCCGGTGGGCAAGACCTGGATATTTGAGCCGAAGTGGGATGGCTTTCGCGCATTGGTCTTCCGTGATGGGGACGAGATCCTTATCCAGAGCCGTGATCAGAAATCGTTGAATCGCTATTTTCCCGAGCTGCTCGACACGCTTCGTTCTCAATTGCCCGCACGCTGCGTGCTCGACGGCGAAATTGTAATTGCTACGGAGAGTGGTCTTGATTTTGAGACACTCCAGCTGCGCATTCATCCCGCAGCATCGCGGGTGAAACTTCTGTCTCAGCAAACGCCGGCATCCATTGTCTTTTTCGATTTGCTTTGCGAGGGAGACAGGAATCTATGCGGCGAGCCATTCGAAACCCGGCGCGCGGAGCTGGAAGCCCTGCTTTCAGCCGCCGCACCGCCGATTCACATTACGCCTGCAACCCAAGAAGCGGATGTGGCGTCGGACTGGTTCCTGCGTTTCGAGGGCGCCGGTCTCGACGGGGTCATGGCCAAGCCGGCCGCGGGAATGTACGAGCCCGACAAGCGCGTGATGCTCAAAGTGAAACACGAGCGCGATTGCGACTGCGTCGTCGCCGGTTTTCGCTGGCATAAGAACGGCCAGGGGACGGCTGTCGGGTCACTCCTGCTTGGGCTCTTCGATGACTCCGGCGCCCTGCAGCATGTCGGCGTCTGCGCCAGCTTCACGTTGGAGAAGCGCCGCGAGCTGGTGGAATTTCTCTTGCCCTATCGGGAGAACGCGCTCACCAACCATCCGTGGGGCGGTTGGGCGAACCCTGGGTCCGCAAGCGACGGAGGCCCACAGCGTATGCCGGGCGGACAAAGCCGGTGGAGTCAAGGCAAAGACTTATCCTGGGAACCGCTGCGGCCGGAGTTGGTCGTGGAAGTGGCCTACGAGCACATGCAAGGCAGCCGCTTCCGCCACATGGCGCAATTTCGCAGATGGCGTACGGACAAAAAACCCAGTGACTGCACCTATGCGCAACTCGAAGTAGTTCCACCGCAAGAGCTGATGGAGATCTTTGCCGTTAAGCCCTGAGCAGTGCTCACGCATTTTTCCGGGATGCACGCATAGTTCGCCATTCCCGCGTCGGATCATCGTCCGGGTCCGGAGTCTCCTGGGGCGGTCTTTGCTCTTCGGGCACGTGACGCAGGTTGACCCGGATGCGTGTCCAGGTAGAGGACGTACCGCGCATAGAATCCACCAGCACATCATCCACAGCCAAAAGGCCGGCAACCTCGGCATATTTGCTCTTCCATCTTTCCAGGCCCGCGAGCGCAGCATTTTTATCCGGGGAGTTCGCTACCACGATTAAAGGCATCTTGGTTCGCGGAGCCTTCTTGGCGGCGGATTTGGCGCGTGAAGGCGCGACCCGCGGCGCTTCGCCTTCCATTTTGCGGAAGTGCGGAGGCCATGGCGCATCGCCCAGACCTGCAGCTTCGTCTTTCGCAGCAAGCTCTAGTAGTCCTTCGAGCGAACCTGCCTCGCCGTTCATGGCGGCATGGGGATCGCCGAGCTCCGCAAAGCGGTTGGGCATGGTGAGCACTGTGAAATCCGCCGGCTCGCAGTCCGGGACCTCATGCCAATACAGGGGTGCAGAGACGCGAGCATCGGGGAGTGGACGCACCGAGTATGCCGAGCAGGTTGTCCGATCCTTGGCGTTCTGGTTGTAATCGAGGAAGACGCCGTGACGTTCCTCTTTCCACCATTTTGAGCTGGCCAGAGCGGGCACCCGACGTTCCACGGCACGCGATAGAGCGAGCGCAGCGCGGCGCACTTCGCTGAAGCTCCAACGCGGTTGAATGCGCACATTCACGTGCATTCCGCGCGAGCCGCTGGTTTTGGGCCAGCCGCGAAGGCCGAGTTCTTGAAGCAGCGCCTTCACTTCCAGAGCGACGCTGCGTACGTCTGCCCAGGCGACGCCGGGACCGGGATCGAGGTCGACGCGCAGCTCGTCCGGGTGTTCGAGATTGCCGGCGCGCACCGCATGGGGATGTAGCTCGAGGCAGCCCAGGTTGGTGATCCAGGCCAAGCCAGCCGCATCATCGACGACGATTTCCTCGGCTGTGCGGCCCGAGGGGAAGGACAGCGTAACTGTGCGCATCCAGGAGGGACGATCGGATGGGGCGCGTTTCTGGTAAAACGCCGGCGCTTCGGCGCCATTCACGAATCGCTTGAGAACGATGGGACGATCCTGGATTCCATTGAGGGCCCCGGGCGCAACCGATAAGTAATAGCGCACCAGATCGAGCTTCGAAAGCTTGGTCTGCCGGGAAAAATATAGCTTGTCCGGGTGAGTCACGCGGACTTCGCGGCCCTCGATCGAGAGCACCTCAACAGCCTCTTCTTTGCTCACGAAAACAGGCTACACGCTGGGTTCGGATCTTGTCGAAGCTTTGCCACGTATTTTGCATCACGTCGAAATGTGTGCCAGCACAAACGGGTCGGCCCCTCGATCCGGCGCGGAGGCTCGCTCAAGGGGCCCGTCTCTACTCCGCCGACCCCTATACGGTCTGGCTGAACTCCTCTAGTTTGTCCAGGCACGCGACCCATCCGCGGTCGTGTCTTGCGGCTGCATCTGCAGTGCTGAAGTGTTCATGGGTCAAAATAAGCTCCGTTCCCCGCTCAAAGTCTCGAAATATAATTGTTACCAAAGTCTCCTTGCCCGGATCACAACCGGCGCCCCACGTGAAGGAGAGCAATTCGTTGGGGACAATCTCGCGGTAGAATCCGGTCGCCACATATTCGGCATTGTCTACTCCGCGCATCTCAATCCGGTACTCGCCTCCCACACGCAGATCGGCGCTGGCGTTTACGACCCGCATTTCTCTAGGGGCGAACCAACGTTGCATCAATTCCGGCGTTGTCCATGACGCAAAGACACGAGAACGCGGAGCTTTGATTACTCTGCGGATCGCCACCTTCAGGTCTTCACTCTTTTCCTGTTCTTGCACGGCTGCTTGCTCGCTCATGTTCTTCTCCTTCGAGGAAGTGCTGGAGAGCGTCAAGCTGACGCCCCCAGAATTTTTCGTAATAAGCCAGCCATTCCTCGGCCGGCCGAAGCGGGGCGGGGTTGAGGCGCACGATCTGAAAGCTGCCACGCCGCTCGCGCGCGATCAGTTCCGCGGATTCCAGGACTTTGAGGTGCTTGGACACCGCGGCCAGGGAGATGCGGTACGGCTTGGCAATCTCGCCGACGGTCTTCTCCCTGGCTGTGATATCGCGAAGAATAGACCGGCGCGTGGCGTCGGAAAGCGCGTGAAAGACTGAGTCCAACCGGGCAGCATTCGATTTAACCATATGGTTTAATCTATGCCGGCAGAGCCTTGGTGTCAACCAATTGGTTAAATGTTTTTTTTGAGCCAGGAAGGTGCCTAAGCGATCGAGTCTGCATCTAAGCGGGCTGAGTTCGGTAACCTCAGGTCTTTGGCTTTAATCGCCACCCTCGCATTAATCCTTCCGGCGCTTGCTCGGAACTCTGATCGCTTCTACGAAGTTAAAATAGGTCAGTGCGCGCACTGGTGTTAACGCGGCGGCCGGCCCCCGGTACACTCCCTGATGTTCTTCAGATGGTGGAACTCCCTGAACCTGTACCGCGTCCCCGGGAGGTGCTGGTTAAAGTACTCGCTTCCACCATCAATATCGACGACATCCACGTTGCCGAGGGGACATTCTACGGAGGCATTCCCATAGGCAAACGTCCTCGAGGGGACCGACCGGTGACACCAGGCAGCGATCTCGCTGGAGTCGTCGTCGCTCTTGGAAAGGATGTGCGGTCGGTTTCGATAGGTGAACCCGTATTCGGCGTTCAGATCGCGTTCCGCCCCAAAGGGGCATGGGCCGAGTTCTGTGCTGTTGACCAGAGGTGGATTACGAAGAAGCCCGATACCCTTTCGTTCGGAATCGCGGCGGCGTGCGGAGTTTCGGGACTCGTGGCCCTCTCGGCGATGGAGGCGCTGAAGCTACATGCAAAACAGCGGATTGTCGTGGTCGGCGCATCTGGCGGAATCGGCGCAATGGCGGTGCAGCTCGCAAATCGCGCCGGAGTGGAAGTGATTGGTGTCTGCGGCTCGGCAAACTTAGAGCGCGCCTACCAACTCGGCTGCTCGCGCGTGATCGATTACAAACTTGGCCCATGGGATCGGGCTCTGCTTGCGGAAGGGGATGCGCCTGTTGATCGCGTTCTTGATGTTGTGGGCGGTCGTGAAACTGAGCAGATGGGAGAGCGAGTTCTCAGGAAAGACGGCGTTTTTGTGACTGTGGTTGGCCCTGAGCGCTTTATCGGCGATCAACCTCTCGGTTGGAACCGAATCTTGCGCCTTCTTCTACACGTCGGAGGCCGGATCGTCAGCTCTTATCTTCGTGGACCACGTTACGTTTTGGCGGGACCGGGACCAGGCGGAGGCAAGGCGCTAGAAAACGTCGCAAGAGCGGCAGCGGCAGGCGTGCTACCCCCCATCGACTGCACGGTGCCTTTCCAACTGGAACCGATGCGACAAGCCTTAAGGCGAGCCGCGGCCCATCAAAACAATGGCCGTATTGTGATCCAAATTGAACACGTGAAGTGAACTTCGGACTGCAACATTCCTCATTGCGGAACAGTTCGTCGGCATCGTCGAAGTTTGTGGCCCTGCACACGCAAGCAGGTTATAGGAGAGGAATCACCTCGACCAGCACATCCTTTTCGTTTGCCACCTGCACCGGGTTACGCAAAGGGCGGCCGAATCCATCGAAATGGACTTCCATGACGTCCCCATCCTTTAGTTCAACACCCTGTCCGAAGCTCAGCGAATGCGCGCCCAGAAAGTGGATGTGCACGTCTCCCGGGCGTCGATGCAACGCGAACTTGAAGTGATGATGTTCCAGGTTGCGCAGGCTGTGCGACATCTCCGCTTCACCGCTCGCGATCGCTTGTGACCAGAGTGCCTTTCCGTTGCGGGTGATGCCCACCGTGCCCGGCACAGCGCGAAAATCAGGGTCGACGACCAGTTCGGGGCCGATCGAACAAGTGCGCAACTTCGAGCCAGCCAGGTTGAGATAGTTCCTCTTCTCAAAGCGATGGTCAGAGAATTCATTGCCCTGGGCCATGCCAACACGATACGGCTGGCCGCGCGGACCAATCACATATGCCACTGCGATCTCCGCCTCTTCGCCGCCGTCCTCCGCGTAGGAAGGAACGACCAGCGGTTCGCCGTGCGGCTGCACAATTGTTCCGTAGCCCTTGTGGAACCACTCCGGTGCGATGCCTATCTCCCCGGCTTTGGGGCGACCGGCTTCCATGCCCCAATGGAACATCTTCATGCTGTCGGTCAGCTCCTGGTCCTTGGCCATGTGCATCGAGGCTCGATCGCGCGCGCTGCCCATGTGGGTAAGTCCCGTGCCCGAGACCAGGCAGCGAGCGGGTTCATGGGGATGATCGATGGGAGTAAGCAGCTTCCACTGCGTGCTCCAACTGTAAATCGGGTCATACTCCAGGGACTCATCCGTTAGATGATCAGCCACCAGGCTGGTAAGTTTCCCGCCGCTCGCGATGGCCGCTTGGGCCAGCCCATACACAGAGTCGAATTCGCGCAGCAAACGCAGCCTGGGCTCTTCCACCATTGCTATGCGTCGCACATCGCCGGTTTTCAATTGCAACAATCGCATCGTGTCCTCACCCCGTTTACTCAATGATCTGAAATTGCCTGATTCGCTCTTCGTTGGAAATAGTGAAGACACTTCAGTCGTTTGGCCAGGTCACGCGCAACAGCGAAATACCCATGCGGGGCAGTTGCACACCCACCTGTATCGCACCATTCTCCGGAGTCATCCAGCGTGGAGAGTCAAGTAGTTGCAGCTGGCCGGCTGCCTGCAGCTTTGCGTATTGTTCGGGCGTAGGGTTCTGCGGCGATCCCATATCTTTCCACACCGTGTAGGCATTGCTGTGATGATCGTCAATGCGGTACTGCTGCAGCAGAACGCGAGATGCGGAGGGTGGAAAGGATTTCACCGATACGACGATGGCAGCGCCGGGCGCAGCGACGTCATCATCGTGATAATTCCAGAGGAGCACCGAAGCTTCGCCAGGGGCGCTGGTGGCCAAGCCGTCAATGTCCGGAGCCTGGCGCACACCGGTCTTCAAAATACTATCCAGCGGCGCCGCTCCGCTGCTGATCGTTTCCACGCGATTACCACTCATCAGTCCAGCCATGCGGAAGAAATTCAGCACCGGCTTATCGACACCATTGGTGGCCAGTGTGCGATAGCCGTCGAAATAAGGCTTTCCTTCAAACTCGAATGCCCAGGTCAGCATCGCCAGCAGATTCATGTGATCGCGATCTGCCAGCTCGAAGAGGCCTTTCATCGCCGCCGCGGTATAGCTGGGATACAGCGGCCCATTGCGATAAGCATTGGGCGGATAGAGCCGCGCTGAGCAAGCCGCACAGCCTTCCGGATCTGCTTCACTCAAAATGATAGGAAGGTGTTGAAACTGGGGGAAACTGCGCACGATGGCGAAGCCGTCCGCGGCATTGTTCAGCTCGTGGTCGAGGCCCATCTGCACGTGTCCGTCCACCACGTTTGGGCTCCCCTTGACGTGGAAAGAGATGAAGTCCAGCGGGATTGGGCCGCCGGTGGCTGCACTCTTCTGCGTCGCGCAATGGGCGAGAAAAAGCTGCAGATACTGCGAAGCGTTCCCCTGCGGGCCGGGCCCGGTAGTTGCCGGTCCACCTACGCGCGCGTTCGGGATCGCCTGGCGTACGCCCGCGACCGCGTAATCGTAGAGCTTGTTGTATTCGTCCTCGGTTCCTTTCCAGTAGTACTTGCCGTTGGGCTCGTTCCACACCTCCCAGTACCAGGTGGAGACAGTCTCCTTGCCATAGCGCTGGACCATGTGCGCGGCCACCTGACGATTCAGCTCCTGCCATCGCTGGTAATCTTTGGGCGGAAACGACCAACCCTCCACTTCTCCGGGTTTGAGCGGCCATCCTATGTGGTAAGGATCGGGATGCGTGGATAGCGCCTTGGGCATAAAGCCGAGCTCAACCATGGGGCGCACATGGGCGGAAGCATACGCATCGAAAATCTGGTCGAGAATGGTCCAGCTATAAACGGGTTTGCCCTGCGCATCCTCGGTGTAGACGTTCGACGAACTCCATTTGAGATCCGGCTTGCCATCTCCCGTGGCGAGCAGGAAATGGGCCCGAATATAGACTGGGACCGGGCTCAAGTCGTGCAGCTGGGCGAGCAGTGCCTTGCCATTTGGCGTGATTGTGTAACCCGACTCGTCGTAGCCGAACCAGCTGTAGATGGGCGAGAACTTCCCCGCGGATTTCGCCAGATCCACGTCGATATGAACGGGGCTTTGCGCCCTCGCGGCCGGCGTAGCCAGCAGAAGGCCAAGCAAGGCACGATAACAGAACCATCTCCACTGGATGAGGCCCATCCTGGGCGTCCTTATCTTGCTCACGACAAACAGGCTACACCTTTCCCGGCCGTAGATGCCGCAGTCTGCATCTAACTGGGCTGTACGTTGTTAAGGAGAAATAGCCTATGAATTTCGGCAACCTCAGGTCTTTGGCACTCATCGCCACCCTGGCATTAGCCCTTCCCGCCTTCGCTCAGAACTCTGATGGTGGCGCAAAACAGGACATGAAAAACGCCGGCACCGATACCAAGCATGCCGCCACAAGCGCTGGACACGGCGTGAGTCAAGGCAGCAAAACGGCCTACGACAAAACAAAATCGGGAACCGAAAAGGGTTACGACAAGACCAAGTCAGGAACAGAGAAAGGCTACGAAAAAACAAAGTCGGGAACGGAAACGGGGTACCACAAGACAGCGCATGCCACCAAGACCGGATACCACAAGACAGCGCACGCCACCAAGACCGGATACCACAAGACTGCCCACGCTACCAAGACCGGCGTCCACAAGGTCGAGGGCAAGCCAGACACACCCAGCAACAACCCTCCCCGGTAGTCAGCCGGTGTATCAAGACCAACCCAATTCTCTTCAAGCCCCTTAAGGCCGGTTACGGCTCATGGCTCCAGTCGCAGGTAATAGAGCAGCCGGTGCGGCTGCTCTCCTGGGCCATTTCCACCGTGCGTATGGTTCTCCAGGCCTGCAGCGGAGTGACCTCTAGAGCCGCGTTGCCATGGAGGGCATCGCGCAGGTTGATATAGTAACCGCGATAGTCCCCGGGCTCGGTGGGGATGCGCGTGCTTATCGGCTCACCGCCCTCATCCATGGTAAGAGTGCCCCAGTGCTCGGGACCTTCCACGCCCCAGGGCTTGGAGGAGAACATGTCTCCAGCGAGCAGATGGGCTTCCTGAGGATCGATACCGAATTTGCGGAAAGTGCCTAGCGTGCCGTTGAGGGTGAAGCGCGCTCCGGGAGCCCGCGCCAGGCAGGTAGCGCGGAGCCATACACCCAGCCCCGATGCAGCCGGCTGCTCCAGTGCTGCCGGGTAGTGTAGATAGAGGTCGAAGGCGTCATCTGACCGAGCCCCCTCGCGCTCCACCCGCACACTCGCCCAAACGGATTGGGGAACACCAAAGAGCACCAGCGCCTGGTCCACTAGATGCGCTCCCAGATCGAAAAGAACGCCTCCGCCGGGCGAGCCGTCCTCCCGCCAGGCGTGCAGCCTGGGGGCCAGGCGATAACGATCGTAATGAGACTCGAATTTGACCAGCCGGCCCAGCTGGTCGCTGTCGAGCAACTTGCGCACGGTCTGGAAGTCGCCATCCCAGCGGCGGTTCTGGTAGACGCTGAGCAGGCGATGGCGCGTCGCGGGCCAACTGGATCAACTCCGCCGCCTCGCCCGAATTCAAGGCAAAGGGCTTATCGATGACCACGTCGCGGTCGGCAAGCAGGCATTGCCGGGCGATAGGCAGATGGGTGGCGTTCGGGGTAGCCACCACGACCAGCCGGATGCTGGTGTCCTCCAGCAAAGCCTCGACGGAGGGTACGATCTTGACATGAGGAAAAGCAGTGGCCGCTTCTGAGCCGCTCCGTTGCACGATGGCGGCTAACTCCAATCCCTCCACTGCTTCGATGACATTCGAATGGAAGATGCGTCCGGCAAATCCAAAACCAATCAGGCCAACCCGTATACATTTCATGAATCCCGCAGCGCTCCTACGACTCTTTATACGTGAGGGACTCGCGGCTGGCTGATCCGCACGGGAAATTGAGTGCTTTTCGTGCTTTCGGGACTCCTTCCGGAGGGGTCCCGAGCTTGACAAAAGGGCGGCCAGGCAAGAGTATTAAATCCTATGCAGGCAATGCATTATCCCGCTGGTTGTTGTTGCTGTGACAAGTGTTGTTCATTGTCACGGACAGGCGGGTGTGAGTGTTTGCTAGCTGAGAAGTAGGGTTTCCCAAACCAGACTTTCACGTAACTCAGACGAGTATCACAACCGCTGCCAGAGCCCTGGCGAGCGGTTTTTTTATTGGGCCAATACACAGTCGGGATTGAAGGAGCCGGAGTGGCAAGCTTGGGAGTTCAAACGATGGAAGCAGGCGTCGCGCCGAAGCTTAGCCATCTGCAGTTGCTGGAAGCGGAAAGCATCCACATCTTCCGCGAGGTGGCGGCCGAGTTCGAGAAGCCGGTCATGCTGTATTCCATCGGCAAGGATTCCTCCGTCATGCTGCGCCTGGCGCAGAAGGCCTTCTACCCCGGGCCCATTCCGTTTCCCTTGTTGCACGTCGATACCGGCTACAAATTCAAAGAGATGCTCGCGTTCCGCGATGACTACACCCGCCAGTTAGGGGTCGAGCTGTTGGTGTGGCGGAATGAAGAGGCTCTGGCTGCGGGAGCCAATCCGGTCGCCCTGGGAACGCGCCGCTGCTGCGGATTGCTGAAGACTACGGCGCTGCTCGATGGCCTGCGCGCACATGGTTTCGACGCAGCCTTCGGCGGAGCGCGCCGGGATGAAGAAAAATCCCGCGCCAAGGAGCGCATCTTTTCCTTCCGCGATGGCGCCGGGCAATGGGATCCGAAGAACCAGCGCCCAGAGCTCTGGAACCTCTATAACGCGCGGGTGAATCCGGGCGAAAGCATTCGCGTTTTCCCCTTGTCGAATTGGACGGAGCTGGACGTTTGGCACTATATCCACCTGGAAAAGATCCCGGTGGTGCCTCTGTACTTTGCCAAGGAGCGGCGGATGCTGGTGCGCGCCGACAGCCTGATCCCCGTGGAGCAGCCGTTCGTGCAGGGCTTGCCCGGGGAAGAGCAGTGGGTCAAGTGCCGCCTGCGGTCGCTGGGGTGCAGTCCGTGCACCGGAGCCATCCGCTCCGATGCCGACACGATTCCCAAGATCATTGCCGAGCTGGTCGCGTTTCGCTCTTCTGAGCGGGCCAACCGTGTCATCGATCACGATCAGGATGGATCGATGGAGTTGAAGAAGCGGGAGGGCTACTTCTGATGCCTCTCTTTCTCGATCGCGACGCTATGGAAATGGAAGACATGTTTTCGATGGAGGAGTTTCTTGCCGCGGAGCAGGCCAAAGACCTGGTGCGCTTCAGCACCGCGGGCAGCGTGGACGATGGCAAATCGACACTGATCGGCCGCCTGCTGTACGACTCGCAGAACGTCTATGAGGATCACGTTCGCGCAGTCACCAAAGCCGCCATCGGGAATGTCGCCAGCGCGATCGATTTCGCCCAGCTTACCGACGGCCTGCGGGCGGAGCGGGAGCAGGGCATCACCATCGATGTTGCTTACCGCTACTTCTCTACCACCCATCGCAAGTTCATCATCGCCGACACGCCCGGTCACGAACAGTACACGCGCAACATGGCTACCGGCGCATCGACAGCCGACGTGGCCATCATCCTGGTCGATGCGCGCAAGGGCATTCTGACCCAATCGCGGCGTCATGCCTATATCGCCTCGCTGTTGGGCACGCGCCACATCGTAGCCGCGGTCAACAAGATGGACCTGGTGGATTATTCGGCGGAGACCTTTGCCGCGCTGGAGCGCGACTTGCAACAGCTTGCGTCCAAGCTCGGCATCGAAGGGTTGCTCTCCATCCCCATCAGCGCGCTCCACGGAGACAACGTGGTCGACCGGGGTATAAGGATGCCGTGGTATGAGGGTCCTACGCTGCTCGAATACCTTGAGACCGTGCCTACGGGGCGTGATGTGGCGAACGCGCCTTTCCGTTTGCCGATTCAGCGCGTGATCCGTCCTGACCAGCATTATCGTGGCTTTGCGGGGCAGATTGCCGCCGGGTCGGTGTGGCCGGGCGATCGCGTGGTCGCGCTGCCTTCGGGCAGAACCAGCCGGGTGAAGAGCATTACCACCTTCGATGGCGATCTGGACCGGGCTGTGGCGCCGATGTCGGTAGCGCTCACGCTCGAGGATGAGCTCGATATCAGCCGCGGAGAGATGCTCGCGGCCGCGCACCAGGCGCCGGCCGTGGCGGCGAACTTTCTTGCCGCGTTGGTTTGGATGGATGCCGACGCCGCTCGATCCGGGCAAGAGCTATCTGCTGAAGCATACTTCGCAAACAGTCAAGGCCAGCATCCGGAGCATCCAGCATCGCGTCAACATGCAAACGCTGGAGCACGAACAGGCAGCAACGCTCGAGCTCAACAGCATTGGCGTGGTGGAGGTGGAAACCACTCGTCCGCTGTTTCTCGATACGTATGCCGATCAACGCGACTACTGGCAGCTTCATCCTCATCGACCCGGCATCGCACGCCACAGTAGCCGCCGGGATGGTGCGCGAGGTTTTGACGTGGCCGCGTAACCGGCGATAAAAAGGTTGTTGCGGCCGTGGCTATCCGTGATCTGGAGTTGCTGCGCCAGGTCGAGACCGCACTATGGAAGAGCGGCGTCGACGTAGTAAGAACGCGGACAGGGAATCAAGCCCTATTGCAGCGCTTCTTCCAGGCAGGAGTTACCGTCCTCATCGAAGCTCAGGGTCTGGATGAGTTTCCCGGCGAGGTCTCGCTCGCCCTGCCCCATAGAGATCTATCTTTCGAGGCCATTACTGGGTTGCCCGTTGAGCCCGCGGAGAAGCTTGCCTTTATCCTGCGTGCTCTCCAGCCGGAAGGGAGCAACCAATGAGCACATCTACGTCCCTTGTTTCTGCCTCACTGGAAGAGAAGATCGCCGCTGCCCGGAGCCTGGTGAACGAGCAGATCGCTGCTGCCCGCCCGGAGGAAATCTGCGTGACCAGCAGCTTCCAGGCCGAAGACATGGTCGTGGTGCACCTGGTGCGAGCAGTCATGGGCGATGTGCCGGTGATCTTTCTCGACACCGGCTACCACTTCGTCGAAACATACGCGTATCGCGATCGCCTGGCTGAGCAGTGGGGCCTGAACCTGGTGAATGTGCTTCCCAGTCTCACCGTGGCTGAACAGGAATCGCAATTCGGAATTCTGAATCAGACTGCGCCGGACCGCTGCTGCGGCATGCGCAAGGTGGGTCCGTTGTTTGCATCGCTCGAGCCCTACCGGCTATGGTTCACCGGGCTGCGCCGGGAGCAGGCCAAGACTCGCGCCAACCTTCAAGTGGTGGATGCATTCACTTTGCCTACAGGCAAGCAACTACAGAAGATAAGCCCACTGGCGGATTGGTCTACCCGGGACGTATGGCAGTACGCGGAACAGCATGGCATCCCCCTGCTGTCGCTCTACGAAAAAGGCTACACCAGCATCGGATGCGAGCCATGTACCAGCCTGCCTTTCGATCCCAATGACCCGCGCTCGGGCCGCTGGGGTGGACGCAAGCAGGAATGTGGTATCCACGTGCAACCGGAATAGAAGAGAGTCTCCATGCTGCAGTTGCTGATAGGGTTTTCGATAGCAGTGGTGATCGCGCTCACGGGAGTGGGAGCGGGCGTGGTTACGGCACCGTTATTGATCATCTTTCTGCATGTGCCGGTGGAGATTGCAGTCAGCACCGCGCTGGCTTACGCCGCCGTGGTCAAGCTGATCGTGGTGCCGGTGCAGATGTGGCGCAAGCAAGTCTCGTACCGGATCCTGCTATGGATGCTGCTCGGTGGCGTCCCCGGAGTGGTCCTCGGGTCGCTCTTCTTTGGGCATGTCGCGCAGCACGGTCCCAAGGCGCTGCTCTACATCGTGCTCGGTTCCATCATCATCTTTTCCTCCGGCTGGCAGATCTTTCGCCACTTTCGCCCCGACGCCATCACTCGGCCGACGACTGATCAACCGCAAATGGATTGGCTTCATTACCTTCCCCATTGCGGCCGAGGTAGGTTTTTCTTCCTCCGGCGCCGGGGCACTGGGCACCGTCGCACTACTGGGACTTACTTCGCTGACCACGGCGCAGGTGGTGGGAACCGATCTTACCTTTGGCCTGGTGCTTTCTGTCGTGGGGACCGGTGTCCACATGATCAGCGGCACCTACGATGCGGCGTTGTTGTGGAAGCTGGGGATCGGCGGCGTCTTTGGCGCACTTGCCGGCAGTGGGGTGGCTCCGCGCATTCCCAACCGGCAGCTGCGCTTCGCGCTTTCGCTGTGGTTGATGGTCATCGGATTCCAGTTTGTCTATCAGGCGGTGTTTGCGGTCCGGTAGCTGAACCTTCCATGCAAGACACGCGGGAAGCCGGATCACGAAGCGGTTTCCCCGATCATGCCCGGCCTGCAGCGTGATGCTGCCGCCATTGGCCTCAACCGCCCACTTCGCGATGGCCAGTCCAAGGCCGCTCCCGCCCGCTTCTCGCGAGCGGGAGGCATCGATTCTGAAGAATCTTTCGAAGACCTTCTGCCGAAGATCCTCTGGGATAGTTTCCCCGCTGTCTTCTACAGCAATGTCCACGGTTTCGGAGTGCGAGACATGGATGTAGATCATGGTCGACGGTGGAGAATATTTGATGGCGTTCTCCACGATATTTGCCAGCCCACGCTGCAGCACCATGCGATCTGCGCTCACCAGCAGATTGGCGTTGCCTTCGATTTGAATATGCTGTCCCTTCTCCTCGGCGAGCAGGCCAAGAAGGCCGACAACCTCCCGGGCAAGGTCCAACGGGCTGAAGGTTGTTCTGTGGAGCGTGACCTGGCCGGCATCCGCGCGGGATATTGAAAGAAGGCCGTCGACCATCTCGGTAAGTCGAGTGACTTCTTCCAGCATGCTCCCGATGGTGTCTCGATATTCATCCGCCGTGTGCAAGCGCTGTAGGCCCACCTCTCCGACGCTACGGATGGAGGCCAGCGGTGTTCTTAACTCGTGGGATGCATCCGCGGTAAAGCGCTTGAGATTGTCGAAAGAGTCTTGAAGCCGCGCCAGAAGATCATTGAGAACCCGTGCCATGTAGCCCAGTTCGTCGTTGGGGTTCTCGACCGGAAGCCGCTGGTCCAGTTGATTGGCGGTGATGGTCTCCGCGCGGAGGGCCATGTTCTTCAAGGGCAGGAGCACCTTGTAGGCCATGCGATAGCCGGCGAGACCCGCAATCAGCAACGTAGGCGGCACTGCCAGCAGCAGCAGTCCAATAAACTGCAGCACCTCATGCTCGATCGGCGCAGTGCTGTAGGCGAGCCGGATGAGGAGCGGCCGGTTACCAATCGAGTGGATATGGCTGATGAGCAGCAGGCGGGTTCCGTCCTGCAGCCGGACACTGCGCTTGTCGTAGCCGGACAGCCCCTCATTGGGGGACACCGGACCTCCCAGATCCTGCCAGCGCAACTTGGCATTGCGCAGAAGAACCTGGCCTTCCGGAGTCATTACCTGCATGTACCGGTCGAGCAACAGGATATGTTCAGGATGGTTATGGTATTCCTCGTGGAGTACCAGGCTTCCATCCGGCGCAAATGCCAGCAACCCTTCTACGGTTTCAATATCCTGTATCTCTGCATGGTACAAGCGGCTGCTGAGTTGCCAGTATTCCAGCAGCGTTGCCGCACAGATGAATAGCAGCAGCACCAGGCCGAAGACGCTGACATACCAGAGCGTCAGGCGATGGCGCACATTGCTATAGCGCAGGATCATGGTTCGTCTTCGCGGAGCACGAAGCCTACTCCGCGCACGGTATGCAAAAGCTTCTTTTGGAACTCGCCATCGAGCTTACGCCGGAGCCTTGTAATCTGCACGTCAATCACATTATCCAACGGGGTGTAGCGCATCACCTGCTTCCACACCTCCCGCGCCAGCATCTCCCGGGAAACGACCGAGCCGCGGTTCTGCAGAAGGTATTCGAGAAGGTCGAATTCCCGCGCCGTCAACTCGAGTTTCTTGCCGCCTCGCGAAGCGGTACGTCCTTCCAGCTCAAGGGTCAGATCCGCGATCTGCAGAGAGGAGAAGAGCGGCCGGAAGCTTGCGCCGCATAAGTGCTCGAATGCGAGCCAGCAACTCAGGAAAGGCGAAGGGCTTTACCAGGTAGTCATCCGCCCCGGCATCCAGCCCCAGCACGCGATCGTCGATGGAATCGCGCGAGGTCAGAATCAAGACCGGCATCTTGAAGCCTGCTCGCCGCATGTCGGCAAGCACTTCAAAGCCGCTGCGTCCGGGAAGCATCACGTCGAGAAGAATGAGGTCGACATGTTGATGGCGCAGGGAGGAGAGCGCATGCTCCCCGCTGGGCGAGAGACTGACGGCATAGCCCTCTCCATGCAGCCCCTCGGCAACCGCCTCAGCCAGTTTGCGTTCGTCTTCTACCAGCAGAATGTTCAAAAGCCCGCGGACCTCGAAGACCCTGCTTAAAAATGTACAAGCTTGGCCGCCGGGTTACCGTATGGGGTCAAAAATGTCAGAAAAATGTAAGACAAACGTCAGGTTTGCGTAAGGCGGTTGGGTGCTCAAATCCCCTTGTGATCGGTCAAGGAGATTCACAACCATGAGCAACTACTCCCGTTCTCTTTCGTTTCTCGCTCTGCTTGGCAGCGTGGCAATGGTTCCGGCAAGCCGCGCGATTACGCTACCGGCCCAGACGGCAATCCCCGTCATCTTCACCCACACGGAAAACGCTGCGAAGGCAAAAGCTGGGGATGTGGTGACGGCCAAGACCATGCAGGTGGTTTTGCTGCCGAATGGAGACCAGCTTCCGAAAGGGTCAATGGTCATCGGGCATATCGTCGAAGCGCGTCCATTCAAGTTCGATGACACGCCCTACGCAGCCCAGCAAGCTTCGTATCTTTCCATCAAGATCGATCAGGTGGTGGATAAGAGCGGCCCTAGTACTGTGGTTACCTCGGTGCGCGCCATGGCGGACCCCATCTCTGTGGAAGAGGCGCTCACTCCGCACGGAATCGACGAGGCGGATCACTGGGGACGGTGATGTTGGTCGGTGGGGCCCACTACTCGCCTGTAGACAAGCACGTCACCGATGGAGTGGACGACGACATCGTGGCCTACAACAAGAAGCAGGGAGTCTTTGCGCATCTTCTTCCTGCAGGCGCGGATTGCCCGGGAACCCAAACCGAGCAGTCGGTGGGAGTATTCTCGCCAGACGCCTGCGGCCTCTATGGTTTCGGTTCGACTCATCTATCTGAGGACACCGCAAGCGGCACCTTTCGCTTGGCCTCAACCCACCACACGGTCGTTCTTTACGCCGGCAGCGCCGCGCTGCTCCAAGTGCAATAAGAGAACTGCATTTACCCTTCCCGCATGCTCCTGGGATGGCGAAGTTCGTCGTCCCGGAGGAGCAATCGTAACTCAGCCCGCGGTAGTCTGCTTCTCGTTCCCTAGCCAAGGACGGGTGTCCCACATCTCGCTCGTTTTTCGCGAGATGTGGGATACCACTGCTCTTTCCCTCTGACTCTCGATTCAACCGATGCACTTAGCGGTCAGCGTCATGGCATCCCACATCTCGCGAAAAACGAGCGAGATATGGGCCACCCGTCCTTCGTCAGGGAATGACCCTTCAGCCCCTGAGCCTTTTCCATTACCTGTAAGCGAAGTCGAGACCTACTCGAACCCACCCCAGGATCGATCAAGGAAAAACCGCGACCCTCACCCCTAGGCCCGCTGCGTCTTGCGCGCATAGACCAGGAAGAATCCAGCAGGAACCAGAAAGACCGTCAACGCAGTCGAGGCGACGAGGCCACCCACCAGCGCCCGCGCAAGCGGAGCATACGATTCGCTGCCTTCGCCAAGCTTGAGCGCCATGGGAAGCAGGCCAATCACCGTGGCCAACGAAGTCATCAAGATAGGCCGCAGGCGGACCCGGCAAGACTCGATAATCGCCTCCCCTACCTGCCGTCCCTCGCTGATCAGGTGGTGAGCGAACTCCACGATGAGGATGCTGTTCGACATCGCAATGCCGGCAAGCATCACCACACCCATGAGCGACATGACATTCATGGTTGTGCCCGTGAGCACAAGGATCAGAAGCACTCCGCTAATTCCCGGCGGAAGTGCGAGCAGGATGATGAATGGATCGAGGAAAGAGCGGAACTGCGCGACCAGCACCAGGTAAAGCAGGATGACCGACATGATCAGCCCAACGGTGAAGCTCCTGAACGAAGCGCTCATCGCCTCAGCGCTGCCCTGCACCGTGACGTTAATGCCTGTAGGGATCTGCTGCCGGGCAATGATCTTGCGCACCAGGTCAGCCGTTTTGCCAAGATCCTCCGTGGCTGGGCGGACGTAGATATCGAGCTTGCGCCGGATCTGGTAGTGATCGACTTCAGTGGGAGCCTGAATCTGTTGAATATTCGCTACCATGTCCAGCCGGGTCGGTTGCACCGCGCCCTCGGCATGAAGAGGAATGGCCTCCAGGTCCTGCACCGTTCGAATCTGCGCTTCGGGATACTGCACCGTCAGGAAGTAGTTGTTTCCATTCCTGGGGTCGATCCAAACATTGGGCGCAATCATCTGATTGGAGGTGAGGGAGGTGATCACATTGGAGATAACTTCCTTCTCCGTCAGGCCGAGCTTGGCCGCGTGGATACGATCGACGTTGATGCGCAGGGATGGATAATCCAGATCCTGCGGGATGAAAACATCGGCTGCCAGCGGAGAGGTACGCAGGTTGCGTGCAATGGCCTGGGCCACACGATTATCCGCTTGCAGGTTGGCCCCACTGATCTGGATGTCGATCGGCGCCGGGGCTCCCATGTTGACGACTGCATCGACCAGACTTCCGGTGGAGAAGTATGCTGTCAGCTCCGGCATTTCCTGAGCCAGGCGCTGCTTGATGCGCGCGATATATTCGTAGCTGCCGATGCTGTGTCCCGGAGTTAGCCCGACCTGGATGAAGCCGGTGTGCATGGCTGCATTCGGCGTGTAGATGGCGGAAAATCCGTTGTCGACGCCGATGTTGTCGACAATGATGCCCAGATCGGCAGGCCGGACCACCTCTTTGATCAAGGCCTCAGCTTTCGCTACTTCCTGTTCCGTTACCAGGAGCTTGGTTCCCGAGGGCGCCTTGATGTTGATGACAAACTGGCCGGCGTCGGTCTGCGGAAAGTACGAGAATCCCAGCAGCCAGTAAAGACCCAGGCTCACAACAAACACCACCGCAAAGACGACCAACACCTTCGCTGGCTGCCGGAGCACTCGCTGCACCAGCACCTCATAGCCCGCCAGCATCTTCTCGAAGCGCGTATTGAAGGCCGCGTTGAATCGTGCCGCGAAGCCACTCTTCCCGCCTTCCAGCGTGCGCGCTTCACCTGCATGCGACTCGTCAAAACCTTCGGGGTGGTTCAGCTTGAGGTATTTGGAGCAGTACAGCGGCACAACCGTCATCGCAATGACGTAGGAGGCGAAGAGCGCAACCACCACCGCCAGCGCCATGGCCGAGAAGAGAAACTTGCTTACACCCGACAACAGCGTCACGGGAAAGAAGACGATGGCCGTGGTAAGCGTGGAAGCAAGCACCGGCAGCGCCACCTCTCGTCCACCATTCTCCGCGGCGACCACCGGCGGTTCCCCAATCTCCAAGTGCCGGTAGATGTTTTCGAGCACCACCACGGAGTTATCGATGAGGCGCGAAAGCGCCAGTGCCAGGCCGCCCAGCACCATGCTGTTCACGGACGACCCATTAAACTGCAGCACCATAAACGTCGCCAGCACGGAGAGCGGAATGGAGAAAAAAACCGCCAGCGTAGCACGCAGGCTGCCCAGAAAAATAAGGATCATCAGGCAGGTGAGGAACAGCCCGATGCCGCCTTCATGAAGCAGGGTTTCAATCGCGGTGCGGACAAAGCGAGACTGGTCGAAGACCACAGTCGACCGCATCTCCGAAGGTACATCGACCAGGTGGTGCAGGGCTTTGCGAATACCCGAGACCACGGTGATGGTGTTGGAGTTTCCTCCTTGCTTGAGCACCGGCAGATAGACCGAGCGTTGCCCGTTTACATGCACTACGTTGTATTGCAATGCGTGCGCGTCTTTCAGCACTCCAATGTCTGACATCAGCACCGGATTTTCGCCGTTCATCTTGACCGGATACTGGCTGGCGTTCTTGAGGTCAAACTGAGCGTTGGAGTAGATGTCGTAGTCAAGGTTGCCGATCTGTACGTCGCCGGCCGGCAGGATCAGGTTGGCCTGGTTCATCGACCGCACCACATCCATGGGGCTCATCTGCCGCGCTTCCAGCTTGTAGGGGTCGACATAAAGCTGGATTTGCCGCCATGGGCCGCCGAATGGCTGTGGGATCGAGGCGCCCGGCACGCCCGCCAGCTGGTTGCGCACAAAATTTTGCGCAATATCTTTGAGCGCCCCATCGGTCATACCCGGCCCATTCATCGTCACCAGGCAAACGGGCAAGCTGGACGCGTCGGACTTGAGCACCACCGGCGGAAAGGTGCCTGGGGGCAAATCCTTCATGTCTGAGACGGCGAGATTCCCGATGGTGGCGGCGTCGGTATCAGCGTTCGTGTCCGGCTGGAAGTAGACGCGGATGATGCTCACGCCATCGAGAGAGCGCGACTCCATGTGATCGATGCCGCTGGCCAGCGTGAAGAAACGCTCCAGGTGATAGGTGATGTTGCCTTCAATCTGCTCCGGAGGCATACCCGAATAAAAAGTCGCCACAATCACTACCGGCACATTCATCGAAGGGAACATATCGACAGGCATGCGCGCCACGCTGCTCACGCCGAGCACAAAGACCATCAGGCAGACAACGATAATCAGATAAGGGGTGCGGATGGCAAAGCCGGACATGCAACTCCTTTCTAACGCATTTTTGCTAATACTGTGATCCGGTGGGATCGGTTATGTGCGGCCATTCTTTCCACCCCGGTCACGCAACGACGCGTAGCCGGGGACCCCGGTTTTGGCGGAACGGCCGCGTCGAGTTCCGTTTCCCGGTCTACACCATTAACAAAAATGCTCTAAGACGGCGGTGTTGGAATCGCATCGGAAGTGGGCAGTAAGGGCTGAACTTTTTGCCCATCATGGAGATCGGAACGGCGGCCGGTAATCACCACATCTCCCGCATTGACCCCGGAAAGAATTTGGACATATTGGGGTGATTGAATTCCGGTGTGAACCCTTCGTGTTTGGACCACGCCGGCAGCGTCCACCACGAAGAGCCGCTGGTTATCTCCCGTTCCATCGACAGCCTCCGGTGGAACCGCAGTGGCATTCCTGGCCTCTGCCGTTCCCAGCTTTACCTCCGCATACATGCCGGGGATCAAGGTAAGTTGAGGGTTCTTGACATCCACTTCCGCGGTCATCGTCCGGGTGGACATTTGCACCCGGTCGGCGAAGCGAGTAATTGTGCCGTCAAAGGTCCGATGCAGCGCCGGTACATCTACGGTTACGTGTTGACCGTCGTGAATGGCAGCCACATTTTCCTCCGGGACGGGAAGCATAAGCCGCAATGGATTGTTCTGCGAGACCTTGACCACCGGCATCGCCTGGGTCTGGGAGGCAATACCGGCCTGAATCATGGAGCCATCGCTGGCGTAGCGTTGGGTTACGATCCCGCTAAAGGGAGCAACGATCCTTGTATATTCGACGAGAGCAGCCTCATGAGCGAGGCTGGCGACGGCGCTCTGGTAGCGGCTCTCGGCCGCTTGTACGCGCTGCAGCGCGGCGCTCACCTGGGCGTCGGCTTCGAGATTGTGCGAGTGCGCCACATCCACTTCCTGCAGCGGGACAAGACCAGGCTCTTTCTTCGAAACGTCCTGAATACGGCTATATGAGAGTTGCGCAATCTGGCTCGCGGCCTGCGCCCTCTGCAGATCGCCCTTGGCTACCGCTCTTTCGGCGTTGGCCGTCTGCACATCGGATTTCGCCTTGGTAAGGTCTGCTTGCAGCTCGGGAATCTCCAAAATGGCCAGCAATTGCCCTTCCTTTACGCGATCGCCGATGTCCACCAGCATGTGCTTGATGTAGCCGGCCTCCTTGGCCATCACATCCACTTCGTAGAAAGGTTCGAACTCGGCGGTAAGAGTAATACTGTTTCGCAGATCAGTCTGGACAACCCTGGCTGCGGGAACCACCGGCACGGTGGCCGTGCCCTCGGAGACGGCGCTGTGGGAGCATGCTGACAAAGGCCAGAGCAGCGCGATTGAGAAGATGACCAGCAGGTTTTGATATTTCGATGAATGCATCTCCGTACCTCTCCTGCGCGGCGTACCGCATTTTGCTAATACTGTGGTCCGGTGGGACTCGTTATGTGCGGCCATTCTTTCCACCCCGGTCACGCAAAGACCGCGTATCCGGGGACCCCGGTTTTGGCGGAATGGCCGCGTCGGGTTCAGTTTCCTGGTCCGCACCATTAGCAAAAATCGCCTAGGGCCGGACACCTAAGGCGTAATTGAGCGCAGCCCTTGCGCTGAGATAATCAAAGCGTGCGCTGGCGGCCTGGATCAGCGCAGAGGTCTGGCTCAGCTCAGCCTGGTTGAGCTCTACGATGCTGCCTAAGCCGGCGTCGTAGCGCGCTTGCGCTAATCGCACGGCTACTCCCGTCTGGTTCACCAGGTCCTGCGCTACCTGGATCTGAAGATAAGTGTCTTTTGCCCGCGCCCAATCCGTGCGAACGTCGCGCTTGATCACCAGCGAGCGATCCCGCACGTCGCGGTCGGCAGCTTGTGCCCGAAGCCTGGCCTCTGCGATGCGGCCGGAGTATAGGCCGCCGTTGAAGACCGGCACCTTGATATTGATCCCGGCTGCTCCATAGTTCTGCTGCAGCGTATGATCCCGGTCCGGTACCTCGCCGGCCGTACCGAGAATGTCGACCGTTGGATAATTCAGCTTGCTTTCGGAATGCGCGTACTGTTGCGCGGCCTGTGCCTGAAGACGCAGCGCCTTTAGATCGGGCCGGTTGGCAAGAGCCTCGCGAATGTAGAGGTTGACATCGTCGTCAAGCAATGGCGGCTGTGGCGGCTCGGCGAGCACATAGTCTGGATCATTATCATCGCCCATCGCGGCCGTCAGCTGTGCGCGCGCCTCTTGCACATTGCTGTTGGCCCGAACGACTGCCAGTTGAGCCTCCGAGACGAGCACCTGGGCGAACTGGACATCGAGCGTGGATCGGAGCTGGCTTTGTGCCAAGGCCGTTAGTTGGCGAAGTTCTGTCTTACGGAAGGCGAGAACCGCTTCAGCGGTTCCGCGCACGCTCTCCGCAGCCTCGGTCGCGAAGTAAGCCTGGTCGACATCGCGCAATATTTGTTGCCTTACGTCTTCGGTGCTCTGCGAAGCGGATTGCGCTGTCAGGCGCGAGGAGCGCACAAGTTCGCGCGTCCGCCCGAAGTCTGTGACCAGCTGGGTAAGCGTGGCGCCGCCCGCAACGCGGGTGGAGAGACTGGAAGTGGTGACCGCGCCCGCAGCTACCGCGCTATCCCCATTCGCTTTGACGGCGGTCAGGTTCGCAGTCAACTGCGGAAAGTAGGCCGACCGGGTCTGCTGCACGCGCCTGCCCAGGGCCTGCGTTCTCAGGGATTCGGCGGCCAGGCGCGGCTGGTTCTTGAGCGTGCGTGCCTCTGCATCGGCGAGCGAAAGCGTGGGCGTTGGGGCCGTTTGCGGAATCGCGGAGTGGGCGTAGCCCATCCATCCCAAGGAACCCAAGACCAGAAGCATCCGCAACTTCATCTGTGGTTCCGGCCGGCGCTATGAGCCACTTTCAAGATGGTGGTCTCCTGCACTTCGACCATTCCGTCGGTTACCAGGAGAAGCAGGTCGGGTATGAGCCGATCGACGACTTCTGGTTGGTCGATAAACTCCAACCGGACGGGAAGGTGCTGGCCGTCGCTGCCGGGCGCGCCCTTGGTGTGCAGGCGATGGTGGTAACCGAAACCCGCCTCGGGGCGGAAGACGGTGGTCCCGGCAACCCCTCTTTCATAAAGAAAAGCCAGAATGTCGTTATGGAGAAATTCATGGCTGGAGCTGACGTCCGCGTTCAGATGAACTATGACTCGCAGCGCCCGTCCAATCTCCAACGTCCACACTCTCACGAAAGAGGGATTACACAATATCTGCTTGGAGTATAGAAGTGCGGATTGCTCTCAAAACCTTACAAGTTCCTGACAAGTGATCGCTGCGTGGAGCGGGATGTAAAATGAGCGGCATCATGAAGATACTCACTGGCGAGAAGCGCGGCTGCCGCAAAGGTCCTGAAACGTGGTTTACCGGAACAGTGTGGCTAAACGAAATCGTCAACCCGGCCGGGCCCTCGCGGCTTAAGGCGAACCATGTTTGGTTTGGGCCGGGAAGCCGCACAGCGTGGCACACGCATCCGGTCGGACAAACACTGCATGTATTGGACGGCCTTGGCCTGGTGCAATTGGCCGGCGAAGCGCCGCAAACCATTCGCCCTGGAGATACCGTCTTGATTGCGCCCCACGAACGCCATTGGCACGGCGCGGCGCCTGGAAGAACCATGGCTCACATCGCCATGCAGGAGGCCGACGAGCATGGCGTCGATGTGGTCTGGCTGGAAAAGGTCACAGACCAAGAGTATCCGGCTACTTGATGGCCCCGTGCTTAGTGGGGATGTGCTTGGTTTGTTCCGCGCTCTTCACCGGGTCGCGGTCCTCACTCTTCTGCCGCGGCGCACGATCAAACTCACTGCTATCATCCTTCTTTGACCGCGGACTGGAGTCACTCGCGCGTGGCTGTGCATCGTGTTTCGGGCTTTTGGGCATCGAGCACCTCGTCGTGGTGAGATGGCGCTCTGCAGAAGCGCGTTGCCCGGTAATCATGGACTAACTAACGGAAAGCAAGCAAACTCACCATGAAAATCACAAAGATCAAAGCAGCTGGACTGCGCGGCAGAACTCCTGAAGGTGGATGGTCCAACGAGATCAAGCCGGACGATTGTGTCCACACGTTAATCGCGGTTTATACCGATGAGGGCGTTACCGGGTGGGGCTCGGCTTTCACTAATGACAAGCTGGTACAGGCCGCGCTCGATGTGCTGGAGCCTTTATATACCGGGGAAAATCCTGTGGAGACCGAGCGCGTCTCGGAGAAGCTGCATGCCAATACCTTCTGGTTGGG
This sequence comes from uncultured Acidobacteriaceae bacterium, assembly GCA_963815175.1. GTDB lineage: Bacteria > Acidobacteriota > Terriglobia > Terriglobales > Acidobacteriaceae > PALSA-350. Next base: position 45,169 of record CAWFGM010000007.1, read on the forward strand.
CCGGGGCGGAAGCATCACCCATGCCATCAGCGGGATCGACATTGCCATGTGGGACATCCGCGGCAAGGTCACGCAGCAGCCGGTGGGTACTCTATTAGGTGGCCGCTATCGCGAGCGGGTTCGCCCCTACGCTTCCTTGTTGATGCAGCAGCCCGAGCCCCTGGCCGACCATTTACGAGCGGTTCGCGCCCAAGGTTTTCGCGCCTTCAAGATCGGTTGGGGGCCATTCGGCCGCCACAGCTATGTTCTCGATGAACACATTGTTCGCGCCGCGCGTGAAGCAGTGGGCCCCGATGCTTTGCTCATGGTCGATGCCGGCGCCAGCGATGCGTTTTGGCGGCAAGGATATAAATGGGCTCTGCGCACCGCGGAGATGTTGGCTGCATACAAGGTTGAGTGGTTCGAGGAAGCCCTCCCTCCCGACAACCTGGCCGACTATGTATTGCTCCGGCAGAACTCCCGCGTGCCCATCGCCGGTGGAGAAGTGTTGACACGGCGCCAGTCGTTCCTGCCTTGGATCACGCAGGGCGCTTTCGATGTAGTGCAGCCGGATGCGACCAAGGTTGGCGGCTTGAGTGAGTCGCGCAGGATCGCTTGGATGGCTGAAGATCACGGCGTTCGACTCATCCCTCATGGATGGAATACAGCCCTCGGATTGGCTGCCGATCTTCACCTGGCATCGGCCTCTCCGAGCACAGACCTGGTGGAATATCTGACTGGATCGCCCTTCATCGACGAAATCGTCGACCATCCGTGGCGGCTGGATGGCGAAGGAATGTTGCCTATTCCACAGGGGCCGGGCCTGGGTGTTTCGATCAACCTCGATGCTGTGAAGGAGCACACGGGTTTGCGCCTGGAAGCCTGAGAGACCGGAACAGATAGGTTAGTTTTTGTTATTTTCTGCAGCTCTTCGCCGCGCCTTATGCAATAATCCGTTCCATTCCGTTCGGAACGAGAAAAAAGAGGAAATGCTATGGCTGTTGCAGGCGCGGCCCTGCCGGGCAAAGAAACAGATGCTCCGGGGGAGCCTGAGTACGCGCCAGTGGCGGCGTTGCCTACGCTGCCTGGGCGAAGGCTCGCCTCGATCGACGCCCTGCGCGGTTTCGATATGTTCTGGCTCATGCAGGAAGAGTCGGGCTTGGTGCTGGCGCTGGCCGCTGCTTTGCATCTGCCCTTCCAGGCAGTTCTGGCCAAGCAGTTGGACCACACGCCTTGGGTGGGCATCACCTTCTGGGACCTGATCGCGCCGCTCTTCCTGTTTATCGTCGGGCTCAGTCTGCCACTCGCCATCCAGAGCCGTTTGCGCCGCGGTGAGAGTCGCAAGACCATCCTCTCCCACATCCTGCGCCGCACCGCGCTGCTGATCGTTTTGGGCCTGGTTTTCAATGGGATCCTGCAGCTTAACTTCTCTGATTTTCGCTACACCGGCGTCTTGCAGCGGATTGCGCTTTCCTACGTTTTTGCCGCCATTATCACGCTGATGACCAAGCTGCGCGGCCAGATCGCGTGGACCATCGCTCTGCTGGTCGGATATTGGGCCATCATGGCGCTTATCCCGGTTCCCGGCTTCGGACGCAATGTGCTTACGCAGCAAGGCAATCTTGAGGGGTACATTGACCGCCTGTTTCTGCCGGGCAAATTCTGCTGCTATGTTTTCGGCGACAACGAAGGTTACCTCAGCACCATTCCCTCCATCGCAACGGTGATGCTGGGCGTTCTCTGCACCCATATTCTGCAAGCGAAGCGAAGCGAGCGTTTCAAGGTGTTGGCGCTGGTTGGGGGAGGCGTTGCCAGCCTGGCGCTGGGCCTGGCGTGGGGAACGGTCTTTCCCATCATCACCCGGCTTTGGACCAGTTCCTACACGCTTTACAGCAACGGCTGGTGCATGCTGCTGTTCGCGCTCTTCTACTGGATCATCGATGTAAAGGGTTATACGAAATGGGCTTTCTGGCTCAAGGTGATCGGGCTCAATGCGCTCACCATCTATCTTGTCCAGGAGCTATTCGACTTCAAACACATAGCCGACATATTTGCTGCCGGCCTGGCGCATCACTCTGGCGTCTATGCGTCTTTGGTCATGGCTGTTGCCATCGTAGGGTCTAAGTGGGCATTCCTGTATTTTCTCTATCGGCAAAAAATATTCCTTAAGGCGTAGACCTCCATCATCCGGGTTACTCGCCACGAACCGAGATGTGGGGCGCCCGTCGGTTCGTGGCTATGACGGAATTTTCAATAGCGTTTACGTCTGCCTTCGTGCAGAGCAATGGCGGCCGGTACCTCTCGCCAACCGCGCACCCGGTAGTGGCTCTCGTCACCACGATTGTGCGGGGCATCGAACAGCAACCCAACGCCATTTAATCCGGCAAAGTGTTGCGGCGTGTCGTCGATCAAATAATCCACATTCAGCACCGACTTGTCCCCGCAGAAAACTACCCGATGGCGCGGGATTTGCGGCAGATGGCGCTCCAGCCAATTGAGCTTATCGGCAAAGGAGGTAGGGAACTCGGTTGCTGCACTGGCGATGAAGATGTCGTGGACAGCGCATAACTTCTCCATCTCTTCCTGGGCGCCAGGGATAAATTCCAGGTCGGCAAAGAAACCGGGCTGGTGCAGCATCGCCAACACCCAAGCCTGGTGCTCCACGGGGACGATGTCCGCGAGTTCCAGCCCGTGCAGTTCTTCCGGCGTAACCCGCGCGCCGAAGCGTTCATTATAGGAGCGCAGTTGCTTGCCCAAAGCATCGGCCAGCACTTCATCCATATCGACGGCGATACGCAGCCTTCTCATCTTGCCATCAAGTGCCTTGTGCCATATCGGAGATGGATAAGGCCAGCTCTACTGCCTTGGCCGAACTTTCCGGAGGACACTCGAGCGGAGCACGGCGGTTGCGGCAGCAGTCGATAAAATAGGCAATCTGGGTCGCATAAGGATCTTCTTTCGAGAGAGCGATCTCTGCAGGCGGCGCCGGCGGCCGTAGAAGCTGCAGATGATCATTGGCATAGAGAAGTTCACCCTCGCTCGCCTGCAGATCGAACTCCATGGCAAAGGGAACATCGCCGGCGTACCAACCGCCGGCAATGGCAACCTCCAATCCGCCCGGATAGTGCAGGGAGCACTCAATCACGTTGGGGGAACCCACGGTGCGCGCAGTGGCGCTCTCAGGCGCCCCGAAAAGCCACAGCGCCTGATCGTAATCATGCACCAATAGATCGAGCGGCGCCCCGCCACTCTCCTCCGGCCGCAACAGCCATGGGCCCCAGCTCGGCAGAGCTGATCTGCGACTAAACCGCGCCGAGCGAGTGGCGCCATAAGTCTTCCCAACCACTGCTTCGTGAAGTTTGCGGTAGGCAGGCCAAAAGCGCAGTACGTGGGCCACCATCAGGACGCGCCCTGGTTGCGTTTGGCCGCCGCAAGCATGCGCCCGCAAGCCTCCACGGTGAGCGCCATCGGCTTCTCGCAGAGCACATGTTTGCCTTCGTTCATGGCGGCTATGGTAAGAGGGGCGTGTAATGCGGTAGGGAGGCATATGTCGAGGGCATCCAATTCGGGATCCCCGATCATCGCCTCATAAAGGGCGTCCGGGTCCTGCAGATGGGCGAAGCGAGCGCTGGTGCGCGTGACCACCTCTACTCCGGGCAGCGTACGGTAGGCCTCGATGTGACGCCGGCCCATGAAGCCCAGCCCTAACAATCCGATTTGAAACTTTTTCTCAGCCATATGCAGTTAGACAGAAACCTCCAGGGGTGCTGGGCTGTTGCGGAATCCTTTAGAGACGATGGCGTCGTACAGGATGCCGGCAGCGAACCACAGGGCGCCGACAATCTTGGCCTGCCGGCTCAGATTCAACCATATGACAAAGCAGAAGAGAAAGCCTAGGGCGGGAAGCACAAAATCGGTAAGAATGCGCCGCTCCGTCCGGGGACGGCGAAAATAGTAGCTTCGCACCACGCTCGCGTTGACCCCCATGAAGGCAAGAAACGCGCCGAAGTTGATGAGCTCAGCCGCGCGCTCATAGTTCAACAGCAGGCAGCCGGCAAATGCGAAGCCCCCGATCAGCAGGATGTTATATGCGGGCACCGCCCGTTTGGGGCTCACGTAGGCGAAGAACGGCCGGGGCAGGATGCCATCACGTCCCATGCCGAAGAGCAAACGCGAGATTCCGGCCTGCGCAGTAAGGCCTGAGCCCAGATTGGTCACGATGAGAATGACGGCCATTCCATGAAAGAGAAGCGGGCCCCCAACCACACGGTTGATGTCCAGGAAGGCTGTCTCCGCGCTGGCAAAATCGTTGAATGCAGGATGCACGCGCTGCGCCAGGTAGATCTGCAGGCCGCCAAAGACCCCGGTGAAGATGCAGACAAAGACCGTGGCCAGCAGGATATTGCGCCGGGGATTTTCCACTTCCTCTGAGAGCGTGCTGACTCCATCAAACCCGCCATAGGTCAGTGCCGCAAGAGCCGTGCCGGCAGCCAGGCTATTCCAATGGAAGGTCTGCGGATTATAGAAAGGCTGGGTCGAAAACAGCCCATGCCATCCCTCGCGCAGCAGAAGCCAGCGAATAGCCAGGCCGATGAAGGGCAGAATCACTGCCAGCGCGGCGATCATCATCACCATGTTGGCGGTCGCGGTGGCGCGGATGCCCCATAGGTTGATTCCGGTAATCAACACCGCGATGAGCGCGCACCAGATCCAGTAGGGAACGCCGGGAACCACGCGTTCGAGAGTGATGGCTGTGTACACAGTGCAGATGACGGGCACCAGCAGGTAATCCAGCAGCATCGCCCAGCCGGCAAGAAAGCCGAGGTGTGGATTGAGCCCGCGGCCGACGTACGAGTAGGCTGACCCAGCGAGAGGATGAAGCGCCGCCATGCGTCCGTAGCTGAAGGCGGTAAGAATCATGGCCACCATCGCCACCAGCAAAGTGCTGACGGCCACTCCGCCGGACAATTGCTGCACGATCCCGAAGAGCGGCACCGCGGCAATGGGCGAGATCAGCACAATGCCGTAGAGAACCAGGTCCCAGAGAGTCAGTACGCGGCGCAGCCGCCCGGCCGGCTGTTCATTTATGGTTTCCACTCCAACCAACTTTCGCTTCGGCTCTGGTTGATGTCTAAGGGCGGCAGGCTCGTGAGTCAAGAAGAAAATAATTGTTCCGTCACTTTTAGCTCCAAATGCGCGGCCAAACTGCAGACTAAATAACATTTTGCAACTAATGTTTGACTCGACCGTTCCCTGGACCTTACCATCACCTTCGTTTGCACTCATGAATCGACTAGCACTTTTTGGTGGTACCCGATACGGCGCGATGGATTTCCCTCCTGGCCGATCCACGACCAGTTGGAGGAGCGTGCCCTGCTCGAGGTATTGCACAGTGGCCGCTGGTGGAGCGGCACCCAGGCTTACGATGACGCCAATTCGGCAGAAGTTCCATCGAAGGTCGCCGCATTCGAGTCCTCGTTTGCCGCCTACTGCGGAGCCACCTACGGGCTGGCTTGCGCCACCGGGACAGCGGCGTTGGAAATAGCTGCTGAAGGCAGCCGGCATTGGTCCAGGAGACGAAGTCATTGTGCCGCCGTACACCTTTCTTGCTACCGCCAGCGCTCCTCTGCTGGTGGGTGCGATTCCAGTCTTTTGCGATATCCAGCCGGATACCCTGAACCTGGATCCCGACCAGATCGAGGCCGCCATTACTCCTCACACCCGCGCCATCATCCCTGTGCATTTTGCGGGACTCGCCGCGGATATGGAACGGATCATGGCGATCGCGCGGAAGCACAACCTGTTTGTGCTCGAAGACGCGGCCCACGCCCACGGCGCCACCAGCAAGGGGAAGTACCTGGGCACGCTGGGCGATGCGGGCACCTTCAGCTTCCAGGCTTCGAAGAACATGACTGCGGGCGAGGGAGGCCTCATCCTCACCGACGACGCGCAGCTGGCGGAGTTGTGCAACTCCTACTTGTGGGCCGGGCGTAAGCTTGGCTTCGCCTGGTATGAACACTTTCGCCTGGGTTGGAACTATCGGCTGACCCAGTTTCAGGCCGCCATTCTCAGCCAGCAATTAACCCGCTTGCCGCAGCAGAACGCCACCCGCATGAGCAACGGCATCCGCCTGAACCAGCTGCTCAAAGAGATCCCGGGCATTCAGCCATTAGCGATCCCACCCTGGGTAACTCAGCACGCCTTCCACCTGTACATACTCCGCCTGGATGCGCAGGTTTTTGGAGTGTCCCGTGAAGAGTTTATCGCTGCGCTCGAAGCTGAGGGTATTCCCTGCTCCAGTGGATACGCACATCCTCTGTATCGAAACCCAATGTTTCTCGAGAACCAGTTTCATGCCAACGGGGCCCAATTCAGCCCGCGAGAAAAGCACATCGATTTTGCCCGCTACGCGGAGAGCTGCCCCAGACGCGGAGCAAGCCTGCCGCGAGACTGTGTGGATTGAGCATCGTGTGCTGCTCGCATCGCCCCAGGCCGTCGAGGATGTGGCCCGGGCAATTCACAAGATTTACGACTGCCGCCACGAGTTCCAGCCCACCCTGGCTTAGCCGGCGCCGCGACCCCAAAGCCTGACAGATAAAGTCCGAAACGCGCTTAACCCGCTCCTGGGGATCAATCGAAAGCCCCATTTTGTACGAAAACGATAAAAAGTTCTTGACGCTTCGATAGCCACACTCCATACTCGACCCATTCCATCGGTGTCTGTCTCCGGCCATGCAGTAAGACATCCGCTTCCTGTTCCCGGAAGCGCGATGATGCATTCGTTATTGATTGCGGGCCCCTGATCCATTGCGCCTCGCCAGCGGCTTCCCACGTAGCAAGCAGCGGCGCTTATTGATTGGTTTATTCGTCATCCTCTTTCTCATTGGAGCCGCCATGCATATTCCCCGCGCCAGAGCACCCTTCTTTTCCCTCAGCAAGTTGCTGTTGTGTTGTTTCTCTGCGCTCCTCGTCCTCTGTGTCTCTCCGGCTGGTGCGCAGCTCGATCGCGGAGGCATTGTGGGCACGGTCTCTGATCTGGCGGGCGCTCGCGTACCAGGGGCCAAAGTAACGGTTACGAATACCGCCACCAATACCAGCCAGGTGATGCAGACCAACGGCGAAGGCAACTACTCGGTTAACAACTTGCAGATCGGTGCCTACAGCGTCTCGGTGGATAAAACAGGATTCAAGACCGCGGTTGAGAACCGGGTCGACGTTCCCGTGAACCAGGTAGTGAAGGTGGATTTCGCGCTGAGTCCTGGCTCGGAATCCCAGACCGTGGAAGTGAGTGCTGCGGCAACCCAATTGCAAACGCAAAGCTCCTCGCTGGGCACCGTCGAAACCACGCAGAGAATCGTGAACCTGCCCCTCAACGGTAGAAACTTCATCGCTCTGGCCTATCTTGGGCCGGGAGCCAACGGTGGGCCAGACCGGTTCCAACGTGTCCGGCGGCGTCTTCGAGAATGAGCGCGCCGACGAGGCCATCTCGGTGAATGGTCTGCGCGTGTCGAACAACAACTTTTTGCTGAACGGAGTCGACAACAACGAATTTGGCCTGGGTGGCGTAATTATCCTGCCGCCGCCGGATGCCATTCAGGAGTTCCGCACGGAAGAGAGCGCCATGAGCGCTGAGTTTGGCCGCGGCGGCGCAGCAGTCAACGTGGTGGTGAAGTCGGGCACCAACCAGCTCCACGGCGGCGTATACGAGTTCATCCGCAATGACCAGTTGGATGCTCTCAACTACTTCGCCACGGAGAAGACCCAGTTCCAGCGCAATCAATACGGCGCTTTCTTCGGCTTCCCCATCGTCAAGAATCGTACCTTCGCTTTTCTCGATTACCAGGGCACGCGCATCCGGCAAGGGCTGCCGTTCGTCTCTTCGGTTCCCACGGATGCCGAGCGCGGCGGCGATTTTACCGACCGGCTTACCGGTCAGAGCTTCTCACCCTGCGGCACCGGAGGGCCCTCCTTCGATACCGGGGCGGTCTTCGATCCCTACAGCACCACCAGCTACACTTGTCCCGGCGGCCAGACGATCTCTCTACGTAACCAGATAAGTTACGCCGGCGTCCCCAACGTGATGAGCCCCACGCAAATCGTGACCGCGGGGCAGAACGTCATCAATCTCTATCCCTCACCCAACGGTCCTGGCATCGCGGATAACTACACCTCGACACAGAAGCAGATCAACGATCAGGACTCGGGCGACGTGCGCGTTGACCAAACCTTTCGCGAGTCCGATCAGGCCTTTGCCTCCTACGGAATCGGCGACATCCGCAGCGTTGACCCGGCGGGACTGGGTAAGTTGGGCGGATCGGATTGCTGCCCCAGCATTAGCGACATCCGCGCTCAGCATCTCGGCCTCGGCTATACCCATGTCTTCTCCCCAGCTCTGCTGAACGATCTGCACGGAGGCTACTTCCGCTACGCGGTGAACGCCGTGCCCTTCAACTACGGTAGCAATATCTCGACCCAACTGGGCATTCCAAACTCCAATCGCGGAGATGTCAACTCCAGCGGACTGATCAACCTTGATATTTCCGGCGAAACGTCCCTGGGTGATTCGGAGTATCTGCCCGAGCATGTCTTCGAAAATATCTTTCAGCTTGCCGACAGCGTCACGCAAACACATGGCAAGCACACGCTCAAGTATGGCGTGGACTTCCGCCGCCAGCAGCGCAACTTCTTTCAGCTCGCCGTGCCTCGCGGCTATATGAACTTTGGCGGCGGCTTTACCGCGGATCTTTCCACCGCCACCGGCGGAAATGGCCCGGCGGATCTGCTCTTCGGTGTTCCCCAGGCGACGGAGCAGGATACATTGGACGGTCTCTACCCCACCCGCTACTGGGATCTTGCAGAGTATGTCCAGGACGATTGGCGAGTTCTTCAGAACCTGACCATCAACCTTGGCTTGCGCTACGAGGTTGCGTCGCCGGCTAACGGACGGGTGGCCAACTTCGATTTGACCAAGGCGGTCATGGTCGCCTCCTATGGGCCCGGTGCGGTATCTCACGCCGGCGTTGGCTTCGATAAGTCCGACTGGGGACCACGAATTGGCTTTGCGCTTTCCTTGCCCCACAACACGGTCGTGCGCAGCGCCTTTGGTATCTTCTACTCGGCCGAGGCCAACACCTTCGATGATCTTGGACTCAATCCGCCGGCACTCACCGATCTGGCGCGTTCGTACTCCACGGGAAATATTCCCGTCGGCAGCCAGTTGATTTCGGCCGGATTCCCGTCGACGTACCCGGTGCAGGAGCTCGACGCTCCACAAGGTTCGGTGAAGACCACCGGGGCCGCACGGATCATGCCCCGCATCCTGGAATGGAATCTTTCCGTGCAGCGCGAATTCGCCGGCAACTGGTTGGCGCAGGTGGCTTATGTTGGCACGCGCGCCTACCGCTTGTGGAATCACGAAGCGGCAGATCTGAACCAACCTTTCCAGCCGCTTGATTCCAATTTCTCCGATGACACCGGCAACTTCGGCCGTCCCTATTTCGATGTCCAACCCAATCTCGCTTCGATCTATCCTCTTCGATCTGGGAGATTTGAACCTGATGTACAACTCGCTCCAGGCATCCTTGAATCACCGCTTTTCGCATGGCTTCAATGTATTGTTTGCCTACACCTACGCCCACGACCTGGGCAATGCGGATGGAAACGTGGCCGGCAATATCCAGGACGCGCACGAACCCCAGCTTGAATACGGAGCGGTCGCGCCCGACATCCGTCACCGCTTCACTGCGAGTTATCTCTACCAATTACCGGTAGGCCGTGGGCGCACCTTTGCCTCCGGCATCAGCAAGGTAACCGACGCATTTATCGGCGGCTGGGATGTTGCAGGCATAACCACCGCGCAGACCGGCCAGTCGGAGACCTCTACGGCATCGAGCGATCTCAGCAATACCGGCAGCTTCAGTTATCGCTTTAACCAACTCGCCAACCCCAAGGACTTTTACCTACGACACTGCGGATCAGGCAGCCTTCGGCTGCACCGGCAAGCGCGAACATCCTTGCTGGTATAACCCGGCGGTCTTCACCGCGCCGCCGTTGGCGCCTGGGCAACAGTCCGCGCATGCCTTTGGAAACGCCCGCATCGGCAATCTACGCGGCCCCGATCTGGTGGACTTCGACTTTGTGCTGCAGAAGCACTTCCAGGTAGGGGAATTCGGACAAATCGAGTTCCGCTCTGAGTTCTTCAATATCTTCAACCATCCCAACCTTGGCTTACCAGGCAACCAGGTCGATGTGCCCGGTGGCGCGGCGATCACCAACACCGCGGCTGATAACCGCGAGTTGGAGTTCGCGTTGAAGTACTCGTTCTAATCGCGAATCCACGAAAAGGAGTTACTCTTGCTGCGAGCATCACTGTTTGTCTTGGCGGCGTTACTAGGCGAGCGCCAGCCTGGGGGCCCAGCAGACCAAGCTTGAGGATCTGACAGGGTAAGACCATCCTGGTCTTCACGCCGCACCCGGACGATGAGGTCTTCGGCGCAGGGGGGACCATCGCGCTGCTCAATCGTCATCACAACAAGGTCATTCTCGCCATCTATACCAACGACGACAAAGGCTCGCTCGACCCGGAGATGAGCAGCCAGCGGCTGGCGCGCATCCGCAAGGCGGAGGAAGAGAAGTCGGAGGCGGTATTAGGTACGCCCAAGGAAAACATCATGTGGCTGGGCTACGACGACGGCATGCTCGAGTATGCTCCTCAGCCCCACCTGACGGAGCAGGCCACTGAGATCATCCGCCGCGTGCGTCCTGATGTGTTGCTCAGCGTGGATCCGGGGCAGTGGTACACGCGCTGGCACAAGACCGATCATCGGATGGCGGCCTTGAATACGGTGGACGCCGTGCGCGCCGCGGAGTTCTGGCTCTATTTCCCCAATCAGAAATTACAATTGGGCCTGCAGCCTTATCGTGTGCCGGAGATGTACTTCTTTTATCCCGCTCCGGAAGAGGTAAATTACCGGGTCCCGATCGACGACGTGATGGATCTGAAACTGCAGTCCGCAGTGGCGCAGGTGAGCCAGTTTGCGCCCTCCGAAGATCGCTATCGCGACGACTGGGATCCGAAAGACCTAAAGACCACTGAGGACGAGTTGAAAAAGATGCAGCCCCACAAAGACGGCCATGCAGTCGAGGAATTCCGCTACTCTACCGGCTTCAATCAAGAGTAAAGGAGTGCTGAGAACAAAGACCACGGTATTGTAGAGACATCCTTACTGGCGGGAAGACCTCATTCGCTTACCAAGGCGGGTGCCCCATATCTCGCTCGTGGTTCGCAAGATGTGGGATACCACCGGTGTCAACCGTTAAGTGCGTCGGATGAATCAAAAGTCGAGGGAAAGAACCGTGGTATCCCATATCTCGCGAACCACGAGCGAGATATGGCGCACCCGTCCTTGGCAAGGGAACGAGAGCCTATGAGGCCGCTGGGGTACGGTTGTTTCAGGGGTGAGGGAGGGTCGTTGGGGAGCAGAGAAACAGCCGGGAACAAACACGACTATCGCTTGCTTTGGTTGTCACCGATGCTGTTCCTGGCCATTAGCTCGCATAGCGACCTGGCGCAAGCCGAACACACAACCGTTCTCCCCGCGCCACAGCAGATCACCTACGGCAGCCATCTTTGCCGCTGGCAGGGCTGCCTGTTCGCCTGCCGGCTGGCGCCACGGAAGACGACCGCTTCGCCGCCCAGACGCTGGCGGCCTGTTTCACTTTTGCTACTGGTTCCCAAACACCGATCCTGACCGATCCGGTGAATCCGGTGTCGCTCTCCATCGCACGGGCGCACCCGATCCGCTGCCCGTGCCCGGCGAAACGCCAGGCCCCGACTCGCGGGAAGCCTACACCCTCCACATCACCGCCAGCGGAGCAGAAGTGAAGGCGCGCTCTTCCGCGGGCATATTCTACGGAGTCCAAACCCTCTGCCAGATGATCGAGATGCCAGGCGCCGTGTTGCCGGAGGCCGAGGTGACCGACTGGCCGGCGATGGCCTATCGCGGAACTATGGTGGATATGAGCGAAGGGCCACTGCTGCGCGTGGCCGATATCAAGCGCCAGATCGACCTGATGGCGCGCTGGAAAAACAATCAATATTACTTTTACAACGAGACCACGTATTGCGCTCGATGGCCTGCCCCCAGCGGCTCCGGGCGCCCGTCTTACCAAGAGCGATGTGCGCGAGATTGTCGCCTACGCGCGCACCCGCCACATCGACGTCGTGCCCTGCCTGGAGCTTTACGGCCATCTGCACGATCTATTTCGCCGCGAGCAGTACTCCGGGCTGGCTGACTTTCCTCATGGGGTCGAGTTCAATCCAGCCGATCCGCGGGTCCAGAAATTAATCGCGAATTGGGTGGAGCAATACACCGAGCTCTTTCCCAGCCCCTTCGTGCATGTGGGGTTCGATGAGACGTGGCAGTTACAGCAGGCCGCGGCCAAGGGAGCCGGTGCGCCGGCCGCAATCTTCCTGCAGCAGCTCAAGAATGTAAGCGGCCTCTTCCAGCAGCACGGAAAAACCATCCTCGCCTGGGCTGACATCATGGTCAAGTTTCCGGATATTGTGAAGCAATTACCTCCGGGCATACTTGCGGTCGCCTGGTTTTACGACCCCAGGCCCGATCCGGAATACAAGCATTGGCTGGCGCCGCTGGTCCAGCGATCACGTACCTCACCTGGTTGCTCCGGGCGTGAATGGCTGGAGCGAGATTGCCCCCGATTACAATCTAACTTTTGAGAATATTGATACCTTCGTGGCTGCCGGGCGCAAGTCTGGAGCCTTAGGCGTGATGAATACGATCTGGTCCGACGATGTGCAGATGTTGAAGCGGCCGGCATGGCCGGGGATCGCGTACGGCGCCGCGGCAGCCTGGCAGCAGCAGCCGATGGATCGCCAACATTTCTTCCCTGTGTACGCCGCGCGCGAGTATCCACCGGCTTCCGCGGCCAGCGTCGCCTCCGCCTGCGGCAGATGGCCGATAGTGAAACCGCTCTCCAGGCCGTCCTGGGGCAGGACACCATGATCGCCCTCTGGGGCAGCCCCGTTTGCCCCAAAAACTCTGGCGCGCGCGACAGCACATGCTGAAGATCTCCGTCGCAGCCGCCTGCTTGCCGAGGGCGCAGAGGATGACTGGTTGCGCGCCATGGAGCAGGGTGCGGATCCTGCCGGCGTGCGCTCCTATCTCGTCGAGTGCCGCCTGCTGGACTATGCCGGCCTTAAATTCCAGTATGGCGGTGGAGATTACGGAACAGTGGAAGTTGCTCGGATCGCATCCTGATCCCCATCGACTGGGCAACGATTTTGACAATATCGTCGTCTCCCAGCAGCATGGTAAGCTGCCCGACCTGATGGAAACAATTACTGAGCTAAAGCCGCAATACGAACAAGCGTGGTTGGAAGAATACACTCCCTATCGTTTGGCGGCGGCTCTCGGCCGCTGGGATGCGGAGTACGAATACTGGCGGCGTTTGCAAGCCAATCTTTTTCAATTGCTCGAAGATTACAACCCAACCCGTGGGTTACCTCCCTTCGACAGTCTTCTGCCCCCCGGAGGCCGGGTTCGTGGCGGTGACCATCGTTAAGAAAAAAAGCCAACGCGACAAACACCTGATCGAAGCCCTGGTTTACCAGCAGGGCCCTATCTCGCGCGTAAGCATCCACGCGCTCACCAACCTGCGCCGCAGCACCATCTCTCTGCTTACCCGGCAGCTTCTGACCGAAGGCAAGCTGATCGAGGCGGGTCCTTCGGACAATCCCCTTGGCCGCAAACAGATCCTGCTCGATCTCAACCGCAAGTTCGGTTTCCTGGTCGGAGTGGAGTTCGATGATGAGCGGGTTACCGCCGGAGTGATGGACCTTCAACCGTCCGTAACCCGGGTGATTTCCGAGGCCACCGACCTCTCTCACGGTAAGGAAGGCCTCTTACGGCAATTGCAGTCTGCTGTGCGGCGTGTGGTCGCTGCCTCCAGACTTCCGTGGACGAAGCTGCTTGGGCATTGGCATCGCTGATCCGGGGTTGGTCGACACCCGGCGAGGGGTCACCACCAGTAGTTCCACTATCGACTTCTGGAATGATGTGCCGTTGACCGCTACCTTCGAAAAGGAGTTCAAAGTACCGGTCCTGGTAGAGAGCAAGACGCGCGCCAAAGCGATTGCCGAGCAGAGGCTGGGCGTAGGCCAGCGGGAACCCAACATGATCTATCTCGACTATGGAACCGGCATCGGGGCGGGCGTGCATCGTGGATGGCAAGCTTCTTTACGGTCACAACTGCGGTGTGGGCGAAGTGGGCCACACCAACATGGTCAGGTCCGGACCTACCTGCAAGTGCGGCAGCAATGGGTGCCTGGAGGCGGTGGCGGGAGCGAGCGCGGTGGAGAACCGCACCCGCAAAGCTCTTTCCGAGGGCGTCTCCTCGCGGCTTCTCGCCATGGCGCAGGAGGATCCCTCGCGGATCACGGTATGGCTGGTGTTGGAAGCAGCGCGGGCTGGAGATAAGATGTGCTGGAACATCGTGGCCGAGATTGCGGAAGAGATTGGCGTGGCCATGGCCAACCTGGTCAACCTCTTCAATCCCTCGACGATTGTCTTTGACCAGCGTCTGAGCGTGACCGGAGAAGAATTTCTGAATCTGATCTCGAGGGTAGTCAAGAGCAATGCGCTCGCCGGTTCCGCGTCCGGGCTTTCGCTGCGCTTCGCCACACTGGGCAGAGAAGCGGGACTATTGGGTGTGGGCTTGCAGATTTTGGAGAGGCAGTTCTCCACCGCGAGAAGCGGACGCTAACATGTATCGGGTCTAAGCCCAGGGCCAGAGCGACATTAATCGGAACCACTACCTTATATGAGGCCTCCATGCGCGTACTAAAGCCCGTCCAGGTATTCATTCTCTCTGCTATTGTCTTGCTGCTTGGGGGTGCTGCTCCTAAGTTCGCAAACCAGCTCCGCAGTCCCGGCTTATCTTGAGCCCAATCAACCAGTCGAACGGCGCATCGACGATCTTCTCGCCAGGATGACGCTCAAGGAGAAGGTTGGCCAGCTGAACCTGCCCTGTGTCTACGTGGACGAATTGGGGAAAGATATCCCCACCAAGTTGGAAGCCTGTAAACGCTTTGCCGCGGGAACCTATACCAACGAGATCGGACCGGGCAGCGGCTTCTTCACCCTGGCTGACACCATCCTGCATGAAGGCACCTTGCAGCAAGCGAACTACTTCAACGATCTGCAGAAAATTGCTCTTACCCAAACTCGTCTGAAGATTCCCTTGCTGGAGGATGAAGAAGGGACTCACGGCGCCATGTTTTCCGGGGCCACGGTTTTTCCCGAGGGGTTGTCGATCGGCAGCACCTTTGATCCGGACCTGGTCAAATCGATTTACTCCGCCTCGGCCCAGGAAGCGAGGGCGGTCGGCATTCACATGCTCTCCACCCTGGTCATGGAACTGGACCGGGATCCCAGGATGGGCCGCAATGCCGAAGCTTACACCGAAGACCCCTACCTCTACTCGCGCCTGGCCGAGAGCATCGTGCAGGGCACGCAAGGCGACGATGTAAGTGCGCCGGACAAAGTTGAAGCCGTACTTACGGACTTTCCCACGCAGAGCGAACCGGTGAGCGGCTTGGAGCGAGGCGCCATCGAGTTATCGGAGCGCATGCTGCGTGAAGACTTTCTACCTCCCTGGAAGGCAGGCATCACCAAGTCGGGGGCCCTTGGGGTCATGGCCGGTTATCCCGAGATTGACGACGAGCCGGCGCACGGCTCGCGAAAATGGATGACCGAAGTCTTGCGTCAGGAATTAGGATTTCACGGTCTGGTAGAGAGTGAAGGGGGTGGCTTTGCCACTCTCATCGATGAGGGAATCGTCGCTACGCAGAAGGAAGCCGGCGCGCTGGCACTGCGCGCAGGCGTGGATCTAAACATTACTTACGAGCCTGCGTATATGGCTCCTCTCATTCAAAACGTCGACGAAGGCCGGGTGCCGGTGTCGTTGGTCGATCTCTCCGTGCGCCGGGTCCTTCGCGAAAAATTCCGTCTTGGACTCTTCGAGCATCCCTATGTCGACCCGCAGCAGGCGTTGAAGATCGTACATTCGCAGCCGCATCAGGATCTCGCTCTCACGGCCGCACGAGAGGGAATCGTGCTGCTCAAGAATGAGCAGAATCTACTGCCACTGAAAAAGGATCTCAAGTCGATTGCCGTGATTGGTCCCGATGCGGATAACACCTTGAACCAGCTCGGCGACTACACGGCAAGGAAAGTTACCCAGCCCGTGGTCACGATCTTGCAGGGAATCAAGCAAAAGGTTGGTCCGCAGACCAAGGTGCTCTACGCCAAGGGATCGAACGTGCTGGGCGACGACAAGAGTGGATTTCGCGAGGCCGTGCAAGCTGCAAAGAGCGCGGACCTGGCCGTGGTTGTGGTAGGCGAGCAGTTCGGAAACGACGAGAGCGACCACAAAGAAAGAGCAGCGCACGGATGGCGAGGGTTCGGATGTGGCGAGCCTCGATCTTACCGGTGTCCAGGAGGAGCTGGTTCAGGCAGTCTCCGCAACCGGCACACCCGTAGTCGTGGTGCTCATCAACGGACGCCCTCTCTCTGTGCGTTGGGAAGCTGCGCATGTTCCCGCGCTGGTAGAGGCGTGGGAACCGGGTGAACTCGGCGGCACAGCCGTGGCGGATGTACTTTTTGGCGATTACAATCCGAGCGGCCGGCTCGCGATTACCATTCCTCGCAGCGCTGCCCAGTTGCCCGCCTACTATGATTGCAAGCCCTCAAAGATCTTTTGGGTGGAAAAGGGCTGGAGCAGGAACCATGGCTATGTGGATATGCCTTCCAGCCCGCTCTACCCATTCGGTTACGGCTTGAGTTACACGCAATTTCAATACAGCAATCTGGTGATGGATACACCGCAGATTCGTGCCGGCGGCAATGCCCGCGTCCATCTCGAGGTGAAGAACACTGGCAGCCGTCCCGGAGTTGAAACAGTTCAGTTATACCTCCATGAGCGCTTCGCTCCTGTATCCACGGCCATCAAGCAATTACACGGATTTGAACGAGTGGCCCTCAATCCTGGTGAGAGCAAGACAGTCAGCTTTACGCTTACGCCTGAGGATCTGATGCTGCTCGACCTCGATATGCATTGGAGGGTGGTTCCCGGAACATTCGACATCATGGTGGGCAGCTCTTCCGCGGATGTCCCGCTCAAGACCACCCTCGAAGTGAAGCCCAGCTTTGAAACAGGTGGACTGAAGTTGAGAACAACATACCTACTTACTCTGGTCGGGGGGATGGTGCTCTGCACGCTCTCCTTGAATGCCCAAACGGCGAACGGAGAAGCAGGGGAAACGTTCCACTGGCCCGATGGGCATAGAGCGGCGGTGAGTCTGAGTTTTGATGATGCACGGCTCAGCCAGATAGACACTGGCCTGCCCCTTTTCAAGAGGCTCGGCGTAAAAGTTACTTTTTTCGTGGAGCCAAGAGGGGTTCAGCAGCGACTGGAAGGTTGGAAGCAGGCAGTGCTTGACGGCCACGAGATCGCGAATCACACGCTTACTCATCCATGCACGGGCAACTACGCATTCTCGCGGAACAATGCTCTGGAAAATTATGATCTGCAGACGGATGGCCGAGGAGATCGACGGCGCCAACGATCAAACCCAAAAGCTGCTCGGCGTGAAGCCAAAAACTTTTGCCTATCCCTGCGGCCAGAAATTTGTGGGGAGAGGGCTCGATGTCCAAAGTTACGTGCCGCTCATAGCGGAGCGTTTTGTCGTCGGCCGTGGCTATTTATCGGAGTCTTCCAACGATCCTACGATCGTCGACCTGTCGCAGGCCATGGGGACGTGCTTTCGACGACACGGATTTCCCGCAAATGAAGAAGGTGGTTGATGAAGCCATCAAGCAGGGGCGGTGGGTCATTTTTGTGGGACATGAGATTGGCCAGCGCGCATTCCAGACCACGGATACCAAAGCGATCGAGCTCTTGTGCGAGTATTTGCGAGCGCCCGATAACGGAATTTGGCTTGGCACTGTGGCTGAAATAGGGGAATACGTTCGTCAGCAGCGACAACAACCATGAATGACATCAGCCGCAGAAGCTGTGTCAAAACGGTTGCCGGCGCCCTGCCGGCTCTGGCGTCATGAAATTCGGGCGGTACAAGAGCGGGTGAATCGAGAGCCAGAGGGAAAGAGGCGTGGTCTCCCACATCTCGCGAAAAACGAGCGAGATATGGGGCACCCGTCCGTTGCTCGGGAACAAGAGGGCCGAGTTCTCATTTCCTCGTGTCGCAGGGACGCTAGGTATCCAGACGAAACTTGGTCTCAGCCAAGCGGAACATCGGCCGCCATACCAGGCGGTTTACCGTGACTACCATCAGCGACATGATGATGGTGGCGAGCAGCAGAATGGAAAATTGCCCATGATCGCTGGCTGCGCTGATTTGTGCTCCCAGACCTAGCGTCTGCAGGGTGCGATCTTTCAGGTGAAAATATTCGGCGATGATGCTGGCGTTCCAGGCGCCGCCGGACGCAGTGACCAGACCGGTGACGAGGTAGGGAAAGATGCCGGGCAGAATCACGACCTTCCAGCGCTGCCACAGGGAGAATTTGTAGAGCCTGGCTACTTCCTTCAGGTCGGAGGGAATCGCGGTCGCGCCGGCAATCACATTAAATAGGATGTACCACTGTGTGCCCAGCAACATAAGGGCAATCGACCCGATGCCTAAGCCGCCGCCCCAGCGGACGAGGGCGAGCAACAGGATGGGAAAAATCGCGGTCGACGGGTAAGAGGCGGCGATCTGCGCCAGCGGCTGCGCGATTCTGGCCAGGCGGGGATGAAAGCCAATCGCGACGCCGGTGGGAATGGTCCAGGCAGAGGCAATCAGCAACGCAGCATTTACCCGCAGAAAGGTCGCGCCGGCGCCCTTAAGCAACTCCACGATCTCCGGCCAATGGATATAGCGCAGCAACTCCACCGCCCGGAAGGCAGCAAAGGCCACCAGCAAGCTGGCCGCAACGATGAACAGAACCGCCGCCAGCCCGGACCGTTTGCGCGGTCCGTGGATGGGCGTGTGATCAACTCCCGCTGTCGCCGCGCCAGCGCGCCATAGATATATTCGCTCGCCGGCGCCACGGTTACCCGCTTCAACCAGCTAAGCGCAGTCGAGTTCTGCAGTACATAAAGGATGGGCGAGCTTTTGCGGCTGGTGCTCTCTCCCTGTTCGAACTTGAATTTATCGGCCCAGGCAATGACCGGCCGCCACACCAGCAGATCGGTGGCCACAATAATAAGGATCATGGTCACAGATCCCCAAAGCATTCCATGGTTATCGCCCGTACTGGCCGCCGTCTGCAGATAGGAACCGAGCCCGGGCAGACGGAAGTCGCGATCGCCAAGGACAAACATCTCGCAAGCCATGAGGAAAAACCATCCGCCCGCCACCGAGACCATCGAATTCCAAACCAGCCCGATGGCCGAGTAGGGTAGTTCCAGCTGCCAGAAGCGCTGCCACGCCGAAAAGTGAAAAACGCCCGCGGCTTCCCGAAGTTCCCGGGGCAGGCTCTTGAGCGAGGAGTAGAAGCTGAACGCCATGTTCCATACCTGCCCGGTAAAGATCAGCAGGATGGCGCCCATCTCGATACCCAACTGGCGTCCGGGAATCAGCGAAATCATGGCCAGCATCACCGCGGGCAGAAAGCTGAGCACGGGAATCGATTGCAGAATATCGAGCACCGCGATCATGAAGGATTCTGCCCGGGGTGTGTAGGCGGCAATGTAGCCGTACCCCACGGCGAAGGTCAGGCTCAGCAGGTACGCGACCCCGATGCGCACGATGGAATAGAACGCGTAAAGCGGCAGCATCTTCGCCGAGGGCGAAATTGCGATCTCGGGCACCGGATGCCCCATCCAATACTGCGCAATGCGCAGCACAGCATAGAACAGCGCCAGGCCACACGCGGCCACGCTCAGGTCGAGGAAAAAGGGCCAGGTGCGCTCCAACACCAGCGATCGGGAAAGTGTGGGATAGCGGGAGAAGGGGGCCGGCTCGCTCATTCCGCCTCTGCCTCTCCGACCGCTTCTGGGGTCTCTTCCTCCTCCGGCAGGATGAATCGCCGGCGGGAAGCGTCGAAGTCGAACAGCTCCGCATAGCGGCCCCAGCTGATGGCGGTCTCCAACTGGCGCAGCGTTTCATCGGCGCTGAATTGCTCATCGAGCATGTCGAGGAAAAACTCTTCCGGGACGGTGTGGTCCGACTTGGTATTGAGCGCGCGGGTGATCTGCCGCAGCAGGAGCACATTCTCGACCGCCGCTTTCCGAAAGAGGTCCTTCTGCAGCAGGATCTCCGATTCGGCGTACTCCCTTCCAGCCGGAGTGATCGCGGCATCGCCCTCTTCTACCTTGAGAAAGCCAAGCAACTGGGCCGCGTCCACAATGGGCAGCAGGTCATCGATTTCAAAGGCCAGGTCGTCGGCCAGACGATAGATGTCGGCGCGGCCGTTGTAATCGATGAGCAACTCGAGCAGGCCGGCGATGCCGCCCGGGCGAGCATGGGGAAGCATCTGGTAGTGCATCTGCCGCTGGTCCCGCACGGCGAGCCGCTGAGGAACGGCGGAGGGGGCTACGTCCGGCCGGGTCAGTACCTTATATATGTAGTCCACCAATTGGGTGAAAGCCGCGCTTTTGCGATCGCGCGGCTGGCTCAGCGTTACCGGAAAATCGACCCGTACATGCCCCGGGTTGCGGCCCAGCACAATGATGCGATCGGCCAGCAGCAAAGCCTCTTCGATGTTGTGCGTCACCAGAAAAATGGATTGCGTCGGGATCGTCTTCTTGTGCCACAACTCCAGCAGTTCGCTGCGTAGATTCTCCGCTGTCAGCACGTCCAGGGCAGAGAAGGGCTCATCCATAAACAGTACTTCCGGCTGTACCACCAGGGCCCGGGCGAATCCTACCCGCTGCCGCATGCCTCCCGAGAGTTCCTTGGGATAGGCCGCCTGAAAGCCATCCAGGCCGACGGTGTTCAGGATCTTGAGGCTCTGTTCGCGCCGATGTTCACTGGTAATGCCGCGCGCCATGAGCGGCGCCTCGACGTTCTCGAGCACCGTGAGCCAGGGAAAGAGGGCAAAGCTTTGAAAGACGATGCCCACGTTGACTGCAGCCTGGGAAATCGGCTTGCCGTGCCAGAAGACCTCGCCGGCCGGAGGGTTGGGAGAGCCCCGCCAGCATGCGCAGCAGGGTAGACTTACCTGAGCCCGACGGGCCCAGCAGGGCAACGATTTCTCCCTGTACGATGGCCAAGTCGGTGGGCGCGATCACCTGAATACGGTTTTCGCTGGGTTGGGCGTAGTACTTTTCCACCTGCTGGGCGCGAATGATCGGTTCAGCCATCGGCAACGTCCAACGAAAAAAGTTTATGGTCAGATCAATCTTATATGGAGAGCAGGCCCCGGGGGCCTAAAGCGACCGCAGACCGGACAGTTGGAACAGTCAGCAGGATGGCCGCAACGCCAGACCGGGAAACAGCATCAGACACATGAGCGTATGATTCCAGTAATCCCCACTGGCTCAACATTTTCCGTCTGTACCACCTTATCGCGATTTGGCTTGGCGGATGAGGACTATTGGGGCGCAGCGAACGAGCGTCAGAACGACTAAGGTCGTCATTCAGGAGCAAATGACCAATCAACAGGTAAAGCCCAAAGTGCTGGTAGCCGATGACGAACGCGTGATCGCGGACACACTGGCCATCATCCTAAACCAAAGCGGGTTTGAAGCCACCGCTGTCTACAACGGCGAAAAGGCCGTAGAAGCCGCGCGCACCCTCAAGCCCGATATGCTCATCTCCGATGTCATCATGACGGATATGAACGGCATTGATGCGGCGATCACCATCCGGACCATGCTGCCTAAGTGCAAGATCCTGCTTTTTTCCGGCCAGGCGGCCACTGCGGATCTTTTGGATCGCGCGCGTTCTCAGGGCCACGAGTTCGAGATTCTGGCCAAGCCTGTTCACCCCAGGATCTGCTGGCGCGACTGCGCAGTTAAGAATCCGAGGTTAAATTCATCGCTTCTTCCTCGTCCTGTCGCCTCCTCCGGGAGGCGCAGGCGCGTATGTGCTCCAGGCGGCGCGGCTGTTGCTTGGCCGATAGCGATTTGATGCGGGGGGCGCCCTTTGGAGAGAACGGAACTGCCGCTCTTGCCGTGGTTTCCTGCATCGGTTTTTTTACCGACAATTCATCTGGCATTCCGTCCCGCACGATGCAACAGTGTGGTCCGCGGCGCGGACCGGGCGGTGAAGTTGGCCGTTGTTGTGCCGAGCGCTCCAGACCCCACCGTGGGGAGGAGGAAGACGCTGGTCAGGGGCTAAAGCTCTCATCGGTCTTGGCCCAGCGTGCCACGGCTGAACAGCTTGCGGAAAAATCCTGATTCTTGAAAGGTGGGCTTGCAGCCCCTGTAGGCCGTTTTCCGAGATTCATAAATCACCTCGTTGCGTTCCCGGCTCGCAAAGCTTCCGAAAAAAGAATGCACTTTGTGAGAGAAAAGAGAGATAAGCCCCCCCGGCCGGCGATTTCCTGGTCTACACCATTCGCAAAAGTGCATAGAGGTTCTGTGGTGGTTACGAACTCCTCAGTTGGTTGCTGGATTAACGATCCCACGGGTTGTTTCTGGCGCACAAGGAGCTTTGAAAATAAACATGAGGAAGAACGGGTAGTTAACTGGAGGTTACTCCCTGCGGGCATTGGTAATCAGTGGGTGGGATTCTCTGCGCGGCGCTCGGGGTGCGTGTTGCGGAAAGCGAAATGGTCTTGCCCTGTTTCTTCGATCCCTCGTTGGGCTCGACGCGCGGCGGCCAAGAGCGCGTTGCTCTTTTTCCCTTTATCACAGAGAGTGTATTCTGGTAGCACCTAATTAGGTGCCACAAACCAGGGGGTGAATATCCTGGACATCACTCGTGACATTCAGTCGCTGACTACATTTCGCCGGTCGTCCGGCGACTTCATGAAACAGCTCAAGAAGACCAAACGCCCGGTAGTGCTCACGGTTAACGGCAAAGCGGCAGCCGTCGTGCAGGACGCCGAAGCCTATCAGCGTCTGCTCGACATTGCCGCGCGCGCCGATGCTGAGGAAGGTATTCGCCAGGGGCTCGACGACGTAGCACATGGCCGTACACGACCAGTCCGAGAGTTTTTCGACGAGTTTGAAGCCAAGAATGGCATACCTCGTTAACATCACTGCCCTGGCAGAGCGCGACTTTGCAAGCCTGTACCGGGAGATCAATGCCGAGGAGTCCGATGCAGCCCTGAAGTGGTACCGAGGGCTCAAGGAGGCTGTTCTCCGCCTGGAAGAACTGCCAAACCGCTGCCCCGTGACGCCGGAGAAAGCGCAACTCCGCCATCTCCTCTACGGCAACAAGCCTCACGTCTATCGTGTCATATTTCGTGTTGTTGAGAAACAGAAGCGGGTTGACGTGCTCCATATTCGCCACGGCGCAAGAGACAAATTGAAGGCGCCGGAAGTTGGGTAGGATAACCGGCCCAGGACAATACCACCCCGGTGAAAGGGTCACTGTGTCCTCTGTTTAACGTTCAGCTACGACAGACATTCGCTGTCACCGTATGACTCCGGCAACGCTGCTTAGGTAGACGTAGTTGCCCTCCAGAGAGATATTCCCAAAGGTCATGCTGGAAGAGACTCCCACTCCCCCCTGACAGGCGCTCCACACCGGCTGCCCGTCGATCGAAATAGCGATCGGCTTACCGCCCGTGGGGATACCATACCGTCCTGCTACGCTCTGCGGTGCTGTGATGGTCTCGAGAAATGAGCTGCCATTCTGGGAATACTTCCAGGAGGTGGAGACGGCGCCTGCGGGGAGGGCAATAGTTGCGGATACCTGCGTCAAATCGCCTGGATGGGGATCACGTGAAACGGCACCGTGGAGGACAACTCCGGACCAATGCCGGCAACGTAATTGGTAAGAGCCGAGGTCGGCCCAGTCGCCCACCCGTGCGCGAGGCTCATAAAGGGTGGATCATAATCGAATGAGCCATCCTGAAGGTACCCTTCCCAGAAGGTGCTCCCTGTGCCGTTGGGGCTCGACAGCAATTATCCCCACTGGAGATGAATCAGGCTGAGAGCGGTTGCAACATCGCCGGCGACGAAGTGGGCCATCACCTCCATCGAACCGGGGAAATTCGCGATCGCGTTCGTGCGTTCCGGTGTCGCCGCGCCAAACTGATTCCAGCGCCCTTTTAACGCGGTGGAGATAGAGGTGCTCTTTGCCGTCGAATCCGGGACATCGTACCAGACGGCCAGAGAGTTTCCATCCTGCGGGTGAAGCGAACTGCCCGGTACATCCATATACATTCCCGCGCCTGCATCCCAAAGGTAGAGATTGATCGCCGAGCGGACAGAGGCTGCGGTCGCGGTATCGAGAGACTGGGCCGTGGAATCTCCTGCAATGGAAGCCACGAAACTCGCGCCTTGAAGCACTTGGTAGAGGAGCGCATTTGCGGATATCTCCTCTCCACCGGAAACGTTCCGGCCCCAGTCAAGCGGCAAATTGACCGAAAGCAGCCCTTCCGCTCCGATCTTCGCGATCGAAAAGGCTACCGCTTTCTGATTTGCGGCCAATGCGGGATAGCCCAGGAACGATCGCCGGAATAAAGGTAATAGTCAATGACACTAATCAGAGTCCATAGGTGATACGTGTCAGAGAAAATATCGCCGATGTCGCCCGGTGGGCCGGCGTAGGGTAGGGCTCCCGCACTGTTCTGTTTAGCGAAGAGAGTATTGAGATCGTTGGCCACTGAGAGGGTATCGCCAGTGGAAACATACGCGGTCAGCCCGGAGATCCCAAGATCGCCAGGCCAGACCCATCGGTCTCGCTTCGCACCATCGACCAGGATGGTCGTGCCCGAGCCGCTCACTCCATTGTTAAGCCACCCTGCAGACACCGGCGGCCAGGCCTTTCCCTGAAGCGGGTCGATGGTATCCATCTGCACCGTGTAGGCGCCCGCGTACCAAACACGATTCAGTAGATCGTCGTTGGATCGGAATGAGCCGCGATAGGCGCGCAAATCGGAAAGAGTGGGAGCAGGGGTAAAATCCATCGTTACTCCCGTCAACTCCACCGACCCGCTCGTCTGCAGGCCAACGGTGAGATAACGGAAGCCACCTCGCAGCTTCTCCGGGGGAACACTGTACGTCCCGTTCGCCGTGACGTTTGCACTGAGACTGCCATCCAGAGCGCCGTTTCCGGTGGAGAGATCGCTCTGCGGCCCGGTGTAGAGTACGGATTCGCTAAAAGCCAGGAACACGCTCTGTGCACGATCACTCGCAGCACCGAACTGCAGTGAGGGAATGCCACCGACCTCCTTGCCAAAATCGAGGACGATATAGCTCCCCATGCCTTTGATCGTCGTTGTCCCCGCCGGTGAGCATCTGGCCGGATGAGGCCGCGATCCTCAAGCTGAAGGTCGTGGACCCCGCCTGCGGCAGCGGCCACTTCCTGATTGCCGCCGCGCACCGCATCGCCAAACGACTCGCCGCCGTGCGGACTGGGGAAGAGGAGCCGCCACCGGAAGCCCAGCGCAAGGCTATCCGCGACGTGATTGGCCACTGCATCTACGGAGTCGATGTCAATCCGATGGCAGTCGAGCTCTGCAAGGTCTCTCTCTGGATGGAAGCGCTGGAACCTGGCAAGCCGCTGTCGTTCCTCGAACACCGTATCCAGTCTGGCAACAGCCTGCTCGGTGCCACCCCAGCGCTCCTCGCCCAAGGAATTCCCGACGAAGCCTTCACGCCCATCGAAGGGGACGACAAGGAGATCTGCAAGGAGTTCAAGCGGATCAACAGGGAAGAGCGCAACAAGCAGATGCGCCTGTTCGCTGCCACAACCGAGCCCTGGCAACAGCTCGGCAATTTGCCGCGAGCCTGATGAACCTGGACACGGTCGGCGACGACTCCATCGAAGCGATCCGCGAGAAAGAGCGGATGTACGAAGCGGCGATCCGTTCCGGCGACTACCTCGATGGCCGTTTCTGGGCCGACACGTGGTGCGCGGCATTCGTCTGGAAGAAAACCCGCGAGTTCAGCTACCCCATCACCGAAGAAGTGTTCCGTCGCATCGAACGCAATCCGCACGCGTGCGAGCCCTGGATGCGGAGGAGATCGAGCGCCTGTCGAGAGAGTACCGCTTCTTCCATTGGCACCTGGCGTTCCCGGACGTCTTTCACTGCCGCCCGCAGGGAGGCGCCGAACGAGCGAGCCGGATGGAACGGTGGCTTTGACGTCGTGCTCGGAAATCCACCTGGGAGAGGATCAACTTCAAGAGAAAGAGTGGTTTGCCACCAAGTCAGAGGAGGTAATGAACGCACCAAACGCGGCTGCTCGCAAGAGGGCGATCTCGAAGATCAAGATGGACGATCCTGCCCTCTACACTGAGTTCCGGGCGGCTGCCCGAGAAGCGGAAGCCGAATCGCATCTTAGTCACAACGGAGGCCGCTCAAGTTGTCGCCCAAGGCGATCTCAACACTTACAGCCTGTTCGCAGAATTGTTTACCCAAGTGCTAGGCACGTCGGGCTTTGGTGGCATCATCGTGCCAACGGGATACAACGACTCGAACAGCGCTTTCTTCGGACACCTCATCCAGGAGGAGCGCCTCGTAAGCTTATTTGACTTCGAGAATCGTGAACGCATCCTATTTCCGGAAGTGTATTACCGCATGCGTTTCTGCCTTCTTACCCTCTGTGGCGTCGCCCGGTCTTGGCAGAAACCGCAGTTCGCATTCCTGGCTTTGAAGGTCGAGGATCTGAGCACGCAGGGTCAGGTGATCAGCCTCTCGAAAGACGACATCAACCTGATCAACCCGAACAGCAAGACGTGTCCGATCTTCCACTCATATCGCGATGCGGAAATTGTGAAGAACATCTACCGAAAGGTCCCTATTCTCCTCCGCGAGGAACCAGGCACTGGTGGGAATCCGTGGGGCATTGTTTTCGCTCGTTCTTTCCACATGACTAACGATGCGGGACTTTTCGTAACGGAGGATTTCTTTGACTCGACATGGAGCGACGTCGAGCATGAACCCGTCGTATCCGTATTGGCGTAGTTGTTTCGTGACAGTGCCAGGCGCATTCAGCCAGGGCTTGAAGCAGTCGTACCCGATGCCGGGAACGACTGCCGCAATGAGGTGCCGCGTGGATTGGCCCAGAGCGACGGGCGCGCCCGTGCCGGCCGGTTCGGTGCCCACGCGTGTCAGGGCGTTTCGCAAGGGCGGTAGTCAGGAAGCGCCGCGGCCGTGCGCTTCGAGCACCGCGCAGTAGATTTCCCGAAACCGCGCCCGCTTGTCCTGCACGCCCGCATACGATGCAGGAACGAGAATGAGGGGCGGCGTGTCCGTCGTGTAGGGGACGAGCGGCTTCGTTGCGCATGCTACCAGCGCGAGGCAGGATACAAGGGCCGCGAAACTGGCTCGGCCATTCGCCGATGCACGCGCATGCTTGACCGGTCGCGGCGCGACCCTATCTTGCCGTTCGGAGACGGGGTTACTTGCCGGCATCGCCGCTCTCCTTGCGTGCTGCGGGTTCACGCTGTTCCAGATAAGGCACCCAGTCGAGAATTTCCACGTTTGTAAAACTGAGCGGGCGCGTCGCGAAGAACATCACGGCACGCAGTCCGTCAGTGTAATAACGCCCGCCGTTCAGCGTGGTCCGCGGATGTCCCTGCGGTGACGCACCTACGCCGTTCACGAAGCCGAGTTTATCCAGACCGCCTGAATACATCATGTCCTGGACCAGCAGGTTCCTTGCTTCGTCGACGTCGTCATGGAGCGTGCCGCCGTCCGTGTCGTGGTGCGCGAAGCGGCCCCCGACAGGCCGTCCGACCTGCACCAGATACACTGCGTCACCGTTAAAGCGGATGGGCGCGAGCCACGCGCGCAATGACGTCGAGGGCGCGCCCGTTTGCGCTTCCTTGCGCAGGATGACGTCAGGCGTGCGTCCGAACAGCCAGTTGCGCCAGGTCGTTTTTCCGCATGTCGCGACGATAGCTACGGCGCACCATGGCCGCCCCGATGTCTCCCAGCGTGCCGATGACAACCACGTTCAATGGATCGGCTGCCGTTTTCGCGTGTTCATCGGTCGCGCAGCACGGCATCTGTTCAAGTGCTGCGCGCAACGAGGCAAGGTCGTGGTAGTCGGTGATGGCGGCTTCGGGATACTGGAACAGCGTCAGCGTGAAACGCGGGTCGGCGGCGTCATCCGGCACGGGCAGCAAACAGCGAGAAAGGGATCAAGTGTTTTGCTGCCGAGCAGATCGATATTGACGAGTTTGATCTGCCGGTCGGGGTTGGCGAAAAGAATCCCTGTGCGGGTTTCGCCGGGCGGAATAGGATTTCTGAATCCGAGCTTGTTCAGGTGGCTGTCGATGTCCGCATTGGTCGCGCCTCCAAGCAGCGTGTGCATGGACCACGCGACTTCGAGTGGCAGAGAAGTAGTCGGGATCGGTGCCGGAGTGCAGTAACCATAACGCTTGCGAAGTCCGGTTCTCCACTTCGATCCATAGCGGCTGAACGTTGTGTCCTGTTGATGTCGGCGCCGAACATGCGTTTGCTGTCATCGGATCCCAGCACGGCCACGCTGACGCGGGCGTCCTGCTTCGTCGCGCTGACCGCTCGCTCGCGCAGCGGCGCATCGTCGATGCTGGTCGGGGCCGTCCACGTCGCACAGCCCGCGAAAACGAGTGAGAGGACAACGCTGCCTGCCACTTTCTTCAAGCCACGTTGCAGCGATGGCGATTCGCTCATCGTTTTGCTCCCTGGGGTAGCGCGTTGAGCTTCGCGGCTGCCTCCCAAGGGAAGAATTCGATCCCTGAGAGCGACGTGGGTTGCCGGTCGAATACGAGTACCTGGCGATAGCCGTCGGTGTAGTAAGGATCGGTGGTGAGGTTCTCTTTCGGGGCGCTTTGCGAGCGCGGCGCCGACTCCGTTGACGAACCCGATCTTCTGGAGGTTCTGGGAATAGGCCATGTCCTCCGTCAGTGCTGTGCGCGCCTCGTCTACGTCCGGGTCGATCTTGTGCGTCGTAAACGTCGGCGAGTGAAACGTAAGACGGACGCCGATATCCCGGCTGATCTGGCCCACCCACACGGGCTTGCCGTGATAGCGCATCGGGCTTAGCCAGAGTCGCAGATGATTGCGCTGGTGAATCGTGTCGCGCGCTTTCTGCAAAGCGAGGTCCTGCGGCCGGCCGAACAGGTAAAGATCGCTGACAGGTGCATTGACGTAACGGTCGCCGGAAAGCGCGGAGGTAATCGTCTTCATGATCGCGCCGGACCATTTTTGTTCGGTCGGGCTCCAGCCGCGGCGCACCAGTGCGGGAAACGCGTCGTCCAGCCCGCCCACGATGACGAGATTGAGCGGATCGCCGTTCTTCGAACCGTCCCGTTGGTCGCGCAACAAGGAAGCGCTTCGAGTGCGGCACGAAAAGCGTCGTCCTCCGTATAGTCGACGATTTTTTCCGGCGGATAGATCTCGCGCCGAAAAACCTCGCTGACATGATAGTCGGCGTAGAAGCCGGGCACGACCATGAGGAACGAAAACGTTCTGCGCTTTTCCGCTCGCAACGAGATCGAGCTGGACGAGCTTCGCGCCTTCGCTGAGGTTGGTCAGCACATAACCGGATACGGTCTGCCCCGGCAGGACTGGGTTGTGAAACGCAAGCCGCGCGGAAGCGCCGGTCGAGTTCGTCGTTTCCGCCAGGCGACATCGCCGTGCGCAAACGCCTCGGCGGCTTCCGAAGCCGGGAAAGAAATTTGGGTCGAGGCCCGGCGACATCAGGAAATAGCTGGCCGTGTCGTCGTTCTGCACTTCGATCCAGACAGGCTGAATCGCCCTTGCTTGGCGAGCGGCACGCCAAACACCGCCGCGCTTTCTTCATCCGAAAGCACCGCCGCGGAAACCTGGAGGCCGCCTTCGCTGCGGCTCACGGCTCGGCTCTTATAGCCGATTCCATCTGGGTTCTGCAGCGTGGCGGCCGCGCAACCGCATAACGCGAACGCGATGCCAACAGCAGCCAGCCGTCGATTCACGACGCGGTCCATCGCATAACCTCTTTGCTGCGAGCCAGGGCGGCACGCCTGTCAATGGGCTAATGTCAACCGATCTTTACTGCACATTCAGGCTACTCTCTATATAGCCTTCCGCAATATGCGAGTGGAATTATAGTGTGCGGCTACGAGCGCGCCATCATTAAAAATCGACAACATCAAGGCCTCGCTCATGGTCGATCGGCGCACGACGCGTGTCGGCGTTAGCGGATGCCCGAGCGTTTTCGTTGTGCCTGCCACTACTGGAAAACGAAGCCTGTTTCGCAGCTTAGTCAGCCTCCGCCGCGTGTACGCATAAGACCAAAGGCCGATTTACGCATGCGCCGATAGCCGTCATCGTATTGAGGTTGCAACCAGCAAACGGTTGGGGACTGACTCAGAGGTGCCCGTTACTCTGTCCGTTACTCTCATTGACTGCATCATCGATAGGCTATTGCCGCTAACCTTGCTGCGGGTCGCGGCTGAAAGGATGCCTCTGCGGCATACACAAAGACTCATTCGCGCGGCTCATTCAAGCCTGGTAACGATCAGGCAGCGCTGAAAAGGCCCGTAATGAAGGAGCGTCATCGAGTTTCCGGGCGATGCGAATCGTTCGGGCTTGCACAATGCTCACGCGACGTTGCATCAAACCCATGGAAATGCGGATCCAAAGTGAGGAGTGAAAAGATGAAACCGTTACCCTTTCTCCTAGTGACTGCCACCACCCTGACTGCCTGTGCGACTACACCGATGCCGCCGAACGCACAATCGGTAGGTGAAAGTCAGCAGCCGGTCGCCGCAGTCGCGCAATGCATCGCTCAGAAATGGGCGGATCGGTCGCAACAGACAGTCATATCGCAGGTCATTGTGGCGAACAACCAGGCGATGGATGTCTATGTTCCGGGTCAGCAGCCGCCCAATGGCGCAGCCGCTGTCGTGCGGCCGTCCTGGACGGGGAACAGCAAAACGTGGGTCGGCTTCCGCCCGGGTAGCGCGGGCGGAAGCGGCACCGGCGCCGATGTTAGCGGCTGCCTCTAGGCGGCGCGTCAGTCTGCGTTACACCGTTGTTTCGACGGATGTGCACAGCAATCTCAGCTGCCTCAGGTCCCCATCTGCAGCGCTTCAATCGAGGAGAGATCCCATGAACCGCGCCGTACTTTCTTTTCGCTGACCGCCATTGCCCTGGCCAGCTCGCTGGCCGCCAGCAACACGACCAAGGATCCGGAGGAAGCGACCATCAAGCGCCATGAAATCGATCCCGGCGTCGATGGCGTGCTCCATGAGGGAGGCACGTCCGTCGGCTACTACAAGACCAGTACGACCTCGTTCGGCTTGCGGATTGGCGCCCAGTCGAAGGCGTGATCATGATGTTCATGACCCAGGACGCACTCGATAAATTCCGGACGAGCGACAAGTGCTGGACAGCCGGCGCGGTTGCCTTTGTCGCGCCTTGCACGTCGCGCTTCACGTCGCGCTTCACGTCGAAACGGCATGTCGGCTCAGCTTCCAGCCGGTTCTGACGAGACGCCCACGCCGGGGTCCCCAGGCGCATTGCGCGCCTTCTACCATCCCTATTGCGTGACCGGTGCCGACGCCGGCTGAGGGCTGTTGACCGGCGCGGGCTGAGGCGCCGGCGCCTCCGTGCCTGACGCGCGAGCCGCCGGTGCGGCAGGCATCGTACCCGCAGTACCGCTTGCGGGGTTGTCACCCGGATCACTGTAGTTCGGGACGCCCGCCGGGGCGCCTGTGGCGCTCCCTGATGCGGCGTTCGGGGCTTCGGCTGCGTCGCCCGGGTCCGCGTAGTTCGGCAAGCCTGCCGCCGCGCCCGAAGCACCCTTGGCGGGTGCGGCGGCGCCGGAGTTGTCCTGGTCGTCGTAGTTCGGGAGCGGTGCGGCGTTTTCGCCCGTACCGCGCAGGCGCGCTTGACGCTGCTGCGTATAAGCGTCGCGAACGAATGAGTACTTGTCCAGTGCAGCCTGTTCCAGCAGGCTGGATGCACCCAGCAGGTCGGAGCGCACGCTCACGAACTGCAACACATACAGCGGATTGCGCACCGCCGGCTCAATGTAGTTCAGCGGGTTGAACTTCACGTCCACGATGAGGCCCATGCTGTCACGCACCGTACTCGGGCCGAACAGCGGCAGAACTAGGTACGGGCCCGATGGGACGCCCCAGTGGCCTAGCGTCAAGCCGAAGTCCTGATGGTGCTTCGGCAGGCCGGCCGGCGTCGCCCAGTCAAGCAGGCCGCCAAGTCCAAAGGTCGAGTTGAACGCGAAACGCACGAAGTCTTCCGTCGCGTCCGTGATCTTCAACTGCAACAGGTTGTTGGCGGCGTTGGTCAGGTCGCCCAGATTCGAGAAGAAGTTGCTCACCGCCGTGCGCAACGGCTGCGGTGTCACCTTCTGGTAACCCTTGGCGACCGGAACGGCGACGAAGCGGTCAATGCCGTCGTTGAACTTGAAAATCACCCGGTTCGCGGGCTCGAACGGGTCGCCCGGTTTGCGGTCGGGCCCGGTCGCGCAGCCAGAGATCAGCCCGGTGGCGGCCAGCGCTAGCACGGTGGTTCGCATCTTCATACTTATATTCCTTTGCGGTTCGCGCGACGTCGCGGTTTGCCCATCAGTACCGGTTGGAACACCACTGCGCCAATCAACGTGCAAAACAACGAGAGCGCCAGCAAACGTCCCATACTCGACGTCCCTGGATGGTGCGACAGCCAGAGGCTGCCGAACGCCGTCGCCGTGGTCGCCGCGCTGAACAACACGGCGTGCGTGAGGCTCGACTGCAAAAGACCGGTTACACGACGAGACGAGGCAGCAATGATGCGCCGCCTCTTTGATATAGTGGTATAAAATCCGGCTGTCG
>CAWFGM010000008.1:0-132567 GCA_963815175.1 uncultured Acidobacteriaceae bacterium
AATACATGCGCAGGGGAATCGCTGGCAACTACCCGGATGCGATAACCACCATCGGGAATCCTGATGGAATCGAAGGAATAGAAACGCTCGGTTACGCGCGGCCTCAGCAGGCGCCAGTTCTTTTCTCCGTCCCCACGAACGTAGATGTCGAAGATAAGGTCGTCGCCATTGTCGTCATGCGCTGACCAGCGAACCGTTACCGCCGATCGATCCCGCACCGCGGCCAGGGGAGCAGTCGACGGGTCTTGCGTGTAGGTGAGAGCGTTTTGAGCCGAGGGCAGGTTGATGCTGATCTGCTGTGGCTGGCCCGGCTGTGGAGCAGCCTGGGTCGCCCGCGCACCCGGTTCGACCGCGATCTCATCCACCACCGGCGCGATGTTTACCGGCAGGTAGTTCACGCCTACGGAGCCGACCCTGGCCCCCGGCTCCATCACCGCTTTCCATTGAATGAAACGCGCCGCCGGTACGCCGGCCGTGCCCGCATTCGGGGTTACCTTCTGCCACGGGCTCCAGTTCCGCTCCGGGTTCTCAACGTTGCCGGAGCGGGCGAAGATCTCGTAGTCCCCGGTCGATCCATTGTCGTTGGCATTGACTTCCACGCGGCCAAATTGGGAAAACACTCCAGAATCGAAGACGTCGCTCAGGTAGGTGGCATGCGTGGACGGCTGGTTGCCGAGCTTATACAACCGGCCAGTGTTGCTAGTGGCCACGTAAAGGCCATCGGGTGCATCAGCAAAGGCTGTGGCCTGACCGGTAGCGGCGCGAGCGAGGTCAACGTAGGTTCCGTCCTCGTGAATGCGGTAGATTCTGCCCCGATTGCCCGTGGCTGCCAAAAGGCCCTGGGGTGTCGACCGCAGGGCATAGACAACATCGTCGCGCGACACCCAAAGCCTGCGCGGGGCCCCTTGGGGGCTCAGTTCGTCCACTTCGGTGCCATCTGGAATGAGGGTATTGCTGCTGGAGGCTTGCACCGATCCCGGGGTAACGATGGTGATGGTTGCGGTGGCCACCGCGACACCCTGCACTGGCAATGGCGGCAATGCGCTCTTGGTCTTCTCGCCCACGGCTGCGACATACAGCCGCCCGTCCGCGGACTCGGCCAGCGCTGTCACTTCACGCTTAGGCGCGTCGTAAATCACCAGGCCTTTGCGGTCTTTGCCGATGCGATAGACCAGTCCCCCGCCATCGCTGCCAGCAATCAGGTTCCCATTGGGCTCAACAAGGAGACAGCGAATATGCTGCTCATCACTCTCGAAATACAGCTCCGCGTGGGGGGTATCCGTGGTCACGTCGACGCGGTAGATGGCCGCCGGTCCACCAGTCGCGATGTATAGAGCGCCCTGAGCATCGAAGGCCAGATCCCAAATGTACCGTGCCTGCTCGGCCTGCTTGGCCGTGCCCGGACGGTGGGCTGCGGTTGCGGCATCGAAGACGAGGGCGGCGGTGCTGTCGTCAAGACCGGATTGGCCGGGCTTGATGCGGTAAACCTTGCCTCCGGGCACCGTGGCCGCATAAACCGAACCATCCGGGCCGACCTTTACTGTTTGTACGGTGAGGTCCTTGCTGGTAAAGAGCTTGGTGGAAGCGCCTTCAGGGGACACCTTGAGTACGGTCGCCGGCGAGCCAGTGGCTACATAGGCGTTTCCCTGTTTGTCGGAAGCAACGTCCCAGATATAAGTCGAAGGGGTTAATAACACTGACCGCAGCATGGGCCCGGCCTCCAGGTAGCCTGGGCTGGCGATGGAGGCGCTTTCGGGCTGGCCTTTTTCAAACTCTTCGTAGCGGGTTTGCACCCATAGGCGGGTTCCCTGGGCCAACAAAAGGTGAGGATAAACAACAAGGGCCAATAGACTTGCGGTTACGACGCGAGGCATCATGCTGAACCGAGTCTACTAGGCCCCATTTGTCACCACAAATGAGGTGGGTTCGAGGCCTAGAAACCGCAGATCACTCCACTACGCTAGCCCGGACTCAATCGCGGGGGATAAGTTGGCCCACCGCGGTGGGTGAACGAGAGAAAGCTCTTCTCTAATTCGCAAGCACGGCGCGATAACGGACGCGGTTCTTCTTTACCTTGGTTACCGCGTCATTGGCTTTGGACATCGCGAAGCGCTCCGTGATGGCCTGCACCTTGTGACGCTCGGCTACCCGCAGCATTTCCCGCATCATACGCGGGCTTCCGTTCGGACTGCCGGTAACTATCTTGTTGCCGGAAACCAGCGGATAGACCGCTACCCCCAGGACGCCAGGCGGGGCGCCGACGAAGCAAAGCGTGCCGTGCGGGCGCAGAGCCGCGATATACGCGGTCCAGTCCTGGTCTGCTTCAACCGTGGACAGGATTAAGTCGAAATGGCCTGCCAGCTTCTTGAGCGTCTTGGTCTCCCGCGTATTCACGAAATGGTCCGCCCCCAGCGACCGGGCATCCGGCTCCTTGGCCGGGGAGGTCGAGAACGCGGTAACCTCGGCTCCGAAGGCCCGGGCAAACTGCAGCGCCATGTGCCCCAGGCCGCCTATACCGACAATTCCCACCCGCGATGAAGGATTGACGCCAAGGCTGCGAATCGGGTTGTAGACCGTGATCCCGCCGCAAAGCAAAGGCGCGGCCCGCTCGCTCTCCAACGCTTCGGGAATAAGAAATGCGAAGCGGGCGTTGATGCGCACGCGGTCGGCATACCCCCCATTGCGGTGTACGCAGGTGCCCTGGAGATCCGGGCACAGATTTTCCTCGCCCTGCAGGCACCACTCACAATGTCCGCAGCAGTTGGCCTGCCAGCCGACCCCCACGCGGTCACCGAGGTTGAGTCCCAGTACGGCGGTCCCTGTCCCCGTGACCGTGCCGACAATTTCATGGCCCGGGATGAGTGGGTATTGGCTGATGCCCCAATCATTGTCGACCATATGGAGATCGCTGCGGCAGATCCCGCAATGGGTGATGGCGATTTCCACCTCGTTGGGCTTGATGTCTCCGGGATCGTACTTGTAGGGCAAAAGTTCCGCGCCAGCTGCGTGCGTGGCGAATCCTTGGATCAGCGACATAAGAGCGTTGCCCTTGGCAGTTAGGATTGGGTACAAGGGCCCGCGTAGAGAGGTTTCACAGTAGGTGTAATTCGAAGCCGGAAGAAAACCACACCTGGTGATCTTTATGACGCCACAGTCACTGTGAAACCGCTCCAGTCTACATTATTCGATTTCCAAGGACACGACCTGC
The DNA here is from genome assembly GCA_963815175.1 of uncultured Acidobacteriaceae bacterium. GTDB lineage: Bacteria > Acidobacteriota > Terriglobia > Terriglobales > Acidobacteriaceae > PALSA-350. Next base: position 3,209 of record CAWFGM010000008.1, read on the forward strand.
ATTCCACTAAGCATGGCGTCCACCGGGATCGAGGTTACGGGAACCACCGATTCGCCGTTAAGAGAAATGCCACGATTGGTGCGCAACGGCTCCAGAACATTGGCCATGGAGATGGGAATCGACGCCAGGGTACGCCCATCCACTACCGCTTGTGCATTGGGCAGCAGAAGGGTGACGTAAAGCTTGTCGTCATCGTGCGCCGAGTTCATCTGGTGAATGATGCTGCTCAACTCAATTGGGCCCTCGGTGGCCGAGGTGGTGCTAGTGAGCCGGTCGAGCGTTGCTCCGTCGCTGAGCAGAATCCTGAGTGGCCCAGGGTTCAAGGTCAAAGGAAGAGTGATGGGAATGCGGAGATTCCTCGTGTCTCCGCGGAAGGGCCGCAGCGTTGCTTCCACCGTGACCGTGTCGCCCGCATGAGCCATGGGTTGCGTCGCCTGCGCTCGCTCCAATTGGATGCTGCGCCGGCCGGGCAGCGAGTCGACATCCAGGTCGATGCGCTGGATATTGCGCACCCGCGCGGAATTGCCGTAGACCGCCTGGAAGCGCTGCCCCACGGTAAGCGCTGCCCGCATCGCGGAGGGCAGCTGATCGGTGGGCGCGATTAACGAATCCACGTGCAGCGGCGGATAACCCTCGATCGAGACTGTACCTCGCAAACTGTAGGTGAGTTCCTCGCTGTAGCTGTTGGTTTCGAGCAAAGACTCATAAAGCGAGACCATCAGCGCGCCGGGAGTGATATCGGGATTGTCAATGACTTCGACATGAAGGGTGCGGTCACGCAGGCCGCCATGGGTGTGGATAGCTACCGGGATCATCCGGGCCGACTCGCCCAAAACGCCTCGAATTGCCGATGAGCGATCCTCGGTAAAGGCGCCGATGGTCTGGGTGGTGTTCACGATCTTGAAGGAATTCAGCGGCGAGGCCAGCGTAGCCACGACATCCGCCTTGGTCATGGGAATAGACACGTTGCCGTAGCGGGTGATGGGATGCCCGCAGGCCAGAACCTGGTGCGGATCCACATAAGTCACGGTACAGGTGGCAGCGATTTCCAAATCGCCCCGCACCAGCAAGGCGCTCACTGCAGACCCTGGGAGCAGCGGTGGACCAGCATCACCGTGGATGCCGTCTAGGGAGCTTTCGGGGGAGCTGCCACCCAGGCCGGCAACCGGCATAGCACCCATGATTGAGACATGATCCTGGAAGAACTTCACCGCATCCGGGCTGAAGCCGGAGAGGACGAGCGGGGTGTCTATGGGATGGATGTCGGTCGCGTCGGCGGTGGCTGTAGTTGGGCTGCGGGTGTCACCTGAATTCAACTGGCTGGTCGAATGCATCCAGGTGGCGGGCTCAGTCGTGCCGTTGACTGCGAGCATCTCGGCGATTGGGGTGATGCCGGCAATCGGTTCCTTGCTGAATTGGCCTATTCTGTATGACAACGCGCCCAACAGCTTGCCGTCGATGTAGACGGGGCTTCCGCTCATGCCCGCGACCACTCCGGTGTACTCTGGTTTGGAGCCCTTGAGACGCGCCAGGATCATATCCTGGCCGGGGCCGAGGACATTTTTGAGCACCCCGAGTATCTCCACGTCCATGGCTTCCGGCTGGGTGCCTTCAAAGACGGTATATGCCAAGCCGTGGAGGCCGCGGTGTACCTCCGAGAGAGGGAAGACTCCGGCACTGGCAGACGAAGGCGGAGTAGCCGGGCTATCCTGGGCGAGCAGACTGCCCGCAACGATAAAAACTGCGGTCAAAATCGAAAAGCGGGTTGATATACGGCTTGTAGACACGTCTACAGATTAGACGTTAGTGGCCACCTGAGCATATACGCCAACCCTCTTATTTTTTTCGAGCTAACGAGGTATTTTCCATGAAGTACGATTCCACCAACCTACCCGGTTACCGTCGCAGATTGGGTCAAAAGCTGTTCCCTGCCCTCCTGGCTCTCCTGCTTGCCCCAGGGTTTCCTTTGGCCCGGGGCCAACAGCAGCAGACCACCCCACCTTCGAATACTCCGCAACAGCCGGATCAGTCAGCGCCCGATTCTGGAGGTCCGGCTGGCGACAATGGCGCGATCGCCATTCCCAAGAAGACTGAGAAGCCGGATGTTCCCCCACCGCCACCGGAGCCAAAGGTGAAAAATCCCCCGGGCCTGCAAAACTTCTCGCTCCGCGTGGATGTCCCCGAAGTGACCCTCGATGTAGGTGTCATCCTGCAGAAAACGCATGAGTTCGTACCTAACTTGCAGCCGGCCAACTTCCGCGTCTACGAGGATGGCGTACCGCAAAAGATTGTCAACTTTCAACGGACGAAGGCACCCATCACGGCAGTGCTGCTGTGCGAGTTCGCCTCGACCAACTGGTATTTTGTCCACGACATGCGGGAAGCCGCCTATGCCTTTGCCCAGCAATTACAACCGGATGACTACGTCGCGGTGGTGACCTATGACCTGAAGACGCAAATCCTGACGGACTTTACGCAGGACAAGCGCCAGGTCTACGAATCCTTGAATTCCTTGACGATTCCGGGCTTTAGCGAGACGGATATGTTCGACGCGGTCTATTCCACCCTCGACCGGCTGAGCCGCATCGAAGGGCGCAAGTATGTGGTGCTGATTGCTTCCGGCTATGACAGCTTCAGCAAGATCAACCTGGATAAGGTTTTGGCCAAAATCAAGGCGACGCCCAACGTCACCATCTTCAGCATCGGAACCGGACAGTTCGCCAGGCTCACCGGCAACGCCCGGACCGGCATGTTCGGCCCTAAACAGATTGACTACCTACAGGCGGATAACCAGATGTCCACCTTCGCTCGCATGACCGGCGGCATGTCATTTTTCCCCCGCTTCCAGGGCGAGATGCCTGACATCTTTCACTCGATTAACGACTCGATTCGCAACCAGTACGTTCTTACATACACGCCGACCAACGCCAAACAGGACGGGACTTATCGAAAGATCCGCGTAGAACTGGTGGACAATGAAGGTCAACCGCTTAAGATGCAGGACGAAAAGCACCACCCGATGAAGTACGACATCATTGCGCGGGATGGGTACAAGGCTAAGCAAGAAGTGGATTGACGGAGAGAAACAACCGTCCCTCCAAGTTGGCTGGGAGTCAGACTTATTCAAATTAGTGGTGGGAGCCCCCCTGCATTTGTGCGGAAGGGGAGCGCTTTAGCGCTCCTGAGAAAGGGCAATGCCAGTTCGAAGGACGGTTGGTTCCAACCTGATGACTCGTTAGTGGGATGGGGGAGTGCCACTGCGACCAAAGCTTCGTACAATCTAGGAACAGACTCCCAATTCCTGGATAAGCGTTGGCCACAGCTACACTAGCTCCGCAGCCGAAGACCGCCCGGCGGGTCCACCACTCCTCTATAGAGGGTTGGCACCCTAAACACAATCCCTGGTTGATCGCGCTTACGGTAACGTTGGCGACTTTTATGGAAGTGCTGGACACTTCCATCGCCAACGTGGCCTTGCCCCACATGGCAGGGACACTTGGCTCCAGCCAGGAAGAAGCCACCTGGGTGCTGACGAGCTACCTGGTTTCCAGTGCCATCGTATTGCCCATCTCCGGTTGGCTCTCCACCCGTTTCGGACGCAAACGCTTCTACATGACTTGCGTCGCACTCTTTACCGCCTGCTCGCTGCTGTGCGGCCTTGCCCCTACTCTGCCGTTCCTGATCCTGGCCCGTATTCTGCAAGGATTGGGCGGTGGAGGGTTGGCGCCCAGCGAACAAGCCATCCTGGCGGATACCTTTCCGGTGGAACAAAGAGGACAGGCTTTCGCCCTCTACGGCATGGCGGTGGTGGCCGCGCCCGCCATCGGACCGACGTTGGGTGGATGGATCACCGACAACTTCAATTGGCACTGGATCTTCTTCATCAACTTGCCCATCGGGGTCCTCTCCCTCTTGCTCAGCAACCGCATGGTGGAAGATCCGCCTTACCTGGTTGAACACAGGTCTAAAGCCAATCCCATCGACAAAATGGGCCTCGGGTTGGTGGCGGTCGGGGTGGGCTGCCTGGAGTTTGTGCTCGATAAGGGCCAGGAAAAGGACTGGTTTGGTGACCGTAACATCACCTTCACCTTCCTGCTGGCGATGGTTACGCTGGCTGTCTTTGTATGGTGGGAATGGAGGCATCCCGATCCTATTGTCGACCTGAAGCTGTTGAAGAATCGCAATTTCGGAACGGCGGTGGGCTTTCAGTTCATCCTGGGCATGGTGCTGTTCAGCACCACGGTGTTGATTCCACAGTTTCTGCAGGGCTTGATGGGCTATACCGCGGAGCGCGCCGGCATGGCGCTTTCCGCAGGCGCCTTGGTGTTGATGGTGATGATGCCAGTGGCAGGAAAGCTGGTCTCAATCATGGATGCGCGCCTCATGGTTTCGGTCGGGTTTCTGGCAACCTCACTGGCGCTCTATAACATGACCCGGCTTGACTTGAACGTGAGTTTCGGGCACATCGTGATGTGGCGCGTCTTTCAAGTGCTGGGATTGTCGTTCATCTTTATCCCCATCAGCACTTTGAACTATGTGGGCGTGCCGATGAACAAGAACAACCAGATCTCAAGTTTTTCCAACTTCGCCCGCAACTTCGGCGGCAGCATGGGCACTGCCCTGCTGACTACCTTTCTTGTGCGCACCCAGCAAACCCACCAGTCTTCGCTGGCGGCAAACTTCATTCCCGGCAGCCTCGGTTATGAAAATTTTCTCGCCCAAACCCGGAACGCTTTGATAGCTGCGGGGCAGACTGCAACCCAGGCCAAGGCCGCCGCCACGGGATATGCATACCAGCAGTTGCTGCGGCAGGCGTTCCATGCTGAGCTATCAGAACGCTTTTTGGGTGCTCAGTGTGGTGGCCGCACTGCTGGTTCCCTGGCCATTTATCATGCGCCGCCCGCCCAAACACAAGAAGCCGCCCAGCGATACCGCGGGACACTAAGCAGTTTCTCAGGCCACAGGAATTGCGAAACCGCTCTAGACCTTACCTGACCCGATGTAGGGGCCTTGGCGATGGAAGCGCGGATCGGTGAGTTGCTGCAACATAAAATCAGCCACGTCGGCGCGTGAGACGCTCAGCGCGCCCGGCGGAAGCGCGTCGGGTAGGACGCGGTAAGTGCCGGTGAAAGGCCCGTCAAGAAGCCGAGGGGCGCGCACAATGGTGTAGTCGACGTCGCTCGCGGCCAGCAAACGCTCCTGCGCCGCCTGGTCGATAAAGGGGTGCTTGAGCATTGTCTTCTTCGCCACCCACAGAGCGATGTTGGTAAGTGCATTCTGATACTTGCCGTGATCCTTATGGACCCCCGAGGCGCCCAGCACGATGAGCCGGGTCACGTACTCCTGGCGCATACCCTCAAGGATGTTGGGGATGGCCTGGGCGAGCACATCTGTCTTTTTCAAGGTGCGTGCGCCCAGAGCGGAGAGCACTGCGCGGTGGCCGCGGACGGCGTCAACCACTGTAGCGAAATCGAATACGTCGCCTTGAACCACACGCAGATGCGGATCTTGCATCAGCCCTTCGGTGATTGCGAACAAAAGCTGTGACCGAGTGGCCCTTAGCCAGCGCCTGCGAAACAATGAGCTTGCCGGTACCCCCCGTGGCGCCGAAGACGATGATCTTCATTTAAGCCCTGCTGTCCCTTTCCCACTAGCTTGCAACCACCACACTATACAAGGTCGGCGTTCTGTTCCAGAGTCGCCCCTGGCACAACCCTTCTACAATCCGGACATCTGAAGGAACAGAGGGCAAAAGCACATGTCAGAGAATCTGGAAAAGACGGAAAAGAATCTGCGCGAACTGATCGAGACCCTACGCGATGGGCACCAGGGGTTTATTGAACTCGAAAAGAACCTGAAAGACCCGGAAGCGCGCAAGCTGTTCCGCGAAGAAACGCTGGTACGGGCCGGGTTCGCAGCAGAACTCGAGAATGAACTGCATCACTTCGGGGTCAAGGACGTGAAGGTGCCGAGTTCAACTGCGGGTAAAGTGCATCGCGCGTGGGGCGAATTGAAGGCCCGGCTGGGCGGCGGGGACCACGCCCTGCTGGCCGCCGCCGAGCAGGGTGAGGACGAGACCAAAAAAACCTATGAGGAAGCGCTGGCCAGCGAAGATTTTCCCCTGCCGCTGCGGGAGATCCTGCTGCGCCAGCAGAGGCACATCGAGACGGCACATGATCGCGTAAAGGCGCTGCGGGACCGACTGGCAGCGTAGAGTCGTACGTTGCTTTGCCCATGGGGATGGCTCGCGGCCATCCCCGTTTGGCGTTTCACTGGAGAACACCGTCGGCAAGCAGCTTGCAAAGCAGGAAACCCGCGACACCGCCAAAAAAGACCAACGCCATGCGGATTCCTGGCTCCCGGTTGACCTCCGGCACCAGGTCAGTTGCAGAGACGTAGATGGCCACACCGGCGGCCAGCGGCAGGCCTGCGCGCACCCAACCCGGGAAAAAATTGATCACCAACACCCCGGCCAGAGTGGCCGAGGCGACGATCACAGCCGAATTGAGCGCCGCCACACGGCTGTGGCCGCTGGCCAACATGACCGAAGCGACGGTGAAGCCTTCCGGCAGTTTATGCAGCAGGATGGCCACGAAGATGATCCAGCCCAACCAGGAGGAGAGCACAAAACCGGAGGCAATGGCTACGCCGTCGAAGAGAGAGTGGGCCGCAAGGCCGGCCACCACCGAATTACTGGTGTGGGTGGAGAGAAACTCGCCATGATGCGTCTCTTCCCCAAAGTGAAAGTGCGGAGTGATGGTGTGTTCCAGCAGATGGATGAGGCAGTAGCCCCCCAGGACCAACAGCGGAGTCCAACGGAAAGAAAGACGAAAGCTCTCCGGAATCATCTCCAGCAGCACGGCTGCGAGCATGAAGCCTGCGCCCAGGGCAACGAAGTAGCGAAGATAGCGTTTCTCCCAGTGGGTGCGTACCAGGATTAAGGCCCCTAAGACGTCAGCGAGCGCCGCGACCAAGCCTAGTACCAGCGAGAGTGAGAAATTGGACATGCCTGCTTTTGAAGGGTACGGGCCAAAAAGGCTACAGGAAACTCATTTTTTTTCCAAGAGCCGCGAGGGAATGAAAAGGTTTGTGAGAACCGGAAAAGAGAACCGCAGGCCCCTCCTTGCGCCCTTCGGCCGCAACGACTCTGTTTCGGGCCGATCGTCCCGGATAAAAGTCCGGACCATTCACAAAATGCTCTAGCCGCTGTGGCGAATGTGCATGACATCCCCATCCTCGACCCGGTAGTCCTTACCTTCCAGCCGTAATGTGCCCTGGGATCGTGCGGCGGCTTCCGAGCCGGCAGCGAGCAGCGTGTCCCAGTGAATGGTTTCGGCACGGATGAAATGCTTTTCGAGATCGGAATGGATGGCGCCCGGCTGCCTCCTGGGCGCGTGAATGGACAGGGATGGTCCAGGCACGGCATTCATCCTCCCCTACGGTAAAGAAGGAGACCAAGCCGAGCAGCTCATAGCTCTTGCGGATGAGACGGCGCAAACCGCTCTCTACCAAGCCGTAGGAGGAAAGGAATTCGGCCGCTTCCTCGTCGCTCATCTCCGCCAGCTCGGCCTCGACTTTGCCGCAAATGGCGGTTGCTCCCGCATTGGGCCGCGAGGCTACCTCTTCCAGCTTGTATCGCGATACGGCGGATTCCAGATCGGCGCCCAAGGTGGTGCTCTCCGCGATATTCAGCACAAAGAGCATTGGTTTCTGGGAGAGGAACATGAAGCCGCGAATCAGCTTCTTTTCCTCCGGCGACATTTCCATCTCGCGCAGCGGCTTCTCCTGCTCCAGTTGCTGCTTGCAACGCAAAAGCAGAGCGTGCTCTTTTTCGAGCTCGGGCGTGCGCATCTTCTTCAGATCTTTTTCCAGCCGCTCCAGGCGCTTCTCCACCTGGGTGAGATCGGAAAAGACGAGATCGAAGTCGACATTCTTGATATCACGCAGAGGGTCAATGCCTCCGACGCGCGGGATGGAGTCGTCTTCAAAGGCGCACAAGACGTGAATCAGCGCGTCGTTGTCGCGCAAGTGAGTCAGGAAGGCGCTCTCCTTGAGCGCTTCCTGGCCAACAGCAGCTACGTCCGCGTACTCCACCGTTGCGTAGACAACTTTCTTGGGTTTGTAGAGGGCGGCAAGCTTATCCAGCCGCTCATCCGGAACCTTGGCCACACCGAGATGCGCCTCGCGCGGATTGGAGTAGGCCGGAGTTTCTACCTTCGACCGGGTAAGGATTTTGAACAGGGATGTCTTGCCCACTTGAGGCAGACCGATAATGCCAGTTTTCATGGAACTCGCCGTCCAGGCAAACGGCGCTTACGCGCCAGGGATTTTTGTTGTGTGGGGCCTTGCGGCGCAAAAGTTAAGTATATCGCCAGAAGAGAAATGGGCGTCGGTTAGGAGATGCTTGGCTAGATTTCCGCGCGAACAATGCGTGGTGGCAACCAACGCGGCTACTCCGCACAACAGGACCAGGCCTTCCACGTGAACGGATCGTTGGTGGAGACGATCGAAGATCTGGCGCCCGGGATTATTAGCGGCAACCGCATCCACATTACCGCCTACGGACTCACGAGCCGTATCCATGCGAGGGATGATGGAAAACTGCGAATACGCGGTGAGCAGCATCATCGCCAGCACCAGGACTCCCTGCGGAATAATCGTCCGGTAATGAGCTCTGGCCAAAACCGAGACCGCCAGAAAGATCAATCCGCAGACCAGCCCCATCCAGTGGAGACGCACCAAAGAACCACCGACGATCAACCCGGCGGCGTGAATGCCGGCAGCCGGAGTGGGAAAGAGCGGCGGCAGTTGGCTGAACGCGATGGGCGCCAGAATGGTAGCAAAGAAAACCAGCGCGCCCAGCCAAAGGCCAAGCGCGAGGTAGACCAGAGAATGGAAGGAGGTTCGCATGTTGGCCTACATGGGAGCCCGGCCGGTAAGCCGCTCTATACGACGGGCCATCGGCGGGTGGGTGGAAAAGAGATTAGCGAAGCTTGCCCCGCTGATAAAGGGGGCCACGATAAACAAGTGCGCAGTGGAGGCCGAAGCCTGCATCGGCAGCCGCTTGGAATAGGCATCGAGCTTTTGTAAAGCGCTGGCCAGCGCGTAGGGGTTTCCTGTGACATGCGCGCCCGTGGCGTCGGCCTCGTATTCCCTGGATCGGGAAACGGCAAGCTGGATAAGCGTTGCAGCGATGGGGGCCAAAATGAGCATGAAGAGACCTCCGCCGTCCATGCCTCGCCGGCCGTCCCGGTTGCCGCCACCGCCGAAAATGGTGGCGAAACGGGCGGTTTGCGCCAGCAGGGTAATGGCTCCAGCGAGCGTAGCGGCAATCGAACTGGTGAGGATGTCACGATTCCTCACATGCCCCAACTCGTGAGCAAGCACGCCCTCCAGTTCTTCGTCATTGAGCAGATTCAGAATACCCTGGGTAACCGCGACGGCGGCATGGTTGGGGTTGCGTCCGGTGGCGAATGCATTAGGTGAATCGCTGGGAATGACATAAATCTTCGGCATCGGTAGCGCCATGCGGGGCAGGATACGCTCTACGATCTGGTAGACCCGCGGCAGCTGCTCGCGCGTGACCGGCTGTGCGCGATACATCGATAGCGCCAGCTTGTCAGAATAAAAGTAGCTGAAAAAGTTCATCCCGGCAGCAACAATGAAGGCCAGGATCATTCCGTTGCGGCCGCCAAAGTAGGCGCCGATAACGATGAGAAATAGGGTGAGCGCCGTCAGCAAAAAGGCAGTTTTTAAGGTGTTCATAGCGCGGACCTCCCGCACCTAAACTACTATCTATCTATTGTGTCATGTTGGCGCGGGCCGCGCACGGCTTTGCGGTTCAGGGCGGATTCCAGTGAACAATGACTTAAGGGCCCGCGTGAAGCCATCGGTTCGCCCCCCTGCGTTTGCTGGATCGGAAACCGTGAGGATGCCAGGACGGGCGTTCTTGGGATTTCTCAACCAGGCATTCCAATCAGCTTTCTTCGATTCTGTCCATCCGCCTCCACTCCTGCCAAGGTGGGCCGCCATGACCAATATGATTGCTATTGGGACAGCTCTGACACTCAGCATCCCTGCGGGACCGAGCTCGTCCGTGAAGGCCTGACGCTCTCTTAGGCACTCAGGCGATTCAGCTTGGCTGTATCCATCCCTGCTTGACGCCGGGATTGCCGGCGGAGTCCAGGCGGCTCATCTGATCGCTGCTGAGAGTGATATCGAGAGCCGCGATGTTCTCCCGTAACTGCTCGATTTTGCTGCCGGCGATGATGGGGAGGATCGCCGGGTCGCTCTGGCGCATCCAGGCAATGATGGCCTGCGAAGGGCTGCACCCCGCTTCCTTGGCTACGGCTCGCAACTCACTCAACCGTTCGTCGGAGTCGGGACCGGCGAACTGGGCCGGCACCTCGCGATCAGTGCGCGTGTACGCGCCTTGAAGCAGAATGGAATAGCCGATCAGCGCAATGCCGTGAAACCGGGCATAATCCTTCAGATCTTCGCTGATGAAAATCTGCGGTCCAAAATCGGCGCCGTGGCGAGGACGCAAGTAGGTATATCTCTGTTCCACTACCGAATAGCTACTCCACTGATGGACCCTGCTGACCGTGTTCGCTTCCGCGATGCGCCACAGGGCAAGATTGCTGGCGCCGGCGGCTCGCACCTTACCCGCCTTGATCAAACGATCGAAAGCTTCCATGGTTTCTTCAAGCGGCGTGTCGCGATCGTCGCGATGCGCATAGTAAAGGTCGATCCGGTCCGTTTGCAGCCTTTTCAGGCTCTTCTCGCATTCGCGTTCCATCTCAGCTGCGCGTAATCCGCCCGCGCATCCGTGAAAGTCAAAACCCAGCTTGGAGGAAACAACCATCTGCTCCCGGTTGCCCCGCTCCTTCATCCACGACCCGATCGTGGTCTCGCTCTCGCCGCCTTTGCAGCCCGGCAGCCAGCACGCATACATGTTCGCGGTGTCAATCAGGGTGCCGCCATTTTCGCTGAAGAAATCGAATAGATGGAAGGAAGTCTCCCGATCGATTCTGCTGCCAATCAAGTCGCTGCCCATAGCCAGCGCACTCACTTCGATATTCGATCTTCCCAGCTTTACCCTCTTCACCAGCCAAGCTCCCTTGTCACGAAAATCGTTTTAGGCATCCGCGGTAACGTGTGTGGCCAGGACCACGCCGCCAATCATGATCGCAGCTCCCACCAGGTTGGGAATGGTGATCCGTTGCACGGGGGAACCGAGCCAGCCAAAATGAGAAAGAATCATGCCTCCGAGAACCTGGCCTGCGATCAGCGTGATGAACATGGCCCGCGCCCCTACCTGGGGTAATAGCCAGGCGATGGCGAAGACCAGGCAAGCACCCAATGCACCTGCCGTCAGCAGCAAGGGATGGACGTCTTTAAATCCGCTCAACACGCCCGCCCGCCAGCCGGTCAGCCCGATGAGAACCGCGGTTGCTGCACCAATACACCAGAACACTGCGTTCCCCACGCGAGGGTTGCCCAATGCGCTGCCCACTTTGCCATTCATTGCCAGATGAACGGCGAGAATGATTCCGAGGAATATGGTAAAGAGATAAAATTGGATTTTCATTGCGTTCTCCGAGGTGCAAAATCAGCCATGGTTGCGGGCGCACTTCACGCTCATGGCGAAATAATCTTCCATTTGCTTTCGACTAAGTTGGTTCCCTTATGAACTATCTGTAGCAACAAGCTGCCAGCGCCATGACACTACACCGATTCCCGGCCATCTGTCAAAGACGATAGCAGTGACAATAGAAGACCGTGTGCCTGCTGTTCGCAGTGTTTTTTAGGAGTCGAAAGCCTCAAAGCTCAGCCCTCAAGCAGGCCTTAAAATTCTTGACAGCTCACGAACGGCGGGTATAGTGTCGCACCAACTTATGTGTGGAATTAGTTCATAAGGGAACTTCGGTGAATCTGGTGTTATCTTACTTCCCGCCCGCAATCTATCTCCAGGGAGAGTGCTATCTCGGTAGTAGGCGACTCTACTATAAGTCCAGAGCAGAGCGAAGTTACTCCGAGGTTAGTCGATGAAGAAGCAACCAGAGCTCAGTCTACCCGGCAAGCTACTCTTTGCATCTCTTGCGCTATGTATAAGCGCGGCCTTCACAAGGCCCGCAACGGCGCAAGCGCCGGCAGCCCCTGCAGCGTCCACAATCGATAAAGCGGCCGCGGAACGAGGAAAGGGCACCTTCTCTTCCAGTTGCTCGTTCTGTCATGGTTCGCTCGCTACGGGTACGGAACAGGCGCCCAATCTTCTGCGCAGCCCGCTGGTCTTTCAGGATCACCATGGCGACACTCTGGGACCGTTCCTGAAGCAGGGCCGGCCGACTCTCGGCATGCCTGCCTTCCCCACGCTGTCGCCGGAGCAGGTTACCGACATCGCAGCGTTTCTGCATTCACGCATCCAGGAAACCCGCGGCAAACGGCTTCCGGAAACCGCGTTGCTGGTAGGCGATCCTAAAGCGGGAGAGGCCTACTTCAACGGCGCGGGCAAGTGCAGCACCTGCCACTCCCCTACCGGCGACCTGGCTCACATTGGATCGAAATATCAACCACTCGCCCTGACGACGGCGTTTCTAACTCCTCCGCCAAAACCGCTGCACGTGAACGTAGTGCTCCTGTCCGGCCAGACGGTTTCTGGGAAGCTTGAGTATCTGGATGAGTTTACTGTTTCGCTGGTAGACGATTCCGGCGTTTATTACACCTGGCCCAGAGATCACACCAAATCCATTGACGTAATCGATCCCCTGGCCGCACACAAAGCCATGCTGCCCATCTATACGGACAAAGACATTCACGATCTACTGGCATACCTGGTGACACTCAAATGACGTGCAGGCCGATTCTGTTTTTGGTTTCGCTGTTGTTGCCTGTCTGTCTTACTGCGCAGACATTGGACCCGGAGGCATTGCGCCGGCCACCGACAGATACGTGGCCTACTTATAACGGCGATTATTCCGGCCAGCGATATAGCACTCTTTCCCAGATCAATGCTTCCAATGTTAAGACGCTCGGGCTGGCCTGGACGCATCGTGTCGATTTCGGCGCCGAGTCGTATGCTCAACAGGCAAGTGAGGGGCGCAGAATCAAGTCGACGCCGTTGCTCGTTGATGGCGTGCTCTACTTCACCATTACCGACAACGTATGGGCAATGGATGCGCTCACCGGGCGAGAACTCTGGCACTATGCCTGGCCTAACAATCGCGCGATCCATGTGGCCAACCGCGGCGTGGGGATGTATGGCAGCTGGCTCTACTTTATGTCGCCGGACAATTACCTCGTATCCTTGAACGCCAAGGACGGCACCGAGCGATGGCGAGTGCAAGTCGCGGACGTAAAACAGGACTTCTTTTCCGCCACCTCTCCGTTGGTCATCGGCAAGCACGTCATTGTCGGTCCGGGTAACAACGACAATATCCGCGCCTGGCTGGAGTCTCGCGATCCGGAAACCGGCGCCTTGCAATGGAAGTGGTGGGTGGACCCGGACCCAGGCGCGCCAGGCTCGGAGACCTGGGTGGACAATGCCACCATGGCGAAGGGCGGCGGATTTCCATGGTTGACGGGCACCTATGACCCGAAGTTGAATCTCTACTATTTCGGAACCGGCAATGGGGTTCCAATGGACAGGCCGCCGCATCCTACGCCCGAGGGAGATAGCCTTTACACCGCGTCTATCGTTGCCTTGAACCCGGATACCGGAAAGCTCGTCTGGGCTTACCAGGTGACGCCCCACGATACCCACGATTATGATGCCGGCCAGACTCCGATTATCTTCGATGGGGAATTCCACGGCAAGCAACGTAAGTTACTGGCACAAGTTTCCCGCAATGGATACTTCTTTCTTCTCGACCGGGTAACCGGGGAGCACTTATTAACCACCAAGTTCATGCCGGAGACTAACTGGGCCAAGGGCATCGATGCGGAAGGCCGGCCTATTCCGAATTACGCCAAGGATGCTAACCCGCCGGGAGCGTTGGTCTCTCCGTATCCCATCGGCGCCACCAATTGGTGGTCGCCATCCTACGATCCAAAGCTAGGGCTGATCTTTGTCAATGCGGCCCGCACGTGGGCTTACTTTACAACCTCGGGTTATGGCCGTTTTCGTTCTCCTCCGGACTACGTACTGAAGGCCATCGACTACAAAACGGGTAAGGTAGTGTGGAGCCATGAGCTCGGCGACAAGAGCGGAGTGCTCATCTCCGGCTTGCTGACGACAGCGGGAAATCTCTTGTTCGGCGGCGACTCATTCGGAAACTTTCTGGGCATGGATCCGGCTACGGGCAAGACGCTCTGGCATACGAACCTGGGGCAGTTCGTCACCAATGCTCCCATGACCTATGAGCTCTATGGACGTCAATATTTGTTGGTGGCCGCGAACGATACGTGGTTCGCGTTTGCGCTGCCTGAGTCTGAGGACAAGAGTCATTAGGACGGTTAGGAAGGAAGAAAATGGAGCGCCGCGAATTTTTAAAAGGAATAGCAGCCGCCTCTGCGCTTTCTGCAGAGACGCTGTACGGCGCGCAGGCTAACCGGCCCGCGCCCCAGCTTCTGGCGCAGGATAAAGCACCCTCCCGTCCACCAGACGATCCATGGCCAGGCAAGAAGAGAATTCTTGCCATCGCCGACCCGGAGGAATGGTATGCCTCCCCTGGCTATCATCACGATTCGGCTTCGCATACGCTGGCCACCGTGGAGCGGCTGGGACGGGAGTCCGGCGCCTGGATAACGATCATACGCACCGACATGCATCTGCTGACCAAGCAGCCGATCGCCGGCTACAACGTTCGAAACCTGAACGACTTCGATGCCGTCTTTTACATGGGAGAAGGTCCCTGGAACATCACCGATCAACAGAAGGCCGACCTGCTCTCTTTTGTTCACGATGACGGCAAAGGCTTCATCGCCGGCCATGCGGGCAACGGAGGGCACCTTCTGCTCTGGCCGGAATATGCGCAGATGATCGGCGGAAACCTGGTCGGCGAATTTCCCTCCGCCGACATGCACATCGTGGTCGAAGACCCGAATTTCCCCGGGGTCCAGGGTTTTCCTCGCGAGTTCACATTTAAGGACCAGTACACCATCGTGGGGCCGAATTATTCCCGCGAAGTCGATCACGTCATCATGAGGATGGATCCAAGTAAGTTCCCCGAAGTCTTCGCGCAGCTCAAGCCGGAGCATGGCAATGGGGAACAATTGCAAGCCAGCCTCAAACGGCTGGCTGCCCTACGAAGCGATGGAGACTATCCTATTGTGTGGGCCAAAAAATACGGCAAGGGTCGTGTGTGGTACTCGACCTTTGGCCATCTCGAGGCAACCCTGGATGACGCGCGCATCCAGCAAATGTACATTGGAGCCATCAAGTGGGCTCTGGGCTTGGTCGATGCCGACATCACGCCTCGTCCCTTCCCCGCGGCAAACCATTAAAGCCAAGTTACGAGGTGTAGACGCACATGAAGAAGATGTTTCTGGTGTATTGCTTAGCTCTCTGCACGATGGCTACCCTGCCCTCTTCGGCCCAGGCGCCCGCTCACAAGATTCGGGTTCTTGTGCTCACCGGAAGTTCGGATTGGTCACACCCCTGGCAGGGAACCGCGCCTTTCATGCAAGGTATACTCAACAATACCGGCCGCTTTGACGTCAAGCTCGAAGAAGAAGTTGCGGGCATCACAGCCGCCACGCTGGCCAACTACGACGTCTTGATAGATTACTATTATGGCCCGCGTTGGCCGGAGGTAACGGAAAAAGCAGTTGAAGACTTTATTCACTCCGGCAAAGGCATGGTCGGCGTCCACGGAATTACCTATGGACCCTTCTTCGGCCAAGCCGGCGGAAGTGCAACGGAGCCTCGCCGGTTGGAAGGCGAGCCGTGGAACGCATTTGCCGACATGATTGGAATGACTTGGAAACTGGATAATATCGGTCACGCAACGCGCCATGTGTTTTCCGTCGAGTGGGTCGACAAAGACCATCCGATTAGCCGCGGATTACCACCCACATTTGTCGCCAACGACGAGCTTTATCACAAAATAGACCTCAAGCCGAACGCCCATGTACTGGCTACCGCTTACGATGATCCCAACGTAAAAGGTGGAACGGGAAAGGTAGAGCCGGTGATCTGGACGGTTCCTTACGGTCAGGGGAGAGTGGTTATGATAGTCCTGGGCCACGATCTTCTGGCCATGAGTCAACCGGGCTTCATGGATGTTTTCGCGCGTAGCGCGGAGTGGGCGGCAACCGGCGATGTTGCGCCTGGTGCGCCTGTTTTATCTCCTTCTACCAGCTTGATTGCGCTCCCACCCACCCACTAACACTTATGAGAACCCTTTCCTTCCTCATGATGACGTTACTAACTGCTTCCCCGGCCTTGATCGAAGCTGCGCCTGTCCCGCCTCAGGCGGAGATCTCCAACACTTTGCTGCACGTGAAACTCTACCTGCCTGATGCCGCGCATGGCTTCTATCGCGGTACCAGGTTCGATTGGTCCGGTGTGGTGGCGGACCTGCAATACAAAGGGCACAGCTACTATGGTCCCTGGTTCACTGCCACCGACCCCAAAATTCCCGACTTTATCTATAAGGGCTCTGAGATCGTAGCCGGCCCGTGTAGCGCCATCACCGGCCCGGTGGAGGAGTTCACTCCGGCTGTTGGGTTCGATGAAGCTAAGGCCGGCGGAACCTTCCTGAAAATCGGCGTTGGTGTCCTAAGAAAACCTGACGACGCAGCTTATAGCGCTTACCGCCTGTATGAGATTGTCGACGGGGGTAAGTGGACCGTAAAGAAGAGCGCAGATGCAGTGGAGTTTACCCAGGAACTTCACAATGCCTCTTCCGGGTATGGATATATTTATCACAAGAAGCTAAGCCTTCTTGCCGGCAAGCCTGTCATGGTAATAGAGCACAGCCTGAAGAACACCGGGACGCGCGCCATACGCACCAGCGTCTACGATCATAACTTCCTGGTTCTCGACAAACAACCGACTAACGCCGGCTTCAGCATCACCTTCCCTTTCCAAGTTACCGCCAATCCACCGCCGGATAAGGCCTTGGCGGAGGTTGAGAAGAATAAGATTTTGTACCGCAAGACGTTGACGGGAGAGGATCGCGTCTACTTCGCCATCGAGGGCTTTGGGAAGAGTTCCGATGACTACAAGATTCACATAGAGAATACCAACGTTCACGCTGGGATGACGATTACTGGAGACCGTCCGTTGGCCAAGATGTCGCTCTGGTCCATTCGATCGGTAATCGCGGTAGAGCCATTTATCGATATATCGCTCGAACCCGCCAGCCAATCGACCTGGAAATACGATTATGAGTACTACACCCTTCCCCAGTAACGCAGCTGAGGAAACCCGCTAATCCCCGCAGCGGCAACTGAAATTAGCTGATCCGTTCACCCAGCACTGAACCTTGGTTTCAAGGCTCAGTCTTGCTATTCGAGTGGGTCCGCCTTATAGTGCAAAACATAGCCGGGAAGAAAGAGTTCAATCAGGAACTCAGGGCCAAGGGGGTGGCTTTGGTTTTCTGAAACTACTTGCGTTTCCTGACCGTCTTCGATTCCTAATCTGTTAGACGCCATTGGTAAGAGTAGAAAGGTCGATGGCAGCGGTAAGTTGTACCTGTCTTGAGTAGTGTAGGGACCTGCCAACATGAAAGCTCTTGTCAAATACGCGAGTGGCGAAGGAAATGTCGAAATACGGGAAGTTGATGAGCCACGATGTGGTGACGATCAAGTCAAGCTTGAAATTGCCTATTGTGGAATCTGCGGAACCGATCTTCATGTGCTTCACGACACCTTTCGCAACTACCCTCCGGTTATTCTCGGGCAT
Organism: uncultured Acidobacteriaceae bacterium; assembly: GCA_963815175.1. Taxonomy (GTDB): domain Bacteria; phylum Acidobacteriota; class Terriglobia; order Terriglobales; family Acidobacteriaceae; genus PALSA-350. The sequence continues at coordinate 21,057 of CAWFGM010000008.1, forward strand.
GAGTTTTCCGGCACCGTGGTGGAAGTCGGCCGCAATGTCAATCACAACGCTACTCTAGGAGAGAGAGTCACGGGCCTCGGCGCCACCGCCGTAACTTGTGGCCAGTGCGAATACTGCCGCTCCGGATATTTCATCTTTTGCTCCAACCGCAGAGGAATGGGCCACGGTGTGAACGGGGGGTTCACCCGTTACGTGGTCATGCGCCCTGACCAGCTCTACCGGATTCCTGAGAATTTCTCTCTCGACGAAGCAGCGATGAGTGAGCCCTTCGCGGCCGTGGTGCAGGCGGTCACAGAAATTACCAATGTGCGCATCGGTGATACAGCCCTTGTCTCTGGACCGGGACCGATGGGCCTGCTTTGCCTGAAGCTCCTCGTCGCCGAGGGAATCCGGGCGATCGTCGCCGGTGCACCGGGAGATCAGGAACGGCTGAATGCTGCACTCCGTATTGGCGCCGCCGCCGTTGTCAACATCGGAGAGCAGAACCTCAGTGAAGCGATTCAGGACCACACCAATGGAGTAGGCGTGGATGTGGCCTTCGAGTGCGCGGGCCACCCCAGCTCCGTGCGAGGATGCCTGGAATCGCTGCGTCCCATGGGGCGTTACACGCAGGTCGCCATCTGCGGGCAGGACATTCAGTTTCCCATCGATCAGATTTTCTATAAACAGCTCACCATGTCCGGTTCCGTTTGCTATACCGCGCGCACCTGGGAGCGCATGATGCGGATCTATGCCGAGGGCCGAGTGAGACTGAATGACTTGATCTCAAACAAGCTTCCCATCTCGGATTGGCAAACCGCCTTTCGTTTATGCGACGAGAAAAAAGCTATTAAAGTATTGATGTATCCGGAGTAGTCGTCATTCGCAGCGGATCCGGCTGTTCTCTGCTGCCCCGGTACAGGAAAGCGCAGGAACGCCATGAGCGAGACAATGGAAAAAACGGTTGCGTTTAAGAGCCCTTTATATGAAATGACGCAAACCACCCCCACTTGCCTGTGGAACGACTCGGCCACCCTTTCCGAGTTAACCTACTCGATCGAGCACGGTGCGGTGGGTGCGACTTGTAATCCGGTCATCGTTCTGGATGTGCTTAAGAAAGAAGCTCATCTGTGGAACGATCGCATCCGCGCCCTGGCGGTCGAGTTCCCGGTGGCCACCGAAGATGAGATCGGTTGGAAACTGGTGGAGGAGATATCCGCCAAGCGATCCGAATTATTGCGGCCGGCCTTCGAAAAGTACCGCGGCAGCAACGGCAGGCTCTCCATCCAGACCGACCCTCATTACTATCGCAATCCAGCCGCCCTCTTGGAGCAGGCACTGCGCTTCGACGCTCTGGCGCCCAACATGATTGTTAAGATTCCGGCCACGCACGCAGGAATCGCCGCCATCGAAGAGGCTACGTATCGCGGTATCAGCGTCAATGCGACCGTCTCCTTCACCTTGCCCCAATCCATTGCCGTGGCCGAAGCAGTTGAGCGCGGATTGAAGCGGCGCGAGAAGGAGGGCCAGGACATATCCCGCATGGGGCCAGTTTGCACCATCATGGGTGGCCGGCTGGACGACTGGCTGAAGTTGGTGGCGGAAAAGCAGGATATTACCCTCGATCCCGGATATCTGGAGTGGGCCGGAGTCGCCGTCTTCAAGAAGGCTTACAAAATTTATCGCGAGCGTGGCTACCGGATCCGCTTGCTCTCCGCCGCATTCCGCAACCACATGCAGTGGAGCGAGCTGGTAGGCGGCGATCTCGTGATTTCTCCGCCTTACAAATGGCAGCTGCGCTTCAATGCCAGCGATGTGGGTGTCGCTCCGCGGATAGAGAAGCCAGTCAATCCTGAAATCGTAGATGAGCTGCTGCGGAAATTTCCTGACTTTGGCCGCGCCTACAACGAGGATGGACTGTCGCCTATCGAGTTCGACTCCTTCGGCCCAACAGTTCGCACGCTTCGCCAATTTCTTGAGGCGACACACGAATTAGCGGTGCGGGTCAGGGACTTGATGCTCCCCAATCCGGACAAGGCCTAAAGATTGCGGCCTCGCGCATTCGGGTTGGTGCAGCTTCACCCAGGACTGACATCCTGGGACACTTTCAGCTGTCCCCTTCGACGAGCTCAGGGCAGGGTCTACGGGACTGGTCGTATGTCGCATAGCCCACCCTGGACTCACGTCCTGGACTACTCTCAGCCAGAGCTGTCCAAATTAGCCAATAGACCTACTTGGTGTGCAGGGCAGATGGCACACCTTGGCATGGCTGGAGCTGGATGGACAGATTCGAAAAAAGCTAATTTTGACAGCACTTGCTGAAAACAAAATCAACTATCAAGGTGTAACAGAACCAGTCCCGTAGAGCCTGCCCTGAGCTCGTCGAAGGGGACGACTGAGACTGCCCTAGGACGTCAGTCCTGGGCTTCGGCCTCTCACCACGGGATCAGGGTTTCAACGTAGACCTCTACCAGACAGGGGCTGAGATTTAACCGCTGCCCTGCATCAAGAGAAAGATCTGCGGTTCCCCTTCCAAATTCTGTAGTGTCACAGATACGTCTGCGGGGCTGAGCAATCATATTCCCCTTGGCGACAAGGTAAACCCAATGGGGTATCGCAGCGATAACTCCCTTAGCAGAATGCTTTCACTAAGGCCTTAGCAGGTTTCCGTCACCGCTTTAGTTACAGGAGTTCATTACGGAACTCGCTGTTCTAAATACTTCTTGACACATCTTCAACGCCAACTATATGACATTATCGCGCATAAAACTGACTAGCTAGCGTCGACTAATAGTTCGGTGTGGAACTAGTTAGTTACCGACTTGCGCCGGACATAGAAAAGGCCATAGTCGGACCTTCATGCCCAAGGCTTCATCGGCCATCGTTGACCAGACAGAGCAGTAATTTTAGGAGAGTCACCTGTGAAGAAAGCACATAGCTCAAATAACCACAGAAGCATGCGTTACTTATTGCCAGTGTTCGCGCTGTTCCTCGCGATGTCGACAGCAACCATGTGGGCACAAGCCGGCGGCGGATCCATGGTGGGGACGGTTCACGATCCGGCAGGCGCGTTCGTTCCTAACGCTACGGTCACGATCACCAACACCGATACCAACACCACCTACCCGGTGACCACCAACGGTGACGGCCGCTTCCTGTATCCTCAGCTGCCGGTCGGCACCTACAAAGTCAGCGTATCTGCGCCAGGCTTCAAAGAAGCCGTTCAGGAAGGCATCACGGTTTCGATCGGAACTACCAGCAATCTCGATATCGCTCTCCAGGTAGGCCAGACGTCGCAGTCGGTGACGGTCACCGCGAACGCGCAGCAGATCCAGACGGAGAGTAGCGACGTAGGCACCACCGTCCCCGGCAAGCTGATCGCGCAACTCCCGCTGAATTTTAGTGGTGTCATTCGCAGCCCGCTCGAGTTCATGACACTGACCCCGGGCTTTCAAGGAGATTCAACGGGAAACGCCCAATCGCAGGCTAGTTTTAAACTCAACGGCGCGGGAACGGGACAAGCTGACGTGATCCTGGATGGTTCGTCGATTCAGTTGGCTTCCCCGAACTACCAGTGGAACTTCGGCATCAGCGTCGATGCAGTTTCTGAGTTCAAAGTACAAACCAGCACCTTCGCGGCGGAATTCGGGCGTACCGGCGGCGGCTTCGTCAACGTGGCCTCCAAGTCGGGAACCAATGAGTTCCATGGCGCCGTATATGACCTGCTCAAGAACGCGGCATTTGACGCCAATAGCTGGCAAAACAACCACACCGGCGTCGGCAGGCAGAACGACACGCAAAACGACTTTGGCGGATTTGGCGGCGGCCCGGTATTTATCCCCAAAATCTATGACGGCCGTGGGAAGACTTTCTGGTTCTTCAGCTATGAAGGCTTTCGCTTCAAGTCCGGTGGCCCCGCCCTTACCTCGACGGCGACGCCGGCCATGTGGACTGGAGATTTTTCCCAGGTCCTGAACGGCGAGACCATCAATGGCGTCACTTATCCGGCGCAGAAAATCTATGATTACACCACTTGCTCCGGAGCCAACCTGGGCAAGCCATGCCAGGCGTTTCCCAACAACCAGATTCCAGCGGACAGGCTGGACCCATATGCCAAGGCCTTCATTCCCTACCTCCCGGTAGCCACCAATCCCAACCAGCCATTTCAGAACCTGGCATATACTCTGCTCGCGCCGATCAACAACGATCTCTATTCGACCCGCATCGACCAGAATATCGGGCAGAAGCACAAGCTCTTCGGCAGCTATGCGCAAGCCGACTTGCCGATTATCAACATTTACTCATACGGGCCGAAAGGACTCTACGACCAAAGCTTTGGCAGCACAACGACTCACTATGTTCGCATCGGTGAGGACTATGCCATCACGCCCACGCTTTTAAACCACTTCAATGCCGGTTATACCCGCCGCTTCCGTATCGAGCAGGGCGAAGGCGGAGTTGGATCATGGGCGGATAAGATCGACTTTCATGGCTACTACCAGGACATTCTTATCCCCAACAACGGCATTCAATACATCCCATGCCACAGGGGCAGGGATGCCCACACCTCCAGGCGACAACAGCTCCTTCATAGACAATAGCTACCAATGGGACGACTCGGTGTCGTGGGTGAAAGGCAGGCACAACTGGAAGTTTGGCTTTGTCTACCGGCGCCAGGGCTTCAACTCGAACTACAACAGCAATGCCGCTCCCGATTTCGGCTTCACAATGCTTTGACTTCCGCTGGAAATCTGGCAAACGGCAACCCCGTCGATCCAAACTCCGGGTCAGGCGCGGCAGCCTTCTTTCTCGGGGCAGCGTCGAACGGCACGGTTGGTGGCCCTCAAAACGCTGCTATGCGCGTGCACGGTTGGGGGTTCTACGCCATGGACGATTGGAAAGTTAGCCCCAAGCTCACTCTGAACCTGGGCCTGCGCTATGAGGTCCCACAGCCAGTATTTGAAGAAAAGTGCAGGACATCTCAAGTCAATCCGACCCTGGCCAATCCTGGCGCCGACGGCCTGCCTGGCGCGTATGAATTTCAAGGAACGGGCCCGGGCAGAGACGGCAGGTGCTCCCCGATGAACCAGTATTGGGGATCATGGGGTCCTCGCGTAGGCTTCGCCTACCAACTCGATCCCCATACGGTGCTGCGCGCCGCTTACGGCCTCTACCAAACCCCTCTGAAGATATCCAACTTCGCCAACACCGACAGTCTGGGCTTCTTCGCCGCCGGATATAAATGGCCTACCCAGATCAACCAACAGACGCCTGCGGTTATACCCAGCACGGTGCAAGGTTATCCCGGCTCGATACCGCCAACCATCACCCCAACAGCCCTGAACGGTAACGGTGGCGGCGGTGGCGCGGCGAGCGGTGGCCCGGTCTTCCTACCCAGCAGGCTCGCCAGGCCTGGCGACGTGAATAACTGGACACTCGACATACAACGCGAGTTCCCCGGTCAATGGCTCGTCGATATGGCATACGTCGGAAACCATGGAAGTCACTTGCAGGCGTTGCTTAAGGATCCCAACGTGGCTCCTGCATCAGCCCTGGTATACGGCAATTGCCTGGCGGTTCCACTCGCGGGATCCGCGGGCAACCCGGCTTGCGCGGGACTACCGGCTGTTGGCACCCCGTACACCAACTTCCAAAGCGACTTCGGCTCTGGGGCCACGGTTGCTCAGGCTCTGCGGCCTTTCCCGCAGTACCAGACCGAGGACCTGGACACGTCGTTCAGCGCCAATCCATGGGGCAATTACAGTTACGAAGCACTGCAGATACAAGTAACCAAGCGCTACGGGTCTGGATTGACCATATTGAGCAACTACACCTGGGCGAAGAATCTTACCGACGCCGATTCGGACTATGCCCCGCAGGAGGCGTGGAATGGCGGCGTCGGCGGCATGTTCGATCCTTATGATCCCAGGAAGGAAAAAACTTACAGCGAATTTGATCAACCGCAGCAATTCAAAATCGCTTACACCTATGAGCTTCCTTTCGGAAAAGGAAAGAAGTGGGGAGGCAATGTTAACAAATTGACCGATGCGGCGATCGGCGGCTGGACGTTAGGCGGTGTGGATACCTACGCGACCGGCTTCCCTCTGTTCGTTCAGGAAAACAACTGGACTGCAGGTACCTTTGCGGGCCAGGCAACGGGAGGCAACGCACGGCCTAATGTAGTCCCAGGGACGAATCCCAGCGCCTTCTTTGGTCATCTTGGTAAATATAAATTCGGGACGACTGCCAAGATCAACGCTGCCGCTTTCACCCAGGCGCCGAACTATACGTTTGGAAACGCTCCTAAAACGCTGGGAAATGTACGCAACTTCACCCACAAGGAAGAGGATCTGCAAGCTTCCAAGCGCATCCCGCTATTTACGGAACGGGTCAACTTCCTCTTCCGATTCGACGCGTTTAACATCTTCAACCGCCACAGCTTCGGCTGTATGGATTACCACATAGGAGATCCGGCGTTTGGACAATTCCAATGCGGTACCGGTCCCAACGCGGAAACCAACAATAATCAATCGGGCATCGTCTCGTCGGCTCGAACGTTACAGGCAAACTTCCGAATAACGTTTTGATGTAAACGGGATGCGGGAGGCTGTGGCTTTCCGCATCCCGAAGTATGATATATAGATTGGCAATACCAAAGGGGGAGCGCGACCGAGCATTTCACTTCTGCACTCTACAAGGCAACCCATGCTGACGCGGCTTTCTCTCAAGGAAAGCCGCACCTCGCTACGGTTGATTGTGCAGCGTGGAAGTGAAATGCTCCTAGCGTTCCCCCCTTATTCTTTTCGAGCGTTCTCGCCAGGCAGGTCCATGCTGAGTTGCAGCAGCCATCGGTTTTTGATCATCGGGTACACCGCTGTTTGGGCCTTCTGTACGCTCCTCTGTGGGACGACACTCCGGGCCCAGGACGCCGACTCTGAAGCGGCGCAGCACTTCGCCTCAGCCCATCAAGCCCAGGATGCGGGAAACCTCAACCTCGCGGCACAAGAGTACCTGGCCGTCATTCACCTTCGCCCCGATGTGGCGGAAGCTTACGCAAGCCTGGGGCTGGTCTATAACGCGCAGGGGAAATTTGCGGAGTCCGCGCGGGCTCTGTCCAAAGCCGAAAAGCTGAAGCCTGCTTTACCGGGCGTAAGCCTCTACTTGGGCATCGACTACGAAAAGCAGCGCCAGGCAGCTCTGGCTGTGCCACAACTGGTCGAGGCCGTCCGCCGGGAACCCTCCAACAAGGACGCACACACATGGCTGGCAAGAGCCTTGTGGGACGATGGCCGGACTGAGGCAGCATTCGAACAGCTACGCCAGACCGCATCGCTTTTTCCTTCCGATCCGGCTCTGCTGCTGGACCTCGGAGAGGCCTACCGCAAAGCCGCCGACTTGGGCATCGAACGCGTGCTCAACCGGTCGAGTGGTACGCCCCTACAGCATCAGGTCTACGGCGACATCTATAAGGACGAGCATGCGTGGGAAAATGCACTCGCTCACTACTACCGAGCGCTTGATCAGGATCCACATTGGCAGGGCGCGCATTTCGGGTTGGGCGAAGTTGCATTCCATCGCGAGAAGCTGGATGCCGCGGCGCAGGAGTATCACCGCGAACTAGAGGTAAATCCGGGCTCTGCCGCTTCTCTGGCAAGGCTCGCTGAGATAGCCCTGCTGCAAGGAAAGCCCGACGAGGCGCTGCCTTTATTCAGCTCTGCGATTCGCATCTCGGTTTACCAGGCAGCGAATACCCTGGGCCTGCCGCGGCCCTACCCTGCCGCGAGCGAAGACCTCAGCGAAGCCGGGCAAGCGCAATTGCGCGCCTGCCTGCCAACGCTGGAAGCGGCTCCGGCCAGTCCTTCCCGCAGCCTGGCCCTGGCCCTTGTTCAGGCGCGCCTAGGCAACACGGATGCATCGCGGGCGGCGTGGAATGATTTCACCAACAACGCGCCCCGTGCCACTCCTTCTGATGCCTACGCACGGGGGCTGGACAATTTCAATCGTCAGAATTTCGAAAAGGCCGCGAGCGATTTGAACGCCTGGCTCAAGTTGCATCCGAGTGACGGCAAAGCCGATTACCTATTGGCTCGGACCTATCGCAATCTATCCCTCTCTACGCTCGAACAGCTACTGGCCACCGCTCCGGACTCGTATGCGGCACACGAGCTCCTGGCGCAGACCTACCAAAATGCGGAGCAGGATGCCAAGGCCCTGGCGGAATATAAGATCGTGGAAAACATCGTGCCCAATTTGCCCGGGGTACATTTCTCCATCGGTCATCTGCTTTTGAAGACGGGTCAGCAAGAAGAAGCGCTGGCCGAATTAGAAGCCGAGCTTCGCTTAAACCCGGACCACGGCGGTGCCAATGCTGAGCTGGGAACGATTCTTCTCAATCAACAGCAAGCAGCCAAGGCTATCCCCCACCTGGAAAAAGCACTGCAAGCCAATCCGGATCAATGGGCTACTTATCGCGACCTGGGCAAAGCGTATTACATGCAAAAAGACTTTCCCAAGGCGGAAAGGGCGCTGCAGCAAGCTGTTCGCCACGATCCCCAAGGTCAGGCGCATTACCAGCTCGCCCTGGTGTACCGGTCCCTGGGAAAGAAAGAGGCGGCAAATGAGCAATTCGAGATCGCCCGCAAACTCAAGCTCGAAGGTTTGGCTCACGCTGAAACACAAATGAACACACTGGAATCCGTCCACCAATGATCTGTCATCGGGGGCGGGTTTTACACTTCCGTTGCTGCGATCATCCTGGCGCCGTTGATTCTCTCCTTGGCCGCGCCAGGACAAACCGATTCGCTCCAACGTGGCCTTGAGTTGTTTCAACAGCAAAAGTACGAGGAGGCGCTGCAGCAGTTTGAAGAAGCAAGGCGCTTGCACCCCCAAAATGCTTCGATCGATAACTTTATCGGGATCACAGAGACAAAACTCGGCCGCATGGATGACGCCAACAAGGATTACGAGGCCGCCTCCCGCATCGACCCAAAGCTTGCCGGCCCGCATACCAACCTCGGGTTTAACTATCTCAGTAAAAAGCAGTACGATCTGGCGGAAAAGCAATTGCGGACGGCTTTGGCTCTGGATAGCGCCGACCCCTTCACTCACTACTACCTCGCCGTCCTTTACCTGACTACGGCGCGCGAAAAAGAGGCCATTCCGCATATCGAGCCCGCCATCACGCTGCTCGAAAATGATCCCGCCGCAGCCTTGCTGGCGATCAAGGCATGCCTTACCTCCGATGCTCCGGCGAAAGCATCGAAGCTTATCGATCTGCTGGAGCAGCACCCCAAGTTTTCCGCGGAGCAGGAATACCAGCTTGCCAAATTGCTCCAGGATCGGCAGATGTACGCTGAGTCGGCGGCGCGCTTTCGGCGCATCGCTGAAATGCAGCCCTCCTGGCAGAACCAGTACAACCTCGCTCTGGCCCTGGTCAAGGCCAAGCAGGCAAAGGAGGCGCTTCCGTTGCTGGCCTCCTTAACCGCCGAGCATGCTACCGACGCCAACCTTCTGAGCGATGTCGCGTCCACCTACGAAGCCGCGGGGGAAAACTCGCTCGCCCTCGATACCTGGCAGAAAGCCATCGCCGCCGATCCCGCCAATCCCGACCGCTATCTTGATTGCACACGGCTGCTGATCGATCTGGACCGCTATAAAGAGGCGACCGAGATCGTCCAGCGTGGTATTTCGTTGGTTCCCGATGACTATCCATTGACCATCCGTTTAGGCGCTATCGAGATGATGACCGGAGATCACGCCCAGGCTCGCGACACCTTCCGAAAAGCGATTGCCGAGCACCCGGCGCTTGCCCTGGGCTACGTGGCGGTGGCGCAAAGCTACATGAAGGACGGGAAAGATGAGGAGGCGCTGAAGGTGCTTACGGATGCGCGGGCTGCGGTCCCGCGCGACTTTGCGCTCGAATATGTCTTCGGCCTGGTTTCGTTTCAGCTGGGCCAACAAAAGCAGGCAATGGAAGCATTGAAAAGCGCCGAGGAGCTGCAACCGGCGGTGGTGGAACCACACTATCAGCTGGGGCTGCTGTATATGAAGATGCAAGATTGGAAAGAAGCGCAAGAAGAATTTGAGCAGGTGCTTAAGCTGGACCCAAGCAACGCACCCACCTATTACCAGCTTAGCCGGACTTACCAGCGACTGGGAGAAAACGATAAAGCCCAGCAGACGGCTAAACAGGCAAGCCTGCTCACCAAGACGCAACGGGAAGATGCGATGAAGACGCAACAACTGCGCTTCGGCATCCCCCATCAAAACTGAGCAGTTCAATACGGAACTGTTGTGGGAAAAAATCCCTTGACACCTTTATAAGTGCAACGATATGAACTTACTGCACCTATACTCCCAGCTTTCTTTAGTTCATTACGGGACTCAATGACCGAAGCACCGATCATCATCAACGCTCACATTCAAGCGGCCCCGGGGCACGAACAAGAGCTGGGGAGCGCATTGCATGCGCTGGTTGCCCCCAGTCGAAAAGAACCCGGAGTTCTCGTTTACGAACTCCATGCTGATCCTGAGCATCCGGGACAGTTCATGTTCTATGAAAAGTTCGCCAGCCAGGCTGCGCTCGATCTGCACCTTGCCTCGCCTCACTTTGAGAACTTTCAAAGTTACCTTAAGGCAAAAGGCAATCCGATCGCTGCACAGACGGTGACCAGATGGCAAAGCTTTGATTGAAGCTCGCCGCTTGGCTAAGTAAACTGGTACAGCTAAAAAGGCCACGGAAGAACTCTACGCCACCGGAAAGGAACACGTCGGGGACTTTAGAGTCTGCGTGAGAACTGGAAAAGCGAAATGGTGGGAGCCCCCGCATTCATGCGGGAAAACTCGGCTTCAGCCGCGGGTTTCGCAATCTGCTCTCCCACGTCGACAGCGAAAAGAAACAGCAGGACCCTGCTCTGCGCTACCCGGATTTGCATTTACTCTCGGTAGTTTGTTGGGACAAAGTTTTCAAAGGATGATCAGTGAGCCCTGAAAACGGATACACGCCCCCTGACGAAATGCCACCGTCTCCCATACATCGGGTGCTGGTGGGGCAAAAAGCTTTGGTGACGGGAGCAAGCAAAGGGCTTGGCCAGGCAATGGCCATCGGGTTTGCGCAGGCCGGCGCAGATGTCCTGGTGAATTACAGCACAGACGAACAAGGAGCGCGGCAAACTGCGGCGATCATCGAGGCAACACGGCGGAAAAGCAGTAATCTTCAAGGCCAACGTTTCCCGCGAAGACGAAGTGAAGGCCATGTTCGATTGCATGTTCGAAAACTTCGGCAGACTCGATATCTGCGTGCCCAACGCCGCCATACAGCTGAATGCCAAAGTAGATGAGATGACGCTGCAACAGTGGCAGACAGTAATCGATGTAAACCTTACCGGCATGTTTCTCTGTGCCCGGGAGGCGATTCGGGCGTTCAAACGGCAAGGGGTCGATCGCTCGATTTCCTATGCCTGCGGCAAGCTCATCTTCATGAGTTCGGTGCACGACATCATTCCCTGGGAAGGCCATGCGAACTACGCCGCGGCCAAAGGCGGTCTGATGTTGTTTATGAAGAGTCTCGCCCAGGAGGTGGCTCACTTGCGTATCCGGGTGAACGCCATCTCGCCGGGCGCGATTCGTACTCCGATGAACGTGGAGAAGTTGACGACGCCGGAGATCTTCGAATCGACACTGCTCAAGCTGATACCGGCCAAACGAATCGGCGAACCGGGAGACATCGGGCGAGTGGCAGTGTGGCTGGCCTCGGATGAGTCGGACTACGTATACGGAACAACCATCTATATCGATGGTGGCATGACCCTTTACCCAGGCTTTATCGGAGCCGGCTAAATGAGGTTAGCGGCGGTCTTTACTGGCGGCGGCTTTACACGGCGGCGCACGCCGCGACCATCACGGTGACGATTACCGGATCGACCGGCGAAATCAAGGTTGGCGAGGGGCCTATCTTCGGACATAGCTCATACCAGAAGATTCCTCCAGGTGATCCCTTTGTGTTGACTTATACCTTCGATGACGAGAGGGGAAAACAAGCGATCTCCGAAATAAGCGGCGATACGATTACTCAATCGGAGACAGAAAATACAGCTCTTTCTTCCCCGGGAACCAACGCAGTTCTACAAATTGGAAGCGCGGTATGGGAGTTTGGAGCATCGACCCGCTCCCAGGTTACACTCCGGACTTCCGCCAGCAGCAAGAGCGAGCAGTTCGTGTACATCACCCAGGCGGGCAACAACCGCGTATCCTCTCAGATCGTTCCCGCAAAGGGCGGTTATTGGCCGAAGAACGGCGACTGGCGCTCGAGTTTCACCTCCACTTCGCTCGAAGGCAGCACTGCATCCTTTTCCGCGGATAACGACCGGGTATCCGCCCGCGGGAGCCTGATCCCCTCCGCCATCACGGTCACCGGAGTCGATCTTGATGGCCAGTGGCTGCGCAATGCGACCGCTGCCGGAGGTCCCGGCTGAACGGGAAAGTGGCAGCTGGCCCATGCGTCGCCCCGGGGTGGCTACATCGTGGAAGAGGTAACCAGAACCATCCTGGGAACGAAGACCAGATGGGTCGGCCATCACGCCGTCTTCCGTCAAATACTGGCAGGCGTGGCAGGTTCCCGCTGGAGTCGAATGCCCCTGACAATGCATCGGACAGCTTCCCGTCCGCCGGCCGGCGGCACGGGAGAGGACACCGTATCCACAGTCGCGCGGTTTTATGAGGGCTTGATTCTGCCACCCGCCTTCGCGGTGGGAAACAGCCCTTACGCGGGCGAACGTCCGTCATCGACAACCGATCCGAAGCTATCCACCAGCAACGCGACGCTGCCTGTCACAGCCAGCGCTACCCTCCACTTTTGACGCGGGCAGCCGCCAAGAAAGAGGTTCCCATTGATTTCGCAAACCATCGGGCTCAACGTGGATTGTAATGATGGCGGTGGCTATTCCCGCGTCCGCGGCATTGCATAAGCCGGTTCAGACCGCCAATGGCGCGCTTCAAGGCATTCCGGGAAAGGACCCCTCGGTTACCGTCTTTCGCGGCGTGCCCTACGCTGCACCGCCGATCGGCAATCTTCGCTGGAGAGCGCCTCAGCCGGTACATTCATGGACAGGCATTCGCCGCGCGGACGCGTTCGGAAATATCTGCGTGCAAAATGCACTCAAACCCGGGTCCTTCTATCAGGTGGAATTCTATGAGAGTCCGGAGCCCATGAGCGAGGACTGCCTCTACCTGAACGTCTGGACCGCTGCATCCTCTGCCTCTGAGAAGCGTCCGGTCATGGTTTGGCTTCACGGGGGAGGCTTTGTCGAGGGCTCTGGCTCTCTCCCGTCGTTCAACGGTGAGGCTCTGGCCAGCAAGGGCGTTGTGCTGGTAACCATCAACTACCGCCTTGGCGTCTTCGGCTTTCTCGCTCATCCGGAGCTCACCGCGGAAGATCCCGTTCACGCCTCCGGCAACTACGGCATGCTCGATCAGCTGGAAGCGCTGAAGTGGGTGAAAGCGAATATACAAAATTTCGGCGGGGATCCGGAGAATGTCACCATCTTCGGACAATCCGCGGGGGCATCCTCGGTGCTGAACCTTTGCGCCTCGCCACTGGCCAAGGGCTACTTTCGTCGTGCCATCGTGCAAAGCGGCGGATTCATGCCTGCTGAAGACCTGAAAGCCGCCGAACAAACTGGCCTGAGTTTTGCCAAAAAGATGGGGGTCGCTTCCCTTTCTGAATTGAGAAGCAAACCGGCTGCGGAGATTCAGCGGATCGCGATACCTCCTCCGAGCGGCACCGGCGCGAACATATCCAGATTCTGGCCCATCGTCGACGGCTATTTTCTCACCGCTCCTCCGCGCGAAGTCTTCCGCGCCGGAGAAGAAAATACCCATTCGCTACTCGCCGGCTCCAACGCCAACGAAGGCACTACATTCATTCCGCCCACGCTTACCGAGAAGCAATGGAAGAGCCAGATCGAGACCCGTTACGGAGCCCGCGCGGAAGAGTATTTCAAGCTCTACCCGGCAAGCTCAGACAGCGAGGCATGGGAAGAAGCCACCAATGCAGTTCGAGACCTGATGGCCCGAACCGCGCTAGAGGTGGCCAGATTCGAAAAAGGCCAGAAAACGTACATCTATTACTTCGATCGCCGGCCGCCAGGTCATGACAGCGATCACTACGGCGCATATCACTCCGCGGAACTGGTTTACGTCTTCAACAATCTGGACTCCGTCAAACGGCCTTGGACGGAAACCGACCGCAAGCTGGCCGATACGATGTCGAGCTATTGGGTTAACTTCGCGAAGAGCGGAGATCCGAACCATGCGGGCCTTCCCGAGTGGCCTGCTTTTGGCGCAACTTCAGCTCGCGGCCTGGAACTGGGCGCCGAAATAAAGCCTGAAACCAAGCCACCGACCGAAAGACTCGACGCCCTACAGAAGGGGGGATTCGACTCGATGTTCTGAGCGCATAGTCTTGAACCTTTTGGTAAAGTTCCCAATAGAACTCTTTTCAAGATGTTGACATTTAAGTGCTACTATACGTCGCGGAAGAAATCGGACCAGAAAGATGAAGAACAAGCCTGACACAAATCGTGAAGAGGTCTCTCGCAAAATAGATAAGTATTGGGTTCCCATTATCGCGAAGACGATTGAGCTCCTGGATTGTTTCGGCTCTGCGGCCGAATCCTTAACACTGGAAGAAGTCGTCAAGAGAACCGGGATACCGCACACTACTGCCTATCGGATTCTGCATACCCTGGTATTGCGGGATTACCTGACCCAGTCCGGCCGCCAGTATCGGCTCAACCGATTGCGCCGCAGATTGCGCTTTGGCTTTGCCAACCTTTCCAAGCACATCTGTATTGCCGTCGAGATCCAGCGCAGCCTGGAAAAAGCTACCGCCGCTGCCGGAATCGATCTGGTGGTGTGGGACAACGATCGCAACGCCGATACCGCGATTCGCAACGCCGAAGCCATGGCCGACAGCAAGGTCGACCTGGCCATCGAATTTCAGCTATACGAACACGTGGCGCCCGTCATCTCGGATATCCTTTCCCGGTCGGAGATTCCTCTCATCTCTCTTGTGAACCCGCATCACGGCACAGTCTATTTTGGCGTGAACAATTATCGCGCGGGGTTCTCCGCCGGGGTCGCGCTGGCGGATTACGCCATCAGGCACTGGAACTCTGAAGTGGATACACTTCTGCTGCTCGAGTCACCCCGTGCTGGCAGAACCATCCAGAGCAGGTTGGTGGGCGCACTACAAGGGGTTCAGGAACGGCTCGGACCCTTACCCGAGAAGTGCATTGTCCACCTCGACGGAGGTGGGGACAAAGCGACCTCCCAAGCAGCTGCAGCCGGCGCCTTCAAATCAAGATCGAGAAAGCGGGTTTTGGTCGTCGGGATCAATGATGAAAGCGCCATCGGGGCCGTGGATGCTGCGAAGCAGGCCGGAAACGCCACCGACATCGCGATTGTCGGCCATGGAGGGAGCATGGAGATCATGGATATTGTCGCTAAGCCCGACAGCCCTTGTATCGGCACCGTGTTCTTCCATGCTGAACGTTACGGCACGGATCTGCTGAGCTTTGCCCTACCGATCGTTCGCGGACGATCGGCGCCTGTTGTCCACTACGTGCCCCATGAGTTCATGGGAAAAGATGCTTTGATGCGAGAGCGCCGCGCTCTCCCGTCCTAGAACCTGGCGCCCCAACGGCGCTGGTAAAAAGATAGGAATGTCATTTGGAAAAGCCTAAGGTCGCAATTTTTGGGATCGGCTTCATGGGCCGCGTCCATACCGAGGCGCTGCGCCGATTGGGCAACGTAGAGGTCGTCGGTGTTGCCGGGCGCACCGCCGAGGCGGCGCGAAAGTTCGCCGACAATCTTGGCATTGAGCGAGCCACCGGCAATTACCAGGATCTGCTCGCCGACGCTGACATCAGCGCGGTCCACATCTGTGCTCCCAATGATCTGCACTACGACATGGCGAACGCAGCCATGCAAGCCGGCAAGCACGTCTTGTGCGAAAAACCTCTGGCTTCCTCGGTCGCGGAAGCTAGCTCCATGATCGCGCTGGCCAGGCAAAAGGGACTTGCCAATTGCACTCTCTACAACGTGCGCGCCTACCCCCAGGTGCAAAATATGCGCAGCAGGTGCGAAGCGGGCGAGTTCGGCGATATCTACGTCGTCCAGGGCACCTATTCGCAAGACTGGCTGCTCTATGACACCGATTGGAACTGGCGCATTGAACAGGGACCCTCGCGCACCTTCGCTGACATCGGGACCCACTGGTGCGATTTAGCCGAGCACATCACGGGGCAGCGCATCACTTCCGTGTGCGCCGATCTGCACACCTTCCACAAGACGCGCAAAAAACCCAAACACTCCGTCGAGACCTTTACCGGCAAGACGCTTCAGCCGAATGAATACGACGAAGTGCCCATCAAGTCGGAAGATTTCGGCGCGATGATGTTTGCCATGGGCGAGAACACCCGAGGGTCGCTCACCGTGAGCCAGGTTTCCGGGGGGCGCAAGAACCGTCTGTTCATCGAAATCTTCGGTTCCAAAGCGTCCGCCGCCTGGACTAGCGAAGCTCCCGAAGATCTTTGGATCGGCCATCGCAATGCGCCCAACGAGATCCATATCAAAGATTCGGTGCTCATGCGCCCGGAGGCCCAAACCTACACCGATCTACCGGGCGGCCACGCCGAGGGCTATCCTGACACCTTCAAGCAAATCTTTCGCCGCTTCTACAGAAGAGTCATGGATGCGAAGGCGCCGGTCGATTATCCCACCTTCGAGGACGGGATTCGCCAACTGCGCGTCCTCGATGCGGTGCTCGGGAGTTCGCAAAAAAAGGCCTGGGTGGCGGTACAGGACTGACTTGTCATCAGAAAATGAAAATGGCGGATCACCTGCGGCTCTGTCCATCCCCGGTAACGGCTGCTGCGCTGACCGCGACCTTCCCCCTTGTCACCCCGCCTGCCCCGCCGTGCCGCGGGAGGGAACTCCGGATTTCCTACCACGCCGCACTCATCAACGGCGACGTATACGGCTTTCTCAAAGGAAAGCCGCATGCCCTTGACCGAAACCGCGAAGTCCGACAGGAGAATCCGGAGGAAGCCGAGGGATCTGCGGTTCAGCGGACCTCTCGTGGAAATAGGTTTCGGCCGAACGGCTTCGCCCGCTCTCATGGGAGCACTTTCGCATGGTGCCGCTAAGCGTAACGCTCCTCCTGGCACTTCTGGGCCTCGCCCCCGCTCAACGTGATAAGTATGCGGGAGACGCAGCTTGCCTATCCTGTCACCACGATCAGAGCGATCCTTATCAGCACACCTCCCATCATCTAACCTCACAGCCGGCGAACAAAGACTCGATTCTCGGCTCATTCCACGACGGGTCCAATGTGCTGATGATCGCGGACCCGGCAAAGGCGGGCGACAACCCGGGACTCTACTTCAAGATGGAGGCCAGAAACAACGGCTACTATCAGACCGCGGTCGCCGGGTGGCCGGGTCACTTGCAGCAGCGAAGCGAACGGATGGACGTCGTGATTGGATCCGGCGTGCGCGGGCAGAGCTATCTCTACTGGCACGGTGAACAATTGTTTGAGCTGCCCGTAAGCTACTGGACGGACGGTGGACGGTGGATCAACAGTCCTGGCTACAAGGACGGCACAATGAACTTCACCCGCGCGGTCACACCGCGTTGCATGGAGTGCCACGCTACTTATATTGAACCACTCTCGCTCGATCCTCTGACCAATCGTTATGACCAGAAGAGCTTGGTAGTGGGTATCGCCTGCGAGCGCTGCCACGGCCCGGGTGCGGACCACATCGCGCTTGAACGGACAAAAGCTCCTGCCGCAAAAGAAGCAATCTTGAATCCAGCTGAATTCTCACGGGATAGGCAGGTGGATCTGTGCGCACTGTGTCACAACGGTATTCGCAGGGAAGAATTCGCTCCGGCATTCTCGTTTGTACCGGGCAAGCCGCTGGACAACTACTTGCAGCCGAACACAGGCGAGATCGCGTCCCATCCTGACGTGCATGGAAACCAGGTGGGCTTGTTGCAGAAAAGCCGCTGCTATCTCTCTTCGCCCAAGATGAGTTGCTCGACCTGCCACAACGTACACCAACCGGAGCGCCCGGCGGCGGCATATTCCGATCGCTGCCTCAGCTGCCACCAGGTAGAAAGTTGTGGCATGTCAAAAACCATGGGGCACAAAATAGCTGACAACTGCATCGACTGCCATATGCCTGTAGAACCGACCAATGCCATCGCGTCTCAGACGGCGGGCGTGGTTATCCGGCCGAAGATGCGTAACCACTGGATCAGGATCTATCCCTGAGCAGCGGAGAAATCGGCGCCGCCATGGCCTGCGATTCCGACTCCTGATGCATGGCTCGATGCAACGCGCTATCAGCTGCAAGGAGCAGAATTTCCGGCATCCTCGAGGTTCCCCCGGCGCGCGCGAACGCGGTAGAGATGCCGATGGTCACCGTGCCCCAACCATGGTCTTCCAATTTCACATTGAGAATAGAACGGAGCGGTTCGATGGCGGAACGTACCTTGGCGGCAACTCTGGCCGCATCGCGCGGGCCCGTCGAAGGAAGGATGATGGCAATGGCCTCGGAACCGTAGTGGGCGGCGAAATCCGTCACCCGCAGAACACGCAGAACGGCGGCGGCAGCTTTGGCAAGACAGCGATCGCCTTCCAGATGTTCACGCCAGTCGTGGAACTGTCGGAAGTGATTAAAGTCAAGCAGCAGCAAAGAGAGGAACGCACCTTCCCGCAGAGTGCGATTCCACTCCCGCTCCAGGGCCTCATCGAAGGCGCCTGCGGTGAAGAGTCCGGTCCGCGAATCGGTCGACTCTGATACAGAGAGTCTTTCTTCCAACGTCTTGCGCTCCGTGATATCGCGGATAACAATAATATTTTCCTGCGGCACGCCGGTAACGGAGTCGCACACCATCCGGTGTTTTATTTCTACCCACGCCATCATGCCGTCTTTCATCCGCATGCGAACGATCGCGACCGAGCTCTCGACAAGCGCAGAAGCATCTTCGGGAAGAAAAAATGCATCGGGTCTCTTGCCCGTCATCTCCTCCGGCTTCCAGCCCAGAACGTAGAAGGACGATGGAGAAACATAGTGCAACACCATGTCCAGGCCGGCACGGCAGATGATGTCGATGCTATTCTCGGCCAGGAAAAGGAAGCTCGCCTCATCGTCGCCTGACATAATTCCCTCCAGAAGCGAAAATATTAGCCGGCTTTGTCAGCCGGCTACGCGACGTCGGCTTGGAGCGTTTCCTCGGTATAGCTTTCGATTGCCTGGCTAAGCTGGAAATCGATTTCATCCGCAATGGTCATGACGCCGATGAGCAGCACGCTATAGTCGATGTTCAACAGGTTTTTATGCAAGGTTTTGAAGATGCTGACCTGCAACAGCCGGCATTCTTCGACTAACATCGCAGCGGTATAACCCTGGCTGAAGCGGTTAGCACCGTGCCTGGCGGCGCCCGTAGATCTCGGTTCCTTGGTCCCCATAGGCTCCTTCGAGCGCAGACGGCTTATCAGGTCGATGAAGACCAAAGGCAGATGACTGCATCGCTGGTCGCGGCTCAACGCAACCGACATCAGCGCTTCCTCCGCCTGCACACGCCCAAACCACTCTTGAATGATAGTGTCCCGGCTGCGTTCAAGAATGGTGGCCACTGTCACAATCTCACGCCTATGCTGAGGACCGCTGGCTACCCTCTGGCCGATCACCCGGATTAGGGAAACCACATCCATTGGCTTGAGAAGTATCTCATCGGCCTGACGCAGTATGGCTTGAGCTGCGGCAGTCATCTCGGGAAACGCACTCAATACCAATGTCACCGCCTTGGGATTGGCATGCCGCATGGCGCTTACCACCGTGAGGCCATCTCCCGCTCCCGGCATATGCAGATCAGTCAGCAGCACGTCGAAGCTCTCTGCGATCATGTATTTGAGCGCCTCTGGCACATTCCGGGCACTCGTTACCCTAAATCCAGACTGCTCCAACAAGAAACTCAAACTCGTGCGCGCAACTTCATCATCATCAACTAAAAGCACCCTGGTATCGGCCATCCGTACCTCTCATTCCGACTATCGGCGCATTCCAGCGATGCTTTAAGACCAAATGAAGCGGTGACCAGAGCCACAAGCGAAAGATGAACGCTCATGCAAGGCGCAGAGGCGCGGGAGCATCAGCCTTACCGCAACCTGGCGAAAACCTGGATCCATTCCGCTAGCTCAATGCGTGACTCCCCTTCTCACCGCCAACTGAGAGGAGCTTCAGAAATGGCGATGATCATCCCGCCTATCAAACATCACTGCGCGTTCGAGCATAGAATCGTTTCGCTTTGGAGCGATTTCCACAAAGTTGCATGTCGCACCATCGTCGCGAGTGGTTCCTGCTTCGATCCAGGAACAACCAGCGGCAGGTTTTCTCACCGCATTCGCGAACGTTGTCAATGTCCGATGACGTAAGCAGACCCACTGCCGCATCTACCACATGCCCAAGGGGCCCATCAGGCCGCTCCGTAATGTCACGAAATCTCCGTTCAAACCTGCGTTTGTCCCATATAACCTCATCCAATCCTCGCGCTTCGAAGAGCATCCTATTGAGCGTTCGCAAATGCGATTCGCCGGGACGTCTGCCCTGCACCGCAGACAGAATCAGGAAGTAGAGGGCTTCGCGAAACTCGATAACCTCTTTGAGAACGCGCTGGGAGTCAAACTCACTCAGGCCATCAAGAAGTTTGCGCATCTGTGCCCCCGTCATTACTCCTGACTGGCGGCAAAAGGCAAGGAAACCTTCATAGTTGGGGAGAAGGTCGATCAGGCGATCCGAATCGTATCGATAATCCAGGGTATTGGCGAAATCGAGCGCCAGATGACCACCAACCAGCTGAAATTTGTCTGCCATATGCTTCACGTGAGTATAACCATCTTCTTGCCTTTTGACAGGTTAGATCGTTGTCTGTAAATATAACCATCAACACCGGCTTACGATGGTTAAATCGAAACGGCTTCCTTTCATCAAAACGAAGTGGGAATACTCACAGCGAAGCGAGGGCGAAGAGTGGATGCCAACGATCTGTATGAAGAGGTCCTAACGCAGGCGGCGCTGCAGGCCCGGCGCTACCTGCGAACAGTTCGAGAGCGCCATGCCGGGGTGCTGCCGGAGGCGATCGAAGGCTTGAGCGCACTCAGCGGTCCGTTGCCTGCCCGGGGAGAGAATCCACTGGCAGTTCTGAAACTTCTCGACAGTGCCGGTTCACCGGCGACGATGGCGAGTATGGGTGGGCGCTTTTTCGGAGGGGTCATCGGCGGCGCTCTGCCAGTCAGCGTCGCGGCGCACTGGCTGGCAGACGCCTGGGATCAGAATGCCTGCCTGTACGATATTTCGCCTGTCGCAGCATATCTCGAAGACGTCGTTCTTTCCTGGATCCTCGATCTGCTCGGACTGCCGCCGAACTGTGCCGGAGCATTTGTGACCGGCACACAGATGGCCGATGTGACTGCTCTCGCCGCGGCGCGGAGCAGCGTCCTGAGAAACGTGGGATGGGATGTCGAACGGGACGGCTTATTCTCGGCTCCTCCGGTCGCAGTCATCGTCGGCGAGGAGGTTCACGCGACCATGCTCAAAGCCCTGGCACTGCTCGGCTTCGGCAAAGGCCGCGTGCACATCGTTCCCGCCGACGCTCAGGGACGGATGAAGCCATCGCTTCTGCCTCGCCTATCCGGGCCGGCGATCGTCTGCGTCCAGGCCGGGAACGTGAATACTGGCGCCTGCGACCCAATCGGTGAGATCTGCGACCTTGCGCACGAAATGGGTGCATGGGTGCATGTCGATGGCGCTTTCGGTCTTTGGGCTGCCGTCAGCCCTCGTCAAAAGCATCTGCTGGAGGGTCTCACTCGCGCCGATTCCTGGGCCACGGATGCGCATAAATGGCTCAACGTGCCGCAGGATAGTGGAATCGCAATCGTGAAGGATGCAGAAACCCTGGGCCGCTCGATGTCGATTGCAGCAGCTTATTATCCTCCGGAGGCTGATGGGAAGCGGCAGCCAATGCAACTGGGGCCTGAATCTTCGCGTCGCGCTCGGGCAGTTGAAATCTGGGCGGCACTGCGTTCCCTCGGCAAACAAGGTGTGGCCGGCCTCATCGACCGCTGCTGTCAACATGCCGCAATATTCGCAGATGCCCTTCGCGCCGCAGGGTATGAAGTTCTTAACGACGTTGTGTTGAATCAGGTGCTGGTCTCCTTCGGAGACGACGAGATCAACACCCGGATCATCGATGCTGTGCAGGCAGAGGGAACTTGCTGGTGTGGCGGCACCGTTTGGAAAGGGCGCAAAGCAATGCGAATCAGCGTGTCCTCATGGGCAACGACGGACCTCGACGTCAGCCGCAGTGTGGCTGCCATTCTGACCATTGCAGCAGATCAATCCTTGTCACGGGTCCCGTTGGCGCGAACTTCCACAGAGAGTCAAACAGATAGCCGGTAGACTGGGCCCGCATCTCAACCGGCACCTTAATGCCCGCGCACAACAATCTCCGGCACTTGTAATGGATGTCCTTGGTCCAGGGTCTAACGATCGTCACCAACAAGCTGGGCGCCCGGCTGGTTTGCCGGGCGCCCAGTTTGTTCGAGGCATTGAGCATCAAAGCGGCCTCAATCTCCTTACGGCATGGTTGTAGTCCAGAACAAGTACTTCACCTTATATCCCTTTTCCATAGCTGGCGGCTGTGTTTTCCCCCACGCTTCGTGATCCCAGGTGACTGCATGTAACTTGTTGTGGACAACCTGGAAGACCATGGGAGACGCCACGGGCTCACCCGCGTCCGCATTGAAGGTGACCTTGATCTGGCTCCCGTCACTCGCCCAGTGCCCAAACGACGTAATGGATCCTGTGCCGGGATCTTCGGTAACTGTGGCAGTTCCATCCACTCCCAGGCTCACGCTCATAGACGGAGCTTTCTTATCGACGCGGGCTACATAGACCCCGGCCAATCCAGGATGGATGTCTGTATTGCCGGCGAAAGCGGCTAACGGCGTAATCAACAACGTTGCGCTCGCAACCAAAACTCGCACTGCAGAAGTAAACGGCTTATTAAGTACTCTCATTAAATCGCAAGGCATAATGAACACTCCAAAACTGCAATTTGTTACTTGCAATGTAACCCGCCTACATCCTTTGGGGAACATGCTTATGAGAAAGTTGCAGTCAGGGGTAATCCGGACTGGATGACCATCGGATTCGGTCCCCGCAATAGCCTCCTGGCGGCGGACGAGCAAATGGCGCTATTTGCTGGAGTTAGCGCTATCGACGGCGCAGACGCCATGCTACAGTCGAGCGCATGAGCCAACGCGATGCCGGCCTGTTGCGCACCATCGGGACCCGGGGCCTGGCAGCGAACACCATCAATAGTGTCATCGGCGCCGGCATTTTCGCGGTTCCGGCAGCGCTGGCTGCTTGCATCGGACCCTATGCGCCCCTGGCGTTTGTGGTCTGCGGGGTAGCGATCGGAGCGGTCGCCATCTGCTTCGCCGAGGGCGGCAGCCGAATGCCGACCAGCGGCGGACCTTATGGCTATGTCGAGGCCGTCTTTGGGCCACTCGCCGGCTTCATTGCCGGCACACTCCTTTGGCTGGGCAACGTACTTGCTGGCGGGGGCGTGGTCGCTGCCCTGGCCGAAGTGGCGGTTAGCCTGTTGCCGCCGGCGTTCAAGGCGCCCGCACACGCCGTGGTGATCGTGGGTGTCATTGGTGGCGTCGCGCTGGTCAACCTGCGTGGAGTCGCGCCCGGTGCGCGGCTGGTCGATTGGGCGACCGCCGTGAAATTGATTCCATTGGTGATTTTTCTGGCCGCCGGCGTGGCAGCAATCCATCGCGCGAACTTTGTGCAGACCGTTGCCCCCAGCACCCAAGGGCTGGGCCGCGCCATGATCCTCGCTCTCTTCGTGCTTACCGGCATGGAGGTTTCACTGAGTGTCAGCGGAGAGGTGAAGGAACCAGCTCGTACGATTCCGCGCGCCCTGGCGATAGCCCTTGTCACCGTCACTTTGTTGTACATCTCTATTCAGGTCATTGCGCAGGGGATCCTGGGTGCTTCCCTTTCGCAATCCACGGTCCCTCTGGCGGATGCGATGGCAAAGATAAGTCCGGTCTTGCGGGTGGTGCTGCTGGCCGGCACCGCGCTCTCGATGTTGGGCTGGGTTTCCAGCGACATCCTAGGCACCCCACGCATACTATTTGCTTTCGGACGCGACGGTCTGCTGCCGCGGGTGCTGGGTCACGTGCATCCGCGTACCCATGTGCCGGATGTTGCGATTCTCTGCTATGCGGCGGTGGCCATCGCGCTGGCGTTGACGGGAACGTTTGCCGAGCTTGCTGTGCTTGCTACCCTCGCTAGCTCCGCACTCTATGCCGCCGGCTGCATCGCGGCATGGTGGCTGGCGCGTACCGGCGTGGCACAGGCCGGCCCACCCCTGAACTTTCGCTGGTTGGGCACGGCAACGGTGGTTGGCGTCGGCAGCATGCTGCTGATGATCGCTCTGGCATCCCGCGCGGAAATCTTCGGCCTCTTCGCGGTGATCGCGATCAGCGCCATCGCTCACCTGGTGCAGTCCCGAACCGCGCGCGGGCGTCAGCCGGCAGAACTGTAACCTCCCAGGGCCTTCGGGCGCTTTTGCACAGGATGGAAATTCATGAATTTAGGGGAAAAGGACCTGCATCCAATGGGAGGATCGAAGGACACTACGGAGGAATTATCAGCATGGCAAAGTATGCATTGTATGTTCCGTTGAAGGCCAAGCCGGGCAAGACAGCAGAGGTGGAAGCGTTCCTCAAGCAAGGCGCGGAGATGTCAAAGGCGGAAAAGGGCACCTTAACCTGGTATGGCATCAAGGAGGACGAGGGCTCTTACGCGGTATTCGACACCTTCGACGACGAAGCTGGCCGCGACGCCCACCTGAACGGTGATATCGCCAAGGCGCTGATGGCCAAAGCGAAGGAGCTCTTCTCAAACGACCTGCAAATTCACAAGATTCAAGTGATTGCCAGCAAGTAGGGCTCCGTGTTCAAGCCAACCGCCCGTAGCCGCCTTCAGGCTGCGGGCGGTTCGTTGGTGACGGCAACTATCTCGCAAACAGCTTAAAGCTTTCAAGATAGCCCTGCTCACGCCACTTGGCACAGGTGTACACCCTGCCTTCGTCAATCAGTACATCCATTGAATGAAACCAGGCAATCTCGCTTCGGATCTTGTCGTGATGAGACTGGATAAGTTCATTCAGTTCGTTGACGGTGAGACCTTCAGGATGAAGGCGCATCAAGCTCAAAACCGTCTCAATGGCACGGTCCTGCTCAGGAAATTTACGACTATACGGCACGATTCCACCTCACGGACTTCCATCGCTCTACCTGGAAGGGGGGACCCTTGGGTGTGGAGCCTTTTCTCGGAAAAGGTCATCGATTCAAGACAGACGCTCAGTAAGACAGCCACGATTGCAAACCGGAAAGGCAGACACAAACAACAAATGTATCAATCACAATTCCTCGAAGCAGCATAGCACTAGAATCGTTCCTTATCGCGGCAAAATTTTGCGACCTCCGGGTCCTGCGGGCCCATCGCGGAACTCCCGAAACGCCACCATACCCGTTTTGGATTCCCCGGTTTTATTCCTGGTTGTTACAAAATTGCTTGTGATCGCCGAAACTGTTTCATTTAAATCTGCAGTCGCTTGCGACCCACACCGGGCGCCTGCCAGGGAAACACCTCGGCCGGCCACGCCAGAAACGGAGACACGCTGGGCCTATCCGCTGGGAGTGGTATAAGTGATTGATTTTCTTGGTAGCGTCATCGGGGATCGAACCCGAACTCTCCGCCTTGAGAGGGCGGCGTGTTAACCAATTACACCATGACGCCACGGTGGATTGAGGCAGGAGGGTTGATCTGCACTGCAGTCAACAAGCCTTAGTATAGCAAAGCAGGGGCAACGGCCGGTGCCGGCTTACAAGCCCAACTTCCTTACCTCGTCGTTGTAGTATTTGCGGTAAAGGATGTCCCACTCCTGGCTTCCCTCGACAATGATCTTGCGTTGCGAGGCAATCTTCTGCCGTGCCGCCTGATCGATCTTCATCTCTTCCGTCAGGACCTTTTCCAGTGCCTTGCGCGCCTCCTGACGGATCGTATTCCGGTCGTCCAGGAACTCACATTCGTCCGTCTCCGCAAGCGTATCCGCAACTACGTGCGCCAGCTTGTTGAGCTTGTCTCTGGAGAGTCTCACAGCACCGCCTTGTACTTCTTCGCCAGCTCCTGCTTAACCTTCTTGAACATCTCGGCGTAGCTGGCGCCGGTGCGGCGCATGTCTTCCTGGTAGGCATCAAGGATGACGCGTACTTCCTCATTAATGCGGTCTTCGAGAGACAGCTCTTCCAGAATGGCTGCATTCACCCGCTCAGCGACAACAGCAACTTTCCCTGCCCGGATCATCTTGGCTTCGATCAACTGGTTGACCGTTTGGCGCGCCAGATAATTCACGTACTCCCGCGAAAAAATCATTTGATCTGACTCGGACTATAGCATATTTGGGGCGCCGAGCCGGGTCGCGCAAGGAGCCGCGATTGCACGAAATCCAGTGCGATCCAGGCCGCCACGGCTACCGCAGATCCCTCGTGCCGTAGCAGAATCCGATAGGAATCGGACGGGTACCCCTTGAACGTACTTGGGCCGAAAAAGACAGGCGCAGCTCCACCACAGTTTTCGCTCTATCGACCAGCAAGCCCATGGCGGCCCTCCTGGCCTCCCAATCTACGCCAATCCTCAGTGTCATTTCTCCGACCACCACACCGAGGCTTACGGCAAATCCGCAGACATCTGCGACAATAGAGGCGCGAATATGCACCCCGACGATCTGATATCTCTGAAAGACGACATGGTGGCTTTTATTGAAGGGCATGCAATGCGCCGCCTGCCTGGCTTTATCACCGAAGACCTGCCAACCGTCTTGTGGGAAGACGATGACAATCCCGATAGTTGGAAAGACTTCGTGGAGATGGCCAAGACCGCCTCTGCGCCGTTCGTCACCATGAGCGAAGTCATGCTGGAGAAGGAAGACATCGCCATGCTTCTGGAGCAGATCCGCGACGATAATTTTCCCGATGAAGCCGCGGCCGAAGTACACGAAGCACAATACCTGGTCAACTACGTGGGCAAGATCGGGTATATCCAGCTTGGCTTTGCCCATCAGGGCATCCTCTTTGTGCACGAGAATGCCACCCCATGGTACGAGCGCTACCAGCAACTGCTGGAGTTTGTGGAAGACTTCGGAGACGTCGTGTTTGGAGAAGATGAGGACGAAGAAGAAGGGTGAATGCTTCCTCCTCCCCTGCAGTAAGCCCCCAGGCCATCCAGTCTGACCCGGCTCTTCCCCGCACTGCATGGGTCTTGCCCCAGGCAAACTCAGCCGCCACGGCTCTGGCCAAGAGCGCCGGATTGCCTCTGATCGTGGCCGAACTGCTGGCGGAACGCGGCGTGCGCACTACGGCCGAGGCTGATTTCTTCCTTAACCCCCGCATCGAACACCTGCTAGATCCTTATGCCATGGAAGGCATGGCCACGGCCGTCACCCGGGTTCAGGCAGCCATCGCACGGCGGGAGAACATCCTCATTTATGGCGACTATGACGTGGATGGCACCACGGCCATCGTCCTGCTCAAGACCGCTATCGAGATGCTTGGCGGCCAGGTGGATTTCCACGTACCCCACAGGCTTCGCGAAGGCTACGGCATGCAGGCGGAGGTGCTCGCCGCCGCTGCGAACCAAGGCGTAAGCCTGGTCATCAGCGTCGACACCGGCATCCGCGATTTCACCGCCGCCGA
The DNA here is from genome assembly GCA_963815175.1 of uncultured Acidobacteriaceae bacterium. Lineage (GTDB taxonomy): Bacteria > Acidobacteriota > Terriglobia > Terriglobales > Acidobacteriaceae > PALSA-350. The sequence continues at coordinate 48,937 of CAWFGM010000008.1, forward strand.
AGCAGCCGCTCGTCTGGGACTCGACCTCATCGTTACCGATCACCATCTGCCGCAGGAGTTGCCCCACCTTCCCGCCTGCCCCGGCGAGCCGTGGGGCCTGCCGCGGAACCTGCCGACTGCACTCGCCATCCTCAACCCCAATCAGCCAGGCTGCGGCTACGTTTGCAAGTACCTATGCGGCGCCGGGGTAGCCTTTAAGCTCGCCCAGGCGCTGCTCGAGGCATGGGATTTGGAGCGGACGCGAAACAAGATTCTCCCTTCCTTCCTCAAAATGCTGGCCATCGCCACGGTGGCCGATGCCGTTCCGCTGCTGGGGGAAAATCGCGTCATCGCCAGCGTTGGGCTGGAGCAGCTAAAACGTCCAGCCAGTCCCGGCCTGCGCTCGCTGATGCAGGTAGCCAAACTCGATCCCAAACAGCGGACCCTTACCGCTACCGATCTGGCCTTCCGCATTGCGCCTCGCATCAACGCCGCCGGGCGGATGGATGTTGCCTCCGACGTGGTCGAACTCTTCACCACCCGCGATACCGCCAGGGCGGCTGAGTTAGCCGCCAAGCTCGACCGCCTGAACGGCGAACGTCAACAGGCCGAAGCCGACATGCTCGACCAGATAGAGCGCCGCCTTCGCGAGGATCCGGCCTTCCAAGCCAGCCGCTGCATCGTGGTCGAAGGCGAAGGCTGGCATCGCGGCATCATCGGTATTCTGGCCTCGCGCGTCGTCGACCGTACGCGGCGCCCGGCGATGGTGATCGCACTCGAGGACGGTGAGGCCTATGGCTCTGGCCGCTCGGTTCCCGGCTTTCATCTGCTGCACGCCATCGAAAGCTGCAAGCAGCTCTTCACTCGCTTCGGTGGCCACTCCCACGCCGTCGGCTTTTCTCTCCCTGCATCACGCCTGCCGGAGCTCAAGACTCACCTCGAAGCCTGGGCCGTGCTGCACGTCGAGGAGACGGCGCCCAGCCTACGCTGCCATGCGGTCTTGCCGCTGGATCAAATTACCCAAGCTCTCTACACCTGGTTACGCCGTCTGGAGCCTCTGGGAAATGGCAACGAGGAGCCCATCTTTGTCGCTTACAACGTGCGCCTCACAGCTCCCGTGCGGCCCATCAAGGAGCGCCACATCTGCCTGCAGCTCGCTCAGGGGGCGCGTGGCGCCAGTTGGCCGGCCCTGGGATGGGATTGGGCGGCTCGCGTCCAGGCGCTCGGCCTGGAACAAGGCTCAGTCATCCACATCGCCTACAAGCTGCGGGAAAACGTCCATCCGGAATATGGGGGGCTCGAACTCGAGATCGCAGACCTGCTCCGCGTGTAAACTCCGGGCATGCCACTAGGTTTCTTCATCACCTTCGAAGGCCTGGATGGGTCCGGCAAGAGCACCCAGCTGCGCCGCCTGAAAGAGTGGCTGCAAAGCAATGGACTGGCAGTCACGGTGACTCGTCAGCCTGGGGGCACGCGCGTGGGCGATCGCATTCGCGCCCTGCTGCTTGACTCGCGTACCGACAGCCTTTCCTCCTTCGCGGAGTTGGGCCTGATGTTCTCCGACCGCGCGCAATCGATCGCCGAAGTTATCGAGCCTGCACTGGAAGCGGGGCGCATTGTGCTTTGTGATCGATTCACCGACTCCAGCGAAGCCTACCAGGGTGGGGGGCGGCAGTTGGGCAGCCAGATCGTGCGCGACCTGCACGCCAGCTTGTGCCGCGGCCTCCTGCCCGACTTGACCGTGCTGCTGCTGCCGGACTTTGATCGCTCCCTGGCGCGCGCGCGGCAGCGCAATCAGCGTGCGGTCGCAGCCACGGGAAGCGACGAAAACCGCTTCGAGAAGGAAAGCTCCGAGTTCTACCGCCGCGTCTTCCACAAATACCAGGAGATTGCTGCGCGCGAGCCTTTGCGTGTGGTCGCAATCGACAGCGATGGCTCCATTGATGAAGTCCACCAGCGCGTCGTACAAGTGGTAAGGGAGCGTTTGTCGGCAACGGGCGTCTTACGCTGAGCGCCAGCGATTCTATGGGCACAACTTATTCATCGGCACCGAGCGACCCGCGGCAGTGGACCGTGGTAGAGCGCGATGGCTATCGCTTTCCCCCGGGCTTGCAGATGAATCTGCCGTTTTATCTGCTGCGCCGCTTCTTCAAGCCCGGCAATCCGATCGCGCTCTTCGAGCACCTGACAAAAACCTACGGCCGCATGGCCCATTACCGTCTGGGCCTCTCCCACATTGTCTTCATCAACGAGCCCGCCTTCATCCACGAAATCCTCATCAACCAGCCGCAGCATTTCATCAAGGAGCGAACCCAGCGGCGCATGAAGATCTTGCTGGGCGAGGGGCTCATTACCAGCGATGGCGAGGTGCACCGGCGTCAACGGCGCATCGCCGCTCCCGCCTTCCACCGCCAGCGTATCCAAGCCTACGGCGCCATCATGGTGGATCGCGCGGCACACATGCGGGCCCAGTGGCAACCGGGCCAGCCTATCGACATTGCATCGCAGATGATGCAACTGGCGCTGCAGGTCGTCGCCCGGACACTCTTCAACACCGACGTTACCGGCGATGTGCTGCAGATCAACGATGAGGTCAACGTGATCATGCAGCTGTATAACTTCCTGATCGCGCTGCCCCGCGCCGAAGCATATTTGCACTGGCCCATTCCGGGACTGGTCCGCTTCCGCCGCGCCCGGAGCCGCCTCGACAAAGTGGTGCAGCGCATGATCGCCGACCATCGCGCGGATGGAGTAGACCGGGGCGACTTGCTCTCCATGTTGCTGGCTTCGCGCGACGAAGAATCCGACCACTCCGGTATGACCGACGAGCAACTCCGCGATGAGGTGCTCACCATTTTTCTTGCCGGCTACGAAACGGTGGCCAATGCGCTCACCTGGACCTGGTACCTGCTGGCGCAAAATCCTCAGGCGGAGGCTTGCCTGCATGCGGAGATCGATGCCGTGCTGGACGGCGGTCGCCTGCCTACGCTCGAAGATCTGCCTCGGCTTCGCTATACAGAGATGGTGTTTGCTGAGTCGATGCGCCTCTACCCGCCGGCATGGGCCATGGGGCGCCAGTCTACCGACGATGTGGAACTGGGGCCGTATCGCTTTCCGGCGGGGACCTACTTTTTCTTCAGCCAATACATCATTCAACGCAGTGCGGAGTATTTTCCCGACCCTTTGCGCTTCGATCCCGAACGCTTTCTCCCCGAACAAAAAGCCAAGCGCCCGCGCTTTGCCTATTTTCCCTTCGGTGCCGGCAACCGGCAGTGTATCGGCGAGGCGTTCGCCTGGATGGAGGGTGTTCTGATGGTGGCCACCATCGCACAGAAATGGCGCCTACAGTTTGTTCCCGGACAGACGGTTGACGTCCAACCCAAGATCACGCTGCGCCCTAAGTACCCGATGATGTTTGTTCCCGAATTGCGGTAGAAGAAACGCATTTGAGGTATGTCCCCGCAAGTTATCCGCGATGTAGTGGAAGACCTTCCTTTTGCTAGTCTCATGATATGGGCTTCGATCAATTTGCGGGGAATGTAGCCACGGTCCGCCATCTGCGCGAGGCGATCGCGGCGGAACGCATGCCTCCCGCACTCATCCTTGCCGGTCCGCGCGGCGCCGGCAAATATACGCTGGCCATCATGCTGGCGCAGACCATGGCCTGCCTGCAGCACCCGGTCAGCGACGGCCTGCCCGATTTTTGCGGAGTTTGCAGCAACTGCACCCGCATCGCGCTCTCGATGCCTCTCACCGACCGCGTTAACGAAGCTATCGCCGCCCGTGAGGAATTGCGTGAGGTCGACAAGAAAGAAACCCGCATCCTCATCCAGACCCATCCTGATGTGGTAGTCGTTCCTCCCGACCCGCCCCAGTTGCTGATCAAGATGGGCCAGGTGCGCAGCGTGCTGCAGCGCATCTATCGCCTCCCCGCCGATGCTCCGCGCGCCGTGTATGTCTTCACCAGCACAGCCTTCATGAAGGAGGCGGCTAATTCCCTGCTCAAAATTCTCGAGGAACCGCCGGCCTACGCTCACATAATTCTGCTGGCAGAAAATCCCGGCGAACTTCTGCCCACCATTCGTTCCCGCTCCAGCATCTTTCGCCTGGGCGCATTGCCTCCGGAGCAGATCGAAGCGGTGCTTGCCGAGCAGCGCAAGGATTGGAAACCGAAGCAACGCGCACTGGTTGCGCGCCTGGCGCAAGGCGCCGTCGGCCAGGCCCTTGGCTTCGATCTGGAAGGCTATCTGGCGAGCCGCCAGGACGCTTTAGTAATGCTGTACAACGCAACCGGGGATAGCGCCGGTGATACGGACTATGGAGCTCTCTTTCGGGTAACGGAAACCTACCGCGCAGGCGCCGAGGGCCAGCAAAAGACCAGCGCCCTGCTGCACTCATTCGCCAGCCTGCTGGAAGACCTCTTGCTGCTGCACGCGGGAGCCGGGCATTTAATCCGCAATATCGACTTGATGGCAGAGCTGACACGGGTGTCGCAAACCATCACCGTGGCCTGGATTGAGGCGGCTGTGCGCGGCATGGATCAAGTGGAGCAAGGCATGCGGAGAAACCTGCTGCGGTCTTTGTCGCTCGATGCCTTCGCCGTCGGCCTATCTGCTCCATAACCTTTGCAAATGCGCCATTTTCTGCCGATCTTTGACATTTAAACCCTATTGGCAACATTCTGCATCTTACCAACTAGATTCACATATCAGACCATGCATGATTCTTCTGCCATTCCGGTTCGCCGCGTTTACGATGCGCGTCCCGCCAAGGTTAAGACCAAAGTCGATGGACCCGATCCATCCGCGTTGGCTTCTGTCAGCCCAGCGGGACCGCGCAAACTCATTCGTCCACCCCTCTCGGCGCATGCGCAGGCAAGCCGCTATCCAGCCCTACTTTCCAGCATTGCTCCTATACATCCAGCCCACCATCGATGGGACTCTGCCGCCGAGAGTTCTCACGCCGAGGCGTTCTACTTCCAAAAGCAGATCCAGAGCCAGACGTTGATGACGTTTGTGCTCGAGGATGGGGAGCAGATCGACGGCACGATCGAATGGTACGACCGCAATGCGATCAAGGTGCGGCGGGGCAGAGTTCGTACGCTCATCTATAAAGCCGGGATTAAGTATTTGTACAAGACCGAGGAAAATAGCCGGGGTGCAGGCGTCAACGGGCAGCTTTCAGCAGGCGGTCGCGAATGGCAACACCCAAACCCTGATCTTCCGGCAATGGGCAAACAATGACGGTGGCCCCGGCCGCATCCAATTCTCGCAGCCCCGCAAAGAGGCGTCGGGCGAGTTCCCCTTGGTCCGTTAGCTCTCCCCAGCGATAAGTCAGGTACGGGCGCCCGATGTTTACATTGCTGGGCAACATGATGCCGACCACTTCGCCTGCGGCTTGCAGCTGTTCAGCCACGCCCAACAGCTTATCCGCTGGCCATTCCAACAGGATCAGCCGCGCGCGGGGCGAGTAGTGCTTAAGACCTACGCCTGGCGATGGCAGTGCCTGGAAACTCGCATCCTGCAATTCACGATAGGCAATCAGCGACGGGCACAGGGCCTGCACCTGCGCAAAGGTCACCATGCCAGGACGATAAAGAACGGGCGGGTCTTCGCAGACGTCGACTACCGTCGATTCAAGCCCCAGGGCGGTCTCTCCCGAATCGACGACCGCGTCGATGCGCCCATCCAAATCTTGCAGGACAAATTCCGCGCGTGTGGGGCTGGTTCGACCGAAGGAATTTGCGCTGGGCGCCGCCACCGGCACTTGAGCCAGCTCAATCAATCTGCGGGCCACCGGGTGGCGCGGCATCCTCACTCCAACCCGGGGACGCCCCGCGGTCACAATGGCTGGGACGCGAGGGCATTTCGGCAACAATAAGGTGAGAGGACCGGGCCAGTACGCTTCCATCAGCAAGCGGCCGCTGTGCGGAATCTCGCCCGCCACCATGCTTAGCTGCTCCTCGCTGACTACATGCACGATTAACGGATCCCATGAAGGCCTCTGCTTAGCCTCGAAGATGGCCTGCACCGCTGTCTCGTCGAGTGCATTCGCACCCAGTCCATAAACGGTCTCGGTCGGAAATGCCACCGTGCCCCCGCTGCGCAGCAGCTCGGCGGCCTGCAATAACGACGCCATGGAAGCCGGAGAGTCGATGGCTTGGGCATCGACCGCCAGTCGCAGTGTCTTTTTTCCGGTCACCTGTGCCATTTTCCCACGACCACTACGCAGCTGGTAGAGCACTTCCACTTCTACCCGGCCGAGGCAAACGTAGCGAAGTGCGGCTTTTCTTGAGGAAAAGCCGCATCAAGATTGGTCGCTCTCTATACACCGGAAGTGAAAGTGCTTTAGACTCCGGCCTATGCAGGCCATGGAAACCGAAGTAAAGATACGGGTACCGGACCGCGAGGCTTTCGAGCGTAAATTCCCGGCGCTTGGTTTCACTCGGGTCACGGCCCGCACCCTGGAGCGAAATACCCTCTATGACACACCTGATCGCCGCCTGCGCAACTCGCGGCAGATCCTGCGCATTCGCCAATATGGCAGCAAATGGGTAGTCACGCACAAAAGCGTCCCCAGCGGCCAAACGGAAGAGGGCCCACACAAGAACCGAGTAGAAACTGAGACCGTGGTCGAGGATGGGCCGGTGCTGGGGCAGGTCTTCGAGGCCCTCGGCTTCAGTCCCGTATTCGTCTATGAAAAATGGCGCACGGAGTGGTCCGATCAGCAGGGCCATTGTGTTCTCGACGAAACGCCCTTGGGGCTCTATGCCGAACTCGAAGGCCCAGGTGACTGGATCGATGCAACCGCGCATCAGCTCGGCATTGGCGAGAGCGAGTTTATTACGCTCAGTTACGGTCGCATTTTCGAGAGCTGGCGGGATCAGACCGGCTCCGCGGCGCAGAACTTCACGTTCGAGGAGATCCCAGAGAAGTTCCGGTCTTGACCGTTCAGCAACCCAAGAAGCGACAACTATCGCCCTTGCGATCCATACCCACCGTGGGTATACGCCTTATTAGGATTCATCAGCTAAATTGCAGAATCCGTATAAATCGAAAATATTCCTAAAAAAATCAAGGTGCTGTTCGTCGGCGAAGCACCGCCGGCAGGTGGGACATTCTTCTATGCTGGCAACAGTCAGATGTATCGCCATCTCAGAGAGACTCTGCAATCGCGTTTAGGAGACCCATACGACTTTCTCCAGGCATTCAAGGATCGAGGATATTTTTTGGATGATCTGGTCCTGGAACCTTTCGACCAGATTCCCGCCAAAGAACGTACCCCGATCTTGAGGAAAAACGTACCACTTTTAGCCCAGCGGATGACTCGTTATCAGCCGGAGATCGTGGTCACACTTCTGAAGCGCATAGGCCCTTACGTTCAAGACGCGATATCTCAGGCGGGCGCTGACGTGAAGCACTATTGCGTTCCATTCCCAGGAAACGGCCAGCAAAGCAATTTCCGCCGGGAAATGGCCGAAATCGCTCCACTTCTGCCGTGATAGCTCCGACGTCAGCGTCGAAGCCATCCAGGAGACCTAAGCGTCAGCGCCGTGGCACTTCTTGTATTTCTTGCCTGAGCCGCAGGGACAAAGATCGTTCCGCCCTACCTTCTCTCCGGCTCGGCGCTGCTGCGCGGGCGCATCGGAACTCCCATTGGCGCCGGCCATCCGGGCTTGTTCGAGCTCGCGCTTCTTCTTGCGTTGGAACTCCTGCTCCAGGGCATCAATCGTCGTCGAGGGCGCCCTTACCGGGACAGGGACAGGGACGGACGGCGACCGCGGCGGCGCCGCGGCAGGAATGGCTCGGGCGCCATTGCCCTCGATCGTGACCGGAGCCGCCAATCGGAGAAGGAACCGGAGGAACAAATTCGCTGGAGATCTCAGGCGCCTTCCTGGGGGGTAGTTGGGTTATCGGCTGGCCATCGGGTCCGACGATCTGCATCAGGAAGAGGAAACGAACCGTATCCTCCTGAAAGCGTCCCATCATGGCTTCAAACATGTCGAAGGATTCTTTCTTGTAGGCAACCAGCGGATCCTGCTGGCCATATCCGCGCAGACCGATGCCTTCCTTGAGATGGTCCATGCTCAGCAGATGGTCTTTCCACAAGCCATCGAGCACGCTAAGCATGACCATGCGCTCGTGATAGCGCATCGTTGAGTTGCCCAGGATGGCTTCCTTCATCTCGTACTTTTCTTTCAAACGCTCAAACAGCGCCTCGCCCAACTCGTGGCGGTTCAGGCTGTTTAGATCGATGCCTTCCTTCTCCAGGTCGATGCCGAACTGAGAAGCCAGCTGGCCCTTTAGCCCGTTGGTGTCCCACTGGTCGGGATGCATTGCTTCCGGAGCGTGCTGCTCCATCGCCGCGCTCAGCAGATTGGCGACATAGTCCTCGAGGATCAGTTCCTTTTGATCGAGCCCTTCGAGCAGCTGCTGGCGCGTTCCATACACCGCCGTACGCTGCTTGTTCATCACGTCGTCATATTCAAGCAGGTGCTTGCGGGCTTCGAAGTTCTGCCCTTCCACTGCCTTCTGCGCCGCCTCGATGCGGCTGCTGATCATGCGCGACTCAATGGGCACGCCTTCTTCCATGCCCAGCCGCTGCAGCAGGTTCGATACCCACTCCTTGGCGAAGATGCGCATCAGGTCATCTTCGAGCGAGAGATAGAACCGCGAGGCGCCGGGATCTCCCTGGCGGCCGGCGCGCCCGCGCAGCTGGTTGTCAATACGCCGCGACTCGTGCCGTTCCGTGCCTACGATGTGCAGTCCGCCGGCGGCAATTACCTCGTCGTGCTCGCGCTCAGCGGCGGCTGCATATTGCGCATAAGCCTTGTCCCAGATCTCCTGCCTGGTCTCGAATTCCTGCCCCTGGTAGTAGAAGCGCATCATGCCCGGGCCAGCCATGGGATTGATGGCTCCCTGGGCCGCGTTCACCGCTTGCGCCATACCCTTCTTCAACAGCTCCTGCTTGGCTGCGAACTCCGCGTTGCCGCCGAGCACGATGTCGGTACCGCGGCCGGCCATGTTGGTGGCAATGGTCACCATGCCAAGCCGCCCGGCTTGGGCCACGATCTCTGCTTCGCGCTCGTGAAACTTGGCGTTGAGCACCACATGCTTCACGCCCTTGCGTTGCAGTATCGATGACAGCAGCTCCGACTTCTCGATCGAAGTGGTGCCCACCAGCACCGGCTGCTTCTCTTCGTGGAGCCGCGAGATCTCGTCGGCCACGGCAAAATATTTTTCCTTGGCGGTGCGAAAGACCACGTCCGGATTTTCCAGGCGGCGCATCGGCTTGTTGGTGGGAATGACCACGATCTCGAGTTTGTAGATATTCTCGAATTCCGTGGCTTCCGTTTCCGCCGTGCCGGTCATGCCGGAAAGCTTTTTATAGAGGCGAAAATAGTTCTGGAAGGTGATGGTCGCCAGCGTCTGGTCTTCGCGGCGAATGTTCACCTGCTCCTTGGCCTCGATCGCCTGGTGCAGTCCATCGCTCCAGCGGCGGCCAGGCATCAAGCGGCCGGTAAACTCGTCGACGATGATGACTTCGCCGTCCTTCACCACGTAGGCCACATCGCGCCGGTAAAGTGAGTGCGCCTTGATCGCAACCTCGACGTGATGCTTTAAATCCCAGTTCTCCGGGTCGGCGATGTTGCCGATGCCCAGCAACTGCTCGATCTTCTCCCACCCCTCATCGGTCACGCTGATGGTCTTGTGCTTTTCATCGACCACGAAATCGCCGGTGAGGATCTTCTCTTCGCCGCGCTCGATCTCTTCTCCTTGCTCGAGCGACGGCAGGATGCGGTTCACGCGGGCATACTTGTCCGTGGTCTGATCCGTGGGGCCGCTGATGATCAAGGGAGTGCGGGCTTCATCGATAAGGATCGAGTCGACCTCATCGACGATCGCGAAGTAGTGCCCCCGCTGCACGCAATCAGCGTAGTCAAACTTCATATTGTCGCGCAGGTAGTCAAAACCAAACTCGTTGTTGGTGCCGTAGGTGATGTCGGAGCCATACGCAGCGCGGCGCTGGGAGTCATCGAGATCGTGCACAATCACGCCGACGGTCAGCCCCAGGAACTCGTAGATCTTGCCCATCCACTCGGCATCGCGTTTGGCCAGGTAGTCATTGACCGTCACCACGTGCACGCCATGGCCCGCCAACGCGTTCAGGTAGCAGGGTAGGGTCGCTACCAGGGTCTTGCCTTCGCCAGTCTTCATTTCGGCGATCTTGCCCTGGTGCAGCACCATGCCGCCGATCAACTGCACGTCAAAGTGACGCATCTGCAGTACCCGCCGGCCGGCCTCACGCACCACCGCGAAGGCTTCGGGCAGAATCTCGTTCAGCACTACTTTTTCTTCTGCTACGCGCTCTTCGGCGTCGTCGATGCCGTCCAGCCGCGCGGCGATGCGGGCGCGGAACTCCAGCGTCTTGGCGCGCAGCCCGTCGTCCGACAGAGCCTGCATGGCAGGCTCGAAAGACCCGGTCTGTTCGACCATGGGCGTCATCCGCTTGATCACGCGTTCGTTACTGGTTCCGAAAATCTTGGTTAAAGTGCTTGCGATCAATGGATAATTCCTTTACTGCCCCCAGGGCCACGGTTACTACTCTAGTTTAGTTCACCCCGGGTATTTGGTGCAGAATACCCCCTGGCGGAGGGCAAGATTCCGTATTTCCTACTACGCGGCATACTAACGCCACATGTGCGACTTTCTTATGAGGAAGTGTGCGGAACGGGCCAAACCTGACAGGAAATACGGAAAGAAGATACCCCATGTCTACAACGATTTTCTTGATCTTGTTGATTTTGCTGCAAGCCGGGGCGTCTCACCGGCCAGATGAGAATGGCAATGGCACCCGCAGATAGCCCGGGAGATCCGGTACCTCCGGAGCAACTGCCCGCGCCTCAACGCATTGAGGGCGTTGGCAATGTGCGCTTTCCAATTTCCGCCAATGCCCAGGCCCAGATGTGGTTCGAGCAGGGCTACAACCTGCTTTACGATTTTTGGGATTACGAGGCCGATCGGGCATTTGAACAATCCATCCGCGCTGATGCCAATTGCGCCATGTGCTACTGGGGTCTTTACCAGGCGGAGAGCTTCAACCACAGCCTGACAAAGACCTACGCCCAGGCATCGCTGGAAAAAGCGGTTGCGCTCGAAGGCCACGCAACAGCGCGCGAGAAGCTCTACATTCAGGCTGCCGAGGCCCACGAGGCGGCAGTTCGCGCAGCGGCCGGCTCCGAGGACAAAGCAAAATTCGATCACGAGATCGAAATTCTGCGCACCCTGGTGAAGGAGAACCCCAGCGATACCAATGCCCGCATCGCTCTCTCCGGGGCCGTCGACGATGGCTATGACGACAACTGGAGAAGCGCGTAAAGGCAAGAAGGAGGCGCTTGCGCTCCTGCAAGGCGTGCTCAAGGATGAGCCTGAGAATTCCGCCGCAAACCATCTCTGGATCCACGCGGTCGAAGCCAGCCCGCATCCGGAACAGGCATTACACAGCGCGGAGATCCTGGGTTCGCTTGCACCAGCGTCAGGGCACATGGTGCACATGCCGGGACACATCTTTTACCGCACCGGCGATTATGCCCGGGCCCAGACTGCATTCGACGCTTCTGCCCACGCCGATGAAAGCTACATGCGCCAACAGCACATCGCACCGGACAATGACTGGAACTATATCCACAACCTGATGTACTCCGTCGCCAACCTACTGGAGGCCGGGCAATTGCAGGAGGCGGCGAAGGTTTCGGCCAAGCTGGGGAAAGCGCGCGGCCATATGGAAGACACTCTCTACCCCTGGTCACCCCGCGATGCCATTGCCCGTCTCAATCCCGCGCTGCCGATTGCTTTGCGCACCGCGGACTGGGCGCAGGTGGTGGAACTGGTCAATGCCACGAATCTCTCCCAGGAAATGCCGCACATGGAATTCCTGGCCGGCGGCCTTTCGCAATTTGCCCTGGGAATGCAGTCCGTGGAAGCACATGAACCGGATGTAGCCGAACGCCACTCGGTGCTGCTCGATTCGAGCTTATGGCGCATGTCGGAGCAGATCAAAGATCAGGAAGCAAAGGAAAAGAACGCCGCTCCGCCCACAGGAAATCAAAGCATGTCGGCGGATCCCCTGCCCCAGCCTCTGCTCAAGATGCTCTCCATCATGTCGCTCGAGCTCCGTGCTTCCATGATGGCAACGCAAAACAACGTTCCCGAAGCGGAAAAGCTCTTCTCTGCCGCGCTCCGCGAAGAGAAAGAACTCGGCTACCGCGAACCTCCCTTCTACATTCGTCCGGTGGCGGAAAGTGAAGCCGCGGCCATGATGACGGCCGGTAAATGGACGGAGGCGGAAGCCGCATTTGAGAAGGCGCTGGTGGAGCGTCCCAACTCTGGTTTCGCGCTCTATGGCATTGCCCAGGCAAAGGAAAAGACGCGCGATGCCGGCGCAACCACCGCGGCATACAAGCAGTTCCTCAGCGCCTGGAAAACGGCGGACCCGGGATTGCCCGAGATGCAACATGCACAGCAATGGATGAGCCAGCACGCGGTAGCCGGCAATTGAGGTTCCTACTGAGCGCCTAACGAATTTTTCCTTTAACGCTTACCTCGGGTCATCGTTTAACACCTATCCCAAATCTTCCCGAACGCGTACCTCGGATGCCCCACATCTCGCTCGTCGCGAGCCGGACAGGTAAGATGATGGAGCACGTTTCAGGAGGCACTTTTGGACGAGGACCTAGTGCAGGCAGAGGCTTCGCCGCTCGCAACACCGCAACCACCCAAGCGCGGCATGCACTGGGTATTTGTGGGCGCCGAGGGCCTCCGGGCGGGATGGGGCGTGCTCCTGTTTGTCTTACTCTTTATCGGATTCAGCTTTCTCTCTCTCCAGGTGGTCAGGCATTTACTTCCCCCCCGTCACCATTCACCTGTATTTGCTCTGCGGTTGGCATTCATTTCGGAAGGCGCCCAATTGGTGCCCCTACTCTTGGCGACGGCAATCATGGCTCTGATCGAGCGCCGGCCTCTCCTGGCATATGGTTATCAAGGCAAAGAAAGAGGGGTTCGCTTCCTATCCGGCTTGGTGTGGGGATTCGTCGCCCTTTCAGCACTGGTGCTTGCTTTGTGGATGGCGGGGTTGCTTGTCTTCGACGGAGTACAGTTGCACGGCGCGGCGGTCTGGAAGTACGCCCTGGGATGGGGCGTCCTGTTTTTGGTAGTCGCCGTTTTCGAGGAATCAACCCTGCGCGGTTATCTGCAATTCACGCTGACCCGAGGCATCGGATTCTGGTGGGGTGCGCTGCTGCTTTCGTTCCTGTTTGGCTTTTCTCATGGTACCAACCCGGGCGAAACCCCTGTGGGACTATTCGGGGCGGCAACTGTGGGCATGGTCTTCTGCCTCAGCCTTTGGTATACGGGATCCCTATGGTGGGCCCTCGGCTGCCACGCCAGCTGGGACTGGGCAGAGTCGTATTTCTACGGAACCTCCGATAGCGGTCTCATGGCGCAAGGCCACCTCTTCGGTGAACACCCTATGGGCCCGCGCTTATGGAGCGGGGGAACCACCGGCCCCGAAGGCAGTCTGCTGGCCTTAGTGCTGCTCGCCATCATGGCGTTGGCTATGTGGCTCTGGTGGGGCCGCAGAGTCGAGTCCCCCTTCCGCGGGAGCGGATGGAGACCTGCCTGGAGTAGAAAAAAGTCCGCGGAAGGTCTGGACAGAGTTGGAAATGAGTCCCTCGGCAGCTAAAGCCGATCTCATTGTGCAGTCTCTACGTACGGCCTAAAGGCCGTACCCTTCACAAGCCTACCGGTGTTGCAATTACAGGTGCGCCGGATCGGCGGTTTCCGTCTCTAACCCCAATTCCGCGAAGGCTTCCTGGGCCCGTGCCTGGTCGAATTTTCCTTCGCGCGCCAAACGAGAGAGCGTGGCCGCTACCACCGACTCCGCGTTCACCTCGAAGTGGCGGCGCAGATATTCGCGGTTGTCGCTGCGGCCAAAGCCATCGGTGCCCAGCGATACCAGCCGGGTAGAGAGCCAGGGCGAAAGCTGGTCAGGCACCATCTTCATGTAATCGCTGGCTGCAATGATGGGGCCTGCGGTTTCCCGCAGGGTTTCAAGTATGTAAGGAACCTTTTCCGGCTGCGTCGGATGCAGGCGATTCCAGCGTTCTACGCCCAGCGCTTCACGCCGTAGTTCGTTGTAGCTGGTCACACTCCAAACATCCGTCTGAACCCCGTATTTTTCGGCCAGGATACCTTGCGCCTTGACGACTTCGTTCAGAATGGGCCCGCTGCCAAAGAGCTGCGCTGTTGCTTTGCCTCCCGGAGCGGCCTGGAAGCGGTAAATCCCGCGAACAATGCCCTCGCGCGCTCCTTCCGGCATCGCCGGCATGGCGTAATCCTCGTTGTACATGGTGATGTAGTAGAAGATGGCCTCGCCTTCCTGGTACATGCGGCGGATGCCATCCTGGACGATCACAGCAAGCTCATAGACGTAGGCCGGATCGTAGCTGAGACAGGTGGGAACCGTGCTGGCCAGGACGTGGCTATGCCCGTCCTGGTGCTGCAGCCCTTCTCCCAGCATGGTCGTGCGGCCGGCGGTGCCTCCCATCAGGAAACCCTTGCCGCGCGAATCCGCGAAGGCCCAGATCATGTCTCCCACGCGCTGAAAGCCGAACATCGAGTAATACATGTAGAACGGAATCGTAGGCACGCGGTAGTTGGAGTAGGCCGTGCCGGCCGCGGTAAAGGAAGCCATCGAGCCTGCTTCGGTAATGCCCTCTTCCAGAATCTGCCCATCCTGCTCTTCGCGGTAGTAGAGCAGCATGTCGTTATCATGAGGCGTGTACTTTTGCCCCTCACTGGCGTAGATGGCAACCTGGCGAATGGCTGACTCCAGACCGAAGGTCCGGGCTTCGTCGGGCACGATGGGCACAATCAATTTGCCTCTGACCGGATCTTTCAGCAGATGGCGCAGGATACTGACAAATCCCATGGTGGTCGAAACTTCCCGCCCCTTGGAGCCGCCAGTCCACTCTGCAAACTCCTTCAGCTTGGGAGCCTTGAAGTCCAGCTTGGGCACATCGCGGCAGGGCAGGTAGCCGCCCAGGGCGCGGCGCCGTTCCTGCATGTACAGGATCTCCGGGCTAGTCGGCTCGGGGCGATACGGCTTGCCCAATTTTGCCTGCTGCTCCGGCACGGGAATTTTGAAGCGCTTTACGAACTGCGCCAAGCCGGTGTCGGTGAGTTTCTTTTCCTGATGCGAAGCATTGCGCGCCTGGTTCGCGCCCATTCCGTAACCTTTGACTGTCTTAGCGAGGATGACAGTGGGCGATCCATGATGATTAATCGCTTTGCGATAAGCGTTGTAAACCTTCACCCGGTCATGTCCGCCGCGATGCAGATTTTCCAGCTGCTCGTCGGTCTTGTCGCGCACCAGTTCGAGCAGTTCAGGATATTTGCCGAAGAACTCCTTGCGCAGGTAAGCCCCGCCCTTCGCCTTGAATGACTGGTAGTCGCCGTCGACGCACTCTTCCATTCTTTTGAGCAGCAGGCCGGAAGAATCGCGCTCGAAGAGTTCATCCCAATCGCTGCCCCAGACCACCTTGATGACATGCCAGCCGGCGCCGCGGAAGATGCCTTCCAGTTCATCGATGATGCGCTTGTTCCCGCGCACCGGGCCATCCAGGCGCTGCAGGTTGCAGTTGACGACAAAGATCAGGTTGTCGAGTTTTTCCCTGGAGGCGACCCCGAGAGCGCCTAGCGTATCCACCTCGTCGGTCTCGCCGTCCCCAACGAACGCCCAGATCTTGCGGTCAGTTTTTTGGATTAGGCTGCGATTCTCGAGGTAGCGCATGAAGCGCGCCTGGTAGATCGCGTTGAGCGGTCCGATGCCCATGGAAACGGTGGGAAAGCGCCAAAAATCCGGCATCAGCCAAGGATGAGGATAGGATGACAATCCAGGCTTTCCCCGCAGTTCGTGGCGGAAGTGCAGCAGGCGGTCGTCATCGAACCGTCCTTCGAGGTAAGCGCGCGCATAGACACCTGGAGAAGCGTGGCCTTGAAAGTAGATAAAGTCGCCCGGCTGATCTCCATAGGTGGCGTGAAAGAAATGCTCGTAGCCCACTTCCAGCAGGGTGGCCAGGGAGGAATACGTGGAAAGATGGCCACCGATGCCGGCATCTTTCTTATTCTGGCCATGCACCATGGCCATCGCGTTCCAGCGGATCAGGGCTTCCAGCCGCTCTTCGAGCTTGCGGTCCCCGGGGTAAGGCACTTCCTCATGCTTGGGAATGGTATTCAGGTAGGGGGTGGTCAACGCCCCCGGGGTGGAGATGCCGGCCTCGCGCGCGCGGTGCCGTAAGGCCGCGATCAGCTCCGCGCCCTGTTCCGGACCCTCGCCGACCACCAGGTCGTCGAAGGCCTCAATCCACTCTGCTACCTCTTCGGAAAACTTCGATTGGACGGGAAGAGCGAGTTTAGTATCCATAATCTTGGCCTTTCCCAGTATATCGTCCTTAAATGGATCTCCGGGTTCGCCAGGGAGGGTTACCGCAAACCTGATCCCACGGCCGAACGCTGTGCTAGATTGATGCCTACCTGCTCATGTCTACGTCTTCTTTCTCCAAGAGCCAAGTCGAAGTGATTGACCTGCAGCAGCAGGTGGCCCGGCTGCAGGCGTTGCTCGAGGTCTCCCGCCAGGTGCACGCGGCGGTTCGGCCGGAAGAAGTACTGCAATCGGTTCTGCGCATCGTGGTGCGCGAGTTGGAAATGGCCGGGGCTCACGTAACCGAGCCCGCTCTGACCGTAGGCGAGATGCCGCCCGCGCCGTGGGATGGCTGCCCTCGCTACGCCCTGCTCAGCAAAGATGGAACCCAGTTGACCGAACTGGTGGTAAACCCCGGTCCGGGCAAGACGCTGTCACTCTACGAGCAGGACTTTCTGGAAGGCCTGGTGCTGCAGGCTGGGGTAGCGGTCGAGAATGCCCACTACCACGAACGCGCCGTCGAATGGGCTCGAGTGCAACAGGACCTGGATGCCGCCCGCGCCATTCAGCGCAGCCTGCTGCCGCAGCAGATGTCGGAGATTTCCGGCTATTCCGTCGCCGTGCGCTCGAGCACTTGTTACGAGGTAGGCGGGGACTACGTAGATATTGTTGGTCTCCCGGATGGGGGCGAGATCATGGTGGTGGCGGATGTGGCCGGCAAGGGCCTGGCCTCTGCCATTGTCGCCACCTCTTTCCGCTCGGCCTTTCGCGCCATGGCGCTCGCCGGGCTGTCGCTGGCCGAACTGACCGCCAAGATGAACCAGCATCACTACGGCGAAGGGCAGGAGGCCCGCCGCCGCTACGTGACCGCGATCTTCCTCAAGCTGGACCCGCAGACGCATACCGTCGAAGTCGTGAATGCCGGCCACAACCCGGGATTTCTGATTTCCGGGGAAAAGGCGGTGCATGAGATTGAAGCCAGCGGCACCCCAATTGGGCTCGTGCCGATGATGGAATACACCTCGGAAACCCTCCCCTTCCCACCCGGAGCGCGGCTGCTCTTCTACACCGATGGGCTCACGGAGGTCTTCCAGGGCGATGATGAATTCGGTCCGGAGCGTTTGCTGGCGACATTTCGAGAGTGCAAGTCGCAGGACTGTACTGCTATCCTCAAGGTCCTGTGGCAACAATTGAGTGAATTTTCCCGCGGAGAGCCGCAGCAGGACGACATGACGGCGCTGGCATTAGTGCGAATGCAGGCAGAGTGAGGCAAGAGCAAAATGGTTGAAACCAGGGGCACGGCGGTGGAGGTCAAGCTCCCATCGCGGCTGGGCTTCGAAAAGGTAGCGATGGGCACCGCGGCCAGCGTGGCCAAGCTCATGGGCTTCCCTGACGATCGCATTGAAGACCTGAAGACCGCCCTGGCCGAGGCCTGCATCAACGCCATTGAACACGGAAACCTGCTGAACGATAACCTTTGTGTGGGTGTGATCCTTTCCGCCAGCGATGAAGCGCTGGAGGTGAAAGTGATGGATACCGGTTCCGGCATAGCCAAAGCGCCTTCCAAGCCCAACATCGACCGCAAGATGCATGGCGAAGAGGATCCCCGCGGCATGGGCATGTTCCTGATCCAATCCCTGGTGGATGAAGCCGAGTGGGTCAAGGGAAGCCCGGGAAAAGGCAGCTACGTAAGGCTGGTCATCAGGCTGGCTAAGGAGAATGAGTAAAGTGCAGACGGAGACAAAAGCAAAAGTTGACGAGGTTCTCGCCGCGAATGGACGGCCGGTCACCGTTCTTCGCTTCACCGGCGATATCTCCAGCAGTTCGCGGGACACTGTGCTTGGCACTTACGAGGGCGTGGTCAAGAGCCGCCCGGTACTGATTGATTTCTCCAAAGTGGAATACATCAATTCCAGTGGAATTGCTCTCGTCATCCAGATGCTGATGGAAGCCAACAAAGCCGACCAGACGATCGCCGCGTTTGGGCTGACGCCGCACTTTCAAAAAGTCTTCACCATGGTAGGGATTACGAAATACGCTGCCCTGCACCGCGATGAGGCAACGGCCATCGCATCGTTGTAATTTGATCCGCGTCGATTTTCACTTAACAGCAACCGATGGGTGCCCCACTCGCTCGTTTTTCGCGAGATGTGGGGCACCCGTCCTTCGTGGAAGGGAAAGATTTATTTGGCCCGCGGATGTGTCCGGTCGTAGACCTGCGTGACCTGCCCGACCGTGAGCTGGGTATAGCGCTGGGTCGTCGACAGCCGTTCGTGTCCCAGCAGTTCCTGAATAGCCCGCAGGTCCGCGCCTTCCTCCAGCATATGCGTTCCAAAAGCGTGGCGTAGCGTGTGGGGGTGAATCTCCGCCGGCAATCCTTTGGCCAGCGAGATGCGCTTGACGATCCGCCCCACGCTCCTGGTCGTTAAGCGCCCGCTTCCCTTCATCTGCAGGTTCAAAAGCAACGCATCGAACGGCTTTGGCCCCAGCTTTGCCGCGCGCGACGGAAGATAAGCGCGAATCGCGTCTGCCGCCGCATCCCCCAACGGAACATAGCGCTGCTTCCGTCCCTTGCCCCGGACCAGGATCACTTCCCGAGCCCAATGCACGTCGTCTACATTGAGCCCCACCAACTCGGCGTTGCGGATGCCGCATCCATAGAGCAATTCGAAGATCATGCGATCACGCTCCGGCCACGCCGCCACCGTCTCCGCCGAGGCCGTTTCCACCAGGTGGTTCATCTGCTCAATCGAAGGCACGCGCGGTAGATGCTTAGGCAGCTTGGGAGTAGCCACCAAGGCTGCCGGATTGCTGGTGACGTGCCCCGCCCGGGCCATCCAGTGGAACCAGGACCGCACCGCGGCCAGCGACCTGGCAACCGACGCCTTCGCCAAACCACGCCCGTAAAGCTCGCCCAGGTAGCCGCGTATCTGCAGGTGATCGACGGTCTGCATCTCGACACCCTGCCCATTCTGCTCGATCAGGTAGCCGGCAAAATTGTCGATTTCGCGCTGGTAGGCGCGCAAAGTATGCGGGGAGGCGGCCCGCTCGTGCGCCAGCATGGCCAGGAACTCCTCTGCCAACTGCCTGGGTTGCGGCTTCATTTTGCAGCCCTTCTTGTAGCCCGGGGATGATGAGCACGGTGCACGGCTTTCAGCCGGCCCAGCGCCAGGTGCGTATATACCTGCGTGGTCGAGATATCGGCATGCCCCAGAAGGGTTTGCACGGTCCTCAAATCGGCTCCGTTCTCCACCATATGCGTAGCGCAACTATGGCGCAGCATGTGTGGGCTGGCGCGGGCATCGAGTTGCTTGACCAGGCGCCACACCCACTGCCGGGTAAGTCCGGCGCCGCGAGTCGATAGAAAAAGGCGGCTCTCCCTGGGGCGAATCGCCAGCGCGGGCCGGCCGCGGGAAAGATACGCGTGCAACGCCTCGACCGCCGCCCGACCTAGAGGGACTATGCGCTCCTTATCTCCTTTGCCGCGCACCAGCATGCGGCCCTCCGCCAAGGAAAGATCTTCAGCCCCCAGCCCGGTGAGCTCGGAGACCCGGATTCCGCCCGCATATAGCATCTCCACGATGGCGCGGTCGCGCAGGGCCACCGCGTCTGCCTGAGGATGGTCTGCCGCCGTTCCAGCCTGTTCCATCATGCGTTCCACCTCCGACAGGGCGAGCGCCTTTGGCAGAACCTTCCACGAGGCCGGGGACTCGAGGTTCACAGTCGGATCGTGCCCAATATGCTTATCCAGCAGCAGCCACTTGTAGAAGCCGCGCAGGCAGGAGAGCTTGCGCGCGATGGAGCGCGACTGCACCCCATGCTTCTGCAGGTGCTCAAGAAATCCGGCCACCTGGGCCTGGCCCGCGGTCATGGGCAAAGCGTGGCCGCCTTCGAGGTATTCCGCGAACAGGCTCAGGTCCCGCTGATAGGCCTCGCAGGTCAGCGGCCGCAGCCCCTTTTCCACCCGCAGGTAAGCAAGATACTGGCGCAGGATCCCGGGTTGATTGCCGGCGAGCACAACCTCGATTATCTGCTGCCCGCGCGCCCGGCCGGTGCGGTCGGGCCAGTGCAGGAACCAAGAGAGACAGCCTTACCTACGTTCACCTGCCGTTTACGGCGGAAGTGCAAAATTGCCTGAGATCGCGGACAATAGAAGGGGGCATATGCCTCGCCAGGAGCGACCTTCGGCTTTGACCAGTAGCAAGTCCGGCAGCAATATTTCTCTATCCCCCCAAGAATTTGTCGACGCGGTTCTCTCCCGAGACCCAGCTGTCGCCGTCTTTGACTGCGATGGAACGCTGTGGAGTGGAGACTCCGGCTACGACTTCATGGTCTGGTCGATCGAAGAGGGCATCGTATCGCGCAACGCGAGTGACTGGATCGATTCCCGCTACCGCCTCTATCTGGCAGGCAAGGTTTCGGAGCTCGCCATGTGCGGGGAGATGGTCCAGATCTACGATGGCGTGAGCGAAGCGGAAATCCGCCGGGCGGCCGCCTCTTTCTTCCGGTCGCGCTTCCTGGATAAGATTTTTCCCGAGATGCATGCCCTGGTTTCCTCGTTGAACGATCGCGGCACCGAGATCTGGGTGGTCAGTTCGACCAACAACTGGGTGATTGAAGAGGGCGTTCGCGGCTTTAACGTTCCGCCCTCCCGGGTCATTTCGGCGCGTGCCCACGTGGCCGGTGGAGTCATTACCAGCAAGCTGCTCGATGTTCCCACCGGAGAGGGCAAGGCCGAGTCGCTGGTAAAGGCCGGTGTAGCGGCTCCCGATGTGGTCTTCGGCAACTCGATTCACGACGCGGCCATGCTTGAGATCGCGCGCAAAGCGTTTCCCGTAAACCCCACACCGGCTCTGCTGCAGATCGCCGCCCGGCATGGCTGGCCCGTCTTCTACCCGGATGGCACTCTGCCTGCCTTGGCATGATGCCCTCACATCGCAGCCTGCGAGTTGCTGCGCTGCAGCCCAGCGTAAGGTTTACGCTGGATCCTGATGTGGTTGTCTTTGCCTGGTGCGGCGCCGGAGACCGGGTTCCGCCCGGCCGCGTCTTCTGCATTCCGGACGAGATTTTGAATATCCCCGCGCCAACTGGCGCGATCCATCCACAGATTTTTGGCGCCGCGGAGAACCTTCGTTCCCTGCAAACAGACGGTCTTGAGCGCGCAACGTCTAAAATCATATGACCGTGCAGAAAGACTCCAGCCGAGCGAGAACGGACGCGAAGGTAGTTCGTCTGGTTGTGGCTGCGCTTATCCTGCGCGAACAAAAGGTTCTGATCTGCCAGCGCCGCCCGGACCAACCTATGGCCCTGAAATGGGAGTTCCCGGGAGGCAAAGTGGAGGACGGCGAAAGCGCGGAGCAAGCTCTGCGGCGTGAACTCGATGAGGAGTTAGGGATCGCGGCCGAAATCGGCAATCGCGTGGCCCACACCCGCCACACCTACCGCAGCGGCAGCGCGATCGACCTGCAGTTTTTTGTTGTCCACCAATTCGCCGGAGAAATGACCAACCGCATATTTCACGACCTGCGCTGGTGCCCGCTGCGCGAGCTGACCCGCTATGACTTTCTCGCTGCCGATCGCATCCTCATCCGCGAGCTGGCTGCGGGCAAGCTGCTCTGATCCTGATTCAGGGCGAGCCTCTCCTACGCTGTTCAAATTAGCTAACAAGTCGGGATTGGTGCGGAGGCACAAATCCGTGTTGGCAGATTTGCCGCGAGCGAGTGCTGTAGTCGTTTGCCGGCCCTGCTTCATTGGTCAGGATGACGTGCGGCGGCGGCTTAGCAGGCAGTTATTTATAAAATTCGATATTATTGGATCCTTTTTAGGGTTTTCAGCTCAGCGGGGGCGGATAAAGGGGTTCAAGGGGGGCTTTTTGGTAGGGAAATCCACTCCCAGGTCTGGAATCGAAGTAAACAGGGGTACATAAGGTACAGGGGCTTTCGAGGGGATCGGCTTGGCGAGGGGGGACTGGCAGGGGCCAGGAGCAGGGGGCGCTTGTGGTACTGAGCCGGGGGCGAAGTTGGGCTCGGGGACGCCGGCGGATTTGTTCCCCGAAGAGAGGGCGGGCCGGTTGGGGATGAAGTTTTCCATGGCTATGATCATGGCCAGGGCCTTGACTTGGCCGGTAACGCTGCCTCGGGTCGTTTCGGGGCTCATCTTGGCGATTTCCCAGAGGCGTTCTAATACTTGTTTGCGGTCCAGGCTCAGCCGGTGCTGTTCCTCCACGGCACGGGGAGACAGGTTGGCGTCTTGCTGGACGAGTTCTTTCTGGACGGCGGCGCAGTGCTGGAGCATGAAGGCGCGGACCTGGGGTTTGGATTTGGTGTAGGCGGCGGAGTCGGGGTTGAGGCCGACGGCTTCGGCGGCTTGACGGTCGGTCATTGTGCCAGTGAGGACCAAGCGAGCAAAGTCCATTTCCTGATCGGTGATGGGGTGGCTGACTTTATTTTTGGGCATTGTGGCTCCTGGTTAAAAGAAGTTAGAGACAGAGGTTTTCCGCTGCGCCTGAAAGCGCAGTGAGGCGAATGAAAAATCCCGCCGCGGCGGGATGCTTAGGTTTCCTTATTTTGGGACAGGGATCGGGTGTGTCACCGGACAGTGGTAAAACTGTCCTTCGCTCGCGCTTAGGCCGAAACTACCGACAACTGCCGACCAGCGAGAGGCCGCGAGCACCGCAAGCTGTGCCGATATCGATTGCCAGTAGGATACAGCGGGTTGCAGGATTGGATCCAGCCGCAGAGACTGTTTTCTTCAATCGCCGGTTATCGTTTCCAGGTTACCTTTGGACAGAGAACAGCCAGATCTTAAGTCCCGCATGAGGTTTGTGGCAGCCTTGGTTGCTGAATTCAACGGAGTTGCCCTCCAGACGACATTTTCGAGCACGACGCAGTTGGCCGCTGCGCTGCCAGCCAGCGATTTAACAAGCGGCGCGATCGCCACCATCACGGTATCGAACCCGACTCCTGGCGGAGGCGTCTCGAGCGGCGCCAAATTCACCGTAAACAATCCGTCGCCCGTGGTTAGCAGCATCTCTCCCGCGAGCGTCATCGCCGGGGCGCAGCAACGGACACTGGATATTCACGGAACCGGCTGCGACGAGAGTATTCACGTCCAACAGGTATTTCACGGGATGTTGGCCAGAATCTCCTCAACCTCTTTGCTGCGCATCCGGGGAGCGTCCTGTCCTGCGCTGAGGACGGGAAGACCAGTCACCGGATCGGCGATAATCCTGAAAACGATGCGACCGGCTTCGATTTGAGCATCCAGCGGATCACCGGCGAGAATTCCGAGCCGGCGGCGGAGAAGGCCCGGAAGTACGACCTGGCCTTTGGTAGAAACCCGGGTTTCCATCGTAAGACAATCTTACCTTCCCGCTCGGCCTGCCGAAACCAATACAGCGATGGGCAAGAAAGGCTTCTCTAAAACTGAAAATAGATGAAGTCGCGATGGCCAAAGAAGCCGAAGAACGCGATCGCATACACGCATGCGTTATAAGCCAGCGCTCGAAACGCGGGCCTCGTCCAGAGCCGGGGGATCCGCGCTGGATGAGCGATCCACCACTCGACAACAAACATGGCGACCATCGATAAGACCAGATAAGGCGCCGTCGCGCGACTGAAGCCGCCCACCTTCAGCAGCAGAGGGTCGAGTTGGCCCAGGGGGAAAAGATGGGTGGCGATGAACCAGGCGTCTCCCAGGCTGTTGGCGCGGAAGAATATCCAGGCGTAGGTCACCAGGCTGAAGGTAAAAAGAGTCTTGATCAGAACGAGCCGGTCGAATCGCGCGGTGAAACGAGCCGTGGCCTGAGAAACGATCAGGTAGATGCCGTGCAAGAAGCCCCAGGCGACAAAGGTCCAGTTGGCGCCATGCCAAAGCCCGCTGATCAGAAAGGTGATCATCAGGTTGGCGTAATGCCGGGATAGCTTCACGCGGTTCCCACCCAACGGGATGTAGACATAATCGCGAAACCACGTGGACAAGGAGATGTGCCATCGCCTCCAGAACTCACCCACCGAACGGCTGAAATACGGTTGCATGAAATTGATGCGCAACTCGTAGCCCATCATTCGTGCCAGGCCTAAGGCAATGTCGGTGTAGCCAGAGAAATCGCAGTAAATCTGGATGGAAAAGAGCAGCGTGGCCAGCAACAGGGCGGCCCCATCGTAATGCCGCGGCGTGTCATAAATGAGCTTTACGAAATCGGCGACGTTATCAGCCAGCACCATCTTTTTGAAGAGACCCCAGAGGGCCTGCACCAGTCCAGCCCGCACTCCTTCAAACGTGACCTTGGGCTCGCGATGGAACTGGGGCAACAGTTCGTATGGGCGCTCGATGGGCCCCGCCACCATTTGCGGAAAGAAGGCGACGTAGAGTGCGTACTCCAGCAGATTTCGTTCCGCCGGCACCCTGCGCCGGTACACCTCGATGGTGTAACTCATGGCCTGAAAGGTGTGGAAGGAGAGGCCGACAGGCAAGATGATCGCCAGCAGCGGCGGATCAAACCGCAGCCCAAAGAGATGTGACGCGCTGCGAAAAGAGCCGGTTAGAAAATTGAAATATTTGAATACCACCAGGAGTCCCAGGTTACAAAAGAGGCTGACTCCCAGGTACAGACGCCGCCGCGCGGGGTGCTCCGCCTTTTCGATCTGCAGCCCGGCGATGTAGTCGATCACCGTGATGGCCCAGATCACAAAGATGTAGCGCGTGCTCCAGCACATGTAGAAGTAGTAGCTGGCGATGAGCAGAACGATCTTTCGGGTGGTGCCGCGCGTGACCAGGAAAAGCAGCCACACGAGAATAAAAAATAACAGAAACTGAAAGCTATTGAAGAGCATGAGAGCTCTCCTTCAGCAGTTGAAACAAGGCTTGCGTATACACCCGTGCGCCGGCTTCATTCAGGTGGGTCTGATCGGCAAAGAGCCGGTTGGGATAGAGAAAGTAATCCGGGCCGAGCAGCTTGCATGAAGTTGTGTGCTGGAGCAGCGCGGCAAAGCGATCGTCACGCGCGGCCGCAGGCGCGGCTTCCCCCTGCCGGAGGTAGTACGGCACGTAGTAACAATCCATGTGGTACTGCCGCACCAGTTGGTTTAGTTGACTAATCTGCGCGCTTTGCAGTGGGGCAACGCGCGCCATTACCTTCGCCGGCTGGTCGGATGCAAGGTGAAAATCTTCCGGCAGCCGCCCTCCGGGAAAATGGCTTTGCTCGGTGATCAGGTGGTAGCCGCGGTCGGCAATCACCGCGTGCTCGTTTTCTTCCGACTCGCGGTAGTAGTTCAACACGCCACCGTGGCTGGGCGCCGCAAGCAGGAAGGCGGTCAGGTCTCTGAGAAAGTTACGAAAGGGGAAGAGTGCCTCGATCACAGCGTGATCGTCGGGAAGGAAATGAAAGATGCCGCGCCGGGGTGGATCAGGGTTCCAAGGCAGGGTGAGCAGGAGAACATTGGGAGCCTGGCCGCGCGCGCACATGGTCTCCAGGGGAGGTAGGAACAAATCGCTACCCGGAAAACCAGAGTTAAAGGATGAGACGTTTCGATGATTTGCCGAACTCATCTGATCAAACCAGGCGGGAACAAAACCGGCCAGGATTTTGCTGTTACCAAAAATCAAGACCCGGGTGACTGCGGGGTCGGACGGAAAGATTTGTCCCTTCTGCTCCCATTGCAGCTTGGCGCCGAAGACTATATCGGAGCCATTCTTCAGGTAGGGCAGACAGCGGGAGAGTCCAAAAAACGCCGCCCAGAATATTGCGAAGAGAAGAATCGTCCAGCCGAGGGCCGACGGGGTCGTCCGCTTCGCTGGGGGCTCCTGCTTGGCGGCGTCATAGAGAGGGTTGGGGGCTGCTTCGACGTCCAAGATAGTCCCTTGAACTCTCATCGTATTACAACCGGTTAGAGCATTTTCATTTCGACTGTGTACTAGTGAGGGTAGTGACGCGCAGCGCTCTCCGGGCTGCGAAGATGTTGTCCGCAGCCGAGAACATCTCTCAAGACTGACGTCCTGGGATATTCTCAGCCGTCCCTTCGGGACTGGTTCCGATACACCCTGATGGTTGATTTGTTTTCAGCAGGTGCGGCACAAATCGGCCGATCAAAAAAAAGCAGACGGCCCTCTGGACGACGCAACTTGCTGAATGCGTGGAGGTGGATGGACAGATTCGAAAAAGCTAATTTGGACAAGTCTGATTCTCAGCCGTCCCCTTCGACAGGCTCCCACGGCACGCCGGGGCAGGCAGGGCAGGCTCTTCGGGACTGCAATTAAAGGGGTAGTTCTCACGTAGACTCTGAAGGCCGTGCCTTGAGGAAAATGGGTTTTCCCTTCGCACTTTAGCCTGAGCCGCCGGTAAACATCATCACCAGCGAGAGAACGATGACCACGGCCGCGGTGAGCCAGGCCACGGCGTTGAACCAGCGGGAGTTTACAAAATCACCCATCAGGTCCTTGCGATTGATGAGCAGGAGCATGAAGACGATCACCAGGGGCAACAACACGCCGTTCAACACCTGCGACAGGATGACCATGCTGATCAGTTTGGCGTTGGGGACGAACAGGACAGCGAGCGCCCCGCCGGCCACCAGGAGCGTATACAACCAGTAGAAGACGGGCGCGTCTTTGAAGCCGCCATCCAGGCCCGACTGCAGACCCAGCCCCTCGCATACCGTGTAGGCAGTGGAAAGCGGCAGAATCGAAGCAGCAAAGAGCGACGCATTGAAGAGCCCCACGGCGAACAAGAGGAAAGCATAACGCCCGGCCAGCGGCTTCATCGCCTGGGCCGCGTCGGCTGCCTCCTTGATCGCTCCCATGCCATGCGCAAACAGCGTGGCGGCACAAGCGACCACGATGAACCAGGCCACGATGTTGGTGAAGAACGATCCAATGATGACGTCGAGACGCGAAGCCCCATAGCTCTTCGCGGTAACCCCTTTCTCCACGATCGAAGACTGCAGATAGAACTGCATCCAGGGGGAAATGGTGGTGCCGATTACCGCCACGATCATGTAAATGTAACTTTTTGAGTGCCATATAGGACCTTTGGGCAGCTCGACCGTAGCCACCATGGCTTCATGCCAGCTGGGCTGGGAAAGAACGCCGGTGACAATATAGGCAATATAGAAGACTGAAGCCGCCAGAAAGACCTTTTCGACGCTCTTGAAGTCACCCTTAACGATCAGAAGCCAGATCAAGAGCGCGCTGGCCGGCACGGAAACATATTTGCTGACATGGAAGAGCTGCATGCTCCCGGCAATGCCGACGAACTCCGTCATGACGTTGCCGAAATTGACTACTACCAGCAACAACATCAAGAGGAAGGTCATGCGCAGCCCGAACTCTTCGCGGATCAGGTCGCTCAGGCCCTTGCCGGTAACGGCTCCCATGCGCGCGCACATTTCCTGTACCACCACCAAAGCCAAGGTGATGGGGATCATGGTCCACAGCAGGGTGTACCCGAATTGCGCTCCGGCATTGGAGTAGGTGAGGATGCCGCCCGAATCGTTATCGATGTTGGCGGTGATAAATCCCGGCCCCAGCACGGCGAGGAAGAGCAGTATGCGGATTCGCCAACGCTTGAGCATGCGGTCAGGGTAAAGATTTCAATTTGAATTTCAGGCTACAGCGGTTCCGGATAAAGCCGCATGAAGTGCATCAACGCCACCAAACCGCAGAGGAAATCCGGGGGTTTCACTCATTGCTTTGCACGCAGAAACGCGATCACATGATCCGCCTGCACGACACCCACGAGGCGGTTTGCTCCATCCACCACCGGTAGCGCATGCAGATTGTACTTGTCGAAGAGTTCTGCGACTTCATCCTGGTGGGCCTCGGCTTGACAAGAGATAATGCGCGGTTCGGCAAGGACGGCCACCCGTGTCTCGGGCAGGGCCAGGATCAGCCGCGCCAGGGGAACGACTCCCTCGAGCACATCACTACGGCCGGTGAGATAAATCTCGGTGATTCCCTCGGGGTCACCATCAAACTCGCGCAGTGCGCGCACCGCTTCCGCGACCGAGGCGCCAAAGGCTACCTGTACGCAATTGGTCGTCATTCTGCCGGCAGCGGAATCTTCCCGGAATTCGAGCAGCTCCTCCACTTCGTGCCGCTCTTCGGGTTCCATCTCCTCGAGGATCGCCTCGGAGCGCTCGTCGGAGAGCTCGGCCAGCAGATCGGCGGCTGCGCCGGGATCCATTTCTTCCACGATGTCGGCAACGCGGCCCGAATCGAGCGAATCGAGCAGTGACTTTTGCAGCCGAGGATCGACTTCCTCCAGCGCTTCTGCTGCCACCTCCTCATCGAGCGACCCGAAGATCGCCTCCCGCTCAGGCGGCGGCAGGTCTTCCAGGATGTCCGCAAGATCGGAAGGGTGCATGTGCGCCAGCCGCTCATGTTCGATCTTCAGCTTCACTCGCCGCGCAGGATCCACTTCGATCAGGTCTACGAACTCCCAGGGAATGATGCTGGCGCGGAAGTGCATGGCGAAGTTTTCCAGTGTTTGCCGGGGCATCGTACCTTTGAGCAGCCTGCGCACTGCGCCCCTGAGTCCGACAGCCACCTCGGCGACGCGCAGCCCCTTACGGCCGTTTTGCGGAAACCACTGCAGGTCGACGTCGTTGACCCGCACCACCTTCCTGCCATGCACATCGATGATTTGCCGGTCGATCACATCCTGCTGCAGGAGCAGCAGGTTTTCATCTCCGCGGAGGGGCTGAAGCAGGGCGTCCTCGCGCAATTCGATGGTTCCGGCCGGGGTCTGCAGCACATCCTTTATGGCAACCAGCCTGGCTCCCTCCCGGGTCTTGAGCAGCAGTCCAGCTACGTCGCCGGCGCCCGTTCCGGTTGCCACAGCTACGTCCTTCAGCCTTCCTTGCACGCGGCCCTGCCGGTCGGTGATCAGCGTACCGAGCAGGAGCGTAAGGCTGGCGTGCGTAATGTGCTTTTCGTGCATCGAAGGCCGGTTGCAGTCTACCAGCGTTGAGAGGAAGGTTGGAGCAGGTAAGTAAGAGAGTCACGGCAGGGCCAATTTAGTAACCCTGGAAGGGTCCTCATCGTACGAAAGTGGTTCAGTTGGGGCGTTCGGGGCGGCTCTTTGGGTGAAAACGCTCATCGAGCGGCTGTCTGCCTTGAAAGCCGGCCTCCACGGTGTGCCAGTAATCAATTTTTGTTTCGCCCAACTGCCAGCAGAGTAGAACGACCTGGTCGCCGATCTGGCAGGGAAAGTCCAGCAATCCCTTATCGAGGTCCTTGACCTGGACACCAATCGAATCGATTTCCTGGATCGCATCCTGGGCTTGCTGGACCGAGGTGCGCTGGGCCATGCGCTTACGCGCCACCGCCGCGACATCCACCAGCATCCCTCCGGAGAGAAAGATATTCTGGCTGAGCATCTGCAATTCCGCTTCGACCAGGCCGGCACTTGCTTTGCCTTCGATTGCCCGCCGCAGAAGGGATTCGAGAATCGGCAAAAGCGACTGCGCCTCATCCAGAGTGAATGTCTTCATAAGTACTACCTTCATCCAAACCTCATGATAAACCACCTTGATTTGTGGCCCTTTGGCGAGGCAGGTATCATGACAGTGCGATGAGTTTGCAAGATACCATCTTCCTTTTCGGACTGGCGCTGGTCATTTTCGGGCCCAAGAAGCTGCCGGAGATCGGCCGCCAGCTGGGCAAGCTGGTGCTCGAATTCCGCCGCGCCAGCAACGAGTTCAAGATGCAGATTGAGGAAGAGTTACGGACGGCGGAACTGGCCGATCGCCAGAAACAAATTGCCGCCCCGCCAGTTACCCCATCGCCGGCCCCGGAACCCACCTCAGAGGCCCTGACCATACGGCCGCCAAGTAACGGAACCACTGTGAGCACGGAGAGCCCTGCGGCCAGGGTAATCCCGGTGCACGAAGAAGTCTCGGAACTGGAAGCAGTCGCGGGGGACCATCCGGAACTGGCCGCCAACGGCCTCAAGCACGAGCCGGAGCAGGCAACCACGCATCATGACTGATATCGTCGATCGGGCCCGTACAGCAGTGACGGAAAGAGCGGAATTGCCGGGCATGAGCCTCCTAGAACACCTGGAGGAACTGCGCAAGCGCATCATTCATTCCGGCCTCTACCTGGTCGCCGCCTTCTTCATCGCTTATTACTTCCGCCAGAAGCTTTTTTCGTTCATGGAGCGGCCCATTGTTTCGGCGCTCAATGCCCACCATCTAGACCCCCATCTGGTTTATCTGAACCCGGTAGACCCCTTTAATTTCTTCATCAAAATCAGCCTGGTCGGGGGCGCCATCCTGGCTTCGCCCTTCATTCTGTTCCAGGTGTGGCTATTCATCGCGCCTGGGCTCTACCGGCAGGAGAAGCGATACATCCTGCCCTTCATGACCGCCACCGTTGGGCTATTTCTAACCGGCGCTTTTTTCGGCTACCACTACGTTTACCCTGGGGCTCTCAACTTCCTTATTGGCTACGGCGATCAGTTCCGGCCAATGGTCACGTTGGGCGAGTACACGGAACTATTCATGACCGTGATTCTGGGCCTGGGGATCACCTTCGAGTTGCCGATCCTGGTCTTCTTTCTGGCTCTCTTCGGCATCGTGAATGCGGGTT
Organism: uncultured Acidobacteriaceae bacterium; assembly: GCA_963815175.1. Classification (GTDB taxonomy): domain Bacteria; phylum Acidobacteriota; class Terriglobia; order Terriglobales; family Acidobacteriaceae; genus PALSA-350. The sequence goes on from CAWFGM010000008.1 coordinate 79,984, forward strand.
TTCTGTGGAAGAATATCCGCTACGCCATCCTGGTTATTTTCATCATCGCCGCGATCATCACCCCCACCCCCGATGTGTTGACGATGTGCGTTTTTGCCGCTCCAATGCTGGCGCTTTACCTGCTCAGCATTGGCGTCGCCTACATGGTCCATCCCAGCCGAAGGAACCGGCAAAAACAGGCAACATGAAGCACTTCTCGTTTCTTTTACGGCTGCTCAGTGCAGCGCTGCTCTGTTGCGCGTCCAGCGGGCTGGCCAGCGCCCAGGCGCTTCCCCGCTTTGACGGCGAGCGCGCGCTCACGTACACCAGGGAATTCGTCGCTACCGGTCCACGATGGGTGGGCAGCCCGGGACATGCCAAGGCCCAGGCGTTTCTGGAACGGCAGTTCGCAAAAGACGACCTGGTCAAAGACAGCTTCACCGCATCAACACCCATTGGGCCGCTGGCCATGACCAACTACATCGTCAAATTTCCCGGCAACAAGGACGGCATCATCGTGCTGGCCAGCCATTACGACACCAACTACCCGCTGAAGGATACCGGGTACGTGGGCGCGAACGATAGCGGCTCCAGCACCGGCCTGCTTCTGCAACTAGCCAATAGCTTCCGGGGAAAGAAGCTGGATGGATACAGTGTGTGGCTGGTTTTCTTTGATGGAGAAGAGGCGATCAAGGGCTGGACAGACACCGACTCGGCCTATGGCAGCCGGCACCTCGCAGCCAAGTGGCAGGCCGACGGGACGCTCAAGCACATTAAGGGCTTTCTCCTGGCCGACATGATCGGTGACCGCGATCTCGATGTGGATCGTGACTTGAGCTCGACCCAGTGGCTGCTTGACCTGGTAGGGCAGGCGGCGGCGAAGTTCGGTGACCAGTCCTACTTTTTCCAGCGGCAGAATACGGTGGGCGACGATCACACTGCATTTGTGCAACGCGGCGTGCCCTGCGCCGACATCATCGATTTCAATTACGGATACCAAAACGCGTTTTGGCACACACCTGATGACACCATGGATAAGCTGAGCGCCAAGAGCCTCACCATCGTGGGCGATGTCTTTCTGGAGACGGTGCAGCTGTTGAACCAGCGGTGAGGGGTAACGGTTTCTTAGGGCTTGAATGCGTGAGTCGGTTCAGAGTTGAGTCCCGCAGGGACGGCTGAGAATCAGAGCTGTCCAAATTTGCGAATAGAGCGGGCTTAGTGTGCAGGTAATCCCTTGATTGCATGGAGCCGGACGCGGTGATTTTTATTGGGACCGGTTAGATTGGATGGACAGAAAAGAAACCGCAGCTCACGTAAGCTAGGATTGGATGATGCTGGATGGCGTGCCGCTCACATACTGGATAGGTTTCCACGTTGTGGTGCTGGCGCTGATCGTGATCGACCTGGCCGTCCTCAGTCTAGGTAAGGCCTCCGCACGGACCCGCGACAGCATTATTTTTGTCCTGTTTGTTTTTTCTCTCGCCGCTTGTTTCGGCATATGGATCGGACACGTCGAGGAGCATCAGACAGCGCTCGAGTTCGCCTCCGGGTACCTGATCGAGCTTTCGCTCAGCATTGATAACCTCTTCGTCTTCCTGCTCCTCTTCCGCGCCTTCGGCCTGAACGCGGAGGCGCAGAGAAAAGCGCTTCTGCTGGGAGTCCTCGGCGCCATCGTCATGCGCGGTTTGTTCATTTTCGGCGGCATCGAGTTGCTGCAGCGGTTCAGTTGGATTCAGTACTTTTTCGGCGCCCTGCTGCTGTTCGCCGCGCTGCGGCTGTTGCGGGAAAAGAAGGCCGGCGCCACTCCCGCTCCGGCAAAGTGGATCGCGCAATGGACAAAACGCTGGGGCAACAGCCCCAGGTCAACTTTCTTCCTTGCGGTGGTTGCCATCGAACTGGTCGACCTGGTCTTCGCGATTGATTCTGTACCCGCGGTGCTCGCCATCTCCCACCACCCGTTTGTGGTCTACACCTCAAATATCTTTGCCATTCTCGGCTTGCGTTCGCTCTACTTCCTGCTCGCCGGCTTGCTTGACCGGCTGCACTTTCTCTACCTCGGCCTGGCGATGATTCTGGGCTTTGTGGGCGTGAAGATGATGTTGGCGAAATACGTCCATGTACCGGTGGGCATCTCGCTCGGCTTCATTGTCCTGGTGGTGCTTACGGTGACGGCCGCTTCGCTGCTCTCAACCAAGACCCACAGTGCGAGTACGCCTTGAGGGTTGCGATACGATGATCAAGCGTGCGTAAAATTTCGGTCACGACCAAGTCAGGGAACTACACCGTTTCCGTGGGAAGCGGCATCCTGGAGTCCCTAGCCAAGCGCATGCCGGCTCTCACCGGCAAGAAGCGCAAACTCATTTTCGTCTTAACCTCTCCGGAGATCTGGTCCCTTTGGGGCGAGCGCATGCAGGATTCGCTTCCCCAGGAACCGGTGGTGCTGTTTCTACCCCCAGGCGAGCGACACAAGCGCATGGCCCAGGTGGAGCGGTTGGCCACGGAGATGGCCAAAGCCGGAGCAGACCGCTCGTGCCTGCTGATCGCATTCGGCGGCGGCGTGATTGGCGACATGGGCGGGTTCCTCAGCGCCATCTACATGCGCGGAATCGATTACATCCAGGTACCGACCACGCTGTTGTCGCAGGTAGATTCCTCGGTCGGGGGCAAGACTGGGGCCAATCTGCAAACGGGCAAGAATCTGGTGGGCTGCTTCTATCCGCCACAGGAAGTGGTGGCAGACATTGCACTGCTCCACACCCTTCCCCAGCGGGAACTGCGGGCTGGGATTTACGAAAGCATCAAGGCTGGGCTCATCCGGGACGCGTCGCTCTTCCGCTTCATTGAGAGCCATCGCGAGACCCTTGACCAGGGCGATCCCGTGTCGCTGGAGAAGATGATCGCTGCCTCCATAAAGATGAAGGCCGAGGTGGTCAATGAGGATGAGCGGGAGTTCGGTGTGCGCATGATTCTCAATTTCGGCCACACCATCGGCCATGCTATTGAGGCCGTTACGGGCTACCGAGCCTTGCTTCATGGCGAAGCCGTCGCTTGGGGCATGATTGCCGCGCTTCACCTCAGCCACCAGCGAAACCTGCTAACGGCAGAAGCCGTACGTCGCATCGAGGGTCTGATCCGCTACTTCGAACCGCCGGCACTCCCTTCGCTCAGCGGCAAACGCCTGTTGCAGGCAGCCTCCGGCGACAAGAAGAATCGGGCCGGAGTGCGCCGCTTCGTCCTGCTGCAGGGCCTGGGCAATGCGGTGGTGGCCGAGGACGTCACCGACGTCGAGGTGCTGGCAGCTATCGATGCGATGTGCCGCGTCTCCGCGGGCGCCAAATAGCCGTGGCCGCGCCTGGCGCTCAGCCGGAGGGGTCGGGGGACGAAGCCAGCGCAGCTGCCGCCGTCCGCTCCATGTTCGATCAGATCGCCCCGCGCTACGATCTGCTGAACCATGTCCTTTCCTGCAACATCGACCGCATTTGGTGGTGGCGGGCGGCGCGCAGTTTTCGTGAAGTGCTCGCCCGGCCGGACGCACAGATTCTGGACTTGTGCTGCGGAACTGGGGATATGACGCTGGCGCTGCTGCGGCGCAGACCAAAAGATGGGCGGCCGGTGCTGGCTGCCGACTTCGCACACCAGATGTTGCTGCGCGGTGCGGCGAAGTTCGTTCCCCGGGGTGGGGTCGCCTTTGAGGCCGACGCCCTTCATCTTCCTTTGCCCACCGGCTCGCTCGATCTGCTTACCACCGCCTTCGGCTTTCGTAACCTGGCCAACTACCGGGCCGGCCTGGAGGAGTTCTACCGCGTGTTGAAGCCCGGAGGGCAGATGGGCATTCTTGACTTCAGCGAGCCGGGAGGCGTGATGGGCAAGCTTTATGCCTTTTACTTCCGCCGGGTTCTTCCTGCGGTGGGCTCGCTGCTCTCAGGGGTCTCAGGACCGTATCGCTATCTTCCCCGCTCCGTAAGCCAGTTCCCTGGCCCTCCACAATTGCTGCAAACCATGGAATCCGTAGGCTTTAGGGAGGTTTCCTGGACCCCCTACAGCTTCGGGATTGCCGGCCTGTACCGGGGTTTGAAGCCGCAGTCTTCCTGAATCGCGCGGGTTAACCAGGAGAGGTCCGCCCACGATCGTCCAATGCCCGGTTCGGGCCTGACTGGATAAACTTGAGGAATGCGCGCGACCGTCACCTGGAAGGAACACCAGCAGTACGATGCCGAGTCGCATAGCGGGCATCACGTCGCCCTGGACGCGGACGCCGCACACACCGGCGGTCCCAGCCCCATGGAGTTGGTGTTGATGGCCCTCTGCAGTTGCACCGCGGTGGACGTGGTTTCGATTCTGCACAAGAAGCGGGAGCCGTTCACCTCGCTGACGGTTTCGGCAGATGCTGAACAGGCGCCGGAAGCTCCCCGCGTCTTCACCCACATCCATCTCACCTACCATTTGGGCGGAAAGGTCACGCCAAAGGCTGCCGAAGATGCGGTTGCGCTGTCCAAGAATAAGTACTGCTCGGTTTCCAAGATGCTGGAAAAAGCGGCAACGATCGACTACGAGATCACCTACGAGGGCGCATGATCAATTTTTTCCGCCTGGTCCTCGCCGGGATGGTGCTCGCCATGGCGGGGTTGGTTTCCGCGGTGACGACGATGCATTTCGCCATCCATGGAGCGGAGGTCAAGGTTCCGGACCTGCAGGGGCTCACGGTAGCTGAAGCGGTGCACCGGACGGCAAATCTGGGACTGAACCTGGGCATCGACAACAAGTACTACAGTGTCGATGTGCCGGCGGGCCGGGTGCTGGCGCAATCTCCTGTGCCAGGAGCTATCGTTCGCCGCGAATGGCGCATGAGGGTGACGGAGAGCCTGGGCCCGCAGCGGGTAGCGATTCCCAAGGTTGTGGGCCAGCAGGAACGGGTAGCAGCGATTGAAGTGCGCCGGCTGGGGCTGGATCTCGAAGAGACCGCGCAGATGCCCTACAGCGGCGTTCCACCAGGGACGGTGATTGCGCAGAATCCTCAGCAGGGGGCAGCCGGCGTAGAACGGCCCAGCGTCAGCCTGTTGGTGAGCAGCCCGGTGGTCACTCCTCCTCCCGCCTTTGTGATGCCGCAGTTGGTGGGCATGCCGCTGGCGGCAGCGACTGGTTTCGCCGTGCACGCGGGATTGAAAGTGGGTCCGGTGGAGAATAGCTACTCGAGTGAACCCGCTCCGAGCGACGCGGGTCCAGGCGTAGGGGAAATGGCGCCTGCGGACACGGTGGATCCTGCCGGCACGGTGTTGAGCCAGAGTCCGCTTTCAGGCCATCGCGTCGAACCCGGAATGACGATCACGTTGCGGGTCGCCCAGTAGTTTCTCCTCGCAACGGACTGACGGGTGGGAGACCACCGCTTTCCACCGCGAGTTTCTCCACTCAATCAACAACGAACATTGAGGTCCGTAGAGGGGGAAAAATTCCTGGGTGCTAGTTGCGGGTTAGGCAGGCGGCGAAGAAGCCGTCTCCCTGATATGCGCCGGGTAGCAAGCGTACAAAGTCATCCGGCATAGTGCCGGAGAATAGCCGGTCTGTTGTTCCCGTGCGGAGCACGCCTTCACGCTCCAGCGCCTGGACTTGCGGACGCCAAGGGAGCAGGCGGAAGCCCTTCTGCCGCTCCAAGGCCTCAGCCACTACAGCTTCGTTTTCTTCGCTTTCGAGTGAGCAGGTGGAGTAGACGAGCCTTCCACCCTCGCGCAAGGAACGCATTGCCGAGCAGAGAAGACGGACTTGGCGTTCATGCTGGCGAGCGAAATCATCCACCGTGAGGCGATGCCTTATTTCCGGATTGCGGGCCAGGGTTCCCGTTCCGCTGCACGGAGCATCGCAGAGCACCAAGTCGAACTCATCCTGAAACGGCAACTCAGTAGCATCAAGAGCGCGGTAGCGAATTTTTCCCGGCTGTCCGGCCCGGAGGGCCTGCATGGCTTTCAACCGGCGAGGGCTGATGTCGCAGGCGGTGATGGTGGCATCGGGATTCCGCTCGGCCATGATGGCGGTCTTTCCTCCGGGAGCGGCGCAGCAATCCAGAATGGCTGCGCCCCGCCCTGCTAACTCCGCGATCAGCTGCGATCCCTCATCCTGCGACCGCGCGCCTGCTACCTCTCCGGCGTTTGCCCGCCAGGCGCGGGCTACAAATGTTCCTGGCTCCAGTTCCAAACCCGGTTCTGCGTCAGGCGAGGCAAGACGAATCGTACTTGGAGGAGGAAGCTGGTCGTAACGGCAAATGGCGGCAGCCGCTTCGCTGCCATAGGCCGCTAACCATCGTTCCACCATCCACGAAGGATGGGCAGCGGAGGCCTCCGCGTCCTGCAGTTTCGGCGACTGTGTCAATTTGCGTAGTACCGCGTTGGCCAGCCCCACGGCGTAGGGATTTCCCGATTGCCGAACCAGCTCCACGCTTTCAAAAATAGCGGCGTGCGCGGGGATGCGATCAAGCAACAGTAGCTGTAACGTTCCCAGCTCCAGCGAGACCTGCACCGCGTCTGCCAGATGACCCTTGCTCCTGGTGAGCACTTCCCGGATTCGCTGCTGCAGTACCAGTTGCCAGCGCAGCACTCCCATCACGAGGGTGGTCGCCAGATTTTTGTCCAGAGGCGACAACGCTTCCACGCGTTTCGAATGGAGAAGGATGTCGCTGTGTGACTCCGGCTTCTGCTTCAATTCCATCAGCAGCTCGAAGGCGGCCTTGCGGGCGGGCGCGATCATGACATGCCGAGACTCTCATGAGGATGGGGAGCCGCGCCACGCAGGAAGTCCGCCACCGGCAGTCGTTTCTTTCCTTCCACTTGAACCTCCAACAGCTCAAGCTGCGTGCCCGACCCCGCGGCCACGAACAGGCGGTTTCCTTCAACCATCAGTTCGCCGGCAGGGATGCCGGTGGTCCCGGCGGGCACCATGCGATGCAGGGTGAGTTTTTTTCCACGGAAGTAGGTATAGGCGCCGGGCCAGGGCTGAAAGCCACGCCAGCGGTTGTAAATCTGCTGCGCAGACCGGGTGAAGTCGACCAGCGCATCTTCGCGTTCAAGGATCGGCGCCAGCGAGGCTCCAGCAGGATCCTGCGGAACAGGATGAATCGTGCCTGCTTCCAGGCCCTGGAGAGTCTTAAGCATGAGATCTGCTCCGCTCTCGGCAAGCAAAGGAAAAAGCTGCTCGGCGGTCTGACCGGGTTCGATGGCCATCGTGCTCTGCAGCAAAATATCGCCTGTGTCCAAACCCTGGTCGATACGCATGGTGGTGGCGCCGGTCACGGTCTCGCCATTGGCGACTGCCCATTGGATGGGAGCGGCACCGCGGTATTTAGGCAACAGGGAGGCGTGAAGATTGATGTTGCCCCATCGCGGCAATTGCAGCATCCAGCCGGGAATGATGCGGCCGTAGGCGACGACGATAATGGCATCCGGTTGGATTGCCTCCAGGCGAGCCCGCAACTCGATATTGTTCTTGATCTTTTCCGGCTGCACGACCGGCAAGCCCACTGCGCCTGCAAGCACCTTGACCGGAGGTGGGGAGGGTTCCTGATCGCGGCCGCGCACCCGATCCGGTTGAGTTACTACAAGCTCGATGGTATGACCCGCTCCGATCAGCTGTTTAAGCGTCGGGACGGCGAACTGCGGCGTGCCACAAAAGACGAGCCTCACCTACCATTCCCCAGCTCGCTGCAACTTGCGGATCTTGCGCAATACAAAATCGCGCTTGAGCGCACTGATGCGGAAGATGAAGAGGATCCCGTCCAGGTGATCGATCTCATGCTGAAAGGCGCGCGCCAGCAGCTCATCGGCTTCGCGTTCAAACCAATTGCCCTCCACGTCCTGGGCGCGTATTTTGACCTTCGCGGCGCGGGCGACTTTCTCGCGAATATCCGGCAGGCTGAGACAGCCCTCCTCCTCGAAGATTTTCCCTTCTTTGGTGATCACTTCGGGATTGATCAAGGCGATCTTATCCTCGGGGGTCTTCTGGAAGCTGAGATCGATCACGGTCAGACGCTTGGGAATCCCAATTTGCGGGGCGGCAAGGCCGATGCCATGGGCAAGGTACATGGACTCGAACATATCGTCGACCAGCTTTTTCAAATCCTCGTCAAACACGGTAACCGGCTCGGCCGGCCGCTGCAGGATGGGGTCGGGAAACTTGACAATGGGATAGACCATGCGACGGGATATCTTTCTTAAAATCTGCGAATCTGCTCCAGGTATCCCTGGTAATTTCTGGTGAGTTCTCCGGCCGAGTCGCTGCCGAACTTTTCCAGCGCCAGCTTCGCCATAATGAACGCGACCATCGCTTCGGCCGCCACGCCGGCGGCAGGCACCACGCAGACATCGGATCGCTCGTAAGCCGCCTTGGTCGCCTCTCGAGTAGCATAAGAAACCGAGCCGAGCGGCCTGCGCAAGGTAGAGATCGGCTTCAAATAACCGCGTACAACAATGTCTTCCCCGTTGGAGACGCCGCCCTCGATGCCGCCGGCGTTGTTGTGCTCGCGGGTGAACCTGGTGGGCGCGCCATTCTCCTCCGGGCTATAGCCGATGGGGTCGTGCACTGCGGAACCAAAGGACTCGGCCGCAGTAACCCCCTGGCCTATTTCGACTGCTTTTACCGCCTGCAGTGACATCACCGCCCAGGAGAGCAATCCGTCCAGCCGCTCGTCCCAATTGGCATACGTGCCCAGGCCTGGGGGCACGCCATGCACCACTACTTCGAAGACTCCACCGATGGAATCGCCGGTGCGCAGGACATGATCCACTTCCGCTTTCATCTGCTCTTCCGTTGCCGGGTCGACGCAGCTGAGCAGGATCTCGTCGCGTTGATTCAGCGCCTTAATCTCTTCCCAGGCGGCAATGCGCGGCAGCTCTACACGGCCAACGCGCACCACATGGCTGCCAACCTCGATGCCCAAGGATTTAAGCAGCAACTTGGCCAGGGCGCCCGCCGCAACCCGTGCCGTTGACTCGCGGGCGGAGGCGCGCTCGAGCACGTATCGAGCATCGGGAAAATCGTACTTCAGCGAGCCGGCAAGGTCAGCGTGGCCGGGCCTAGGCGAAGCCACCGCTTTGTGCTTTGCCGCATCGCCAGCAGCCACGGGCAGAACCTCGGTCCAGTTCTTCCAGTCGCGATTTTCAATTTGGATGGAAACCGGTGAGCCGATGGTCTTGCCATGGCGCACTCCGGAGAGGATGTGCGCGCGGTCCTGCTCAATGTGCATGCGGCCGCCGCGGCCGAAACCCTGCTGGCGCCGCCACAGCTCCCGGTCGATAAATTCCAGATCGACGTCGAGGCCCGCAGGCAGTCCGGAAATGAGGGCGATAAGGCACTCGCCGTGTGATTCACCAGCCGTTGAAAAACGTAGCATCTTATGAGGCGAGGAGACCTAACGTCTGATTGTAGACGATTTTGACAGGGAGAATCTCCCTAGCTCAGTTGTGCACGATCCAGTCGTACTGGGCATCGTCCAGGGGCGCGACGGAGAGCCGTGATTGACGGACCAAGGGAGACTCTTGAAAGAGCGATTGCTGCTTGATTTCCGCCAGGGTCTTGGGCCGCTTGATCGCGGGTCCGGCCGCAATGCGAATCAACGGAACCTTGGGATCAGTTAAATCCACAGACTTGACGTGGGCCACGCCCACCGCCGACTTCTCGTCCCCGGTGTGGTAGATGACGAGCTTATCGCCCTTCTTCATGGCGCGGAGGTTCTTTACCGCTTGCGGGTTGGTTACCCCAGTCCAGTCGGTTTCCTTCTCCCGCACCAGATCGGCAAAGGAGTAGGCGGTGGGCTCGGTCTTCAACAGGTAGTTCATGCTCTACTCCTCCAACGGGGGCTTGGGCTTGAGGAAGGTTGCAGTGTTGAGCAGCGGCCTGTCCATGGAGCGCACCCAGTCGGTCATCTCGCCCGCCTCGCCGCCCTCGGCTTCGTGGCGCTCAAACTCGCTGCGCATGGTGTGCATCTTCGCGTCCATATCGTCGAGGTAGTGGAGCAGCACCGCTTCCGGAATCATGGGCAGTTTGGGCGAACCGAACTCCAGTTTGCCATGATGACTCAAAACCATGTGCTCGACCAGGATGCGGAGCCCGGGGGGAAAGTCCGGCAGCGTTGCCAGCTTCTTTTCAATCATGGCAATGCCCATGGTGATGTGGCCTACGAGTTGTCCCTCCAGGGTGTAGTCGAAGCTGGTGCCCCAGCGCAGCTCCTCCAGCTTGCCAATGTCGTGCAAAATGGCCCCGGTGAGTAGCAGATCGCGGTTGATCTCAGGGTAATGCTGCGCAGCCAGCTCACAAATGCCCACCAGCGAAACCACGTGCTCCAGCAAACCTCCCAGCCAGGCATGGTGGAGGCTCTTGGCGGCCGGGGCCTCGCGGAAGGCCGCTGCAAAGACTGGATCATCAAGGAAGGAGCGAACCAGAGCCTGGAGGGAAGGATTGGAGAAACTATCGACGGACTTGACCAATGCCGACCATAGCTCCCCGACGTCTTTGCGGGTATGGGGAACATAGTCTGCCAGATCGAACTCGTCGGCGGTAGCGATGCGAAGTTTTTCCAGGTTCAGCTGGAGGCGGCCGTTGTAGCGGCAGACCTCGCCGCGAACCTTGACGACATCTCCTTGCTCAAACCCGGCAACGACGTCGGCAAAATTGTCCCACATGCGCGATTCGATCTGACCAGTCCGGTCGCCGAGGGCCAGTGCCATGTACTGACCGCCATCCTTGCGGCTGCGCAATTGCCTGGAGGTAACGGCGAAGAAAGAGACTACTGCCTGATTTTCAAATTTGCCTAGATCCGCAACGTAAATCTCTTTCATTTCGCCTAAGGTTGCTGCCCAGCCGGGGGCGTTGTCGGACTGGGTGGGTTGGCAGCGGGTGCCGGCTGGCTGGTGCCAGACGCAGGGGGCTGGCTGGCTGCCGGCGCCGGTTTGCCAAGATAGGGCGCCGGCGTTTGGTCGGGCTGCTTCGGCCGGTCTGCGTAGCGGGTCTTATCGCCCTTCGGTTTGGGCTTTTTCTGGTTTGTTGCCTGGTCAGCCAGCCCCAGCGGGGCGTTCTGTACCTTTTGCGACGCCAGGTCTTCCGGAGACGCGGGCGGAGGAGCATCCGCATTGGACTTGTCTTTTTTTACCTTCTTCACAGGCGGCCGGTTACTCAAGCGAGTTTTGCGTTCATTCACCGCAGGCTCGGTGCTGCTAACCGTACCATCGGGGTTTACGTAGCGCGTCTCCGGAGTGGTGACACTGGGATTCGCGTTCGAGCCCGAAGGGACGTTGGAAGCGGCGACCTGGGAGGAGGCAGGAAGCGACTCGCGTGGGGCCTGCCCAAAGCGGATTTTCTCTTTTTTGCCGGGCTTCTGCACTTTCTCTTCGTTGCTTGCCTGTTGCGTCGTTGGCTTGCTCGCGGGTGCGGGGGCGGCAGTGGCTACCGTGCTGGCCGCAGGGGCCGTTGAACCAGAAGCCGTTGCGCCGGGGGTATGAGTGGCCGCCGCCTGCGTTGTAGCCGGCGCCGCGGTTGACCTCTGCCTGCCGCGGAAACGGGTGCGGGCAAACTTTTTCTTCTTCTTTTCGGCGGGGGGCGTGTAGGCGCTGTAGGTCAGGCGCATTTCGTTGCCGCTTGCCCCTGTATCCACGACTCCCGGCTTTAGATCGATAAAGGCTTCTTCGCGCAGCTTGGTCAGGTAGGTCCTGAGTGCCGGCTGCATACGCTCCAAGAAGAGCGCTTCTTCCACTTGCGGTTCCACTTGCTTGAAACTGGCGTCTCCGCCCAGCTGATGCTGGGTGGCCTGCAGAATGATGAAGCCCTGCTTGGTGCGAATCGGCTGCGTATGTTGGCCGGCACTGAGGGCGAAGGCCTTATCTTCAATTTCCTTCGCCAACTGTCCGCGATGATACTCACCCAGGGCAACGCTCTTGGGCGCGGTGGGGTCGGTGGGCGCCGGCTTGGCTAAAGCATCGAACTTGGCCCCCGCAGCCAGTTTGGCTTCTATGGCTTCGGCTTGCGCCTGCGCAGCCGCCACTTGCGCCGCATCCGCCCCCTCTTGCGCAGGGGTGGGGATGAGGATTTCGTCCAGGGTAACTGACTCCGGCTGGGCAAACTCAGTTTCGTGATCCTTGAAGTATTTCTGTACATCGGTCGGCGACATGGCAATGTGCCGCCCAACCTCGTCCCGCACTACCTGTTCGGTGATGATGCTGTCGCGGATGTTTGCCTTGAAGTCTTCATAAGAGACGCCCTGCTGCTGCGCAGCCTTCTCCAGATCCTCGAGCGAATCCAGGTGATTCTGCTTTCTGATCGCGTCGAGCCGCTTGATCAACTCGGTTTCACCGGTGATCCCCAGTTCCTTGCCTTTGGAGAGCAGGAGCTGCTTATCGATGAGGTCGCGGAGGAGATCGGCTTGCTTGGCCTGAAGCTCGCGGGCAGGAATGGCCTGCTGCTTGGCTTCGGCGTCCAATTGCTCCGCGGCTCGATCGTAGTCTGACTGGGTGATGATCTGGTCATTGACCCGGGCGACGATGTCCTCAACCACCTTGCCGTTGACGGGCGCCATCGCGGCCGGGTTTTGCGGGGCCTGCGCGTTCGCGGTTTGCGTATTGGTGGCCTGGGCCAGGGATGGGGCAGCGCTTAGACTCGCGCCCAGGATCAAAATCGCTGTGGATTGCTGAAATCTAAAAAACGTCATGGTCTTTACATCTCGCCGGGGTCTAAGCATTTTTAATTCCAGGCTGCACCAGTCAAGTCCGGTGGAGTGGGGTTTCTCTGAGGAAAAGCCACGTTGCTCTGTGTGCACCAGAAGTGAAAATGCCGTAGCTCTTACGTGGTAGTTTGCCTAATTTCGCACCAGCACCGTTGTGCAGCTACTGAAACAGACCGGATTTCCTAAGGTTTTGCGTCCTCGAGTACCTATCAGATCAGCTTACGTCCAATGATATACTTTGAGTCAAGAAACACTCCGGGCCGCGCAGCAGGGCTGCCTACCTCGCGCCCTCCGGACCCAGAGGAAACCCGCAATTATGGCCTCCCGCACACGACGGTTTTTGTTCTCCATCCTTCTCTTCTTTGTGGTTTGTGGCTTCCTCGGCACGGTGGTCAGCCAGAGGCTGGGCGCGCAATCCAGCACTGATGAGTCCGCGCTGCGAGACGATTTGCGGTCCTTCACCAGCGTTTATGACCTGGTGGAACAGAATTACGCCGAGCCGCTGACCGGCGACAAAGCGGAAAAGGCCGTCTACGACGGGGCCATCCCGGGCATGTTGCGGGTGCTCGATCCCCATTCCAGTTTTTACGATCCCAAAGCTTACGCCAAGATGCGTGAGGACCAGCATGGCAAGTATTACGGCGTAGGCATGCTGATTCAGCCCCAGAACAACAAGATTGTCGTAGTAAGTCCCTTTGAAGGCACACCTTCTTTCAAGGCCGGCATTCGGCCCGGAGACGTGATTGTCGCCGTGGACGGCAAGTCCACGGACAACATGAATTCGGAAGATGTGGCCAATGTGCTCAAGGGACCCAAAGGTACCCACGTGCAGATAACGATCGCGCGTGAGGGCGCTGCCAAGCCATTGGTATTCGACCTGATCCGGGATGAGATCCCGCACAACAGCATTGACCTCAGTTACATGGTCCGGCCCAACGTCGGGTATGTACACATCACCAACTTCCAGGAAACAACCGGCCGGGAGCTTTCTGACGCGCTGGATCACTTTGGCAATATTGATGGCCTGATTCTGGATCTGCGGGGAAATCCCGGCGGTCTGTTAAGTGAGGCAGTTGCGGTGTGCGACAAGTTCCTGGAAAAGGGCCAGGTAATTGTCTCGCAGCGCGGACGTGCCTTCCCGGAGCAGACCTATCGTGCGACCCATGGCAACGGAGGGCGCGAATATCCCATCGTGGTGCTGGTGAATCACGGGACTGCCTCGGCAGCGGAGATTGTTTCCGGTGCGCTGCAGGATCACGATCGCGCCATCATCGCCGGCGAGACCACCTTCGGTAAAGGGCTGGTGCAGACGGTCTACCCCTTGTCTGAGAACACTGGTCTGGCGCTGACGACCTACCACTACTACACTCCCAGCGGCAGGCTCATTCAGCGCAATTACAACGGCGTGTCGCTTTACGACTACTACTACAACCACGACCAACCGCAGGACACGAAGAGCCGTGAGGTGAGGGCCACCGACTCCGGAAGAACGGTTTTTGGCGGAGGGGGGATCACTCCCGACGATAAGATCGAAACCCCGAAGTCCGTTCCCATTCAGGATGTGCTGCTGGAACGCTACGCGTTCTTCAATTTTGCCAAGCACTACATGTCTAACCGGACCGTGGGCAAGGACTTCCAAGTCGACGACGCAGTGATGGATGCCTTCAAGCAGTTCCTGACCAGCCAGCAAATTCCGTACACCGATGCGGACCTGGCCCCGGTCATGGATTGGGTGAAAGCCAACATCAAGGCTGAGATCTTTACCACTCAGTTTGGCCAGGAAGAGGGTTTGAAGGTACGGGCCAACTGGGATCCCATGATCAACAAGGCGCTCGATTACCTGCCCCAGGCCAAAGCCCTGGAGGGTGCGGCCAAGCACGCGGAAACACAACGAGCCAGCGTGCGAGGAAACCAATAGTCGCGGCTGGTATCCGAGCCTAGGTTTACAGGCTGATCACCAAAGGGCACGGCGAAAGCCGTGCCCTTTGGTCTATGCGTTTTTGATGTCTGCCTGACGAAGTAAGGTGTCAGGGTGAGAACCCCAGGGTCGATCCAGGAGCATGGATCCGAGCGGTCTCAATGAAAATCGGGTTGGCTTTGGGAGATTGCCTATGACTTCCGCGCGCTGTCCAGGTCCACCCAGGACTAACCCCGGATTTCCTGCACGCTGCTCCAGACAGATCTGCGTATGCGGCTTTCTTCACGGAAAGCCGCATGGGGCTCCTTGGTCCCACGAACCTGCACAGGAAATCCGGGACCGTCCTGGGACATTCTCAGTCGTCCCTGCGGGACTAATTCCGATACACGCTGATCGTTGATTTGTTTTCAGCGAGTGCGGTACAAATCGGCCGATCAAAAAAAGCTAATTTGGACTAGTCTGACTTTCAGCCGTCCACTCCGACAGGCTCAGGGCAGGCTCTACGGGACTGGTCTATCAGTGGAGTTCTCACTTAGACACGAAAGCCCTCCGGCTGTGCTCTGATACGCGGAATGACAAATTCTAGGGAGTCCGCGTCCGCACAACCGTTACGATTGCGAGGCGCTGGAGGTCGATGGGAGGCAGTCGCCATTTGAGGGGACGGCGGTGAGATCTACACTTGCCGGCGAGCTTTTTAGGGCGTCCGGAAGGCTGCTGCCATAACGGATCATTAGCGATAACAGCTTGCGCGCATCCCAGTAGCGCGGCATGTAACGCCGGGGGTCCGAGAGACAGCGAAAGAGCCATCCCAGGTACATGCGGTCTGCCCATCTCGGGATCTGCACTTGATCGCCGCTCAAGAAGGCAATGGCCGCCCCAATGCAGTGGATGGAAGGCTTGCAGTTGAGCTCGCTCCTCAGATAAAGCCCGAGGCGCTCTTGCGTGCCGCCCCCGAGGGTCACGACGATATGGCGAGGACGCCGTTCATCGATCCGCCGCAGCAGCGCCGGATCAAGAATTGTCTTGCCGTAAAGAGGGGCGATGTAGCGATCGGCTGCGTCTAACTCAATCCCCTGCCGCCGCAGCCAGGCGCAATTTCTACGCGCGCTTTCTTCGCCGGCCATGATCCAAAAGCTACCGCCGGGCTGGTAGAAGTCGGGCTGCTTCAATAGCGAAGAGAGATACTTCAGGCCGGAGACGCGGCGAATGGAATCGCGCTTGAGACGATTCCAGATCATAACCATGAAGGCACTGTCAGTGATTACCAGGTCGGCACCCTGGAGAGCCTCACGATAGTCCGAATCGTGGGCGAGATTCTTCAGGGCTGGGGCCGCGGGAACCACCAGCAGGCCGCCCCCGCTTATCCGGGCTATTGCCTCATCTGCATCTCCAATAAAGAACTGAATACCCAGGATCTGGCGGAACTGAGCGCCTGCCGTAGCCAATGCTTTCACTCCCACAGTTCTCTAAACTCAGTCTAGATCACTATCAGAGTTGCTTATTGGATGGGTATCACCAATTCGCATTAACCTTGGTTACGCTTTAGATACTTCCCACATTTCTCTTTCAATCCAGGCGAAGGTTTTTTCCAAGCCTTGGCTTAGAGGGATCGAGGGTTCCCACCCCAAATACTCTTTAATCTTGGTGTTATCGCTGTTCCGTCCGTTGACGCCCTTGGGCGCATCAAGTTTGTAACTGCGCTTCAGCTTCACCCCAGCGATCGCTTCAGCCATATCTACCAATTGGTTAATGGTCACCAGTTCGCTGCTGCCCAGGTTGATGGGCTCATGGATTTTGCTTTCGAGGATCGCCTGTGTTCCTCGGGTGCAATCGTCGATATACATGAAGCTGCGGGTTTGCTTGCCGTCACCCCATATTTCGATTTGATGTTTACCCGATGCCTTGGCCTGGATGACTTTGCGGCAGATGGCGGCGGGCGCCTTCTCGCGTCCGCCGGTCCAGGTACCGAAAGGGCCGTAGACATTGTGGTAACGAGCTACTCGGCATTGCAGACCAAAGTCTTCTTCAAAGTGGCGGCACATGCGCTCGCTGAACAGCTTCTCCCAGCCGTATCCATCCTCTGGCAGCGCCGGATAGGCGTCGTCTTCCTTGAGAGCAACCACGTCCGGACTCGTTTGCTTGTCGCCGTTGTAGACGCAAGCGGAGGAGGCGTAAAAAAAACGCTCGACGCCTTGTTGGCGTGCGGCCAAAAGCATGTGCGTATTTGTTAGCACGCTCAACATGCAGAGAGCTTTGTTGTTCTCGATGAAGCCCATTCCGCCCATGTCAGCGGCCAGTTGAAAGATAACCTGCGCGCCTTGCGCCGCCTTCATGCAACTGTCTTTGTCTTTGAGGTCCAAAGTCAGATTGGACACAGGAGATCTTTGGTACCACTCGTCCAACGGCTTTACATCCACCGCGCGGATTACGTTTGCTCCATTGTCCAATAGACTTCTGACCAAATGACCGCCGATGAAACCGCCGGCGCCGCACACCACTACCTTGGCGTTTTTCACCTTCATGTACAGGCCCCCAATGCAATCCCCGGCCCGCCGGCCTTGGCCAAGACCCTTGTCACAATGCCGCGGCAACGGTTAGTCTCTCACATTCGCTGACCACGATCCGGTCTTGAAACGTGGTAGGTAACCATAGCGGAAACAGTTCAATACAGGGCGCCGTGTGCTTCCTGGTCCAACTCCTGAAGGAAGGTCTCAAGGAGAGTGATCCTAGGCCCGGCCAGCGTCTTCGCCGTGTCCAAGTGGAGTTTGCCCGGTAACTCCGCTAGTGCCTTGCGCAAAGACGCCACGGCATCGGTGAACGTCGGATACCGCGTGTCGCGGCCAATTTTTGCCGCCGCGCGCAAGATACCGATTGCCCCCAGTTGCTCGAGAATGTCCGCATCGCGCAGGATCACGCCCTCGATACTGGACGGACTGAGATGTGGCTGGTGGGTGCGGATGGCTTCCACGACCAGTGCAACTTTGGTCGTAGGAAAGCCGGCTTGCAGAAGTGCTGCCGGCGCTTGTTTCATCGCGTAGCCGACATTATCCCAGCGGGAAAGCTCGAGTGGATCTTCAGGCCGATGACCGATAAACACGCCCAGATCATGCAGCCACGCTGCGGCGTAGACCACGTCGTCGTCGTAGGTGAGCCCCCTGCCTACCAATCGAGTCAACGCATAGAGCCGCGGCTGATGTCCCAGCTTATCCACCGGCAATGCCTGGCTGCGCACATACTCGGCCAACGGGGAACGAAAGTTGTAGCCTGCATCGGTACCGCTCTGGGCGTCGTCTAAGGTTGTGTTCATCGGCGGCTTAACCTGCGGGAGATGCGCATTGACCTCAGTTGTCTCTCCGCCCCGCTTCCATGGCTCACTTCACGGCAAGCCGGACAGGCGGGGCAGATTGCTTCGGTTCCCATGCCTTGCTGGGGCAGGCGGGGTGGGCGAGATGACAAATCCTGGATAAATCGGCCTGAAAATGGTGCTTCGGGATTTGCACCCTCTCTTAGTATATTGTTTCGCGGGACGGACGGCCGGCCGCAGAGCACGTTTCGGTGGTAGATGTGTTCGACCGTTTCGTGGCACACTTTCATTACCCATGATCAAACTGGATGCTCACGAAAGACTCCGCCGCGCAGCATCGCTGCTGGCGCATGAAGGGCCGAATACGGGCGATCGGACTCTCCTTCTTCAGGCGTGGGAAGTTCTGCGTGGACTCCGCAGCGATGACTTCCCGGTGGACATGCGCCCGGCCTTCAACTTCTTACAGCACGAGATCGCGCGCGCAGAATCAGAGGATGTCAGCGCCCGGGACGTGGCCTTCCTGATCAACAAACTCCGCCAGTTGGAATTGATGTGGATCGAGAGCCCCGGAGACACCACAAGAGGGGATAGTCCAGACAAAAACTCTTAGCGCTCCCCGGTGCGGGGCAATTGGAGGAAACCCAATCCTCTCGACGCTATAGAGATTCGCGGTAAGGGAGCCAATCAGACGTGATCTCCGCGCTTACGTGGCCGGCCTCCGGAACCCTCACGGCGATTTCCGCTGAGGAGGTTCATCTCTGGGCGTGGCCGCTCAAAAAGACTGCGGAGGATCTGCCAGCCCAGACCGAGATCCTCCAGCCCACGGAACTCGAGCGGATGCAGCGCTTTTATTTCGCTGCGGATCGCGAACGCTACGCCGTGGCGCATGCCAACCTGCGCAGAATTCTCAGCGGCTATCTTCACCAGCCTGCAAAAACGATCAACTTCCGTGCCAATCGCTTCGGCAAACCCGAACTGGCTGACAATGCTTCTTCCATTCACTTCAGCCTTAGCCATAGCCGGAGCCTTGCCGTTCTGGCAGTGGCTCAAGGATTACCGTTAGGCGTGGATGTGGAAGAAGTGCGGCCCATCGAACCGGAGGTGGCCGCTACGCATTTCTCAGCCAGCGAGCTTTCCCAGCTAAGTCAGTTGACTGGCGATGCGTGGCTCGGCGGCTTCTATCGTTGCTGGACGCGTAAGGAAGCAATCCTCAAGGCCGAAGGAGTGGGCCTGCATCGCGCGCTCGATAGTTTCGATGTTGGATTGTTGCCCGATGCGCCGGCGGAGCTGCTAGGGACGCGGATGCGTTTTCTACACCCGTGGAAGCTTTACGATGTTTCGCCGGCGCCGGGCGCCAGCGGGGCCCTCGCTACCGCGCTGGAAGAGCCAAAGATCGCGTGCTTCAGTTTTCATTACTGATTCAGGCCGCTACGCCTCTCACTTGCCGCGGGCGATCCATTGCCAGAACCGCCGCCATCATTTGCCTTTGTTACGCAAAGCCAAGCTGATGAGCGTTTTCTGTTCGAGGTCATGCGCCTTGGCCGAGCCCGTCGCCGGACTAGCTGCCGCCGAACGCTTGATGCTGAGCACTTTGCGTTCAGGAAAGAGCCTGCGCAGGCGTGGCACTACAAACGAGAGCGCCCCCATGTTGTCCGGCTCTTCCTGCACCCAAACGATTTCGTGGGCATCAGGATGGCGGGCGATTTCCGCCGTCAGCTCCGCTTCCGGCCATGGATACAGTTGTTCCAGAAAGACGACGCCTGTGGTGCTGTCCTTTTGCTTCGCCCGTTCGATGCGTAACTCGTGACCGATCTTGCCGGTGCAGAGGAGCAGACGCTTCACGTGCTGAATCTCGGTTTCGGGCAGGACATTCTGGAAGCGCGGGAACTCGAAGCTGGCCAGGGGCGAGCTTGCGTCGGGATTGCGCAGCATGCTTTTAGGGGTGAATACGATGAGCGGCTTACGCCATGTCCGCATGGCTTGCCGGCGCAGCAGGTGGAAGTACTGCGCGGCTGTGGAAGGCTGGCATATTTGGATATTGTCGTGCGCCGCTAATTGCAGGTAGCGTTCCACCCGCGCACTGGAATGTTCCGGTCCCTGCCCCTCATAGCCGTGAGGCAGCAGCATCACCACTCCGCCCAGCAGCCCCCACTTGTCTTCACCCGAGGCAATGAATTGGTCGATGATAATCTGCGCACCGTTGGCAAAGTCACCGAACTGCGCCTCCCACAAAACGAGAGTCTCTGGATAGTCGCGGCTGTAGCCATACTCGAAACCCAGGACGCCTGCTTCTGACAGCATCGAGTTATATATCTCGAAGCGGGCCTGATCCGGGGCCAGGTTGGCGAGGGGAAAATAGAGCTGTTCGTTCTCGATATCCACCAGCACGCTATGCCGCTGGTTGAAGGTGCCGCGCTGGCTATCCTGGCCGCTGAGACGCACCGGGGTACCTTGCAGCAGCAAAGATCCAAAGGCCAGAGCCTCGGCCATTCCGTAATCGAAGAGGCGCTCGCCGCGCCCCATTTCCCGGCGCTGTTCGAGCAGCTTCTTAATTTTTGGGTGGATATGAAACTGTTGCGGATACGTGGTGAGACCGTTGCTGATTTCCTGGATTTTGGCGGCACACAAGCCGGTGTCGACCTCGTACTCAGGCTTGTACAATCCACCAGGGTAATTTGACCAATAGTCGGGGAGATTTGCCAGCACCACACGTTTGGCCGTCCGGGCCGCGTGCTTCTGGGCTTCGGTAAGCTCCGTCTGAATTTCCTTTACGCGCGCCGAGGGATCCACGCCGATTTGCCTGGCATAGATCTGGTAGAGAGGAGCATGATTCTTGATCCTTTCGTAGCGCAGCGGCTGGGTAATGGTGGGGTCGTCTACTTCACTGTGGCCGTGGCGCCGGTAGCCAACCAGATCGATGATCACGTCGGTGTGGAAGGTGTAGCGGTACTCAATGGCCAGCGCAGCCACACGAATCGCGGCCTCGGCATCCTCTCCGTTTACGTGAAAGATCGGAATAGGCAGCCGCTTGCCGATATCGGAGGCAAAGCGCGATGAGTAGACTTCATCGGGATCCGCGGTAAAGCCAATGAGGTTGTTGACGATGATCTGGATGGTGCCGCCCACAGTAAAGCCGGGCATGGCCCCCAGACTCAACGTCTCTGCCCAAATGCCTTGACCGGCAAAGGCGGCATCTCCATGGATGAGCACTGGCAACACCTGATCTTGACCGTTTTCACCCAAGCGCACCTGCTGGGCCCGGGCACGGCCCATAGCCACGGGATCCACCGCTTCCAGGTGACTCGGGTTTGATACCAGGTGGAGGCCGATTCTTCCCCCGCTTCTGGGGAGAAATTCCCCGGTGGCGCCCACGTGATACTTCACGTCACCGCCGCCCAGGATGCTGCGTGGATTGGCATCTTCGAATTTTGAAAAAATATCGGCGGCGGACTTACCAAAGGTGTTCGCCATTACGTTCAATCGCCCGCGGTGGCTCATCCCCACCACAGACTTGATCGCGCCATGTTCCGCGGCGCGGTTAAGAATCTCGTCGAAGAAGGGGATCAACACGGTGACGCCTTCGAGCGAGAAACGCTTGGTGCCCAAATAGCGGGACTGAATCACCTGCTCAAAGAGATCGGCCTGGATCAACCTTTCAAGAATCCGGTGCTGATCAGGCAAAGGCGTCGACTGCTCCATGCGCTCCTGGATCCATTCCCGCCGAGCCGCATCCGGAAGATGCATGAATTCAACTCCGACGCTCCCGCAGTAATAGCGCTTGGCCTCCTCGGCAGCCTCTCCATCGAAGTTCAATTCCGGAACGGGCGCCGGCAGTAGATATTGCCCCAGGGGGTCAAGGTTCGCCTGCAGATAACCCCAACGGCGAAATGCGTCGAAGACCTGATCGCGTTGCGAGATCCATAAGTTGCCGGGGTGACTTTCCAGGGGGAGATTTTTGGTGACCATAGTCGTATGTCTACAGCTTTATTATAACTTCCAGCGCGAACTGAGAGACTTTGTAACTCTATCCCGACCACCAATCGACGGGTGGTCGGGACAGAGTGGGTGCGCACTATTCCTGCAGAACGGCTTTTGTCAGGTTGCGTGGATGGTCCACATCGATCCCGTTCTCAATGGCCATCTGGTAGGCAAGCAACTGCAGGGGGACCACCTCCAGCATGGTCGCCAACAGATCTTCGGTTTTGGGAACCTCGATGCAGTGGTTGGCAAGCTTGGCGGCATCCTCATCTCCCTCGGTAGCAATGGCCAGGATGGTTGCGCCCTGCGTCCGCATGTCCCTCATCAACTGCAGCACCTTACGATAGCGCAGCATGGCATCGGGATCCGATGGGTCACTGGTAGCAATCACCACCAAAGGGGCATCCGGACTCACCAGTGCGTTGGGACCATGCTTCAACTCGCCCGCCGGATAACCTTCCGCTTGGAGATAGGCCGATTCCTTCAGCTTCAGTGCTCCTTCACGGGCAATGGCGTAGTGGACGCCGCGGCCCAGATAGAGAAAGGCGCGCGATCCCTTGAGCGACGGCGCGAGGGCGGCGATCTGTTGCCGCCACCTTCCCAGGGCGGGCTCCAGCAGCGCGGGTAGCCGGCGCAAGTCGTCGGCGTGGCTTTCGACGGTGGGCGAGGTCATTCTTCCGCGAATGCGCGCCAGGTAGAGCGCCAGCGAATAGAGAACGGCCAGTTGCGTAGTAAAGCTCTTGGTTGCCGGGATGGCCTTCTCCGGCCCGGCGCATGTGGGCAAGGAAGCGTCTGCTTCTTGGGCCATGCTGGAACGAGGATTATTGGTAATGGCCAGCGTGGGCAGGCCGCGCGACTTGGCCTCCCGCAATCCGGCCAACGTGTCAGCCGTCTCCCCGGATTGGGAGATGACCAGAACCCCTGGGTCCTGAATAGTGTGCGTGGAACGATAGACGTACTCGCTGGCATATTCAACATCGACGATCAAGCCAGCCAGATCCTCCAGCATGATCTCCGCGGCCAGCCCGGCGTGGCGGCTGGAGCCACTGGCAGCAATCACCAGGCGCTCCCGTCCGCGTAGCGCATCGGCCACGGGCTGGAAGATGTCGGTCGCCAGCTTGCCGTTGGGGGCATAATGTTCGATGGTGTCGGCGAGTGCCCGGGGCTGCTCATAGATCTCACGCAGCATCGCGTGCTCAAAATTGTCGCCGGCTTGCATCATGGAAACTCCATCCTTTGGCTTATCTATACCACCCTTAACGATACAGATAGAATCGATGAGCGCGGTTTACGGTTTCTCACTTGAGGTCGCCCTTGTTTCGCACCATTCTCCCCATGACCCTGTTTGTCAGCTCACTGATCACCGGTGCCCAGACCTTGCCTCCGGTTTCCATGCCCCCACCCCTGCCGTTAATGCCGCTTCCGGCTCAAGTGAAGCCGGGCACGGGCGAGTTCCTCATCAATAATGGCTTCGGAATCGCTTTCGAAGGTTACCAGGAGCCGCGCCTGGAACGGGCCAAACAGCGATTTCTGAACATCCTCTCGCGGGAAACCGGGATTCCTCTCTGGCGCGAGGCTGCGCTCAACAAGCCGCAATTCTTCATTAAAACCACGGGGCCGAGCGCACCTGTGCAACAGGTAGAAGAAGACGAGCGATATCATCTGCAGATTACGGCCAACGAGGTACACCTCGAAGCCGCCAATCCGCTGGGCGTGCTGCACGGCCTGCAAACCTTTTTGCAACTCGTCCGTATCACCCCGCGAGGCTTCGTTGTTCCGGCCATGACGATCGACGATCAGCCGCGCTTTCCCTGGCGGGGATTGATGCTCGACGTCAGCCGGCACTTCCAGCCCCTGGATGTGGTGTATCGCACGCTCGACGGCATGGAGGCGGTCAAGCTGAACGTCTTTCATTGGCATCTCTCAGACGACCAGGGCTTTCGCGTGGAGAGCAAGAAGTTTCCCTTGCTGCAGGAGAAGGGCTCCGATGGCCTCTTCTATACCCAGGACGAGGTTCGCGCTGTGATCGAGTATGCCCGCGACCGGGGCATCCGCGTGGTGCCGGAATTCGATATGCCCGGCCACACCACCGCCTGGTTTGTGGGTTATCCGGATATAGCCAGCGGCCCGGGCCCTTACCAAATTGAGCGCAAATGGGGCATCTTCGATCCAGCAATGGATCCTACGCGCGACAGCACCTACAAATTTCTCGACACGTTCATCGGCGAAATGACCAGTCTCTTCCCCGACGCCTACTTCCACGTGGGTGGAGATGAGTGCAACGGCAAGGCATGGGACGCGAACCCGCGCATCCAGCAGTTCATGAAGTCCCACGGGCTTAAGGACAACAAAGCGTTGCAGGCGTATTTCAGCGCCCAGGTGCAAAAAATCGTCGACCCGGCATAAGAAGATCATGGTGGGCTGGGACGAGGTTCTGCAGCCCGGTACTCCTAAGGATGTGGTCATCCAGTCCTGGCGCGGCCCGCAATTTGTCGGCGAGGCGGTGAAGGGTGGCAATCGCGCCCTGTTGTCGGCCGGCTACTATATCGACCTGAACCAGTCCGCTGCTGAGCACTATGCGGCCGATCCCGAGGGAGAGGGGCCGTCCACCCTAACCAGCGAAGAAAAAAAGCGGATTCTAGGCGGTGAGGCGACGATGTGGTCGGAATATACGACTCCGGAAAATATCGATAGCCGCATCTGGCCGCGCACCGCTGCCATTGCCGAGCGCCTTTGGTCGCCCCGCGATACCCGTGACGTTGCATCCATGTACGCCCGGCTGGCGATCATTTCGCAGCAGCTGAACAACTACGGGCTGAAACACAACTCCAGCTATCCCGCCATGCTGAGCCGCATGACCGGGGAGCCCGATCCGTTGCCGCTGCGCGTCCTGGGCGATGTCGTGCAGCCTCCACGTAATTACGCGCGCGAAGGGCTGCGCAACTACGATGCCTTCACTCCGCTGAACCGGTTGGTCGATGCCATTCCTCCGGAGAGCAACGCCGCGCGTCAGTTTCTCGATATGGTCAACCGCATCGTCGCCGGAAGCGCCAGTCAAGAGGACTGGGAACAGGCGCAGGAATGGCTGGTGCTGTGGCGAGACAACGATACGCAGCTGCAGCCGCTGCTGGCGAGGTCCGAGCTGACTCAGGAGCTGGAGCCCGTCTCCACCACCTTGCACCAAGTCGCGCAGGCCGGCCTGGACGCGATTGGCTACCTGCGTGAGCATAAGAGCGCACCCGCTGACTGGAGGACTCGCGAGCTTGACATGCTCCAGACCGCGGAGAAGCCACAGGCCGTTCTGTTGGACATGATTGCACCGGCGGTGACCAAGCTGGTGCAGGCAACGACAGGCTCGTCGTTAGCTTCCCGGTAGGGCGCTTCCAAAGCGGCTGGAGAAAACCGCGAAAAGAGCTTCCGCTTTCCCGGATTTCCTGCAGTGCGGCACTGGCCGAGAACAATGATGAGCGACTTTCTTCGCGGAAAGTCGCATGCAGTTCGGTAGTTCCAACAACATCTACAGGACCCGGGTTCGGTCTACACCAATTGAGAAACCGCTAAGGATTGAAACATGCACGTAACAATATTCGTCGAGACTCCAAGCTATGAGTGATGGCCGTTGGGTTCTGTTGATTGCCAGTGAGTTGGGTGGTACGAACTCGGTCTCTGACCGCGCCATGGAGCGGCTGTGCAACGCGATTGGAGAAGAAGGCTACGAAGTCGTAAGGACATCGACGCCGGAAGATGGGCTTTCGCTGGTGAAATCGGATCCATCGCACAGCGCCATCCTGCTGGATTGGGATCTCGAAGAAGAACATCAGTTCGACGAACGCGCGGCGCTGAAGATCATCCGCGCCGTCCGCCGCAGAAATAAAAAGGTTCCCATCTTCCTGATCGCCGACCGCACGCTGGTCAGCGAGCTGCCGCTGGAGGTGGTAAAGCAGGTGCACGAGTACATCCATCTTTTTGGCGACACGCCGGCCTTCATCGCCAACCGCGTGGATTTTGCCGTCGCCCGTTATAACGAGCAGTTGCTGCCTCCTTACTTTCGCGAGCTCAAGAAATATACCGACCAGGGCGCTTACTCGTGGGACGCCCCCGGCCATATGGGTGGCGTGGCGTTCCTCAAGCATCCGGTGGGGATGCAGTTTCACCGCTTCTTCGGCGAAAATCTGCTGCGCGCCGACCTGGGGATCTCTACTTCATCGCTCGGTTCCTGGCTTGACCACATCGGACCTCCGGCAGAATCGGAGCGCAATGCCGCGCGCATCTTCGGAGCGGATTGGACCTTTTACGTCCTCAGCGGCTCCTCTACTTCGAACCAGATCGTGGGCCACGGTGTCATCGGGAATAACGACGTCGTCCTGGTAGACGCAAACTGCCACAAGTCAATCTGTCACTCGCTCACCGTGACTGGCGCAAGGCCGGTGTACTTCAAGCCCACCCGGAACGGCTACGGAATGATTGGGTTGGTACCGCATGCGGCGCTTCTCGCCGGAGCACATCCAGGAATTAATCAAGGAGAGCCCGTTCAGCGCCGACGCGCCTTCGCAGGAGCCCACCTATGCGGTGGTCACTAACTCCACCTACGACGGCTTTTGTTATGACGTACAGCGGGTGACCGCTGAGCTGGCGCGCAGCGTGCCCCGCGTTCACTTCGACGAAGCATGGTACGCCTACGCGAAATTCCATTCGATTTATCGCGGACGCTTCGCCATGGACGTGCCCGACGATATGCCGGACCGGCCCGGTGATTTTCGCCGTGCAATCCACGCACAAGATGCTGGCCGCGTTTTCCATGGCATCGATGATCCACGTCAAACTGAGCGACCGCGCGCCGCTGGACTTCGATCTGTTCAACGAAGCGTTCATGATGCATGGCACGACTTCACCCTTCTATCCCATGATCGCGTCGCTCGATGTAGCTACCTCGATGATGGATGAACCGGCCGGTCCGACGCTGATGTACGAGACGATTCAGGATGCAATCAGCTTCCGGAAAGCGATGTCTTCCATCGCTCATCGGCTGCGCTCGGCGAATGGGGAGGAATGGTTCTTCCGCGTCTACCAGCCGGATACAGTGATTGATCCGATGACTGGGCAGACGTCTCTTTTCGAAGAGACCCCCGACTCGCTGCTCATCCAGTCGCCGGACTGCTGGACCCTCAAGCCGGAGGAAGACTGGCATGGCTTTCAGGGATGAAGACATCGCTGAAGACCATTGCATGCTCGACCCCACCAAGGTCACGATTCTGATGCCCGGCATCAATTCTCGTGGAGAACTGGCGGAATGGGGCATCCCGGGGGCGATCCTCACCGAGTTTCTCGATGCCCGGCTGGTGGAGATTGCGCGCACCGGCGACTACACCGCGTTGATCCTCTTCTCGGTGGGAACGAGCAAAGGAAAATGGGGCAGCCTGCTGGAGACGCTTTTCGAGTTCAAGCGCCTCTACGATAACGAGGGCACTTTGTACGAAGCACTGCCGGATTTGGTGGCCGAGCATCCGCACCGTTACAAGGACATGACGTTGAAGGAACTAAGCGACGAAATGCACGCAGCCATGGGGGAATTGAATCTGACCGGTCTGCTTCACCAAGCCTGCGATGTGGACCCGGAACCGGTGTTGACGCCTGCCCAGACGTATCAGAAGCTGGTCCGCAATGGCACCGAGAAGGTGCGCATCTCGGAGATGGCGCGCCGGCTGGCGGGCGTGATGCTGGTTCCGTACCCGCCGGGCATCCCGGTGCGCATGCCCGGAGAGCGCATGGGCGACGTCGACAGCCCTACCATCCGCCTTCTGCTGGCATTGGAAAAGTTCGGCAAGCAGTTTCCCGGCTTTGAACGCGAGGTTCACGGGATTGAGGTGGATGCCGAGGGCGATTACTGGATGCGCAGTGTCATCGAATCGGAACCGCGAGGTAAAAACGGCGCCACTCCAGCACGCAACGTCAAGCGTAGGCCCAGGAAGCCCCAGGCTGGTCGCTAGGTCGGCTTCATGACTGGACGGGTAGCCCATGGCGGGTCCGCCCAATGCGGGCTTCGGTGGTTGGAAAGCTCTGGGCGGCATGGGTAAGATAAGCACCCTCGGGGTCCTTCGACTCCGCGCCACCAAGCGCTGTGTCACGCGATAAATCTGTCAGGCGCTCCGCTCAGGAAGACGTTTCTGTTGCGAGTTGTAGAGGGAAGAAACCAGCGTCCTCTTGATTTTCTATTGCCTGCCAAACAAGTTAGCTTATGGGGCGCAGCCCCCAATGATCGCGCTAACCTTCTCGAGGTGAGCGCGGATGATGGATGCGACTGAAAGCAGTCGAAAAAGTCATTTTCGGCCCATGTACGCTGGAGCGAACAGGGGCACCCGTCCAGGGATCTAAATCGGTCTAGGCACGGATACGTTCCATTGAATCGGGAACGCCGCGTCGACAAGCAAACGCGCGACGCTGAATAGGTTAGTCTAGGCAGTGCGTTTCGAACCTATGCCCAAAATTCCCAGGCGCCGGTGGCGCATCGCTTTTCTGCTGGCTGTCGGCGTTCTGGTCAACTACTTCGACCGGGTCAACCTCTCGGTCTCCCACGCTGCGCTCATCACCACCTTCGCCATCTCCAACATCACCTTCGGCTATCTCTCCGCCGCCTTTAACTGGACCTATACGTTGTGCCAGCTTCCGGTGGGCGTAGTGCTGGACAAATTCGGCGTGCGGAGGGTAGGACGCATCAGCAGTTTTTTGTGGAGTGTCGCCTCGTTCGCCGCGGCGATTGCACCCAACCTGGGCGGCTTCTTTGCCGCGCGGCTGCTGCTGGGCATCGGAGAAGCTCCCACCTTTCCCTCCAACGCCAAAGCCATCGGCTACTGGTTTCCCGCCAGGGAGCGGAGTTCAGCGACATCCATCTTCGACGGCTCCGCCAAATTCGCATCGGCGATCGGGGTGCCGCTCATTGGAATGCTGCTATTGAAGGTCGGGTGGCGCTGGAGTTTTGCCGCCACCGGCATGCTCAGCTTCCTCTACTTCCTGCTCTTCTGCCGCGTCTATCGCGATCCTGTGGATGATCCAGAGCTCACCGAACGCGAACGGAATTACATCCTGGAGCAGGATGCCGTGGCGCCGGTTCTACCCTCAGAGACCGCATCCTTCGGCTACCTGATACGACAGCCGAAAGTGATCGGTATTACCGTCGGCTTCGGCGCCTATAACTACGTTTTCTACCTGATGCTGACCTGGCTGCCCAGCTATCTCTTCCAGGCCCTGCATATCGACCTGCTGCACTCGTTTCTCTATACGGGGGTGCCGTGGTTGTTTGCCACGGCCTGCGAACTGGTGGTTGGAGGATGGCTGGTAGACCGGCTGCTGGAGCGCGGATGGAATGCCAGCAATGTGCAGCGCGCGGTACTCATCGGCGGCACCGCCATGGGGCTGGGCGTCATTGGCGCAGCCTACGCCCAGACAGCCACCAGCGCGCTGATCTGGATCAGCATCTCGCTGGGAGGCCTGTCGGCGGCAGCAGCAGTTGGTTGGTCTGTACCCTCGCTGATCGGCCCCCGGGGTAGTGTGGGCACCCTGGGCGGGATCATCAATTTTTCCAGCCAGGTTTCGGGCATTTTGGCGCCCATCGTGACCGGCTACCTGGTCACTGCCCGGCACTCATTCGGGTGGGCCTTTGGCGTTTCCGCGATTTACTTGTGCATCGGGATCTCGGCCTACATCTTCATGCTCGGCCGTATCGAAAAGATTCCCAGCCAGCCTCAGCGCGCGGCGTAATCTTTCGTAGCCTTGGTGCGGGAATTGAAGACAGAGAAACTACCGTTGGGTTTGACGGTCAACTTCAGGTAGTTGGCGGCATCCTTCTGCCCCATGGGGTTGGCGATGTACTCCTCCGCCATGTTGTGCATGCCTGCTTCGTTGGAGAAGTGCAGTTGCCACAGCGACTCGAGCCCAGGGGTCTTGGCCAGGGTTTCAAACGTAGGCGTGGAGCCGCCCTTTTTGGCCCCGTTGTTCATGATCGCCACGCGCGGCGCAATCGCAAACAGCAATGCCGGGCTGGAGCTCTGGAACAATCCGTGGTGCGAAACCACCAGGATATCCACCTTGCCAATCCGGTTATCAGGGCACATCAACTTCATTTCCTTATCCCAGGTGAGATCGCCCAAGTCGAGAATTCTAGTCTTACCGAAGGTGAACAGCGTGCCCAGGGAGCGCGCATTGTCGGTCTGGTCTTCCGGCCTGGTTTCCGAGTCCTTGCAGTAGGCATTCGGTTGCCCGGCTCCGGGCAGCGGGTTGCTGAGCACCTCGCCGTTGGAGCTGATCACCACGGCCTTGATCCCGGGAATCGGCAAAACGTCACCTGGTTTGGGCACGATATGACCGTAATGGCCCTTGGTGAGAAGCAGTTGATAGGCCGAATAGTTCTTATTGTTGCCCGGATCGGTGGGACTATTCGGTCCGTGATCGATGAACGTGCCGACGGGAATCTTCGCCACCAGCTCGGGAAGTCCGCCAAGGTGATCCGCGTGATAGTGGGTCAGCAAGAGGTAGTCGATCTTGCTCACGCCCGGCGTCTTTGGCGGCGGCGACGATGCGTCCGGCATCCAGGCCGTTGTTTCCTGCCCAGCCGGTATCGATCAGCAGCGACTTCCCTGCCGGGGTCACAAAGAGCGTCGATTGACCGCCGTCCACATCGATGAAGTACACCTGGAGCGAACGGCTTTTGGCCGCTTGCGCCCCGGCGAGCATGGACCACGCTAAAACCGCAGCCAGCAGGCACCATGCCTGAAGTCGCCTGCGCGCGGTCGATGAGAACTCTTCCTTACTTGTCATGACTGGTCCTTCAGGGTTGGGGGGATAGCAATGGACTCATAGCTTAGGCGCCAGGATCGAGCACGACTTTCATCAGATTTGGCTCGCCCGCGTGAAGCCGGGCGAACCATTGGGGCCCATCGCTCAGAGGAGCAACTGCGGTAATCAAGGACTTCACCTTGATTTTCCCGTTGGCCAGCAGCTCCATCGCCTCAGGGATATTCGCCCGACGAGGCACAGGATCCCTGCAGGCGAATCTGCCTGGAGACCACAACCTGCAGCGGGATCTTAACCTGCGGGGAGATGTTGCCGATGAGTGTAACAGTTCCGCCTTTGCGCACGCTAGCGATGGAGGCGGAAATGGTTTCGTCCCGTCCCACGGCTTCGAGGACCAGGTCCACCCCCCTGCCGCCGGTGCGGCGCAGGATCTCCTGCACCAATTCGCTTCCGGAAAGCAGCAGCGTCGCGTCGGCGCCGAGTTTCTCGGCCCGTTCCAGGCGGGTAGCGATCGATGTCCGCGATCAGCACCTGGGACGCCCCTGCGGCCTTCGCCGCCTGCAGGGTGAGTAAACCAATCATGCCCGCGCCGATTACCAGGGCGGTCTCGCCGCCCTTCATCTCGGAAACGCGCACCGCGTGCAAGGCCACCGAGACGGCTTCGAGCATGGCCGCCTCATGGAACTCGAGCCCCTCGGGAAGGTGATAAGAGATGCGCTGCGGCACCACGACGTACTCCGCAAAGGCGCCGGCACGGCGATAGTCTCCGCAGGAGACCCCAACCACCTGCCGGTTATTGCACAGATTGATTTCGCCTTGGAGACAGAACTCGCACTGGCCGCAGTAGACGGTGGAGTCGAAGGTAACCCGGTCGCCCGGTTTGAACTTGCTCACACCACCGCCGACCGCCGCCACCACCCCGGCCGCTTCATGACCCATAACGATGGGAGGAATCCGCCTGCCGGAAGTGCCGTCATAGCCGTGCACGTCACTGCCGCAGATGCCACAGGCCGCGACGCGCACCAGGATCTCATCCGTACCGGGAACGGGGGCGGGAAGGTCTGCGATGTCGAGCTGGTTGTATTCGGAGAGTAGCAGAGCTTTCATAGTGGTCATAAGGGTACATCGTGGGCGCTCGCATCCTCAACCATGTACGATGTTTGAAGCTGCCGCTTCTTGCCTTTCCCCCATGAGCACACGCAGTCTTCAACGCAGGCTGATCGCAGGATTCGGCGCCAATACCTTCAGCCGCCTCTCCACCACCCTAACCCAGATCTTCTCCGTTCCTGTCTTCCTCAGCCATTGGGGAGTGCACCTCTACGGCGAGTGGATCCTGCTCAATACCATTCCCAGCTACCTCGGGCTCAGCGACGTGGGCTTCGGCAGCGTCGCCGGCAACGAGATGACCATGCTGGCGGCCGCCCAGAACTTCGAGCAGGCGCTGGTTGTTTTTCAGAGCGTCTGGGTGCTTACTACGGTCATCACGAGCCTGATCGCCCTGCTGCTGATCGCAGCTGTCTGGTTCCTGCCCCTGGGCGCCTGGCTGCACATGCACGCAATCAGTGCGGCCGATACCAAGCTGATCGTCCTGCTGCTGGGACTGGCGGTTTTGTTGGGCATGCAGGAGACCCTGTTCCAGGCAGCATTTCGCTGCGTGGGCAAATATCCCCTTGGAACCATGGCCAAGAGCCTGGTGGTACTGGCAGCGTTTCTGAGCACCATGATTGGGGTTGGATTCCATCTGTCGCCTGTCCCGGTCACCGTGCTGTATGTTGCCGTCAATGCCGTGGGCGTGCTCGCCTTGTGGATTTTGCTCCGGCGGGAAGTGCCCTGGATTCGTTTTGGTATTCGCCACGCGCAATGGGCGGTCATTCGCCGCCTCACTTCGCCGGCGCTTTCGTTTATGAGTTTCCCGCTGGTTAACGCTCTTAATTTACAGGGCGTCCTGGTGGTAATTGGCTACGTGATGGGTCCGGTTGCGGTGGTGACCTTCAATACGGCGCGAACCATCTCCCGCAGCGCTACCCAGGGAATGAATCTGATCAATAATTCGATCTGGCCGGAGATGTCAGCCGCCTTCGGCATAGGGGCGATGGACGTCGCGCGGATGCTCCACCGTCGTGCCTGCCAGGTTTCGCTGCTGCTATGTCTGGGCATCACGCTCGGGGTGGCGTTTCTGGGTGATTGGATCTGGCGAGTGTGGACTGTCGGTAAGGTCCCGACCGATCCCGTGCTGCTCAACATCAT
Source organism: uncultured Acidobacteriaceae bacterium (assembly GCA_963815175.1). Taxonomy (GTDB): domain Bacteria; phylum Acidobacteriota; class Terriglobia; order Terriglobales; family Acidobacteriaceae; genus PALSA-350. The sequence goes on from CAWFGM010000008.1 coordinate 112,891, forward strand.
GTTGCTGCAGATGGTGGTGTCCGCGTTTTGGTTCACTAGCTCGGTAGTGCCGATGGCTACCAACCAGCACCAGAGGATGGCCCGGGCGATGCTGGCCGCCACTTGTGCAGCGTTAGTCCTCGCGTGGCTGTTGATGCACGTTCCGTCGCTCGGCCTGCGCGGCGCGGCCATCGCGCTGGTGACCGGCGATGTCTTTACGGCCGTCTACGTTTTGCGCGAGAGTTTGGGACTGCTGGGAGATACCCTGGGCGGTTTTGCTCGCAGCATGCTGGACCCGGGGCCATTGCTGCGTCTCTGGAGAAGACCGCGCGTGCCGCTTGCCAGCGTGGAATAGTCCAGGTTTGGGCTGCCTGGATGTGGCCGTATGCCACCGCCGCCTTCAGGCGCGGTCCAGTTCACCCAGGACTGACATCCTGGGGCATTTTCAGTCGTCCCCTTCGACAAGCTCAGGGCAGGCTCTGCGGGACTGGGTGATGGCAGAAATCAAAAGAGTCGTCGATTTTGCCCTTCGTCAAGGCGCGGAGGGCCGGAACCAAACGTGAGCCCAGCCCGTGAGGGCTGGGATAATCCATGACGATGACGGCGAGCGCCGTAGGCGCGGCACTCCTTCGTCAACACAACCCCTTTGAAACCCTGTCCTGGCGCGCCCCGGATTGAATGCGGTGGCTGATAAAGCGTCGTCTAAGGGAGTCGAGGGGATGCGCCCCCTTCATTTTCGGCCCAGGTACGCTCGCGCGGCCAGCCGGGGGGACGTCGGGGGCTCCACAGATCGGCCAAGATAAAGACAAATTTGGTCAAGACCGATTTTCAGCCCGTAGTTGATTTAGCTAAACCTTCTCGGCGGACTCAGGGACAACTGCTGCCGCAGCTTGGAAGCCGATCTTAGAATGGGTTCCGTCGCAGAATGGCTTGTTAGTCGAGGCTCCGCAGCGACAAAGAGAGATGGCGGGTTTACCGGCGAGATCTATTAACGTGCCGTCGGTGTTCACCAGCTTGATTGGACCCTCTACACGAAACGGTCCGTTTGGTCGAACCGTGATAGTTACTTCCCCTTCAGCCATGCAAGACTCCAGTTCAGAGATGTGAGTTCCAGTTGAGTCTAGCAGCCGTCCACCAGCGCCTAGTCGCTGTCGAGGTTCTGGGTCGCTTTGGGTTCGTCCTGCGGCGGTTTGGGCTGGGGATTCTCGGTATTTCCCGTGGTACCTGTGGTTGAGCTTGGTACGGGCCCGGTAACATTTGAGCTCTTGCCGACTTTTTGGCCTTTCCAGCCAGTCGTACTAACATTTTGGGCGGTGCTGCCGGTATCGCAGCCCATAGCCATCCCGCAAGACACAAGCAGCAAGAGAACAGACGCTCGAAACATGATTGCTCCTTGACAGCGATCTTAGGCTATTGGGATGTGGAAGGGAAAGATAGGACGCAGAAAGTCCTAACAGAACAGGCCACAATCTTGCAGGGCGAATATTCACCGGTAAGCTGAAGGAAAAGACGGCATTTAGCCGCCTTTTCCTTCATAAAACTGACTACAGACTACAGAACCTGAACGTTCTCTGCCTGCCAACCCTTAGGGCCTTTGGTTACGTTGAACTGAACCGCCTGGCCTTCTTGAAGAGTGCGGAAGCCGTTTGCTTGAATCGCTGTGTGGTGCACGAAAACATCCTCACCATTTGCACGGCTCAAAAAGCCGAACCCCTTGGCATCGTTGAACCATTTCACTGTACCTTGTTCCATTGTGTTTCTTCCTTAGTAACGAGATGACGCTGAATTCAATCGGGGTATCTGCAGGTAGTGCGGACTCCTAGAGCAGAACGAGCTGAGAACCAAAATCGTATTCGACGCTCTTTTAGGATATACCGCAGATGCAACAAGCGCAATGAAAAAATTGCCCGAAAAGGCGAAAAAATGCTCGCCTTCTCTACTCGTACTTCAATGATTCTACAGGATCCATTCGCGCCGCCCGCATTGCCGGAACCGTGCCAAAGGCGATCCCCACCGCGCACGAGACCAGGATGGCGATCACCGCCGATGGCCACGAGACCTGAAGCCGGTAATCGGTAAATAGACGCGATCGACAGCGGCAAGGCCATCGCTAAAATCGTCGCCCACCACCCCCCCGCTGAGCGAGATCAGCACTGCCTCGGCGAGAAACTGCAGTTGAATCTCCCGGAAGGTCGCTCCCAAAGCCTTGCGAATGCCGATCTCCCGGATCCTCGAACGCACCGTGGCCAGCATGATATTCATGATGCCCACGCCGCTGACCAGCAGGGTCACCAGGGAAAACAAGAGCAGCACAATGCTGAACGCAGTGGCAGTCTTCCCGCCATGGAAAGCACCTCGGAGAGATCGCCCACGTCGTACACAGATTCTGAGCGATGCCGGGCCTTGATAGCGCCTTCAAAATAGCCTGCGTGGCCCAGGGCACACTGCCCGAGTCGGTCATGGAGAAGTAGATCTGGTTGACTGCGTCGGTGCCGGTGAAATAGCGCGCAACGGTGTACGGGATAAGCACCGTCTCATCGACAATTTCCGACTGCCCAAAGGTTGCTACGCGCTCGCGAAAAACGCCGATGATGACAAATGGCACGCTGGAGATGGCCAGCGTCTTGCCTACGGCTTCCTGCGCGCTGCCGAATTGGGTCAGTGCAAATCGCTCCGTAACCAGGGCCGCATGGCTGTGTGTGATCGAGTCCTGCTGATCGAAAAAGCGTCCCGCGATCAGGTAAAGCCGGCGTATGTCGGGATACTCCGGATTTACGCCCAGGATCAGGACATCGCGTTCCTTGCCCCCGCCGCTGGTGAAGGACTGGTGCAGGTTGAGAACCGGCGACGCGGCCTGAATGCCGGGCACCTGCTGCTCCACGGCGAGCATATCGTCCACCGTCAGGTAATCGCGCACCGAAGCGATACTGGCATCCGACAGCCCGGCGTACTCGGCCCAGATGAGATTGGTGCCGATGTTCTGAATGGAGGTAAGGACATATCGCCTGCCGGAAAGCCCGATGGTCACGACCAGGATCAACGAGGCAGTCCCGATCACCATACCGAGCGCGGTGAGCGCGAAGCGAACCTGGTTGAGACGAAAGGAGTCGATGGCCAGCAGTACAATCTCGCGGAACGCAATGCTTTGAGTGCTGCGAACTGGCGTCGAAACGCTCATAGTCATCGATTCCCCAGGAACACCAGGGTGACCCCCAGCGAGACCAGAAAAACACCCGCCCAACGCCGCCGGCTGACCCGCTCACGCAGAAAGAATACCGCTCCCAACGCTCCGGCCACATAACTCAGGGCAGTCACCGGCACCACGAAGCTTACATTCAGAATGGAGAGCGCGCCCAGCAAAGAGAAAAATGCCAGGGCCATCAACCCCACTCCCGCCCACATCCAACCTACCCGCAGGGCGCGACCAATCACTCGAGCAATGGCCGCGGGACGAAAATCCTTCACTTCTCCGACCGCCTTCATCGCCCGGGAGACGCACAGTTCGCCGCCAGTACCGGCCACGACGATGAGCAGGAAAAGGATGACCTCAAGCAGCTAGCTGCGCTCCATGCCTGTCGGGCTGCGCTCAAGGCTGCGCGGGTTGCTCTGCCCTACTACCAGGACACCCAGGCAGATGATCGCGATACCCAGCCAGCGCAAGGGTGAAACCGGCTCTCTTAGCACAAAGTATCCGAGCAGCGCAGAAACGCCATAGCCTACCGACGATGCCGGTTGTACATAGCTGTAGTCGGCCCAGGAAAGGACCAGCACATTGGCCAGGAAAAAGGCCAGAAGAGAACCAACCCCAAGCCAGATGGAGGAGGTGCCAAAGATGCGCAAGGCGGTGTGTAGCGCTTCGTACGGGCGGCCATACCGCAAGCCTGCCGGCCTGCTTCATGCCCTTGCCCAGCAAAACGTTTCCTAGAGGGCCCGCAATGACCATGACGCCGATCAGCAGATATGTTTTGAGGTGACGGATTTTGGGGATCATCATGGGGGTGACCCGGGAGCAACCGGCAATCAGACCCCTTGATTTTATACTTTATCGATCCGCATAGCCGAGCTCGACGCTGCTGTCGAAGGGCCGCTCAATGCCTTCCGTCGTCCTGATCGGAGAAGACTTCTTAACCGGCGGAATGAACTCGTATGGCGTCGGTTCGATCTGCTCCGGACGAGGCAACTTCTTATTGACGTATTCGATCCCGCTGAAGTCCTTAAAGCCCAGCTGATGGACCTTCCAGCGTCGCAGCCGCATGGGCGCATCCTCTTCCCAGGTGGCCCAGAACCACTTCTTGAACAGCTTCTGGAAGAACGAATCAAACAGCTTGAAGATGGGATGGGTATTGATGCGATAGGTAACGGTGACCGAGCAGCGGTCACTGGGCAAGTCCTCGAAAAACGCTTCCATCTCCAGCATGAAACCGATGGTGTCCTGGTGGAAGCTCTTCATGGTGTTGCCGTCCATGTACTGGAAGCCGATGCCGGAGGTATAGAACGGCAAAAGTGGCATGCGCTTGCCGCGCACCACCAGCGACCAATCGTCTCGCTCCGCCAGCACGCGGGTAGCGTTGTAGTACTTGTAGTGGGTCCCGACGAGGTGCTCGTGGTCGTAATAATTCCACATCACCACTTCCTTCGGGCAATCCATTTCAGCGCGAAACTTGGCGGTCAACAGAAAAGTCTTCATGGCCGAAATCTACCCCAGTAAATCTACATAGATTTTGTCGTCGACAACCTTTAGCGCGTATTGCCGGAGCGGGTAAGCGGGATGCGAGGTGCAGGAGCCATCTTTGCAGGAAAACGTCCAGTTGTGCCACAGGCAGGTAAAGACGCCGTCTTTGTGCTTGTGATACCCGACCGGACCACCGAAATGGCGGCAGATGTTGCTGAGCGCCTTGATCTCGCCCTCGTACTCGTACAGCAGGATGTCGTGGTCGTCGATCCACCGCGTAAGTTGGCCGGTTTTCTTTAGTTCGTCAAGAGTAGCGAGAAATTTGTAGGTGGCCTGGCGACCGTTTTGCTCAACTGTGATGACACTCGACTCAGTCGATCATATCCTATTCTTGGTATAGTTGAGGAGCCTAGTCGTGTCAATAGCGGCAGCTGATCGCCAGGCGATCGTATCTTGTGATAAATGTAGGGAGTAAAACTGTTTAAACAGAATTTATGACGCCCAAAACTCCCCAGTGCCATCTATGGTAGAGGATATAACCTTACGTGTGTGGCATTGTCGGATTTACGACGAAGAACTGGCGTCCTGAGCCGGAGCGCATTCAGATCGGCGACCGAGACGCTGATTCATCGCGGCCCTGATCAGCAGGGAGTTTTCCGTTCCCGGGGCTGTTCCTTGGCGCCACCCGGCTAAAAATCGTTGATCTTGCCCACGGCGACCAGCCGATCTTCTCCGAAGACGGTGATTCGGTCATCGTCTTCAATGGCGAAATTTATAACCATCTCGAGGTCCGGCGCGAGCTGGAAGCTCTGGGCCATCACTTCCAGACTCATTGCGACACCGAAACTGTGTTGCAAGCGTTTTTGGAATGGGATACGGGCTGCTTCGCACGCCTGCGCGGCATGTTCGCCGCGGCCATCTGGTGCAATTCCCAGCAGCGGCTGGTGCTGGCCCGCGACCGCATGGGCATCAAGCCGCTCTATATTGCAGAGCGAGGCGACGATCTGTTCTTTGCCTCGGAGCTGAAAGGCATTCTCGTTCATCCTGAAGTCGAACGGAGGCTCAGCCTCGAGGGACTGGACTGCTACCTGTCCCTCAACTATGTTCCATGCCCGTGGACGCTGGTCGAGGGCATCGAGAAGCTGCCCCCGGGCCAATGGCTTGAATGGCGCGACGGGCGGGTGAGCAAGCATACCTATTGGCGTATTCCGGAGATTCGTCCCGCGGCGAAGTCGCTGGACGCCGCAAAAGAGGAGCTGGATTTTCTCCTGGACCAATCGCTTCGCGAGCACCTTATGTCCGAGGTGCCGTTGGGCGTGTGGCTCAGCGGGGGGGTCGATTCGTCAACCATTCTGCACTACGCCGCCCAGGCATCGGGCTCGCGGCTCCAGACTTTTTCGATTTGTTTCAAGGGGCACAGCTTCGACGAGTCGCGCTACATCCACCAGGTCGTCGAGCACTACGGAACCGACTCACGAGGAGCTGGATCTCAACCCGGAGCAGGACCTGGAAGGCGCGATTCAGAGATCCCCTACTATTCCGATGAGCCGAGCGCGGACTCCGGGGCACTGCCGGTCTGGTTTCTGGCCAAGCTTTGCAAGCAGCGATGTACGGTCGCGTTCAGTGGGGAAGGCGCGGACGAGATCTTTGGCGGCTATCTGACCTATCGCGCCAACATCATTGCCGCGCGGGTAAAGCATCTGCCACCGGAGCGATCCGGCTGGCGCTGCGCAGTTTGCGCTTGTGGCCGGCTTCCAACGAAAAAATCAGCCTCGAATACAAGTTGAAGCGGCTGTTGCAGGGCAGCCTTATGCCGCCGGAGCGGGCGCATGTCTATTGGAACGGAACTTTCTCCGAGGAGGAAAAGGCAGCTCTGTTGAAGGTGCCGCTGCCCGCCGACCCTCATCGACGTCCTCGCGCGGACGCGGGCCAGTCTGCCCGGCGACGGGATCGCGCCCTTCCTGGAGTTTGACCAGAATTACTACCTGGCCGACGACATCCTGGTGAAATCGGACCGAATGAGCATGGCCCATGCGGTCGAGGTGCGGCCGCCGTTTCTCGACCACCGCATCATGGAATTTGCGGCCACCTTACCGCGGACGCTCAAGATCAATGGAGCCCGGCAAAAATATCTGCTGAAAGAGTTGATGCGGCCGAAACTGCCGGCTACCATCATCCAGCGCAAGAAGACGGGTTTCGATATTCCGGCGCACGAGTGGTTTCGCGGACCGCTCAAAGCGCTGTCTGATGGAAACCCTGGCATCGGCAGAAGCAGAGCACTCCGAATTATTTCGCTTTGACGCGATCCGCGCGTATACCCAACTTCACATGAACAGGAGCATCAATGTTGGCTATCACCTGTGGGGCCTGATGATGCTTTTCCTTTGGATGAAACGATGGAACATTCAGTCAGCGCCCTCCCGGATGTCGAAGAGACAGATGCTCGCAGTCGAACTATAAATGGCCGCCGGTTTTTTCCTATTGTTTTGCTTTTTGCCGCCGCGGTTTATCTCGGCTGCATCATCTCCCCGCCGTCGCTGATGGACGATGTCGATGCGGTGCATCGCGCAGATCTCCCGAAACATGCTCGCTTCCGGCGACTGGGTGACTGCGCGCCTGGACGGGGTTCCTTACCTGGAAAAGCCTCCGCTCCTTCTACTGGACGATGGCGGTCTCGTATTGAGATTTTTGGCGTCCATGACTGGGCGGCGCGTATCCCGGTTGCGCTCTCAGCGATCGCGCTTTGCTGGATCACGGCAGTTTTGGGGCATGGGCATTCGGCGGCGGGCCGGATTCTAGCCGGCCTTTGCATGGCGACTTGCATTGGTCTCTTTCTCTTCACCCGCATCCTTATTGCCGGACGCGATGCTCACGCTCACCATCGCCCTGGCGTTGTGGGCATTTCTTCGCGTGCTGGACGAAGAGGAGCGCCATCCGCGTGCCTGGGCGGCGACACTGGCCGCTTGCCTGGGTCTCGGCTTGCTCCTGAAGAGCCTGATCGGTGTCGTCTTCCCCATCGGGGCCATCGTCATTTATCTGCTGATCACGCGCCAGTTCTTCTCCTCGCGGATGTGGAAGCAGCTTCGGCCGTTCAGCGGGCTGGCGATTATCCTGCTCATCGCCGCGCCCTGGCATATCCTTGCCACGCTGCGCAACCCGCCTTACTTCAGCCTTACCATGAAGAGCGTTCCCGGGGAGTATCACGGTTTCCTTTGGTTCTACTTCATCAACGAGCAGCTACTGCGATTCCTGAATCTGCGCTATCCGCGCGATTACGACACCGTGCCGCCGCTCTACTTCTGGCTCTTCAATCTGGCGTGGCTTTTCCCCTGGAGTGTTTATCTGCCGGCTGCCTTCAGGCTGTCTTACCGGCCGGTCGACCGCGCTGGAAAGACCCGCCTGCTGGCGCTGTGCTGGATCGGGTTTGTCATGGTGTTTTTCACCTTCTCGACCACCCAGGAGTATTACTCCATGCCCATCTACCCGGCGATGGCGCTGTTGATTGGCTCGGCGATGGCGACGGAGGGAAAACTTGTCGGGAGGGACACGGCTGCTGACGGTGATCTTCAGCGTCGCCGCGGTGGCGGCGATTGCCATCCTGATCGCGGTTCGCCACGTCCCGACCCCGGGAGATATCTCCCAGGCGCTGACATCCAATCCCGGCGCTTACAAGCTTTCGCTGGGCCACATGGAAGACCTGACCTTGAAGTCTTTTGCCTACCTTCGGCTGCCGCTGGGGCTGGCCGCGGTTGCCTTTCTCATTGGCGCCGTGGGCACGCTGCTGAGGGCCAGCAAGAGAGTCTATCTGACGGTTGCCCTTGCATGGTGGTCTTCTTTCATGCCGCCCGCCTGGCGATGGTCAGCTTTGACCCATATCTCTCGTCCCGGCCGTTGGTCGACGCCCTGAAGAGATCGCCGCAAGGTGAGCTGATCGTCGACCACCACTATTACTGGTTTTCTTCCGTGTTCTTCTACACCGACCGGACTGCGCTGCTGCTGAACGGAAGATTCAACAACATGGTCTATGGCTCGTATGCTCCCGGCTCGGCAAACGTGTTTATCGACGACAGCCAATTTCAGGAGCTCTGGCGGCGGCCTGAGCGATATTACATCTTCGCCAAGGACAACCAGGTTGATCATCTCAAGTCGCTGGTGAGCCAGGACCAGCTCAATACTCGTCAGTAGCAAGTGGCGGCAAAGTCCTGCTCACGAATCATCCGATTCCTGCTGCGGGCCATACAATGTAAACAGTTGATTAACGATCTGGAGAAACTATGAAAATTGCCGTACTTGGAGGCGATGGCTATTGTGGTTGGGCTACCGCTCTCTATCTATCGAAACAAGGCCATTCCGTTGCCATTATCGACAACTTCGTGCGCCGTCTTTGGGACCACGAACTCGGAGTGCAGTCGCTCACTCCCATTCGCCCGCTCGCCGATCGCTTGCGTGTATGGCACGAGCTCACCGGCAAGTCGATTGAGCTCTTCGTTGGCGACGTGACCGACTACGAGTTTCTGGCTTCGACCATTCAAGAACTTTGAGCCTGAAGCCGTGATCCACTTCGCCGAGCAGCGTTCCGCGCCTTATTCGATGATCGACCGCAATCACGCTGTCGGCACCCAGGTGAACAATGTCGTGGGCACGCTGAATCTGCTCTTCGCCCTGCGCGAATTTCAGCCCGACTGCCACCTGGTCAAGCTGGGCACCATGGGTGAGTACGGCACGCCCAACATCGATATCGAAGAGGGATACATCACCATCGAGCACAACGGCCGCAAAGACGTGCTCCCTTATCCCAAGCAGCCGGGCTCGTTTTATCACCTCTCCAAGGTCCACGACAGCCACAACATGATGTTCGCCTGCAAGATCTGGGGAACCCGCGCCACCGATCTGAACCAGGGCGTGGTGTATGGAACCATGACCGATGAAGTCGCCCTGGATGAAGCGCTGATCAACCGCTTTGACTACGACGAGGTCTTCGGCACGGTGCTCAATCGCTTCTGCGCCCAGGCGGCCCTTGGCCACCCCCTCACGGTTTATGGCAAAGGCGGCCAGACACGCGGCTTCCTGGATATCCGCGACACGGTGCGCTGCGTGGAGCTGGCCTGTCTGAATCCCGCGGCCAAGGGAGAATTCCGCGTCTTCAACCAATTCACCGAGCAGTTTTCTGTGCTCGATCTAGCCCACCTGGTACAGAATGCCGGCAAGCAAATGGGCTTGAAAGTCGAGATCGACTACTTGCCTGATCCTCGCGTGGAAGCGGAGCAGCATTACTACAATGCGAAGCACTCCAAGCTGATCGATCTTGGCCTTGCGCCGCACTTTCTTTCCGATTCCCTGCTGGATTCACTCATCGATATTGCGGTTCGCTACCGCGACCGGATCGACACGGCGCTGTTTCTGCCGCGGGTGAACTGGCGCCAGACCAGGAATGACCGGCGCGTGGAAAAGCCTGTCCTGGCCAAGACAGCCCTGTAGACGGATGTCAATTAGAAACCGCAAGATCTCCGACCGGATCGCGTTCCCTCACGCATCGCTTAGTGGAGGGATCTGCGGTTTCTTTCCTACCGTTAGACCCGCTCTGGAGCTTTCTCCGCCGCTCGAATAGCCGCAGCAGGGTCGACCGGAACTAACTCGCCATTGCGAATGTAGTAGTAGCCGTCTCTCCAGCGAATGCTGTTGCGGGTAAAGCTGGTTAGCCATATACAGGCGGCCAGCAGATCCCATACCGGAAGCAGCCACAGCTTCTTGTAAATACCTGGCTGCTTCAAACCCCATCTTCCAATCACTTCCATCATGGCGATGCGGAAGGCGAAATATGCGCTCAGATAGGCGAAGGCTACTTCGGGCGTGGGCTGTACAAAGATCGCTGCCAGGGCCCAGGGCAAACCAAGGGTAAAAATCAGGCCCAGATGTCCCCACGGACGCATGATGCGCATCACCACTGTCCAGCGCAGGCGCTTCAGAAATAGGTCGCGCAGCGAATGGAAGTCTGACACGGTGTGAATCGCATAGTTCAGAAGCTCTACTTCATAGCCTTGCTCTGCGATCAAGCGTCCCACCAGCAGATCGTCCGCCGGACGGTTTTCAATCGCCGCATAGCCGCCAAAGCCGGCGAGATGCTTACGCGTGGTGGCAATCGTTGGACCCAGGGCAAACTTAACTCCATCCAACTGCCTGGCAACCAGAATCCCGGCATAAAAGTCAGAGAGCATGCCCACGGATTGAACGCGCTGCACAAAGGTTTTTTCTTCGCTGGGAACGGGCACGTAAAAGCACGTGACTGCTCCTACCTTCGGATCCGCCAGTGGGGCAACAATGGTGCGCAGGTAATCCGGTTGCACGCGAACATCGCTGTCGCTCATCACGACGGTTTCGTATTTTGCTTCCGCAGTCATGTCGCGCCAGCTTGGCGACTTTATCGTTGGTAGCTACCCGGCCGGAGCCGATCAGGACGCGGATCTGACATTCGGGAAAGTCGCGGATGAGCCTCTGAATCGTGGGCAATGCAGGCTCAGAAGCATCGCCTACGCAAAAGACAATTTCGTATTCCGGATAATCCTGGCGGCAGAAGCTGGCGAGATTTTCATAGGCATCGGGATCGAGTCCCCGAATGGGCTTGAGATTACTCACCGGAGGGGTATAGCTGGTCGAAGAGTGGCTTTACGCGAACAGCGAAAAAACTGCCATGCGCTAAACAGCGCAAGCGAGTAATAGATCAAAGGGATTGCAGCCATCCCCAATATCGCGAAATGAAAAAAGCTCAGGATCATTCAGCCCCTAATTCCTATATGGATTGATTATCTCCCAAGCCTGCGATGCAGCATTTCGATGCAGCCTGGAGTGTGCCATGCGCATTTATCAGTGCCGTACATAAGACGGACGCAAAAGCCATGCTGTTTCATCCCTCATGAGCAAGAGCAATGCCATCCGTATCCAGATACACTTTTTAGATGCGCCGAAAGCCACTCATCCATAGCTCATAAATTATATAAGCACCTTACTTTCAATCATTAAGATATAGATCCGGACTTTTCCCACAGCATAGGTTGACACTGGAGACCCGCGATAGGCGAAAATAAGGCGAAGATCCAGCCATGCCAACCGCCAGCCATCTGCGCGCACAAATAGAAGCTACCCTGGCGGAAAGGATTCCTTCGGCGCTCACGCCGATGGCGCGCTTGCCTACCCGGTTGCGCCTACAGGGATTCCTGAGATCGATCTCCTGCTGCATGGCGGATTCCCTGTCGGCGCCCTCAGCGAGGTGGTTGGACCGGAATGCTCCGGACGCACCTCGCTGGCGCTCGCATTTGTCGCCAGCATGACCCAGGCAGGCAAGGTGTGCGCCTGGGTAGATGTCTCCGACACTTTGCACCCTGAATCGGCAGCAGCCATGGGAGTGGACCTCTCGCGGCTGCTTTGGGTACGCTGCGGTTCGTCTCCCGTTACTGCGCCCTTGCCAGAAGCCCCGGTGCGCGGATTGCCCATGGCGGAAAAACCGCCCAAGGAAAGCCGGGGTTGCCACCAGGAGGTGGCGGCCATCCCCGGATGGAGGCCAAAGGCCTTTCTAGCCGCAGTCAGCGATTTGCTCAGCCCTGCAGACATCGCTCCTCGCTGCGCCGAAGCGCTCCACAAGCCTCGGCCGCAAGGCAAGCAACAGAATCATGCTCCGCAGCCCGTTAAGACTTCCCGCTGCGCCATCAAAACAGCCCCCAGGAGCAAGTCCTGGGCACGGCTGGAACAGGCACTACGGGTTACAGATTTACTGCTCCAGGCTGGTGGCTTCAGCTGCATCGTGCTGGATATGGGCAGCCTGAACGCGGAGTACGCCTTGCGCGTGCCGCTGGCGACATGGTTTCGCTTCCGTGCCGCAGCCGAGCGGCTGCAATCGAATGTGTTGCTGCTGACCCAACACGCCTGCTCCAGGAACAGCGCCGGCCTGGTGCTTCGTCTGCAACCGGGCAGCGTGCTTGCTCCTGACTCGACCATCTTTACTGGTCTCGAACATCGGGCGGAGTTAGCCCGCCAGCGTTTTCCTCAGTCTCCTGGAAATGTATTTCCCATGCGTCCAGGCAGGCTCCACGGCACGCCGGGACGGGCGGGACAGAAGCAGCCACAAAGCGTGCAAACAGCGCAGTGGCAGGGCAGAACCCTTTGGGCAGGCCGCACATGACGGAACGATATGCCTGCATCGATGTAAAGGAATTTCCGCTGCAGGCACTCCTGCGCCTACGGCCGGAGTTGCAGGGCAAGCCGGTAGCCGTGCTCGATGGCGAGCCGCCATTCGAGCAGGTGTGCTCGCTCAATGCTGCGGCACAAACACTAGGGATAGCCCTGGGCATGACACGGTTGGAAATGGAGATGTTTCCTACTGCCCTGGTCTTGCCACGCTCGCGCGCCGAGGAGGCAGCGGCGCGAGCAGCTTTGCTGGAGTGTGCCGGCGGCTTCTCCCCCCGAGTGGAAGATCAAAGCAGTGACAGTTGCTTTACCTGCGTGATTGACATTGCCGGCACGGAGACGCTTTTCGGTTCCCCGGATGCACTGGGCGAGAACCTGCTCAAAAAGATACAAGCACTGCGCATACAAGCATCGATAGCTATCAGCAGCAACTTTCATGCCGCCAGGTGCCTGGCGCGGGGGCACTCTTGTGGAAAAGGCATACGAGTGGTGCCGCGAGGGATGGAATGCGCTGCTCTCGCGCCTTTACCACTCACGGTTCTCGATCTTTCCCCGGAACATGCGGAAACATTCGCCATGTGGGGCATCACGACACTCGGAGCACTGGCGAATCTCAAGCAAACCGAATTGATTACCCGGCTTGGGCAACCGGGCAAGGAAATGCGGCTGCTGGCACGAGGAGAATCGCCGCATTTATTTCGCGCGATCGAGGCCAGCGTGGCTCTTGAAGAGCGAATGGAACTGGACTCGCCAGTGGAATTGCTCGATTCGCTCCTTTTTATTATGGGGGTGATGCTCGATCAGCTGATTGTGCGTGCCCAATCACGCATACTGGCGCTGGCCTCGATCACGCTCCAACTGGATCTTGAAGGGGGCGCGATTCATACCCGCACGGTGCGGCCTGCACTGCCCAACAATGATCGAAAACTATGGCTGAAGCTTATCCACCTGGATCTGCAGGCGCATCCTCCGCAGGCAGCCATCCTTGGACTTACTTTGAGCGCACAGCCGGGCAGCACCAGCAAGGTGCAGCTTGGACTTTTTTCTCCGCAGGTACCAGAGCCCATGCGGCTGGATGTTACCCTGGCGCGCATTCGCAGTATTGTTGGCGAGGGCTGCGCAGGCCAGGTGGTGCTCAAGGACACGCATCGCCCGGAATGCCTTTCGCGTCGAACCTTTTTCTGTGCCCTCTTCGCCTGCGCTGGGAGCGAAACCGGCAACGCGGCGAGTAGCGATGCGGCAATTACGTCCTGCGGAAGCTGTGACTGTTACCGTGCGCAATCGGCAACCGGAGTCTTTTATTTTTCGCGAGATGCGATACACCGTCGAACGTGCTTACGGGCCCTGGTCTTCCGGCGGAGACTGGTGGAAACCTACTCTCTGGTCGCTAGAGCAATGGGACCTGGTAGCCAGGGCGCATCATTCTGCTGAGCACGCAACCTGGCTCTGTTGCTGCCTGACCCATGATTTCACTCAGGATCGCTGGCAGGTAGAGGCGCTCTATGACTGAGCGCTATGTCGAACTGCATGCTGCCAGCGCATTCAGTTTTCTTGAAGGCGCATCGCTGCCCGAAGATCTTATCCAGCGTGCCGCCGAACTCAATATGCCGGCCATGGCTCTGCTGGATCGCAACGGGGTATACGGGGCGGCGCGATTTCATACCCTTGCTCGTAAGCATGGGGTACGGGCACATGTAGGGGCGGAGATTGCGGTATCCAGCCTGGGCAATCGTCTCATGCCGCCGCAATGGCTGCCGCATCGCCATGTTCCTGAAGCCGCGCGCCTACCTCTGCTCTGTACTTCCCGCGCTGGATATCAAAACCTCTGTCAACTGATTACCCGGTTCAAGATGCGCGAGACGACCAAGAGCGAGGGCGCAGCTACGCTCGAGGACATAGAAAAGTATTCTTCCGGGCTGGTCTGCCTGACCGGCGGCGATGAAGGCCCAATGGCAGCTGCACTGATGCACGGAGGGGAATCTGCAGGCGTAAAAGTTGCTGAACAGCTGGTTCGGTGTCTTCGGTCAACAGAATGTCTATATCGAAGTTCAGCGCCATGACGAGCGGGAAGAAGAATGGCGCAACCAGGCGGCCATCCGCATTGCCCAAAGCCTGCGCCTGCCGTTGTTGGCTACCAACGGTGTTCGTTACGCCACGGCGTATGACAGAGAAATACTCGATATATTTACTGCCATACGCCACCATACTGATCTCGAACAGGCAGGCCGCCTGCTCACTGTCAATAACCAACGCCACCTGCGCGATGCGCGTGAGATGACGGCCCGATTCAGCGATCTTCCCCAGGCCATTGCACAGACTGTGGGGTTGTCGGAGCGGCTGGAATTTGAACTCCATGACCTGGGTTATGAATTCCCCCGCTATCCGGTTCCGGATGGCGAAACCATGGACAGCTTTCTGCGCCAGCGCGTGGCTGAGGGTGTATTAAACCGCTACGGTTCCAAACGCGATCGCAAGTTATTGGAAAAAGTGAACAAGCAGATTGAGCATGAGCTGGCCTTGATTCAGAAACTTGGATTTGCCGGCTATTTTCTGATCGTGTGGGACCTGGTTGATTTCTGCAAGCGAAACGACATCCTGGTGCAAGGCCGGGGGAGTGCGGCTAATTCGGCCGTTTGCTATGCGCTTGAAATAACCGCTGTCGATCCGGTGGGCATGGATTTGCTCTTTGAACGCTTCCTGAGCGAGAGCCGCGGAGAATGGCCGGATATCGATCTCGATCTGCCCTCCGGGGACAAGCGCGAGCAGGCGATCCAATATATCTACCATCGCTATGGGGAGCTTGGCGCCGCTGTGACTGCCAACGTGATTACCTACCGCGGCAAGTCAGCGGCACGTGAAGTAGGAAAGGCAATGGGCTTCGATCTTGAAACCCTGGGTCGCCTTTCCAGCCTGGTTTCGCAGTGGGAGTGGAAGGGGAAGAATGACACGCTGGAAAACTCCTTTCTTCATGCGGGCTTCGATGTCAAGCACAGGCAGATCCACAAATTTCTGGAGCTTTGCATGCGTATTCAGGACCTGCCGCGGCATCTAGGCCAGCACTCCGGAGGCATGGTGATATGCCAGGGCCAATTGGATCATGTGGTGCCGCTGGAACGTACCTCCATGCCCGGCCGAACCGTGGTCCAGTGGGATAAGGAAGACTGCGCCGACCTGGGTCTCATCAAAGTGGACTTGCTGGGTCTGGGGATGATGGCGGTCATCCAGGAGTCCCTTACCCTGGTCGCAGACCATTATGTCGAACCCGTCGACCTGGCACAGTTGCCCCAGGACCCGCTGGTCTACGAAACCCTGCAGCGCGCCGATACAGTGGGCATGTTCCAGGTGGAAAGCCGGGCACAAATGGCCTCGCTGCCGCGCAATCGTCCCGACAGATTTTATGACCTGGTGGTGCAGGTGGCCATTATCCGCCCGGGGCCGATTGTGGGCAAGATGATGCACCCATACATGCGGCGGCGGCAGGGAAAAGAAGCAGTTACTTATCCTCACCCATCGCTGGTACCAGTGCTCAAGCGGACTTTGGGCGTTCCTTTATTTCAGGAACAACTGTTGCGCATGGCCATGACGGTCGCTAATTTTTCGGGTGCGGAAGCGGAAGAATTGCGCCGCGCCGTCGGCATGCGCCGTTCCTGGCAGCGCATGGAACAGCTGGAAGTGAAGCTGCGCAGCGGCATGACAAAGAACGGCCTGGATGAAGCCACCCAGGCAACCATCATTCAAAACATTACTTCTTTCGCGCTCTATGGCTTCCCCGAATCCCACGCAGCAAGCTTCGCGTTGATTGCCTACGCATCCGCTTATTTCAAGGTACGTTACCTGGCTGCGTTCACCTGCGCGATTCTCAACAATCAGCCCATGGGTTTTTACATGCCTGCGGTACTGGTAAAGGATGCGCAACGTCATGGCCTGCGTATACGCCCAATCGATGTGCAGGTATCGGATTGGAAGTGCACGATCGAGCATGAAAACAATGGCGAGCTCTCGCTGCGCATGGGCTTGATGTATGCCAAGGGATTACGGCAGGACGTGGGGGAAGCGATAGCCGAATCCTGCAGACAAGCTGGCCCGTTTAGCTCCGTAGAAGATCTCACGCTGCGTCTGCCATTGCTGCATCGCAAAGAGCTCACGCTGTTGGCCCGCATTGGCGCTTTGAATTCGCTCGATGGCATCGATCACCGGCGCGATGCAGTTTGGCAGGTAGAAGAATCTGCCCGGCCAGTGGGCCCTTTGCTGAAGTCAGCACATTATGCCTCCAGCTCTTCTCCACTGCGGCAAATGAGTATCGAGGAGAGACTAAGTGCGGACTACTCCGGTACGGGCTTAACGGTAGGCAAGCATCCGCTGCACTACCGCCGGCAGGAGTTGCGAGCGGGGAAAGTGTTATCCGCATGCGAGCTGCGGGATTATCAAGACGGAGCCTATGTACGCGCCGCTGGTTGTGTCATCGCACGGCAGCGCCCAGGTACGGCCAAGGGGTTCATCTTTCTCTCCATGGAAGACGAGACCGGCATTGCCAATGTCATCATCACTCCCGATCTATATGAGCGAGAGCGGTTGGTAGTCACGCGCAGCAAATTTGTTCTGGTCGAGGGTGCGTTGCAGAATCAGGACGGCGTGATCCATGTCAAAGCCAGGAGCATACAGCCATTGGCCTTCACCAACCTCGAGGTACACTCACACGACTTCCATTGATATTGACGGTGGCTGGCCGCTGGGCTATAGTCGCTGTCATTTACCGTCTTGGAAAAGGTCCCATGCTCAGCTATTACAAGGGCCCGGAAGTTCCGCTTCGCAGCGAAACTGTTTACCAGGCGTTCGCATCTGCCGCTCGCGCGTTCCCTGATCGCATCGCGCTTATATCGCGGCCTGATGCCGTCTGTTGGACGTACCGCCAGTTGCTTGACGAGGTAGATAAGACAGCGTGCGGCCTTACGGGTCTAGGATTGCACACCGGCGACCGCGTTGGAATATGGGCAGCAAGTTGCACAGAATGGGTTCTCCTGCAACTCGCCTGCCCCAAAACAGGTCTCGTGCTCGTGACCGTGAATCCCGCTTATCGCGCAACGGATCTCGGTTACATCATTCACAGGTCAAACATGCGCGCAATTTTCCATCACTCGCGCGATGCCCGTGCGGATTATGACGCGATACTCACCGAAGCGCGAGCCGGCCAGACCTCCGCCCTAGAGCTCGATATCCGGATCGGCACTGACTCCTGGTCTGCCATGATATCCAATGGAAGCGACTTCCCAAACGCGCCCGTGGATCCACATGCTGTCGCAAACATTCAATACACATCGGGCACTACTGGCAATCCGAAAGGGATTCTTCTCACGCACCATAATGTTGTCAACAATGCCTGGTTTACTGCGCTAAGGCTTTGCTTGACCGAACACGACCGGATTTGCCAGACTTTCCCCCTTTACCACTGTGCCGGCTACGCTAGCAGTTCCCTCGCAGCCTTGATCTCAGGGGCCACCTTTGTTCTTCCATCGCGCATGTTCGACCCCGGTGCCACTTTACAAATCGTCGAAACAGAGCGGGTGACTCTTCTGTATGGTGTCCCATCCATGTTCATCGCCGAACTCGAGCATCCGGAATTTGATCGGTTTGATATGACTTCGCTTCGAGGGGCGATTGTCGGGGGAGCACCCTGCCCGATCGAATTGATGCGCCGTATGACCGAGCGATTGGGGGTGACTCAGATATACGACATTTATGGGCAGACGGAAGCCTCACCTATCATCACTATGTCTACAAATGACGATAGCTTTGAGCTACGCGCCACGACCATTGGCTGTCCAATGCCGAATACTGAAGTCAAAATTGCGGACCTCTTGACTGGGGAGACCGCCCCAATCGGACAGCAGGGCGAACTTTGCGCGCGCGGATACATGGTCATGGAGGGGTACGATGGTGACTCCGATGCAACGCAAAGGGCGATCGACACGGATGGATGGCTGCGCACTGGTGATCTTGCCATCATGCGCCCTGACGGGTACTTCAATATAACCGGCCGTGCAAAGGACATGATCATACGCGGCGGAGAGAACATCTATCCCCGTGAAATAGAGAATCTTCTCCACACCCACCCGAAGGTAGCTGACGCCCACGTGTTCGGCATACCTGATGAAAGGCTTGGAGAGATCGTAGTAGCGTGGATTCGTCACAAGCCCGGTGACGTTGCCACTGAGAACGAGATCCAAGAATTCTGCCGGGGAAAATTCGCTCACTTCAAGGTTCCTCAGCACGTCCGCTTCGTCAGCGAGTTCCCTCTTACCGCCAGCGGCAAAGTGCAGAAGTTTCGCATGCGTCAAATGGAGATTGAGATACGCGAGCTGGAGCGGGTGACGAAAATCCAAACAACCTCTTCTTGAGAAATAAAAGTGCAGGCCCTCCCAACGGCTCTTGCTTGTGAGCCGTTGGGAGGGCGCGCGATTGTAATCTCTCGTATTCTTTTGTATGATCATGCGCCCGCAGCTGAAAAACAGCTGAAGCTTATCACGCGAGCTGTCGAACAACTTGCCAACTTTCCGGAGATGGGACGCCCCGGTCGAGTAGGCGGCACGCGAGAGCTGGTCATTCAAGGCACACCTTATATCGTGGCCTACCGCCTGAAAGGTACGACCGTGAGAATACTTGCTTTGCTTCATGGCCCGTCGCTGGCCTACACAGCTATAGTGCGGGGAACGTTTAGCTTTCCTGCTGGAACATCTGCTTGATGCCCCGCAAGGCTTGCCTGGTTCGTTCTTCGTTCTCAATCAACGAAAAGCGTACGTGCTCATCCCCATGTTCACCGAAGCCGACACCCGGACTGACCGCGACCTTGG
>CAWFGM010000009.1:0-28285 GCA_963815175.1 uncultured Acidobacteriaceae bacterium
CCCGGTCAGGTCCACCAAAATAACTCCTTCATTGCTAAGCAGTTACCGACAACTTTAGGGCGGAGCTTCACTTTGCATGGAGGTCGCGGAGGAAGAGTGCTGAATCTTGTTCCTTTTGCCTGGCAGCAGCATCTCGATGACTTTCTTGTTCGTACACCGCTTCAGTTTGGATGCAGCTCGACGATACCGAAAAATCAGGAGACGTGCACCTCAATCCATTCCAGCGGTGCGCCCGCTGAGTTGCGTTCGCGCGCCGTGAGCTTCAACTGGCCGTTTTCGATTGTCGCCTGGTTCCTGGTTGGCGCTCCTCTGAAGTAGTGGGAAATAATCTCTGCTTTGCTCCCGGCTTGGCGGCGAAGCACGATTTCCCCATCCCCATAGGGCACGATTGCGAGATTGCTAGCGGAAGCGATGCTATCGCTGGTCTTTGACGCAACTACTATAGGCACGTCGGATTGAACGGCGCCCTTAACGCGGGGATCGTTCGTCTGCCGTGCCAGAACCCGGGGGTCGCCGGGCACAGGCGGCCGAAAAGCAAGCAGGACCAGTTCTCCACCTTCAAACCGAGCCCATGACCGGGCGTGGGCGCCCAGCGTCGGCGCCTCGGGAACGTAATCGAGGGGCAATATCTCGAAGGTGACCGTGGGCCGCAACACGTGGGTTATGCCGTTGTATCTTGCGGCTAACTCGGGCGTGCATCCCTCCCCTTGCTCATCAGCCTTGAAGTCATTCATCGAGCCAATCGTTCCCAGGGCGGCGGCGTCAAACCAGATATTGGACGTGGACGCCCAGTCATATCCAGTGGAGCTATAGGTGGGAACTCCCAACCGGCCCAAGAGACTGCTGAAGAAGAAGCGGCGGTTGGCCTCCACGTCGTACTCCCCTGCATTCTCAAATAAATCGTCGGGGCTGAACAGGTCAAAGTAGTCCAGGAAGAGCGGTGACAGGTTGTAATACATGACCACCAGGTCGGGATTCTCCTTCCTCATGGCGGTAATCAGCACGTCGAGGCCTTTCCACATCAACCGCTCCCCGGTGAACTTCTTGTCGCGGGGCGCGGCGGTTGCCACCGATGGCATCTCATATCCAAAATCAAATTTGAGCAGGTCGGGCTTGTATCTGCGTATGAACTTCCGGGCCACATTCTCAAGGACGGCTGCCACTTCCGGCTGGGTAAAGTCCAGTATGTAGTACCTCGTCTGCCCATCGCTGCCAACTACGAAGGGTTGCCCATCCGGCTTCTTGAGCATCTGGTCTGGAGTTAGGCCCATTTCAGCCGGGTGCTCGCAGCGCATGAGCGCTGCCCAAAGGCCAACCAGATATCCCTCCTCATGCACCTTATTGAGGAACTGTTCAAAGTGAGGCAAACGGTCAGCGGAATGTTCCAGGTTTCCGTAGCTGCCTTCCCACTTATCATCGATCGAAAACATTCCCGCCTTCAGACCCGAGGCTTTGAGTTCCTCGTATATCCCGGTTACGAACGCCTCGTCCTGACGCTCACCCCCCTTATTCCTATCCACCTGCGCCCCCCAGGCGCAGAACTGCGGAGTAAGAGTGGCCGCAATTTTTTTGGCGGAAGGCTGAGACTTATGAATAACGCCTGCCTGCAGCAAACCTCGGTAGTAGGCAGCGATCGCATCGTAGTAGCCCGGCGCAATCGACCAGTAGAGTGTGGCGCCCAGCGGGAGCGGTCCCGGGCCGCGCATATGCTTCCACAAGTCGCTGCGGTAGTCGACCCACACACTGCTCTTGCCCGAAGCAAGCTGCAGAAACAGATCGCCACCGGGCAGATCTGCCAAGCCGCAAGTAAAGGCGGCAGAACGGCCTGTGGTGAAGCTGTCCCGTGCTCCGTTTGCAGCATTTACACTGAAGCCGCAGAAGTAATGTACTGGCAAGCCCCACTGCTGCGAAGGACCGGGCGCGGAGCTGCCGCGGCCAAGCCAAACGCTCTCGTCGAGAGAAACATAGTCTCTTACGATAGGGCTGACGGTAGCTGCTTCGCTGATGCCGGGAACGACAAGATAAGTCGCATGAAGCGAAGGCACAGGTTTGGTCGCTTTTACATCGCTGAAGTAATGCAGACTTACTACGTCTTGCTCCGCTGGCGCATCGTAAACGATAGGTTCGGTCCAGATTCCATGCTCGTCAAAGCGCCAAGTCACCGATAACCGGCCGGTACCGTTTACGCCCTCGTAGTCCACCGTCACGCGACCCTTCTCAGAGCGAAGTGCAGAAGGTCTTCCCGACGTGCATTGCCTGAGCGTGGGCTCGCCGGTCGGAGCCACGACGACCGCCGGCTGCATCCTTCCGCTGACAATGAGGAGATCTTTCGAGTCCCGCAGCTTGAATGTGTCGTCGCTCTGCGAATATTCCCAGCTATAGTTCGAGCCCTTAACGCGAAGCAGTCCGGCGTGGTTAGAGATTGCGGGTGCGTCGGCGAGGGCGAAGACCCGGTTCGCTGCCACGCCAAGAGCGGCGCCAGACGAGAGCTGCACAAAAGTTCGCCGATTCAAGTTGAGCATGGTTCTCCTTAAACAAAGACTGCGTGACTGACTACTCTCGATTTCTACTAACCTGCAGTTCGTGGTTTCCGGCGGCCCGCAGCGAGGGTGCAAGGATGGGTTGTTTCATTCTGTGCGCGAGGCGGGACTCATCGAGGCTATCTCGCTCACCGTCCCGGAGCAGATGTTTCTCACGATTTGGTTAGCCGTACAAGTACAACGTCATGGGCAGCCACTTGGGATTTGAAGCTGCCTTTAAACCGGCCAATATTTCGCTGGCGCCAAACATCGTGGACTGTCAACTTGCCGCTTTTCGAGATGTCCTTCCAATCGATGGACATGGTAAGAGGTCCCTCGCTGAGGTTGAACAGACCCACTGCGACAGAACCGTCTTCAAGTGGCTTGGCCAAGACCAACTCCTGGTCGTTCTTGCGGACGATCTTTGCCTGTTTACCCAATGAGTCCTGATCAATGTCGATCACTTCATCGTTGCACAAAATGTTAAGGGTCAAATCATCCAGCTTCGTCATGTCGCCGGAGAAAAAAAGAGGAGAGGCCATAAGCGACCACATAGACATGTAGCTGTACTGCTCCTCCGGCTTAAGCGGAGTCGTCTTAGCAGACAAGTGACTGTGATGCGCGTCGCCCACCGTGCCAATCAGGATATAGTCGGGATCGTTCCAGCCCCCCGGCCCGGCGTAAGCGTCAAGGGCTGCGTTGGCAAAGCCCACGTGATAGAAGCCGGGTAGACTATCGCCTTTTGCCAAACCGAGATCACCGGTGGTGCGCCATGACTGGCCGCCAACTTGACGTCCCCATTTCCACACATCGCCCATCCCGTACTGACACATGTTCAAGACGATGTCCCGGTCCTGCTTTTGCAATTCAGAACTCATCAGGATGTAAGGTTTTTGCAGCTCGGGGAGGCTGCGGTCTTTCGCTATCTGTGTATAGCTGCACCAGTCATATTTAAGTAAGTCGAATCCCCATTTAGCGTATTGCTGAGCATCGGCGGCTTCGTGCCCGTAGGATGCCTCTAATCTCGCGCAAGTCAGCGGGCCTGGACCGGAGTAAATGCCAGCTTTGAATCCGAGCGAATGAATGTACGCCGTGAGACTGGACATGTCTGGAAAGTTGCCATTGGGGCGGATCGTTCCATCTGGATTCCGCACTGGATCTCCCAGCACTGGATCTGCCAATCCAGGTTTTCTTGCCCAACCATCGTCGAGGTCTATGAATTGATATCCGTAATCGGCCATTCCCGACGCGAGCATAGCGTCCGCGGCTTTACGAATGTTGGCGTCCGTGGGGTGCGCGTAGAGGGTATACCAGCCGTTCCACCCCATCTGGGGCGTGAGACCAAGCTGATCACCCACCACAATCTTGAATGAACGAGTGGCGCTGCCCTGTGAGTTCACTGCCTTCAACGTAACCGGGTAATCGCCTGCAGCAAGCGGGGCGTTGCCAGCAATGATCCCTGTAGCACTATCGAGGGTAAGCGAGGGTGGAAGCGCTACTGCCGAAAACCGCACAGGACGCAGACCCGTGCAAGGGATGCGATAGAGGAAGGGATGCCCAGGCCTTGCTCCATATAGCTTCGGCCCATGGATGCGCGGAGTCGGTGGCGCTTTTGGGGTCCGTAATTCCGGCAGACTTTGTGCCAGATCAACCCGGCATGGAAGCCCGAGCGACATGACGACTGAAGAGATCAGCACAACACGACCCACAATACGCAGCATCTATTCTCCCGTCCTCTCCATCAACTGATGCGAAAACTGCGGTGATACAACGGACCGTCCCCAACATCAGCTACCGGTACCCTCTCTGAGTTCAACGATCCGATTAATTCCTCTCACCGCAAAGGTCTCCTTTTGGCCGCTGGGCCAGCGCACCTTAATAGCTTCCACCTTTTGCATAGTTCCCAATCCAAAGTGTAGGCGCATGTCGCTCTGGGAGAGGTAGCAGCAACCGCTCCGCACTTCGGCTATTTGGTCGAGGTCCCCTGCTTTAACCTCCACCCGAGCCCCGATTGCATCGCGATTACTTGTCGTCCCGATGAGCTTTACGGTGATCCAGTTACCCTTTTTCCCACGGTTGACCAGCAGGTTTGGAGCTGAGTTGAGATTGTTGATGACGATGTCGAGTGAGCCATCGTTCTGCAAATCTCCGTAGGCCATCCCGCGGCTTACGGTTTTTTCCCTGGTTCCGGGTCCCGACTGATCGGTGATATCCGCGAATGTGCCATTGCCGAGGTTGTAATAAAGAGTCTTTGATTCGCGATAATGACTTTCTCTGTGTAAAGCATCTACGTTCGGGTATATGTGACCATTGGCTATGAAAATATCCAGCCAGCCTCGGTTGTCCAAGTCCAGAAAGGCTACTCCCCAGCTCACTTGATGAGTGCGGAAACCTAATCCGGCCTTGAGATCAACGTCGCTGAATTCACTATTACCTTCATTGAGGAACAGCGCAGGCACATCATCGTCGAAGGTCGTAGTCACGAGGTCTAATCGGCCCGTATGGTTGTAATCTCCCGCATCGGCGCCCATGTTAGCCTGCTCTTCCCCGTCGTCGCTAAAAGCAACTCCGCTTGAAATAGCCACATTAGTGAATGTTCCGTCCCGGTTGTTGTGCTGCAGGATGTTCGGGGTTGAATCACAGGCTATGAAGACATCCGGCCAACCGTCTCCGTCAAAGTCTCCTGTAATCACAGAGAAGCTATATTGACCTGCCGGTTGATCGAAGTGAGCAGCCTTGGAGACGTCCTTGAAGGTTCCATCTCCCACATTGTGATAGAGAACGTTCGTGCTGCCCGCGAGTCCGCGCGGGCCGCAGATGACGGGAAGGCCCTTGAACTGGCAAATGGGGTTGCTTCCCGGCAGGGGAACAGTTTTGGGATCGAAGTCAACGTAGTTGGCAATTGCAATATCCAACTTGCCATCGCGATCGTAGTCGAAGAATGAACATCCCGTGCCCCACCGCGTACCGTGAATCGGAAGCCCGGCCCGGGCCGTTACGTCTGTAAAGTGGCCGTTTCCATCATTGTGGTAGAGGACATTGTGGCCATAGTAGGTGACCAGCAAGTCTTCGTGCCCGTCATTGTCGTAGTCGCCGACGCACGCGCCCTGGCCCCATCCGGAATATGTCAACCCCGCCTTTTCTGTTACATCCTCGAACCTTAGATTGCCAAGGTTTTTGTAAAGTCTGCTGGTCGGCTTGGACGCGGCGGTGGAGTGGGTGAAGCGGGTCGCATTCACAAGAAAAATGTCTTCCAGGCCATCGCCGTCATAGTCGAAGATCGCAACCCCACTGCCTATCGACTCCAGAAGGAACTTCTTATTTACGGGATCGCCGGATTCATGTTTGAAATGGAGACCTGCCTCGGCCGCAATATCATCGAGCGAGATATCAGTGTGGATCACAGGGATGTTACCGGGCCTTTCTGGTGGGGAAACATGATGGCGTGGGCCCATCCCCTGGGAAAAGCCGAGCGTATTTCCACAACTTAAGAGGACGAGTAGAAATACCAGAGGAAAACACTTCCGTCCTGACTGACCCCAGCTTCGGCTCGATCTACCCATACCAATCGCTCAAATCTTTGAAGGTGTCCGGTGATTGCATCGGTCGAAGCTATTACGGCCTTGGCGCGGTTTTCAACCGCATGGCTCTTTCCTGTTCTTTGCTGACCTCATCCTCTTTCATTTCCCCGATCTTCTTGAATAGTTCCGCAGCGCGATTTGGATCTCCATGCCTTTGCTGCAAGCGCGCCAACTCATAATCGGCAAGTTGAAAAGTAGAGTCCTTCTGCGTGGACGTCTCAAGCATGGCGATGGCCTCAGGATAATTTCCCAATTCTTCTTCGCAGCGGCCGAGGAACATCCATGGCAGCGGATCCGCATCATACTGCGCGATCGAAGCTCTGAATTGCTGAGCTGCCTCAGCAAACTTTCCCAACTTGAATAACACCAAACCATAGTCGTAGGTGTAGACGTTATAGGCCTTATTGCTCGGGATTTTCCCAAGTTTCACTGCCGCTGCGAGGTAGGGTTCGGCTTCAACGAATCGGCTCTGCATGTAATCGATATTTCCGAGAAAGAACGAGGCGGGCGCCGTAAACTGTGGTTTCCGAATCACGAGCTTGAACTCAGCACCGGCTGGCGCAAGTCTGCCCAAGCGAAAGAGACTGAAACCCCGGCTGAAATGCCATGCGTCCGACCACGCAGGGTTCGGAGGCCCTTGAAGAATCGCCAAAGCCTCCTGATCGTTCCCTTTCCTCTGCAGGATTTCAGCGAGGTCGAGACGAAACTCGCTATCCGAAGGCTTGAGGAAAATTGCTCTTTTGAAGTGCCGGATGGCTGCGTCTTGTTGGCCCAATTTGGAGTCGACCTCGGCGAGAGCGGCCACGTAATCTGCGTCCCTCGGTGAGAGCTTGACGGCCTCCTGCAGTAGCGAACTAGCGTCATCGAGACGGCCCTCTTCGAACGCCTTCCATCCAGCCGACGCATGCGCAGCCGCCGAACTGAGCTGCTGCGCATAGATCGGTGAAGAGCACACACAGGAAATGCAGGTAAGAATTGCCCCCGCAAAACCAACTACCAGCAGTTTCCTCACAACAAATTTCCAACCATCAGAAGAGTAGCCGCAAGCCAAATTCTATGACACGCGGGTTGGTAGCGGAGGTGATCGCACCAAAATTGGACGAGGTGAGAGTGGTTCCGGGAGAACCCAAGTTTGCATGGTTGAACGCGTTGTAGAAAGAGCTTCGGAATTCCGTTCTAAACCGTTCGGTAATGACAAAGTTCTTTTGCAGGTTTATGTCGAAGTTGACATAACCAGGGCCCGAAAGAGAATTTGGCCGGAGGGTCCCGAAGGTTCCGACAGCGTTTTGAGTAAAAGCAGCTGGGTTGAACCAGTGCGCAATGGAATCTGCTCTCGAAGTGTTGTTGGCATGCCAGTTGCCGATGACGTCCGGCGTATCCTCCCCGATTCCCGTCAAAGAGTTGTCTATTCCAGAAACCAGATCGAGCGGAGTTCCCGAGTTGATGGAAGCGATGCCACCGAACTGCCACCCTCCGGCCGTCTCCTGGAGGAGCTTGGTACTGAAGGTATGGCCGCCGAATGCGTTCCAGATGATCGCCGTCACCCATACTTGCGGTTGGCTTGACGACAAGGGACTGTAATCCAGGTGATAGTTGTATGGATCGCGCGGGCCCGAGCCCCCAGCTCCTTCGGGGCTATTCACACCCAAGCTCTTAGACCAGGTGTACGCGCTCTTGACCGTTAAAGTGCTTGCGATTCGCTGGTTATAAACAAGCTGCAATGCGTTGTAGTTCGAACTCAAAAGGTCCGCGTCGAGTTCGATCGGTCCGATGTCCGGGTAGATCCTGCGTTGTTGCAAATTGGCCTCGGTCGGCGGCCCGTAGGTATCGATGTATTGGCCCCAGTTGGCCTGTGCCGAGGTAAATAGATGCGAGGAGGAGGAGCCCACATAATTCGCTTCAAACACAGCGCTCCTAAAGAAAGCCTGTTGTAACGATAGGCTCCATTCATTGCTAACCTGGGTCTTCCACTTGGTTGGAAGGGTCGTCTCGCTCCCGCCGATAACAAATGGGACCGACTTGAGACCGGCAGGGGAATTCGCAATCGGGTAGGGGTCTTTCCCATTGAAAGGAGGTTGTGCCCAGATGTCTTCCCCATTGCCGGCATTGAGAGAGACTTCAAGACAGAAAGGCTGAATGAGCGTCTGCCGGTTGAGGGAAATACCCTCAGTCATGGGCACATAGAAGATGCCAGCCCCTGCCCGCAGCGATGTTTTACCGTTCCCAAAGACATCCCATGCAAATCCCAACCGTGGCGCTATATCAGTTCTGGTTCCGATTACATCGGCGGGTACTCCCTTGTCTCCTGCGAAGACAAGATCCGGGGTGGCCAGCGGAAACACAGTGGATTGCTGACCGGGCTGCAGCGACATAAGCTGTCCGTCTTCCGAGTGGTAGCCAGAGACGATATCGACCCGGAGGCCGGCATTCATCGTTACGCGTGGAGTGAGTTTGACGTCGTCCTGGACATAAGCAGATGGCAGTGTTTGATGCAGCCTGGAACTCAGCCCGCTGATTTGGGTGTAGTTTGAGAAATCGCCGAGCAGGAAGTCGGAGGCTCCAATGCCGGAGAATTGGCCGCTGAAAGTCATCGATCCGCCGGTGAAGAAGTTCTGCAGTTCATTGATACGGTTGTGATAAATCTGGAAACCTGCGTCGACGGTGTGCCTTCCTTTAATCCAGGTGACATTGTCATTAATGTCCCATGTCGGCATGATATCGCGAGTCGGCGCGCCGGGGTAGGCGCCGAAGTCGCCGCCAATGGAAAGATTGGAATCAGGTGTGAGCCCATAGGTACTGTAGGCGCTTTCAGTGTTTACGTCATAGCCGAGAGCGGTCAGAGAAAACGGAAGACTTGTTTGTTCCCCAAAAACGCTTCTCTGATAAGTGATGTGAGCAACGTTCAGCAGCGACGCGTCAAACGTATGCACCCAGCCGACAGTGGTGTCCTGGTACCGGTATGGAAAGTTGGACAACCAGCTGGTGCCGAGCGCGGATCCAGTCCCATTGCCATATCCAGTGGAAGGAATGTCATCGAGAAAATAGCGAACAAAAACCAGATCCTTTTGGGTGATGTGGAAGTCCACCTTCCCAACCGCCTGGTGCTCTTGTTCAGTTGCGATACTGGGGAATTGGTAGGAGTTATCTCCCAGGTTCGGCGCGGGCAGGAAGGTAGTGAAAAACTTCTCCGCCTGAGGAGTAATCCGATTGTTCGGAATAATGTTGCCAGGGAACTGCTTTCCAGTCAGGGGATCGATTATAGGTGTGGAGACCGCCGAAAAGTCCGCGGGCGCCCCGTTCAGTCCTCTTTGCACCAGCGGAATTGTGGTGTAGACCTGCTCACCTGGACTACCGGTTTGTTGGGTGCCTTGATAGCTCGCAAAGAAGAAGAGTCTGTTCTTGAGAATCGGGCCACCGATCGCCCCTCCGAATTGGTTGCGATGGAAGGCGGGAATGGTATTGGAAAAGAACGGAGTGGAATCCAACGCGGTGTTTCTGAGGAATTCAAACGCCGATCCATGAAAACTGTTCGTCCCAGACCGGGTGACCGCCGATACATCGGTTGAGCCGCGTCCGAACTGCGCACTGTAATTGCGGCTGGAAAGAGAGAATTCCTGCAGGGCATCGGGATTCGGGTAATTATTCGAGATCGCGTAGAACGGATTCACATTGATTCCGCCATCGAGCGAGTAGTTGATGTCGATGTCCCTGCCCCCGGACGAGGTAAATGTGACCTGCTGTGCTCCAAACTGACCGCCAGTGCCCGTTGATACAACGCCCGGCTGAAGCTCCTGCAGCTGCAGAGCATTTCTGCCGTTTAGCGGCAACTGCTGAATCTCTTGCGATTCGATGACTCCCGATAGCGTGCTGCTGCTGGTGGTAAGGAAGGCAGCAGCAGCCGTTACCTCGACTTGCTCGGTTGCCGATCCAACTTCAAGCTGTGGATAGAGAGTGATCGTCTGCGCCACAGACAAAGTAATTGCGTTCTGCGACCAGGATTTGAAGCCGGTCTTGCCAACCGTCACCTTATATTGTCCGGGGGGCAAATCCGGAAATTCGAAAAATCCCTGGTCAGAACTTGTTTTGACCGTGGTTTGCGCGGTTTCGGTGTTGGTTAGCGTGACTTGACTACCGGGGACAGCAGCTTGTGATGTGTCTACAACCGTCCCAGTGATCGAAGCAGTCCCTTGCGCGATTGCGTGGCCTGACGCCAGGAGAAAGAATAGGCCTGAAAAGAAGGCTGCGGCCCTGATTGATACGTTTCTGCTTCTCACTTCGCCTCCTAATACACCAAGCTGAGCATGCTCAGCCTGGATCTAATACTCGCCACCAAAGGGAGCATCCGTGCGGGAGCGTCTTCGTTCTGCGCTCGCGGCCATTACCGTGTACGATACCGGGTAATACTCTGACCCCTAGGTCGGGCTTGTCAAGAGGTATTTGCGATTCCTGCCGCCGTTACTGGAGATTTATCAGTCGTCACCGACCGACGGCCGAAGCACGACTTCCATACTGGCACTGTGTACGTTCCCGGGCCGCAGCGTTGCCTCTCACCCATCCCCTTTTCCGCTGAATAGCGACACCACGTCATAGCAGGTCGACGGCAATTGCGCATATGCACTGTGCTTCCGCCCACACTCATGTCCCATAGATGAAAGTGGCTCTTCAGATACAGAAAAGGCCACCGAGGAAATCAAATATGGACATAGCCTCGGCCCTGCACCGATATCGCGATGGGACGCCGCTACAGCAAGGTTCCGGGCGTGAGCATCATGCGAATGCATCTACTTCTCCGAAAACGTGAATCTGCGATTAGCGGCTGATGTCGAATCGGACCGCTCGTACGAACAGGCATCCGGAACAGCAGCAGTCGACAACCCGGCAAAAGTCGGACGATCGAACTTGGTCCCATTGCGTCGCTCTCGCGAAAAATGCCTGGGTGTATTCAAAGCCAGCCATCCATCGAGGACTCTATACGCACTAGAGATGCCTCGGGATTTTTTGCGGCCACCATCTTCCATAATGTCATAATGACTTGTCAACATGTTTTTAGCCATGTTAGCGTCAGTCGAAGTGCGCCGCACAGTGGCTGATGCACTCGCACCGCAAATATAGAGTGAGGTTTCGATGCGGCTGGACCAGATGAGTGGAATCCCGCTTTATGTACAAATAAGAGAAAAGCTCCGATCGGAATTGGGCGAGATGGAGCCCGGTGAGCCAATTCCTACCGAAGCGGAATTAGACAAAAGATTTCGGGTTAGCCGCATTACCGTGCGGCGAGCGGTCGAGGACCTGGTGGCCGAGGGACTGCTCGTCCGACAACAAGGGAGGGGAACATTTGTGCAGCGGCCGAAACTTACCCATGAGTTAGGCCTCATCACCAGCTGGACAGATCAGCTGAGAAGACTTGGATTTTCGCCAAAAACTTCTCACCGCAAAGTTCATCTTGAGGTTCCATTAGCACACGTAGCGGAAGCGCTTTGTTTAGCAGGCGACGAGCGGGTCATTCGCATTCAGCGCGTGCGGCTCGCAAACCGTGAACCTATTTCCTACATGATCAATTATCTTCCCGCCCGCCTGTTACCCCGATTCGTGGAGCGTAGGTTTACCCAAGAATCGTTGTACGAGGTCCTGGAGCAGGAGTATGGACTTGTGCCGGCCGTGGCTGTAGATACCGTGGGGACACGACCGGCCTCGGAAGAAGAAGTAAATGCTCTCAGGATAGACCGCAATGCGCCTGTTCTAAGCGTTCGCCGGGTCAGCTATCTCGCTGATGGCAGCCCATTGGAATTAGCGATCGTCGCTTCTCGTGGCGATCGATATCAATACCAGGCAACGGTCGGAGGGCAGACTCGTTTCGGCTCTCCGACGCTGCTTGAGCGGTCGGCAAGTCACGGGGGAGAAGTACGGTGACAGGCAAAGTTCGCACGGTCTTGGGAGATGTGGAAGCGTCGTCGCTCGGCATTACCAATTCGCATGAACACGTAATGATAAAAAATGGCTTAATCCTGGCGCAGGAGGCCGACTTCCGTCTGGACAGCGTGGAAAAAGGCATCGAGGAACTGCGCGACTTCAGGTCATTTGGAGGGGAAACGGTAGTGGATGCCGCGCCCATCGGTATCGGTCGCGATCCAGAAGCTTTGCGCCGTATCTCCGAAACAAGCGGTGTGAAGATTATCGCCGCGACCGGTTTTCACAAGACAAAGTACTATCTCGATTCCCATTGGAGATTCAGGTACTCCGTGGATGAAATCGCACGGCTGATGATGGATGAGGTGGAGCACGGGATGGAACAAAACAGCTATGAAGGTCCCTTGCTTCAGCGGAGCGAGGCCAAAGCTGGAATCATCAAAGCCGCCTCCGGCTATCAGAACATGGATACTGCAACGAAAGTGGCTTTCGAGGCTGCGGCTCTGGCGCATCGTGGAACCGGGGCGCCCATTCTTACACACACCGAAATGGGCACACTCGGACTTGAGCAACTGCGGAAACTCGAGTCCCACGGTGTTCAGGCACAACACGTCATCTTGTCTCACATGGATCGGAACCCGGATCTGTACCTGCATCGGGAGATTGCGCAATCCGGCGCCTTTCTCGAGTACGATGGGCCAGGTCGAGTGAAATATTTCCCGGAGTCAACGCTCGTTACTCTGATTAGGGGAATGTTCGAAGCAAACCTTGGCGGGCATGTTTTGCTTGGCGGTGATAACGCACGGCGCTCCTATTGGAAGGCTTACGGGGGCGGACCAGGCATGGCCTACACATTGGAGCGGTTCGTCCCGCGTCTGCAAGGCGAAGGCTTTACCCAGAACGAGATCGACCAAATCCTTATCCGCAATCCGGCAAAAGCTTTCGCGCTCACGAGACCTTCGACCCATGGCTAAGAAGGACCTGGTTTTGGGCATCGACGTAGGAACGAGCACTGCCAAGGTGGTCGTTGCCGATCCATTTGGTTTGATTTTTATTCAGAAATCCGCATCTTATGAACACTGTTCACCGCAGCCCGGCTATGCGGAGCAGGATCCAGCGGATTGGTGGGGCGCCGTCTGTTCGGTCACGCAAGAGCTGTTCAAGGAACATCCTGAAATGCAGCAGCGGGTCGCCGCGGTCGGAGTCAGCGGTCAGGGTGCAGGCGTCATCCTGATAGATAGCGGCGGGGATATATTGCGGCCTGCTATCCTCTCGCTGGATCGTCGTTGTGCTTTAGATGCCGAGTATTTGCAGTCGAGCTGCGGCAGCAGGATCGTTGAAATCAGCGGCAAACTACCGGCAAGCTACAACTTTGAACCCAAATTGCGATGGATCAAGGCCCACGAACCAGAGATTTGGGCCCGTACGTGGAAGGCCCTTACTGCCACCTCCTTTGTCACGTATCGGCTGACCGGGAATCCTGTGATGAATCACTCGGATGGAGGAATCTCGCTGGCCTATGATCTATTCGAGCGGCGTTGGTCGAGCGAATCGTTGCACCTGATGGAACTGCCGCAATCCGTATATTGCGAACTCGCTGAATGCGACGCGATCATCGGTCAGATCACCGAACGAGCGGCTCAAGAGACAGGAATTCCCAGGGATGTTCCCGTTGTTGCCGGAGGAGAAGACACGAGTTCCGCCGGCTTGGCCATGGGTGTCTTCGCACCGGACACGGGGCAGCTTTCGCTGGGGACATCGAACACCGTGTATCTGCCCGTCAATCCTCCCGTCGTTCATCCACAGCTCCTGGCGTTTCCGCACGTGTTACCCAACCGGACGTTGATTGGCGGTTCTATGTCTTCAGGGGGACTGGCGGTCCAGTGGATCTCGGGGATAGTTTCCGGTGGATCTTCGCAGGTAGATAACCTGAACGAGCTCACTCGTGAGGCGGCGATATTGCCTGCCGGCGCAGAGGGCCTTATTTTCTTACCTTATCTGGCCGGAGAGTTACACCCGCTCAACAACGGCTTCGCTCGAGGAGTATTTTTTGGGCTAAACGCCGAGATGGGACGAGCGCATTTGTTCAGGGCCGTGCTGGAGGCGAATGCACTTGCGATCAAACACAATCTTTCGGTTGCGCATACCGTTGGCGCTGCACCTCAGACGCTGATTGCCGTGGGCGGACCTACGCGCAATGCTCTGCTATGCCAAATCATTACCGATGTAACCGGCTTGCGCGTGCAGGTGATGAATGAATACGCAGGCGCTGCTTTGGGGAGCGCGATCCTTGCGGCGCAAGGTATTCACCTCACCTCGATCGACTCGATGCAGGCCGCTCACTCCAGGCCGGGCAAGTTATATACGCCGAGCGCGGAACGGCATTCCTTGTATCGGAAGGTCTTCACAACTTACACCGAGCTCTATCCGAGGCTCAAGGATTTATTCCCTTCTTGCAACGCGATGGTACCGGAAGACGAGGCGGCTTCGCATGTACACGTATAGCAAGCAAATTCCAATCATCGCTTCTCCTGACATTCTCGTGGTGGGGTCTGGATCGGCTGGTGCGACGGCAGCCATCGCTGCAGCTCGTCTCGCGCAGCGGGGTTCGCAGCGCAGGCGGGTCATGTTGATCGAGCGATATGGATTTTTAGGCGGAACGAGCACCGCCGTTCTAGACACCTTCTACGGTTTCTATACCCCGGGCAGCAGCTCAACAAAGGTCGTCAGCGGCGTTGCCGACGACGTAATAGCAGGCCTGAGACGGATAGACCGGGTCATCGAGCGGCCAAATACCTTCGGCGCCGGCACCGGAATTACTTACAACCCCGAGTTTCTCAAGGTTGTCTGGGAGCGTCTTGCTCTGGAAGCCGGTGTCGAATTGCTGATGCACAGCTTTGTTACGGACGTGGTCTTGATCGGAGATCGAATAGAAAGCGTTGTCGTGGATGGCAAAGCGGGACTTGGAATCATTCAGCCACGTATCGTCGTCGATGCTTCCGGCGATGCGGATGTGGCAGCTCGAGCCGGTGCTCCCTTCGAGCGTGCCGGCGAAATCAACCCGGCGCAGACGCTCACAACAACCTTCAAGATCGCAAATGTCGATGTAGCGAAGACAAAGACGCTGACGCGGGCGCTGTTCGTCGAGCGGCTGAAAGCAGCCGCGGAGAGCGGAGCGTATGATCTACCTCGCAGGGAAGGAAGCGTTCATATCACTCCAATCCATGGAGTGATGGCTACCATCCTGACGCGACTGTCCATCGAGGATCCTGTCAATCCCTTTGATCTAACGAGAGCAGAGATCGAAGGACGACGCCAAGGATTGGAGTATGAGCGGTTCATGCGCGATCTTGTTCCAGGTTATGAAGACGCCCGTATTGTGGCTTTCGGCACGCAGGTCGGAATCCGGGAAACACGCAGGATATACGGAGATTACCGGTTGACCCGCGAAGACGTTCTAAGTGCGCGCAAATTTGAAGACTCGATTGGCCTCTGCGGTGCGCCCATCGAAGACCATCACGCAGGCCAGTCGACAAAGTGGGATTACCTGCCAGACGGTGAAACGGTCAGCATTCCCTACCGAACGCTGCTTCCACAGAAGATCGAGGGGCTTCTGGTTGCTGGACGATGCTTCTCGGCCACGCATGATGCGCATGCATCCGTGCGCAGCATGGCGCAGTGTATGGCCATGGGCCAGGCAGCCGGAGTAGCTGCTGCATTGTGCGCGGAATTCGCATCCACCCCGCGAGAAGTGACTTACCCTCAGCTACGGGATTCCCTGTTGCACATGGGCGCCATCCTGGAAACACCACCAGCAGGACCCAAAGCTCAAACGGCTTAGCCATGTCGTGCGGCCTGGATTCGAAACCATCTGCTTAAGGGAGAGTCGTGATGACACTAACATTTCCGAATCAGCTAAATAAGATCAGGGACGGCGTACTGGCACAAGAGGATACTCTACTCAAAGTGGCCAAGTGCTTTGCGGAATCCATCGCCCGCGGCGGACTGGTCCACGTTTATGCCAACGGTCATTCACGGGTTGCGGTAGAAGAGCTATGTGTCCGCATGGGGGCGCTTACAGGATTTCATCCTCTACTCTGTAATGCACTTGCCAACTTTACAGATGTAGTCGGAGCCGATAGCTTGCGAATGACCCAAGCTATAGAAAAAGTGGAAGGATTAGGAGCTAAGATTCTTGACGAGTTTGAATTCGCGGCTAGTGAGCCGCTGGTTGTGGTGTCGGCCACCGGCCAGACCCAGGCGGCCGTGGATATTGCCCTGGAGTTCAATCATAGATATCCAAAAAACCCATTGATTGCCATCGTTTCTTTGCAGCAGTCGCGTGAGGGCGCTCCCAAACACTCTTCCGGCAAGACTCTGTACCACATTGTTCAGGAGGCAAGCCGCGGCTATCTGCTCGACAACTGCATGCCCATGGGGGACGTCTCCATCGCGGTCGAAGGAGTAGAAGAGTCGTATAGCGTTTGCCCTCTTTCTTCTATTGGCGCGCTTACCATTGTGCAGTCATTGAATGAGCTGACAATACGAGAGCTTGTCGCCCTTGGTTATCGGCACCAAGTGCTCCAGAATATGCATCTGGGGCAGACCGAGGTAAATTATGACGCCTGGCTGGGGGACCAACGCCGGCGCTACTCGAGGGCACTGTCGAATCCTGACCGCTTGGCGCCGGTACTCTGAACGCGAGGTCGCAGATGCCAAAAACATATTTGATCACCGGAGCTTCGGGCATTGGCGCTGAAACAGCAAAGCAACTTGTAAAGGCTGAGCGTGGTGCGAATGGTGTTCAGTTGTTCATTGCGGCCCGCGAAGAAGACCAATGCAAGGTGCTCACTGATGAATTGCGCGCGCTGGGAGCTGCTGTCGAATATCGATCAGGCGATCTGACCGATTCCGATTTCGCGCCGCAGTTGACGGCCGACTGTGTGTCTCGATTCGGGCGATTGGATGGCCTCTTTAATGTTGCTGGTATTAGCGGACGGCGATTTGGCGATGGGCCGGTTCAGGAGTGCACCGAGGAAGGTTGGGCGATCACGATAAATACAAATCTCACGACACAATATCGAATGTGTCGTGAGGTTATTCGGATCATGCTGAATCAACCTGTTATCGAGAATGGACAGCGGGGGGTGATCCTTAACATGTCCAGCATTCTAGGCGTTGATCCGAACCCAGAACACTTCGACACGGTGGCCTACGCCACGAGCAAGGGAGGAATTGTGGCGATGAGCCGCAGCATTGCTGCTTCCTGCGCGAAAGAGAAGATTCGTGTCAACGTGATTGCGCCGT
The DNA here is from genome assembly GCA_963815175.1 of uncultured Acidobacteriaceae bacterium. Taxonomy (GTDB): domain Bacteria; phylum Acidobacteriota; class Terriglobia; order Terriglobales; family Acidobacteriaceae; genus PALSA-350. The sequence goes on from CAWFGM010000009.1 coordinate 17,315, forward strand.
CTCTAGTACGTACTCCAATGAGTGCCCGCGCATCGGAGGATCAAAATATCCTTGAGTTCCTGAGAGTGAAGCACCCGTTGCTGGAGAGCGTGATTCCAGTAGAAGATGTTGCGGCAGCATGTGTTTATCTTTTAACAGACGCTTCGCGTGCGATTACAGGTCAGACGCTCATTGTGGATGCGGGTTGGAGCTTATCCTAAACCCGAAGACATGAGCCGCGGCCGCAAATTTCTGTTAATAAACCGGGGATCGCTCAGCGCGCGAACACGAATCTGGCTAAAGACCCCGATGGGTCAAAGCGTTTGCCGGAGAAACTCCTGGCCGTTGCGACTCTACGACGCCGAATGCGTGCACCTAAACGAGCGAGCTAGCTCAGGCGGCGGCGTAAGCTCATACGTCATGCCTACAAGGAAAATGCCTTTTAACAGACTGCGGAATCAACGAATAGTGCGTCCGTGCTCACAGGTTAGGGAAACTCTCGCACACCTTAGCGAAGGTGCTCGTCGATAATGTTGCGGTTGGGTGACCGATCCCAGTTTGAAATGATCCACGACGCGGTCTGCGCCAGTTGAACCGTACCCGGGTCGGTGACGCCTGTGTAATGGTGTGCAATCTGCGCAACGCGCTTACGTCGAGTCCGATACTCTTCCAGGCGCGCAGGGCCAAGGTGGCCAAGCTCGATTCTTCCTTTTACATAATCGGGACATGCAATGGCAGAAAAGGAGTCCCAGTTCCGGTCGAGAAAGAACGATTCTTCCACGAAGAACAAGTCTTCTATCAGTTGTGGCGTGGCGCCGGCGGGAAATAATTCGGACGCCACCACTTTTTTAAAGTGCTCCATTGGCAAATCAGGATTGGCAGAGAATTCCCGGTAAGCCAGGCGGTCGAGTCGAATAAGCAACTCGTTGACCGGTATCTGCCCGGGCTTGAGCCAGCCAAATCCGAACGGAGAGGAGCGCTGCCCGATCAAAAAGGGCTCGCCGAGGTCAGGTCCTGAAAAGGTAAAATTCCAGGGTTCCAGGGACGGAACGAAGCCTGTGAAACCGGCATTTTTCGCAGTAAGAGCTGCCTCTTGAATGAGTTTAGGCCGCCCGAAGGTTGGGGACGGCGACCAGTAGAGGGCACTCCGGGCTTGTTTAATCAGCACCGGGTCGAGGTGGGTGCTGTGTGGCGTAAAGAAAAGTGACCACCGGGGATCGAATTTCTCCTTGGCTGCGTGGACTTTCATGCCGGGCACATCGTTGCCGCTGAAGTAATGCGGATAAACGACGATCACCGCATCCGGCTTCTTCGCCCAAAGCTCGTCAGAAATCTGACGGACGAAACTAAACTCCTTCTCGTAATAGGTCTCCGGGCAGTCTGCACAGTAAGAAATTGCATAATCGGAGGATTCCAAAAGGAGTCCGTCTGCATTGGGATAGAACTCGAGCATTTCGCGCGTGTACTCGAGCATGAATCGCTGGGCCTCCGGACGATAGGGATTGAGGTTAAACCCCCAAGCATCGAGACCAAATGCCTCGGTGTAATTGCCGTCCTGGGTGATCGCTTTCAACTCCGGGTGTTCAATTGTGTACTGGTTTACGCCGTCGTATGCGAAGGGGGTAAGGCCAAGCAGCACTTTCAAACCGATGCTGTGCCCATAGTCGATGAGGGCGGCTGCGAAATTGTTTTTTACGTTCTCGTGCTCGGCGTTGTACTTCCAGGTAATGGGAAACTTGCGCGATGGAAACGCGCCGGCCATCCAAAGGATGACGAGATTGCCTCCATCCTGCCGAGTGGCGTTAAGAATGCCTTTCCAGGTTTCAAAGCTGAACAGCGGCGAACGCATGAAGGTGATGTAGTAGCCTCGTTCCGTGAAGAACGGCCGAGAAGACGTATCCTCCTGCGATGAGGCGCTGGCGATGGTTTCAGACGCGGCCAGAACCGCAGCGGAGATGCCGGATTTGATGACCTCACGTCGCGTCCACGGGTTCATTCTTTTCTCCTGTTCAAGCCTGGGCTTATCTTCGACGAGCGGAGCCTTTAACTAAAAGCTGAGTAAGACAATCGAAATGATGCCAAGGACGATGCCCGCAACACCGTAAGGACCGACACGCTCCTTGAAAAGGAGGACACCTGCGCCAACGACGATGAAGAGTCCACCTCCCAAGGTGACCGGGTAAACAATCGCGCCAGGAATTCCTCCGCTGAGCGCCAAGCCCAGAGAGGTTTGCCCGGCAACACTCGCCAATCCCAGGGCGCCTCCGACCGCGAGGTCGGAGCGCCGAGTCCCCATCCGCTGGCGGAAGTAGACCGCAGCCAATAACAGTGCGCCCGCCAAATACCAAAGCACGAGGTACGTCGATATGTACTTCTCGCTCAGTCCTCTACCAGCGAGGATGCGAAGACCGAAGGTACAGACTCCGTTGAAGGCAAAGGCCAGCATCATCCAGCGAAACCACATCGTTAAATCACCTCTGTGGAAATGGCGGTCGCAGTATCGGGTTGCTCGTCCCTAGCACGCCGGTCCCACCAAAGCAGCAACAGCGAGACGACGACGAGGACGAGCACCAGGGCTTTCTTCCAACCAACGGGCTCGCGGTAGAAGACGATCGAGAGCACGGTCGGTACTCCGGCGGAGAGATTTATGAGCAACCAACTGGTGGCGATCGACCCGTGACGTAGTCCTCTCTGGAAGAACCAAAGCGCAATCCCTGCGGAAGCACCAAATGGAAGCGCTACGAGGAGAATCCGTGGTGGGAGAGAGCTGGTCGACAAAGAATGGGTCCACCACACGCGAACGGCGCTCAACAGGCCAGCGGTGACAAGCGCATAGAGCGCAATCGGCAGGGGTCTGGCGCCGCAGCGATCGCCAAGCTTGTGAATCACTCCCATGGCTGCGAAACTTAATAGCCCGATGGCCATGAATAGGTAAGAGGTTGTCATTCGAATGCGTTCATTCCTGTGATTTACTCGCATTCACCAGCAGCGCCAGCCCTGGAAAGGCGAATAAGTAACATGTGGATCAAAGCTGAAGAGCAGAACTCGTGTTGAGAGTTCGATCCATCACGGCGGCGAAAACAAATTCAATACGACTTTCGAATATCCTCGATATTACCAGTATCACCGGTAGACCGGGGAGTTGTTTTAGTTTATGTTGCCAGTTGCTGTAGATAGGAAGGGCTCGATGCAAAAAGCCGCCGCTCATGGGCGAGGAACATCCTGGCAGTCATTGACCGGGGATGTAAAGGGGACCCTGCTCGACTGGATTCGGGCGGGACGGTATCCCGCGGGTAGCCAACTCCCGTCCGTTCCGCAGTTGGTCGAGCAGCTTGGCGTTAGCCGCACCGTGGTGCGCGAGGCTTTGCAGGCGCTCGTCGGCATGGATCTGATCGAAATGCGCCCGGGGATGGGGTCGTTTGTAAAATCAGTTCCGCCGGAAATGATCATGAACGCTGGTGTGATGGCGGCCCTGATCGATAGCGAGACGATGGTGTACGTGGTGCACGCGCGCAAGGTACTCGAGAGCGCAGTGGCGGCCCTAGCCGCTATCGAAGCAACAGAAAACGATTTTGCCGCGATGGAGGCCATCGTGGAGCAATTCGGTCCCAAGGGCGGCGCAGACCAGCCGGTCTTCGCCATGACCCCCGCGTTCCATGTTGCCGTCGCTCATGCAACGCACAACCCCATCCTCGAAAGCGTGATCGGTTCGTTTAATGCACTGATGTCGAAGACCGGCGAATTGCTCGAAAAAGATGCGGGCAGCAGCTACCGGGCCCAGGAATACGCATCGCATCGAGCTTTGTTGAGAGTGCTGAAAAAACGCGATCCTGAGGCGGCCCGCAAGGCTATGGCGGACCACGTGCAGCAAACGTTGGTCGATCTGGAGCGGATTCTGAAGACCCGCCAGGCCGGGCGGCGAGCAGTTACATCCCGGCTTGACGGACATAGGTAGTACCGATAGTATCTGCTGGATGCGGAATACAAAATTCCTCTACCGCCAGCTCACGTGGCCCGAGGCCCGCGAACGCGCCGAGCAGGGTGCGGTGATTGTGATTCCTGTGGCCGCTATTGAGCAGCACGGTTATCATCTGCCCATCGACGTGGACAATTTGCTGGTAGAGCACGTGACGGAAGAAGCCGCCCGGCGTTCCGGCGGCAAGATCCTTACCGCGCCCATGATCCACTATGGATTCAATGAACACAACATGGGCTTCCCTGGCACCATAAGCGTCCGCGAGACCGTATTTATGGATTTTGTCTACGACGTCGCCCATTCGTTTGTGCGCCAGGGCTATGACCGGATGGTGATCGTAAACGGTCATGGCAGCAACCAAATGCTCTGCAACCTGGTTTCGCGGCGCATCAACAACACGACCCGAGCACTGTGTGGATCGGTAGCCCACTGGTGGCTGGCCAAAGAAGCGGTCGACAAACACCGGGAATCCACGTTTCCCGGCGGCATGGCGCATGCGTGCGAGTTTGAAACGGCGATTTACCAGCACCTAAAACCTGAACTGGTTGATATGAGTAAGGCGACTGACCGCGAAACGCCTTCGACTGCGAATAAGTTCATCTATGACGACCTGTTTCGGGGCCGGTCCGGTTCACATGGTGAACCGATGGAGCCGCATAAGCGAGAGTGGCGTGGAAGGTGATCCCCTGCTGGCGACCCCGGAAAAAGGCAAGGCGTTTGCTGAATGCTCGATCGAGAACCTGATCGAGTTCTGTACGCTCTTTCGCGCCATGACGGTGCCACCCGAACGCGATTTTAACTTCAAACCGTAGTCAACCTATGCGGCTTTCCGATCGGGTGTTTCTCACGCTAAGCGGCGACAGTGGATGCTCCCTCTCTCATCCCAGCGACTGCAACGCTTACGCGGTGGATTGCTGGAACCGAAGTAGTGCTGATTGACACTGGCGTCGGGGTAGGAACCGAAGAGGTTTTGAAGAACCTGGAAAAGGATGGCGTGGCGGCGGCGAGGATCTCCACGCTCCTGTTGACCCATGCCCATCTCGATCACTCCGGGGGCGCCCACTGGCTCAAAGAAAAGCTTGCGCTGAAGGTCGTTTCCTCCACGGAGACGGCGGCCACGATGCGGTCGGCCGATGAGGAAGCGATCAGTCTTGGAGCAGCAAAGCGTGCCGGCATCTACGAGGCAGAAATGCATTTGCAAGCGTGCGCGGTGGCCGTCGAACTGTGTGGCGGCGAGCGTTGGAGTCTGCGGCGATGTGACTGTGCATGCCATACGCTCACCCGGTCATTCGCGTGACATGATGAGCTACCTCATGCAAACACCGGACAGCCTGCTCGCCTTCACCGGGGATACAGTGTTTCACGGCGGGACGATAGCCATCCAGGACATCCCAGACTGCATTCCGGCGCAATACTCTCGTAGCCTTCGAGAACTTGCAACATGGCCGATAGATGGCTTCTTTCCCGGACACGGCATCTGGTCGCTCAGCCGGGGCGCAAAACAGATCCGCTTAAGCCTGCCATACCTCGATCGTTTGTTATTACCGCCAAATGCATCTTGAAATGGAATGAGACTAGACGATGACACGGGTCGCTCTTTGTGGGGTGGGAAATATCGGCAAGGTTCACCTGGGGAATCTGCGCTCTTTGCGGGGCTGCGACGTCGCGGGTATTTATGACCTGCAGACGGCAGAGTTGACACAGCTGGCCGCGGTAAATAGAGTGCGCGCTTATCCCAGCGCGGAGGCCATGTTTTCCGATCCGGCGGTGGATGCGGTCATTATCGCCAGCCCTTCGGATACACATCGCGCGCTTGTGCAGCAAGCGCTTGCCGCAGGCAAACATGTGTTCGTCGAAAAGCCACTAGCCGATACACTTGAAGACGCCGAAGCCATTGTCGCCGCTGCAAAACAGCATCCGGACAGGGTGGTGCAGGTTGGATTCTGTGAGCGCTTCAATCCGCAATATATAGAAGCAAAAAACTCGGTAAAGGCTAGTTCACTTGGGCGGGTACGCTGCATCCACGGTTCTCGCGTGGCGCCTAACGGGCTGGGTAATCCAGCGTGGCCACTAGGGGCTCTGGATACCGCCGTGCACAATCTGGACCTTATTCTCTGGCTGCTCGAAGAGATGCCGGTACGCGTCTTTGCCCGCGGCGTGCAGATCTATCCCGAGAGCAAGATGCAACATAGCATTACGAGCCTGCTGGAGTTTGCCAGCGGTGCTCTGGCAACCGACACTGTCACGTGGCTGGCTGACGCAGCACATCCCCTCAGCAAGTGCGCTCGGTCACGCATGCACCTGATGGGTGAGAAGGGCAGCTTTGAAATTGACCTTTCCACTCGCCCTTCGGCGCTCCTCACGACGACGGAGTACCGGGAGGTCGATACGGTGCTGCTTGGGGCGAAGCTTACTATGGTTGCCTCAAATTACAGTTCGAAGCTTTTCTACGCAGCGTGGAAGAAGGCGTTCCCGTACTGGCGCCTGTGAGGGACGCATACCGGTCGAACAGGTGGTGCTGCACATACAGAAATCATTAGAAACAGGGGCGCCGGTCGAGATTGCATGAAGCATACTATCTGACCAGCACGGATGGCAGAACTGGCAAGCGACGCCCGAAGTCGTGCTCCACGCATGTGCGCTTGGCGATGCGGCGGATGGGCCTACTGTGCTCGTTTCCGCCGGAGTACACGGCGATGAATACGAAGGGCCGGCGGCGGTGGCCAGGCTTGCCCAAGAGCTGCGCGGAAGACGCTGCATGGCCGTGTTCTGCTGGTTCCGGTGATGAACCCTCTGGCCCGTCTAAGCGGTACACGAATCACACAAGAAGACGGCAAGAACCTTGCCAGGTGCTTTCCCGGGCGGCCGGATGGAACCGTCACTGAACGCTTAGCCGCAGCGATTTTCGAGCATCTGCGTGATGCCCTCCACATTCGTCATCGACTTGCACAGCGGCGGCGTCGAATACTTGTTTCTTCCGGTTGCCGGCTTTTATGGCGAGATGGAAGGTACGAATGCCTCATTCAGGGCAGCCCGTTCTTTTGGTTTGCCCTCTCTCTGGCAGCTGCCACCGACGGATGGCGTCATGTCCGACGAGGCCAGCAATCTGGGGAAGGTCGCAATAGGGCACGAGTATCTGGGCGCAGGCCAGCTTTCCCCGGAGGGGACCCTAGCTTATGTGCAGGGCACGATGAACTGCCTTCGCGAGTGGTCAATTCTAAGCGCGGAGCCGGTGGCGGCCGACGTAACAGAGCAGAGTTGCTTTACCGGCGACTGGCAGCTTGCCAACACGGTAGGCCTCTTCCTTCCGCATGTTGCATCTTGGCAACGAAGTAGACAAGGGTGCGCCGCTGGCAGAAATCCACAACGAACGCGGCGAGGTTCTTGGAATCATTTACGCGCCCTTTGCCGGCCAGGTTCTGGGTCTCCGAAGCAAAGCCCATATTCCCCAAGGAGCCTGGGCAGTTCTGCTAGGGAAGAGAGACCAACTTGTTTGATCGAATTAGAAGCTCTCATAGAGTGCCGCTGCTATGCGAAGAAACATCCAGAGAGTGGCTGCAATGCATCACCTGCGGCCTGCGTTTCGCGGTCGCACCTCTGTTCTTTGGTTGCCCGAGTTGCTCAAAGTCCGGCGCGCCATCTGAGCTGGAGATGCACTATGCGTCGCGCGAGTTGGTAGTGCCCACGAGCCGCGCCGAGGGGATATGGGGATGGCGCAGCCATCTGCCCACTATCGCACCGCAGGCACGGATTACCCTGGGCGAGGGCGCCACACACCTTCTGCCCGTGGATGAGAACGATGCGGGCCCTACGGTCTACTTGAAGAACGAGACCAGTAATCCGACCTGGTCGTGGAAAGACCGTCCGAACGCAATCTCAGTCTTACCCCCGGACCCGCAAGATCGCGATCTCCTCCCGCTCCGCGAACGACAAGTACCGCCCCGACAGCGGCGCCAGGCTGACCGGCCGGATCCCGCCGCCGTCACGGAACCACCGCGTACCAACTGCCGGAGACACACCAGCCTCAATGCCGGCGTCCTCACTGGACATTCCCCGGCGATCGCCGCCCAGAACCGCTGCCGGTCTTCTCGTCTGGCCACCGGAGGCCGCCCCGGCGAACGCATAGCCGGCCCGTCCCGCCCGAGCAGCCGCCCATCCTTGTGGCCGTCCCATTCGCCCACCTCCACCTGAAGGTGTTGCGACGACCGATTGAATTCGCCCAGTATACCTCTATCCCCGCCTACGCGGGCCGGCGGGGTGATATCGGCGCGGTCCGCTTCCGTGGGGAGTAAAGGTGATTCCTATGATAACGCGGCTGCGGAATCGGTAAACAGTCTTTACAAGAAAGAGCTCATAGACCGCGTACGGCCCGTGGGGCTGACGCCAGGATTCACCTTCGCCAGCGATGGAGTGGGTTGCCCTGGTACAACAGCTCAGCGACTCCAATCCTCCTTCCTGCGGGCTACATTCCACCGAAAGAATTCGAGGAAAGCTACTACGATCGGCAGACTACTCCGGTAGCATAATCATATCCGGCAAGCAAGGGCCTCCAAATTTCCCGGGGCGGTCCATCTGGCTCAATTGTCGTGATCGGGTCAGTCGGCGAGCAGGACGCGCTTGCGGAGCAGGTCGGGTTTCGCGCGTCCGTACATCTGTCTTTTGATCATCTTGATGCGGTTGACGTGGCCTTCGACGGCGCCGGAGCTGTAGGAGACGGTGAGCCCGGCGGTGACGGCGGCCCAGTCCTTGCGGAGTCCTTTGGCGAAGCCGCGCAGCTCGCTGACCGGGCTGGCCTCGGCCTGGCTGGCCCAGGCTTCCAGGTGCTCGCCGCGGCGGTGGCAGAGCATGTCCGCGAAGTCGCGGACCAGGTCGCGGGTCGCTTTGAGCTCCGCGCAGCGGGCGGTGATCTGCGCGAGCGCGGCGCGGTCGTCGTCGGTGAGGTCGCCGGGCGGGGTGAGGATCCAGCTGGCCACCTTCTTGGCCGGCGGCGCTGGCGGCGGCGCGGGGACGGCGGTGTCGCTGGCGCAGCTGGGCGGTGAGCCGGCGCAGGGTGCGCAGGCTGCCCCGGTAGCCGCGGTCGCGCAGCTCGGCGTGCAGCCGTTCGGTGCTGCGGATCCCTTCGTCCCATCGCTGCTGCAGGTAGGCCTGGTGCGGGCCGAGCAGGCCCGGCCGGGTCAGGCGGGCGCCGCGGATCAGCTGGTCGGCGGTCGCGGCGGTGGCGTAGCGGCGGACGGTCTTGCGATCCAGCCGTAAAGTGCGGCTGATCTCGGTGATGGTCAGCCCGCGGGCCAGCGCGGCGTGGACCTCGGCGTGCCGGGCCCGGGTCCGCGCGGCCAGGCCTGCCTCAGGGGCCGGCGCGGCCTGGTCCGCTGGCGGCGCGGGTTCGGGGTCTGGTGGCGGTTCTTGCAGGCAGGAGCGGTGGCGGGCGACGGCCCGTTCGACGGCTTCGGCCAGGTTGTGCCACAGATGCCACCGGTCGGCGACCTGGATGGCCAGCGGCGCGCCCTGCGGCTGCGCCTTCGGCGTAGCAGCCGCCGCGGTCCCGGCAGATGATCTCCACGCCCGGGTGGGCATCCAGCCAGGCGCGGAAGGACTCCGCGGACCGCTCCGGGCAGCATGTCCACCGGCCGGCGGGTCTCGATGTCGACCAGGATGGTGCCGTAGACATGCCCCTTGCGCAGCGCGAAATCATCGACGCCCAGCACCAGCGGGGTCTGGTCATCCGGGTCGGCGGCGGCGCGGATCAGCCGCAGCAGCGTCGAGCGGCTCACCGCGCAGGCCAGCCTGCCGGTCAGCCGGGCGCCGGCCCGGCCGCCCAGGGCCAGCGCGACCGCCTGCAGCACGGCCTGCAGGCTGCAGGTCCGCCGCCCGTAGCGGGTGGTCAGGCCCGGCACCTGCTCGGCGAACGTCGCCTTGGCGCACGCGGCGTTGCCGCAGAAGAACCGGCGGACCTGCAGGTCAATGAGCACTTCCTGGCCGCCGCTCGCGGTATCGGCCAGCCGCCGCTGGTAGCTGCTGTGCACCCGCCGCGACACCACGCCGCACCCGGTGCAGGCCGCCTCGCTGGCGCAGGTCCGGGCCAGCACATGCACCGACCTGCCCGCCGCGGACACGCGCTCGACGGCCAGGCCGGCCAGGTGAGGAACCAGGACGGTGAGAGCCTCAAGATCGCACGCCCGTCATGATCACAAAAGCCGCGATCAGGACACCACGCGCCACGCCGGCCACCCGCGTCACGGAAAGTGCGCCAGAGCCACTTTCTCATGGCCACGGACAGGTGTCGGGCTGGATAGGCTCTGGGCACGGCGCCAGCGTTGGAGCGGCATGGCGGAAGAGGTCACAGAGCGGGTCAGCCATTACGTCCACAACGGCGCAGATGAAGACCTCCGGCGGCTTCTGCGCATGGCCGAGCGCCAGGCGAAGCTGGCCCGCGCAGCGTTCCGCAGGGTTGGTGTCCAGCAAGGGTGGAACGCGATCGACTGCGGCTGCGGCCCCATCGGCGGGCTGGCGGTCCTGCGGAGATGGTCGGCCCTGCCGGACCGGTCGTCGGTGTCGACGTTAGCCAGGCGGCGGTCCAGCGGGCGCGGGCAGCCGTCGCCGCCCTTGAGCTGGGCAACGTGGAGGTGGTCGCAGGCGATCTGCACGACCTGGATGCCGCGGCGCTGGGCGGCCCGTTCGATCTGGCCTTTACGCGGAACTTCCTGACGCACCAGACCGACCCAGTACGGACCCTCCGCCACATTGCCGATCTCCTTCACCCCGGCGGCTGGCTTGTCACGCAAGAGCCGCTGCCCAGCCCGCCGCCGCGATCGCACCCGCACCTGGAGGCCGTCACCCGCGCTTGGGATCTGTGGCGTGAGTTGCTGCACCGGGCTGGAGTACCGGCTGGAGCCGTCGAGGACCTGCCCCGGTCCGCGCGCCAGGCGGGCTTTGAGGTCACTGCGACGTACGGCTCCTTCCTGGTCGACGACCCGGAGCCGGGATTCGAGCAATACGCAGCCACCCTCGCGACGGTC
>CAWFGM010000010.1:0-16177 GCA_963815175.1 uncultured Acidobacteriaceae bacterium
CAACTTCAACTCTGCCCGTCCTGGGAGGCCAGGGCAACTTACCGATAACCCGACTTTTCAGCCACTTTGGTTGCAGATTCAGTGATCAGTCGTGAGCGCTACGTAAACCGCATCTTGCCCCATGAGGGGGGATGAGCGATTTTGTAGGGATGAAACAGCCGAGTGTGGAAGCGTGGGCGAAGTGGCGTGGATTGCTTTCTGAGCAGCTGGAGAGCGGTCAGAGTGCGGCGGTATTTTGCCGCGAGCGGGGATTGGCGGTCTGGGCTTTCTACGCGTGGAAGAAGCGTGTGCGCGAAGCCGAAGCGGCCAAGTTTGTGGAAGTGGCAGTGAAGCCAGCTAAGCCGGGGTGGCGATCGTCAGCAGGAGACGATAAGACGATCGAGATTCGTCTGCGGAGCGGGCTGAGCCTTTTTGTCGGTCCGGGATTCGAGGCCAGTCACCTGCGCGCCTTATTGTCGGAGTTGGAGGGATGATTGGTCTGCCGAGCTTGCGTGCGTTGGATGGATCGCAGGCCGCGCGGATATGGCTTTCTGCCGAGGCGACGGACATGCGTTGCGGCTTTGATCGACTGGCCGAGCGTGTGCGGGTAGTCATTGGTCAGGATCCTCTCGGAGGCCATCTGTTCGTATTCCGCTCGCGGCGTGGAGACAGGCTGAAGATTCTTCTTTGGGATCGGGATGGATTTGTTCTTTGGTACAAGCGCTTGGAGACGGGTGTGTTTAAGTTTCCGCGGATGAACACGGGATCGCGCTCGGTTGAGCTGCTGGGCAGTGAGCTGGCGATGATACTAGATGGGATTGATGTATCGAAGCTGAAGCGGGTGCGGCGCTACGAACGTGGATCGGGAACCAATCGAGATAATAAGCGAGAGCAGGTTATGAGTGACACCTGTGGGAGTTAGTTATTTACTGCAGATGTGGCCACTCAACAAGCCGACATCATCCAACTACCCGATGATCGTGAAGAGCTGCTGGCGCTGGCGCGCACTCTTCTGGCGGAGCGCGATCGTAAGGAGCAGCAGGTCGAAGAACTGCGCGTTGAGCTGTTGCGCATGCAACAGGAGTTGGAGCGGTTCAAGAAGTGGTACTACGGGCCACGCGCGGACCGTCTTCGATCCACGGGCGAACTATTACAGTTGCTTCTAAACTTCGCTGAGCAGCTGGAGAGTAAGCCGCCCCATCCCGACGATGTTCCACCGCAAGCGGCGCAGGAGCAGCAACTGCGGCGGGTGAAACGGCGCAAGGGTCGGCGCAATCTAGCCAATTTCGAAAATCTTCCCGTAAGCACGCACGTCTACGAGCTGAGCGGTGAACAGCGGGCCTGCCCCTGCTGCGGCCAGCAGCGCCAGGAGATTGGCTCTGATGAGAGCTGGCAGGTGGAATATCTTCCCGGTCACTTCGAGCGCATCCATCATGTGCGAAAAAAGTATGCCTGTAGCGATTGTGAGCACAAGGGCGACAGCCCGCAGATGGAAGTAGCGGCCAAAGCAGAAGCAGTGATCGATAAGGGCATGGCCGGCCCTGGGCTGCTGGCTTTCATCGTGACCAGCAAGTTCTCTGATTATTTGCCGTTGTATCGGCTGGAGGACATTTTTGAGCGGCAGGGGTTTGAGATTTCCAGAGCCACGCAATCGGTCTGGTGCGGGGATGTGGCCAACCTGGTCGAGCCGCTCTATGAGCTGATGGCCGAGCAGGTGCGGGCTTCCCATGTGGTGGCCACTGACGACACTATCATGCCCATGCTCAGCCGGGGTAAAACGGCCAACGCCCGGATGTGGGTGTATCTGGGTGACGATGCCCACCCCTACAACGTCTTCCACTTCACCCTCGATCGAGGCCGGGATGGACCGAAATATTTTCTTAAGGGTTACCGGCAGGTTCTGTTGGCTGACGCTTACGGCGGATACAACGGCGTGGTGGCGGGTAATGAGATTACGCGCGCCGGATGCTGGGCTCACGCCAGGCGAAAGATCGTCGAGGCAGAGAAGACCGCTCCCGAGATTGCGCGGGAGGCGATCGAGATGATTCGTTCGCTATATGCGGTCGGTAAGCGTCCGAAGTTACCCTCTGGTGCCACGCCAGGTTTAGGCGCGAGGCTTGTGTCATGGAGCAGGCAGAGGAAGTGGTGGCGGAACGTCGTGTTCGCAGGTGGCGGTCGATTGCCGAGAAGCGTCGAATCGTAGAGTTGACGTTGGTGCCAGGTGCGAGCGTGGCGCTGGTAGCTAGAGCTCATGGGGTGAACGCCAACCAGGTATTCAAGTGGCGGCGCGACTTCGAACGGGGCGAGTTGTCGGAGCCGGTGGCCGCATCTTTGCTTCCGGTAATGCTGTCTGGCGGTACTGTGCCGCAGGCGAGTTGTGGATCCATTCACATCGAGTTTCCTGGCCGTGCGCTGATTAGCATTGAGAGTGGCGCTGATCCGACATTGTTACGTTCGGTTTTGGAGAGTTTGCGCAAGTGATCGAGCTTCGTACTGGGACGAAGATATGGCTTGCGGCCGGCGTAACAGATATGCGCCGGGGCTTTGATGGTTTGAGTGCGCAGGTGCAGACGGTTCTGGAGCAGCAGCCCTTCTCCGGTCACGTGTTTGTTTTTCGCGGGCGTAGAGGTGACATTGTTAAACTTCTTTGGTTTGATGGGGACGGCCTATGTCTGTTCGCCAAGCGTTTGGAGAAGGGCCGCTTTATCTGGCCACAAGCTTCCCAGGGATCAGTTTCTCTGACTCGCGCGCAGCTTTCGATGCTGCTGGAAGGCATCGATTGGCGTAGTCCGAAGAGAACCTGGACACCTGAGCTGGCGGTATGAGTGACAAGAGAGATTCTCCTGTATTCATGCGGGTTTTCTGACCTGCCGGCTGCGCTGTTTATGCCATACTGCAGTCGTGATTTCTGCTCCGTTGCCGAATCTGGATACGCTTGATATCGAAGCATTGAAGGCGCTGGTGATTGCGCAGCACGAATCGAGCCATCAGCAGATCGAACATTTGAAGCTGGTGATCGAGAAGTACCGGCGGATGATCTTCGCCAGCAAGAGCGAGAAGCTGAAGGGGCAGCTGGAACAGCTTGAGTTTCAGCTGGAAGAACTGGAGACCGAGCAGGCCGCAAGCGAAGCGGCACAGCCAAGTTCTTCTCCGACTACAACCAGGTCTCGGCCTCGTGCTCCGCGCAAGCCTTTGCCAGAAGATCTTCCGCGTGAAGTCATCACGCATCTTCCCGCGCACACCTGCTGTCCGGATTGTGGTGGCGCGTTGCGTCAGTTCGGCGAAGATGTATCCGAGCAACTGGAACGCATCCCGGCTACCTACAAGGTGATTCAACATGTGCGGCCGAAGTTCGCCTGCGCAGCCTGCGAGCAGGTGGTGGAGGCACCTGCGCCGGCGCGGCCGATCGATCACGGCTTGCCGGGCCCCAGTTTGTTGGCGCATGTGCTGGTCTCGAAGTTCGCAGATCACTTGCCTCTGTATCGGCAGTCCGAAATCTATGCTCGGGAAGGAATCAACCTTAGCCGCTCTACTTTGGCCGGATGGGTCGGCGCAGCCAGCGAATTGCTCGCGCCGTTGGTCGACCAGATCAAATGCCATGTCATGGCAGGGTCGAAGATTCACGCCGATGACACCCCCGTTCCAGTGCTCGCTCCCGGTACCGGCAAGACCAAAACGGCCAGGCTATGGACCTATGTGCGTGATGATCGGCCTGCGGGCTTTCAGACCCCACCGGCGGTGTGGTTCTGCTATTCCCAGGATCGTAAGGGGGAACATCCGCGCCAGCATCTGAAGGATTTCAGAGGCGCGCTGCAGGCCGATGCCTACTCAGGATTTCATCATCTCTATGGCGATGGCGCCATCTATGAGGTCGCGTGTTGGGCTCACGCCAGACGTAAGTTCTACGACATCCACCTGGCTCATGCTTCGCCCACAACGACCGAAGCGTTGGCACGCATCGGAGCACTGTATGGAATTGAGGAAGAGCTTCGCCGCAAGCCGGCCGAGCTGCGCTGCACGGTGCGCCAGGCTCGCGCCCGGCCACTGCTGGACAGTCTTCGGAACTGGATGGAAAAGATGCTGGGCTCGCTCTCCAGCAAGAGCGAGACGGCAGCAGCCATCCGATACGCGCTCTCCCACTGGCGTGCTCTGACACGCTACGTCGATGATGGATCGCTGGAGATAGACAACAGTGCGGCGGAACGGTCGCTGCGCGCGGTCGTGATGGGGCGAAAGAACTATCTTTTTATGGGATCCGACTCCGGTGGACAACGCGCCGCAGCCCTCTACAGTCTGATCGGCACTGCAAAACTCAATGGGCTTGACCCCGCGCTCTATCTCCGTACTATCCTGGCTCAAATCCCCGAACACCCCATCAATCGGATCGAGCAGCTCCTGCCCTGGAACTTAGCACCCTCACGCCAAACCGATCCTTCCAAAGCCGCCTAGACACGCAACAAGTGTCCACTAAAAACAAGTGGACACTTCCAGCACACTCTCCCTAGTCCCTCAAGAGGGGAAGTCTGGACGCTTACTGCGGTCGAGAAGCAGGCCACGGCGCTTTCCACGCCGGAGCGGCTTGACCTACGTCAAAAGCAATCTGCGCCTATGCTGATTCAACTACGGCAGAAGCTGCTCGGCTGGAAGGAGTCGCTGTTGCCCAAGCACCCCATGGCCGAAGCAGTGAACTACGCGCTGAGCCAATGGACAGAGCTGAACGCCTTCTGCCTGGATGGAGTGGTGCCCATCGACAACAACATCAGCGAGCGGGAGATCAAGCGGGTGGTGTTGAACCGCAAGAACTCGTTGTTTGTTGGCAATCCACGCGGCGGTCGAACCGCATCTATATTGGCCAGCCTGACAAGTACCTGCCGCCGGCACGAGGTAGACCCGCAACTGTATCTTACCCAGCTACTGGTGAACTTGCCCTCGGCGCCCATAAGTGAACTCTCCGCCTGGCTACCCGATCAGTGGAAACTGCGGCAATCCACGCGGACGCTTACTCCGTAGATACGTCCTGACCTGTGGTTCGCGTAGCGCTCACGATCAGTCAGAATCTGTGATCGCGAGGATGGAAAGCGCGCGAACTCGCCGATCAAACAGGATCGCGGTCCAATCCCAAGCGATGTTTGCAAACCACGGAGTCCAATCGCTGTGGCTTGAGCAGTACCACACCTCAGAGAGCCTCAAACCGAAGAGTGCCTCACAGAACGCAAGTGAGTTCTCTTTTTCGGCTCTACCGTCACCTTGAGCACTGGTATAAGCGCCGCCAGCGTAGAGCGCCTGCGCCAATTCCCCATCAAAGAGGAACGAACTTGTCATTCGAAAGTTGCCATCATATTCAACATCTCCTACTTCAAAATCATCTCCAAATCCATAATTTCCAAGTTCATAATCTCCCAGTCTGTGAACTACAAATGCGGGGTCCTCAGGTCTTGACGGTTGAATTTTCAAAGTTGGTAAGGCACTACTGACTTCGACCCGATCAAGAAGCTGCCTGAGAATGCCGAATTCGAGGAGCCGGCCCCTCGATGCAAACCAGTCGAAGGCCTTGCTGGGACCCACATTGAATGAAGCGAAGAGAGCCCCGCCATTCGCGTGGGTTTCACGTATTCGGTTTAGAACGGAGTCCACTCGAGGATCAATGAGCGGTCTGATCTCCAAAGGAACCTGTTGACACACTGCTCGTGCCTGGACGAACGTCGGTTTCTCTTGGTTCCAGTCGGGGTTCAGCAATTCCATGTACATGCATTCTACGTATGAACTTGAGGAGCGTACTACCGAGCGCCAAGTGCAGGGAAAACGGGATTCTCGGTAACTTCATCTGTTTACCAGAAGGCTATGGGCAACTTACCGATAACCCGACTTTAGGGGCACTTTGAGGATTGCTTTCGGTTTGTCGGTTACAGAGGTACGCCTGGGAAATGGTTATCAGGGCCATCGACGAGGATCCGGACCATCCTCGTAAACTTAGGGCCGGTGCTTTTAGGGCGGAGCTTGCATTTCGAAAGTCGCTGTGTTGGTGCGGAGCCAAGCTCCCGACTCCTCTCGGACTTCCAAGTAGATTGTGTACTTGCCAGGAATTCCGAGATCGTAGAAAGCCGATAACAAAAACGTTCTGTCGGCAGACCTTCCGGGAAGAATATCCCGAGGGAACGCGGGTACCGTTTCCTCAAGAGGTTCTAGGCCCGGTTCCCCCAGCAGCCGCCGGTGCCACAGCGTCTTGGGAGGCTCACCCGTTTCTCCCTCAACATGAAGGCGGTAGTTACGTGTGTCACCAGTCTCAACCGCGACGCGACCTCCTATATTATTCATCGTCAAAATTGCCTTAACCTCTTGTCCAACAGAAAGACGGTTGTTCTCCATCGCGACACTTACGGCAATCGAAGCAGATTGGCTAACTGGTAAAGCAACCTGGGCTCCAAGAGAGATGCAGCTTGTTGCAATCACCACGATCATTGTCACGGTAAGAACAAGACCACGAATCCCTGTCATCTCGTCGCCTCATTTGGGAGGTGCTTGCAGACAATTTTACGCACCCGATCCTTCGAGCTGCGGTTTGTTGCCAACTCGGATACTACCCTCGCAGCAATTCCAACGAAAATCCAGGTGCTCGAAAAACGGGGTTATCGGTAATTTGCTCCTGCCTGGACCCCGCGCGGCTCGGGACCTTACCGAAAACCCGACTTCGCAGGCACTCGACTACTGCTTTTAAGAACTCGTCGTTAGCGAACCGTACTGTGCGGAAGCGCATTTCGTAAAGCTTCAAGCTATTGCCAACGGACCCCCTGCCAACGATCAGGTTCCCAAAATTCAATCGACCGGACTTTGGATGGCCACGGCTTTCTGTTAGGCAGATCAAACTCTTGGCGAAAGTAATCGTCCAGATTGAAGCCATAGTAGATCATGTCGGTTTGATGAATCGAAAAAACGGGATTGCCGTTCAGGTGAGGCCGGTCGGGCATCATGCGATGGCCGTAGATTGGTATAAGCCGGGGAGCCTTCTTGACATGCTCTGCTACAAGCGCTTTGGCATCGTCCAGTTGTTCTGGCCGTTGACCCCACTCCGGAAGCCAGACGCCATTCTCCTCGACATCGAAAAGAATGCCGCGTAGAACAAAACTTTCTGCCTCCCTCGCAATTGGGTCGTCTGCTATTCGCCAGTTGGGGAAGGGACTGCCAAGCGGAAGGGCCGTCTGCAGAAAAGCCCTCAAATCAGGCGGGAACCGAACACCATAGCTCTCCTCGGCGCGTTGGACCTCTGCATCCGAAAGCCCTTCACCGAAGTGCAGGCCGCGTTTAGCGCCCTCCAAGAGTGCAATCAGCTGTGACCAGTCGCCCGGGTTCATGCGCTTATCCTATAGTGCCGCATCGCACGAAGGATCCGGATGTGTTGCTTTGATTGTGGTGCCCCTGAAACGGTATTTGCGGTAACTTGCCCTCCCCGACCGTTTGCCCTGGTGGGGAATTTACCGACAATGAGTGCCTTTTCAGGTACTTCACCGAAAGCCGACGCCACCGACTGTCCGAGAAGCCGGTTTGAACGAAGCCGCTGGCGCGGCGGCTGGAGAGTTGTGGTGTGACGAGCGGGTAGGTGCGACTAGGGTGAAGGTCACAGGAGGAGAACCCCGTGACCCCACTTCGTCAGCGCATGCTCCAGGAGTTGCAGCGGCGCAACTACTCGCCATCCACGATCCGTAGCTATTTGGGTGCAGTCCAGCAGTTTGCCGAGCATTTTCATTGCTCGCCGGAACAGCTAGGCCCCGAACATCTGCGACGTTATCAGGTCTTTCTCCTGCAGGAGAAGAAGCTTGAGCCGAGCACGGTTGAGATTCGGATCTCGGCATTGCGGTTCTTGTACAAGCGCATGCTGAGGCGGCGTGACTTCACCCACGACGATCTGATTTTCCCCAAGGTGCCACAGAAGCTGCCGATCGTACTCAGCCAGGAGGAGGTGGTGCGGCTGATCGATGCCGCACCCAACCGCCTGTACCGCATGATCCTTGTGCTGCTCTATGCGACCGGAGTACGCAGAACCGAAGCGGCACGGATCAAGGTCGAGGACATCGACAGCAAGCGGATGGTGATCCACATCCGCCAGGGCAAGGGTGCGCGCGACCGGGATGTGCCGCTCTCACCGAAGCTGCTCGAGGAATTGCGCGGTTATTGGCGTTGGAAAAAGCCGCGTGGATACCTCTTTCCCAGCACCGCAGGCCAGCGCGGTGTCGATCAGTCCATCTCTGACAAGACCATCTGGAACGCCTGTCGCGTCGCGGCTACGCGCGCCGGACTGACCAAGAAGATTCATCCGCACATGCTGCGCCATAGCTTCGCGACCCATCTGCTCGAAGCCGGTGCCGACCTGCGCACCATTCAACTACTGATGGGTCATGAGCGGCTCGAGGATACGACCGTCTATCTCCATCTCTCGCAGCGCCATCTGCATGCAGCCACTAACCCGCTGGAGCAGCTTGCGCTCCGCGCAGGAGAGGAAGACAAGAAGCGATGAGCCGGCCACCCTTCGAGGTGGCCGACATAATTCGCAGTGCAGGCGACGCTTCCGTGAACAGTACGGGAGTTCGTTGACCTGGCCGCAACATAAGGTACTTGACGCGATCGTGCGCTGCCGCACCGCCGCCCTCGGTGGACATCGTGATCAGTGCTTAAGCTGCGGCCGCGAGGCTATCTCCTATAACTCATGCCGCAACCGGCACTGCCCCAAGTGTCAGACCGGTGCGCGCGACCAGTGGCTTGCCAAGCGCCAGCAGGAACTGCTGGATGTCGGCTACTACCATTTGGTCTTCAGCGTCCCACATGAGTTGGTGCCGTTGATGTGGCAGAACAAGAGGCAGCTATTTTCTTTGCTGTTTGAGGCCAGTGCTGCCACACTACTCGACGTTGCTGCCGATCCGAAGCACCTCGGCGCCGAGTTGGGATTTCTTTCGATTCTGCACACCTGGGGACAAACCCTCACCCCACATCCGCACATCCACTGCGTGGTTCCCGGAGGTGGCCTCGCGCCAGACCACTCCCGTTGGATCGCTTCGCGTTCCAGCTTCTTTCTCCCGGTCAAGGTGCTCAGTCGCGTTTTTCGGGGGAAGTTCATCGCTGGATTGCGACGGCTTTTTGCTCGCGGTCAGTTGCGCTTCTTCGGCGCAGTGCATCCCTCTTCATG
Organism: uncultured Acidobacteriaceae bacterium; assembly: GCA_963815175.1. Lineage (GTDB taxonomy): Bacteria > Acidobacteriota > Terriglobia > Terriglobales > Acidobacteriaceae > PALSA-350. The sequence continues at coordinate 9,155 of CAWFGM010000010.1, forward strand.
AGGAGAAGCGCTTCGCCAGTTTCCTGCGCAAGCTTTATCGGCAAGACTGGGTTGTGTATGCCAAGCCGCCTTTCGGCGGCCCCGAGCACGTGCTGCACTATCTGGCTCGCTACACGCATCGTGTCGCCATCTCCAACCATCGGCTGCTTTCCGTCTCTGCTTCAGAGGTCAGTTTTCGCTGGAAGGACTATGCCCACGGCGGCAAACAGCGCACGATGACACTTACTCCCCAAGAGTTCCTACGCCGCTTCGTGCAACATGTTTTGCCGCGAGGTTTTCCGCGTATCCGCTACTTCGGCTGGCTCTCGAATCGGATGCGCGCCAGGATACTGCCGCTTTGCCGTGCACGGCTCAACCAGGCTCCGCCCGCCGAAATGCCTGCCATCGCCAAGCAGACGCATGGAGTTGCACCCACTGTCAGGGGCTCATGCAACTGGTCGAAAAACTCTCGGCGGCCCAGCTCTTCTTTACCGAACGAAAGGAGTTCCATGCTCTTGACTCCTCATAGGACCTGCCTCAGCATCGCGACGCTTGCGTGTTTCCCACCCGCCTACTCTTCTTGCGCCTGCGGACCAAACAGGGCCTCTCGGCTGCCCGTTTTCCATTAGTCGCAGCTCTCACTCGAAGCTCTCTTCGGCAGCAGTCTCACACGCCTTCCAGAGCTCATCAGCCTCTCTTGCCTTCTCACCAATTCACTGACCTCTACGCTCCCTCAGGCGATCCAAAACCCATAGCACCAGCAGCGGTTGCCCGCCGCACCAGCGGCTTCCTTCAAACCGCTCTATCCGACCTGCTCCGCGCCAGCCTCACCTCACTACCCGCAGCCGCTTTGCGGAGCAGCTCCGATAGAGTACTGACGTTTTACGGCCAAGTGGATACAACCGCATTCGTGAACATTAGCCGACATCTCAGTACGGATTCGAGATGCGATCAAACTGCGAAATCGAGACGCTTCGATTCAGTTGATTCGTAGTCCATTCCCGGTCCCAAATCAAATCCAACACATGTTCATCGGCAGTTCAGATGAAGTCCAACACTAATTCATCCCCAGTGCATGGCTGTTTCTTCGCCTCTCCCGCAGAGTTGGAATCACCGCGCAACCTGCAACGAGGAGATCACGATGAAAAGCATTCCCAAGACGGTAAAGACGGCGCCCCTAACTGTGAAGCTGGCAGTTGGCCTGGCAATGATCGCGACCACAGTGTCCGGGACGTTGGCCAAGGCGCAGAAGACGGCCTCAGACGAACGAAATACCCGCCAAATTACGTTGGTCGTCTATGACTACGCGCATGTGAACCAGAGGACACTGCAGGAAGCAGAGAAAGAAACGGCTCGGATTCTGGCTAAAGCCGGCGTAATCGCCCGTTGGGTGGATTGCCCGACGCAGGGGGAAGATATGGCGAAGTATCCCGTCTGCGCAGGCTTAGTCCAGGGGACTAAGTACAAGCTTCAGCTGCTTTCCAGTTCCATGGCGGCAGCGTTGACGAGATCGCGGAACTCATTGGGATACTCCCTGGATTGCGAGCAAGGACCGTGCATAGCCAGCGTCAACTGTGACCGCATCGAGAGCGTCTCGGGCGGGAATAGGGTGTCCTCTTATGTGCTGATAGGCCGGGTGACCGCGCGAGAGATTGGCCAAATGCTCATCGGCGCGACGTATCGATCGCGGTCTGGCATTATGAATGCGTCGTGGACCGACCGGCAGTTGGGCCAGGCCGCTGGCCAGGAGATGTTGTTCTCTCCATCCGAGGCCAGCGCGATGAAGGCTCGACTGGCTGAACGGGATCAGGCCTCGGCAACGCATTTGGCAGAAGCCGGTCCCGGACAACTGACCCATGCGAAGTAAGAATGGGTGATGGAAGACGAGAACTGTTTCGGCCCCGGGAACGGGGCCGAAGCTTTTTGGGGACATGTTTAGGGTTCCCCTAGAGCAGTTTCGCAATTGGTGTAGACCGAAGCGATAGGCCTTTTCGTGGTTTTCTCCCAAGGAAAACCACTCCTCGCGATCTTTATCAGACCACAGTAATTGCGAAACTGCTCTAGTAAGGCCGGACACTGATTGTCCAGAGGTTCGTGCTTGAGGTTATGTCGGGAAAGACCAGCTTTTTGCCATCTCGCGATGGAACACCCCACTGCGGCATGGCGGCTTGGCGCAAGACTCTGGCTCGGCCGCGCAGCGGCACAAAAACGAGATCGTAGCCGGCATTCGTTTTCGATTCGACGAAGAGGCCTCGTCCATCGAACGACCAGTCTGTGCCCAGCAAGGTGCCAAATCCTTCGACGGGCACATTTTCGACCTTCGGCGAAGCCGCCGGCGCACCCCCGGATGGGAACTTGATGAATTGGACAAAAGGATGCTCGGGGTCGTGATGCGCCACAGCAACGGTTGAACTGTCGGGCGACAGGGACCACTCCCCCAGGATGTTAGGCTCCCAGGGCACGCGTGCGAGTTCGCGGCCCACCCCCCATACCGGATCAAGCACGTAGTAGACGAATTCCTTCTGGCCTGCCATTTCGCGCAGGACGCAGACCCCACTGGAATTGTCCGGACAATGAAACTCCTCAATGGTGCCGGAAACCGGGATCTGTTCCGGCTTTCCACCTGAGATCGGCACTCGGTACACCGCATCGGCTCTCTGCGGCACACCACTGAATCCCATGAAAAGAATCCACTTTCCATCGGGACTCGGGGCAGGCAGCGCGCTCAAGCCCCAAAGTTGCGCGACCCGTTCCATCGGCGAGCCATCGAGTTTCTGCCGATAGATCGCCGAATAGCCAATATTGCCGTTCTCCAAGAGAATCGAACTCCCGTCCCGGGTAAACGCATGGGGGTAGTTATTCACCGAATGGTGGGTCACGCGCACCGGCTTCCCCAGGACCGGACCCTCCCGCACGCCATTCGGATAGCTCAGATCACTGACAAAGACATCCGAATTGTGGCGTTGCATTACGTATGCGACTTGAGTTCCGTCCGCCGATGCGGTGAGTTTGCTCGCGATGGTCCCCTCCAGCGTTTCCACGGTAACAGGAGGTGCAAGCAAACGCCCTGTGGCTGGGTCGCTGGCAGCGCTGAGCAACACCGGGTTTTTTTTCTCTGGCTCCAGGTCGTTCACTAAGAAGACGATCCGCCCATCAGCCAGGATGTAGGATGAATCGAAACGAAGATCGTCGGTTTTCGCCAGCAGCTTGCCGGACGCGGCGTCCACTGACTCGTAATCCCATTTCAGCTGCAGCTGCAAGTCATTCAACGGGAAACCGGAGCCAGCGGGCAGAGCGGCCATCATCGGGTCGACGGCGCCGCGGCGTTGGAGAATCAGCCGGTTGCCGTCGGGAGACCAGAGAAGAAACGGAAAGCTCTCTTTGGGATTCCCGGCAATGAGTTTGCGCGGATGATCGCGGTCAGGGCCGGAGACCCAGACCTCATTGCCGTTCCGAGTGTAGGCAAGACTGCGGCCGCCCGGCGAGATTGCAGCCTCTTCGGCTCCGTCGAGGAACAGGCTGGGAGGGCCGCCGGCGAGGGAGACGGCCCAGACCTGAGGCCTCTTCGCCGCAACTGTAAAGCCGCTTACCAGTAATCTGTGCCTTGCCACGTCCCAGCTGATTCTCGCGATGTCAAAGTTAGCCGGCGCGGGCAACAGCCGCTCGGAGCGATCGCTGAACGTGCGAATCGTGACTCCAGCGCGTTGACTGTAGGCGACCGAGCTTGCATCGGGCGAGACGGCCTCTGCTGTGACCACATCGTCCCCGTCGTCAAACGTCGACTGCTGGAAGAACACCACGTGGTAAGGAGCGACGGTCCTGCGGAGTTCTTGTTGTCGCAGATAGTCGCGCGTCGTCACGCCGATAGCCAAGACCCCCGCAAACAGTAGGGCTCCAAGAGCAATGGGCAGCCGTCTCGGCGACCAGTCTCGCTTACCGGGGGGGCCGGGAGTCTCGGGTTGCTGCGTCTCGGCCCCGACCGGGTCGCTCGGAAGAGAAATATCGCTGGCAGAGCTTTGGGAGGTGTGCGGAGGCAGTATTTCGGCTATCGCCGTTTTCGCAGGCTCTTCTGTCTCGACCACGTCAGCAACGAATCGGTAAGCAGACCCTATCACTGTTTCGACGGGAACTGGGGGTGGGACAACCGAGGCAACGGCCGATGGGTTGATTACTGCAGATGCAGCCACCGGAGCCAGAGCCTGACCCTGACCCTGACCCTGGAGTGGCGAATTCGGGTGTGGCCAATCCGCTCTGGGTAGCGCAACAACATTGGGGAAGATGAAGCGGAAGCCGCGGCGGGGCAGAGTCTCGACATAGCGCGGGCTTTCGGCCTCGTCACCGAGTGCCTGGCGCAGCTTCTTGATCGCGGTGCCGATGCTGTGCTCGAACTCGACCACCGTGCCATTCGGCCAGAGACGATCGCAGATTTCCTCCCGCATCACCACCTCGCCGGGGCGTTCGAGCAGAATCAGGAGAATCTCGAAAGGTTGTTTCTGCAGACGTATGCGTTCCTCGCCCTTGCGCAGTTCACCCGCGCGGACGTCCAGTTCAAACTCACCAAAGCTAATGCGCTGTGTGGAAATGTTGACCCTGCCTCTTTGCGGATGAACACAATCTATCATTTCGAGATTGGAGGCCGGGCGCATTGGATATTGATCGGCTTTCGGGAAGCTCGTACTGGGCTAGGATAAGGACCGAAAAACGACCTTCTCGTCACTTGGCCGAGTAGTCGGCTTGTCGTACACTTGCCCATCCGCGAATAACCGTCGCGGACCAACGGAATGTCAGATTTCCGACTAGCCGGTTTTACGTTCAGGTGGACTGGATTTGTAAAAACTGGCCGTCTTTCGCTACTAATCGGAATGGAAGGTCGATCAGGCGGGCACGTAGGTCAATCGGACCGCGTCCTCTCCGATGGCATCAAGCTTCATCAGGCGAAGCGGAGGCAGGGGACCGGCGAAGTAGGGTTTACCGGTGCCGAGCACGTACGGACGAAAGTACAGGCGATACTCGTCAACGAGACCCGCAGCGGACAGCACGTTCGCAAGCTCCGCGCCAGCGACGTCGATGTCTCCCTCTCGTTCGGACTTGAGGTTTGCGGCAAAGTCGATCAAATCGCCTTGCACAAGTGTGGCGTTAGGACCAACGGACGTCAAAGAACGTGATGCAACCCACTTCGGCTTCGGACGCCAGGCTTGGGCGAAATCATGATCGATCTCGTCCCAATCCGGCTGGTCCTCATCCCAGTAACGCATGACCTCATACATGCGTCTGCCATAGAGAAAGCCGTCCGAGCCACGGACGTGATCGGTGAAATGGCGAGAGAGGATCGGACCGGGTGGTGGGAGTCTGCTGCTGTGGGAAAAGCCGCCGTGCGGTCCGCCCGCAGGCCCATCGATATATCCATCGAGAGATTGCATCATTCCGAAGATGAGCCTGCCCATAACGCCTCCTGACTATTTTGCAGAGAAAAGGTACTGGAAAACGGGCATCTCGTCGCTGAAAAGATTCACGCGGAGACGCGGAGCACTGCAAATGCTTCGCCAGGCCCGTCCCTAATGCTTGTGAGACTCGCTCGCGGAGTTACCGTCTCCGTTTACGGGTGTTCCGTCTGACCAGTTACCCATGACAACGTAAAACTCGGTAATCGGCGCTGGATTTAGCTGCTGAAAATAGATGGGTGCGCCGGGCAGATTTGCGCCCCACGCCGCGCCATCCATGCGTGGAAGGTCATACATGAGGTGGTTGAGGTTATGGGGCGGCTGGTCGGTAAGGTACCCTTCCTTCGACATCATGTAGATCAACGAGCCCGAGGCCGGAGCTCCCAATTCCTTCTTGTCGACTGCGGCCTTGATCGCATCGAACATTTGAGTTTTAGAGAATCCAGCCAACACCATCCCGGTTGTTTTTAAAACATAAGGCAGCACGGAAAGCGCGGCTGGCGGGTTGAAGCACTCAGGGCTCCGATTCTTTGGATTCCAGAACTCCGGGTTTTCAAATGGCGCTCCCCAGGATCTGCCCACCAGACAGACGAAACCGTTCGTGCCTTCGACCGCGGTCTCATAGTTCTTTTGTCCCATGACCATGACCGAGGCATCCTTCGATATGGACGCAGGGGCCGCAGAGCGCGCCAAAGCGATTTCGACATCACGGTCCATCCGGTATTGCTCAATCGGGGCCATTGCCGGGTAAGGCGTTTTCGCGTCCTGTGCCTGAATTTGACCCGTCCCGTTCAGCACGGCGACGAGCACCAGGCTGGTGCCTACGATTGTTCTCATGCGCCTGCTCCCACAATCTAGTTGCATTATGCAAGTTGTTTGAACATAGCCCAGACTCCATGCATACTGCAAGTGGTAGATGATGGAATTCATGAAAAAAATCCAGACCAGAAACGAAATGCGCTCGGGCTGTCCTATCAATTTGACGCTGGAGATGCTCGGCGACCGTTGGAGCTTGATCGTCATTCGGGACATCATGTTCGGAAATCGCCGCCACTATGGAGATCTGCTCAGGCTATCGGAAGAAGGAATCGCGTCGAATATCCTGGCAAACAGGCTTGCCCGTTTAGTCCAGTCCGGTCTCCTCTTGCGCACCGACGACCCAACCCACAAACAAAAGGCGATTTACAGCCTCACTGAAGCGTCTATTCAGCTTGTCCCCTTGCTGGCCCACATGGGCGCATGGGGATGCCGGTTCACTCCTGCGTCCAGGCAACTCTCGATCCGCGCCCAGCTTCTTGAAGAAGGCGGCGAGCGAATGTGGAAGGCATTCATGGCCGAGCTCAGAGGCATTCACATGGGAGCGCCCGTGCCGCGCCGGTCGGTCTGCGCCGAGCTTCAAGCCGCTTTTGAGTCTGCAATCAGTCGCGAAGCCAATGCTCGAACAAGCAGTAAGACTCGATAGCATTGCATCGGGAACTGGCCAGGCGTTGGGTTGCACACGTCTGTCTGGACCGATACTGATAAACGCGCGTTTGTGTTCACTGATTTCCAGTGGAGAGACTTTCCACTTGGACGAAAAAGTCGGCATCTCGGACTGTTGGGA
>CAWFGM010000011.1:0-13818 GCA_963815175.1 uncultured Acidobacteriaceae bacterium
CGGCGCATTGTTGCCAGAGGTAGCCAGTGTCCTCGCTGCGCAGTATAGTGCCGCCGGCGCCGGTGGCCCAGACTACGCCACCGCCAACGGCATGGACTCCCCGTAGCCCGGCAATGGACCCGCTATCCTCGAGTTCCCACGGCCCGCTATGTTTCGTGCCGGCTGCCAAGGCCGCCAACACGCACACCGTTGAAACCACCAAGGCTGTGATTCGCATAGTTTGAAGACTAAAGGAAACCAAGGCCCCGGGGCTAAAGCCCTCATCAGGCGCGTGGGAGATGGCCCGACTAAAGTCGTGCCCTGGCACAAAGCATGAGGTTTTCCCCAAACCTGTTCTCGATTTCCAAACCGATGCCCGTAGGGAGGGCCGAGAATATCCCAGGACTTCAGAGTCTGTGTGAGAACTCAAGAGACAAACTCAGTCGCGAAGGGACTGGTCTCGGCAGCGTCCACCCAGGACTAGCGTCCTGGGACATTCTCAGTCGTCCCCTTTGACAGGCTCAGGGCAGGCTCTGCGGGACTGGTCGCGATAGGCAATGTACACCCAGGACTGACGTCCTGCGCTACTCTCAGCCGTCCCTACGGGACTAGTTCCGATACACCCTGATCGTTGATTTGTTTTGAGCGAGTGCGGTACACGGCCCGGAACCTTAGGCATGCTCTGAGGAAAAGGAAATCGAATCGAACTCTCTCCGCCTCGAGTCCTACACCGGAGGCAAACCATCCACCACCGGAACACCCGGCGGCGGATGGAAAACAAAATCCGAGTTCGGTGCGGGCGCATCCGCCTGGCTTTCCTTGAACGTGAAGGAAGTTCGCGCTCCATCGGTCTCGTCGATGACCATGGAGTGGATGACCCCTCGGCGTTCACCCCCAGGACAATCTTCTCCACCCGGTTGCGCATTCCCTTGGGCACTCCGGAGAGCTGCAGTCCACCGTCGGTGGTGGACAGCGTCAACCCGTCGAGTTCCTTCTGCAGTTGCGTGTGGCCCAGCAGGAAGCGCAGTGGTGAGCGCAGATCGTCCAATTGCGTGGCGGCCACGCGTTCTACTTGGGCATCTCCAGGCGAATAAAACCAGGCGTATTTGCCATCGAGCAGAAAGACCTTGCCCGGAGGATTGCGTATAGCTCCAATGCATCTTTCCCGGCTTGCGCAGCAGCAGAGTCCCGCTCTCTTCGCGATCGATGCCCATTCCGTGAAAGCTCTCAGTGAAGGCGGTGCGCAGCGAGTGGAGGCCGTTGTAGTACTTATCGACACGGTGGGCTAGCTGTTGCGCGGTGGGTTCGGCTGGGCGAACAAGCGACTGGCAGCAACAGAACCAGTACAAAAAAGCAGCGGGCTCTTACTGAATCGGCTGGGAGCAATTCGTGCCGCCCGCGGGGTCGGCCTTGATTTCCCCGGCCTGGTCGATGCAGAAGCCGCGATGGCCCGACTTGCCAATCGCCTGCGGAACCGCGGTTGCCTCATAGGAGGTGTACATGTCCTGGTTGTTGACCGTGACCTTGGTGCAGTTGACGATGTTGAAGGTGTAGCCGGATTTCTGTCCCGTGGCCAGATCGCCCTGCAGACACCTGCGCTGCCTGGGCGCTGGGCGGACCGGCGCTGGCATTGCCGCCAAGTGCGCTCAGCGACAGGCGAAGCCGTTGGCGGGGAAGTTAGTCTGGTACTGGATCTGCGCCTGGTAGATGGCGCGCAGCGACTGGATGGCCGATGTCTCGTCCGCCTGGGCCTTCATGCTGATGAAGTTCGGGATGGCGATCAACATCAGGATGATCATGATGGACATAACGATCAGCAGTTCCATCAGGGTGAAGCCGCGCTGGCGGTTGCGTGCGGAGGATCCCGGTATTGCTGGTGCTGAGTCATGACGGTCCCATTTTACAAATGATATGGACGCAGCCGGCGGGAAAAGCGCTCAACGAACCTAGCAGGCCAGCTGGCGCGCGGCTGACCTTGAGCCCGTCGAGCCGGCCCAGCAGCGTCACCGCAACTTTGTCCGGGTCGAAGAGGGAGTTGGCCATCGCCATGACCTCTTCACTGGTGACGGTCTCGACCTTCTCCATGATCTCCTCCACGCCGAAGAAGTGCTCGAAGTACATTTCCTGTCGAGCCAGGTTGGACATGCGCGACATGGAACTCTCCAGGCCGAGAATGATGTTGCCCTTGAGCTGGTCCTTGGCGCGTTGCAGCTCTTCTTCCGGCAGCGCTTCGCACTTCAGCCGGCGGAACTCGCCCATGATCAACTCGATCACCTGCAGGCAGTGCGCGGACGATGTACCCGCATAAACGCACAGCGAGCCGGTGTCGCGGTAGGGATTCAGGTCGCTGAAGATGGAGTAGGCCAGGCCGCGCTCTTCGCGGACCGTCTGGAAGAGCCGCGAGCTCATGCCTCCGCCGAGCACGGTATTCAGCAGCAGGGTCACGTAGCGGAGATCGTGCGCGATGCGGTGGAGAGGGCACGCCCAGACAAAGCTGCACCTGTTCCAGCGCTTTCTTGTTGCGCAGAACGATCTTCGAGACGGTGCGCGGCTCCGTTTCCGCAAGCGAGCCGTTGCGGGCGCAATGTGGTCGAACCGGCGTGCTACCAGATCAACAAAGGCGTCGTGCTCCAGATTGCCCGCGGCGGAGAACACCATGTTGTGCCGGAGAAGCGCTTGCCGTAGTAGTCAAACAGCGTGTCCTGCTCGAAGCGGCGCACCGTCTCCTTGGTTCCCAGGATCGGTTTGCCCAGCGGATGGTCCTTCCAGAAATTCTGGGTGAAAATCTCGTGGACCAGGTAGTCGGGATTGTCCTCGTCCATCTTGATCTCTTCGAGGATCACGCCGCGCTCGCGCATGATGTCATCGTTGTTGAAGACCGGGTTCAGCACCAGGTCGGAGAGCACATCGAGCGCCGTGGGCACATGCTCATCGAGAACCTTCATGTTGAAGCAGATGGTCTCTTTGCCGGTGAACGCGTCCAGGTTGCCGCCGATCGCGTCGACCTCGCGCGCGATGCGCTGGGCGGAGCGCGACTGCGTTCCCTTGAAGACCATGTGTTCGACAAAATGCGAGATGCCGTTCACTTCCGGCAACTCATGCCGCGAGCCGGCCCTGATCCACACACCCATGGCGACGGAGCGGATATGCTCCATGCGCTCGGTCAGAATAGTCAGGCCGTAGGGCAGGACCGTGCGTCGAATGCTGCGTTCTGTCACCATCTCAGTGTAGCGGCTTTCCCTGGGCTAAAGCGGATTTCCTGCGCCCGATTACCAAAATGTGGTGCACTTGGGCGGCTTCCAGGACGAAGTTGCTCTCGATGCACCTTGTTAGTGCAACTGCTAATGGCGTCCGCAAAATCGGGGAGTGCTATGCTGCCAAGAGATGCCTGGTGGGGAAAATCTCGTCCTCTGTGTTAGACGGAGCACCAGCCTGCCGCTAAGAAATCTTTTTGGCCTTTCCCGTCAACAACTTACCGAATTAATGGTGCGAATTTCGGCCAGCCCGCGTACCGGGCCGGCCAGCTGCTTCAGGCCATGTTTCAGCAGCGGACTGCCTCCCTCGACCAGGTACATACCCTGCCTCGCGACCTGCGAACAGGAATGGCCGAGCGAGGGCTGGAAAATTGCCGGTCCCCGGATAGTCGAGACTTTTCGCTCCGTCGACGGCACCGAGCGCTACCTGGTTGCCGGCCAGGACGGGCAGACAGTGGAGACGGTCTGGATGCCGGGAGGCGACGGGGGCGAGCAGGGAGACGGCAGCGGGCACGAGACGGCCGATGCCGCTGCCCGGCGAGCCACCATCTGCGTCTCCAGCCAGATCGGCTGCGCCGTCAACTGCCAGTTCTGCCTCACCGCGAAGCTGGGATGCAGCGAAACCTTTCGGCGGGAGAGATCGCCGGCCAGGTGATCGCCGTGCTGGAGCGCCAGGCAGTGCAAGTGGGGCGCGACCGGATCAACCTGGTCTTCATGGGCATGGGCGAGCCATTCCTGAATTATGACGAGTTCATGGCCGCCGTGCGTCTGCTGGTGAACGAAGCAGGGCTGGCGGAATCCAGGATGACGGTCTCGACTTCCGGCATTGTGCCCGGCATTCTGCGGCTGGCCGGGGAGGCGGTGCGGCCCCGGCTGGCGATCAGCCTGAACGCCCCCAACGATGTGATTCGCGAAGCGATCATGCCCATTACCCGCAAATGGAAGATCGATGAAGTCATCCAGGCGGCTGGCCAATTGCCTCTGCGGCCGCGGGAACGGGTCACCTTCGAGTACGTGCTGCTGGGCGGCGTCAACGACGGCTTGCAGCACGCGGACGAGTTGGTCGCGCTGGCCCGCAGCGCGCCCATGCCGGTGAAGGTGAATCTGATCGCCTGGAATCCCGGCCCCGGCATTGCCTACGCCATGCCGGAGCCGGACCAGGTCGCGGCCTTTCAGCAGAGACTCATCGCCCGCGGCGTTCCCGCCTTTCTCCGCCGGCCGCGGGGCAGGGACATCTACGCCGCCTGCGGCCAGCTGAAGCGAACGGTGAAGGAGATTCAACCGGCAGTATGAAGCACTTGAAATCTGTCCCCGCAACGATGGACGGGATGCCCCAGATCTCGCTCGTCTTTCGCGAGATGTGTATCACCACCGAGGTTACGTTAAGTGCTCGGACGAAGCTCGAGAGTCAGCGGGAAAGAGCATTCATATCCCACATCGCGAAAAACGAGCGAGATCTGGGGCACCTCGACCTTCTCAGGGAACTGCATTCAGCTTTTACCTATCGGCGCCCGGAGATGCCCAAGCGCACGACGGCATCCGTGACGCGATCCGCGGCGTGGCGGACTACATCCCCTTCGGCAGCAAAGTCGCCGGCGATACAGCGAACGCCCAGGGCTTCGATAGCCTCGATGTCTGCGACGATGGGCGACGCCCCTTCCCCAGCGTAGCGATCGAGCAGAGCCTTGGAAACGGGCGCGGTATTCACCAGCGCGTAGTCGAAGATGGGCCGGTGCGCATGCTCATAAATGCGCTCGATATGCTGCGATGCGGTCAGGTTCAGGCTCTCATTTGCCTGGGTCATCAGGTTGCAGATGTACACCCGGACGGCCCGCGAAGCCGGCCAGGGCCTCGGAAACACCCTTGACCAGAAGGTTGGTAATGAGACTGGTAAAGAGAGAACCGGGACCAACCGTGATCAGGTCGGCGCGTTCGATCGCTTCCAGCGTCTCGGGGAGCGGTTCGGCGTCCGCCGGCTCCAGCATGAGTTCAACGATGCGTTGCCGGCTGGCGGTGATGTTGGTTTCGCCCTGTACCAGGGAACCGTCGTCCATGCGCGCAGCAAGGGAGACGTTGGCGTTGGTCACCGGGTAGATGTGCCCGCGGGTGGCCAGCACCTGGGAGGAGAGTTTGATGGCCTGGGCAAAATCGCCCGTCATTTCCAGCAGCGCGGCCACAAAGAGATTGCCGAAACTGTGGCCTTCCAGGCCCTCGCCGGCGGTGAAGCGATGGCGAAAGAGCCGCGAGATCAGATGCTCATCTTCAGAAAGAGCCACCATGCAATTGCGCAGGTCGCCCGGTGGAAGCATGTTGAAGCCGCGGCGCAGCCGTCCGCTGGAGCCGCCATCGTCGGTCACCGTGACCACGGCAGCCAGGTCGGAGATGAGGCAGGGGCAGCTCTCGCAATCGGCGGAAGATTGATGAGGCGACGCGACAAAGCGCCGCAGCCCGCGCAGCAGAGTGGAGAGGCCGGTACCTCCGCCAATGGCCACCGCGCGAATGCTGGAACGGTCGGCGCTCCGTCGAGCGGCAATGGAGGCTTTCGCGGGCCTCGGCTTGGCCAGGGTGGAGGAGAGGGATTTCACCATAAAGCGATCACACAGCTAGCCTACGCCTGAACGAACTTGCCGAACCCTGAAACGGCAGAACGATTACACAGAAAGCGGCGAGCCTGTGCTCGCTTACGGAACTTCAGGGTAGAGCAGTTCGGTGAAACGAGGGTCGTCGGCCATATCCTGGAAATCTGAATCGCTGCGCGCCTGGATGCGGTTCCGGGGGCTCAGCTCGATCGCCTTGGCCAGGTGCTCGAGGCAGGGCTCAGCCAGCCCGGTCATGCTTTCCAGGATGGCCAGACCGTAGTAGGCGTAGTCGGCAGTCGGGTTGGTCTTGAGAATGCCTTGGAACTGGTCGCGGGCCTCTTCGTAGAATCCGGTATTCAACAGGGAGATGGCGTAGTCGTACTGCTCCTCCGTGCTGTCGAAGGAAAGGCCACTTTGTTGCGCATGCCGCTGACAGGCGGCGAGATAGACCCGCACCCGCTCCAGAATCTCAACCGGGCCGTCCTGGCTGAGCTTCTCAAAGACCAGCCGGGCCTTCTCATACTTGCCTTCCTGCATCCACTGCAGCGCGTTCTGGTACTCGTTCAGGGCCTTCTGGTGGGCAGCATTCGGCATAGGGCGCGCCTTGCCCTCGATGGTGCGAGGATTGCGCCGAGCGGGGATACCCTGACCTGTGTTTTGCATAACCACTCTTCTTTCTCCGTTTTAAACAGTCGACATCGATCAAAACATGGATACGGGGCCGTACCGGCTATTAGATTCGTTTTTATACGCACAGACAGGCGTACGTCAACCCGGCAGGTAGATCGGCATCCTTGGCACGACTGTAGCATGGACGCCAAATAGGTGCCGTTGAGGCCTCGAACTGACTCATACTTGGACTGCGGGGAGTAAACTGCCGGGTTGAGCGCGGGGTCGTTATACATCTTTAGCTGGTGATAAAGCTTGAATCTGCGCTGCCGGTCGAGGACTAGCTGCCACAGGCGATCGAGAGCCCCGGCTAGATCGTCCCGTTGCTCAACCAGGATGCGCAAACGCTGCAGATTGCGTTCGCGGTGGCCGAGAGGTGCCTGGGGACGGTCAATCTCTTCCCGGGTATGAAAAAGCTTGAGGGAGAGAATCGACAGCCGGTCGAGGATCAGGCCGGGTGACTCGGAGTGCAGTTCGGCGCCAGGCGCGGGGAGGTTTTGCTGACTGAGAAAGTTCAGCAGAAAGATATCGCACTGCTCGGTTAGATCGTTGCGACGCTGATTGGCGCGGTCAATGAAGCGCTTGATGCGAGCCAGGTCATGATCGCTGGCTTCCGGAGCGCGTGCCATATCCTCCGCGTGCCAGAGTTCGAAGTTGGCCAGGTGCTGCTCCGCCAACGTGCGTTCGAAGCCGGTCACAGAGGGGGCTATGGCGGGAACCTCGTGGTGCCAGGCCGCAGTGCAACGGTCATGCAACGCAGTGACCTGCAATGAGTTGAGCGGCGCGACGCAAAGCGGGGTGGTGGCCATGAGCGTTAACAGGTAAGAAGCGTCCCTAGCGGTGAGGGTACGCCCTCCGGCTGCCCGGTAGCTCCGAAACGTGGTGAGCTCGGTGGGAATCGAACCCACGACCCACGCATTAAAAGTGCGTTGCTCTACCGACTGAGCTACGAGCTCGTTTCCAAGTTCAAAAATATCACAATGGATAGAGCCAGCCGTTGGGCCCGCACAGGCGCATGAATTTTGAGAACGCCACTCACCTCAACAGCAAATCCGGAGTATGTTAAGGAACTAAAGCTCCCCCGGTAATATGTCGAAAGACGACAATAAGACTCTCCCCCGTTCGCCGAAGGACCGACCCATCCTTTGCGTCTGATTTGGGCTCTGATTAGGGAGAATTGAGGGAGCAGCATGACAGAGAAACCACCGGACCCGGAGCAGAGCTCACCGCCAGAGGACATCGCGGCGCTCTACGCTCGCGCTCGCACGCCCGGGAGCACGTACTGGGACTTTTCTGCGTCGCGCAAGGAGGTGCTGGGGCGCTTCCGCTACCGGATCGCGCGGGAACGAGGAGAACCAGGCAGCGTCGCGGAGCCCACGGTCATTTCCCAACACCCATCTCACCAAGCGACGGAGGAACCGTCCCAACCGAGGCCGCAGCCCATGGATGCGGCGACCACACGCTGGTTTGCGCTGCACTCGATTTTCGCTCCGCCTGAGGTGATATCAACACCTGGCCTCGACGACAGGCCACCCATGGTTGCTGTTTTTTCCCTGGCTGGCGGAGTAGGAAAGACCTGCCTGGTGGCCACGCTGGGGCGTGCTCTGGCAGCGCTCGGGGAACACGTCTTGCTGGCCGATACGGCGGTCTATGGGCCGTTGCCGCTCTATTTCGGCTCGCGCGAGTTTAAGCCCGGCGTGGTCCGGACCTTTTCTCCTCCCGGCGGGGAGAGAGACGCACCGGTACAGGTTCTGACCCTGGAGCCGGAGCGCTATCCCGGAGACGGGGCCGATGAGCATGACCCGCTGCTGGGAGAGTTGGGGCGCGACGGCCGCGACGCGAGCCGCATCCTGGTAGACATAGGCACCGCCAGCCGCCAGGTGACGAGGCGGCTGCTGCTGTTGCGGCCAACCATCCTGGTACCCATCCTTCCAGATATCAGCTCGGTAGCAACGGTGCGGTCGCTGGAGGCGTTTCTGTTCAACCCGGCTAATCCGTCCAACCGGGATAAAGAAACGGGAACTGCCTTTTACCTGTTGAACCAGTTCGATGCCTCATCGCCGCTGCACCTGGACGTGCGCGAGACCTTGCAACAGCAACTGGGCGATCGCCTCCTGCCCCTGGTGCTTCGCCGCAGCACTGCAGTGAGCGAGGCCCTGGCCGAAGGAACGACCGTGATCGATTACGCGCCCGGTTCGGCAGTGGCTGAAGATTACATGCATCTGGCCGGTTGGCTGCGTAGCTTCTCTGCGCCGGCTGCGGCGGGCCACCCGGGTATGCGCTGGAGCGAGCTATAGGTGCCCCCTGCCCGGGCGGCGCTTGAGTTTGTCCCCCCGCCAGCAGCCACATCGGTGAATGGAATCGGCCGAGACCTTTCTGTGACAACTCCGCCGAGTGCGCATTCTATCCTTGGGTTAATGAAGCCAGTTTGCCCCAGACTCAGTCACGGAAGGCCGAAACGGGCGCGGAACTTGTTTTTCGTGCTGTTGCTCTTGTTTGCCATGGCATCCGCACAAGCAGCGGATGCTCTGGCGCCGACGGAGATCGAACAGGGCTTCCAGAGTATGTACAACCTGGATTTTCAAAAGGCGCACCAGGATTTCTCAACCTGGGAGCGGATGCACCCGGAAGACCCAATGGGTCCGGTCTCCCAAGCTGCCGGCTACCTGTTTGGAGAGTTCGCCCGGCTCAACATCCTGGAAAGCCAGCTCTTCACCAACGACAAAGAATTTGAGGCGCGGTCCAAGGTTCGTCCGGACCCCAAGGTACGCGAGCAGTTCTTCGGCGCAGTAGATCGCGGTGACCAGCTGGCCGACGCGGCGCTTAAGCTTAACGCCAATGACAGCAACGCACTGTTTGCCAAGGTTCTGGCGATGGGCCTGCGCTCCGACTATGTAGCCATGATCGATAAGGAGGATTTGGCTGCATTGAGCTACATGAAGCAAGGGCGCATTCTTGCGCAACAGTTACTTCAGCAGAAGCCTGACGCCTACGACGCTTTCCTGGCGGTCGGCGTTGAAAATTACATGACCGGCATCAAGCCCGCGCCCGTGCGTTGGATATTGCGCATGGGCGGTATCAAGCCGGACAAGGAGCAGGGCATTCGCGAACTCCAGGAAACCGCGGCTCACGGGAACCTCCTGAAACCTTTCGCGAAGCTGCTGCTGGCGGTAGCCGCGCTGCGGGATAAAAACGATGCCCAGGGATGTGGCTTGCTGCACGAACTGGCAGTTGCCTATCCGCATAATCCCCTGTACCGCAACAATGCCCCTGAATGCGCGGCCCATTGAAGACCACGGACGCAACAGGCTGCGGAAAAACTCATGCTTTGATCAGCGACGACTTTGCCAGCTTGCGAAAAAGCCCATGGGTCAGAACTCAACAGGCAAACTCAGTCCCGAAGGGACGGCTGAAAATAACCCTGGACTCACGTCCTGGGCGTCCTTAAACCATTTTCCAAAGTCCAGGCTCACCCAGGACCCCCACTCCTCGGACTCGGGGTTTTTGGGTTGTGTTTAGCGTTTCCCCATGCCGATCGGGACCACCTGCACCGTGGCGTCACGAATCTCGGCTAGAAAGCGATTGATCACCGAGCCGCGGAGAAGAATGTCCAGCCGCGAGCGCGCCGATTGTCCGAAAACCACGTGCGAAATGCCTTCCTGCTGCGCAAATTCGATGAGTGCATCGGCGATGTTCTTGTCTTTCAGCACGATGACCTGGGCGCCCAGATCCCGAGCCAGGCGCTGGTACTCTTCCATGCGCTGATACTCTTCCGGGTCTCCGTGGCGCGAGTCTTCGTCCGGAGATTCAACCCGGACCGCGTACCAGTTGGTGGCCAGGCGGCCGGCGATACGCGCTCCAACCCGCAAAAGACGCTCCGCACCTGGCCGGGGGGAGAGACAAACCATCACTTTCTCCGGAATCGGAGCTTGTTCCAGTCCCTCGCTGCGGCGATACTCTGCCGCGCGGGAGCCAACCTCCGCCGCCGTGGTGCGCAGCGCAAGCTCGCGCAACATACTGAGGTTGCCTTTGCGGAAAAAGTTGGCCAGCGACTGCTCGATCTTCTCCTGGGCGTAGATCTTGCCTTGCTTGAGGCGTGAACGTAGTTCCTCCACGGTGATGTCTACGTTCACAACTTCATCGGCCCGCTTCAGGAAACTATCCGGGATGGTTTCCCGGATCTGGACATCGGCGGAGCGGGAAACGGAGTCGTTGAGGGTTTCCAAGTGCTGCACATTGACCGCGGTCCAGACGTTGATGCCCGCGTCCAAGAGCTCGAGCACATCCTCGTAACGCTTGCGGTTTCTCGATCCTGGTACGTTGGTGTGCGCCAGCTCATCCACCAGGCAGGTTTGGGGATGCCGGGCAAGAATGGCATCGAGATCCATTTCCTCCAGGACCACCGAGCGGTAAGGGATAGACCGCCGTGGAATGATCTCGAGATCTCTTATCTGGTCCTGGGTATCCTTGCGTCCATGGGGTTCGATCAGCCCAATGACAACGTCAATGCCCTGCTTCTTCATCAGGTGGGCATCTTCGAGCATCTGGTAAGTCTTGCCCACCCGGGAGCGGCTCCGATGTAGACGCGAAGCTTGGCCTGCTCAGGCAGGGCGGATGTGATGTCGGTCGAGAGGTCTGTCATTATCCCTTGAGAGGCTGGAGCATTTTCCTTCTAAGCCTCATGGTTAAGTGTAACGAGGAGCGTTTTTTCTTGAGAAAGCCGCGATCATTTCGTCACTTCACATTCACCAGAAGTGAAAGCTCAACCAATTTCGATGGGATGCCGGGTGGCGACGGTAGTGGCTACCGGGAGAGTGAAGCTGAAGGTGGCACCGTGGCCGAGCCGGCTTTCCACGGAGGTTTGACCGCCGAGCAATTCGACCAGGCGACGCACCAGGGCAAGGCCCAAGCCGGTCCCTTGGTCATGGGCGGCGTTGAAGCGGCCGAAGATGTTGGCCAACCGCTCGGCTTCGATGCCCCGGCCGGAATCGCGCACGGAGAACTGCACCTTGTCTTTCTGCTCCTGGGCCTGCAACAGGATAGTTCCATTCTCCGGTGTATAGCGCACCGCGTTGCTCATGAGGTTGTCCATAATGCTGCGCAGGGCGCGGCGATCTCCATTCACATAGGAGAGGTCGGCAAATGCCTGGATCTGCACATCGATGTTCTTGGCGCGGACCTCATCGCGCACCCGTGACAAAGCGTCGCGCAGAATATCAATGGGTCGGAACCGATCCATGCCGATCTCGCGCCGCCCGGTATCGATCTCTGACACCTCGATCAGATCAGACATGAGATCGTTGAGACGCTCTGCTTCCTCTTCCGCTCCATGAATCACATCTGCCTGCAAGGGGCGCAAATCTCCGGCGAAACCTGAGGTGAGCGTGTACAGGCTGAGCCGAAGCTGCTCCAGAGGCCGGCGGAGCTTTTTGGAGGCGACACTGAGAAAGCGGGTCTTGAAGCGATCGATATCCTGCATCTCGGTAATGTCTTCGAGCACGCTGACAGCGCCCAACAGCTTGCCCTCGGCATCGCGCATGGGAGTGGTGCGCAGGCGGTAGCTTCGCTGTCCCTCGCCGAGCTTCATGGGCAACATGGCGGCTTCGCCCTCGGTGGCGATGGACTGGCGCATGGAGATCGCATCCCGCACCGCGCGCAGAATTCTCTCTCCACCCGGGGTGTTGGTCAGGGCCATGCGATCGGCGGCAGCTTCGCCCAACACTTCCTTGGCCGCCTGATTGAGCTTGAGGACATGTCCTTTCGCGTCAGTGACGATCACCGGTTCGAAGATAGACTGCACCACCGCATCGGAAAGCTGCTGGTCCATCTGTTTGCGGCCATATTCAGTATCCCGGAGGTCGCGCAGCCGCACTGCCATGCGGTTGAGCTCGGTAGCAATCGTGCCCAGGTCATCACGGGTTCGCCACTCGATGCGTTGTTGTAATTCCCCCTGTCCGATGCGGCGAGAAGCGGCGGCGGTGCGCCGGATCGGGCGGATGATGGAGATGAGAAAGCCGATGGAGATCAGGACGCCGCCCAAGGTGCAAGCGATGGCGACGGTGGTGACTGGGCGGGCCGAACCGCGCGTGCCTCCACTGCAGACGAGGCAGAGGCTGTCGGCTGGTGATCAAGGGCGGCAGCCTGGTGAAGCGAAAGGGAATCGTGCAGGCCGACGGCAAGCAGCAGAGGGAGCAGCAACACGTAGCCGAAAATAAGTCTCTGATACAGCGTCAACATCGACTTGCTGGTCCTCCGGTGGACGGCTCCAGGAGCTATTTTGCGCCTTCTGTAGGGTGAAGCAAAGTTTTGCGGAGCCGGCAGACGTGCACACTCGCATTGGTGAATGGACACGGAAAGCGGGTGTTTGCCTGCGCCGGCAACACGATCCAGGTGACGCCAAGGGGCCAAAGACGGGTCCATCCGCTGGTCATCGGTGGCGCTGTTGAGCTGCTCAGTGGCCTGCGAGCCTTGCCACCAGGGGACGGCTGCTTGGCGAAAATTGCTGGCGATGCCCCCGTCTTTGAAATAATCGGCGACCGCGCTCCTCTCCGCGGTTGCGCGAAAACCCTGGGCATCTTCACCAGGCCATTCAATGTAGTCATTATCCAGGGCGAAGATCGAGTCCTGGGGGGTGTTGGCACAAATCCACAGGAAGGCTTGGCAGCCAGGGATTGCGTGGCGTTAACCCCGGCCACTCCACATGGCGGGAGGCGGGGTAGGTCAGCTTCTGGGCGGCGAACATGATGAGGATAAGCGCCAGGTAGAGCGCGGCAATGACGCGAATCCGCCGTTGTGCCAGGGTTGCCAGCATGCCTCCGCCCAACAGTACGCCGGCGATGTAAACGAAGTGAAAGGTACGCAATACCTGCAGCCGCGCCAGCAGCAGGCTTCCGCTGCGGTGCACAAAACAGAGGGACACCAGCAGCGCGCAACCGCCCGAGGATAGTCGCGGCGATAGCCAGCGAGCGTGCAGGCCACGCCACTCGCTTGTTGGCGCCGGCTATGCCGAGCAGGATGAGCGGCATCAGCAAGCCCGGATACTCATACCATTGCCAGCTGGAGAGGAAAAAATACGATCGGCTGAGCGCCGCGCGATTGTAAGCAACGCTGGGGTCCGCATGACGGGTGACCGCGAAAATGACGGCGCACATCAGCGACCCGAGCACGGCAAGCAGACCAAGCGAGCGCCACATCCTGCGTTTGGTAAGCCCCAGGGTGAGCACCGCGAAGGTTGCATAGCAAACCATCAAGGGGTGCAGTAGCGCAACCAAGGCGAGCCACACTCCGCAAGTCGCCCACTCATCCTCGAGGACAGCCGCCAGCGCGAAGAGCATGAA
>CAWFGM010000012.1:0-100517 GCA_963815175.1 uncultured Acidobacteriaceae bacterium
GAGCGGGCCGGCCGGCTTGGGCACTGCGTACGCCGTCTCGACTTCTATCTTCACCTTACCTGCCGGAAGCTTCCTGGTGGCGCGGATCTTGGTGCGTTGGATGATGAAGAGGTTGTATTCGTAGCAGAGAACGCCGTCCTCTACGAAACAGGTGAGGCCACCGGAGTTCGCACCTAATTTGTAGAGCACGCCGTTGGCGTTGGCTGGGATCGTGGCGTCGATCGTGACCACGTTGGGTTTATTACCCAGCGCCGGCGCGCAGAACTCCGGCACACGCGTGGTATCACCCGAGAACGTCCACTCCGTATACGGGGGCGCGATGCGCATCTCAGGGTGCAGAGCGACAACCCAAAGCCCACCTCCGATGGGAAGAACCTTGTTCTTAGTTCCCTCAATGAGAAAGATGTCCTTCAGTTGGGCCAACTCTCCCGGCATCTTTGCCGCGAGATCGTTTGCCTGGGACCAATCCTCTTCCAGGTTGTAGAGTTCCCACACATCGTTATCGGGCGTCCAGTCGTGAATGCCCTTGGGCAAACCGGGCAGCCACGGGGTGCGCGGTCCAAAGGCGGAAGCGATCCAGCCATCGTGGTAGATAGAGCGGCTGCCCATGATCTCGAAGTACTGGGTGAGCATTCGGCCTTTGGTTGTTGGGTCGCCAAAGATGTAGGCAAAGCTCACGCCGTCAATCGGATCCTGAGGAACTCCGTTGACCTCGAGTGGTGGGGTGATGCCGACCACCTCATTAATTGTGGGGACGATGTCGTTGCAATGATGAAATTGCGGGCGCGGTTTGCCATCGTGTTTGATTTTTGCCGGCCACTGGATGGCAATCGGGTTGCGCGTACCGCCGAAGTGCGATGCGAGAAGTTTGGTTCCCTTGTAGGGGGTGCTCCCGCCCAGGCCCAACCTGCGTGGTATTGGTTATCGGTCTTGGGCGAGCCAAGCACATCCAGGCCGCCAAGCTGGTCGAGCGCCGCGATGTGCTGCTTGACGGTGGTAGGGATACCGTTTTGTGCCAACAATTCGCTTATGGTGCCGTTCTGTCCCTCGGACGAGGAACCGTTGTCTCCCCAGATGTAGAAGATAAGTGTGTTGTCGCCGTAGCCGAGCTGGTCGATTTTATCGACGACCCGGCCGACCTGAACATCTACGTGTTCGGCATACCCGGCGGCCACTTCCATCAAGCGGCGCTGGAAGGGCTTCTCATCTTCGGGGATGCTCTCCCAGGACGCCATCGTTTCGTGCCGGGGCGTAAGCTGAGCATTCTCGGGGATCCAGCTCTTCTCTTTTGCGCGCTTGAAGACGCGCTCGCGATAGGCATCCCAACCGTCATCGAACTTACCCTTATACTTGTCGGCCCACTCCTTCATGATGTGGTGCGGCCCGTCAATAGCGCCGCTCGCCCAGTACATAAAGAACGGCTTGTCCGCCTGTAAAGCCTTGTGGTTGTTCAGCCACTTGATGGCGTCATCGGCGAGGTCCTCGCTTAGGTGGTAACCCTCCTCGGGGCTCTTGGGCGGCAGAACGACCGTAGTGTTTCGCACCAGGTTGGGCTCATACTGCGAGGCCTCACCGGCCAGAAATCCGTAGAAATATTCGAAACCGAGGCCAGTCGGCCAGTTCTCGAAGGGCCCGGCGACAGTCGTTTCCTCAGCCGGGGTGTTGTGCCACTTTCCCCAGGCCGCCGTGCTGTAGCCGTAGTCCTTCAGCACGTCGGCGATCAACGCACTGCTCTTGGGGATGTGGCCCGAATATCCGTCCCAGTCGTTCGCCAGCTCTGCGATCTGCCCGGCGCCCACGTGATGATGATTGCGGCCGGTCAGTATCGACGCTCGTGTGGGCGAGCACATGGCGGTGGTGTGGAAGCGGTTGAGCGAGATCCCTCCCATGGCAACGCGGTCCAGCGTCGGGGTCTGGACTTCACCACCGAAAGTGGAGGGCAGGCCGGGTCCGGCGTCGTCGATCAGCACAATCAGGATGTTCGGAGCATCGGCAGGAAGCCGGCGTGGTACAGGGTGCGGGCTGTAGACGGATTCCTGCATCGTGCGGCCGGCAATGCTCCCGGACGGTGCCGGTGGGAAAGGTAGGGAATCCTGCTTCACTGCTTTTTCATCCGTAGGCATAGTCCGTGACTCCTTAAGCCCGAGACTATAAGCGCCATGCCAGCCGGTAAACTCGCAAAACTACGAGTCTCACACAGGATTTCTTGGAGTCTCAAAGCGTCTGATCGTAAGCAGCTGAGAGCTATCTGTTAGGCGTTGCAGAGCGATCTATTCTGTTGCGACTCTGCGCAGGCGAGGCTAGGATGAGAAGACTATCGGACATTTGTGCGCTTGTTTCCGGCCAGGTTGACGTACAAGCTCACAGGTTTGCACCAAGAGCGAATGAAAGTGAAGGTCAATTATGGCTACGCCTGCACCCTTGCAGGAACCACCGATTTTCTCTCTCGTTCTTGAGGGGCCGCTGCATCGGATTCTCCGGCGGGCCCATTTGTCAGGTTCAGCTCCGCAGTTGCTGAGTAGCCTGGCCGCAATCTCTATTCTTGTATGCTGGGTACCGTTAGCGGTCCTGTCCCTGGTGCAAGCTCACCTCCTGGGAGGGATAAAGCTTTCTTTCATTCGCGATATCGAGACTCACGTGCGGTTTCTCGTTTCCCTGCCGTTGCTGATCCTGACGGAAATGCTTGTACGCCAGCGCGTATGGGATGTTGCTAGGAATTTTGTCGAACGGAAGGTCGTCCCCGCGGAAGAGTCCCCGAAGTTTTGCGCTGCGTTGAACTCCGGCGCGCGCATTCATAATTCACTGGTCACAGAGATTGTGCTTTTTGTTTTTGTGTTCACCGGTGGTATGTGGATCTGGCGACATCAGATTCCACCGGATGTCGCCAGCTGGTATGCCTCGGCTCCAGGGGGACAGTACATTTTACGATGGCCGGCTATTGGCTTGCGTTCGTGAGTGTTCCGTTCTTCCAGTTCTTCCTGTTGCGTTGGTATGTGCAGTTCCTGATCTACTGTTGGTTTTTATTTCGAGTTTCGCGTCTTAAGCTGAACTTGGTAGCCTTACATCCGGATCGGCCAGCCGGGCTGGCTTTCGTGGCCGAATACACCGTCGCCTTTACTCCCTTGTTGTTTGCGCAGAGCGCAGTGTTTGCGTCGCAGATCGCGGACCGCATCTTGTATAACGGAGAGTCGCTGCTTACTTCAGAGCTAACTATTGTTGGCCTGGTCATCTTCCCAGTTGCCGCGGTGGTGGCTCCGCTACTCTCGTTCACCCTGCCTCTGATACGTACCAAGCGCAAGGGCCTGGAGAAATATGGCGCGTTCGCTTCTCGTATGTCCTGGATTTTAGTGAAAAATGGCTGGAAGGCAGAGCCAACGACGAGGCGCCCTTGGGGAGCGGAGACATACAGTCCCTGGCTGATCTGGGCAACAGCTTCGAAGTTGCTCGCAAGATGCGGCCAGTGCCCATCCGGGCCGATGATATAGCTCTGCTGCTGGTTGTAACTATAGTTCCCTTCGTACCGTTACTGCTGACAATCATGCCGTTTGATAAGTTGGTCGAGCAGGCTATCAAACTTGTTTTCTAAGTTTATTGATAGGCACCTATCGTTGTCTCCTTAAGGGCTTCTTTCCTAGGATGCAGTCCATTTAAGAGTGGCCCGGAACCAGTCAAATGATTGCTGCCACCATGGAGGAACCGCCGGCGAGGCGAGGCTGGCTACCAGCGTCCGCCTTTGCTGAACCCTCAGCTTTCTGCCTCTCTTACTCCTCCTGGGGGTGAAAGCAGATCGATACTGGCTACGCGTCGATCATCTTGACTAGCCGTTGCCTACATTGCTGCGCTAATAGTCAACTTATTCTGTGACTGTGCCCGGGACATGAGCTACTCGGGAGTGATTCATGGTTGGGGACGACAAGCCCTGTGGCCGGAACGCCGAAAACTGTATGCGATCTCGCCGCCAGGGAGCGAAAGGCGTTTTCAACCATTGAGAACCATCGCCTTCTATTCAAGCGTTACATCGAACCGCGTTGGGGAAATCTCGGCTCGGTGCGGTTCGTACCATAGAGGTTGAGGAATGGCTGCACTCTCTTCCATTGGCGCCAGCCTCGAAGGCGAAGCTGAAGTGTGTCATGGCCGTGCTCTACAACCATGCGATCCGCCACGAATGGTTGACGTTCAACCCAATCAGCCGAGTAAGAACGTCACAGAAACGTCTCCGCGACAAAGACGTTCTGACTCCAGAAGAATTCCAAAAGTTAGTACAACAACTCTCCGTGCGCGACCGGGCCATGGTCTTGCTCATTGGCAGCACTGGACTTCGGCGATCTGAAATGATCGCCCTTACCTGGTCAGACCTCAACATGAGAACGATGGAGGTCAACGTGCTGCGGTCCTGCGTACGGAACCGGATCGGTAAGACGAAGACAGATGCGTCTTGCCGCCCCGTTCCCTTGCACCCCGTTGTCCTCAATGCTTTGTTGGAGTGGCGCCAGCAATCGTCCTATGCCGCTGATCTGGATTTCCTCTTCCCCTCAGTGCGGTTCAAAGGGACCAAGCCCCTCAGCCCTGACAGCATCCTCGAAAAGAGCGTTCGTCCCGTGTTGGCACGGATTGGAGTCGTCGGAAAAAGGATCGGCTGGCACAGCTTCCGCCATTCACTCGCGACTAATCTCAGGGCGCTCGGTGTCGACATAAAAGTTGCTCAGGAGTTGATGCGACACTCCAGTTGCCTCACAACGCTTGATGTTTACACCCGCGCGGTCGACCAGCAAAAGCGTGAAGCGAGCCTAAAAGTCGTAGGATAGATGCTGCCGCATGGATGTGCAGAAATTTCAGCACCCTTCCGCACCCTCGGACACACAGAAGGCAACTCGCCGATGCCGGCAAGTAGCTGTTAACAAAGGAGTTATTGGTGGACCTGATCGGGATCGAACCGATGACCTCTTCCATGCCATGGAAGCGCGCTCCCAGCTGCGCCACAGGCCCACAAAGGGAAGAACATCCTTTATTCTGCTGGAGCATGCCTAATACGTCAAACGCTCCGCACGGGCCACTGCTCCTCCACCGTTGTCATCGGGAGAAAGAATGTTCCATCCCCCTCGCTCGGCCAAAGTCGCTGTTCTGACCCTGTTGTTGTGGAGCGGCTCCGGTGCCGCCAATGCGCAAGCAGCGCCACCTCCCGCCGCTCAGCCCGCCGCAGCCGCGGCGCCGGCGCCAGCAGGCTTTGCCATGAGCCAACCTGCGCCCCGCACTGGCCAATGTGCAGAACGCCATCGCCAACCTCAGCATTGCCCACTGGAAGGCGCCCGAACGAATCCGCGCCGCCACGCAGCAGGACATCGCCTCCATGCAGCGGGACCTGAATACCACGCTGCCAGGACTCCTGATGGCGCAGGCAGAGGCCGCCGAGCCAAGGTCCGGCCGCACTGTCCCCCGCTTTTGCCGTCTTCCGTAATCTGGATGCTCTTTATGACGTATTGCTTCGGGTCACGGAAACGGCGGCGATGGCCGGGTCCGCGTCGGATGCCGAGCAGCCTGGAAGATGCCCGCGCCGGGTTGGAGGACGGCAGGGCCAAACTTGGCACCTGGCTGCTGCAGTCTATAGGCGCCCAGGACGCCCAGATTGCCCACGCAGGCCACTGTCGCCCGGCCGCCCGCCGCACCGCCCCCGCGCCCACCAAAATTGTGGTCGACGATGGCCCTGACACTCCCAAGCCGCACAAGAAAAAACCGCCCCCCGCCCCGGCACCTCAGTAATCTCTTTTCCCGAGCCGCTTACTCCCTGGGCGGTGTCTAAAGTAAGAGAGAGCTTAAAACTGCCGTGGCGTGGCTACGCCTCGCCGGTCGAGCGCGCAATTGGGAGACGCAAGTGGACGCTTCCTGTTATGTTATGGAGAACTTTCGCATGCAGGCAGGCATAGCTTTGGGAAATATCGCCAGCGTCCTCAGCGTACCGTCAGAAGAAGCCGGAATTGTCTCTGAACTGAAGGCCGGTTCTGAGGAGGCGTTTGCCTGGTTGATCGCCAAGTATCATCAGCCCATCTACAGCCTGGTTGCACGCACCATTCCCGACCCCGCGGACGCCGCTGACCTGACCCAGGACGTCTTCATCAAGATCTACCGCGGCATTGGCAGATTCAACGGAGACTCCAGCCTGCGCACCTGGATCTATCGCATTGCACTGCGCGAGGCCAGCAACCAGCGCCGCTGGTGGGGACGCCACAAGCGTCAGGAAGTCACCATCGAATCGGAGTTTGGTCAGACCAACGACGGCCAGGCCCTCTGCCTCAAAGACACCCTGGTCGACGCTCATGAATCGCCCTTTGACCGCGCGGCCCAGGAAGAGGTCCGTGCCAAGGTAGAGGAGGAGTTGCGCCAGATTCCCGAGCCGTTTCAGGCCGTCGTGGTCCTGCGCGATATCGAAGGCTTTTCCTACGAAGAGGTGGCGGAGATTCTGGGCGTGAATCTCGGCACCGTCAAGTCGCGTCTAATGCGTGGGCGCGCGCATCTGAAGGAGCGGCTGGCGGGTTTCGCGGAGGCGGCGGCAAAACGCCCAAGTTCCGCTTTTCAACCGATGGAAGCGCTTTCGATGAGCGCCAAGGGGGCCAAGTGAGCAAGTGCGCTGACTTACGCAAGCAGTTCTCGGCATACCTCGACGGCGCTGTGACCGGCGCAGCCATGCAGGAGATTGCGACGCATCTTGAGGTCTGCTCCGGCTGCGCGGCTGAATTCGCGCAATGGCGGACTGCGCAATCCCTTATTAGTTCCATCGGGCCGGCGAAAGCTCCTGAGGATCTGGGTCTGCGGCTTCGCGTTGCCCTGTCGCAGGAATCCGCCAACACTGCCCAGGAGAAGTTCGCCCGCGGTCGAGTTCGCTGGCAAAATACCTTCCGTCCCCTGATATGGCAGGTTACAGCTGGCTTCGCCAGCACCGTTGCGCTGCTGGGTGGGGTGGCCCTGCTCACGGGGATGTTTGCCTTCCCGTCGCCGCGCTGGCGCGCGACGAACCCCTCGGCAACGCTTCCAGCCCCCGCTTTCTTTACACCTCGATCGAGCCCGCCGGAGGCGTTGCCGACGGCAACAATCCGCTCGTTGTCCTGGCTTGCGTCAATGGAGAAGGCCGGGTTTACGACTATAAGGTCGTCTCCGGAAACATGGACAGCAAGACCCGCTCCGAGTTGGAAGATAGCTTGGTTTTCAGTGTTTTTGCCCCGGCGCAGGTCTTTGGGCAGCCCGTGCGGGGGACCGTACTCCTCTCCTTCTCAGGGGTTTCCGTTCCCGGCTGATTTGGACAGCACCCGCCGAAAACGAATCAGCCACCGGGCGAGTTTGTGTCACACACAAATGGCACCAAGCGATCAAATAGCCGACCCGATTCTCGCCACGCCGGATCCATTCGCTAATTTGGACAGCTGCCGGGTGGAAGTAACCAGATCGTGGAGACCCTAGGCCAAGTATCGCCAGCTCTGTTTCCGGGTTTGACCCTGCCTCATCCCAGTGCATAGACTTGGAGAGGGCCACTCGCCGCACTCTATGCAGTTTCACCGCAAGTATTCCGACCGGCAACCGAGAGATCTGCCTGTGCGCCTATTGGTCGCCTCGTTTGCGCTGCTGGTCTGCCTGAGCGCCTCAGCGGCGAAAGCCCAAAACTCTTCGGATTCCCAAGCCTCAGCCGGCGGCAGGGCCGATTCCACAGCGCTGGTAAACGCGGCAGGTCCCGATATCAGCCTGCAGAATAGCGAGGCGCTTTTTTATATTGCCGTGGCGCTGAACGCGTGCGGCTATGATGAGGGGCTCGCAGCTTCTGATCCCGTGCGTCAGCAGGTCCGCGACCAAGTCAACCAAGCGCTTCAAGCTTCGGCGGATGCGCGGGATGCGCACGATAAAATCTGCACTTTCATCGTGCAGCATCGGCTTTCCGACACGGGCGCCGACCTGGCGCAGTATATTTCGCTTGCTCTTTTCATCACGCCGCCGCCCGACCTCGCGCCCAGCGCCCAGGGCGCCGACATGCCTCCGGACGCCAGTGGAGTAGAAAACATTCTCCCTTTGCTGCGCCGCTTCGCCCAGTTGGCCAACCTGCACGTGATCTGGCTCCATGTTCGCCCGCAATACGATAAGCAGCTGGCCCAGCTCCACGACCCCTTGACCAAGATGATCGACGATACCGGCATCTACCTCAAGACACCCGGCGGGGCCAATAACGGCAGGCGCTTTCTGGTCGTCATCGAACCCCTGCTCGATCCTGCGCAGACCAATGCCCGCGTCTATGGAGCGGACTATGTCGTCGTGGCCTCGCCCGTCAATGGAACCATCCACATGCGGGAAGTTCGCCATGCCTACCTGCATTACCAGATTGAGCCCCTTTTGTACGCCCGCGCTTCGGCTCTGGACAGGCTGCTGCCGTTTCTAAAGACCGTTCGCGATGCCCCTCTCGATTACACCTATCGCAGCGATGTAGTAGCCCTGACGATTGAGTGCATGATTCGCGCGGTCGAGGCCCGAACCATGGATACCGGCGTGGCCATCTATAAAATCCCGGCCGATGTACGGCGCAGCGATCTGGAAGCCGCCACTCATCAGCACAATGCCTCCGTAGAGGCAGCCGAAGCGGTCCGCCGTCACCTGGTCCAGGAGGATATGGCCGATGGCTACGTCCTCACCGATTACTTCTACGACGCCTTCGCTGCCTTCGAACGGGCGCCGCAGAGCTTTAAGGAAAGCATCGGCGAGATGGTCTATGGCATGGATGTAAGCGCGGAATTGAACCGGGCTAAGCATACTACCTTCAATCAGCAGAGTTCCTCTGATGTAGTGCATCGATCGCCGCGCGAGCCGAGAGGCCTCGACCTGGCGGAAATGAAGCTGATGAAAGGCGACACGGATGGCGCGGGCGCCCTGGCGCAACAGTCGGTGGAAGATAAGTCCGGTGATCCCGCGCGTGCCAACTTCATTCTTGCCCGGGTGGCCATCATGCACCGCGACGTGCCGGCTGCCCAGCACGACTTCGAAGAGACCCTACGCCTATCCAAGGATCCCCGCATGCTGGCTTGGTCGCACATCTACCTAGGGCGGATTTACGACATCCAGGACCAGCGAGACCAGGCCGTCGCCGAGTACCGGGCAGCACTAACCGTGCGCGACGGAGAGTCGGATACCAAGCTGGCTGCGGAAAAAGGTCTGAAGCAGCCATACGCGGTTCCGCAGCAGGAGCATACCGAGCCTGCGGGGGACGACGATTCCGCCCCGGACGCGCCACCTCATGCGGGCGCCCAGCCGTCTCAGGGCACTCCTCAGTAACGGCATGATTTCTCTCGCTATGCAATACAGTAAGAGAAAGGGCAAAGACATTGATGGCACAGGCGGCTCCCAATACGCTACAGGCAGCGTTGGGTCATACCTTCCGCGAGCAGGGACTGCTGGTGAAGGCGCTGACACATAGCTCTCTAGCGTACGAGCAAACCTCCGAGGGCCGGCAGGCCGAGGGAACCCCTTGCTCACGCGAAGAAGATAACGAGCAACTCGAGTTCCTGGGAGACGCCGTTCTGGGCTTAGTCGTCGCAGAGATCCTCTTCCGTCGTTTTCCCGATCTCCATGAAGGCGAGTGGACACGCCTCCGCGCCAGCCTGGTCAGCCGGCGCCATCTGGCGCAAGTTGCCGCGGCACTCGACTTGGGTAGCTATTTGCGCCTGGGGCGGGGAGAAGAACGAGGCGGCGGGCGTAAGAAGTCTACTCTGCTGGCGAACTGCGTCGAGGCCGTGATTGCGGCACTCTATTTGGACGGAGGCCTGGCTCCGGTTGAGGCCTTTGTCAACAAGCACGTGGTCGCGCCCTACGTGAACGATTTACGCCAGGCGCTGGATCGTGGGGTCTCGCTGGGTGACCACAAGACCGCACTGCAAGAGCTGCTGCAGGCGCAGAAAACCGGGCCGCCGGACTATGTGCTCAAAGCGGAAAGCGGGCCCGATCACCGCAAGCGCTTCCTGGTGGAGGTACGAGTGGCGGAGGGAAGCGGGCCCAAGGCACTTGCGCGCGGCGTGGGCACTACCAAAAAACGGGCCGAGCAGGAGGCCGCACGCCGGGCCTTCGACAAGCTTAGAAAACAAAGTCCTGCGCGGGAACCGTTGGCAGAAGGTAACGGTTCTTGACACACCAACCACCAGCGGAGTTCTTCCGCGTGTCCACGGAAGAAGCGAGCGTGGCCACAGCCTCTGTGACGCCCGCGGTCGCCCCACGCGCCGTCCACCACAGTCACACCCACCTCGTCTTTCCCAACCTGCTCGATACTTTCCGCTCGCTGCTGTCGATCATCGTCATCGCCCTGTTTGTTCTCACCTTTGTGGTGCAGCCTTTTCGCATTCCGTCTGAATCCATGGAGCGGACTCTGTTGGTGGGGGATTTCCTGCTGGTAAACAAGTCCGTTTACGGGCCGCCGGGCGCCTGGCACTGGCTGCTGCCTTATGAGCAGGTGAACCGCGATGACGTGGTCGTATTTCATTTTCCGCTGGATCCATCCGATCACGTCGTCAAGCGCGTTGTGGGGGTTCCCGGCGACCACATCCGCCTGCAGAACGGCGTAGTCTGCGTGAACGGGCAGAAGCAGCGTGAGCCGTTCGCGATCTTTGAAGGCGCTTATCAGGATAACTTCCGCGATCAGTTTCCCTCCAAGCTCTACACCGACCCGGGGGTGGATACTTCTTGGTGGATCCAGATGCGCCACGATGTCCAGAACGGAGAGTTGGTGGTCCCGCCCGGCGTATATTTCGTGCTTGGCGATAACCGCAATCACAGCCGCGATAGCCGCTACTGGGGGTTTGTTCCCCGCGCCAATGTTGTGGGCTTGCCCTTCATCATTTACTTCTCGCTGCACCAGCCTTCGGCTACCGATGAGCGCACGCTCCCGGATGATAGACTCGGACACGAGAAGAGCCCGCTCGATACCGTCATGGACTTTGCACGGTGGAGCCGCACGTTTCGCGTCATTCACTAGGGAGTTTGTTCCCCATTATCATGGAAGTTACACAAACTGAGATCAAAAGCCAGCAGGCAACGGAAGAGACGCCGCTGGAAGCATTTGCTTCCATCTGTACGGTGCTGGTCATCGGGCTCTTTGCCCTGACCTTCATCTTTCAGAACTTCGAGATTCCCTCGTCCTCCATGGAAAAGACTCTGCTGGTGGGTGACCATGTGATGGTGGACCGCATCACCTTGGCGCCGCGCACCAAATGGGCTCCCTTTGTCTACTATCGCGATGTCCACCGCGGCGACATTATCGTCTTTTTCAAGCCCGGCGAACCAGACCTCTACTTGGTGAAGCGGGTCATCGGCGTTCCCGGCGATCGTATCCACCTCCGCAACGGCGTGGTTTTCCTCAATGGCCAACCGCAACACGAACCCCAGGCGGCCATGCCGGACTACGGCAACTATTTCCCCTACCGTGATGACTTTCCTGCGGTCTCTCCATCGCAGAGCGGGGACGTGACCCCGACCTGGGCCCTCGAGCTTCCCAATTACATCCAGGGAGAAGACCTCGTGGTTCCCCCGGGCCGTTACTTCGCCATGGGCGATAACCGCACCGTCAGCCTGGACGGGCGCTATTGGGGCTTTGTCCCGCGGGCGAACATTGTCGGCCGGCCGCTCTTCGTTTACTGGTCTTTCATCGAACCCGACAATCAATATGAGAAAGAAGGAGTGGGCGACAAGCTCCAGTTCTATACCCACGTAATTCTTCACTTCTTCGATCAGACCCGCTGGCGTCGAACCTTCCATTTGGTCCGTTAGCATGGGTGGCGAGGAGAAGCGTCCTTCGCCCAGGCGCTGGATTCTGCTTGCTGTTGCGCTGCTGTCCGTAGTTGCCTTTGTGTTGCCGCCGCTGGTGAACATCAGCCGGTATCAGCATCGAATTGCCGAAAGCATCAGCCGCAGCGTTGGGCGGCAGGTGCATATCTCTTCCGTCAAGCTGCGATTGCTGCCCCTGCCCGGTTTTGAATTCTCCGATTTTTCCGTAGAAGAAGATCCTAAGTTCGGCTCCGAGCCCATTCTTCACTCCGACAGCGTGGTTGCTTACCTGCGCCTTCTGTCTTTGTGGCGCGGCAGGCTTGAAGTCTCCCGTATCCATTTCGACGACGCCAGTTTGAATCTTGTCCGGGAACCCAATGGCGGTTGGAACTTTGCAGCAGTTTTGGTGCAGGCAGCGCACATTCCAAATGCCCCCACAGGTCAGCGCCACGCCGGCCGTGCTCCGCGCTTCCCCTATATTGAGGCGGAAAACACGCGCATTAATTTCAAAGAAGGGAACGAGAAGAAACCACTCTCATTCCTGAATTCCGACCTCTCCATCTCCCTGGATGCGGACGATGCCTGGGAACTGCATTTTCGTGCCCAACCCGTGCGCACCGATCTCGTTCTCGACCTCTCCGACACCGGCATGTTGCGTATCGACGGGACATTACATCGTGCGCCCTTACTGGCCCAGATGCCGTTGCAGCTTAATGTGGAGTGGAGCGGGGTACCCCTCGGCCAGTTGAGCCGGCTTACCCTCGGCCGTGACATCGGCTGGCGCGGAGGCCTCGATGTTCAGGCCGTGGTGGGGGGTACCGCTGACCTGGCGCACGTCAGCACTAAGCTGAAGGTCGCCGGGCTGCACCGCTCCGAGTTCACTCCGATTCATCCGATGGATGTAGAAACCTCTTGCCGGGCATCCTTCCGGAAAGAATCAAGAGCGCTGGATGGCATTGCGTGTACCTCACCGGTTGGAGACGGAGCGCTGCGGCTCGCCGGCTCGATTCAGGAAGTGCAAACCCAGCCCCATGCGCAACTCACTCTGCAGATCGATCGCGTTCCCGCCGCCGCAGTTTTGGCCGGGCTGCAGGAGGTGCGTAGCGGCCTGGGCGCCGGGATCCAGGCCACCGGAGCCCTTAATGGACACTTCCACTACGAAAGCCAAAACGGACGCCAACCCTTGATTGCGGGCCAAATGGCGCTGGATTCGCTGAGCTTGACTCCCGATTCTGGCAAGCCGTTTCTTCTCGGCCCGGTACGGCTCCGCTGCGAGAGCCCCGAGGCGGGGGGCGACTCGACAGGATCTCCTGCGTTGCTGCTGCAGCCTGTGCGGCTGTCGATGGGTGCGCCGGTTCCAGTGACTGTGGATGGCCGGTTTACGCCTGTTGGATTCGATCTGCACTTGGGTGGCGTTGCCACGCTTGCCCGGCTGAGGGCGTTCGTCAAGACCTTCGGATTGCTTGGCGCCGCGGGGACCGCTGCTCTCGACCTTGGCGTGCGCGGTAAGTGGTTGCTGCCCGTTCCCGACTCCGAGCATCCCGTGACCGCGTCGACGGCCGAGGGCAGCATAACCATCAGGAATGCTGACCTCACTGCCTCCTACTTGTCCCAGCCGCTTAAAATCGCCTCTGCTCAGGCAATTCTTAGCCCGACTCAGATTGAATGGACGAACGCGTCCATTAGTTATGGAAAGCTAGAGGCCCAGGGAACACTGGAGTACCCGACGCTTTGTGCTTCCGGCACGACGTGCGCCGGGCGTTTCTCGCTCGTCTTCCCCACACTGGATCTGGCCGCCCTTCAATCAGCGTTGCTGGGTACCAGCGAAGGCGGTCAACTACTGCGGCAGATTCTCGAGCGTATCGATCGCCACTCCGTCAAGTGGCCCGATCTCACTGGTACGGTCCGGGCCGGTGCCCTCTCGACCGGCAAGCTGGTGGTGCATGACGCGACCGCCGCGCTCGACATTAGCGGAAACTCGATCAAGATTCGGTCGTTGAACGGCCATCTCGCGAACGGAACGATGCACCTTGCCGGGTTGGTGGACGCATCCGGTGACCAGCCGGAATATCAGCTTGATGTGCAGGTTACCAACGCCGCGCCCAGCGCGCTTGGCAGCATCTTTGATGAGCATTGGGGTAGTGGCCTGGCTAATTTTTCCGCCCAGATCACTATGTCCGGCTACGACGCGCAGGACCTGGTCCGGTCTGCCGCCGGCAGCCTGCGCTGGGACTGGACCAAAGGCGGATTGGCTGCGGAGGAGCCGTTGCCTGTAGCCGCGCAGCCCGTCCTCCACTTTGACCAATGGAGCGCCGACGCGGCCATCGCGGAGAGCACCATCAAAATAACGCACAGCTTGCTTGCCCGCGGTCAGGAGGCGATTCCACTGTCGGGCACAATCTCCTTCGATCGAGAAATAGACCTGAAAGGCGGATCCGCCGAGCACCCTTTCGCCATCACCGGAACCCTGCAGCATCCTGAAGTAAAAGCGATCGAAGAGCAAGTAGAAAACTAAAGCCCAGTTTTCCTGACGGTCCAGTGAACGCTGCCCCATGCAAGGCTTTTGGGGCCTGAGGCGGATACCACACCACTCATGAGAAAGCCCGAGGCCCGGAGGGTCGACCGCCAAACTGTGCAGCCGGAAGGGCTGGGGATCATTCCTGAAGATGATCTGAGCGCCGTAGGCGCAGCACCCGTCTCATCACACCTCATATCTGGGATCGGATGGCATGCGAGCTATTCCTAACGCGTCAGTTTTTTTTGCGCACGCTAGCAGGCATGGTGCCGCGCTTACAGCGCTCGGGATATCAAACTTCCATACCCAGCCCTGTCGGGGGCTGGGCTGACGTGTTGGCTGCCGGCCCTCCTGGCCTCGACGACCCCGGGAGTGCACGTTTTATTCGGCAGCTAGTTTGAAGCCGCAGGAACTGCCAGAGTCTGCCGGTGCACACTCGCTTGCACCTCCGGAACCGTGCCATCGTTCACTGCGACTTCCGCCGGCTGCCCCTGCAGCAGGAAGCGATGGCTTATCCTCGATTTTGCCGGGATGCGCAGCCTCTCTGTCACCGTGGTTGTGCCGGAAGAGACAGAGACCGGGACCTCCGCTTCGGCTGTCCCGCTATTGGTCACATCTACTGCGACGATATAGGAGTCGGGAACGGTAGCCTTGTTGGGATACACGCCGGCAATCGAAAGGTCAGGAAGACCGCGGTCGTGGTAAACCCAGTTTTCGAAGAACCACTTCAAATCTTTACCGCTGGTCCGTTCGAGCACCTGCTCGAACTCGCTGCCTGTCACATCCGATCCCGGTTGATACTCGCGCATTGCGCGCGCCAGGGCATTTTCTCCAGCCAGGTCGCGCAGCATCCAGAAAACATAGGTGGCCTTGGTGCGGTAGTACACCGGGTCTCGAGCTGTTACCAAAGCCTCTGACACCGAAGCATTATCGCCCGGCTCGGCCAGCGAGAGCGCGCCGCGGGCGTTATCCAAATACTGTATAGCAGCGTCCTTCCCGAGGTTTTGCTCCACCCACAGGGACCCCATGAATGAGGGCACACCTTCCTGCAGCCACGGATAAGAAGAGTGGAAGTAAAGATGGGTCAGCGAGTGGACAAGGGTGTCACCCAGCTTATACGGTTCGGCGCTCTGCACATTGGTGAAGAGCACGGAGCCATCTTCGAACGGGGCGTCGCCCTTCTCCGGCAGATCGACGATGTTGAGATCGCCGCGAGGCTCCGTCCCCAGCCAGCGATGGATCAACGGGATCACCATCGTAGCTGCCTTCATGTAGGCCTGAGCATTCGCAACATCCTCAGTCCGCGCGAATACCGCCACCCCATTTCCCTCCTGCCGGGTGCGCGTCACCAGAAACAGACTGGGTGAGGCAAAACCCAACCGGGTTGGCGGCAGCGTACAGGTGACGATTCCGGGTACGGAGGCCGCAGGCTGCGTGGTCGGCGTTACGGTGAAAGTCTCGCCATCGAGTACGGCGAGGTTTGGTGCTTCGCCAAAAAACTCCTCGGTCACCTTCATGGTCACCGTGGTCTTGCTTTGCCGTTGCCGTTGCTCCGCTGCTTCAGAAAAAAACTTGGCTCCGTCGCCCAAAGCCACCGGAACGGAGGCGACCGGGTACCAGGCCACGTTGCCGAAGCCCCGCAAGCCCACAAATTCGTCCGCTACCCGGTCCCAATCGGAGGACTCTGCCACCTCGGTGGGGGTACCGATTTGCTCCAGCCGGGTCGAGGAAAGAGCAGCAGTTCCCTCGTACGTAAGGTCAACCGCGATGATCTGCTGCGGGCCAAGAGGTTGCGCCAGGTGGATCACCGCCTCTCGCAGAGCCCCGGTATGGTCAATATCGCTGTTTACCAGGTGCTGCGAGAAAGTGGCTGGAGCATCGGCGATGCGAACGCTTGTCCAATGCAACGTAGACGAAATCTGCAAGGGCAGGCGCTGCAGCGGGCTGGCTGAATCGTTACGTAGCGAGACACGCGCGCGCACCGCCATCGCGTGCTCCGTCGGTCGCAGGTGAACTTCGAGATCATAGGAGAGGAAGCTGATCGCCTGCCGTTCCGCGTCGGTGGCTGCCTCTGCCGGCTTGGCCGTTAGAGTTGCCGGCGCCCCTGAGGGAGTGCTGCCACTGTCGTCGACCGACCGCGACAGAATCACCGTGCTGGGATGCTCCGCGGGTATCTGGGAGGGAACCACTGGGGGAGAAGACGCTTCCTGCGCGCCGGCACAAGAGGCCAGGACAACAACCACCACTGCAAACCGCAAAAACCTCATGAACCCAAACCCTTCTGTTTTTTCGTCCGCGCAGGCACCGGCACGGAATGGTCTGCCTGTGCCGCTTTCCGCCGCTGCCGCGCAGCCTCGTAGAGCACCACGGCGCCTGCGGCGCTCACATTCAGGGAATGCACCCGGCCGGCCATGGGGATTCGCAACAGGTGATCGCAGGTGCGTCGCACCAGGTCATGCAGCCCCGCTCCTTCACGGCCCAGTACCAGCACGCAGCCTACTGTGAAATCGAACTCGTCGTAGTCCATGGTTCCGCGCTCGTCCAGGCCAATGCACCATAGGTCGCGCTGCTTCAACTCTTCCAACGCCCGCACCAGGTTGACTACCCTGGCGATCTTCACGTGCTCGGCCGCCCCGGCTGAAGCTTTGACGGCCACCGGGCTGAGCGGCGCCGACCGCCGCTCCGTAACCACCACCCCGTCGACCCCCGCGCCCTCGGCTGTTCGCAGCAGTGCACCCAGGTTCTGTGGGTCTTCCACCCCATCCAGCGCCAGCAGCAGGCGGTTTTGCTTGCCGCTCCGGACCGGATTCTGGAGCAGGTCGTCCAGGTCAAGGAACTGACGCGCCCTAACCATCGCCACGACGCCCTGGTGCGCTTCAGTCCTGGCCAGCTTGGTGAGCTGGTCGCGGGTGTCCATGCGCATCTTCACCCCCGCGTCCCGGCAGGCCTGGATCAGCTTTTCCAGCCGCGCGTCCTGCCGCTCCCGGGCGATGCAAATGTGGTCGAATTTCCGCGTCCCCGAGCGCAAAGCCTCCTCTACAGGATGCAGGCCGAACAGAATCTCCATGTCTTAAGTTTAGACGCTACGGCAGAAATAGGATTGCTGTGCCCTGAGCAGCTACCGCGCCGGGCCTGTTTATCAAGAAAAGGCCTCTCTGCAGAGTCTCTCCTGCTCTAATGCCAGAAAGGGTTTCCCGGCCTTCAGAGTGGCTTCAGACGGCTGATTCCTATATCCTTGTACGCACTAGGGGCGTCCTGGCGCAGTTGCGGGACGGAAGAATAGTCCTATGATCCTTGCCGCTAAGCTCAAAAAAGTGGTTGCCCAGGGCGTCTTTGGAGAAGCAGTTCACGTCTCAGAGGGAGACATGCGCGCTGCCTCGATTATCCTTGCCGACCAGTCCTGCAACGAGAACAGCCTCGTCGCTCAAGGGCTAAAGCGTCACGATCCGGAGCTGCTCGACCAGCTGATCGTCCAATACCAGCATCGCCTGTTGCGCTATC
Organism: uncultured Acidobacteriaceae bacterium; assembly: GCA_963815175.1. Classification (GTDB taxonomy): domain Bacteria; phylum Acidobacteriota; class Terriglobia; order Terriglobales; family Acidobacteriaceae; genus PALSA-350. Next base: position 17,795 of record CAWFGM010000012.1, read on the forward strand.
TGCTCTACCTCACCGGCAACCGGGAGACTGCTGAAGATATCTTTCAGGAAACATGGATGCGCGTGCTGAAGCGCGGCGACCAATTCAATGGCAAATCCCGCTTCGATACCTGGCTCTTCACCATCGCCCGCAACCTGGTCATCGACGTGCGGCGCAAGCGAACCATGAGCAGCCTGGAAGCAATGCGCGAAGCAGGAGAAGACGGCCGGTCGTTTGATGTGGCCGCCGACGGGCCCTCCCCCTTTGAAACGTACCAAACCAATGAGAACGGCCAGCGGGTCGCCGATGCTTTGCTTACGCTCGAGCCGCTGCATCGTGAAGTGCTGGTACTCCGCTTCCATGAGGAGCTCTCCCTGGAAGAAATCGCTCAGGTTACACGCTCCCCACTTTCCACGGTGAAATCGCGGCTCTACCGTGGCCTCTCTGCCCTGAAGCCTCGCATTGCAGCGCGGGAGGGAGAAGCACGATGAAGGGGAATCAAAAAAGGGGCCCTGACCGGCCCCTGGCAGATGTGGTGCGCTCCATCCCCTGGCTGGATTGCGACGCCAACCGGGCTCTAACCCAAAAGACCCGTCGTGCGGTGCGCGATGCCGTAATCTCTACCCAGGAAAAGCGCATCCAGCAGCGCCGGAATCTTGGTTTCGCCATTCTGGGCTTTGTACTCATGCTGATCTTGCTCGGGCCGGTCCTCTGGAACGGTGTGGAGGATCTGCTGGAAGAGGAACATCTCTTCGATCTCCCCACACAGATAGGCTTCCTCATTGCTATGCTACTGCTTGCCATGCTGGCGGCACTCATCGCCGTTTGGAAAGGACAACGTCACGTCCACCATGATCGGCGTGGCTTTGAAACCTTTCCCCCGATTGAAAAATGACGAACAAGGTATATAACGCTGAAGCTGTCTCCTCCATCACGGAGGAGGTCAAGCTCATCCCACGCTGGTCGATCGCTGCGGCCTCCCTGGTCTTCGTCTTTATGCAGTATCTCTACTGGGTAATCCTGCCGGCTTATCGGGTCGCCCACAAGATGCATCCCATTGCCGCTCCGTTCGGCGTCCGCTTTTACTTCGCTCTGTCCTGGAGCACGTTGGCCGCTTTGTACGTCCTCATGGTTGGTTATGTGAGCCGGGATGCACCGCGCCGCAGCATGAGCACCCGGTTGTGGGTAGTGATCTGCCTGGCTATGCAGGGCGGCATCGGATTGGTGCTGTACTTTCTCCTCCGCCAGCCGGTAGTCGCGCGCTGCCCGTCCTGTGGCACCAGTATTCATACGGAGTTTCATTTCTGTCCCCAGTGCGCCTACCAGGTCTCCGCCGCCTGCGGCAATTGTCATCGCGGCGTGCGCATCACTGACCTCTACTGCGTTTACTGCGGACATAGCCTGGCTTCGGATAACATGCCTTCCCGCCTCCGCGCCTTCCAATCCTGAGCTTGTCGGCACGTGGAAACGCCGCTGCAGGCGCCTGCGGCGATTGGGCGTTCCCCGCTCCCTATATACTCAAAGTCGTTACTTCAGGATCTCTCCGCTCGGGTCCCCTGCGGCGGCTGAGGTGACTGCGCTCTTATGCCAATGACTGCATTGATTGTCGACGATGAACGGCTCGCGCGCGAGGAGCTCAAGTACCTCCTGGACGCTGCGGGAGGCGTCGAAGTCATCGCCCAAGGTGAGAATGGCATCGAGGCCGTCCACCTGATTCGCACCCACCATCCGGATGTAGTGTTTCTAGATGTGCAGATGCCTGGTCTGGACGGCTTTGCCGTCCTCAAGAAACTGCTGGAACGAGTCGACGCCGATCGCATGCCCCAGATCATTTTCGCCACTGCATTCGACCAATATGCCGTGCGTGCCTTCGACGTCAACGCCATTGATTACTTGCTCAAACCGTTCGATCGTGCCCGCGTCTTGCAGGCTCTGGAGCGCGCACGCCAACGCTTGCAGGAGATGCACCAACTCGACGACGAGCCCTCGGCGGAGAACGGCGCGTCGAGCGATGTCAAGCCATCCGATGCGCGTCTCGATGCGCTACTCCGCCTCATCGAGCAGCAGCAGGCCGGTGTGCGTCCCCGCAGTGGCAAGATTATTCTCCAGGCCCATAACCGGCTCTTGCTGGCAGATCAGAAGGATATCTGCTTCGCCGCCATCGAGGAGGGGATCATCTCCGTGGTGACCCCCACCCTGGAAGGACATTCCAAGTGCCGGACGATCGAAGAGCTTCTCGAACTGCTGGATCCATCCATTTTCTGGAGAGCCCACCGCTCCTACGTGGTCAACATCAACCACATCAAGGAAGTCGTCCCTTGGTTCAAGAGCAGCTATCAACTGCGTATGGACGATCGCAAACAAACCGAGATCCCGGTCAGCCGCGCGCAGACCCGGCGCCTGCGCGAACTTTTCAAGCTCTAGCAGGCTGCGAATTCTCTAGTTCTTGAAGGGCACGGAGTTCAGTGTCTGCGAAGAACTTCATGCACAAACTCAGCCCCGCCAGGGACGGCTGAAAATCAGACTTGTCCAAATTAGCTTTTTTTGATCGGCCGATTTGTACAGCACCCGCTGAAAACAAATCAACTATCAGGGTGATCGGAACCAGTCCCGCAGAGCCTGCCCTGAGCCTGTCGAAGGGGACGGCTGAGAATATCCAGGACGTAGTCTTGGGTGAACCCGGACCGCACGTGAATGCTGACAAGCGACCATCAAAAGCCAACCCGATTCTCTTTGAGATTCACCCTGTTCCATAGAATTAACGGATCGCCTGCACACTAAGCCCGATCTATTCCTTAATTTGGACAGCACTGGTTGAGAATCCCAGGACGCAGTCCTGGGCATCCTCACCAATTCGGCGAGATCCAAAAACGCCCGCGAGGGAGTGGCTTTAACCCACTTCTTCATAGGCGCGCCGCAGCATCTGCCGCATCGCGGAAACCATATAGGCGTTGTCGATGCGAAGGTTGGCGTCGCTCACAATGCCCGGATAGTGATCCGGAATCAGCGAGGCCGTGCTGCGTACTTCCCGCAGGGCTTTCATCAGGAGATACATGTCCTGATAGCCGTCATCCTGGAAAGTCTCATGAAATCGCGGCAGAGGCGAACTGACATTGCGAAAGTGGATGGTGAAGATCTTACCCCGGCCACCGAACTCCCTGATCATGGTGGCGGCATCCTTGCCCATGGTGTTGCCGCCTTCTAACCAGGTGCCCAGGCACAAACACAGTCCCCAGTTCTTACTGCCCTTCGCAGCCACCTCTTCGGCGTGTTTGTAACCCGCATAGTTGATAAAGACTTTGGCCACGCCATTCATGGGGGAGATTGGGGGATCGTCCGGATGGTGGGCTAACTTGATGCCGGCTTTTTCTGCGACCGGCAGAACCGCGTCAAGAAAATAACCATAATTGGCCCAAATCTCCTGCGCCGAGTAGTCCCGGTCGAACATCTTCTTTTCGACCTTATCGCGAAAGTCGATCACGCTGAACTCGCGTGCGGTATAGCCGCGAGGGGTCGTAATCATGTTCGTGGTGTAGGTATTTCCAGGATGGAAATCGATGTGCGAGGTGCGAATGCCCAGCCGTCCGCAATCCGTGAGAAAGGTATTGAATTTCTCGATATCTTCGTCTCTGCCCGGTTGCCCCAGCTGAATCCTCGGCGAGCGATAGGCTTCCATCAGCGCGCAATCGATAGTGAGCCCGTATCGGGCAAAGCGATCTTGCGTGGTCTTGATGAAATCGTAGGATGCCTCGTCGCCGAAGTCGGCGTGCAGCCAGCGCAATCCAATCTGTTTAAGGAAGAGCAGCTCCTCGTCCGTAGTATGTTGGACGGTTAGCTTGATGGCAATCTTCGTGCCCTCTGGGTCTGCCTCGTCGAATGGCGCTTCCGGTGAAACAGGAGAGCGCCATAGCAGAACGTGGAAGCAGACCATAAGCAGCGGCCATAGCCGGTAGCTTGAGAAGGTCGCGGCGATCGAGCCGCGCTGGCGCAGGAAGCTTTTTCAGGTTCCGATGCTGACACCACCATCCTCCCGCCGTTATTGCTTGATCACTGTGCCATCGCGCTTCCGTATCTCTCCCCATCCGCCATTAAGATTATTTCTTCCCGGCGTAAACGGAGCCTTGGCTGCTGCCTGCTCATCGATCTCGATGCCCCAGCCAGGTTTCTCATTCACCCAGAGGTATCCATCCTTCATCTCCGGGCAGCCGTGAAAGATCTCCCGGGTCCGTTCGTTGAAGGGCGAGTATTCCTGAATGCCGAAGTTATAGCTGACAAGATCCAGAGTGACATTGGCCATGTGGCCCACCGGCGAAACATCGCCCGGACCATGCCAGGCGGTTTTCACTCCGTACTGTTCGCCCAGGATCGCGATCTTACGCGCCGGAGTAAACCCGCCTAGCCTGCGAAACATGCACCCGGATATAGTCGATCAGCCGTCCCTCGATCAGCGGCTGCCACTCGTGCGGGCTGTTGAAGAGTTCGCCCATGGCAATCGGTGTGGCGCAGTTCTGGCGGATCTGCTGGAAATAGCCCAGGTCTTCCGGCGAGAGCGGATCTTCCAGAAAGAACATGTGAAACTTCTCCGCTTCTTTGCAGAACTGCACCGCCTGGTTGGGCGTGAGACGCTCGTGCATGTCGTGCAGCAACTCAATCTCATCGCCCAATTCCTGGCGGCAGACCTCCAGCAGCTTCAACGCGCGGCGGAAGTCATAGGCCGGCTCGTACAGCGGTTTGTCGTGCAGCGCCTTGAGCTTGGTGTCGTCGCCGTGTCTGGAGCCATAGCCTGCCATGCCGGGAATGCCAACCTGCACCCGAACATTGCGGAAGCCCTGGGCGATAAAGCCCTTTGCGCTCTCCACAACCGCCTGAAAATCAGGTCCGTCAGCATGCGTATAGGCATCGACGGCTTCCCGGCATTTGCCGCCCGGCAAGCTGATAAACCGGCATGCCTGCCTGCCGGCCCTTGATATCCCACAGCGCCTGGTCGACACCGCTGATGGCATTGTTCAGCACCGGGCCGTTCTTCCAATAGGAGCTGTCGTAGCACGATTGCCAGATATCCTCGATCCGGTCCGTGGTCTTACCCAGCAGGAACGGCTTCAGATATTTTTCGACCGCCGGTTTAACCAGATCGGCGCGCTGCGTGAATGTGGCGCAGCCGTAGCCGTAGAGCCCATCCTGGTCGGTCGTGATCTTGACCACTGTAAGCCGCGTGCCCGCGGGCTCACATTCAATCACGCTTATATCCTTGATGCGCGGCGTTGCCATGCCGCGCGTGGCGCGTGCAACCTGCTCTTGCGCGCGTAAGAGAGGCGGGGCAAGGCTCAGCAAGGCCGCGCTTCCCATGGACTTCAACAATTCACGACGTTTCATGGACATTTCAGAGCCCTCTCATTATTTTGCTGCGACATCCTTCATTATCTTTCATCCCCACCAGTGTTCGCCTTCTGCCAGATGAGCCTTCACTACGTCAGGGTTCAACTCGGCACCGAGCCCCGGCTTGTCGGTCACGCTGATGTGCCCACCCTTGATATAAGGACCGTCGAGCAGCAGCACCTTGTCCATCCAGCCTCCCTGGCCGGTGATCGTTTCACAGGCGATATAGTCGCGGATGGATGCGGCCCACTGGCAGTTAGCCCAGGTGTGCAATTGGCTCCCGGTGTTGTGCGTTGCCATCGGCAATGCAAAGGTATCAGCCATATCGGCGATGCGTTTCGTTTCCAGGAACCCGCCGCTGTTGCGCAAGTCCGGATTCAGGATGTCGCATCCCTGGTAGATGATGAAATCCTTGAAGCCCGCCCGCCGTTCCAGATTCTCACCCGTGCAAATCGGCACGCGAGAACTGGCGCATAATCTTCTCCACGATTCGGAGTAGTCCACTGGAAGCGGATCTTCCAGCCACAGCGGTTTGATCGGCGCAACCGCGTCCGCCAGTTGAATGGAGGTGCGCAGGTCGTACTCCCAGTGGCAGTGAACCATAAGGTCGTGATCCCAGCCGATGGCCTCGCGGCAATTCTCAAACCCCTGGGCGATGTCGATCAGTTCTTTCGTGGTAAGCACTCGATTGCCAAGATCCCGAGCGCTGTCGGTTGCCGCGTCGGTATGGCGAAACCCGATCTTGTGCGCGGTAAAGCCGCTGGGATCTGCCTTGATCTTATCCGCCCACTCGCGGCAAGAGGCTTTGTCCAGCATATTGCGAGGGGCCGCGTGGTCGTAAACCCGAACTTGTTCGCGGAACCTTCCGCCCAGCAGCGTCGACGTGGGAACCCCGAGGATCTTTCCTGCCAGATCCCAAAGCGCCATTTCGATGCCGCTGGCCGCGCGCATGAGCGAGTGTGCCGAGCCATCCGTGCGCGTGCCGGAAAGCGCCGGGCCTCCGATGCCCAGGTAGGTGTAAATGGTATCGATCTCCAGCGGATTTTTGCCCACCAGCAGCGGCTTGAGCGCCTGGATCTGCTCCTTTACCCCGATGTCCGGGAGTGCCATATGCTTCAGCGATTCCGTAGTGTCCATCGTCGGCGACGATCTTCACATAAACATAGGTACGTTGGCCGCTCAAGGTCATCGTCTGGATATCGATGATCTTTGCATGCACTCTTTCCGCGGCGAGAGGCAAAAAACCGCTGACCCAACCCGCTCCGCCGAGCAGAGCCGCACCACCGGCAACTCCGAGAAATTTACGTCGCGACCAATTTGGCAGTGAATTAGAAACTTGTGTCACGCTTTACCATTCTCCAACGGAACCGTCCTGGTGAAAAACGCGCGCCATGGGTTTTGAGCCGCCGAAGGGATACTTGCTCAAAGACGCTTCGCTTAGTTCGAATCCGAGGCCCGGCTTCGAAGGCAGAGGGAATCGGCCATTGACCATGCGCATAGGAGGGAAGCCGAACCATTCAGCCCAGATCTTCTCTTTGTCGCCCGGCTGCACAAAGCTGCAAATCTCCTGGATGAGAAAGTTGGGCATCGAAGAATCGACGTGTAACGTGGCCATGCCGCCGATAGGCCCTTCGCAGGCATGAGGCGCCATGGAGACGTTGGAGATGTTGGCCATGGCCGCGACCTTCCATAGCCCTGTGACCCCGCCGACGTGATTGATGTCCGTCTGCAAAATGTCAACGATGCCCATCTCGATCAGCTCGCGGCAACCATAGGCCGCGACCAGGCGCTCGCCGGTTGCGATCGGCGTGGTCGAACGGCTGGCAACACGGCCCATCGCCTGGACATTCTCCGGCGGGCACGGCTCTTCGACAAACAGCAAATGCAGCGGCTCCACTTCTTTGACGATGATGGAGGCTACGCTGGGACTCGTCTTCGCATGGAAATCCACTGCAATGTCGATGGAGTCGCCGAGCTTTTCGCGAATGCGCTGCATATGCTTCACAGCTCGATCGATTTTGGCATGGGTCTCGATCCATTCGTATTCCTGGTCGGGAAGTCCGATCTTGAAACACGAGACGCCTTCCTGGAGAGCCGTCTCGCGCAATTTTGCCAATTGCTCGTCCGTCCTTGCGTTCTCCGCGTGATAGTAGCCGCGTACGCCGTCTTTATCGTAAGGGCCGCCCAGAAGCTGATACACGGGCACGCCCATCGCCTTGCCGCGAAGGTCCCAGAGCGCTTGATCAATGCCGGAAATAGCCGAGCCGATCACTGGCCCTGCACGATAGAAGCTGTGGACATACATTGATTGCCAATGATGCTCTACCTGCATGGGATCTTTGCCCACCACAAAGTCCCGGAAATCCTGAATGCAAGACATCGACGCCTGGGCTTTGCCCTCGAGCGTACCCTCTCCCCATCCCACCAGCCCCTGGTTTGTCTCGAGTTTGACGAAAACGTAAGGTCGATCAGAGTTAGGGGTTAATGAAACGCCGAAGACTTTCAAGTCAGTGACTTTCAAGCCGGAGCTGAGATCCCGAAAGGCGTCGGCGCGGGCAGCCTGTTCTCCGTTCGACTGAGCGATGATTGGCTCACATCCGCAGATGTCGCTCGTATGGGAAGTCGATACGGCAGCGGCAATCCGCGATGTGGGAGCAGCAGCGGCAATCGCTGCGGCCCCACCCAGAAAACTTCGTCGATTCATACGATTTGGTTCCTCTCCAGTGCCTTTTCGTCTACCTCGACACCTAAACCGGGCCCCTTTGGCAGCGCGAAGAATCCGGCTTGCGGTGTGGCTGAGCCGGCGCCTGAGTTCGGTAGTTGGGCGATAAAGAAATTAGGGATACTCGCTGCCAGGTGGAGAGCCGCCGCGGTAGCAATAGGACCGGCCTCATGCCAGGGCGAGACCGCAACATAGTAGGTCTCTGCCATTGCAGCTAAGCGCCGCGTCCCTGAAATGCCATGGACAAGTAAATCGGGCCGCAGCAAGTCGACCAGTCCCGCTCGCAGCAAATCCTGGTAGGTTCCCGGACTCGATATATCGCGGCCAAAACCGAGAGGAACCACAGTCTCATCGGCAATCTTGTGCAGAGTCGATAGATTCGTCACCGGGCACGGTGCATCGAACCAGAGCGGATGCATTGACTCTACCGCAGCAGCAAGAGTTGCCGTGTCGGAGGGGGTGAGCTGATCACTGCATTCAAACGCAAAATCCGCATCTGGAGCAGCTGCGCGCATGGCTTTGAAGCGAGCCACGCCGGCTTGAATGTAAGCGCTCCCCTGGTTGCGTGCCGCAGGCGTGGGGATAGGCACCAAAAACGCAGCGAAACCCGACGCAAGTTGCTTTTGAAGATCTTTTTCGAGCTCAGCGTCGGTTGTTCCGGCCAGTCGTACGATCGCGCGTGCCTTATTCCGCGTTGGACCTCCCAGAACGCGATATACCGGAGCCTTTGTAGTTTTGCCGAGAATATCGAGCAATGCCATGTCTATGGCCGCCTGCGCATTTTGCGGGACCAGCGGACGCAATGTTTCGTATGCAGATGCGGGGCGTCCCGCGGCAGCATCGCGCGTAGCCTTTAGCTCGGGACTGGAGAGCTCCTTGCACTCGCCATAGCCCACCAGACCGGACTGCGTTTTCACCTGCAAAACGACATAGGGATTTCCCGGGTTGGACTGGGTCGCTCTAAAGGCGCGCACGTCCGAAATGGCATGTTCGCCTCCTGTTACCGCGGTTGCTGGTTCACCCTGCCTGAAGGCAAGCAGGGCTTTTGTGGGTTTCACCACACTTCTCATCGGCGATCTCCGTTCCTACTTACGGAGAAGGTTACACTCCACGCCGCAAGTTCGTTCGATGCTTCGACTTCCATACGAGAGCGCTCTACCAAGCCGTCCTCCCAGTCGATGATGAGCACCTTTGCCGAATAGCGTTAGACGAACGACGACACGGAAAAGGACCCATTCGTTTAAAACGTCAATCTGAGCGCGCCTTGGATCTGCCGCGCCGTATTTGACGTAGAAGTAATCGTACCGGCGCCTCCAGCGTTAATCACTGCCGCCGGAACCTGGAATTGAGGGTGGTTGAACATGTTGAAGAATTCCACGCGAAAGAGGAGGGAGGCGCTCTCCTTGATGGGGAAATGCTTTTCGAGGGAGCCATCAAGATTGGTTTCCCGAGACCCCCGCAGAGTATTCCTGCCAACATCCCCCCAATTGTAAGCAGTAGGCGAAGTAAATGCCGCTGTATTGAACCATTTAGTGATTGTTTTGGTGGCCGGATATTGAGCTGCACCGGGGATAACGTTGGCGCGGCTGGACCCGGCTCCGGTATTGGTTGCGGTGCCGCTTATCGTCACCGTGAAAGGCAAGCCCGACTGTTCAACGAAAATTCCATTCGCCTGCCAGCCGCCCACGACCCACTTGTCCAGGAAGCAATTGCTGTTAAGAAGCGCTCTCCCCGGCCCGAATGGCAGCTCATAGGTCCCGTAGACATTCACCCGATTCCGAAGCTCAGCGCTAATGTCAGAATGAGCACCGCCAGACACCGCGTACAGGGAATGATCTTTCTCGTCGAGATGGATGATCCGGTCTCAAAGCACAGCATGATGACCTCCTCTTTATCTGGCTAGGCCCACATTCAGCATCTGTCTGTCGCCGCTCGATAGCGATTGCAATCGACCTGGAGCGCTGCGTGTGCATCGCTGCTTGCACGGTATCCCGGTTGCGAAACGAAGATCATTTGCCCCGCCATTTCAGAAGAATCTCGCTCTCCGATTCAACAGCGCCCCGAATGGTGCAGCGGCCATACCAATGTGTCAAGCAGCCCTTAGCACTGCGTTTAGGGGGCCGCGATAGGGGCCGCGAGATTCACCGGCGGCGCCACATACCGCTATCTGAAGATCTACGTGCCCGGGTCATAGGCGAGGTTGCCGGCGCAGATAGCGCGCGTCGGATACAACCGCATTCGCTCTTGACAATCACGCAGGCAAAGCATGAAAGTTGCACGTTGCAATACCGCGATCTCTCGCGTGCGCCCCGAGTGAAAACCTGTTAGTGGGTGAGGAGAGATGAATATGGCCTTTGGATTTTTGTCTAACGGATTGCCGGCGATTGCGTTGGCCCTTCCACTAATCGCATCGCCGGCATCGCAAGCTCAGTTGCGCGCGTCAACCAATCCCGCAGGGACCCCCGAACAGCGTATTGCCCATACGGACCCAACAAAATATCAACACCTGAGCGCGGTGCATGACGGAGCGGGGGCTATGGACTTCGAGGTATTGCTGGGTGCGGATGCTCTCGACACCAACCTGATTTTCTTCCATCGCGGTGTCCTTCTACCCAAGGGTGGTATCGGCGAACACTTTCATAATAAGTGTGAGGAAATGTTTGTGATCCTTGACGGCGAAGCCCAGTTCACGATCGATGGGCGCACCTCCGTCCTCAAAGGGCCTGCAGGTGCTCCAGATCGCATAGGGCACGCACATGGCATTTATAACGCTACCGACAAGCCGGTACAGTGGCTCAATATCAATGTCGGTTTGAGCAAAACTTATGACACCTTCAATCTCGGTGATCCGCGGGTAGGCGTTCCTCTTGGTCCCATTCCGCAATTCATTAGCATGCATCTGGACCGGGCTTTGCTCAAGCCGGTTGATCGAATGAACGGTGGAACCGGGACCGTGCAATATCGCCGTGTGCTGCAACCGAGCGTTTTCTTTACCACCTGGTCTTATGTCGACCACCTTCTGCTGCCTCCGGGCAGTTCAGTCGGTCCCGACACCAAGTCGGATATGAGCGAGGTCTATTATGTGATCACCGGCGATGGCACGGTCACAGTAAATTCGGAGACTGCTCCCATTCATGCCGGAGACGCGATTCCTGTCCGGCTCAACCAAACTAAGGCGTTTGCCAACAATGGCAGCGGGCCACTGGAATTCCTGATCGTCGGTGTCGCCCGGGATTTTGCCGCCAAAGACGCGCTGATGAATATGCCGCGGCCCCGGGGAAATTAGCGTCCATCACTCGTGGACGGGTGCCCATCTTCGTCCCAGCGACCGAGACGGGCCATGCCCCTCCGTCGCGTTTCGGGGTTGGCGCGACTAACTAAACCTGAGCTTCGACGAAACGAAACGTCGCTGCCGATCCACCACGATACTTTAAAAATCGCACCGGCGAAGTCATCATCGATAAGGGCGGACGTTTTCTGTACGCCTGCAACCGCGGTCCTGAGGAGGAGTTGCTCGTTTATGCTATTGAACCCACGGGTCGCCTGAAGCTTGCGGTGCGCACCCCTCTCGGCGGAAAAGAGGCTCGCCACTTTGCCATCGCGCCCAGTGGCAATTACTTTGTCGTAGCGGAACAATTTTACAAACCGGGTCAGCGTATTCACGCGGGATCGAGCCACCGGGCTTCTTGCTGCAACGGGAAACAAATACCCTGTGAACAAAGCCTCCTGCATTGTCTTTGTTTGAAGGGCGATGCGGCTTAAAACAAGGGCTGATCCAGCCTGATTCTAACTCAAGGGTATAATTTACGAAGTTTACAAAGGCATTGATATCCAGTGAGGGGCAAGCCAAAACTTGTCTCGCATAAAAACACGAATGCTACTTCCCCGTACTGCAAGGAAAGTTCTTAGGATGCGAACTGTGAAGGCCGTAACTCCAATACCGCGTACGACTCTTACGGCCGCCGCATTTGAACAGCTTATCTCACGGGTGGTAAAGGGAAATTGGAAGCCTGGCGATCGCATTCCTCCGGAACGCGACCTGTGTCAGCAATTGGGAATCGCTCGCACCTCCCTTCGCGAGGCACTCAAGGCAATGGAACTGATAGGGCTCCTCGACAGCCGGGTGGGTGACGGAACCTTTGTTTGTCCACGGTCAGAATTTCTCTCCCGGCCATTGCTCTGGGCTTTTACCGGCTCCGATCATAGTGAGCTCCAGGACATCATGGAAGCTCGCACCATCATTGAGGAAAATCTCGCAGGTCTGGCCGCTGAGCGCGGTTCCCGCGAAGCCATCGCTGAGATCGGCAAGGCCGTACAGATGATGCGGGATAGCATAGCAAGAGGTGACTCGATCCTGGAAGCGGATGTAGCTTTTCACCTCGCCATATCCTCGGCCGCGCAAAACGATGTATTACACAATGCGGCGCAATTGCTGCGCAATCTACTGCGCCAGTGGATTTATTTCAATTTGGCTTTGCCGGGTGTATCCGCTATCGCTTTGAAACATCACCATGCTGATCTACCGGGCTATTTTGCAGCGAAAGCCTGCGAGGCCCGCGGCGTGCCATGCGCAAGCATCTGGCCGAAACCATGGCCTCGTAAACACTCGATCAAGCACGAGGTCACGCTAAGACCGGCGTATCTTTCAAGCGATGACTGCTTTCGGGTAGACCAGGAGATATTGCTTGCCTTTTCTGGGCAAAACATCATAGCTCGTATGGGGCCGAAGCTCCCGCTCTTTTGTCAGCTTCTGCGCTTCCAGGCCATATAAGCTTCTTTTGTTTCTGCATTTGGCGGATAGGTTCCGCGCAGACCGGAGCTCCGCCGGCGACTTCGTGAAGTGATAAATTCTTCCATTAATTCTTGTTCGGCCGCAGTCCGATTGCAACTTCCTCTGCCAAATGGCGCGGCAGAACGACGACTCCATCGACGTCGCCAACGATGATGTCGCCTGGATAGACGGCGACTCCTCCACAGGCGATCGGGTACATTCAAATCAACGGGATGGTGTTTGATTAGATTGGTTGGCGCGCTCGCTCCCGCACAAAAAACCGGAAATCCGAGCGCAATGATGGCGCCGCTATCGCGAACTGGCCCGTCCGAGACCATGCCGGCAACACCCCGTATTTTTAGCCTGGTGGTCAGGATCGAACCAGAGGAGGCCACTGTCTTGTCGCCTCGACAGTCCTGGACCAGGACCGAGCCTGGCGGGGCAGTCTCGATAGCCTTCCGTTGCGGATTCTCAGGGTCGAGAAATACGTCGAGCACGTCGAGATCCTCGCGCGACGGAATATTGCGAAGAGTGAATGCGGGTCCGACAAGGTTGCCATTCGCGAGGTTTCCCAGGGCGGAGACGCCTTGCATGAACACATTGCGAAGCCCCGCTTGAACAATTGCGTGGTCAACGTGGATGTGCTGACCCACTTAAGACGGTCATGGAGTTCGTCCTGGATTTGCGTCACGCTCTTGCTCCTGAAAAGGATTTTTCCGCTCTCCCATAAAAGGGTGCCTGATTTATCGTCAATTGAGTCCTGGATGGTACAAAGGAAAGACCAATCAGTCAACTTAACTGTGCGGCCACAGGTGAAGCGCCCCGGCGCCAAGCGCGTGAGCGCTGTATACCAGATTGCGGTACAACGTGGAGAGCACACATCCAAAATCCCTTGCGCCCCCCCCGCTTCGCCTTGATTGACAATTGCCGGTCGGCTAAATTTCCCTTTGCACGGCGTTACTCACTTGGAATACTATCCGCCTGTAGAAGTGGCCAATGATAGATCAACGTCAAATAGGGTGCCCGTGAGCCGCATAGGAAAGCAATTTCTATTTCTATCGGCCACTGTTCTGCTGACGGCGGTCACCCTAACCATCGCGGCCCAGACGGCCCAGACCGGGAAGCCAAAGCGCATCAACCAGGCGATCGAGCTTCTGGCAGAAGGCCAGCCTATCTACTACACCGGCTCTCACTCAGGAACCAACGGGACCTATGAGCAAGGTGTGAAGGACGCGCAGACTTATGCGGATTACATCAGCTACGACATGGAGCATGCTCCCTTCGATGTGAAGGGGTTGCAGGAATACATGCGCGGCCTGGTGGCGGGCGGCCCAAGCAGAAGCGGTCATCGGACTCCGGCCGTGATCGTGAACGTGCCGGTGAATGGGATGGACGCCGAAGCGGTGCACGCCAACGCCTGGATGTTTAACCAGGTGCTCGCTACCGGCGTGCACGGCGTCATGCTTACCCATGCGGACGATCCCGGCGCGATTCGCGCCTTCGTCGAAGCCGTACGCTTTCCGATCCACCAGGAAGGGGTAGGGGTCGATGGACTTCCCGAGGGACGCCGCGGCGTTCACGGGGTAGCGAACGCAGCCCAAATCTGGGGCGTCTCTCAGGAAGAATACGAGGATAAGGCGGATCCGTGGCCGCTCAATCCCAATGGGGAGCTACTCCTTGGCGTAAAAGAAGAAGACAAGTACGCGCTCGGCAATGTCGACGAGAACCTGAAGGTGCCTGGTATCGGCATGGCGGAATGGGGTCCGGGGGATATGGCAATGTCGCTCGGCGTCCGTGCGCAAGGCGAGGCCGCCATCCAGGATCCGAAGATGATTGCGGCACGCAGCAAAGTGCTCGCCGCCTGCAAGGCCAACCATATTTTCTTCCTAAACTCGTTCAGCGCGAAAGACGTGATTTCCATGATCAAGGAAGGCGTGATGGTAGGGCCAGCCAGCCCTGAAACTGCAGCCATAGGCCGCAAGTACACCAATAGGCCCCTGCCCTACTAGCGAAATCCTGGGGCTCAGGGAGTCACCTTTAGCAGTTCAAGGAGGGCTGGAATGGAAATCAAGAGAAGAGACCTGCTCACGGCGGGCGTCTCCATCGGGGTAGGGATGGCAGCCACGGGTGTAATGGCGCAAGACGCTCCTGCGGCCGGCGGTGGTCGCCGCGGGCGGGGGACGGCTGCATCGGTCAATAGCAATACTCAGCCTTCGACGGTTGACTTCAACTACAAGCCGCGCCGCATCAACAAGGCGATAGAGCTGTGGGAAGACGGCCAGCCGATCTATTACAACGGCTCGGGCATGGGACCCGGCGTGGACCCCTATGCCCAGGGCGTGAAGATGGCGCGCACCTACATGGATGCGATCAATGTCGAAATGGAGCATGGCGCGCTCGACTTCTGCAGGTTGCGGGAATTCATGCGCGGCTTGTAGGATGGCGGCCCGACGCGCAGCGGCCATCGCACGCCGGCGGTGTTCGTGGAGACCGGCATCATCGGCCTCGACGAAGCCTATATGCGCGCCAACACCTGGGTGATCGAGCAGCTGCTGGATTGCGGCATTCACGGCATCCATATGTGCCACGCCCGCGACGCCGGGGCGGTCCAGGTCGCCACCCAGATGGCGATGCCGCTATCCGTTCGACTCGCCCGGGTGTTCCCAAGCTGCCGATGCGGGGCTTGCGCGGCTCCAGTCGCCGGCTTTGCCGCCGCAGATCTGGGGCGTCAACCGCAACAAATATCTGCATCGTGGCCGATCTGTGGCCGCTCAATCCCAAGGGCGAGATGATCTTCGGCGTCAAGATCGAAGATACCTTTGCCGACGTGGATGTCGACAAGACCATCGCGTTGCCCGGCATCGCGATGGCGGAATGGGGACCGGGCGATCATAGCTATTGGCTGTACGGCCTTTCCATCTTTCCTGAAGACGGCTCACAGGTGGATGTAAGCACCCGGCCGGAAATGGTTAAGGTAAGGCAGGAGGTTCTCGACGCTTGCAAGAAGAACAAGGTCATGTTCCTCAATGCAGGCAGCGCAGATCAGAACAGCCCGGACTATGTCGTCAAACAGATCCAGGACGGCGCCATGGTGCTTGAAGCGCCTGAGTCGGCAGCTATCGTCGGCCGCGAATATAGCAAGCGGAAAATGCCGGTCTGATGACTCAAGGGGGCGAATGCGGGATCTGAGGAAACAAAATCGAGTTCCGGAACGTCAGGATACGTTTGCTCGGCAAATAATTAAGGGTATGCGCCAGGACAGTCCGTACAACGCGTCGAGTTTTGCCGTCCGCGGCAGGAGAGTCGCATGAAAAAAGTGATCATGGCAGCGGTAATCGTCTGCACAGTGTTGGGAGCTTCGGCTGCCTTCGCTCAGGTGAAGATGACGAAGGACCAAATGATGTTCTACACCTCGGACTGGAAAGGCGACCGCTTTCCTGATGGGCGCCCGAAGGTGCCGGACGATCTGCTCAAGCGCGCCGTGGACTGTACCATCGAGGATATCTGGGGCTATCTGCGCCAAAAGGGCTATGCCAATCAGTTTGAGGGTGACTGGCAAGCTCTCCACATTGAAAAGCCTTTCGCCGGCCGTGCCCTCACGGCGCAATACATGCCCACTCGGGCGGACATGGCGAAGGCCATTGCTGCGGAAGGCAAGGCCGAAGGCCGCGTCAGCGGAAACAACAGCTGGCCCATCAATGAACTGCAGATTGGCGATGTGTATGTCGCCGACGGCTTCGGCAAGATCATTGAAGGCACGTTGATCGGTTCCAACCTGGGCAACGGCATCGCTGCGCACACCCACACAGGCTTCGTTTTCTATGCCGGCATAAGAGATCAGGAAGAGAACCGGGAAATCCCAAACTTCAACGGATTTTACAAAGGGTACGATCCCTCCGCCTGGGCGCAAATGGAGTTGACCGCGATCAACGCGCCGATCCGTATCGGCCGCGCCGTAGTGTTGCCGGGAGATCTTGTCCTGGCCAAGACCGACGGAGTGATCTTTATCCCCGCGATTTTGGCGGAAGATGCGATCAGTCACGCGGAGTTTACCAGCCTTGAAGACGATTACAATTTCGAATTGAACAAAGAAGGCAAGAACGGCGCTGAATTTGAAGGCGGTTGGACGCCGGAAAAATATCAAGGCCTCTCCAAGTGGATCGATGCCCATCCTGAGAAGCTGAAGATGCCGCGTTCAGAATTCGATGCGCTCATGGCTGAAAGGCTCAAGCCCCGTCCGCCGCGGACCCCGCCCGCACCCTAGCGCTCCCATGAGAGGAAATATGAGAATCGTCACAAGCTATCGTTTAGTTCTGGGGATGGGGCTGGTTATTTTGGCGGGCGGCGTTGCGGCCGCTCAGGGCTCGCCCAACACGCTTACATCTAAAGAAGCGGCGCACGGTTGGAAACTGCTCTTCGACGGCAAGGATCTGGATGGCTGGCAGCCTTACAGCACGTCGAAGCCACCGGCAACCGGGGATTGGAGTCGTGGCTGACGGCGCGATTCTCTGTCCTGGCACCAGCGCCGGATGGCTGGCCAGCAATGACTCCTATACGCAATTTCGAACTCAAAGTGCAGTTTCGCGCCAGCGAGAAAACAAACAGCGGCGTCTTCCTTCGCTCGACGAAAGAGGGCGCACCGCACAAGACCGGTTACGAATTGCAAATCTGGGATTACCAGCCTGCCGGCTACAACACCGGCAGTTTGGTCGGCTCCCTCAAGGCAGCGCCCACCAAAATTCTCGACGAGCCAGTGGAACGACTACGACATCAAGGCCGATGGCGACCACTACGTGATCATCCTCAATGGCAAAACAATCCTCGACGACCACGACTCGAAACACACGGAAGGGGTCGATCGGATTTCAGTGCCAGCCAGGAAACAAGATCGAGTTCAGGAACGTCAAGTTACTTCCCCTTAAGCAGTAACTCGCCATCCAATCGGTGACGGAGCCGTACTATAGAACCGCCTGCCTCAGTTTCGGCGGGAAAGTACCCCGAATGATATCGTGTTCGAGAGCAGGAGACTTCTATGAAGAAAATAATTGTGGCTGCGCTGATGATCTGGACCGTGTTGGGGGCTTCGGCTGCCTTCTCTCAGGTAAAGATGACCAAGGAGCAGATGATGTTCTACACCTCGGACTGGAAAGGCGACCGCTTCCCGGATGGACGTCCAAAGGTGCCGGACGATCTGCTCAAGCGAGCCTTGGATGTCTCGATCGAAGATGTTTGGGACTATCTGCGCGAACACGGCTACCACAATCAATTCGAGGGAGACTGGCAGGCTCTGCATATCGAAAAGCCCTTTGCCGGGCGGGCGCTCACCGCGCAATACATGCCGCTCCGGGCGGACATGGCGAAGGCCATTGCTGCTGAAGGCAAGGCCGAAGGACGCGTCAGCTTTAACAACAGCTGGCCTATCAATGAACTGCAAATTGGGGACGTGTATGTCGCCGACGGCATGGGAAAGATCATCGACGGCACGTTGATCGGTTCCAACCTTGGCAATGGCATTGCCGCACATACTCATACCGGCTTTGTTTTCTATGGCGGCATAAGAGACCAGGAGGAAAATCGCGAGATCCCCAATTTCAACGGTTTTTACAAGGGCTATGATCCTTCCTTCATCATGCAAATGACGCTGACGGCCATTAATGCGCCGGTCCGCATCGGACGCGCCGTTGTGCTTCCCGGGCGACTTAGTCCTGGCCAAGACAGATGGGGTTATCTTTATCCCTGCGATTATGGCCGAAGCAGCAGTGAGCCACGCGGAATTTACTAACCTGATGGATGCATACAACTTCGAACTCAATAAAGAAGGCAAGAACGGCGCCGAGTTCGAAGGTGGGTGGACGCCGGCTAAATTTCAAGGCCTCTCCAAGTGGGTGGATGCCCACCCGGAGATGCTCAAGATGCCTCGCTCTGAATTCGATCAGATGCTCGCAGATGCGATAAAGCCGCGTCAACCGCGGCCTCCGGCCGGCACACCCGAACCCTAGCCAGATCACATGGCCGATGCGATAACCGGCCAAAAGGAGGATTTTCTATGAGTTCTGATTTTTCGAGAAGAGCCCTGATGAAGGGAATCTGTTCGACTGCTGCGCTGTCGGCGGCTTTACCCGCCGCCGCGGTATTGCCCGCTGCCGCCGCTGACGGAACCGAGTACAAGGGCCCACACGGTCCCGGGATGCCCCAGGAAGGGCCCAACACGCCCAAGATATGCGCTCCCATCGGCGGTCGCGATATCACTGATGAAGCGATGCGGATGGTTAAGCAAATCGGCGTGAACAATGTGCTCATGGGCGGTCCCAAGATGCCCTGGCAAGAGGCCGATCTGCAGGCCACCGTCGACAAGCTCAAGACCGGCGGCTTGACCGTGGGCAACATGATGATCGCGGGCTTTCCCAACTGCATTTACGGGCGCGCCGGGGCCGCTCGCGATAAGGAGATCGAGGATTTCAAGAGTTCCGTGCGCGCTGCAGGCAAGGTAGGTCTGCCCGTCATCGAGTACAACTGGTACGCACATCGCGCCATCGAGGGTTACTACCTGGAGGAAGGACGCGGTGGAGCTGGATACACTGCGTTCAACATCAATAGGGTGGAAAACCTGCCCCCAGTCCCCGAAGAAGGCGTTCATTCCAACGAGGAACTGTGGAAGAACATCACCTACTTTCTGCAGGCGGTCATCCCTACCTGTGAGCAGTCAAACGTGCGTTTGGCCTTGCATCCCAACGATCCTCCCATTGCCGTTACCCGGGGATCGGGACAGATCATGGCCTCTCTCGAAGGTTGGAAGAAGTTGATCACGGTGGTCGACAGCCCGGCGAACGGAATCACCTACGAATGCGGCGTATCGCGCGAGATGGAAGTGGATCCAGTCGAAGTCTGCAAGTACTTTGGTACCCGGGACCGTATCAATCATGTGCATTACCGGAATCCGGTCGTCAGGGTCCCTCACAACGACTACACCGAGACCTTTATCGACATGGGTGAAAACAATATGCTGGCCGTGATGCGAGAGCTGATCAAGGTGAAGTACACCCGCCTGATCTATCCCGAGCATGAGCGCGCGTTGGACTACGACAAGGCGGTCGGCATCCATAACCAATACCCGGGTGGCGGCGGATACACCGGCATGGTGTATGACATCGCCTATGCGCGGGCCATGTTCCAAGCCTCCATCATGCTGGAGAGGGGCACCGAGTGGAAGGAATTCTAGGGTAGGAGTAACCAATAGTCCGATACTGTGCGGCTCTTCGCGGGAAGAGCCGCATTCAGTTTCAGCCTGCACAAGGCCACGCAGATTTTTTGGTGTCCTCTGGTGTGCCGGCGCTCCGTCCGTGTCAATGCCTCAGTCATCCTGTAAAATCAGGCGATCCCAGGCGAAGGCGCAATTCCCGGCCAAAATGCCAGCATGGCCCCATGGGCGTGGCTGGGTAGGATAATTTCGGGGTCGAGGTTGATGAGCAGATGGGGAAGTTCAGCGCGGCGGCAGTAGCTTTGGGATTGGGCCTTTTTACCACCAGTTCTTTCATGGCGTATGGCGCGGCAAGTGGCTGCGGAACGGCAGGACTGGCCGGCTTACGGGGGCCAGGACGGGACTCACTACTCCAGCCTGTCGCAAATCAACCGTGACAACGTGAAAAACCTGGTGGTGGCGTGGAAGTACGACACCGGCGAAAAGGGCGGAATCGAGGCCAACCCCATTATCGTCGGCAAGGTTCTCTATGCCACCACACCGCGCCGCAGTGTCATTGCTCTGGATGCAGCAACAGGCAAGCTGATTTGGCGTTTCGAGTTTGACCTTCCGGGCCAGGTATTGACTCGAGGGTGTCTCCTATTGGAGCGACGGCCATCAAAGCCGCATCTTCGCCGGCGCCCGCAATTATCTCTATGCGCTCGATGCGGCCACGGGCAAGGTGATTCCCAGCTTTGGCGAGAACGGCAGAATCGACCTGCGCAAAGGACTGCGCGAACCCTATCAGCAACAGTCGGTCGAGCTCACTACGCCGGGCAGCATCTATAAGGACCTGATTATCGTCGGCGGCGCAAATCCTGAAACCCATCCGGCGCCCCCTGGCGATATTCGCGCCTTTGATGTGCGCACCGGAGCCTTGCGCTGGACCTTCCATACCATCCCGCGGCCGGGAGAGTTCGGCTACGACACCTGGCCCAAGGACGCCTGGAAAAATGCCGGAGCGGCCAACAACTGGGCCGGGATGACCGTCGATGCCAAGCGCGGCATTGTCTATGTGCCTACCGGCTCGGCCGTCTTCGACTTTTATGGTGGAGATCGTATCGGCAACGATCTGTTTGCCGATTCACTGATTGCGCTCGATGCCTCGACGGGCAAGCGCATCTGGCATTTTCAGGGCGTGCACCACGATCTTTGGGACCGCGACTTTCCTGCGCCGCCGGCGATGGTGACGGTTACCCGCGACGGCAAGCGCATCGATGCCATCGCACAGACCACCAAGTCCGGCCTTCTTTTCGTTTTCGACCGTTCGACAGGGAAGCCGCTGTTCCCGATTCGAGGAATTGCCCTTTCCTCCCAGCAATGTTCCTGGCGAAGTCACTTCGCCGACCCAGCCGCTTCCCACCGCTCCCGCGCCTTATACGCAGCAGAGCACAACGATAGATACGTTAACCAACCGCACCCCCGAGGCGCACGCCTGGGCCGTGAAGCAGTTCAACAGTATGATCGGTGGCGGCCAGTTCATTCCGCCCAGCGTGGATAAGCTCACCATCGATATGCCGGGATTTGCCGGGGGCGGGGAGTGGGGTGGCACCGCGGTCGATCCCTCCACAGGAGTGCTGTACGTCAACGCCAACGACACCGCCTGGCTCGTCGGTCTGACGGTTCCGCCACCGCCGGGAAGTTTGGGCGAACGCGTTTACCAGAACCAGTGCAGCGGTTGCCACGGCATCAATCGCGCGGGCTCTCCGCCGGCGATTCCCGCCTTGTGGGGTATCGAGGGGATCCTCACCGAACAGGAGATCGCAGGCATCATCCGGCAGGGAAGAGGCCGCATGCCGCCCTTCAACAGTCTTAGTGACGAACAGGTGCAAGCCGTGGTGCGCTACCTGACCAAGGCTCCGCAACAAGAACAGGACCCACCGAAGCCGAAGGCGCACGCCGCCGCCGCTTCCGCCGACAAGGTGGCTGCTGAGGGTGCGGCGGACGGCCA
The DNA here is from genome assembly GCA_963815175.1 of uncultured Acidobacteriaceae bacterium. GTDB lineage: Bacteria > Acidobacteriota > Terriglobia > Terriglobales > Acidobacteriaceae > PALSA-350. The sequence goes on from CAWFGM010000012.1 coordinate 39,831, forward strand.
AGCCACGGACGACATGCCGTACAAGACCATTGGCTTTCGCCGCTTCACCGATCCCGAGGGTTATCCTGCAACCGCGCCGCCCTGGGGCACTCTGAGCGCGATCGATCTGAACACCGGCAAGTACCTATGGAAGATTCCGTTCGGAGAGTATCCCGAGCTGGTAGCCAAAGGCATGGCGAACACCGGATCCGATAATTACGGCGGCCCGGTCGTCACCGCGGGTGGGCTCGTCTTCATCGGCGCGACCGTTTTTGATCAGAAGTTCCACGCCTACGACAAGACCACCGGAAAGTTGCTGTGGGAGACGCAACTGCCGTTCGCCGGCCTGGCCACGCCGTCTACTTACATGGTGAACGGAAAGCAATACGTGGTGATCGCCGCCGGCGGAGGCCAATCAAGCAGAAAGCCCTCCGGCGGTGTCTACGTAGCCTTCGCCCTGCCATAGAGAGATGACAAATTCATTACACAAGAAACTTTGTCACTTCGACAGAGCAGTTGGTGCTCCTGCGGCCCACCGAAGGTGATGAAAATGCGGATCACCTGCGACTCCTCCCCGATAACTGCTGTTAAGGTGCGCTGCCCTCCCTGTCATCCCGAGGAAGCCGAGGGACCTGCTGTGCGCCTTTCCCCACCTACAATCCGTCCTCGCCATCCCTCGGCAGCTGCTGAGGTGAGCAGCTGCGCTCCTCCTTGTCATCCCGCCTGCCCCGGCGCGCCGTGGGAGCGAAGCCGAGGGACCTGCAGTTCTCTTTCCCCCTACGACCCTTCGAGGAAGAGATTATCAGTCGTAGCGTTCGAAGATGATCTGCTTTCTCTCCCAGCCCAGCCCTTCAAGCAGTCGCGGTTAGCCGCAACCATCTCATTCAATCCGCAAATGTAAGCGTGAATGTTATAGATGGACTCGCCTATGGGCCGAGGATCCACCGCGCTTTCGCGCGCGTGCTCCTCGGCGATCCGCTGCACCAGTTCCTGCACGTAGCCGCGCTCGCCTTCCCACCCGTTATCAGCACGGCTCAGCGTTTTGAAGTAAAAGAAATTTGGCTGGCTGGCAGCGACCCTCTCAAAATAGTCCTCGTAATAAAGCTCGGTCTCGTAACGAGTGCCGTAAACCAGCCAGATCTTTCGCCCCTGGCTACGATCCTCGCCGTTCTCCGGGAAGAGGTGTTCGACAAACCCCCGCATGGGTGCGATGCCCGTTCCGGTGGCAATGAAGATGCTGTCGGTCAACGGTGAGCGCAACAGGAACAACCCATGCGGCCCGTGCACCTGGACGCTTTGCCCGACCTCGAGATCGCACAGCAGGTTGGAGAAGAACCCGCCCTCCACGCGATTGACGCACACGTCAAACTGATTGGCACGGGGCGCCGATGCGATGGAGTAGGCCCGCGTCTGCTGTTTTCCCGCGGGGTCCAAAGCCACGGCGGACACGAACTGGCCTGGTTGGAAATCGAACTTCTCCAGCTCTTCGATAGTGAATTCAAGATGGAAACAATCCGCGCGTTCCGAAAGCAGAAGTCTGCGCGTCAGCCGCGCAGTATAGAGTGGTCGTCCCAATATCCCTCACCTCGGATGAAATACAGCTTGTGCCTCGCTGGGCAACTACCTATTCGACGGTCACGGACTTGGCCAGGTTGCGTGGTTGATCCACGTCACAGCCCCGGCGCACCGCGATGTGATACGCCAGCAACTGCAATGGAATCACCTCGATCAGCGGTGCCAGCAATTCCGGAGCCTGGGGAACGAAAATCACATGTTCCACCAGCTCGCGAATCTGTTTGTTGCCCTCGGTAGCCACCGCAATCACGCGGCCCGACCGCGCCGTCACTTCCTGGATGTTGGAGAGCGTCTTCTCATAGCGCAGCATGGATTCCGGGCTATCCGCATCGCTGGTCGCCAGTACCACCACCGGCAATGCTTCATCGATCAGCGCGTTCGGCCCGTGCTTCATCTCTCCCGCCGGATAGCCCTCAGCATGAATGTAAGAGATCTCTTTGAGCTTCAACGCCCCCTCGAGCGCGATCGGGAAGTGAATACCGCGGCCCAGGAACAGAAAATTTGATGCAGAAGCAAAGACTTTAGCCAGCTGCCGGCATTCGCCATCGCGCTGCCGCAGCACCTCTTCGATCTTTCCCGGAATCCGGCTCAGCTCGTCGACCAGCGCCGCGCTTTCGGCGTTCGCGATCGTTCCTCGCTTCTGCGCCAGATGCAGCGCAAATAGGAACAGAGCCGTCAACTGCGCGGTAAATGCTTTGGTTGAGGCCACGCCGATCTCGGGCCCGGCGTGGGTATAGATCGTGCCATGCGCCTCCCGCGCCACCATGGAGCCCACCACGTTGCAGATAGCGATGGTCATCGATCCTTTGGCGATCATCTCCCGCTGCGCCGCCAGAGTGTCCGCGGTCTCGCCCGACTGCGTGATCAGCATGCCCAGCGCATGTGGGTCGGCAATCGGATCGCGATAGCGGTATTCGCTGGCGTAATCGACCTCCACCGGAATGCGCGCCAGCCGCTCGATCATGTATTTGCCCGCCAGCGCCGAATGCCAACTAGTCCCGCAGGCCGCGATGTTTATCTGCGTCGCCGCGCGGAACTGATCGTCTGTGATCTTCATCTCGCCCAGAAAAACCTCGCCTGTCTCCAGCGAGATTCTCCCCAGCGTAGTGTCGCGAACCGCTCGCGGCTGCTCCCAGATCTCCTTCAGCATGAAGTGCTTATAGCCGCCCTTTTCTGCCTGAATCGGATCCCACAGAATCTTCTCCACCTTGCGCTCGACGGGAGTGCCTTCGAGATTGGTGAACTTCACGCCCTCCGGGGTCAGGACAGCCACATCGCCATCGGCCAGAAAGTACATCATGCGTGTGTGGTGCAGGATGCCCGGCACATCCGAGGCGACAAACGATTCTCCCTCACCCACACCAATCACGGCCGGCGGCCCATTGCGCGCGGTCACGATGGTGTCCGGCGCATCGGCGGAGATGACGCTGATTGCGTAGGCGCCCGTCAACCTGCGCGCCGCCCGGCGCACGGCCTCTTCCAGCAGCATCGTCTTGCCTGAACTCTCGGCCGAGCGCATTTCCTGTTCGATGAGGTGGGCGATGACCTCGGTATCGGTTTCGGTCACGAACGTGTGATCCTCACCCGCCAGCTCGCGCTTCAATTCCAGGTAGTTTTCGACGATGCCGTTATGCACCACTACGATGCGCCCGGTGCAGTCGCGATGCGGATGGGCGTTCTCCTCGGTCGGCCTGCCGTGGGTTGCCCACCGGGTGTGGCCAATACCGTAGGAGCCCTTGAGCGGATGCCGCCGGATCACCTCTTCCAGGTTACGCAGCTTACCGGGGGCCCGGCGCAATTCGAGCCCATGTCCCGCACTCCCTACCGCGATCCCGGCCGAGTCGTATCCGCGGTATTCGAGCCGCCTCAAGCCTTCCAGAATGACCGAAACAACGTCCTTAGGGCCGACATATCCCACAATTCCACACATATACTCTTATTGTACGGTCGATAGCCGGCGGGCTTATTCTTCGAGGCGGTAGCTAAACTCTTCGATCACCGGGTTGGTCAGTACGTCGCGGGCAATACGTTCCACTTCAGCCTGAGCATCGGCCGTCTCCATTGCGCGCAGGGTGAGTTGGAAGTACTTTCCTTGCCGCACGTCCTCGACCGCGGTGTATTGCATGCGTTTCAGCGCGCCGTGGATGGTTTGGCCTTGAGGGTCGAGGACGGTGCGCTTGAGCGTGACGTAAACATGCGCCTTCATAGAGGCCGATTATAAATGGCCGCTGCGCACGGACGCAGGCCGAAGCATAGTAAGCAGCTGAAAGTACACGGGATGAGCCCTTTTCACTTGCGCGCTCCAACCGCCTGCCGTTTCGCCTCGATGGTCTTCTTCAGGGATTCTTCGGCAAAGGATTGCAGGATCGGATCGACGAAAGCTCCCAACCCAAAGGGCACATCGCGGCTGAGCGTGACTGCCTCACACTCCACATACACTCCGCCATCGCGCTCTTCCATCCGCCAATACGAGTTCATAGCCCACAGAAACCCGCTGCCTTCTCCCTCGGCGAGTTCCCGCTCTGAAGGCTTGCCGGCATCCTCTACTTGGCGCACCGATTCGCTTCGGGATTGGACGGCCATCCTGGTTGGTCCCAGCGGCAAATAGTCGATCGCATGCACGGTATCCATCACGGCAGTCAGGACCTTCGTCTTCGTGATGCGGTATGACACGACGAAATGGTTTCCATCGTGCGAAAGCACTTTTACCCGGCTAACGTCGGGCCCATATATTTTTGCGTAGTCGGCATAATCCTGATCCACTCGCTCCACCTGCGCCAGTGTCGCGCCAGGGAGAAATACTCCGCCGATCCAGTGCTGAATCATGCCATCTGGAATCGACAATGACTTCGCTTTTTGGGTGACGATTTCCCCTTTGCGCACCGCCTGTTGACGGTCCGGATCGCGGTCGATCCACAGGAAGCCGCTCTGCGAACGATCCTGCGCCGCCATCTGGGTGTTGAGGGCCGCAATGTATTTTTGGTACGCAGCAACCGTTTCAGGCTTCAACTCTGCCTGCGCAGCCAGCGCTGCCAACAGGAGGCAAAGCAACGCGCAAAAATACCTAGTCCGGACCCGTGTCACTTTGCTCTTGGCCGCTTCCATGGATTTCAACATCAAACTCGAGTCTAATCCAGGAGCCGCAGTGCATTTTCCCGGTACACCTTCTTCAAAACGTCGTCCGGCAGATGGATTCCATGGATCTGCCATCGTCCTTGACGCGAAGCGTGGGAAGGGTAGTCGAAGTACTCGTCCGAGGTCTCAAAAAAACGGAAGTAAAGGCGATACATGGACTCCTCGGGCACCAGGTCTGCGCCAAAGAGGATGCGGTCAGGAAAATCCATAAAGAGAGCCCGCGACGAATACGGCTGCCGCCCAAGCTCCGAGACCCGTGCGCTGATGTCGATCACTACATTTGGATGGCTCGCCAGCAGCAGCCGGGCACGACCCAGGTTTTCTCCGCATTCGGCTACATGGGCTGCGACAAATGTTGTTTTCGGATGACGCGCAATCACTCGATCGCGTTGATCGAGCAGTTCTTGCTTGGAAAACTGAGCCCCGTAAAAACCCCAGTCGGGGTGCGCCGCCAACTCCTCGTAGCGCTCGTTGGTTCCATCAATCGGTAAGAAAAATGCATCCGGGTCGGCAATATGAAACATGACGGGTATGCCCAACTCCGACGCTTTATCAAAGATAGGAGCCAGGCGTTCGTCGTCCACGCGCAGCAAATTGCCCTTTTTATCGCGCACGGTCAATCCAAGGTCCTTCCAGAACTTGATGCCCTTTGCGCCATGCTCCACCAGTTTTTCCAAACGATCTAAAGTGATCTTCACGAAGTCATCGCGCTCCACATCGGACCAATCCATCCAACCGATGGTCGCGAATCGCTGAGCATCGGCGGACTGGAATTTACGCATCATTGCGATGGCCTCATCGCCGGTCTTCATGGTGATGTTGACGACGCGTTCGATGCCGCAAGCGTCCATGATGCGCAGAACTTCGATCGGATCGAGAGCATCCAGGTGATTGTGGTAGTCGATCACCGGGAACCGCGCGCGTTGGAGGTGATGTTCGGCTGTCACCAGGGTCGATTTAGGCTGAAATTCGCCCAGGGGAAGAGTAACCTGGGCCTTTGCCGTGACCATGGTCATAAAGTTGTCGTTGATGCTTTTGCCGGGTTCACTCACTGCATACTCCCATGATTTTCGATCCCAGACCGCCGCACGTGCTTGGTGGGCATCTTCATTCTCGTCCGGGGAAAGAATGCTGTGCAAGGAATCGTTGCACCAGACCGGGATCCCGGAAGGCTTCCGTTCCCCCTACGCCAAGCGTTGAAAGCGCGCCGGTAACATTGCCCGCGTAAGCGCATTGATCCGGTGGCCAGCCTTTGAGCCAGCCAAACAGGAATCCGGCGTTGAAACTGTCTCCTGCCCCAATCGTATCCACAGGGGTTACAGAAACCGCGGGGGCGGAGAAGGTCTTTCCTTTAACCCGAACGACGGACCCGCGCGATCCGCATTTGACAGCCACGCAAGGCACCCGCCGCCCAAGCTCCTCGAGCGCTTCATCCACGGTCGCCTTCTTCGTCATGCGGCAGGCTTCCATCTCGTTGGGCAGCAGAATGTCAACGTATGAGAGCAACTCGTCGAACACCCCTCCCCACTGGCCGCTGGGATCATCGTTCGTGTCGAGCGAAATCGTCAGGCCGGCCGCCTTCAATTCCTTAAAGAGTGCCGGTACGTCGGGTTCAAGGGAAGTCTGGAGGAAGAGCGATGAGAAGTGAAAATGTCTAGCCGACTTCAAATATTCGACATCCAGATCGCGAAGGCGCAGGTTGGCCATCGTTCCCGGATAGGTGAGAATATGCCGTTCCTTGCCATGGGGGAGGATCAGTGTGACGCCGGTGGCGGTGCTATCTTCAGTGACCCGGACCCGGCTAAGGTCGACGCCGCTTGCGCCGAGCCGCTCCATGGCAACCTTACCCAGCGCATCCCGGCCTAGCAGAGAGATGAATCCAACATGCGGGCCCAATACAGCAAGATTGTGCGCAAGAATAGCCGACGAACTGCCCAGGGTCAGTTGGAAATCGGTGCCGAGCAACTCCCTTTCCATTGGCATGACCTCAGGCAAGCCATACATGATGAGGTCAAGATTGATTTCACCCGCGATTGAAATGTCCAAAGTTTTCATAGAGGCTTTTGCCGTCTGGACCGAAAGGCCGAGCGGCGTGAGATTCGAATATCTCATGCCGCGGCCGGGACGGCAAAAACTACCGCTCGCATCTCAACTGCATTGCGCCAGTCGTCAGTAATACACCTTAAGCGCGAATTGGATTTCACGCTGGTCATTCTGACCGTCGCGTACTGAAGTGATTTTTCCGAAGTTAGTTGTGTTGAGGAAATTGAGTGCCCCCGGGGCGGCTACTACGCCGTTACCCGAAAACCCAGGGAGCGAAAAGTTGGGATGATTGGTCAAGTTAAAGAATTCCGAGCGGAACTCTAACCGGACCCTTTCGGTCACAACAAACTGCTTGAACAACGAGAAGTCGAAACGATGGAATCCCGGTCCGCGGAAATTGCTCGGCGACCCGCCCAGTGGGCTGAAATCTGATTGACCGATGGCCGTGGCGATCGGAGGGTTGGTGTACGCCTCCGGATTGAGCCACTGATTGACATCGTGAGGACCTGAATAAATATACTGACCAGGCACTTTGTCTGCATTGCAGCCAAAGCCTGAAGTGGTGGTGATAGGGCAGGGGACTGTTCCGGGCTGTCCGTCCTGGAGGGTGAGAATCCCGTTGGTATCCCAACCTCCGAGAATGGCGTCCACCACCTTACCTTCGTTGCTCAGGAAGCGTCTGTCATGGCCAATCGGCAACTCATAGGTCCCACTCACGTGGAGCACCTTTTGGGTGTCGAACTCGCATCGCCCGAAGTCGCCGTGCTTGCCGAAGCCGGGCAGAAACGGAGCACGGTACCCGGTCAGCGCGGTCGTATTTAGAACGTCCACGGCGTCGGTCATACAGTTGGACCACGTGAGATTACCCAGGACATAGAGCCCTTGACTAAACCGGTGCTCATAATTTGTTTGCAGCCCGTTGTAGTGGCTATTGGTCCCAAAACTTGTGTAGGTCATTCCGGAAAAATCGGGATACGGCGAGTAGGCTAATGAATTCAGTCCAGGAGGTAAAATCTCTCTCGGTGTGTTGGGGTTGACATAGCTGCCGAGGTGATGCACGGTGTTTCCTATATAGCCGACCTGGAGGGTGTCATTGGTCGCGAGTTGGTATTGCAACGTCAGGTTATAACCCTGGGTATTAGGGGTCTTCAAGTGGTAGTCCTCACCGAGGAATCCTACGCCTCCGGGCTCGACTTGGGCTGAATTCAACGAGATCGCGGTGAGGCCTGTGGTGAGGGTGCCAATCGCTCCATTGGAGAAGGTGATCGGCGCATTCGGCGTCATGTAAGGATAATTCAGGTTGAATTGGAACGGGAAGTCGACGTAGGTTTCGACCACTGAATTCTCGAAGCCGCCGTAGAAGATTCCATATCCGCCACGAGCCACTAACTTCGGCGTAACCTGGTAAGCGAATCCGACACGAGGCGCAAAATTGCCTTTTTGCGATACGCCGAGACCTGGTTGACTCGAGCACGATATGTTTATGTTGTCCAGGGCTGCCGCCGCGCGAAAGTCTGGAGAGAGGGGTGTGCTGCAACCCGCCTGAGCTATCAGAAACTCTGATGCGCCGTTCGTTCCCCCGCCCGGTAGAAAATTGGATTGTGCTCCATATTTTGCAATCAACTGTCCAAAATATTCGTATCGCACACCCAGGTTCAAGGTGAGCTTTGGGGTGACCTTAACATCATCCTGGAAATAACCTGCGAGGTAGTTATGTTTCATGGAGGTGTTTGCGACATTGGAATCACTTATGCTGTCGGCGCCTCCAACATAGTCGGCCGCGCCGGGTACGGTTCCGGGGATCGGCGTAAGCAGCATCTGGGCCAATCCTGTGTTGCCTCCCGTGGTGGTTGGCACTTCGGTGTAGAGGCCGCTGAAGGTCCAGCTTCCCCTGCCATTCGGAGGCTGAAGAATGGCGAATCCCAGCCGTTGCCACTGGAATCCCACCTTGAAGGTTTCGCGTCCCATGGTTCTGGTTACGTTGTCGGAAACTTGGGTGTTGGTGCTTAGTTCGATCGAGGGCAAGTATCCACTGCTGCCAAGGTTCCCAAGTCCTGTGGGGAAGATACCGCCCAAGCCACCGTTTGACTCTCCTTCGGGCACTCCCGGTATGCCGTACTGAGCGGGGATGCCAGGAGTACCGGCATTGGGTTGCAGCCGCGTCACACTGAGCCGGTTGTAGCCCAAGCGAACCTCATTCACTAAAGACGGTGAAAACACGTGCGTCTCGCCCAGTGCCGCACTGTAGGTCGTCGCTTGTTGGTTCCCGCTGGAAAACGATCCTCCGTCCGCGATTCCGCCGAACGGACCGGGAATAAATTGTGGATTATCCACATAACTGAAGCGCCCAAAAATATTGTCTTTGTCGCTGAACGTATGGTCCACGCGAGCATCCATCTGGTCGACGGTATTGGTCGAAATCGGATTCGATCCGTAGTTATTGAAGAGTCCGGCAACGTTTGCAGCAGGGTAGAGTTTTGCCAGGGCGATTGAATTGGCTTCCAGCCGGCCCGCAGGCAATATATTGCCGGCAAATATCTCGCGCGCATAGCCAATGTTCGATCCGGTCGTCGTGCCCGAAGGGCAGGGAGCAGAGATTCCTGTTACCACGTCGGGCACGCCGCAATTGATAGCGCGCGTCGTGGAAGGGTCGAAGATCTGGCCCAGCGCAAAGTTCCGGCCCAGTATGTCCGTCACCGTGCCTCCCTGGCCCAGCAACTCGGAAAAGTTTGTGAAGCCACTGCTCACCTCGGTTGCGGTAGGGACAGTGCTGGTATAGGGAATCGCCTGGTTGGCCCGCGTTCCTTCGTAATCTACGAAGAAGAAAGTCTTGTTGTGAATGATTGGGCCTCCGAGCGTGGCCCCGAACTGGTTTTGCTGAAACCTGCCTTTCGCCAGCCCATTCGCGTTTTCAAAATAATTGGCGGCGTCCAGGGCATCGTTGCGAAAAAACTCCCATGCCGCCCCGTGAAATCGATTCGTACCCGACTTGATGGTGGCATTCAACACAGCGCCGGCGGAGCGGCCTGTATCCGCGCTGTAGTCGTTGGTTGAGACTTTGAACTCCTGAATCGCATCCACCGGAGGCTTGACGGCATAGTTCGTCCCGTTGAGAAAATCCACCAGGTTGGAGTTGTTGTCGATTCCGTCCAGCAAGTAGTTGTTTTGCGCCGGACGCAGTCCGTTGGCCGAGAAAGCTCCGCTGCTGCCCAAGCCGCGCGTGTCTTGCTGGCCCTGGTTAACGCCTGCTGCGAGTTGGGCGAGAAAGGTATAGTTGCGCCCATTCAAAGGCAGGTCGTTGATCGCCTGCTGCCCGATCACCTGCCCCACTGAAGCGTCCTGCGTTTGCAGCGCGGGCGGCGCAGCGTCCACCGTCACCGTCTCGCTGGTCTTCCCCAGCGTCATCACCAGGTCAACTTGCACCTTCTGCTGGACGTCTACGGTGACATTGTTCTGTTGAATCTTTTCAAAACCAGTCATCTCTGCGGCCACGGAGTAGTGCCCGATCTTGACCGGTGAGAATGTGTACTCACCCACCGATTTGGTTGTCGTCGAGCTCGATATCCCCGTGCCCTGATTGGTGAGGGTCACCTTGACGCCGGGTATCACGGAACCACTGGTGTCGCGCACGGTTCCGGATATGGAACCGGTATCCACCTGACCGAGGGCCATTGTGGGCAAAATCAGACTCAACGAGAAGAGGGTTGAAAGAAGCTTCTTCGTAGTCATGGAGCTCTCCTGTGACCCTTGCTGGATAGTTGTGCCTTGAACTGCGTTTCCCGGGGGCTTAATGCGCTACGGTAGGTACGGGGCCTTACGAATGATGCCGAGTGGATTACGAAATGTATCGTTTCGTAGGGTTGAAGTATTGATCGCTGTTAATCGGAAGTCAAGAAGATTTTCACGTAGAAGCAGGGGCAAGTAATCGAAACCGTTCCTTCATCGGACACCGGCCAGGATATGGCGCCGCCCACCTGGGTCGAAAGGGCATTGGCCCTAGATTAAGATTGTCTTACGTGGGTTCCGAGGATCGCCCATGCCGCCATCTTCGATAATTATCCAATTAGGGGTTTGTGTTTACGGATGCTTACGATATACTTCCGCAGCAACTCAGGGTGGATCACTCACGTCTGAAGACCCTTGCATCAGATTAGTCATGGAGTTCCCAGGCAATGCCAGAATCTCAACCAGTGGCCGCTGAAATTGGCCGCCCCGACGCACCCGCAATTACATTTCAGGAAATTTTTCAGCAGCCGCTCCTTTGGCCCGCCACTGTGGCTCGCGTTCGGGCTGCTTCTGGGCAACTGCCTCTGGATTTCAAGAAGGCTCGTGTATTGTTGACCGGCGCCGGGAGTTCGGCGTACGCCGCCTCCGCCGTGGCATCGGCCTGGCCGCGGGCCGTTGCCATCCCGACCACTGACCTTCTCATCGACCCCGAACGATACTTGCTCGACGTGGATGCCGTGATCTCCCTCGCGCGTTCCGGCAACAGCCCGGAAAGCGCTGCCGTCGTAGAGCGGGTTCGCGCCCTCCGTCCGAATATCAGTCAGCTCGCTATCACCTGCAACCAGGAGAGTTCCCTGGTGCAATCCGGGCTGAATGGGCTCATCGTTCTTGATCCGCGGACCAACGATCGCAGCCTGGTAATGACCGGGTCATTCTCCAATCTTGTCCTGGCGGGGCTTTCGTTAGCTCAGCCCGACATCGCTGCCGAGATCGCCGCTTTGGCGAGTGAGCGTGCCAAGTCGTTGTTGGCCGCCGTCGATAAGGAGTGCCATCGCATAGCCGCCCGTGTCCGTGACCGCATCGTGGTGCTGTCTTCGTCTCCCTTGTTGGGCTGGGGGCGTGAGGCGGGGCTAAAAATATTGGAAATGACGGCGGGAAGTTTCCCCGTCGTTACTGAAACCTATCTCGGGCTTCGTCACGGTCCCATGTCCTTTCTAAGAGCCGATACGCTGGTCCTGTGCCTGCTCTCGAGCGACCCGGTGCGCCGGCTTTACGAGATAGACCTTATCCAGGAACTCCGCTCCAAGAAGCTTGGATATTCGGTAGGCATTGCCGGCACAATCGACGGCGCGAGCCTTTTTGACGACGTTATCCCCGCCGTCCTTCCGGATGCGCCCGACGATATGCGGACACCCTTTGAGATCCTGATTCCGCAGCTGCTCGGATACCACCTGAGCCGCGGTTTAGGCCTGAACCCCGACAACCCGAGTCCTGATGGCGTGATCACCCGAGTGGTTCAAGGGGTCACGATTCACGCCGGTTGCTAGCGCAGGAATCGCGGGAGAAGGCGGCGGAGAAGACTCCACTCCGCGAACGGCGGCGCTTCAGAGCCTTTTGGAAGATTCGCTGGTGGGCAGGGGATTGGAAGCGGAAAAGCTCATGTTCTGTGCCGCGGCCCGGCTTAAGTAGTGCCCTGACACAAAACGCGAGTTTCCGCCGCCTGTGAAGCCGTGCCGCAATTGAACTAAACGAGAGTTGGGATTCAGAGCGTGGGTGAGAACCAGCAGGCTGTTTAACCCCTGCAGTTCTCTGATCCGGACTCGCAGGTAAAGGTTGAAGGCGGGGCGAACCGTGGTCTTGCCGCCCCGGAAATCCGGGATGGCCGGGGCAATCCAGCGGCATGACGAACCCGGCCTAAAGAGTTGAGATGAGAAAGATCTATAGGCCCACCCCTTGGGGCGTGCCAAGGGCGGCGGCTCCTCCCTTGAAGTGGCGGCTAAGTCCTTTGTTTTACGAAGGGGCTCAAATTTTATTTTTCCCGCCCCCATAAGCTATTTAGGGGGAAAGCAGTTGCCAGCCGCTGGTCTTGGTTGGACCGTATTACAACTCCGTTTTGCTGTCCAGAGGTTTGGGAAAAAAAGATGTGGAAGAAGGGTAGTGGAACTACGGAAGTGGCCCACCTTGGCCTGAGTGGAGGTGGATGGACCGAGCCGAGCTGAGCCCTATCCCATCACGCCAGGATCAAGTTGCAACCCATGCCGCGCACCTTCTCCTGCATTTCTTCGCGCAGGCCGGTGTCGCTGATTACTGTGTCTATCTCAGAAAACGGCGCGATACGGACCATGCTTCGTTTGGAGAATTTGCTGGCGTCGGCGACCAGGATGATCTCCCGCGCGATGCGCAGCATGGCCCGGTTCACCATGGTCTCCTCCAGGTTCGCGCCGCTTACCCCGAAGTCGGGATCGCAGCCTGCGCCACTGAGGAACAGCTTGTCGGCGGAGAATTGCTCGAACATCTCCTCCGTTGAGCGCCCCACGATGGAGGCGGAGTCGACGCGCAGTGTGCCGCCCACGATAAATGTTTGCACTTCCCGCGCATCCAGCAGTTCGGCGGCGATGTTGACACCGTTCGTAATCACCTGCAGGCCTAGCTTATTCTTGATCTGGCGGGCAATTTCGAGGGTGGTCGTGCCGGAGTCGAGAATGATGGTTTCGCCATCGTTGATGAGGGTAGCGGCAATCGCGCCGATACGGCGCTTCTCTTCCGAGTGGGTTTTGAGGCGCTCGTGCACGGGCGATTCGCGCAGAATCGTATCGGGAAGAACGGCGCCGCCGTGGGAACGCAAAACGAGTCCGCGCTGGTGCAGTTCGTTCAGGTCGTTGCGGATGGTCACTGCCGAACTGCTGAACCTGTTGGCCAGTTCGTTGACCCGTGCCCGGCCCTCGCTGCGCACGATCTGCAGGATCTGCGTCCGCCGTTCCTCCGCCATCATTCCGTCCTGGGGGCGGGGCGGGGCGGAGTCCTCCGTGGCTAAGCCGTGGGGAAGGGTTTCTTCAAGCGCATTCGATAGTGTGCGGCCCTTCACCATTGCTCGATTTCACTCGCCTTTCGCTGTCTTGCGATTCACAAAGAGTCTATCTTAAACGTCAAAAAGCAAAAGTGAACTAGAGAACTGTTCTACCTGCAAACCAGCCCGGGCCCAGCGTCAAAGCCCAGCCGGCAGTCGCAGCATAAAGTCGCACCTAAGTGAAAGAAATAGTTGACAAATCGTAATTAAACGATAGGATTTTAACTCATATCGACGGCGCATCTCGACGCGCCCTAGTCGATCCTGTCCGGCGCCCGCGCCGCCATACTGCCGCCTGCCTGCATCGGTGTATGGCGTAAGAACATCGGTCAGGCATGTTACGCGGAGCCTACGATGCATCAGGTATTGCACGCGCAAGAGGCCACGGTAGCAAGCACCGAGACCGTTGTTACCACTAAAGTGCGTCCCCTCGACAACGTCACCGCGGTTCGTAATCACGCCGTGGACGCCTACCGCGGCCTGGTCATGTTGCTGATGATGGGCGAAGTGATGCAGTTTACCAAGGTCTACGGGTACTACCATGACAGTCTCTTCTGGAGGATCCTGTCCTTTAACCAGAGCCACACCGAGTGGTCCGGCTGTTCCGTGCATGACATGATCCAGCCCTCCTTTTCCTTTTTGGTCGGCGTGGCCCTCCCCTATTCCATCAGGAGCCGGCAAAGGAAAGGCGCTGGATTTCCCAAGATGCTGGCCCACACCATCTGGCGATCGTTTCTGCTGATCGCGCTGGGCATCTTTCTCCGCTCCATCAACCACACCCAGACCTACTTCACCTTTGAAGACACGCTCACCCAAATCGGCTTGGGCTATACCTTCCTATTTCTGCTGGCCTTCCGGCCTACGCGCGATCAGTGGATTGCCTTTGGCGCCATTCTCTTTGGCTACTGGCTGGCTTGGGCGCTCTATCCTGTGCCCGGTCCGAACTTCAACTACGCCGCTGTCGGTGTTCCATCCGATTGGCATCATCTGTACACCGGCTTCCGCGCCCATTGGAACAAGAACAGCAATCTCGGCCAGGCCTTTGATCTTTGGTTCCTGAATCTCTTTCCACGAGCGCACACGTTCGTCTTCAACGATGGCGGCTATTTAACTCTGAGCTTCATCCCCACGCTGGGCACCATGATCCTTGGCCTGTTCGCGGGCCAATGGTTCGTGGGTTCGGCCCCCAAACAGCCCATCCGCAAGTTCGTCATGGCCGGCTTCGTTCTGCTTGCCGTCGGCGTTTTTCTTCACTTCACCGGAATTTGCCCGATCGTCAAGCGCATCTGGACGCCGAGCTGGACCCTCTTCAGCGGTGGCATCTGCTTCCTCGTCCTCGCCTTGTTCAGTTGGATCATCGATGTCAAGGAGAAGCGGGGCTGGGCCTTCCCCCTCATCGTAGTTGGCACAAACTCGATTGCCGCCTATCTCATCGCCCACATGTGGGAGGAGTTCGTCAGGAGCAGTCTCCTCACCAACCTGGGGTCAAAGCCATTCTTTCTACTCGGCCCCGGACTGCAGCCCCTGCTGCTAGGCGCCACGATTCTGTTCATCTACTGGCTCTTCCTCTTGTGGATGTACCGGCGCAAAATCTTCCTCCGCATATGAGGACCAGGGCATTTTTCGATGTGTCGCTTATTAAAGGAACACTCGTGAAAGACGATTCATCCGACCTCTCTCTTCCGCCCAACCGGCGGCAGTTTCTGCAGCTTGGCGCCATGGTCACCGCGGCCCTCAAGCTCGACAATTATGCCTTTGCGGACACGGAGCATCCGTCCCCTGGCCAATCGATGATCGGTGTCCCCTTCGCGGCCACCAAGGATCCGCGTGTCGGCTTCATCGGCGTTGGCGGCAGAGGCACAAGTCTGCTTGGTTGGTTCGTGGCCCAGAATGCGCAAGTAGTTGCCGTTTGCGATGTTGTGCCGGAGAAGGCAGAGCATGCAGCCCAGTTGGTGGAGAAGGCGGGGCAGAAAGCGCCTGCAACTCTACACCAAAGGCCCTCATGACTACGAGCAGCTGACGGCCAGAAACGATCTTGATCTGGTGGTCATTGCCACCCCGTGGAATTGGCATACGCCCATGGCGCTTTCCGCGATGGAGAATGGCAAGCACGCTGCTTGCGAAGTGCCCCTGGCGTACACGCTCGAAGACCTGTGGAAGCTGGTCGAGACTTCAGAGAAGACGCGCCGGCACTGCATCATGCTGGAAGAGTGTTGCTACGGCTATACCGAGACGTTGGTGCTCAACATGGTGCGGCAAGGGATGTTGGGGACTCTGCTCAATGGCGAGGCAGCTTACCTCCACGACCTGCGTGAAGAGATGTTCTCCAATAAGGGAGAGGGGCTATGGCGCCGCGCCTTCCATACGGAGAGCGATGGCAATCTCTACCCCACGCATGGATTGGGCCCGGTGGCGAACTACATGAACATCAACCGCGGCGACCGTTTCGACTACATGGTTTCGATGAGCACACCGCCCCGGGCCTGGCTGCCTATCGTGAAGCTCACATGCCTCAGGGCGATCCCAAGTGGAAAGAAAAGTATATCAACGGGGATATGAACACATCCCTGATCAAGACAGCCTCGGGGCTGACCATCACGCTCAAGTTCGATACTTCCAATCCTCAACCCTACGACCGGATCAACATGATCGGCGGCACCAAGGGCGTGTTTGTCGACTATCCGCCGCGCATTTATATCGACGGTCAACCGGGCGGCGAAGCGTGGGGAACCATCGACCAATACAAGAAGGACTATGAGAGTCCTTTGTGGGCGGAGAAGGGCGAGATGGCCCGCACTTCAGGTGGGCACGGCGGCATGGACTTCATCATGATCTATCGCTTGCTGCAATGCATGCGCGAAGGACTGCCGCCCGATATGGACGTGTATGACGGAGCCGCCTGGTCGGTGCCCGCGCCTCTCAGCAAAGTCTCCCTGGCTCAAGGGAGCGCGCCGGTGAAGTTTCCCGACTTCACGCGCGGATTATGGTCCAAGCGGAATGGCTGCTCCATCGGAACGTAAAGAGCTGGTACAAAGAACGGCGATTCTCCTGATGACGCACTTCGATTCTTTCCCCCGAAAGAATCGAAGAAGCGTTCTGAAAAGAACCACGTCCGCTGTCAGTCATGTCCATAACTTCACAAAATGGCCGGTAGTCCTCTGGTGCTGAATCTTCCTGCCGATCACATCACGTATCCGCTTCGAATCCGATGTCCGCATATAGGAGCCACCCTCACGCCGATGCTCCATGGAAAGTTGCTCTGGCCTCAGAGTTCGAAATGGCGGAGCCAAACCCTCCAGACGAACTGCGTCTTCCTCGGTCCCTCCAATAAGGCTCGCAACCGCTTGGTACACGTTCCGTGTCTCTGGGCTCGCGTTGAGCCAGAAGTCACGGTAGGCTCTTCGGTATTCCAGGAGGATCGCTTCGCACTCTCGACAAGATTCCATAGCTCGCGAGTTTACCGCCTGCTACGGCGTTTCCGAAGCAGAGCGGCGTCGATGTGAAAAAATTGATTTGCTAGAGTTCTCGCGATTTTATTTTCGATCCCAAACGCTTGCGTCGGACGTTTGCAGATCAGATGCATCAAGGCCTCGCTTGGCCAACGCCACAATTACGAATAGGCGTTGAGGCAGAAATGCGCCATTTACTGACAGCGACGATCTTTTGGCGTAATATGGCATTAGGTCACCAAGGTTTCGATACCCTTTCTGGGCCACGTTCGAAACGCCAGCCACCTCTTCATCGGTTCCTAGCGCTTCTGCAACTCACGGAATAGAGCGCGAAAGAGGACCTGTGTGTCTTCACAATTTCGGTGGGAAACGCCATCCACCGTGATGTTTCCCTCGCCAAAATCGACCAGCAGGGGCGCACAGATCCAGCGGTAACTCTCCGATAAGTCGTGCCATTCATCATGGCGAGCAGGTCAGCCGGATCACTGCCGAGTTTCGCGCCCAATTTATGGACGTCGGCGTCTCGTGTGACGATCCGTGGAGCTATTGGATGGACTATCAGGAACTGGCTTCCGTCCAATTAGCTCGGCTGTGCGCTGAAAAGGATTCTGAGGCATGGCTTGAGTTTATTCGCAGGTATCAACGTCCCATCACGCTTGTCATCCTGCGCACCCTCAGAGAAGCAGGAGGTACTTCCGACACTGCTCATAGACGATCTTGTCCAGGAAACCTATGCCGCGCTTTGTGCGAACGGCTGTCGATTGCTGCGGGATTTCGTTGAGGAATATCCAAGCTCTTTAGATGCCATGGTGCGGGTCGTCGCCGCAAACCTAACACATGACTATCTTCGGGCACAGAACGCAAAGAAGCGTGGCGGCGACTTCCATCAGGTTGCGTACGACTCACCCGCGGTAGCCCAACTTCCTTCCCCGTACGGGCACGAAATCATCGAGCTCCACCTGCAACTTAAAGAGATCGACGCGACCCTTCAGGGGAGCGCGTGAGCACCAAATACCGAGTGCCCGCGACCGTGCCATTTTTTGGCTGCACTTCCGCCTCGGGATGAGCGCAATGCAATAGCCCGGATGTCAAGATTTCACCTGACCTCAAAAGGAGTCGAGAGTTCGCTGCGCCGTACAGTCGGCATGCTGAAGAAGACTGTTGGAGGGAACAGCCAGGCCTTGCGCCTCCCAGCCGATTCTTAGGACGTAAGCCGCTTCTGTTGTGTTGGGGGCGCGCTACAGCTGCACGGCGGCCGCCGCCAGCTCTGGCTTCGGGCTTTTGATGGTGTGTCCTTAGGATGATTGAATATGCCGCCGCCAGTTAAACCGGAAGAAGCCTTGCATAACTTCGTCCGACGGAACTTTCAGGAGGTCTCTAAAGCGCATCCCGCTCAACCGAGAGAAGGCAGGTCTTTGAAGTGGACGCTTTTCCAGATACTTGAACAGGTAAAAGCGCTCAACACGCAAATTGCAGGTATCGCACAGAATCAGAGTATTAAACGCTGAGGCGACTGTGACGCCATCACCTAGCGGGAGCGCTCTGCTCGATAGACGTACCGTTTCCAGCTGCGTGGTAGAGCCAGAAACCAACTGAGATCAGGAGCGTCACCACGATGATCACGCTGAGCAATAATCGGGCGATATTTGAAAGGCAGAACTGTCCGACGCGTGCCATATTCCTCGATTCTATTCCTCGCCTAGAATTATCGCCATGGATGTCACAGCAGTTGTGCAGAGCATCGACGCAGAGATTAGCTGCCGTATCAACATGATCAGCGGCACCAAGGGCGTGTTTGTCGACTATCCGCCGCGCATTTATTTGGACGGTCAACCGGGCGGGGAAGCGTGGGGAACCATCGACGAATACGAGAAGGACTATGAGAGTCCGTTGTGGGCGGAGAAGGGCGAGATGGCGCGCACTTCGGGTGGGCACGGCGGCATGGACTTCATCATGATCTATCGCTTGCTGCAATGCATCCGCGAAGGGCTGCCACCTGATATGGACGTGTATGACGGCGCCGCGTGGTCCGCTCCGGCGCCTCTCAGCAAAGTGTCGTTGGCTCAAGGGGGCACGCCGGTGAAGTTTCCCGACTTCACGCGCGGATTATGGTCCAAGCGGAGTGGCTGCTCCATCGGAACGTAAAGAGCTGGTACAAAGAACGGCGATTCTCCTCATGGCGCACTTCGATTCTTTCCCCCGAAAGAATCGAAGAAGCGTTCTTAAAAGAATCACCGCGTAAAAGCAATCAATCCACTAGAGCATTTTCACTTCTACTCTGAAGAGTCAAGTTAGGCGAAGTGCGGCTTTTCTTGAGGAAAAGCCGCGCCGGGACCGATTGCCTTCTTTACACCAGAAGTGAAAATGCTGTAGTACCGTGTGACCGGTGGTCATTGGGTTTCGATTTTGACAATCTGCTCCCGCAACGCCGAGGCCTTGGCTAGAAGAGCGTCAGCCTTTTGCCGGGCGGCATCATATTGCGGATGATTTTTTAGTATCGCTGCGATGTTCAGCGCTTGCCTGCCTTGCTGTTCTGCCAGGCCTTCTTCGCGCCTTAGCCGTTCCAGGGTATGCCCATCCGTCACTGCCATGTGGTTTCCTCGTTTCCTGTCATTCGAGCGGCTCTGCGCATCCTGACGGAGTCCGGATGCTTTACGTTCTCGCTATCTCATCGGCTGCCAGGTGGAAACGGGCCACCCGTGGAACTCGCGGTTGGCGCACCATAGTAAGGAGTACATCCGCATGTGCGACGAATGGCGAGGATAGGAGCGAAGTTTAGAGGAGAGAGAAAGGGAGCGACTCCACCGTTGCGTACCAGCGTCTCGTTAAGGAGCATAGATTCAGACGGCATCGACGCCAGAAGCGCTTTCGGCACCGAGGTTCGAGAATCAAGGTGATCGGCTTCGGGTTGCTAGCCGTCGAGCGGGACGACCGCGTTTGCGGTCATTTCTCGTTTAGGCGTAATGCTCTCTTGGTTTGAATGCAGGAAGAAGCTGAGAATCACCGCTGCAAAGGCCACTGCCGCGAGATAAACGATGAATCGCGGCAAATAAGCGCCTGCGCGATCATAGAGGTGCCCAATCCAGAGTGGGCCAGTCGCGCCGCCGATGGCATACGCGGTCCAGGTAAGACCGTAAAGTACCGAGAAATGCCGGCGGCCGAAATAGCGCGCGAGCAGGTATGGTCCCACGTCGGCTTCGCTGCCCAGGCCGACACCAAGAATCGCCGCACCCAAAAACGCCGACCAAGGAGCGCCGGCAAAAGCAATTATCAGCGTGCCCGTCGCAGCCAAGGCCAGAACAAGTGACTGAATGCGCTCCGGAGAGACGCGATCGATGGCGTAGCCAATGCCCAGGCGGCCAACGATCCCTGCTCCTCCGCGGACCGATAAAGCAAGAGCTGCAGTGCCAGCAAGGACCCCGTGTTGGGTCAGGATGGAGGCAAGGTTGGTCACCAGACCGTTCTCGCTGAATGCGGAAAGGATGGTGATGAATGCGAGAATCCAGAACGCCGCCGTCCGCAATGCGGCTGCGACCGTCATGCTGGCGTCGGAGTGGCGTTCAGAAGGAACGATCGCAGCATCCGGGCGGTTGCGCACCAGCAAAGCGGTGAGAGGAAAGCCCAGGGTCGCGATGCCGCCTAAAAGGAGAAAACCACTGCGCCACCCGTGATGCTGGATCATCCATTCCGTTAGCGGCGGAATCAGAATGGATCCGATACCGCTTCCGGTGAGTAACAACGCCAGGGCCAGTCCTCTGTAGCTCGTGAACCAGGTAAGAATCGTACGTGTGTACGCAAATTGCGCGGTAGCATTGGCCACCAGCCCAATTACAAAAAACGTGACGTAGAACTGAACGATATGCGGCGACAGTCGGCTGAGCGCGGCTAGCCCGGCGGCGAAGACCACAATCCCGGGGAGGATAATGCGGCGCGGTGGGAAGCGATCAAGCAAGATTCCAATGAGCGGCGAGACAAGTGCCACCGTGATCGCGGCGAGCGCAAATGCACCGCCCATTGCTTCACGCTTCCAGCCAAAGGCCGCATGCAACGGATCCAGGAATAAGCTGAAAGTGTAAGGGACAATCGGAGCAAAGCTCACCATGACGCCAGTAAACGCGGCGGCGAGTACACCCCAGCCGGGATAGCGAATCGAGCTCTCTTGGCCTATAGGATGGGGATTTATTTTCATTCTTTGCCGATTCTTTGAGCCGTTGTGGTGAGCAGTGTTGGCCGCCGCGGATTGAAGGGTCCGGTCATAGCTGGTCTCACAAACCGTCAGGATAAGGAGAAGGGAGACCAAAGCCGTTGGCGACGCGGTTGAAGGCAGCGTAGAGGGCTGCGATATGTACCGCTTCGGCTACTTGAGGTTCTGTCCAGCCCGCGCGCATCGCTGCTTCCACATCGGCGCGGGTAACGGCCGAAGAATCTGCGTTTACCTTTCCAGCGAATGTCAGCAGAGCCAATTCCGCGCTCGTGAACAGTTGAACATTGAGATCACAGTCCTGCAGAGCGCAAATCACCTCGGTGGTCCCGCCCTCCGATGCAAGCGAAGCCGCATGACTATCGGCGCAGTAGGGACATGCGTTCTGCCGTGAGACATAGGTGGCAATCATCTCCTTGTGCCGGCGGCTCAGAAGGCTATCGCCGAACAGCAGACCCTCTGCGATTTGCAACATACCCTGGAGGAGCGCCGGACACGTGGCAAAGCACAGCACAATCCCGGGAAGATCCGTTCGGCCAAAGCGCTCGCGGTATCGCGCGAACAACGCACCGACCTCTCCACTTTCAGTGCCGGCAGGCGCCAGAGGCAGATTGGTGGAAGAAGGCGCTACTCGACGACGTTCGAGCGCCTCTACCTGTCCCACATCGGATGAAACTTCTGAACTCATATCTCAGACCTCAGCTCGCTTGGCAAACTGCAACGTCAGCGAACCCGCCCTTATTTGTTCGGATCCGCTAAAACATGAACTTCAAGGCGAACTGCACCTGGCGCGGAGACTCCGCCTCAAGGATATGGTTGAACGTCGGCGAACTGATGTCACTGTCGGGCAACCGGAAATTTGTGCGGTTCAGGACGTCAAACAACTCCGCGCGGAACTGCAACTGTGTCGATTCGGTCACCTTGAAATTCTTAAGCGCCGCGAAGTCCCAGTCGGCATAAGCAGGGCCGAGATTGACGTTGCGGCCTTCGGTGCCGAATTGGCCGGCGTTGGCTGTGGGATCAAGCCGCTGGAAAGCGCCGGCGTTGAGCCAGGCGCCCACCGAGCGCGGCCCGTTGTTGGGGTTGCCGATGAGATTGGGACGCTGCGCGGAGAATCCAGTGATCTCCGGCGCGCTGCCTTGAGCCGAAACGTCGTTTGAGTCGAAGACGGTGAACGGCGTGCCGCTCATCAGTGTGGCAATCCCATTCAACTGCCATCCACCCAGTGCCCACTGGTACCAGTTATGCCCCTGAGTCCAGAACGGAAGCTCCCATTCATAGCTTGCAACGAATCGGTTGCGCGCGTCGAACAGCGAGAGGCCGCGCTCTGCTCCCAGGTTGAAGGGATCCTGGGCGAGATCATTTTCGCCTGCAACTGGCTTCGCGGCCGATCCTGTGATGTTAAACGACGAAACGTCGTCGATCACCTTCGACCAGGTGTACGACACGAGGAAGGCCATACCATGGTTGAACCGTTTACGCATCGACGCTTCCATCGCGTTGTATTCCGAGTTGGCGATGCCCGCAATCTCGCCGGTCGAGGAAAACACGCAACTGCCCGGTGAATCGGCGAGCGTGCAGCCGGAATAAAGCCGCCGCTGATCGGCATTGCTCGAATTCGAAATCGGCTGGCCGTCCACATATCCGGGAACGAATACCGCTGGATTCGCTTCAATAAAGCGCGGTAAGCGCGTGCCCTTGGTACCGACGTATCCGATCTCAAACAGCCAATCGGACCCGAACGCTTGTTGCACATTCAAGTCCCAATCCTGGGTATAAGGGAGTTTCAAGGTGGGCGACAGAGTCAGGTTCGTGAGTGAAGGAGAGAACGTCCCTGGGGCCGGAGGATGGCCATGGAACGGATCCGCGAAGTCCGGCAAGCTTACCTGCGGCGTTCCCAGGAAGGGAGGCGCGCTGATCGGCGCCTGCAAGGGTCCACCTTGGCCCGTGTAATAAGGCTCATAGAAGATGCCGTACGCCGCAGTTACCAGCAACTTGCCATTACGGCTGGGGTCCCAGGCAACGCCAAGGCGCGGGGCAAACGCCTTCATATCGGTGGGGATCAAGCCCGCGGGCACACCGGGATCGCCCGGATAGAGCAACCCCACCGGCGCATCCGGTAAAACCCGCGATTGCTTTCCCGGCTCAAACAACGACATCCGGTTATGAATTTCGGTATAGGGTTCGGGTAACTCGTAACGCAGTCCGGCATTGACGGTGAAATGCGGCGTCATCTTATACGTGTCCTGCACGAACCCGTACCCATTGTTGCCGCGAATACCGCGCGAGAAGTCGCCGATGCCTTGCAGGAAGACCACGGGCTGCCCAGTGAGGAAGCTGGCGAATGCATCTGTGATCGGGAACGGCGCGAATACGAAGAAGCCGTTGGTCGCGATCCCCTGCAGCACATTGATCTCCTGGCGCTCGTACCCGCCGCCGAATTTCAGCTCGTGCTTGCCGCGCACCCAGGTCAGCGCTCCCGACAGGTCGTAGACATCTTCGTAGGTGTTGCGCGGGCCGGTGATTGGATCACCTACCTCGGTATAGCCATTTACCTGAATAAATGGCGGTCCGGCAGCGACATCGAGACTGGGGGTGTATTTAAATCCAAGATCTGAGGGCAACTCATGGTTCTCATGCTCGCCGAACAGGAACTTGTTACGCAGAAACGAGAATCGCGCGACAGCGATGACGGCGGGCGAAAACGTGTGTGTTTCTTGCGCGACAAAGTTCTGTGCGCGCTGGTTTTCACCCACCGGGAAGCCAGGCACACTGGCGCCTCCCGGCGATAGCGGATCGACCTGGGAAAGCTGGTTGAACATGTACCGGAAGGTCAGAGTGTCGTTTGGATCGAGGTAATGGTCGACCTTGATGCCGAACTGATCGGTGTTATTGCTGAAGGTTTGCGTTGTAGAGAACAGATTCGTCCCGGCGTTAGGAAGCGGGAAGAAGCTCAGCAGGTTTTGTGAAACCGGATCGAACTGAGCCTGCGGCACCTGGTTATTCGGGTACGGTGCATTGGCGAATACGTTGAAAAGCTGGTTCGCCGGATTGTTGCAGAAGCCGGCCGTGAAGCCCTCCGGGCACAGTTCAGAGAAGTCGCCGGTACGCTGCTTCAGCGACGGCACTGTGGTGAGCGCTGTCTCGCCCTGGCGATTGCGGAAGCCTTCATAGAAGCCGAAAATGAACGTCTTATCCTTTTTGATCGGCCCACCGGCCGCGGCGCCAAACTGGTTTTGCTTCAGCGGCTCCTTGGTCTGTGCGAAATAATTGTTGGCGTCCAGGTAGTCGTTGCGCAGGAACTCCCACAACGTCCCGTGGACCTGGTTCGAGCCCGAGCGCGTGATGATGTTCGTCGTCGATCCGAGCGCGTTTCCGAACTCGGCATTCGCGCTATGCGTGATGATGCGGAACTCGCTGATGGCGTCGATCGGCGGCTTGAGAACGAATCCACCATCCACGCCGTTGACGTTGTTCGCGCCGTCGATGAGAAAGTTGTTGGATTCAGGTCGCTGGCCATTGACCGCATAAGCCTGTCCATTGCGCAGCGATCCGCCCGCTTCGGCTATCCCAGGCGTCAAGGGAACGACCCCAGGCTGCAACAAGCCAAGTTGCGAGAAGTTGCGTCCGTTCAGCGGCAGATCCTCCAATTCGCGTTGCTCTACCACCTTGCCCATGCTGGTGACGGTTGGCTCAATCAACGCGGCATCGGCGCGCACCAGCACCTGTTGCTTTTCGGATCCGACTGCGAGATGTGGCGAGACTGAAGCGGTCTCGTTTACGTTGAGCGTGATGCCGTCCTGTACGTATTCCTGAAAACCTCTCGCTGCGACGTGCAGGCGGTAGTGTCCGACAGGAAGTTCCAGAAGAACGTAGTTGCCATTGCGATCGGTTGTCGTCGTGCGCGACAAGGCCGTTTCGGTCTGCTGCGCTGTCACCTCGACGCCCACAATGACTGCGCCGCTTGGATCGGTAACTGTTCCGCGAATGTTTCCCGTGATCTGCTGCGCAGAAGAACTGAGGCAGGCAAGCGATACAAATGCCACCACACCGCGAACGAAGTTCATGTTGTTTTCTAGCCCCCAGAAGACTTGCACTACTAAGTGGGTGACGCTGTCGGGTTGCTTGGTCACCCTATGGGTATGAATGGCCGTAACATGTGCCCTAGAGAAGGTGCCGCATCATCAAGAGCTCCGTGCACGACAGAATACTGGCGGGATCACCAGCAGCAGGGTCCGCCCAGGATCAAGAAGACATAAGCAAATCGTGGCGGGCTGCACGGATGGATACTAGTTGCTAGGTGGCTGGATTGTCCTGCATCGGTCGATGGGGAACTTTCTCAACCGTTTGGTGTAGTCTCTTTCATCGCAATCAACATCCGGCGCTCGCTCATCCGGTTTGCCAGGCACGACGATTCCTGCGGCTTCGGGCAATCGTTAATGGGCACTATCTTTGCGACGATTTCAGATAGCCATGCCCGGCGAGGTGCTGACCCATTTGCGCATACATGCCGGCATCGCGGGGCTGCCAGGTGTCAAGGCCGTCCACATAACGGTTGTACATAGAGAACGCAGCAGCGATCAGTATCGTATCGTGAATTTCAAGGTCGGAAGCACCTTCACGCCGGGCCCTGTCTACGTCTTCGGCGGTTACAAGCTTGCCGTCGCGCTGCACCTTACCCGCAATAGCGAGCAGCCCTTTCAGCTTTGGCGAGATGGGTGCGCTTTCGAAGTCCGTCTTCACCTGTGTCACCACTTCGTCTCCACCCAGATGACAGGCTGCGGCCGCGCCATGGCTGGTTTGGCAAAAATAGCAGTCATTTTGCGATGAAACGTAGGTGGCGATCAACTCCCGTTCACCGGGCGTGAGGCTGTTGGGCTCGTGCAGCAGAAAATGCGCTAGTTCGCGCATGGGTTTGGCTGTCTCCGGACGAAAGACGAAGGCACCGCTGATACCAGGCAGACCTTCAGGAATTGCGATATGCGGCATAGTGCTCCTTTAGCGTCCTACTGGCTCGGCCGGAAGATACGTTTTGCTCACGTTCAAGTAGCCATCACGCGCCACCATCTTGCCTCGCTCACGATACATAGCTTCATCGCGCGGCTGCACAGTTGCCAAACCATCCACATAGCGGTTGTACATACAGAATGCGGCAGCGATCAGAACGGTGTCATGGATCTCGACATCCGTTGCGCCCACGCTGCGCGCGTGCGCCACATCTTCTACTGTGACGTGCTTGCCGCCGCGCTGCACTTTGCCGGCGATGACAAGCAAGGCCTTCAGCTTTTCCGAAATGTCAGCATATTGAAAATCAGCCTTGACGCGGCGCACGAGTTCCTCATCGCCATCCAGATGTGCCGCGGCAATGGCGCCATGGATCGACTGGCAGTAGTGGCAGCCGTTCAGATAGGACACGTAGGTCGCGATCAGTTCGCGCTCGGCGGCCGAGAGGCTGTTGGGCGCTCGCAATAAAACTTCGACAAGGTCATTCAGCGGACGGGCAGTTTCGGGTCGAAACGCCATGGCCCCGCGAATTCCAGGCTGACTCTCCGGCAGAGCGATATGCGGCATTGGATTGGCAAACCTCCAAGAAATTTCTGTAAGCTTACCAGTCCTGAGTTTATCTTTGCCTCCATCGAAAGGTGGGTTATCGCTGCCGGGGGAGATTACGGGTTTCTTCAACGCTCATCTTTCGGTCTCCTTCAAAATGGGCCGCCGCAGGCCGCGACAATGCCAATTCTGTTGGGACGAGCACTTTGCCCAAGCCTACCGGATCTTTGTCATTGGTTGGCCGCCTCCGAGGGCGAACACCCACCGTCTAGGAAGCATTGCGCTACACCAAGCTCAACCCGGAGCAAGCTTCTCTGGTTCCCTGGTGACCCTGCTAAGTCGTAAAGCGGGCAGAAGTAGTATCGGCGTCGCGGCCCTGCCACACGCGCCCGCTGGTGGCTTGCATTCCACAAGAAGTGAATCGGCCAATGTGCTTGCTTCCACTGTGGCCGAAGGCGTCCGTGCGTTGGAGCAAAGCGACGCAGCCTTAATCAGGGCGCCGTCTCAGGGAAAATGTTTCTCTTGTGGTGGAGCCGAAATTTGCCCAACGATTACGACAATCACATTAACAGGACGAAACCGGGAGACCTGACACCGGGTTCCTACAAAACGGGATGATAGGTAACTTGCCGCATGCGTCCTAGTTTCGGGAAACCGTTGGGACACTAGAGCTTGGCGCTGGGGTGCCGGCAGCTTTGTCTTTTACAGGGAAAACGCTGGCGGAGAGAGGGGGATTCGAACCCCCGGTAGAGGTGTTAGCCCCTACAACGGTTTAGCAAACCGCCGCCTTCAGCCACTCGGCCATCTCTCCAGGCTTTCCCTGCAGGGATTATATCCCGAAGCTGCGTTGCCCGGATGATCTGTGGGCCGTTAGCGAAGTCACAGGCGGCCCTTACTGGGCCTCTAGCGATTCCCACCGGCTTCAGAGGAGGTCTTGTTGTCTTTGTAGCGGTTCACTGCTTCAACCACCTTGGTGCGCGCGTAGGCGGCGTCGTGCCACCCTTTCACCTCGACCCGCTTGCCTTCGAGGTCCTTGTAGATGGCGAAGAAGTGGGTCATTTCTTTGAGCATGTGGGGATAAATCTCGGAGTAGTTCCACACGTCCGCATAGCGGGGATTGTTCTTGCCCACGGCCAGAACCTTCTCGTCGGGGACTCCCTGATCGAGCATTTCGAGCAGGCCGATGGGCCTGACCTGCATCACGCAGCCGGGGAAGCTGGGCGCGTCCACCAGCACCAGCACATCGAGGGGATCGCCGTCCTCGCTCAGCGTGGAGGGGATGAAGCCGTAGTCGCCGGGATAATGCACTGGCGAATAGAGGTTGCGGTCGAGGCGGAAGACATGCAGAGTTTTGTCGTATTCGTACTTGTTGATGCCTTCGGCGGGAATTTCAATGACCGCGTTAATCACCTCGGGGCTCTTCTCCCCGACCGGCAATTCAAGATAATTGGGCATGGATTTCTGTCCTCATGAGATCGGCGCTCCCGGGCGATGACGACAGCAATGACGACAGCTCCGCAGCCGCTTTATCATAACTCAGGTGGAGAAAGGCGAGGTTTAGAGGGAAAGCTTGGCCAAGTGCAAGCTGAGCTGGACGGGTTTGGTCCACAGCAGGGACACGATGGGCCCGTGGTAACCCGCGGTCGCCAGGCGGCGCCGGGCACTCGAACCTAGCTCGGTGATGGCGTTAGAGTATTTCAAGCAGCTTCTCGATCAATTGACGGTATCCGGTGGAGGCAATCACGGCGTCCACGCCGTTGCGGAATTGCACCAGGCCAACGCCGCGCTGGTAGTCCATCGAGAGGCTCACGATTCGCTCCAGGGCCGTGGCCCGGGCGTCATCAAGCGTCACCTCGACGTTTGTGGAAATGTATTCGCGGTGGTTCGTAGCCGGCTGCTTCAATTGAATCCCTCCCCCGAAGAATCAACAAGCAGTCGTCCAGATCCACCGCTTGATTCGTAGCATAGCGGCTCGGGCGCCGCTGGCTACAACTATTGGGTAACAATGGCCGACATAAAGGTACTCGTGAGTGGTAATACCCGAGCCCCTCCGTCTCCTCGTCTCCAACGCGGTTGACCGCTTTAAATCAATGGTTTAGAGCACTTCTCCGGTTGCTCTTTGCGGCCAAGCTGCGGACCGTCCCGGTGGCGGATACAGCGAAGGGCGAAATGCTTTAGTATCCATTACGGTTTGAAGACGCGGCTCGCGAAGAGCTGTGCGCGCGAAAGAGAAGCAAGGAGTCCGTGGATGGCGAAGCCGTCGAAACAAATCAAGCTGCTGAACTGTGTTCTTCTGTGGTTGACACTGATGCCGTTGGCATCGCATCTGGAGGCGAAGGTGACCAAGTCTGTGTTCGGCGAGATGCCGGATGGAACCAAGGTGGAGATCTACACCCTGGAAGAAGGTGCGATTAAGGCGCGGGTGATGACCTACGGCGCTCGGCTGGTGTCCCTCGAAGTACCCGACCGCAGCGGTAAGGCCGCCGACATCGTTCTCGGTTACGAATCGCTGGCAGGTTATACGGCCGATCCCAAGAGCTACTTCGGGGCCATCGTGGGGCGCTATGGCAATCGCATTGCCCATGCGACCTTTACCCTGGACGGCAAGCGCTATCACCTTCCCGCGAATGATGGTGTGAACACCCTGCACGGGGGAATCAAGGGCTTTGACAAGCTGCTATGGCAAGGGCACGAGATTCCCCATGGGGTCGAGCTCACCTTGGTCAGCAAGGATGGCGATCAGGGCTTTCCGGGTACATTGACGGCGCGCGTCCGCTATACGCTGGAAGGGCATGCGCTCAAGATCGAGTACTTTGCCACCACGGATAAGGACACGGTTCTGAACCTGACAAATCACAGCTACTTCAATCTTGCCGGCGAAGGGCAAGGAGACATTCTCAACCATCTGATGATGATTCCCGCTGACCGCTACACCCCCATCGACTCCGGGCTCATTCCCACGGGAGAGCTGGCCCCGGTTGCTGGAACACCTCTGGACTTTCGTCATCCAACGGCTATTGGTGCGCGGATCAATGACGACAACGAACAACTAAAGTTGGCTGGCGGCTATGACCAAAACTATGTCCTGAACGGCAAAATGGGCGTCATGCAAGAGGCCGCGCGTGTGGTCGAACCCACCACTGGGCGGGTGTTAACCGTGGAAACGACGCAACCCGGAGTGCAGTTCTATTCCGGCAATTTTCTCGACGGAACTCTCCATGGGAAGCACGGTCACGTTTACAACAAGCACGCCGGATTTTGCCTGGAGACCCAGCATTTCCCCGACTCGCCCAACCACCCCAAGTTCCCGACCACCGAACTGAAGCCCGGCCAAACGTACCATGAGGTCACAATCTTCACCTTCTCGACCGCCCCGTAGAGCTTTTCCGAGCACCTTCCAGCCACAAGGACGGAAGGTGTTTGGAAATTTCAGAGTTTTTGAACGAAGAATCCGCGAGCGTAGGCCCGGGGGCAATGCAAGCCGGCGTTCCTCTCCCGCTGAGTGTTCATCCCAAGCCGGACACTGCAAAATGGCCGTGGAGGCGAGGCCCGGCGGCACACGTGCCTGTCCCGGCCCGCCGTGGGAGCTGGGTTTGAGGGCGAGGGACGGCTGAGAATGCCCCAGGACGGCAGTCCTGGGTGAGCCTGGACATTGGAGAATGATTAAGGACGCCAAGGACTACATCCTGGGTTATTCTCAGCCGTCCCTTCGGGACTGAGTTTGTCTGTTGAGTTCTCACACAGACTCTGAAGGGCTGGAATATGGATCGTGTGACTGCCGCGGCACACGGCTCATCCCATCACTGATTTGGGTCGGAGAGCACGCGTGGTGCCGCGCCTACGGCGCTAGATCGCATTGATTGATAATCCCAGCCCTTACCCGGGCTGGGCAGAACGGCGGGCCGCCCCCCTCCTGGCCTAAAGAGCCGGAGGGTTCTCTGCTGCGGTTCTCTCATGCAGAGTTCCATGAAGCTTTGGCAGTGCCAGCGCTAAAGCGCGTACTGGGAGTCGAGATTCTTTCACGGAGCGCTAAAGCGCTCCTTCCCCCCGCATGAATGCGGGGGCTCCCACCGGGGATTTATGCAGTTTTCCAGTTCTCAGACAGACTCGGAAGAGCTGGGGCTCAATGGCGAAGATGATCCGCGCCTGCATCGGTGTTATTAGGAGAGTTCCATGAAGCTTTGGCGGTGCCAGCGCTAAAGCGCGTACTGGGAGTCGAGACTTTTTCACGGAGCGCTAAAGCGCTCCTTCCCCCGCATGAATGCGGGGGCTCCCACCGGGGATTTATGCAGTTTTCCAGTTCTCAAACAGGCTCGGAAGAGCTGGGGCTCAATGGCGAAGATGATCCGCGCCTGCATCGGTGTTTTTAGGAGAGTCCCATGAAGCTTTGGCGGTGCCAGCGCTAAAGCGCGTACTGGGAGTCGAGACTTTTTCACGGAGCGCTAAAGCGTTCCTTCCTCCGCATGAATGCGGGGGCTCCCACCAGATGATCCGCCTGGCCTGGCTTGCAGTGGGAGCACCTTAGGTGCAGCACAAAATCTGGGACGGCCCGCATCTGTTTCATTAGGAGGAATCCGCGCCTCGGCCCACCGCCAGCCAAGATGCTAACCTCAAGTATTGAAGGCCAGCATGCCGGAAAAAACCCTATTACAGCACCACTCCACTGAACATCTTTCCAGCGGCACCCGCTTTGTGCGCGCCTGCCTGCGCCAGCCGGTGGACCGGACGCCGGTATGGTTCCTGCGCCAGGCCGGCCGCTACATGCCGGAATACCAGGCCGTACGCCGTCATCATTCGCTATTGCAAATCTGCAAGAACCCCGACCTGGCCGCCGAAGTGACCATCACGGCCGCGGAGAAGCTGGACGTCGACGCCGCCATCATCTTCGCCGACCTGCTATTACCCCTCGAAGGCATGGGGCTCGACTTTGAGTTCCTGGCCGGCGAAGGTCCAGTCATCCACCACCCCGTGCGCACCGCAACCGATGTAGAAAACCTGCGCACCGATCGCGCGCACGAGCTTGGCTACGTCGCCGAAGCCATACGCAAGGTTGTGGCCCACTTCCAGGATCGCATCGGCATCGTCGGATTCTGCGGGGCTCCCTTTACCCTTGCCAGCTACATGATCGAAGGCGGCGGCTCGCGCAATTACATCTTCACCAAGACGCTCATGTACCGCGAGCCATCCGTCTGGCAACTCCTGCTGGAGAAGCTAGCTTCCGTGCTGGCGGAGTACGCGGCGCAGCAGGTGGAAGCGGGCGCCGATGTCATCCAGATTTTCGATAGCTGGGCGGGCGCTCTCAGCCCCGCGGATTACCGCGATTTCGTCCTACCCGTGACCACCCGTTTAGTGCGCAAAGTACAGGCGCTGGGCGTGCCGGTCATCTACTTCGGCGTGGACACCGCAACCCTTCTGCCCGCCATGCGCGAGACCGGCGCCGACGTGATCGGTCTCGACTGGCGCGTGCCCCTGGACCAGGGCTGGTCCGCCCTGGGTCACGCGGTTGCCGTGCAAGGCAACCTCGATCCCATCACGCTCTTTGCAGGCGAAGAACTGCTGCGCGAACGCGTGCGCCAGATACTCGTCCAGGCCGGCGGCCGTGCAGGACACATCTTCAATCTCGGGCACGGCATCGTTCCCGGCACGCCAGTTGAAAATGTGCAGCGCGTGGTGCAATACGTGCGCGAGTTCAGCGCCGAAACGGGAGGCCCTTCCCATGCCTGATGGAGCACCTCAGCGCAGGGCAGTTCTGTTGCTCGCCCATGGGACCCCCGAGTCGCTCGACCAGATTCCTGAGTATCTGCGGAATATCACCAGCGGGCGGCCCATGCCCGAATCGGTGATCGCAGAGATACGTCACCGCTACAGTCTCATTGGGTCGAGCCCGCTGACCGAACTCACCCTGGAGCAAGGGCGCTTGCTCTCAGAGGCGCTCAACCTCCCGGTCTATGTGGGCATGCGCAACTGGAAACCGTACATCGCCGACGTGGTGCGCCAGATGCGTGAGGACGGCATTACCTCGGCGGTTGCCATCTGTCTTGCACCCCAGAACTCCCGCACCAGCGTGGGGCTTTATCGCCGTGCCGCCTTTGCCGAGGCAGGAGGCGCCATGGAGATAGATTTCATCGACGGATGGTCCGACCATCCCCAACTCGCGCAGGCCTTTGCGGAGCGCCTGCAGCCAGTGTGGCAAAGCCTCTCCGCGCGCATCGGTTCCATTCCGCCGGTGCTCTTTACTGCGCACAGCGTCCCGTGCAGAACCATCCAGGTACAACCAGCCGCCGCTGGGCAGCCCGATCTGGGTCCGGACCCATATCCGGTGGAAGCCAAGCGCACCGCGGCCCATGTAGCCGCGCTGCTCGCCCCCTTGGGCCTCACCTCCGCGGACTGGTTTTTCGCTTTCCAGAGCCAGGGGATGTCGGGCGCTACTTGGATCGGTCCCACGGTAGAGGACACGCTTACGGCCCTTCGCCAGGAGGGCCATACATCCGTCGTGATCCAGCCCGTCGGTTTCCTCTGCGACCACGTCGAGATCCTTTACGACATTGATATTGGCTTCCGCGATTTCGCGGCCGGCATTGGCCTGGAAGTGGTCCGCCCGCAGTCGCTCAACGACTCTCCCGCGGCTGACGGCGGCGCTTGAAGACCTGGCGCGCCAAGGCTTCGCCCGCCTCGCCGCGCAGCCTCTCTCCGCATCCGCCGCCGCCCTATGAGCTGTGGTGCAGCTTCGGCCAAGCGCATAGCCATTGTGGGCGGTGGGATCAGCGGTTTGGCCACCGCGTATCAACTGGCCTGCGATGGCGTGGAGTTCACCCTTTTTGAAGGCTCAGAACGACTGGGCGGTATCGTAGAGACGGTTCGCCGCCAGGGCTTGGTCATCGAATGCGGACCGGATTCCTGGGTCACGGAAAAGCCGTGGGCCCGCGAGCTGGCTGTGGAGCTAGGGCTCGAAAACCAGATCATCGCCTCCAACGATCAGTGGCGGCGCACGTACGTGCAGCAGGGCACTGACCGCCTCGCTCAGCTGGTCCCAATCCCTGACGGCATGCGCATGATGGTCCCGGCCAAGTGGGGGCCGTTGTTGGAATCGACTCTATTCAGTTGGCAAGCCCGGCTGGCCTATTTGCGGGAGCCGAAACGTGCCGCCGAGCTCAAGGCGTCTGCGCCGGATCATGACGAATCCGTTGACGACTTTGTGCGCCGCCACTTTGGAGAAGAGGTGGCCCGGACGATAGCCGGTCCGTTGCTGTCTGCGGTCTTTGGAGGCAATATCGCGCAACTCAGTGTGCGCGCTGTTATGCCCGCCTTTGTCCGCATGGAGGCGGAGGAGGGCAGCCTGATCCAGGCTTTGCAGAGGGGAGCGCAACAGCCCCCTCGGGCCACCTTTACCACCCTCGCCGGTGGCCTGGAGACGCTGATCGAGCGAATGGTTTCGAGGCTGCCCGCCGCTTCGCTGAGGTTACGACGGCCAGTGCTGCGGATCATGCCGGATCGAGGGAGCTGGCGGTTGGTGACCGAGGACGGTGAAAATGGTTTTGATGGGGTGGTGTTGGCTACGCCGCTCCACGCGACGCGAGCTTTGCTGCAACCGCTCGAAAATGGCGTACGCATGGCTGGATTGCTGCCCCAGCAGGCTACCTCGGCGATCGTGGTGGCCTTAGCCTTTGCACCCGCGCAGGCAGCGCGCATGCGCATTCCGCGCGGTTTCGGCTTTGTGGTTCCCCAGGCTTTTGGCAGGGAAGCCGAGCACTCTCACCAGTTGTTGGCCTGCACTTTTGTGCATCAGAAATTTCCCGGCCGTGTTCCTGAAGGGGCAATGCTGCTGCGGGCCTTCTTCGGCAGCCACTCCGCCGATGCGCTGCTGGGCGAAGCGGACGATAAGCTTGTGGAACTCGTACGCTCACAACTGAGCCGCTTTCTTGGTCCGTTGCCGGAAGCCTCGGAAACGGTAGTGCGCCGCTGGCCACACTCGATGCCGCAGTACGCCGTCGGCCATCTGGACCGCATGGCTGAGCTCGAATCGCTGCTGAGCGCAATGCCCGGTTTTCATCTGGTGGGCAGCGCCTATCACGGCGTGGGACTGCCTGATCTCATCCGTCAAGGGCGCGTCATAGCGCGTGTGCTTGCGGGGCAAACACACTCCGCTTTTTCGAACTGACACGGGCGTCGCATCCCCGAGGGCGTCTAGTAAATCAAAAATCACTGGCTTCTGCTTTGGTGGGAGCAAAAAGAAACGCGGTAATTGAATCCTGCTGGAATCAATTGGCACAGCGCCGTAGCACGATGTTCTTAGTTGTGAAAATCTAAGATCGAACGCTAAGTGGCCTATATGTCAGGACCTAACTCCATTCCTTACCGAATTCACATCTCTCCCATAAGACCAGAATGATTAAGCCAAACCAGAAAGTCATCATTGTCGGGGCCGGTCCGGGTGGATTGGCTGCTGCTATATTGCTGGCCAGGTCGGGTGTCGACGTCACCGTAGTGGAACAGCGAGACGTCGTCGGCGGCCGCACCTCCACCATGGAGAGGAACGGTTTCAAATTCGATACCGGCCCAACCTTCTTCCTGTACCCCAGGGTGCTGCGCGAGATCTTCTCTGCCGCCGGCCGAGACCTTGATGAAGAAGTCCCGATGTACCGGCTGGATCCTCAGTATCGCCTGGTTTTTGGCTCGGGCGGAGAATTGCTGGCAACTCCAAACCTCGAGCGCATGGAGCGGGCAATTGCGCAGCTTAGCCCGGAGGATGCCCGCGGCTTCCACCGCTTCTTCTGTGACAACCGCAACAAGCTGGAGAAATTTACCCCCTTTCTGGAATCCCCCTTTGAGAGCTGGAGAGACCTGGCCAAGCTGGATATGCTCAAGCTGCTCCCGCTCTTGCGGCCTTGGCGCTCCCTTGATTCCGACCTGCAAAGCTACTTCAAAGACGAGCGTATTCGTCTCGGCTTCAGCTTCCAATCCAAGTATCTTGGGATGTCGCCGTTCACTTGCCCCAGCTTATTCAGCATTCTCTCCTTTTTGGAGTATGAGCATGGAGTCTTTCATCCCGTGGGCGGTTGCGGCGCAGTCACCAGCACCATGGCTCGTATTGCCGAAGAGCTAGGTGCTTGCGTGCTGCTCAACGAGCCGGTAGAAGAAATGATTTTTTCCGGCCGCAAGTGCACGGCAGTGCGCACGACACACCGCACTCTGGCCGCTGACGCGGTGGTTGTCAATGCGGATTTCGCCCAGGCCATGCAGCGTCTGGTGCCGAACAGTATTCGCCGCCGCTGGACGGACAGTCGAATCGAGAAGAAGCGTTTTTCCTGCTCCACGTTCATGCTTTATCTGGGCATTGAAGGACGGTATGACGAGGTCTCCCATCACACTATTTACCTGGCGGAAGATTATCGCCGGAACCTGCGCGATATAGAAGAGCTGCACCGACTCTCGGACGATCCTTCTTTCTATGTGCAGAATGCCTGCGTCACCGACCCTTCTCTGGCGCCGAAGAAGATGAGCACGCTCTACGTCCTGCTGCCGGTGACGCACGAGCATCGCAACATCAACTGGGCCAGGAAAAAGCGCGCTTTCGGTCGTTGGCCCTGCAACAGTTGGAGAAAATCGGCATTAAGGATGTGGAACGGCGCATCCGTTTCGAGAAGGTGGTCACGCCGGCGGATTGGCGTACAGAATTCGCGTTGCACAAAGGTTCCACCTTCAGCATGGCCCACAATCTAAGGCAGATGCTCCATCTGCGGCCGCACAACCGGTTTGAAGACCTGGATCGCGTTTACCTGGTAGGCGGCGGTACTCATCCCGGCAGCGGGTTGCCGGTAATCTTCGAGTCGGCCCGCATTACCGCCCGGCTGCTGCTGGAAGACCTGAAGGTCGAGCCCCAGTGGGATGCTACTCCGGCGCTGGCCGAGGCGGCTTTGTACGAAGCTGCGTCGTGAAATGGCGGTAAGGTGCACAATCAACAGTATGCCGCTGAAGATACAGCGAAGCCCCGCTGCTGAGCAGCCATCGCTGCCCCACTCCGCTGTGCTCGGCCAGGCGCGGAAGCGCAACGCGGGTGGGCAGGGACGGGCCTGCGAGCACGTCTAGCCATTCTGCGCCGGGCACGGCACCGTATCGCGGCAACGGCGGTTCAAATCGCGCGCAGTGTGCCTAGCCAGCAGCCCGGAGCATTGCACCGTACCGTGGCTGATACGTTAGTGTCTGAAGTGCTGCCGCTGGCCGAGGCCTGCCGATTTTTGGAACGGGAGGCGGCGCTGGATTCTCGCGGATCAGCGGCTCAGCACGCACACTCGGCCCTTCTGGCTTCGCCGGGTCAGTGCGGAGACTAGCCGCGAGCCGCTCGGCGTGGTGCTCATTATTGCTCCAGCGAACTATCCGCTGTTTCTTCCTGGTGTCCAGGCATTGCAGGCGTTGGCGGCTGGCAACGCCGTTCTGTGGAAGCCGGCGCCCGGGGGCACCGCGGTGGCGGAGGCACTGCGTGATGTCCTGGTAGGTTGCGGCCTCGACCCCGCTTTGCTGCAACTGCTAAACGAATGTCCCCAGGCGGCTGCCGATGCTATCTCTGCCGGCGTGGACAAGGTTTTTCTTACCGGCTCCTCGGCAACGGGCACGGCCGTTCTTCATCAATTGGCGGCACATCTCACCCCCGCCGTCATGGAGCTGTCCGGCTGCGATGCGGTCTTCGTACTGCCCGGCGCTGATGGAGCGTGTGGTCGCAGCGATGGCTTTCGGGCTGCGGCTCAATGGCTCCGCTACCTGCATGGCGCCCCGCCGTCTTTTCCTGGTGGGCGCCCATCCCGGCCTGGTGCCGGCAATGCTCGATGCAGTTCAAGAATCTTCCTCCCGTCGCGTTGCCTGTCCGCACCCAGGCTCAGCTGGCAGACCTGCTCGAAGACGCCCACCGTCTAGGTGGCTCGGAGCTGGTGGATGGCTCGCTAGAAGAACTTCGCTTCGCCGTGATCACCGGGGCAACGGCTGAGATGCGCATCGCGCAGAGCGATATCTTCGCGCCGGTGCTTTCCATTTTCGATGTGCCGGACGCGGACGCCGCGATTGCTGCGCACGCGCCCTGTCCCTACGCGCTTACCGCGGCGATCTTCGGGCCGGAGGGCGAGGCGCAGGCCCTGGCTTCGCGGCTTCCGGTCGGCACGGTACTGATCAACGACCTGATCGTCTCCACCGCCGATCCGCGGTTAAGCTTCGGCGGCCGCAAAGCCAGCGGCTTCGGCCTCACCCGCGGCCGCGAAGGTTTGCTCGAAATGACTGCCCTCAAGACGGTCGTTGCACAGCGCAGCCGCGATCTGCGCGCCTATCGCCCCACGACGCCGGAGCATGAGCCATTCTTTGCCGCTTACCTCGAGGCCGTTCACAGCGGTAGCTGGCGTGCGCGTTGGCATGGACTGCGCCGCCTCTTACGTGTTGCAGCCAAGCTCGATTGAAGGAGAAACCCAGCATGCGTGTTGCCGTGATCGGTTCAGGATTAGGGGGACTTTCCGCCGCTTGCACCCTGGCCGCGCGCGGCTACGAGGTCGAGGTGTTCGAGAAGAATCCCTGGCTGGGCGGCAAGGCGGCGGTGCTTCAGGAGAAGGGTTTCCGCTTCGATATGGGTCCTACGATCCTGATTCAGCCCTCGGTACTGCGGCGCATCTTCTGCGAAGCCGGTCGCAACATGACCGACTATCTCGACATGGTGCGTCTCGATCCGCAATGGCGCTGCTTCTTCGACGACGGCACGGTTCTGGATCTGAAAGACGATGTGCGCGAGATGGCCGCATCGCTCGAGGGCAGGGAACCGGGGCTGGGCGCGCGCTTTACCGAGTTCATGGAGCTTTCCGAAAGATTGCACACCATCTCCGACAAGTTTTTCTTCTGGAAGTCGGTGGGCTCGATGCGCGACACTTTCGACATCGGCGGCAGCTTCCAGATTTCCGTGCTCAAGGATGTTTTCAGCATGCGGCTGGGGCAAAGCGTCTCCGGAACCATTCGCGAGTTCATCAAG
Organism: uncultured Acidobacteriaceae bacterium; assembly: GCA_963815175.1. Taxonomy (GTDB): domain Bacteria; phylum Acidobacteriota; class Terriglobia; order Terriglobales; family Acidobacteriaceae; genus PALSA-350. Next base: position 78,554 of record CAWFGM010000012.1, read on the forward strand.
GATCCGCGCGTGGCCCAGATGCTGGATCACTACGTGCAGTACGTGGGCTCGTCGCCGGATAACTCGCCTGCGATTCTTTGCTCCATCGGTCACATGCAGGCTGAACAAGGTATCTGGTATCCGAAGGGTGGCACCCGCGCCGTGCCCGAGGCGCTGGTCCGCCTGGGTACGGAACTGGGTGTGCGCTATCACACCTCGATTGAGATCAGCGCGCCTGCTGATTGCGGGTGGCGCGATCACGGGGCTGGAAACAAGCAGACGGGGAGACAGCATCGCTTCGACGCCGTGGTTTCGAACGAAGATGCGGTGCGCACTTATCGCGAACTGCTGGGCGGCGCCATCGCTGATCGCTTCGAGAAACGCAGAGACTACGAGCCTGCATGTTCCGGCGTGGTGCTATACCTCGGCCTCAATCAGCGCTACGAGCATCTGGCGCATCATGATTTTGTTTTTTCGCGCGATCCGCACGAGGAGTTTCACCACATCTACGATCTGGCCGAGCCTGCGCCGGACCCGACCTGTTATCTCGCTTCCACTTCGATCACCGACCCAACCACCGCGCCTGGGGGAGGAGATGCGCTTTACGTGCTGGTGCACACGCCGTTTCTGCGCCCTCAGCATGACTGGGCAAAGATGTTTCCTGGTTATCGCCAGGTGATCCTCAACAAGCTCAAGCGCACCGCGGGCCTGAGTGATATTGAAGAGCGTATTGTCTTTGAGCGGGCGCTCACGCCGGTGGATATTCACGATCGCTACCGGGTGCTGAATGGAGCGATCTACGGTATTTCCAGCCATGGCCGTTGGAATGGAGCCTTTAAGCCGGCCAATGCCAGTCCCGATTTGGAAGGCCTGTACCTGGCGGGAGGGGCGGCTCATCCTGGTCCAGGCATGCCTATGGTGATGATGAGCGGTTGGATCGCTGCTGACACGCTCGATCAGCGTTATCGTGGAGCGGAGGCTGCGGTCTCCGCGCGCAAGCAGGCCGAGCAGCTTTTGCTCATGCTGAGCTATGTCTGGAAAAGCCGGTGTCTTAATTCCCTCCGTCGCGCCGCTTGCTCGCATTCTTTTCCGGCTATCTGCAGTGGTATATCGGCCGGCACTTTCATGCGATGCGCCTGGCTAATGGTGACCGATTTCCCAGTGCGACCGGCCCGCTGATCGTCTACGCCAATCATGCTTCGTGGTGGGATCCGCTCTCCCTGATCCTGATCTCGCGCCACTTTCTCCCCGACGCGAGTCACTATGGCCCCATGGATGCCGCTGCGTTGAAGCACTACGGAGTGTTCCGTAAGCTCGGCCTGTTTCCCGTCGAAAACGGAACCCCCCGCGGAGCCGCCCAGTTCCTCCGCGCTGCCCGCGAGATTCTCTCCAGGCCGCACTCCGTGCTCTGGGTCACCCCTGAGGGACACTTCACCGACATGCGCACCCGGCCCGCGGTCTTTCGTCCCGGCCTGGCTGCGCTAGTGGCTCGCACCGGCGCCTGCACACTGGTCCCTTTAGCCATGGAGTACACGTTTTGGGATGAGCGCCTGCCGGAAATCCTCATCTCCTGTGGCGAGGCGATCAAGATTGCTGACGGGCGGCTGCGCAACACCGCCGAGTGGAGCGAGCAGTTGGCCTCCGGCCTGGCCGACGCTCAAGACGAACTCGCGGCGCTATCAAAACTTCGTGATCCCGCGCTTTTTACTACCATTCTCTCTGGCGGGGTAGGCATTGGGGCGGTCTATGATGCTTGGAAGAGGCTCCTCGCACTGCTGGGTGGGCGCGCGTATCAGGGGAGCCACGGGAGCATCCGCCGCCTATGAGTAATGCATGGCTCGTTGGACTCGCCTTCTGCTGCGCGACGGTGCCCGCCGCGCTCTGGGTCTGGAACATGCTGCTCTATCGCGAACCGGAGGCCGGCGGCTGCACGGAAATGGGACACTGCGTTCTACCCGATCCCGTCTCGGTGCTCATCCCTGCTCGCAATGAAGAACGCGTGATCGCTGCATCGCTTGCCAGCCTGCTCGACTCGCGCGGAGTCCAAATCGAGATCATTGTGCTGGATGACGGGTCGACCGATCGCACGGCCGAAATCGTACTTAGCTTCGCCGCGCGGGATCCGCGGGTGCGTCTCGAGTCTTCACCGCCGCTGCCGGGTGGCTGGAATGGCAAGCAACACGCCTGCCACGCGCTCGCGTGCATGGCTGGCTTTAATATCCTCTGCTTTCTCGATGCCGATGTGCGTCTTGCTCCCGATGCACTCGCCCGCATGTCCACATTTCTGTTGCGCTCCGGCTCTGATCTGGTCAGCGGCTTTCCACGTCAGGAGACGGAGACTCCGCTGGAGTGGCTGCTGCTGCCGCTGATTCACTTCGTGCTGCTTTCCTATCTGCCGCTGGCCGGCATGCGGGCGTTGTCTGCGCCCGGCTTTGCAGCGGGCTGCGGTCAGTTCCTCATGGTGCGCCGCGATGCTTATCGCAAAGCCGGCGGCCACGCGCAAATCCGCGAGACGATGCATGACGGCCTGCTGCTGCCGCAGCTATTTCGCCGTTGCGGCCTGCGCACCGATATTGCCGACCTGACGTATCTTGCCACTTGCCGCATGTATCACAATGCGTCTGAGGTCTGGCGGGGTCTGGCCAAGAATGCGACGGAAGGGATGGGTTCACCTGCGCGCATCCTGCCTTTTACTTTCCTGCTGTTCTGCGGCCAGATCCTTCCTGTGGTGCTGGCCGTTCCGTTGCTCTTCCACGGCGCGCTCCACGGCCCACAGGGACAGGTCACTGGGGGGATGTACAGCAACCTGGGACAATCGCTTATCCTCGCCGCCCTGGCAGCCTCGTTTGTGCCCCGCCTGCTTTCCGTCTGGAAATATCGCCAACCCCTGGCCAGCGCCTGCCTGCATCCGCTGGGCGTTGCTGTACTGCTCACGATTCAGTGGTATGCCCTGCTGCGCAAGGTTGCGGGTCAACAAGTCACCTGGAAAGAGCGCGCGTACCGCGTGGGGTAAGAGCCGCGTTGGGCAACCGTTGATCTCGGGAGAGCATTTCAATTCTTATGATGGGCTCTGGGTACTCGACTAAGGTTGGTCTCCTGATGGCCGCCGTCCTTTTGTTTGCAACTAAAGGGAATGCGCAGCAGAACGGCGCCGCCAACTTTAGGCAGCACCTGGCCGAGGCCCGCCGGCAATATTTTGCCGACCTTGAAGGCAATCGCGCAGCTGCGGAAAAGGCGCGTGCCAGCTTTGCCGCGTTAGAGCGGGAGTACCCCAACGACCCGGTGGTAGATGCCTACAGCGGCAGCCTGGAGCTTCTGGATGCTGCCCGGACCTGGGCAGTATGGGACAAGCGCCGCCTGGCTAACGAGGGTCTGGCCAAAATGGACCAGGCGGTCAACCGGGCGCCCGGCGATCTGGAAGCCCGCTTCATTCGTGCAGCGTCCACTTGGCATCTTCCTTTCTTTTACAAGCGGCGTGCGCAGGCTGCTGATGATTTCAGTTACATTGCTCCGCGAGCCGAAGCAGCGGTGGCGAAGGGGACGTTGCCGCCCGAGCTGGCGGCTGCAGCGCTCGACTATTACGGCCAGGTCCTGATCGACCGCAGCGACAATCACGGCGCCAAACAAGCCTTTGAAGCTGCGGTTCGTATCGATAGTTTGAGTCCTGCCGGTCGGGATGCATCGAAGCGCCTGCGCAGCGAATAAGGAAACTGCTGCTCCTTACACTTTGTTATCCGGGGCGAAGCCGAGGGATCTGCAGTGTCCGCGATGTCGACTTCGAAGCGCGATGGGGAGCGAAGCGGGGTGGAGGGAATTGCGGTTTCTATTCCCCGCTCTTGAGCGGTTTGCGGGCAAAGTAATAAAGCGAGCCCGCCAGCAGGATGAACATCAACACCGAAACCCAATCGTGATGGAGGGGATTGGTAGCCGGGAACAACAGCACATCCTCCTTGCCTGCGGCAGTTTCATAAAGCTTGAGCGCGACACCCATCAGCCCCACGATACCGCCGGCCGCGATCAGCCCGCTGGCATAGAGCGAACCCGGGCTGATCTCACTTTCGGTTTCGATCGTGTCCCCGCGTGCTTTCTCCACTGCGCGATCGATCATCCAACGCACGATGCCGCCGGTGAAGATGGCGAGCGTGGTAGCGATCGAGAGATATGAGCCCACCGCGAAGGACAGGGAACGAATCCCGAGCAGCTCCACGGCAATGACCAGGAAAACGCCCAGCAGCACCAATCCCCAAGGCAGCTTGCGGCCCAGGATTCCGTTGACCACGGTGGCCATCAGCCGCGCTTGCGGCGCGGCGGCCTTCTCGCTTCCAATTCCTTGGATCCACTGCACCTCGATTTGCTGTGTCTGCGGATTGTAGAGATATTTCCCATCGGCCAGCTCAGGGGAATTGAGCGCGTTCAGCAAGACAAGGCCGTTGCCGGGACGAGTCTGGACGGTCTTATCGTTTTGGATGACGCGGATCTGCGCCTGGTGAAAGTGCTGCTCCTCAATATGCACGCCGCTGTGAGCAACCGCCATATCCCACGGCCTCGCGGTCTGGCGAAACTCCGCCAGGCCCTGATTCATCAATTGCAAGGTCGCTCCGATGGCCAGAGTCGAAACGCAGGCGCCGACCACCAAGGCGATCTGCTGCTTGCGTGGGGTTGAGCCGATCAGGTAGCCGGTCTTGAGATCCTGCGAAGTATCGCCCGCGTTGGCGGCCGCGATGCAGACCACTCCACCGATGGTGATGGCCAGCGCGCCGAAGGCCGGCGCCGTCCACCCGTTCACCAGAAAAATCGCGGAGGTTGCCATGAGCGTGGCGATGGTCATCCCCGAGACTGGATTCGAAGAGCTGCCAATCAAGCCCACAATGCGGGAGGAAACGGTGACGAAAAGAAATCCGAAGATGGCCACCAGCACGGCAGCTGCAAGATTCGCAAGCCAGCTCACCTGCGCTCCGGGCACGGGCTTGAAGGTGAGGAAGAAAAACATCATCAATACCAGAACGATGGAGCCGCCAACCACGACGCTAAAGGGCAGATCGTCTTCCGTGCGCAGCGGGGCGCGCTTCACGCCACTACTGGAACGCAGGTTACCGGCGGCAGCGCGCAAGGCGCCGAAGATCGTAGGCATGGTCTTGATGAGCGTGATGAGCCCCGACGCTGCTACAGCACCGGCGCCCATGGGGCGGATGTAGGAGGCCCAAAGATCGCTGGGAGACATCTGTGCGATCGGCTTGGTTCCGGGATAGATGGCTTGCGGGAAGTGGGAGCCAAAAAAGTAGATGGCGGGCATGAGAACGAGCCAGGAGAAGACGCCTCCGGAGAAAAGCAACCCGGCAACTTTGGGCCCGATGATGTAGCCCACGCCGAGATATTCGGGCGTGACATCGGCGCGGATGGCGGAACCCTTCAGCCACTGTGGCTGATAGTCAGGCGTGCCCGGCCACGCGCCGAAGAGATTTTCATTTTGGAATAGGGTGTAGATTCCGCCCAAGCCGAGGCCGAGAAAGACGCGTCCAGCGAAGGAGCCGCCGCGCTCACCCGCCAGCAGGACGTCGGCGCAGGCTGTGCCTTCGGGGTAAGTGAGACGGCCGTGCTCCTCGACAATCAATTGTCGCCGTAACGGGATCATGAAGAGCACGCCCAACAGGCCGCCCAGCAGCGCCAATATAAATATGCGCGAGTACTGAAGGTTGAAGCCGAGAAAGATCAGCGCCGGCAAGGTGAAGATCACGCCGGAGGCAATGGATTGCCCGGAGTTGCCGGTGGTCTGCACGATGTTGTTTTCCAGGATCGAGGCGCGGCCGAATGCCCGCAGCACGCTGATCGAGAGCACGGAGATGGGAATCGACGCCCCCACCGTCAAACCCGCGCGCAGGCCTACATAGACGGTCACCGCACCAAAGAGCAGTCCAAAGATGCACCCCAGCACCAGTGCGCGGGGGGTTAGTTCAGGGCGGGTCTCGGTAGCAGAGACGAAGGGTTGAAAAGCTGGTGGGGTTACCGGCACTCAGTTCTCCTCAGAGGGAACCCGGATTCCTGTACGAGGCCCCATCCAGCAGCCGCGTGTGCGGCCTTCTTTAACGGAACGCCGCGTGAAGTTCGTTCGCCTCACCAAGCCCCACAGGAAAATCCGGGATGTGCAAACTACTGTATCTCGACTGGACAGAATCCGCTTTAATCTATATCCATGGCCCTCCGCAAGCTGCTCGCCTACGCCGCCATCTACTTCTTTTGGGGTGCGTCGTTCCTGGCCATTCGGGAGGTGGTTGCGGTGACGCCACCGTTCTTTGCGGCTTGCTTCCGATTCCTTTGCGCGGGTGCAATCCTCTATGGCTACAGCTGCTGGCGCGGGATGCCGCTGCCCAACAGGCGGCAGTGGATGGGTACCGCGATACTCGGCCTGGTTATGTTTGCCGGCGACTACGGTTGCCTTTTCTGGGCGGAGAAGGAAGTGCCTTCGGGCCTGGCAGCGGTGATCGCTGCCACCATTCCGGTTTGGGTGCTTCTCGCGGAGTGGTGGTTTTCCGGTGGGCGACGGCCGAATGCAAAGGCCCTGGCCGGCATCGTGTTGGGCATTTCGGGCGTCGTTCTGCTCATGGTTCCCACGGGTTTTCACCATAGCCGTTTCAGTACATCGGCTCTGGTCCTGCTATTGGGTTGCTTCTTCTGGGCCGGAGGAACGATTTCCAGCCGCCACCTCGATCTGCCGCCGCAGCTCAGCATGAGCTCCGGCCTGCAGATGCTTTGGGGAGGGACTTTCCTCTTTCTCATATCGGCGGGGACCGGGGAACTGGGCATGCTGCCGCGTCTGTTCCGGCAATGGAATTGGAAGCTTGCGTTCTCCATGGGGTATCTCATTCTGTTTGCGTCCATCATTGCCTTTAGCGCTTATGTCTGGCTCATCAAGCAGGATCCGGTGACCCGGGTGGCCAGCTACGCGTACGTCAACCCGCTGGTCGCTTTGCTGCTCGGATCATGGCTGGCGCAGGAGCGGCCCACTCCGCTGCAGTACGCGGGGGCCGCCCTGGTGGTAGCCGGTGTTGCTTCCACTATTGCCGCTAAGCGTGTTGCGCCCCGTGAACCTGCGCGGAAGGCCGCGTAAACATAGGCTAGCGCTCGCGCTTAACTTACCCGTATACTCTAGCCATCGGCGGCAGGGCAGCTGCTAGCCTCGCCGGCCGGCTGTGAGGTGCGTCTTTCCTGGTCAGAGTATTTCCCTGACTCTCGACGTCCCGCTGGCGCAAACTTCGGTTTGGCGGGCTGTTGTGCGTGTGCTGCGAAGTCCCGCGGACAGCCTGTCTTGTGCATTGTTTCCCTGCTCCTGCGTTCTTTGTAGCCGTTCCCTCCTGCGTCTCACCCGCGTCCCCATCTGCGATTTCTGCTGTGCGCACCTCCCGCCACAAACAGGCACTCTCTGCGCTTGCTGCGGGGAGGATCTGGGTATTGCGAACCTTTCCACCGCGCCAGGCAGTGACGATTCTGATTCCCGGGCCCTGTGCCAACCGTGCCGCTTAGCCGCTCCTGCTTTTGTGAAAGCCGTGGCCTATGGGGGCTATCATGGCGAGCTTCGCTCGCTGGTTCATCTGCTTAAGTACGAGGGCATGCAACCGGTGGCCCGGCGGCTGGGTAGGCTACTGGCGGATAGCCTGGAAGCTTTTGCATCGTCTCCGGACGCGCCGCGGCAGATGCTGGTTATTCCGGTGCCCATGCACCCGGTCAAGCAGCGCCAACGCGGGTTCAACCATGCTGAGTTGCTGGGCCGGGCGGCCATGGCGGAGATGCGCCGCCGGCATCCTCAACTTGGATTGCGTCTGGAAAGCAGCTTGCTGAAACGAGTGCGGGTTACGGTGAGTCAGGCGGGCCTGACTAGCCACCAGCGCCGGCAGAATCTGCGTGGCGCTTTTTTTGCGCCTCTTCCCGGGCGGCTGGCTGGACGGCACGTTTTGCTGATTGATGACATTTATACGACCGGGGCTACAGCCCGGGCATGCAGCCGGGTGTTGATGAACGCCGGCGCTGCCTCGGTTCGGGTGGCGACGGTTGCCCGTGCGCAGCGCGAGGGAGTCGCTTTTTGGGACACCGGTTTTTTGCGAACTGGTTTCCAGCAAGCGGCCGGGTAGGGTTTGAAAGGTACGTAACGGAGGATCAAGATGTCTTTGGGAAAAGCCATGATCCACGCACGCAAGCCGAAAGCCAATGCGCAGGGCCGTGCGCTGCCTAAGGAACCGGTTGAGCCGCATGAAGGGTGGCCGGGGCAACGGGTTTCTTCTGCCTACACCATGCAAAAGCCGGTGCTGGTGCTGAATGCATCGTACGAACCGATCAATATCTGCGGTGCTCGGCGGGCGTTAATCCTGGTGCTGAAAGGCGTGGCCAAGACAGAAGAGGAGCAGGGAGCGATTTTGCATGCCGCGTTGTTGCGCGTTCCCATGCCTTCGGTCATCCGCCTGCTGGAATATCGCCGCATTCCTCACCAGACACGCGCCCTCTCGCGCAAGAACATCCTGCTGCGCGATCGCAATAGCTGCCAATACTGCGGAGTGGTTCTGCCTGCGGGAGAGCTTACCCTGGATCATGTCATGCCTCGTTCCCGCGGCGGGCTTTCCACCTGGGAAAATCTGGTTGCGTGCTGCCATTCCTGCAATCGCAGGAAAGGGAATCATCTGCTGAGCGAGCTCAGCGACATCAAATTGATGCGTGAGCCTCGGCCTTTCTCGTTGCACACCAGCCGCCACATCATGCGCATGATCGGCCACTCCGACCATAAGTGGCGTAAGTACCTCTACTACTAGGCGGGCACCCGTCCTTAGTTAGATATCCAGTACGGCCCGCCTAGCATAGTTCGCTTGATTCGCAAATTTCTGCCCAAACCTCCTCCGGACGCAGCTCTACCACCAGACCAGCCTGGTCAGTAGGGGGAAGTAAAGGGCCATGCGCAGGGGCAAAGCATTTCCTTGTACCTTGCGCATCACCTCGGCATAGGACTCCAGCTGGCGCGCGTACTTTTCTTTTTCGCCTGCCAGGAAGGCGTCGATCCCGGAGGCGCCGTGGCGGGCAGTCTTGTAATCGACGATCCATAGATGCGTTTCTTCTACGGAACCGGGTGTGGCTCCGGCGTGGAAGATGCGATCGCCGCGCAATGTTTGCACGACCTCACCGGCCCAGGTTGACCAGGAGATTTCGTTTTTCGCTCCGGCGCGTGCTCCCAGAATCCAACGCCCCGTGGGATCGCGAAGCACGGCTTGCAGGGCCCGCACTACTTCTAAGGATTGTGGCTCAGCTTCTGCTCGAGGCAGGCCGCTGGACCGCAAGATTGCCAACGCGCGTGCGCGCCAGCCGGCTACCTCATCGAATATCGCCTGCGAGACGCCAGCGGCGTCCATGCCGGGAAGCTTCGCCAGGTCCTCCAGCAGCGCGTGGACAACGGTACCGAAAGCACGCGCGGTCAACGATCCGCGTGGGCGTTCGATGGTTTCCAGATTTCTTTCCTGAGCTATTGCGGGGGCAGAATACGTCGTGGGCTTCCAGTCTGTGGGGAGGCGGCGCAGCTGGATCGAAGGGAACGCCGGCGGGAAAGCAAATTCCGCTTGTGGCGGGGTCGCGTCAGCTTCCGGCTCTTGGGGGTCACGGGCGCGCTCGAAGTCGTCCTTGAGCGCAGGCCACGCTATGCCGAGAAGGCTTCGCCGGTCTCCGGGACTCAGTTCGTTATTGACTTTCGTGACCGCGGTTCCCAGCAGATGCAGCTCCTTGCGGGCACGGGTGGCCGCCACGTACAGCAGGCGCTTGGCCTCGTCATCTTCGCGGCGGCCTTGCAATTCGCCAATCCAGGCATAGATGCCACCCTGTTTTCCGTTGCGGCCGATAGGAGCAACCACGAATTCCCGCTCCTCTTCTTCCTCCGGACCCACCAGCCTGGTCCGTTCCAGCCAGCGAAGCAGTGGTTGCGATTCGGTCCGGGTCGCGCGCCCCAGGCCGGGCACGATCACCACGTCAAAACCCAGACCCTTCGCCTTATGGATGGTCATCAACTGGACACCGCAGCGTTCGTTCGCGGCGGGATCAGGCTGGGCGCAAAGCTCGGCAATCTGTTCCTCCAGCCCGGCGGCCTCCGGGCCTAGCTGCTCGAGCATGGCAAAGAGGGCTTGGACGTTCGCGTAAGCCGCGCGGTCTACGCATGCGCGGCCTCCAAGGGTCATCCAGGTACGCTCCACCCATCGAGCAAGCGCGACTTGGCGATGTTTGCCGCGCAGCGCGTCCTCGAGCACGGCAAGCACGCGGGCGGCTCTTCGCTGACCGTCTTCACTGAGCAACGGCGTGCGCTCGCGCAGCTGCGCGAGCATTGCGGGTTGCCCATGGTCTTTGACGTCGCTACCACCGAGGGTATGCAGATCCCTGAGGGTAAGGCCGCACCACGGTGCACGCAGCACGGTGAGCCACGCGATGCGATCCATGGGATGCAACAGGGCACGGGTGAGCGCGGTAAGGTCCTTTACCTCCTGGCGTTCGTTCAGCTGCTCAATCTCTACCGCGCGGAAGGAAATATCGGCCTTGCGAAGCCTGCGGGCAATCAAGTCCAGGTGGGCGCGCGCACGAACCAGGACAGCGATGCGAAACTCGCTCTGCTTATGCTTTGCTGCTTCCACCGCGGGCCAGAGTTCCTGGATGATGCTGACCACTTGCCTGGCTTCAGCATCGTCCGCCGCGCGCTTTTGCTCCGGGGTGGCTCTGGAGGAGATGAGATAGGGCCACACCTTCACGCCCAGGCTGCCGCGGGGCGCCGGGGAATGGGCGGTGGAGGGGGCGAAGGTCACCTGGTATTCCCGGCCTGTGGCGGGCCCGAAGATTTGCTGGAAGATTTCATTCAGGCGGTCTACCAGGCCGGCATGGGAGCGAAAATTTGTTTGCAACTGCAAAGGTGCCAATTGCACGGCGGCGGTACCTTCGCCCAGGCCGTAGCGCCGGGTGCGTTCGAAAAGCTCCACCTCGGCTTGGCGAAACATATAGATCGATTGCATGGGATCGCCAACCAGGAAGCACGTGCCTTGACCGGCCGACTCCCATCCGCCCGCGATCAGGGAGAACAGCTCGTACTGGCTGCGCGATGTGTCCTGAAACTCGTCCACCAGCAGATGAGGCCATCGTTCGCCAACGTCGGCTGCCAGTTCGCTCAACCCGCCCTCGTCATCGAGTAAAACTTGCCGCGCAGCGAGGCCCAGCTCGACGAAGTCCACCACACCACGCTCGGCGAATACCAGGCGCAGCTCGGCGACGGCGTAGCGCAGGATGACGAGCATGTGCTGCAGCATTTGCGACTCTTCCTCTGTGTATTGTTGGGGAGGAAGCGCACGCAGCTCGGAGAGCATAGCGAGGAACTCGGGATGAGCGTCGAGGCGCTCAATGAGCGACGCATAGCGCTCCTTGGCCGCTTTGCCGTCTTTGCCGGCGGGAAACCCGATGTCGCGATTGACATTCTTGCGCCAGGTACTTTCCTTAGTGAGAAGGAAGTGACACAGGCCACTCCATTGCGCGTGATCGACCAGGTGGTGGATCCCGGTGACATGCTTCAATGTCATCAGATCGGAATCCGGGTCTACGTTATTGCAGGCATGGCTCAGGACCTTCACCAGCTCCTGCGCGAGATCGGGATGGCTTGCGAATAGTGACTGTGCTTTTTGGAAAGCTTTGTTATGGGTGCGGCGGAGCGGCTCTTCCAGCTTGGCGCGGACATCGGGCCAATCCGGCGTTGCCCGGCCGAAAGGGAGCACGCGTCCCCATTGGTCTCGCTTGTCCAGCATCTCGGCGATCAATTTCTGGCAATCCGGAAGGCTGGTTGCACGCAACTGTAACAGGGCGTCGAGGGCGCTTGATAGCGGCTCCTCACTACCTAAATGGGACAGAGTGCGCCGGGCCGCGAGGGTATACAGCGGCTGCGGTTTGTCCGTCGGAGAAAGCGATCCACCGAGCCGTGAAAGCAGGGGAGTTTCATGCGCGATGGACAGGCAAACAGCATCGATGGTCTGAATATTAAGCCGCTCTGGCTGTTGGAGAAGATTCCATCCGCGCCGGGCATCGTTCTCCAGGGCGCGGCGCGCCAGCTTGAGCTCGGCAGGCTCGTCACCCGTCTCCTCCGTGTCCCGAGCCGCATGCAGCCTGCTGAGCACCCGCTCCCGCATTTCCGCGGTTGCGGCAAGGGTGAAGGTGATGGCCAGTATCTGTTCCGGTTCGTCCACTTCCGCAAGCAGCTTCAACAGACGGCGAGTCAGCAGTTCCGTCTTGCCTGAACCCGCGGGAGCCTGAACGAGAAAGGATTGGCGGGTCTCGAGTGTCTGCGCGCGGGCGCTTTCGTCGACCGGCTGCAGCAGCAGTTCAGTCATCGTTTTCATCCGCTTCGTCGCCGGTAGCAGCGCGGTCACTCTCGGCTATTCGGCAAAGTCCGGGCAAGTCGCAAAATTTGCAGGTCTTGGGGTACTGCTTAGGGTCGACTTGCGCTTCGCCCCGGAGGAACTGTAGTCCTAGGTCGCTTAAAACATACTGCCAGCGGCGCAGCATATCTTCGCTGTAAGGCGGCCTGGTCAACTTGGCATCGCCGGGCATCACGGTCCCGGCGTCTTCCACGCGGCCGATGAATTTCACCTTGTCCTCGCGGACCCGGCCCAGCAGCACGCCCTTGAGATGGTCGATCTGTCCGAAGCCCGCATAGAGGGGCAGCTGTGGTTCGTCGGGCCGCGGACCGTCCCAGGAAACTCCATTCAGCATGCCTGTCTTGTAGTCGATAATGACGCGGCCGCCGGCGATTGCATCGATCCGATCCACGCGCACTTGCAGTTTTAGATCGCCCACGGTTGCTGCGAGCTTCTCTTCGCCGGCTTCGACGGTAAAGTCCGCCCGCCTGGCTTCGTACTCCAACCACTCCTTGATGAGAGAGACGATGCGCTTCTGTTCTGCATCGAGATATGCTTGTGTCCAGCTGTGCTTTGGTGCACGGCCGCGGTATCTCTGCAGTGTGGCGGCAACGTGCTGCTCAACCACGGCCTGCAATCGCGCTTCTGCGCTTGCTTTGCGGAGGGCATCGCGTGTCTTCAACTCTGCCCACAGGTCTTCCAGGATTTTGTGGACCACCGAGCCACGCTCGCGCGCTTCCAATCCCCAGTCGGTCGCGTCCATCGGCCTGGCGTCGAGCCGCCTGGTGGCAAAAGATTGGAATGGGCAGGCTGCCTGGCGGCGCAGTATTTCAGCGCCTCCGGCGTTTTGCTCGATTGGCCAGGGAAGGATGGCTGCATTTTCTTCTTCCACCGGCAGGGGAGGGAATTCGCCTGCGGCCGCCAGGTATTCATCGGTTGCGATTGAAATTAGCAGCGCTTTCGCTGGCGTCTTTCGTTTGCCGGAGTTCACCAGCGTCGAGGGGCGGCAAACGCCGTCCGCATTTTGTGACGGATAGCTGAAGACGCATTTGGCTGCGCTCCTTTCCAGGCGTGCAGTGACCTGTTGCGCAAGCTTCCAGTCCGCTGTGCTGTCCGCGTGGGGCATGTTGTGGGTTTGTTGCAGCGAGCGGGTAAGAAAAGGATGACGCCGCGCGACGGCCGGCCAACTGGCGTCGTCGGCGCCTAGAAACCACAGGGCATCAAAGGTGAGACCGGCTGCTTCGAAGGGGCCCATGATCTGTACCGCGGCATCCCGCGACTCGGGCGCGAAGATCGTCTGCCGTGCATGGCGCTCGAGCACTTCGAGAAACTCGGAGTAGGCCGCCTTGCGTCCATCGAAGGCCAGTGCGGCTACGCTATCGAGCAGTTGCGACCAGCGGGCTTGCGCTTGAAAATCTTCGCTCTGCAGGGGATGCGCTCCGGGCCAATGGACCGCATCCAGAATCTTCTCGGCCACATCGACCCACTGGGCGAAATTCAGCGAGCCGTTCTGGGGGAGCAGGCGCCGCCCAGCCTGCAGACCGCGGCGCAGGCTATCGGGCGGGTTTGCCGAGTACAGGAAGGTTTCCAGATCCTGCTCCGGTTGTCTCATCGCCTGGCGCCGGAACTTGATATCGAATTCTGCAACGGGCAGCAGTTCGTCCTGTTGCTGGTGAAGAAAGCCGGAGAGCAGAAGCCAGCTTACCTGGTCCAGCAAGAGTGCTTCGTTCATCCAACGCAAGAGCAAAAGAGCGCTCCTCGCCATGGGCACGTCGGACAGGGGAACTCCAAGAGAGAATTCGAAGGGAAGGGGATGGTCGTGTTCCGCGATGGCAACTGCCTCGGGCGCGAGTATCTGGCGAAAGGTTCTCTCAATCTCGGGACGCACGGTGGAGACATTAGGCACTACGACTGCGATGCGCGCGGTTTTGCTTGTGGCCAATTCGTGCTTGACCCAGAGGGCGCAGGCCGCGATCTCGTCCCGTTTATCGACCGCGTCGACGAGCAGGGCCGTCTCTTCTGTGGAAACTTCGGCGGCTTCGATTACTTGGACTTCGTGGCCGCGCTCGCGAAAAGCTTCGATCAGTTGTTGTTGCGCGGGCGTGACGCGATCGAAGCCGGTTAAAAACAGACGCGCGGTAGCCTCCACACGGCCCGCGATTACGGCGTCGTGCAATACCAGCGGCAACATGGAACGGCTCAGCCAACCCTCCTGGCGGCAGGTGCGCTCAAACACACGCGCCCACTCGCGAAAGCTTTCCACATCCGGACCGCCCAGACGGTCGCCATGGAGGAAGTTGAGCGCGCCATAGGCACAGAGCAGAGAGTAGGCTTGCTGCGCGAGCTCTGCGACGCCGGCGACGGAGATCAGGCGCCGTCCCTCGATACTGGGCTTTACCAACTGCACCCAAAGCTGTTCTTCCTGCAGGGTTGTGAGTAGGAGGCGGGTTTCGCTGCCGGAACGGAGTTGTTTCTGCCACAGGCGGTGCAACCAGCTGTCCCAGTCCAGGACGTCGGCGGATTGCCAGGCTTGGAGGCCCTGTTGGCGTTGTTGCTCGCCGTGCGCGCGCCTGAGCGCGCGCGCGGCGCGGGCGCTGGATGCAATCACGGTATCGCCGGCGTGGATGGCTGCGGCGATAACCGGGGGGAGTTGCATCCTTGTTTTATACCGCAAAGGCTGTCGGCGTGCCGGGGGCGCCCGGCACCCAGGACCCGTTGCATACCACACCTCGAAAAGCCATACACGATTTTGCCCCGCCCCCACAGTCTTGAGCGAAAGCTGACGCGTGTGAATCACATTTAAGAAATGTTTGCTATGGCGATACAGTTTCTGCGTTAGACTTTCGGCAGATGCGGCGCTTCATCGCAGTTTTCTTGCTCGTGATACTCGCTTCCTCGCTGAGCGAGCCGCTCTTCGCTTTTTCCTCTAATACGGATGGCGCCCTACCCGTCTGTTGTAGAAGGGACGGAACCCATCATTGCGCCTTGGGCCACAAGATGGAGATGACCCAGTCCGGAAATCAAGTTTCTACGATCGTCGCAAAGTGCCCGCATTGCCCATGGGCGACGGTCACCGCGCAAGAGCACTTCTCGGTCTTGCGAGATGGCGGAATCTTCTACGCCTCAGTGCTAAGCCATCCAGCCATCGCAGCGCAAACCGAAGCCGGCTTTCGCATCTCCTTCGACCGCACGCATCAAAAGCGCGGCCCCCCTGCCGCATCCTGCCTCTCCTGACCTGCTTTCAGAACCGATCGATGTTTTAGGGTGGGCAAGGTTTCGCGCGCGAAGGCTGCGCATGCCCTCGAACATCGCCAGGCACAGCGCGCGTTCGGCTGCTGCTGACAGCGGTCACCCTTGAGCTTTCATTTATCTGCTGGCAAATGCGGGTTGCCGTGTGCACCAAGCCGGCCAGCGTTTACGCGATTTCTCAATCGAGAGCGAGTAGACGAGGTAGATCTTTGCCCTTCAGGCTACAGACTAGCCACGGCCGCGTCCGCTCTTCGGTCGCATTTGCCCTTCTGGCGCTGTTTCTGGCCCCGCTCTGCCTGAGCCTGGTGTCGCTTGCCTCTCCGTCTGAGGTGTTAATACCTCAATGCTGTCGTGCGCATGGCAAGCACAAATGTTCCATGCGCATGGAGAACGTCCAAGGGGCTTTAAACCCCACGTTGCGGACGGATCTTTCATCTCCACGGTGAACTCCTCATGGGGGATCGGGGCTCGTTCCTGGTGGAAACTGCAGCGTCCTGGGCGGTCATCATGATCCTTACCGGTCTCTATCTCTGGTGGCCGCGTACGACTAAGGGGCTCGGAGGCCTTCTCTTTCCTCGGCTCCGCCAGGGGAGCCGTATTTTCTGGAGAGACCTCCACGCCGTAACAGGAATCTGGGTCTCCTGCTTTGCTCTGCTCTTTCTGTTGAGCGGACTTCCATGGGCAAAGAGCTGGGGAGTCTATCTGAAGGCTGCTCGGAGGATCAGCGGAAGATCGATCGTCCACCAGGACTGGACCACCGGTCGCTCTTCAGAACTTGCGCAACGAATGGCAATGAATGGCGGCAGTGTGCTGCGGCCTCCGGAGAGCACGCCTCGCACAGGATGCGCATGGGCGAGCGGGCCCCCTGCCCCTGGCGCTTATGCCGCGATGGACAAGATGATCGCCACGGTGAGTCCGCTCCATCTGGCCTTTCCCGCGCTCATCTCGCCGCCCATGCGTCACGATGGTCCCTGGACCGCAAAATCCGATGCGCAGAATCGGACCCTGCGCGATAACCTGACCCTCGACCCCTCGACGGGAGCGGTTCTTCAGCGCGTGAATCTCAGTCAACGCCCATGGATCGATCGTGCCGTCGGCATGGGAGTTGCCGCCCACGAAGGTCACCTTTTCGGATGAATCAATCAGCTGATCAATCTGTTTACGGCAATAGGTCTGATAGTTCTCTGCACCAGCGCAGTGATTCTCTGGTGGAGAAGACGGCCCGAAGGAGTGTTAGGCGCCTCCTTGTCCCTCAGGAGACCTCGATTCACGTTCGCAATTGCGGCCATCGTGGTCGTTTTGGGGCTATACCTGCCCCTCTTCGGTCTATCGCTCTTCCTGGTCGTGATGACGGAGCACTTCATACTGCGAAAAATTCCACCGGTGCAACATTGGCTCGGTCTTCGACCAGCGCGGTAGACGCGAGACTGACGAGAGGAATTTGTAACCGTTCTGCCAGTTCCACGGCATCGCAATCGTGTTCAGGGGGCGAAAGGGCCTCGGAGACGAAGGATCCCGGTCGGCCGGCGTGACAGTCGTAGCACTACTAAGCCGCAGATCCACTCCATGCACGAGGATCCACTGGTTACAAACAACTCATGGTGGTACCCGAGCCGTCGCTTTTATCGTTGAAGACAGTTAGGACTAACTGCTTCGCCGCAGCGGGAACACCGTGTACACTCAGTACATGCGGCGGATTGCGGCAATTTTGCTGCTGTGCGTTTTTGGAACACTGTTGCCATCGGCGACCGTGGCCGCGCTCGCCGCGCCGCAACAACTACTGCCTATCTGCTGCCGTGCGCACGGCGCTCATGCATGCATCATGGGCTCCATGGACAATAGATCTTCTGATGCAGGGCCCACACTGCGCCAGACGGCATGCCCGTATCGTCAGAGTCTTCGTGCCGTCACCACGATTACCTCTCTGCGGATTTACCTCCGATGCCAGATTCGACCTTGCCGTTACCAATATCGACCGGCAATTGATTGCGGATGTTGTCGCAACGCGCATACTTCGCCGCTCCGCTCCCCGCGGACCTCCTTCTTTCCCGGTTTAATTCTGTCATCTCCTTTAGAGCCGACTTCCCATCAACCTTGACGCCTTGTGTTTCCAGGCCACGATCGGAACCTTAGGGATCCGGCCACTGTGGCAACCCACAGTCTCGCGAAAAACGAGCGAGACTCCAGGGTTTCCTGCTGGGGGCACTAAAAGGAGCTGCGCTGCAGCTTTCCTCGAGGAAAGCAGGTGTGGGCAGCTGATGTTTGTTGGACGGGTCCCCAGGGTCCGTGGGTGGAAGAGACTGGCAAAGCTTTTTCGGGTTGCACAACAAACGGAGGAAGAAATGTCGCGTTCGCTATTTGTACCGAATGATACTCACGGTCGTCAGCGATCGCGTGCCTTCCAGCAGCGCAGGCGACGGTGTTAATGACCGTCCGTGGAGTCGTCCATGATCCTGGTCATCGTCCGATTGCGGGCGCGAGCGTCAACCTGCACGCTGCCGATTCCGATTTCGTGGAAGACGAAAAGACAAACGGCAATGGAGAATTCAGCTTCTCTGCTGTTCCTCCCGGGATTTACATCATTACCGTGGCCCAGTCCGGTTTCGGCAGTAAAAGAAACTTTCACCGTAGCTTCCAATACCTCGCCGATTTTGCATTTCCAGTTGGAGGTTGCCGCGGTACAGCAATCGGTTTCGGTTACTACCACGGCGTCCAGGCAACGTAGATAGCATCACACCCACCACGCTGATCAGCCGCGAGGAGATCGCGCACACCCCAGGAGCCGATCGTACCAACAGTATGGCGATGATCACCGACTACGTGCCAGGCGCCTACATGACGCATGACATGCTGCACATGCGAGGCGGGCATGAGCTGAGCTGGATGATCGACGGGGTAAATATACCGAACACCAACATCGCCAGCAACATAGCGCCCCAGATCGACCCCAAGGATATCGGCTACCTCGAGGTCGACCGGGGGAGTTATCGCGCCAGCGTGGGTGACCGTACCTATGGCGTCTTTGATGTAGTGCCGCGTACGGCTTTGAGCGCAATCGGCAGGGCGAGCTGGTGCTTTCGGCAGGCAATTTTTACCAGACCAACGACCAGCTTAGCCTAGGAGACCACTCGCAAAAATTTGCCTGGTACACCAGCCTCAATGGCAATCGCAGCAATTATGGGCTGCAACCGGCGACCGAGACGCCCATTCATGATGCTAGCAATGGGTATGGCGGGTTCGGTTCCCTGATCTACAACCATGATTCCGGCAACCAGATGCGCCTTGTCGCGCAGGCGCGCAAGGATTACTACCAAATACCCTACGACCCTAATCCTGATGATTGGCAAAACCAGCTCTACGATTCAAGCGGCCTTCGCGACGGCGAGCACGAGACGGATTCCTATGCGGCGTTTACCTGGGTGCATACCTTCAACACTGCTACGTTGCTGCAGGTGTCGCCCTTCTACCACTACAACGACGCCAAGTACGATCCCGGCGCAGAAGATCTGCCCACCGCTACGACCTCTGACCAAACGGGAAACTATGGCGGGGTGCAGACATCGATCGCGACATTAATCGCCAAGAACGCGCTGAGCGGCGGGTTTTATGCCTACGGCCAGCACGAACATGATGTTTTCGGAGTTGTCTTCAACGACGGAAGCTATCCGAATTTTACGCAGCCCGAGCAAGTCAGTGGCGGAGTGGAAGAATTCTATGCTGAGGACAGCTACAAGCCCACGACGTGGCTTACGCTGATCGGCGGTTTTCGACAATCGAATTTTCAGGGTGCTTTTTCGGAAAGTGCCATGTATCCGCGGGTCGGCGCCGCCTTTCTTGTCCCCAAGCTCAAATGGGTCTTCCGTGGGTTTTATGGAAGGTTCTATCAACCGCCGCCGTTGACTACTATTTCCGGACCGGCCCTGGAATATGCGACGGGCAACAACACCAGCTTCGTTGCCTTAAAGGGCGAGCGGGATGAGGAGCATCAATTTGGAGTACAAATACCGTGGCGCGGGTGGCTGCTGGATGCGGACACCTTTCAGACACGGGCTAACAACTTTTTGGATCATAGCAATATTGGGGAGTCGAGTATCTTCGTTCCCGTAACCGTCCAGGGAGCGCTCATTCAAGCCTGGGAGCTTACCCTCAGCTCACCCTCCCTATGGCACTACGGGCAGTTTCATTTGGCCTATTCCAATCAGATTGCGCAGCAGATTGGGCCCGTCACTGGAGGGTTGATCTGCTATCCGCCTGATTCGCCGGATTGCGCGGTGGCGCCAGGATATTCGGCACTGGACCATGACCAGCGCAACACGCTGAACGTGGGGATGAATGGGAATCTCCCTTATCGCATCTATGGATCCTTCAACATTTACTACGGCTCGGGTTTCTCAAATGGCTATCAGGATCCGCCATCCCCGTACGCCGCCGCATACTTGCCGGCACACACATGGGCGGATTTGGCAGTGGGTAAGGAGTTTGGGGAGAATTTAAATGTTTCCGTCCAAGCGACAAATATAGCCAACTCGCGCGTGTTGCTGGATAACAGCCTCACGTTCGGAGGCTTTCACTACAATGATCCGCGGCAGATTTATGGGGAGGTGCGTTATCGCTTTCACTTTTAGGGTGGGTTGAGGGAGGGGTTCGCATTTGGTCCCGACAGGAGTTGTTTGAGGGAAAGGCGCACCGCAGATCCCTCCCTTCCGCTACGCTCCAGTCAGGATGACAAATCTGGGGGTGGCGTGTCAGTGGACACTTGTTAGTGGCGTCAGAGGGTACTTCCGCCGGTGTTGAGTACGGGTGAAACGGAACTGCAGGTCCCTCGGCTTCTCCCACGGCGTGATCAAGGACCCGCATGGAGAGGGCCCTGCAACGTGTGGCGTCGGTCCTCTCATGGAAAGGAATACAGGAATGGAAACCCGACGAGGCTTCCTGAAAGCAGCGGCCGCGACATGCATGTTGCCGACGGTGATCTGTGGCGCAGAAGGGCCGCCGGCAAGCCGCCTGTTGCACGCAAGCGGCGACGAAGAGGATTTTGTCCGATGGTATGACGTGGATCGCAGCATTGTGAACCTGGAAAACGCTTATTGGAACGTGATGTCCCGGCCGGTGCTGCAGGAATACTGGAGTCAAACGCAATTTGTGAATCGCGTTAATGTTCCCTTTGTCCGTGGGGTTCTTTCCTCGCCGGCTCTGCCTGCCGAGCTGTTGAAGGTGCGGGCCGCAGTAGCCGGCTTAATCGGTGCTGAGGGCGACGAGATCGCGATGACTCGATGCGGAACCGAGTCCCTGCAGGATCTCATCACCGGATATCGCCGCTTGCTCCCCGGGGATGTTGTGATCTACTGCGATTTGGACTATGACTCCATGCAAAACGCGATGCTGTTCCTCAAAGAGCGGCGCGGCGTGGCAGTTGCGACATTCAGCATCCCCGAACCCGCTATCACCATTGCCAATATCCTCGCAGCCTATGAAGAAGTCTTGAAAAAGACGCCGCGAGCGAAGCTCATGTTGGTGACGCACCTGTGTCACCGGACTGGCCTGGTGATGCCGGTGAAAGAAATCGTCGCACTCGCGCAGCAGCATGGGGTGGCCGTCATTCTAGATACCGCGCAAGCGATTGGGCAAATGCCGGTCAATGTCAATGATCTCGGAGTGGACTTCGCTGGATTCAGCTTGCACAAATGGGTGGGTGCTCCTCTGGGCACTGGGGCGATCTACGTCCGCAAGACCAAGCTGGAAGAGATTGAGATTTGCCTCGGAAATCGTGAAGATGCAGCCACGGAGGTGGAATCCCGGGTTTATCCGGGAACATACAATTTCGCTGCTACATTAACGGTGCCTAGAGCCGTCGCCTTTCACAACGAATTGACCGTAGAGCGGAAACAGGCTCGGCTGAAATTCTTACGCGACTATTGGGTAACCCGTGTAAGAGACATCGAGGGGCTGCGGATTCTCTAACTCCGGATGAGCCGGGAAGATATGGAGCAACGACGTCATTGCGCTTGAAGGGCATGCACAGTTTCGAGGACGCGAAGAAGGTTCAGATGGTACTGGTAGACAAGCACCGGATTCTTACCGTAGCGCGGACGGGAATAACGAAGGGAGCCGGAATCCGTGTGACACCCGCACTCTATAACACCACTGCTGAATTGGATCAGTTTGTTGCCGCATTGCACGCAGAGCGATGGTCTTTTGCCTAACGATTTCCCTGGATTGCGGCCTGCCGATGCGCATTTGGCAGGCCGTTCGTGCACCGTTTTCTTGCGGGGAGTTTAACCATCACTTCCCCCGGCAGGCTTTGCCGTTCTCGCTTTTGGCTCGGGTTGGAG
>CAWFGM010000013.1:0-94094 GCA_963815175.1 uncultured Acidobacteriaceae bacterium
TGGACTTTGTGGGGCCTCGGCGCTCCTATGTGCGTCGAGAGTCTCGGGTGCGGTTAGGATGTTTTGAGAAGGAATGCCGATGTCCCAGCTGGTAGCGCTGCTCAAGCATGTGGTCGAAGAGCATGGAACCCTGACGCAAGAGCAGGGATGCTCGGCGCTCCGGGAGATGCTCGAAGGCGACGCAAGTGATGTGGAGATTGCTTCGCTTCTGACCGCTATTGCTACCCGCGGGGCCACGGCTGAGGAGCTATCCGGGTTCGTTCAGGCGATGCGCACCATGAGCCGGCCGGTTCCGCTGAGCGAAGCGGAACGGGAGCAGCTGGTGGATACCTGCGGGACCGGCAGCGATGGCCAGGGGACGTTCAATATCTCGACCGCCGCAGCCCTGGTGGCGGCCGCGGCCGGGGTCAAGGTAGCTAAGCATGGCAACCGCGGGCTGACGTCGAAGTGCGGTTCGGCCGATGTGCTGGAGGCGCTGGGCATCCCGGTTGAGTTGGAGCCGGAGATGGCGGTGGAGTGCTTCCGCCAGACCGGATTCATGTTTCTCTACGCTCCCGCACTGCATCCGGCCATGAAGCGAGTGCAGCCGATCCGCCGGGCACTGGGCTTTCGCACCCTGTTCAATCTTGCCGGTCCGCTCACCAATCCTGCGGGAGCGAGGGCGCAGGTGGTCGGCGTGTTCGCTGCGAGCGCGGTTACCCTGGTGGCCGAGACGCTGGCTCGCCTGGGTGTGAGGCACGCATTCGTGGTCCACGGACGGGATGGCCTGGATGAACTCACGCTGAACGGCTTAAGTGATGTGGCCGAAGTGCGGGAGCAGACGGTGCGCAACTTTATTCTACAGGCAAGTGACGCAGGTCTGGAGCAGGCTCCGCTGAGCGCTTTGGCAGGCTGCGACGCACGGGGGAACGCAATGCTGATTGAGAAGATCCTGGAGGGCGAGACGGGGCCGCCGAGGGACGTGGTTTTGCTAAACGCGGCGGCGGCTCTGATCATCGGCGGCCGCGCAGACGATTTTGCCGGCGGTGTGCGCTGCGCCGCCGACGCGATAGACTCAGGTGCCGGTCTGCGGCTGCTGGCGCAGTTGCGCAAAATAGCAAGCCTGGTCCGGCCGTAAGGGAGTTTGCACCATGCCAATTCAATTGCAACGCATCGCCGCGGGATGCGCCGCGCTGATTCTGTCCGCAGTTGCCGTACCTAGCCACGCGCAGCAGATCGTGGTCAGCAGAGACAATCGCACCATCGCCGTCACCACCAGCGCGGACGCCAACGCCGACGCGGATACAGTGACGGTGCAGATCGGATTCATCGCCTACGGTCCAGACCAGGACTCGGCCTATGCTACCGGCTCCAAGATCTCCAACGGCATCGCGGCCGCGCTCAAGGGGGCAGGAGTTCCGCAGGATGCGATTCAGAGTGAGTCGCAAAGCATTGCGCCGGTACAGCAGTTCGTTTCCCAGGACTGGACCCCGGCGGAAAAGACGGAACGAAAGTTCCAGGTGCAGCAGAGCTGGAACGTGAAGACCGCGGCTGGAAATGGCGCCAAGGTTCTGGATGTGGCGGTGAAGGCGGGGGCTAATCAGAGCGGGCAGATGACCTGGAGTGTCGCCGATCAGGATGCCTTGCAGGCGAAAGCGGCAAAGCTGGCGCTGGATCGGGCGCGGGAGATTGCGCAACAGATGGCTTCGGGACTGAGCGCTACCCTGGGCCCGTTGGTATACGCCAGCAATGAGGCTCCCGCGCGTCCGCCGCAGCCGCTCATGCGGGCGCAGGCCATGATGGCGGCCGCCCCGGCGGCCAAAGAGGTTGAGCCGCTGAGCGTCAGCGCGCAAAAGGTTACGGCTTCCGCCACCGTCTACGCGGTATTCAGTATCCAATAGCGGTTGGCGTCGTATGCTGGGAAGAAAGGGCACCATGCCGAGATATGAGTATCGTGAGCTACGCCCGACGCCCGAAGGCGAAGATGTCTTTCGGCGTTGGCTGGCGCATCTGGATGAGGAATTCACGCGCCACAAGGAACCTCGATTGCGGGGCGAACTGGTGCGCGACGCGCTGCACCAGATCTACCTTGGCCGCCCCCATGGGGGCAAGCTCAACACCACCCTGATCTCGGAGTTGCCGGGCAATGTGTTGCAGCTGACTCTTGATCCAGCCAACGTGACGCTGGAACCGGAGTACTACGGCGATGTGGACGTGGAGAAATATGCCGAGCGCAAGCCCTTGATCTGGTTCTGGCAGATGTTCGACCGGTCGGCCCTGGGGTTAAACCACTGGCTTGGCTTTCGCTTCCGCAAGATGCTGGCGAAACACATTTTCAAGCACGTGGGAAAGAACGTAAAGATCTTCCACGGGGTGGAGTTCAGTTTCGGTTACAACCTGACGGTGGAAGACGATTGCATCATTCACAAGTACGTGATGCTCGATGACCGTGGAGAGGTCATCATCCGCAAGGGGACATCCATCTCCGACTACGCGGCGGTGTACTCCCATTGGCACAAGGCAAACGACTATCTCGATATTGAGAATCGCACCACCGAGGTCGGGCCCGGCACGCGGCTTACCTATCACTCCGCGGTGATGGCCGGGGTGAAGATCGGCGAAGATGCCATGCTGGGGGCCATGGGCGTAGCCACCCACGATGTACCCCCACATGCCATCTGGGGAGGCGTCCCGGCGCGCGAGATCAAGCGCAAAGAGTAGCCGCATGGATGGTCCCACGGCGAAGATTGCAAACCTACTTAGCCGGTGGTCGGCGTGCTACCATCAGGCTTCCGATGCGAACTCCTGAAGTTGTCCTGGGGATCTTCGAATTTGTCGTGTTGTTGTTCGCGCTGAGTCTGCATGAGTCGGCACACGGATGGATGGCCTCGCGGCTGGGCGACCAGACGGCACGCATGCTGGGGCGCATCACGTTGAACCCGCTGAAGCATATCGATCCAGTGGGCACAATCATGCTGCCCCTGGTGGCGTTGGTGACCCACATCCCGGTGATCGGCTGGGCCAAGCCGACCCCGGTGAACACACGCAATTTCAAGAATCTTGTGCGCGACGACATTCTTACTACTGTGGCTGGTCCGGTCAGCAATGTGATCGGATCTGTGATCTCACTGCTGGTACTGATCGTCATCGCTAAAACGTCGTTGATCGGCATCGCTTGCGTGCGAGCCGTAGCTCTCGGGGGGTTCAGCCGGCTCGATCCGCAGCTCATGGCTGTGAGCCCGGTGGCCTACCCGTTGGCCATATTTTTTTACCTCGGCATGATGCTGAATCTGTTTCTGGCGGCCTTTAACCTTCTTCCCTTGCCGCCGTTGGATGGAAGCCACATCTTTCGCCACATGCTGCCCCAGCGATGGCTGCCGGTGTATGACCGGCTGGGGATCCTGAGCCTCTTTCTCATGCTGTTTTTTGGCGGCCAAGTTACCATGGCAATGATTAACCCGGTGCTGGGTTTCTTCGGGCAATTGCTCCTCTCGATCTGAGTTTTCCGTACAATCGAGCCAGTGAACGAACACTCGCCTCAACTCAAACGCGTGCTGAGCGGCATGCGGCCCACCGGCAAATTGCATCTCGGCAACTACATGGGCGCCCTCTACAATTGGGTGCGCCTGCAGCACGACTACAACTGCTACTTTTTTGTTGCAGACTGGCACGCCCTGACCACCGACTACGCCGACCCATCGAACATCCGGCAAAATACGGTGGACGTGGCGCTCGATTGGCTGGCTGCGGGCCTGGATCCGGAGCGCTGTGTGCTCTTTGTGCAGTCCCTGGTGCCGCAACACGCAGAGTTGCACCTTCTGCTGTCGATGATCATGCCTCTCGGCTGGCTGGAGCGCGTACCGACGTACAAAGAGCAACAGGCGCAGATTGCTGAGAAGGATCTGACGACCTACGGCTTCCTCGGATACCCACTGCTGATGGCAACGGATATCCTGATCTACCAGGCGGACTTTGTGCCCGTTGGACAAGACCAGGTGGCGCACGTGGAAGTGACCCGCGAAGTGGCCCGGCGATTCAACCATTTTTATCCCGGCAACGTGAAGCAGGTCCTTTCGGGTCCGATTTTGCCCGAACCGCAAGTGCTGTTGACTCCGTCTCCCAAGCTGCCGGGGACGGATGGTCGCAAGATGTCGAAGAGCTATGGCAACACCATCCTGCTGACCGACCCGGAGGCGGTGGTGCGACAAAAGCTGAAGACCATGGTGACCGATCCGGCGCGGGTGCGGCGGAGCGACCCGGGTGATCCGGATGTTTGCCCGGTGGGCGACTTGCACAAGGTCTTTTCAACGGCGGCGACACTGGCCCGAGTGTATGAGGGGTGCCGGTCGGCCGGCATCGGCTGCATTGAATGCAAGGGTTGGGCGGCGGATGCTATTGTGGCCGAGCTGCAACCGATGCAGGAGCGGCGCAAGCAATATGAGGAGAGACCACGCCTGGTGCATGACATCCTGCATGGCGGGTCGGCGCTGGCGCGGGCCCGGGCAGAAGAAACCATGGTGCAGGTGAGGGACGCCATGCACCTGGTGCACCCGGAGTTTGGAGAGCGCGCGCTATGAGCCAAGAGCAGGGCGGAGAGAAGCGCGAGGAAACCGAGAAGCAGCAGCAGAAGAGGGAAGCGGCCGAGAGCGCATCGCCTTACAGCATTTCTGTGGGCCAGGTGTACGACGGACCGCTGGACTTGCTGCTGGACCTGATCCGAAAACAGGACATCGATATCTACGACATCCCCATCGGGCGGATCACGGCCCAGTTCCTGGCCTACGTAGAGGGTTTGAAGCAGACCGAGGTGGATGCGGCGGCGGACTTTATTTATGTGGCTTCGCTGCTGATCCATATTAAGAGCCGCATGCTTCTACCACGCACCTCGGCAGAGGGGGGCGATGGGGAGCAGGAGGATCCACGGCGAGAGCTGGTGGAACGGCTGCTGGAACACGAGCGGTTTAAGAACGCAGCGCAGATGCTGCTGCAGAAACAGCAGATCGAAGCTGCTACCTGGACCAATCCGGCGATCCGGCAGTTTAGCCACGAAGAGGGAAGTGAGCAGGAGATTGCCGCCGATACGGTCGATCTGGTGCGGGTTTTCCGGGAGATTCTGGACCGGGCCCGGAAACGGCCGGTGCTGGATGTGGATGAGGAGGCTGTGACCGTGTCGCAGATGCTCGATTACGTGCGGCGACGGCTGATCATGGAAGAACGGCCGGTGTCGTTGAGCAGCTTGCTGAGAAATACCCGGTCGGAGCGGGCGCTTATTTGCATGTTTCTTGCTCTGCTGGAGCTGGTTCGTTTGCAGGCGGTGCTGCTTAGGCAGGACAGCAATTTTAGTGAGGTTTATGTCAAGAAGCACCCGGCGTTTGAGACGGTGATGAACCAGGGGTTGATGCAGGCTAAGGATGACTGGCGGTAGGATGGAACGTGGGCACCCGGCACTTGCGTGTGGGAAAAGGCGCACCGCCGCAGGTCCCTCGGCTGCGGTCAGGATGACGAATCCTGGCGAATTCATGGAACATTAATATCTCGGGGTACAGCAATTAATACTGCTTAACACCTCACTTTGGTACCGTGCGGACACCTGTAGTCCGGAGTGTGCGCACGTGAACGATGGAAATTCTGCGGTTTTAGCCGCCCCCCCTGGGAAGCCCCTGGCTGTCCACGACAAAATGAACCGGAAACCGGGCCTGATCCCCATGATTATCTTTGGGATCGTGCTGGTCGGCGGCATCGCGTGGGCCGCCTCGCAGCTGCTAGGCGATCTGTTCGCGGTCCCGCACTCGGCTTCGTTGGCGGCCTATGGCCTGTTGGCCATCGCCCTGCTGATTGCGCTCGGATTTGAATTTGTGAACGGGTTTCATGACACCGCCAATGCCGTGGCAACGGTGATCTATACCCACTCCCTGGAGCCGCACATTGCTGTGATGTGGTCGGGTGTGTGGAACCTGATAGGGGTGCTGCTTTCTTCCGGTGCGGTGGCGTTTGCGGTGGTTTCGCTGCTGCCTGTGGAGCTCATCCTCAAGGTGGGTTCGGGCGCGGGTTTCGCCATGGTCTTCGCCTTGCTGATTTCGGCCATCCTTTGGAACCTGGGTACCTGGTGGCTCGGGTTGCCGGCCTCCAGCTCGCATACCCTTATTGGTTCGATCATCGGTGTCGGCCTCGCGAATCAGCTGATGCACGCGACCTCTGGCACCACTGGCGTCGACTGGGGACAGGTAGGAAATGTGTTCCGCTCCCTGCTGGTTTCTCCGATCGTCGGTTTCATTTTCGCCGGCCTTCTGCTCTTACTGATGAAGTCTGTGATCAAGGACCCGCGGCTCTTTGAGGCGCCGAAAGGGGACGCACCCCCGCCGTTCTGGATTCGCGGCCTGCTGATTCTGACCTGCACCGGTGTGAGCTTCTTTCACGGTTCGAATGACGGACAAAAGGGCATGGGACTCATCATGCTGATTCTGATCGGCACCGTGCCCACCGCTTATGCGCTGAACCACGCTGTCGGCTACAGCCAGGTACAGGACTTTGTTGCTGTGTCAGAACAGGCGGCCAAAGTGATGAGCGCGCACGTCGATTCCAACGCGGTGATGGACGATCCGCGGTCCGACCTGACCGAATATCTGCAAACCAAGAAGCAGACGCCGACTACCATCCTGGCCGAGCGGCAGATGATTCTCGAGATTGAACACGAGGTTGCGCAGTACAAAACGCTGAAAGGCGTGCCCACTACTCAGCAGGCCAACGTTCGCAACGATATGTATGTCTCGAGCGAAGCGTTGCGGCTGATGGCCAAGTCCAAAAAACCGGAGTTCACCGCGGAAGAAGCTTCGGTGATGGCCAACTACAAAAAGAAGCTCGATCTTTCCACCAAGTTCATTCCCACCTGGGTCAAGGTTGCGGTCGCCATCGCCCTGGGGATGGGCACCATGATCGGCTGGAAACGGATCGTGGTGACAGTAGGAGAAAAGATCGGGAAAACGCACCTGACTTATGGCCAGGGCGCGGCTGCTGAAATCACCGCCATGTTCACCATTTGGGCCGCGGACAGTTACGGCTTGCCGGTCAGTACCACCCACGTGCTTTCTTCGGGCGTGGCGGGAACCATGATGGCCAACAAGAGCGGACTCCAGTGGTCCACCGTACGTAGCATTGCAGCCGCTTGGGTGTTTACTCTGCCCGCGGCGGCCCTGCTAGCTGCCGGGCTGTTCTGGGTATTTGTGCAGTTTGCCCCCAAGGGCTGAAGATCACAAACAGCAAAGACAAGCGAAAAGAGGGGTGCTTCGATAGTATGAATCGAGGCGCCTTTTCTTTTTCCTGGCGCATTGATCCTGCCAATGAGTCTGAAAGCCAAATTAGAAGCCGTTGTCTATGCAGCCGAGGAGCCAGTAACGCTGGCTCAGCTGGCTGCCATGTTCGCCGAAGAGGTTTTACAGGGATTGGCCGAAGAGGCCCCTGCGGAGCCGATTCCGCGCCCGCCTGGAAGAGACCCCGGCGACCGAAGCCCCCGAACCGGTTGCTGAGCCGGCCGCGGCTGAGGCGGTTGAGGCCGAGCCGGTTGCCGCTGAGCCGGTTGCCGCTGAGCAGGCTGTGGACGAGGACGACGAAAAGAAGTCCGCACGGCAGCGCGATCGCCGGGTGCGTCAAGCGCTGCAGCCGGTGCTCGACGAGCTGATCGCAGACTACGCAAACAGCGAACGAGGCATGGAGATCAGGGAGATCGCCGGCGGCTACCGCATGGCGACCAAGCCGGAATATCACGATGCGGTGCGCGGCTTTGTGAAGAGCCTGAAGCCGCCGATGAAGCTATCCCTGCAGGCTCTGGAGACGCTGGCGGTGATTGCCTACAAGCAGCCGGTGACGGCGCCTGAGGTGAGCGAGATACGAGGAGTGGACTCGGGCGGCGTGCTGGGCGGCCTGGTCAGCCGCAAACTGATCACCACGGCCGGAAGAAAGCCGGTGATCGGGCGGCCCATCCTTTACAAGACCACCAAGGAATTTCTGCTGCGCTTCGGGCTGAAGGACGTGAACGATCTGCCCAGCATGGAGGAGTTTGAAAAGATGGCGGGCGAGCTGGCTGAGTCCGAGGCGGAGGGCGAGGTTCAGGATGCGAGCATGCGCTCCGCTGAAGAGGCGCATCGTCGCATGCAGGGGAATCCTCAGAGGAAGCGGCTGCAGAGCAGCAGGAGTGAGCGCCTGAAACGGATGTAGCTGAGCCCAGTCCAGAAGTCGGCCAGTACGGAGGCGGAGGCCATCGAGGCCGAACTGCAGAGCCCAATGGGGAAGCGAAGCACATAGGGAAGCCGAGACCAGTCGGAAACCGAGCCCAGTGCGGCAGCGGAGCACAGTACGGTCGGCGAGTCATGACGGGCCACGAAGAGCGTGGCGGCGAGGGCAAGCCGCAGCGGCTGCAGAAGATCGTTGCTGCCGCCGGCATCGCCTCGCGGCGCAAGGCGGAAGAACTGATTACCTCCGGCCGGGTGCAGGTGAATGGCCAGACGGTGACCGAGCTGGGCTCGAAGGCGGACCCGGAGCGCGACCATATCCGGGTCGACGGCAAGCTGCTCAAGAAACCACAGCAGTTTCGCTACTTCATGCTGAACAAGCCGAAGGGCGTGGTCACCACGGTTTCCGACCCGGAGGGACGGCCGACGGTGATGAAGTTTTTCGCCCGGGCCGGGCGCGCGCGCTCTTTCCCGTTGGCCGGTTGGATTACCAGAGCGAAGGCTTGCTGCTGATGACCAACGACGGCGAGCTGGCCAACGTCCTGACCAGTGCGGCTTCTCACGTGGAAAAGACCTACCTGGTGAAGGTGAGCGGAAAACCCACGGAGGAAGCGCTGGAGCAACTCCGCCATGGGGTGATGATCGAGCGCGGCCGGCGCGGGGAACGGGAGGGCCGCGTGATGACCCAACCGGCCCAGATCACCCTGATCCGCGACACCGACAATCCCTGGTACGAGGTGGTGTTGACCGAGGGCAAGAACCGGGAGATTCGCAAGATGTTTGAAGAGGTCGGCCATTTTGTGGAGAAGGTCAGGCGGGTCGGCTTTGGACCGCTGGTTCTCGATGTGCCGCCGGGGAAAACGCGCGAACTCAATGAAGAGGAAGTGAGGCAACTGAAGCGGGCCGCGCGGAAGAAGGCGGCGTCCCGGAGCACCAGGAAGCCTGCGCGCCGGCCGCGATCGGGACCGGCCACGCTGCCCCGTCCTGCTCGCAAGCGTGCTTTGGGCCGAGGGCCTCGCGGCGGGCCCGGGCAGGCGGCAAGGCGTCCGTAGACGCTTATTTCCCTATCGAATGAAGACTGCCGCTGCCGAATCAGCCTACGATGTTCTGATCGTGGGCGCCGGCGCCGCAGGTCTTTTCTGCGCTATCCATGCGGGCCGCGGCGGGCGCCGCGTTCTCCTGCTTGACCATGCCAACAGGATCGGCAAGAAGATCCTGATCTCCGGCGGGGGACGCTGCAACTTCACTAACCTGCACACGAGTGCAGGAAACTTTCTCTCTGCCAATCCACATTTCGCCAAGTCTGCGCTTGCCCGCTACACTCCAGCTGATTTTCTGGAACTGGTAGCGCAGCACCAGATTTCGTGGCATGAGAAGACGCTGGGGCAGCTCTTTTGCGACCGGGCAGCGAGCGATATCGTTTCCATGCTGGAGCAGGAGTGTGCCGTGGCTGGGGTTTCGGTGTTGCTGAGCACGCGCGTGCATGAAGTTATCCAGGACGACGGGTTCCGTCTTGAGACGGACCAGGGTGTCTTCTCCGGGCGTTCTTTGGTGATTGCCACTGGCGGTTTGTCAATTCCCAAGCTGGGCGCTACTGCATTCGGCTACCAGGTCGCGCAGCAGTTTGGCTTGCGGCTGCAACCGTGCCGGCCGGCGCTGGTTCCGCTCACCTTTGTTCCTGAAGACCTCACGCGTTTTGCGGATCTGGCGGGAGTTTCTACAGAGGTGGTCGCCTCTGCCGGGCCGGGCCGGTTTCGGGAAAAGCTGCTGTTCACCCATCGCGGGCTTAGTGGGCCCGCGGTGTTGCAGGTTTCGTCGTACTGGCAGCCGGGGGAGGCGATCGTGGTTGATTTGGCTCCAGACCAGTTGTGGACCGGGGAGCTTCGCTCGCAGCGCGATCTTGCCAGGGCCCGGGTTGCGATCCGGAGGGTTCTTCCGCAGCGATTGGCTGACCGGTGGTTGGCGCTAAATCCGCCTCCTGCTTTGACGAACCAAGGGCTGGCGGAGGCGGAGAGCGCGCTTCATCACTGGAGTGTGTTTCCCTCAGGGACGGAGGGTTATGAGAAGGCTGAAGTCACAGCAGGGGGAGTGGATACCGTCGAGCTGAACGCACGCACGATGGAGAGCCACAAGGTTCCGGGGTTGTACTTCGTTGGAGAAGTGGTGGATGTCACTGGGCAGCTTGGGGGGTTCAATTTTCAGTGGGCGTGGGCTTCGGGGGCGGCGGCTGGGCGGGCTTTAGGTGGGGAGTGAGTGGCGTCCTTGAGCAGTTGCGTGGAGGAAGCCGAGGGATCTGCGGTGCGCCTTTCCCTCACGCAACTGCTGGATGCACCAAACCCTTGATTTCCTGCGAAGTCCGGTGACAATCTAAGCTTCATTCGGTTTTGGTTCTTTGAGCCAGAGGGCGACGGCCCACCAGAGGAGAACCAGCAAATAGACAGTGATGCGAAAAAAGGAGAAGAAGACGTAGTCGCTCATCTCGCGTCCGATGGTGAAATAGCCGCCACCCACAAGGAGGGCGGCCGAATAGATGCCGAAACCAAAGCTGAGGGCAGCTACATGGGTGCGCCAGGAAAGGCGCAAAGGACGCAGCAGGAAACCGAGCACGATGGCCCACTCCACCATGAGCACGGATAGGAGGAAGTGAAGCAGAACCAGATCCATGCGCAGCGAGGAGTAGCCCGCCGGCGCCAAGCGCATGACTATGAGGATGCCGCTTCCAACCAAGAGGAGAGGCAGGGTGAAGCGGCGGAGTCCGGACAGCGGGCGTAGCGCGATCCAGGTGAGCTCCGCCAGCACCGCGCACTGCAACAGCACGTCAGTGATGTCGAGGATCAAGAGGGCAAAACGGTGGGCAGGATGACCGGAAAAATGCAAGGCGGCAGCAAGCCCCACAGAGCGCAGTAGGTAGAAGACGATGAACAGCGTGAACCAGGGAAAGCTAGCGACACGCCTGCGCGTGAAA
Organism: uncultured Acidobacteriaceae bacterium; assembly: GCA_963815175.1. Taxonomy (GTDB): domain Bacteria; phylum Acidobacteriota; class Terriglobia; order Terriglobales; family Acidobacteriaceae; genus PALSA-350. The sequence continues at coordinate 11,170 of CAWFGM010000013.1, forward strand.
AGCACGCCAAGAAGAAGCACATGTCCGAAGAGCCCTGCGGCCCAGATGAGGTGGTTGGTCATGGAAGTTAAGGCAGACTAACAGACCGCGCGTGCAAATCTGCATTCAGGCGAGTTTGAAAATGATGGCCGGCCTCCCTTTGTAGGTTCCGACGAGCCGCTCTTCGAAGCCGCACTTTCTGGCGACACCAATGGATGCTCGATGGTCCGGATGGATGAGGCAGGTGAAGTCATTGGTCCCAAAATGTTCCCGTCCCCACTGCAAGGCTGCCTTGGCGGCTTCGGTCGCATATCCCTTTCCGTGTTTCGCGGGTGCAAGGACCCAGCCCAGTTCAGGGATTGCTCCAAGAGGCGGCTCCATGTCGCGCTTGAAGTTCCCGAAACCAACTTCGCCCACAAAGTCTCCTGTTGCTTTCTCCTCTACCACCCAATATCCAAAGCCAAGGACAGACCAGTGGCCGAGGTAACGGAGAAAGCGGGTCCAGCACTCCTCCGACGTGAGCGGCTTACCGCTCATGTAGGTCACGACGGCCGCATCCGACCAGAGCGCCCTGGTGTGGGCAAAGTCGCCCAGGGTGTGACCGCGCAACCTGAGCCGTTCAGTCTCTACCACCGGAATATCTAAAGGGCGAGGCAACGAGGGGATCACCCGTCCAGTTTAAACTTGGCTTCAAAGAGCCCCGAAAATACGAAGGGAACGCTTTCGCATGCAAACCGGGGCCAAGCCCGCATCCGCACCTACGTTTTGGCAGTCTGTTCGAGAGGCCCTGCGGGGCAGCCACCAGGATTACACGGCGGGCAGCCTGAACCGGTCGATCCTGCTGCTTGCTATCCCCATGGTGCTGGAGATGGTGCTGGAGTCGCTGTTCGCCGTGGTGGATGTTTTTTGGGTCAGCCGCTTGGGCGCGGATGCGATTGCCACGGTCGGCCTGACAGAGTCGGTACTCACGCTGGTGTTCGCGGTAGGCATGGGGCTTGGCATGTCGACTACAGCGATGGTGGCGCGCCGGGTAGGCGAGAAGGATCCGGATGGCGCAGCCATCTCCGCGGTGCAGGCAGTATTTCTGGGGATAATCGCTTCGGTCGTGCTGGGCTTGCCATTTTTTTTCCTGGCGCCGCGACTGCTGGCCCTGATGGGTGCGACGCCCGCGATCATTGCCGGCGGTGTGAACTACACCCGGATCGCCCTTGGGGGCTCGGGCGTGGTTTTGCTGCTGTTTCTAAACAACGCAATCTTCCGCGGCGCCGGAGATGCGGCGATCGCCATGCGTCTGTTGTGGGTTTCGAACATCCTTAACCTGATTTTCGATCCCTGCCTGATCTTTGGCCTGGGCCCATTCCCCAAGCTTGGAGTCACCGGTGCGGCGCTGGCGACGTTTTCCGGGCGCGGCATCGGCGTTCTTTACCAGTTTTACCGTTTGGGCAAGGGGACGGAACGGATTCGGATCCTGGCGCGCCATATGCGCCTTCAGGGCGCGGTGCTGTGGCGGCTGATACGCGTATCGATCACCGCCATTCTGCAGTTCCTGATCAGCCAGGCGAGTTGGATTGGACTGGTGCGTATCGTCAGCCTGTTTGGAGCGCCCGCTTTGGCTGCCTACACTATCGGTATTCGTATCGTCATTTTCGCCATCCTGCCATCGTGGGGATTGAGCAATGCGGCCGCCACGCTGGTGGGCCAGAACCTCGGCGCGGGCCACCCTGACCGTGCCCGCAAAGCGGTGTATCGAACCGGCCTATGGAACATGCTCTTCCTGGGGACGGTGGGAATTTTCTTTATCGCCTTTGCACCGTGGATCATCGGCCTGTTCACGCAAGATCCCGCCGTGGTTGGCCCGGCTATCCAGTGCCTGCGCATTTTCAGCTGCGGCAATGTTGCTTTCGCCTACGGCATGGTTATGCTGCAGGCGTTCAATGGAGCAGGCGACACGCTCACGCCGACGTATGTGAATCTTTTCGGTTTTTGGATCGTGGAGATCCCGCTTGCCTGGTGGCTGGCCATGCACACCGCGATGCGGGTGAACGGAGTTTTCGTCTCAGTGGTTGTTGCGCAATCGGTCATTGTGCTCATCAGCATCGTTCTCTTCCGCCAGGGCCGCTGGGCCGGACAACGCATATAGGCGCCAAAGGGTTGCCCGGGTAACGGGAATTTCTGACGCGCCTATCCGGAAATAATTCGTCCTCCCCGAGCCTTCCGGGATGCCTTATTGCTCATCACACTAAATGCGGGTGGCTGGTTGGCTTCTGCATTCAAGGAGGATTCATGTTCGGGAATCGATTCGGCAGTAAGCCGGCGCGCTTTGACGAGGATCCAGTTGTCATCGGCCTGTTTCCCTACGCGAACGACGCCCGTCGTGCACTGGACGCGCTCCACGAAAACCACTACACCGCCGACCAGATTACCGCCGCATTCCGGACGCCGGCCGACGCGCAAACGGAGGCGGACTCTACTTCTGTGCCTGTGGGCGGAAGCGGTCAGTGGTTTGGCCAGCTGAGAGATATCCACCGTGGAGAAGGTGGCGGAGTAAACCGCCCCGGAGTAGCGCAGATCAGACCCGAAGTATCTACAACGGGGTTCGACGCCATGATGGCGGAAATTGGCCCGCAGAATGAGCTGACGCTGGATCATGGTTTTGATAGCGCTGCGGCCGTTGTGAGGGTCAGGGCTGCCGCTCGCTACGCGGAAGCCCGAGCCCTTCTGGAGAAATGGGGCGCGCGCATCGTGCGAGGCCACCAAGCCAGTGAGCCGACGGGAACGGGTGAGCCGGCGACAACAACGATTACCGTCGATTCCACACCCTTCAAGCCGAATCCGCAAGCGCCGCCCAACCACGTACAGCTCTTTGGAGAAGTGCTTCGAGTGCGCAAGGAGAAGGTGAGCACGGGCGACGTTAACGTTCGCAAGGAAGCGGTCACCCACATGGAAACGGTGCAGGTGCCTGTCACTGAGGAGCACCTGGTGGTGGAGCGCGCGGGCGAGGACGGACGCGCCGATGGGGAGCATGCCATACGCGTTCCTCTGAGTGAGGAGCGCGTGCATGTAGATAAAGATACGGTTCTGCGAGAAGAGTACAAGGTCGGAAAGCGCGAGATAACGCAGAACGAATCTGTCTCCGACACGGTCCGTAGAGAACGCCTGTTGATCGATGACGCCGGCGCCAAGACCAACAGCTAATTCATCAGGCCAGAACGCGAGAAGCCGCGTCAGTGTGCATCTGCGTTCGTGCGGCTCTCTCGATGTCAGCAGGCATCTCTTTTTATTTTTTCTCGCCCAATCCAATTGCATCCTACTACTCGTTAGCAGCATTCGTGCTCTACGAGACCGGGTGCCCGGTCAGACCAAAACATTATCACCAATACAAAGGATCTTCTCATGGCGTATGAAACGACAAGCAACGCAGGTGGCGTGGGGACGGCCACGCAGGTAGTCGTCGGACTTTTCAAAAATGCAAACGACGCTCATCAAGCAGTGACACAGCTGAGGGCGCAAGGTTTCGGGCCAGATCAGATTGGCGCAGCCTTTCGCAGCCGGGCAGGCGATTCGAATCTCGATCCCAGCGATGCGGGTGCTACCTCCAGCGGGACGGTTCACCGTGAACACGAGAAATGGTGGGATAAGGTGAAGGACGCTTTCCGTTCCGATGATAGCGTTGAAAGGCGAAGAGAGTCAGGGGAAGCAGCCGCGGCCAATACCAGCTTCGAACCTAAACTTTACTCGCGCGGCGACTATGAGTACGATCTCGCGGACGATGATTTCCAGGGTTCACTTGCCGGAACCGGCATTCCTGCGGATCGCGCCTCCTATTTAACCCGAAACCTCGAACCTGGTGGAGCAATCGTAACCGTACATAATGCAAATCGTGTGGCCGAGGCGGAGCAGATTCTCAACGCCAACGATGCCCGCGTTCGCCACGAGGACATCGGACAAGACAAGTCGATGGGAAGTGAAATAGCGGGAACGGACGCGGAGCGAATTGACGCGGCGGACTCGACTGGCCGGGAGATTACCGACACGGGATATGTGGATCGGCGTCCGGTCGGTGATACGAATCGCGCAGGTGGCGCAGATCGTCGTGTCGAACGGGTACAGCTCTTTGGAGAGGTTCTGCGTGTTCACAAGGAACGGATCAACCGCGGTGAGGTAAGAGTGCGCAAGGACGTGGTCACGGAGAATCAGACAATCGAAGTTCCGATCACGCGCGAAGAGCTGGTGTTGGAGCGCGTCGCTGTTTCCGGCGATACGCCGGCGCCCTCCGCTAATATTGGCCGCGGCCAGGAAATCCGGGTTCCTCTGAGTGAGGAGAAGGTGCGACTGGAGAAGGAGCCTGTGTTGCGGGAAGAGGTAAGCGTAGGTAAGCGTGAGGTGCAAGACGTGGCGAGGGTGAGCGGCGATGTGCGGCGTGAAGAACTCCGCGTTGACGACTCGGACGCACCCAAGCGATCAGCGACAGCGGAAGACGTTTCAACGGATGTTCGGCGTCGTGGATAAGGGATAACCGCAGGCATATGAGAACCATGGGCGGAATGAAAGAAATGTCAAGCAATGTAGTTCGTGTGGTGGCGGTGGCGGCGTGTCTGGCTGCCGCCGCTCCCGGGCCGGCCAACGCTGCAATGCGGTCGCAGAATGCGGTTGCGGGAGCGGCTCAGCAGTCCAACCAAACGAGTGACCTCACAATCACGCGCAATATTCGTCGCGCGCTGATCAAGGACAAGTCGCTCTCTGTGGAAGCGCATAACGTCACCATCATCACAAAGGACGGCAAGGTGACTTTGAAAGGCCGGGTAGAATCGGCCGCCGAAAAGCAAACGGTAGAGTCAGCCGCGAACAATGTTGCCGGAGTTGGGAATGTCGACGATCAGTTAACCACAAGAAATCAGTAGGCACCGTACTTAGATAGGAGAGTAGCTATGGCAGGGCATTCAATATTTGGAATCTATACCAGCCGTCAAGGCGTGGAAGCAGCGGTCCAGGCACTTAGGGATGCGAATTTTCGGGGGTCGGATATTTCTATCCTGGCGCCGGAGAATCTGGGTGATATTCGCGACATCGGCACAGTGAAAACAACCAAGGCGCCGGAAGGCGCCACAGCAGGAGGCACCTCCGGAGCAGTGATTGGTGGGGTGCTCGGCTGGCTGGTGGGGATTGGTGCGCTCGCCATACCGGGCGTGGGACCCTTTCTGGCTGCCGGTCCGATCATGGCGGCGCTTGCCGGCGTGGGCGTCGGCGCTGCCGTGGGCGGGATCACCGGTGCACTGGTGGGGTTCGGTGTGCCGGAATTCGAGGCCAAGCGTTACGAAACCAGGCTGAGAACGGGCGGGATACTCCTTTCTGTGCATGCTGATAACCATGATTGGATCGCAAAAGCCAAAGGCATTCTCGACAGGACCGGCGCGGAGGATATCTCAAGCGCCAGCGAGAGCCGCGTCGCCTAGCCTGCGCGCCAAGTTGTTCTCCTGGTAGCGGAACAAAGGGCTTTGCCGAAGTTTTGCCGAAAATCAGGTGCCTCGACCCCCAGATTTAGATTGGACATCCCCGTCCAGCCGAATCTGGGGGTCTGCTTTTGATACAAATCTTGCCTTGTCACGAACGTAGTCCTACCTGCTATGCTTTCGCATACCATTGGTTTCATTTTGGCCGGAGCCTTGAACAATCACACAGTAGGTGTATTGTTTCGGGACGGATTGATCTGCCTAATTGGAGTAGTACCTTGCACGTCCCTGGCAACAACCGAAAGAGCGGAATATCTAAGGCAGTGTATCGTACGCGGGAGTTGGTAAATGCCCCCGGCGTGCCGAAGGAGACGATGGCATCTTCTGTTATGTCGGTCGCAGGGTCCAGTCCCTGCCCAGTTGACCTGATGCAGCTGGAGGGTCTGGACTTAAGCGCCCGCTACCATTCAGATCGCTGCGGCGGCGACTTTTTTGATGGTATCGCCGTGGGATCCCGCTTGGTGTTCCTCTTGACGGACATCGCAGGTCCGCGGTCAGAGGCGCACGCGATTGCCGCTGAGGCGCAGGTTGCCTTTCGGCAAACTGCCCGGGAGCTCTTTAGCTCCCCGGACGCGAATGAATCGGAAGCTATTGCCGCGTTGGCGCATGAAGTCAATCGATCGCTGATCGAGGCGGCGAAGGGCGTGCGGTTTGCCCCGACCTTTCTCGGTTGTTTCAATTTGACTCTTGGCATCCTGACGTATTGCAACGCGGGCCGGGTCCAGGCGGTGTTTCGCGATGCGGAGAGCGCGCATGTTCTGGAACGTGGCGGTGTGCCGCTGGGATTGTTTACGCACGTGACCTATGAGCCGGCGGTGTTGGCGTTCGAACCGGGAGACAAGCTGCTACTGGTCACCAAGGGAGTGACGGAAAGCCGTCAGGGCGGGAACGAGTTTGGGATGAAGCGCGTCGAGCGGCTGCTCGAACGGTCTAATGGAGATTCTGCCGCGGAAATCTGCGACACAGTGCTGCGGGAGGCGTATGACTTTGGCCATCATCCCTGGGCGCGGGTCTACGATTTTCTGTGCGCGCGCAAGCACAGCCATGAGGACCTGACCGCTGTGGCGATGGTGCGGGCCTAGCAACGCGGGACACCGTGCCTGATATGCGTGAAAGTGGCTGCGTCGCCACCCAGAATTGTGTGATCCTCGGTGATTTCGAATTTTTAATCTGCCTTGCCCAGATTAGTTTTTTGACCGGTTGTGTTGGACCTTCCGCGCAGAAACAATCAGCGATCAGGATGTATGCGATCAGTCCCTGGGGAGTTTGTGTCATAACAGACGCTTATGGCTGCTCGCCATCATCGTCATTGTCAACTTGGCCGGCATCGAGAGTCAGCGGGAAAGAGCAGTGGTATCCCACATCTCGCGAAAAACGAGCGAGATGATGGGGCACCCGTCATTTGTCCCGGAACGAGAGCCGGGACTCTTTAAGACGTTGGCATTGCTATTGGGCGAAGCGGCGGAAGAAGCTGGTTGATTTCCACTCTGGGCGGTCATGGGCATCGGCGACACGCAAGGCTAGTTTCTCAAGGATGGCATCGAATTGGGCGGCGGCCACGCGGTCGACAGGCTGGCTCAGATCGTCTGAAGGCGCGTGATAACGCTCGGCATACCAGGCTTTGAAGATTTTCTCTTCCGGTGTTCCGGGCAGCCAGCCGAACTTGAAGGCAAGTGCGGGGACGCCCTTCTTGATGAAACTGTATTGATCGCTGCGGATGAATCGATTGTGTTCCGGCTCCTTATCTGCTTGTACCTGCACGCCCGCGAGGGCGGCAACGGCGCGGAGTTCGTCGCCCAGAGTGGACTCATCCAGGCCCTGAACTTCAAGGTATTTTAAAGGAAACAGCGGAAGGTACATATCCATGTTAAGATCGGCGACCAGGGGCCCGGAGACGGTAGGATGGGCAGCAAAGTATTGTGAGCCGAGTTCTCCCTTTTCTTCGCCGGTGACGGAGAGGAACAGAATCGAGCGCTTCGGCTTTGCCGCCGAAGCTTTCATTGCCCGGGCGATTTCGATGAGCGATGCGTCGCCTGAGGCGTCGTCCATGGCGCCATTGTAGACGCGGTCGCCGCGGACCGGCTCGCCGATGCCAAGATGGTCAAGGTGAGCACTGACGACGACATATTCCTTCTTGAGCTTCGGATCACTGCCAGGGAGGAGACCTACGACGTTTTCAGATCTCGCCTCGGATCGCGTCAGGGCAACGCGGGCACGGATCGTCACGGCAAGGGGAAAGTGGGGGAGAGGCTTATTTGCATTGAGGTCGGCCAGGATTTCCTGAAAAGAGTGACCGCTGCCGGCGAACAGGATTTCCGCGTGCGCTGGGTTGAAGAGGATGCCTACCGGCAGCGGAGGGGGAACGCCATGGGTGGGATCGCTCAACTCCATGCGGGGCTGGAACCGCGCTGCAGCAATTCGCGACCAGGGTACCTCGGCGCCTTTTGGATTCGGTATGGTGATGGTCCGACGACTCCGGCTTTTTGAAGCGCCTTGCGGCGCTCTTCACCGGATTGGTAATGCGCTTTCACCGGGCCGGACATGTTTGCCGGGCCACCGGTTACGAATACCACGATCTTGCCTTTCACGTCCTGACCCGACAGATCGTCATTGTGCAATTCTGGGACGGTGAGACCGTAGCCGACAAAGACAGCGCCTGCTTGGACATTTTCCGCCGCATGCGAGCTGGCTTGGAGCACAGCATCGTCTCCGAGTTTGAGCGGTTGCGCCTTGCCCTCGCGCAGCAAATCGAGCGCGCAGCGGGCTTCGTCAATCTTGACCACCTGGAAGTCCATTGGCTGCTGGTACCCAGCAACCCCCGCGGGCTCTAAGCCTGCTGAACGAAACTGCCCGGCCATGTAGTTGGCGGCTTTTTCATAGCCCTGACTACCGGGGGCGCGGCCTTCAAGGCGGTCGTCAGCAAGAAACTGAATGTGTGACCACCACTGCTTACCCAGGGCATCCCAGTCCGGGGTCTGCGTGGGCGCGGCGAATCCAACGAGAGTCAGGGCCGCGCAGACAGGCAGTTTGGTGAGTAGTTTCAAGTGCGAATACCTCCGAGCTCATAGTATCTATTGCGAGCCTAACTCAGTGGATGGAATGACGGAGCAACTAGACGGTGTAGTCGGAAAGGGTCATGAAGCCGAAATTCATGTGCAACTGCTGATGGCGGTGAAACAAGGTGAGGCGAATTTCAAAAAAGTCATAAGAAAGACTGAACAGAATGCGCCGTAAAGGAATATCCAACTAGGCCAGTCGCGAGGGAAGTTGGGACAGTGATCCGGATGGACAAGCTGCGGCCAGCGAAACCAATTAGCAAACCAAATCCACTGACAGAAAAAAGGCAGGCGCATGGTTTTCGGTACTCGATCAAAGTTGACCCGTTTTGTCTGGGCAAGTTTTCTTTTTTTCGTGGCACAGCTAGCGGGAACCGCTGCTTATGCGCAGAGCACTGGTGAGATCCGCCTCCAGGTAAAGGACCCTTCCGGTGCGGCTTTACAAGCCAGTGGCCATGTGGCGGGGCCGGCTACAGACCGTGCCTTCCGGACCGATGCACGGGGAGCCTTCTCGCTGAGCGGCTTGGCATTTGGACGGTACCGCCTCGAAATTTCGAGACCGGGATTTGCTTCTCGTTCCGTCTACATCGATATAAACACGCCGACTCCTGTGTCGGAAGTGGTCACCCTTGTCATTCAGACTGCGTCAACCAGCGTCACCGTCTTTTCGCCCACACCGATCGGGCAAGCGAATCAGTCACTCGATGAGATTCCGGTCCCGGTTCAGGGGCTGACCGCAAAGAATCTGGAGGACAGTAATGCCCTCGACCTTGCCGCCCTCATGAACCAGCGGTTGACCAGCGTGTATATCAACGAGAACGTAGGCAACCCCTACCAGCCGGACATCAACTACCGCGGATATACAGCTTCTCCCCTACTGGGAACGCCGGAAGGGCTTTCCGTTTACCTGGATGGTGTACGCCAGAACCAGCCCTTCGGCGACATCGTCGCCTGGGATTTGATCCCTAAAGTGGCCATCCAGGATATGGCATTGATTCCTGGTTCCGATCCGATTTATGGACTAAACACATTGGGCGGGGCGGTCTCCGTACAGACCAAAGACGGCCTCAACGCTCCTGGGGGATCGCTTGCAGTTGACCGGCGGCAAATTTGGCCGCCGCGCCGGCGAAGGGGAACTGGGCGGCGTGTTGCCCAAAGGCTTCAACTACTACCTGGCGGGTAATCTCTACCGCGAAGACGGATGGCGGCAATTCTCCCCCTCCGAGGTCCGCCAGTCCTTCCTCAAGCTGGGCTGGACGAATGCAAAGACGAGCGTTTTCCTGAGCGGCGCCTATGCCGACAACTGGATGACCGGCAACGGCACCTCAGACTACCGCTTCCTTGCTGACGAACTGGAGGGACGTGAACACGATTCCCGACGTAACGTGGGATCATTCTCCTTCCTTGACGTTGAATGTGACCCACGCTCTGACCGACAAACTGACACTGTCCGCGAATGCGTACTATCGCTATGTCCGCACAGACAGCTCGAATGGCGACCTCAACGACGATTCGTTCGGCGAGGATCTTTACGATCTGTCCGACGACGATACCGCCGCGCTCACGGCCGCGGGATATACCGGTTTCCCAACCACCGGCGATTCGACCACTGAGCCATTTCCTTTCTGGCTTTGCCTCGCACAAGTGCTTCAGAACGACACTGGCGGCGTTCCGTCTGAGACTTGCAACGGTGTGATCACGCGTACTCAGGATAAGCAGAACGGCTATGGTCTGTCGGGATTGGCCACGTGGAACACCAAGCACAATCTGCTTTCTGTAGGCGCCGGTTGGGATCGCGGCACGTCAACTTACCATCAGCTCACCCAAATGGGCTACCTGAACACCGACAATGTTTCCTTTACGCTCGTGCCGATCTTATCTGAACGGCACAACCTTCGATGATGACGGCGACCCTGTGGACAGCCAGGTGCTGCTGCACGGAACCGTAAACACGCCCAGCGTGTATGCCACAGATACGTTTACCTATGGCCCCTGGGCCGTGACCTTGTCAGGCCGCTACAATCACACCTCACTGGACAACCTGGACTACTTGCCCATCTCGGCGGCGCGCGGCAATCTCACCAGCAACAATGTATTCCAACGGTTCAACCCCGCAGCCGGGTTTACTTATAAGCCCTCACGCTTCTTCAATACCTACTTTGACTATAGCGAGGCCAGCCGCTCGCCAACGTCGATTGAGCTTGGCTGCTCCGATCCGACCGAGCCTTGCAACTTGCCGAACGCGCTGGTCAGCGATCCTCCGCTCAAGCAGGTGGTCACGCGCACGTTCGAAGTGGGCATTCGCAGTAACGAGGGTCTCTCGCTTCACTGGAGTGCCGACTATTTCTTCGGCCAGAACTACAACGACTTGCTTTTTGTCGCTTCTGAACAGACGGGCTTCGGCTATTTCCTGAACTTCGGCAAAACCCGGCGCGACGGTATTGAGTTGGAGCTTTCCCAGGACTGGCGGCATTGGAGTCTAGGCAGCAATTACACTTTCCTGAACGCCACCTACCAAAGCCCGCAGACCATCGATGGCGGCAGCAATAGCACGAACGACAGCGCTCTGGCGGGCCAGCCGGGCATCGACGACGACATTCACATCATGCCTGGTGATTTCATACCCCAGGTGCCGCGCAATATTTTCAAACTGTATGGTCAATACAGGCCTTCCTCGAAACTGACAGCGGAGCTGAATGTTCTTGCTGTTGGCTCCTCGTTCGCACGTGGCAACGAAAACAATCTGGATCAACCGGATGGTGTGTATTACAACGGACCGGGCAAGTCTGCCGGGTACGGAGTCGCCAACATCGGCGCACGGTACCAGGTCACTGATCGCATTCAGCTCTTCATGCAGATGAACAATCTTCTCGACAAGCACTACTCGACCGGTGCTCAGCTCGGCACAACACCCTTCGATAACAACAATGATTTTGTGGCGCAGCCATTCGGAACACCCTACGGCACAGATGATGACAGTATCCCGATCCGCTCCTCGTCCTTCCAGGCGCCAGGTACGCCATTCAATCTTTATGGTGGATTGAAAATTACCCTGTGGAAGAGGTAAGCCGGCTTTTCGTCGGTTGCCACATCTGGGATGAAGTGCACGTATCAAAGCCCCTTAAGCTCTGATACTCGTGCCTCGTCCGCATCGAAGCCGGCCAGGAGAGCCGTTGCTGCGAAAAGTAAGGTATCGCCGACATAGTTGACCCCCTCCACCGCGAGCGGAGACCGAATTTCCGTTATGAGGATGGGAACATAGAAGAAGATCGTAAGCAGCAGGAGCATTGTGCCCGCGGTGACGGCGGCGGTGCGCCGAGTGCGGTTAAACATCAGGCCAACGCCCGCGACGAGTAGCGTTGTTCCAACGACGTAGGCAAGCAGTGCCGGCGCCGGCACCCAGGCGGGTGTTATCTTTTCCAGCGGAACTCCGGGCACGAAACGGGGGAAGAGAAAGTGCTGGACCGCGTAAAAGACGAAGGTAAACGCGACGATGAACCTGCCCAGGATGAGGAGCGTGCTTGCCGCTCGCCCGCGCGGCCAGGGGCTGCCCGCCAGTACCATCGCTCCTGCGGCGAAGGATGTTTCGCGCACCGTGAGCGTCCAAAACAACCGCTCATGGACATGTTCGGGCAGGTTGGGCACGTCGACCGTAGCGACGATAATCAGGAACAGCAGGGCGAGCAGGGACGCCGACCAGCGCACATACCGCCCCGCGATAAAGCTGATCGCCGCGGCGAGTAGAGCCGCGCCCACGAAATAGGTCCAGAACAAAGCTCCCGGCAACCAGCGTGGAACGATCACCGAGAGATCATGTGCAGCCAGAAAATGTTCTGCGGCGAAGATCGCCAGTGCGACGGCTTCAAAGACGGGCCCAAGCACCAAAATCCTGCCCGGGCCAGAAGCTAACGCTAAGCGCGGCCGGACAAAGAACAGTCCTGCCGCCAGCGCGACGATTCCCGTTCCGATCATCCCCCAGGTTTCCACAGACATGGACGGCTCCTATCATCGAGGGTCGAACAGAGGCTAGGTTTGACTATACATATGCGTCCATCGCGGCCACTTGGCGTACAAGTACAGAAGAAACACTATGGCGGGCAAGCCGCGTTGCTCGACCCGGCTTCCCGAAAATTTAACGTCGACCTTGCCTTCATGCGCTCAAAAGAGCTGCCCGCGCGAAGTAGTATGCTGTTCAGGAGATAGGAAAACGGGAAATGGGCGCCGGGTGACTCAATGCCTTTTATCAGCATCACGCGCTTGAGAGTCCGATCGATTCGCTTCCTGCCGTTCTTCCTACTCTATGTTTTGCGCTCTCTGCGCCAGGCAAGGAGATCGTTCGGTTTTCAATCTGGGGGCCTTTTGGCCGATCGAACTGGGCCTTCTGGACCATGACCGCTTGGGACAGCCAGGAGAGTATGCGTGGCTTTATGACAACAGGCTCTCATCGGGCCGCGATGCCGAGACTTCTGGACTGGTGTGACGAGGCTTCCGTAGTGCACTGGGATCAGCCGGAAGATGCCCTACCGTCGTGGACGGAAGCAGATCAACGGATGCGTACGAGTGGACGTGCTCCAAGGTGCGGAAGCCCAGTCCCCAGCATGCCACATTGACATACCGGACACCACGCGCGTCAAGCGGCACACCGATCCGGCCGGAAAAGAAGGAACCGCACCATAGGGAGCTCACCGAATCGTGGAAAAAGTTTTCGTTGACTAAGCGTGAAGACGAAACCGGACAGCACACTCGTTCGCCCAGCTCTAGCAAGCTCAAGAGAAGGATCTCCTGATTGTGGCCTTTCAGTTGCAAGTTGTCTGGAATGATGTTCACGGAGGTTTTTTTCACAATCCGCAAATCAACGAGAGCGTTCGCGCGAGCTCCGGTACTGTCGCTGGCTCTATTGTTCACGATTGCGCTTGGAGTAGGCAGCAATGCTTCCGTCTACGGGTTCGTCCAGGGACTGACTCACCCCGGCTCTGGCTTGAATACGCAGACAGGATTGTCTCGATATTTAAGCAAGACCGATTCCGGGAGGCAGGACCGCTGTCACGTGAACGAATATCAGCTGCTCGAACAGCGAGTAGATGTATTTGATTGGATAGAAGCGGCCCGGGTTACACCGAGTGACATCACGATCGATGACCGCTCAGAGATCGTGACCGTGGCAGCCGTTATGCCCAATTTGGCGGCGGCACTCAAAGTACCACTGGGAAACGGGGTAGTCCTTAGCTATCGCATTTGGCAGAATGACTTCGGTGGCAGGACTGATGCGATTGGGAAGCATATTCGTATCGACAACGTAGATTATCCGATCACTGGAGTTGCGCCAATTCAGCTGGAAGGGTTATATCGCGACCGTTCCACGGATGTCTGGATGCCTTTGCAAGCCAGGAGCTTGAAAGGCGTAGATGGAGGTGGGCGAGATCTGTGGGTTTTCGCGCGTCTTCGCCGCGCCGTTTGCACCGGCCGGGCAGAAGCGGCGGTTCACTTGAAGTTGGGCGGTTCTCTGGCAGTGAGCGTAATTCCCTTTACTGGCACTCCACCTGGAATGGCGCAAGGATTGTCGCGCATCGTCAGGCTAATGAATTTCGCTGCGGGGGCCGTATTCTTTATCGCCTGTATCAACGTGGGTTCGTTGCTGCTGGGGCGAGCTTTAAGGCGGTCGGGTGAGACGTCTCTTCGCATCGCGCTCGGCGCGACGCGCGCGAAACTGGCAGGGGAATTGTTGTCTGACAGTATCGTAATCTCGCTTGCCGGTGGAGCTTTCGGCATGCTCTTGGCAGTTTGGTCAGAACATGCTATCCCGGTTCTTCTCTTTCAGCAGGACGCAGAGCATCTTGTTTTCGCACCACGGTTGCTCCCCATCATTGCGGCTTCACTCCTATGCATAAGCGTTACTGTCTTATGCGGAATGGCCCCAGTCTTTGGGACATCCACGGATCGCCCGTGGACCATTCTTCGCCGCGAGAGCGGGTTGCCTTCGAAAACTGTGCAACGATTGCGAACTGGGTTGGCCGTTGGGCAAATAGCAGCGTGCTGCATGCTCGTGACCTGTGCGGTTCTTACCACTGAGATTTTTCATTCGGCCCTGGAACCTGCCGCCGGAAAGCGCCTCGGTGATCCAATCCTTCTCACTGTACAAGCACAGGCGGACCCGGATGTTGATACCAGGTATTTCACCGAAGTCGAGCAGAAAGCAAGGTCGACAACCGCACTTTCGCCACTGGCATGGGCGGCCCGGCTGCCCGGCGATCAGCCAACGTGGCGATCTTTCCGAGTTCAGCCGTCAGCTTCAGATGATCGCGAAATTGCATTGGATATCGATTGGCTTACACCAGATTCTCTCGAATCGATAGATACGCAACCAATCGCCGGCCGGTTGTTCAGCTTACGAGATCAAGGTCGCAAAGTCGCAGTTGTTGATGAAGAGGCTGCCGCAGTGCTTTTCGGTCCAGAAACGGTGGGCATTGTTATCCAGGATCCAGCCGGCATGCCGACCGAGATCATCGGTGTGGTCAGGAGAAGTGCTACGTCTCCATTGAACGGGCAAGGCCCAACTATTTACTACAACTATGGAGGGCCTTCAGCTGCCCCCGGGCGGGTTTCGGGAGCGCGTTTTCGGGTACCTATCGTCTTACCTTCGACCCACATTGAATTAAACGTCAACGTTGTTTCACAAAATTATTTCGACGAACTTGGTCTTCCGTTGATCGCCGGCCAAGAATTTTCCAACCATCAATTGGCTGGTGAGGATCGGGTGGCCGTGATCAATCAAGAAGCTGCGGACCTCGACTTCAGCAGCAATCCGCTTGGGGCCGGGCTTATCGATGACTACGGCGTCCGCACTGCGATTATCGGGGTAGTCGGTTCTCATCTACGGCGCGCATTCCAGCGGCAAGAAGAACCCACAATTTATCTTCCCATGTGGCAGGACGCTCCTCCTCGCATGACACTAATTCTCGAAGCTCCTAAATGGAATGACCGCATACTGGCCGATCTGCGCCGTGGGATTGAGTCCATACCTGGGCCCAGGGTGGCCCCGGTTGTCATAAAAACGTTGGATATGCAGGTCGCTCAGACTGGTCTCGCGCCCTTGCGGATTGCGACGTTGATCCTCGACGCGTCGGCGTCTACTGCGCTGGTATTGAGTTTTCTTGGTCTACTGAGTGTCCAGTCTGATGCTGAACGCCAGCGTCGTCGCGAGCTCGCTCTTCATATGGCGTTTGGGGCTCAGCGCTGGCATATAGCTTTGGCGGTATTTAAGAGAGCCGCGCGACTTGCCTCAGCGGGCACTCTGATAGGCATGTCGTTATCACTTGCGCTATTGCACGTTGTAGTGCGAGAAGCCGCCATTAGTCCGCCACCAATTTGGGGGTGGCTGATTGCCGCGCTAACGCCGGCGCTTGCGGTCATAATTGCGGCCGTATTTCCCGCATTTCGCGCTTCTATCGTGAACCCTATGTCAGTCATGGACGACCGTTGAGACGTTCGCGAGCGCCCGAATCATTTGCACCTGGCTTGCAAACGAAGCGTGAGAAGAGACCAGGCCGCGAGCCGGCTCGGGAATCTGAGGCATGGCCCGGGTCCTTACCATCGCATTCGAAGCGGGATCAGATCAAGCGTTTAAGTATTTGTAGAATATAGCTATGGATTCCACTCTTGGTTACACCGACAAGCATGCCACATCCGGGCTGGACTGCAACTTTCCCGAAATTGAAACCTGGGAGAATCAATTCCCAGGTTATGAGATCTTGATCGACGATCCCGAATTCACTTCAGTCTGTCCAAAAACCGGCTTGCCCGACTTCGGTAGCCTGACCGTGCGCTACATGCCGCACAAGCGTTGCCTCGAGCTGAAATCGCTGAAAGAATATCTGTTCACGTATCGCAATCTCGGGATCTTTCAAGAAAACGTCGTCAATCGGGTATTGGAGGATGTGGTGAAGGCCTGTGAACCAGTATGGGCAATCGTCAAGGGAGAGTTCCGGCCGCGAGGCGGCATCTCGACGACCGTTGAGGCCCGGTGGCCCCGGCCCCGGTCATGACTTTGGCGTCAAGCGAACCTAACGAGAGTGAACCGGAACCCGCGGGACTATCCTGCTTGGAACATCCGCGGAAAAGCGCAGTGCGCTGTCTTTGTATGCTTTCTCCAGCGACATAAGAGCGAGCTTGATGAGATCGCGGTTCTTCAGCTCAAATGTTTGCCAGTTTGGAGTTCGGTCCTCATCGTCGTCAGAGGAAGCGACGAATGAAATGGCAGTTGAGCTCTCCAGGCTGCGCTTATCGGGAAGCATGGCGAAGATGACCTTACGGTGATAAAAAGCACGCGTGCCAAATATGTGACCCACTTTAACGCCGGGCCAGTGCATCATTTCTTGTTCAAGAAGTGAACACCATTCTCGAATCTCTGGAGGAGCGGCGAGCAATGCGAAATTCTTCATAAGCTTACCCAGACTAGCACAACCTCGATCATCTCTTCGAGGGCATCGCCACCGTTAGCCAGAAAGTCGGTCATTAGGTACTCAGCGCGATGCCAGTGACGATAACCTCCGAGGAAAGATGCCGGCATTGGGGGATCCTCACCAGGTAGCATTCAATGGTAGTTACAGTAATGGGGGTTAAATCCACTACCTTGCCGGCTGCGGTCACGAACGTTGAACCGCCGAGCTTCAAATGTATCGATGGCAGTGTGTTGAATGCGTCGCCAGCGAACAGGCGGAGAGGCGCGATACGGCTGCGAAACCAATACCGCCAAGCACTACAACCTGCCCATCGCTTCGACAAATCGGTTGCGGCCACAAGCCGCCTAATGTCGCTATGTTTATTTCGAATCGTTGGCCTTCATTTAGCGCTTGCGGTCATGATTGCATCAGCGCCTCCCGCATATCGCCGATCACCAAAACGCGATGATAGATCACGACCGCCCCCTGCTTCTCCCGAGAGAGCCTCATGAATGCGCCTCTCTCCATCGGGCGACCAGATCCTGCGCCGCCAGAGGCCAGGTTGCATATTTGAATTGAAAGCCGGCTTCAAGGAGCCGCGTGGGAACGACTTGGCGACTCTTGAGCACCAGTTCTGATTCGGTGCGTAGCAGGAAGGTGCCCAGTTCCAGCATTCCCTGTGTAGTGGGCACACCGAAGCGAGTACCCCAAGCTCTTCGAAGAATGGCGAGGAATTCGCGGTTCGGAAGCGGATGGGGAGAGGCTAAGTTTATGGTTCCCGAGAACTCTTTCCTCGCGATGAGGAACTCAATCGACCGTATGAAGTCGACCTCATGAATCCAGGAGACAAATTGAGTGCCGGGCAGCGTGGTTCCACCAAGACCGTAGCGAACAAGCTTAAGAAATACATCGAATACGCCGCCTGGATCAGCACTGAAGGTCATGGCGCTACGAAGAGCAATCTTTCGGCTTCCGGGTGTCCGAGTTGAAAAGAAAGCGTCCTCCCAGGCTTTCGCAACCTGAATGGAAAAGTTCCAAGTGCCGGGGGCTCCTGCCTCGTTACCACCGAGTTCTCCAGTCGACTCATCCATGGGACGATCAAGCGCGTGGCGGTAGATGGTTGCTGTACTGGCATTGAGCCAAACTGCAGGTGGGTGTTCGGTCGCGGCAATCGCTTGATGGAGGATCTGCGTAGAAAGCACTCGCGAGTCACGAATTTCCTGGCGATTCTTTTGCGTATAGCGGCAATTCACGCTTCTGCCTGCAAGGTTAATCAGAACGTCGCTGTAATTGAGTTCCTCGAGCCACGGACCCAACGTTGAGCCATCCCAATGAACCACGCGCCAGGGAGTCTTTTGCAAGCGACGGCTGAGAACGACCACGCTCTGGCCGTTGCGGTGAAAGTGCCGGGCAAGGATAGTCCCGACCTGCCCGGAACCTCCGGCAATGACGATCTTCATAGCGGAGCTTCTTTCTTCTGCTGCGAAGTGCGGGCAATATATTGTTCCCATTCCGAAGACTCCGCAACACGCTTGATGACAGCATTGCGTTCACGCAGCAAGGCCAGCATGTAGCGTCGCAGGAAAAGTATCTCAGCCAGGGAACTGAGCGGGGGAAGAGGGGCAGCAATTGAGAAAACATCTTTCATCTCGGTCTCATCAGATTCCAGACTTTGAAAGAGGTGGTCCGCCTGCATAAACCGGAAGATTCCGCGAACCATGGTGACCTGGAAGTAGAAAGGTGGTCTCATTGCCGTGGTTTTGCTTGTCAGACTGTGCCAGACGCCAAAGTGCTTGGCTCGCCAAGTCACCTCTTCATGGAGGCCGACGAGGCCGGAGGTCTTGCTGCCGAGCGCAACCGCCTGTTCTCCTGAGTGAATGTTCGACAGTAGATGCACTTCGACGCTGCGGGAGAGATCAAAGCAACGTTGGATCGGAGCATCAATTTGCGTGGTCTCTTCGAGTCGAAACATACGGCGCTCACACTCAGGGGAGAAGGTCTGCTTCTCGTAACAGCACGAGAATCCTGGTTCTGATTGGCTTCAAGATCGGCAGCTTCGCAACGCCAAGCAACTTCAGAGTAAGGTCCAGCGCTCCATCTGCCATGTGCCGCGTTCGCCGTTGATTTTTCGAGGAGTCATACAGAAACATGACCAGGAGACCCATCTGGAGCGCCCATAATGCAATCGGTAGTAGCGCCCTGAGGTCGTGGGGCAGCTTCTCTTCGGCGATCGCATCGCGGAAGACGTCTGTACTCCGGCGACGAATTTCCGCGGTTCCCCGTCCCAGGCAGGAAAGCGGATGTTCCGGCTCGCCGGTATACCGGAATACCACTCCGAGCAGGTTACGATCGTCCTTTGCCAAATCGAGTTTTGAGTGAAGGGCTGCCGTTAAACGAGTTTTCAGGTCCTTGGTTGCGGCGAACACTTCTTCGCACAAGCGCTCCTGCTCTGATTGCACGGTTTCATAGTAGGTCTGGACAATCGCTTCTTTGCTGGGAAAGTAGTAGTAAGCGGCGCTCTTGACGACAGCGGCATGTGTGGCGATCTCTTGCATGGTCGTGGAATCGAAGCCCCGCTCTCTGAAGAGCTGTAGGGCGCTTGCGAATATCTGCCTTCGCGTCTGCTCGCCTTTGCCGGTAGCGGGATCAGTTTTGACCATGGTCAAATTGTGCGCGCTGCGCAGCAGGCTCGTCAAGAGATATTTGACCTCGGTCAAAACCAGCTCCTGGTGAACCCTGCGTTGTGATCGAAATCACTGGGCCGCCGCCGCAGAAGCAAGAAAGCGCCCGCCAGGATCAAAGCAAGAATGATTAGGCACAGCGTAATCCGCCTTGTCCATTTACTGAACACCACGGTCCGCGTCACGGCTTTTTCTACCACAATCGGCGTGTATCGAGCTGGACGATTGGTTACTTCGGCGGCTCGAGTGGGGATTTCACCGGGGCGGGCGTGGGCCCGAGTACCCGGTCGACCTCGGCATCGTCGACCCAAACGGACTGTACGCCATCTTTAGGGACCTCGATGTGAGCGCTCCAAACGATGGCGTTCAGAACAAGCTTGCGGTAGTCGTCGTTCTTCCAGTTGTCGTAAAAGTGGCCGAACGTCGCTGCAATGCTGCGGCCGGGCTTCTTGCATTGGGGTGTGGGTGGACGATCGTAGGCCCACATGGTGACCTGATCCTTGGGACCGGCCAGCGGCCCGGGCAACGCCTTGGGGTCTGCGGGAAGCTCGGGGACGCGAAGCAGCGGGGTGATACCGACGTCTCCATCGACGAAAGTGGCTTTGTAATAAAACTCGTCTGTCACTTTGAAAGGCTTCACCCCTCGCATGACGGGATGGTCAGGGGATGGGAATAGGACTTCGCTGGTGAGAGTCTTTTGGGTGAAAAACATTTGCGGGTGCTTGGGCCCGTCGTATTCTACATAGCCTCCTGCCCAGGCGAGACCCTGCTGCTGGAATTGATAGGGTATGTAGGTTGCAAAGTGGAAGATCATGAAGCCGCATCCGCGGTCTATCTGCTTCTGAATGGCGGCAATGCGCTCCGGAGTGAAGCTCCAGGGGGACCACTGCATGCCGTCGGAGATAAAGACGATGGTGTCCGCGGTGTCGAGATCAGAGACATTCGTAGGCCAGCCGTCGTAGATTACCTCGGTGTCGACGTTTTTGAGACCGGCGCGATCGAGCATGACCTTCAGAAGGCGGGCTGATTTCAGATACTCGTGCATGCCGGGTCCATGGGACTTAGAGCCGGCAATCAGAAGGATCCTGCGGTGTTTTTGGGGGTTTGTCGCGCTCACCGACTGGATAGCGAAGACCAGCACAGTGATCGCCAGTATCCATTCGCTTGCCCGGCGCAGGAGCGTTTTTCGCATAAGGGGCCCTTTGGATTTTCCAGCTGATTATATTGACGGTGATCTTGTGCGGCGAGTACAAGCTAGGTACCGTTACCCACAATGACATTTGCAGACCTGGGTCTGTCACGACGATTGGAGCGAGCCGAAGGACGTTCGTGCCTGGAATTTGCGGAGGCGCGCGGGCGGCTCCATCCGGAGAGCGGCGCCACCTGGATGGAGTGCGCGGGCGCTTACGCCGTGTTTGACGGAGTGAGCTCTCCAGTGACGCAGAGCTTCGGTCTGGGACTCTTTGAGCCGTTAAGCCCGGCTGCACTGGATAGGATGGAGTCCTTTTTCCTGGATCGGAGGGCCGTTGTAGTTCATGAGGTTAGCCCCCTGGCGGGCATTCCGACGCTGGACTTGCTGTGCACCCGCGGTTACCGGCCGATCGAACTAAGCAGCGTGCTCCGGCGGCCGGTGGAGCGGCCTGCCGCGAAAACCCCTGATCGGGATAACGGTGCGGGTGGCAGAGATCGAAGAGGCAGCGTTATGGGTGCAGATCAACGCCCGGGGATGGGGACACGAACACCCGGAGCTGGCGGATTTTCTGGGGGAATTCGGTTCGGTGGCGTTTGCCCGGGAGCACACGGTGAACTTCTTGGCCGAGTTGGATGGCCAAGCTGGAGCGGCAGGTGCTCTTAGTCTCTACGATGGGGTCGCGTTGTTTGCCGGGGCGGCGACGATACCCCAGATGCGACGGCGCGGACTGCAGGCAGCGCTGCTCGAGGCGCGAATGCGCTATGCCTTCGAACACGGTTATGAACTAGCCATGATGGTGACAGAGGCCGGCAGCCAGTCGCAACGCAATGCCGAACGCAAAGGTTTTTGCATCGCATACACCCGTACCAAGTGGCAGCTGTATCGGTCCTGATGTAAACCTGATACTTGGCCTGACAGTTGACGGCCAAGACCGGTACACTTACCCGGTCGTGACTCTCAGCCCTCATCCATGGCTGCACCCGATCTTCGAGACGCTGGGCTATGTGCTCGCCTATTACATGTTCCGGGGAAACTGCACGCGCAATGGCAACCTGCTCGAGGACGACCAGCGCTGGCTCATCATCGCCACGGCGGCGATCGGCGCGCTGCTCGGCAGCCGGATGCTGGGCCTGATGGAGCAAGTGTTTCGCCTCCATATCACCTGGCGGACCTTCCTGTTGCCTGGCGGCAGGACTACCGTCGGCGGTCTACTTGGAGGCTGGATTGCCCTGGGCCTGATCAAGCGTCTGCGGGACCTCCGCGGCCGGGCGGGTGACCTTTTCGCCGTCCCGTTGTGCCTGGGCATCGCCATCGGTCGCGTTGGCTGCTTTCTGGCAGGTCCCGCGGATGGCACCTACGGCGCTGCGACCAGTTTGCCTTGGGGGGTCAATTTTGGCGATGGAGTCCTACGTCACCCTACCCAGCTTTACGAGATCCTATTTCTTAGCGCTCTCGGGTTCATCCTGCAACGCTATAACGAAAAACCGCACCCCGAAGGAGCGGCCTTCCGCATCTTTCTCGTGGCCTATCTTGCCTGGCGGCTGGTCATCGACTTCCTCAAGCCCCAACCCTTGATCTATGGTCTCAATTTGATACAGTGGGCCTGTGTAGCGGGATTAGTGGCACTCCTGCCCGATCTTATGAGACTCTGCTTCATGGAGCCAACCGCGATCAGGAGCACCGAATGAGTACACCCCCGATGCCGGTACGGGCCTCACACAAGTCCATAAATCTGGCCAAGGTTGCTACCGTTTTCGCCCTGACTTTCAGTCTCGCATTCGGGCTATGCAGCGTGAGCGGCATCAGCATCTCCGGCGGCGGCAACTACCGGGTCGCCCAACTCTTGATCGCCACGTCGCTGGTGATCGAAGCCGTTTGCGCCGCCGGCTTAACGGTGCTTGGCATCGTGGCCTTGATCAGAAGGTCGCACTCCAAGGGGTAGTCGCCCGTCGCCCAAGTTCCGAGGACCTATTTCAGACGCTAAACAGCGGACGGGCGCCCCATATCTCGCTCGTTTTTCGCGAGATGTGGGATTCCGCCGCTCTCTCTTCCTGACTCAATCAGCTTCCTAATTCGCCGGATCAGCCATGCGGCCCATAAACAGGATGCTGTTTGATCGGTTGTCACGAATCAGAAAGACGAAGGGGTGATCTGCACGGAAAACCGGTGGCGCCTGGGTCGGGATGCGAATTGCCAAGGCCCTCATGGTCACGGCCGTAGCGGCCGCTGCTTCGGTTCCTTCTTCGTTTACATCGATATAAGCCTTATGGATTACGGCCGATATAAAGAAGTCACGGTTCCCGGTCATCCCCGAAAAATTTGCGGCCGCTGTAAACGCCTGCGGCATCCCCATCGCGGCAAGAATGCCACCTAGCTCGAATTGTTGGGTTGTTTTGAACTTAGGCATGGTCACCATGACTTTGGGAACTGGAACTAACTTTTGCAGCCATTGCTGCATGCTGGTTACACTCAGCGATTGTTCCAAAGCAGGCAAGCCGCTTGGATCGTTGGGCAGTAAGACAACCATGGACAATTCGTTGCTCTTGTAGGGAATTTCCAATGCCTGAAACGTTCCGCCGTTGAAGTAGTTGAAAGAGCCTTCCCTGTGCATCAGAGGCGTTTTCTTTGTCTGCGCCGAGGAGAGATGGAAATCCTCATCTTTGGTCTGTGCCTTGTCGAATTGTGTCTGCCAGTCACCCTTGAAATAGATAGCGTTGGTCAGCACTAACCGGGTAGACGGCTTGAGTGTTCCAGGTTGGAGCAGGTCCTGGATCTTATTTGCTGTTTTCTGCTCGACCCAATGGTTGATCGTCAACCGCGCCGCCTCGGTTGAGGATTTGAAATCCACCTGGTTCAAGCCCGCGCCGTAATCGTTGTTCATCACTTTGAGGAAGTCAGGGAGGAAGGTGTAGCCGCGCTGCGCCCAGAGAGCATTGGCTATGCTCAACTGATATCCCGCGTGCGCGGCATTGAGATCGCTCAGCAGTGCGCCCATCGCCGGGTGGAGTTGCTCCGGTGGAAGAGTGAAGTGCAGGGTTTTCGCCATCTCGGAGGCAGTGTCGCCGCGTGCTCCGGCATAGGCCATGGCCAGCGCGGTGGAAATACTCTCGGGAGAGAAGAAGAGGTTGCCAGGTTGATTCCGTAACCGGCCGTACAGGTCGACGGCGAAGGCGTTATCGCCCTCGACCAGCACCGCCCGATCAGGAGCGGGCGGTGTTTGCCCACCGCGCGCAGGAGGCAGCAAAACAAAACAGAGCATGAGTAAGCATAGTAGGAATTTCATGGCGCATCTCCGTCAACCAGAGCGCCACATGGCGCGGCGCGTCACTTAATGGACGAAGACGGATTCTAAACCGCGCCCGGAAAAGGAAGGTGGGGAAATTCCTGTCGCGTTAAACCGACTTGGAAAGCTTCTCCCGCCGTGCTGTCCATTCTGCGGTCGAGAAAAGACCGGGTCCTATTTCGATCAGCCGTGGGAGCATCTGGAAGACCGAGACCTGATTCCATAACTTTCCGTTGCGAGTGCGAAATCCTTTCTCGTTCAGATCGCTGGCTATGCTGGAGAAGGGGAAATCCTGCACTACCAGATCCATCATCTGGGTGAGCACGCGGCGCTCACCAGGGTGGAACTCCAGCCGCTCGCAATCGTCAGAAATACGTAAGCCATAGGGGATTTCTTCGTTGAATGCCCCTTCGCTGGGCGCTTCATCCCCGGGCAGTTCGCGCCGCCACTCGATCGACACTAATTGCCACCCGGCGGCCATACGCTGCTGCATGATGGATGGGCTAAAGGGTCCGGAAACCACATCTCTTATCCGCTCAAAGTGCGCCATGCATATCCTCCTTAGAAGACACGACTACGATTTGTTGCCCCCTGATTTGCTGCTTATGACAAGCAATCTATGCGCCAAACTACGATGCGGGCAAGCACCGGATATGCAAATTGCATTCCATCGACTTAGGCGGGACGAGCCTCTCCGGAAATCACGAGCTCGTGTTCGGAATCGCAAATCGCTGTTCGACTCTGGACACAGGCGCTAGGGCTGAGCCGGGGGAGCAGGGGGAACAGGAAGCACTTTGCGGGAGTCTGGAGGCAGGTTGGGCGCGCTGGTCATTTCCTCGTCCCCAATCTCGAAGACCGGCGTGCTTTTGGGCAACTTCATGCGGCCGTCGACCAGATAGGCTACGGCAACCCCGCCGGTAACCTCGGGCGCCAGAAAGACCATTGGGATGAGATATTTCTTGCTCTTGACTAGTGACTCGGTGACCCCGTCGACTGGGTGGCTGCGGGCAATACTCCCGGCACCTGTGGAATGACGAAGGCGCTCATGTTGAGCTCAGGGTGTTTTTTGCCGTACGCGACCAGCGAGCGGGCGACCTGCTTAGGTGTCATCAGGCCAACGTCGGCGATGAAGTTGCGGTGGATTGCGTGGGGCAAGTAGATGTCGAGGACGACGCGGGAGAAGTCGGCGCAGTTGTGGAAGAGAAGGTTGAAGTGGCCGACATTGCGGCGGTCGTTGAAGGTGGTGATGAAGCGCTGGTCTTGTGCCGGCGTGCTGTCGACCTGAAAGCCGTGGATGGTGCGATCGTAGGAGGAGCCTACCAGTTCGGTCCACTCGCCCTTGGGGGATTTGCCATGTCGGTTATCGGGGGCCAGATCGAGCAGGTGCTTCTTGCGATAGGCGTCGCGCAGGGCTGCGACCTGTTCTTTGTCCACCGTCTGCGGAACGTCGGCCAGTGAATCGACGGCGTAGAGGTAGGGAACCAGGGGAATGGCGAGCCAGTCATAGCCATCGATCTTGTGGTAACGGCTGATGACGACGCCATATTCACCGTCGTGGCAAGGGCGGAGCAAGGTGGGGGAGTCGGCGCAGATGTGATTGAAATAAACGGCGGAGTGGCCAGTGGGGTTTACCGCGCCAAAATCGCCGTAAGGCTCTTCCATCAGCAGTGCGACGGAGCCGTGGGCGTAAGTGGCTGCTGCCGCGAAGAGGCAGAAAAGGAGACCGGGCCCACGATGCATCATTCTTCCCAAATTGTTATTCTAGAGGGGTTATGGCTTTTCCGATTAAAGTTTGTGTGGTGTGTTCCGAGGAATTTGAATTGAAGCCGGACAAGCCCGGTTTCGCCAATCGCTGCCCGTCGTGCAGTACCGATGAACAGACGGACCCCGCCACCAGGCGGCGCATGGACGCCGATGAACGCAAGACCGCGATGGAAGCGAACGAGGCTCGGAGACAAGCGATGCGTGACCTTCTCTACCGCAAAGACAGCTAACGGGCCCCCTTTCAAGCACCCATTCAATTCAGACCGGCGTAGTGCAGCAGTCAGGTTGCATCATGCCTGGCCGGTCATTACCCGCCGGGTGGTGCGCTTAGCGTGTATGGTGCGCTGCCGGCCGTCGGCTGAGAGGCGTTTACCGCGGTGGAGCAGGGGTTCATGACGGCGTTGGAGCTTGAGTAGTACCCGATAAAAAGTCGTTTATCCACCGATTCGCAACCAACCCGTCGCAAGTAAAGGCACTCCCACTGCTTATGCCAACGACCCGCGCCTCACAGGTCAAGCCGATGACAATCTGGTGCCTTGCGGCCATCGTTTTGGTCGCTTCGGTGCTGGTAATCGCGGTCACCCTATTTCAAATGCCGGGGAGCAAACAATCTCTGGAGCAGCGAACCCCCGCTACTGTGTCACATTGAGCTTGGTTCGACCGATCCCGATCTCGTTAGCTATGGCGGCATGGTTGGGTGCCAAGCTCGGGCATGGGTTGTACAGGGGGATTTGGTGCGCCCGGAGAGATTCGAACTCCCGACCTAACGCTCCGGAGGCGTTCGCTCTATCCAGCTGAGCTACGGGCGCGCAGGTTACAGGATACAACAGACCCGCAACTCGGGGCGTTTACCGCTGGGTCTGACTCTCGCTCTTCAACCGAAGCTGCTCCATCACGGACTGGATCAGCTCCTTGGCTCCCCCGATTTCGCTCAATACTGCTTCCAGATCGAGCGCCGGCTTGGAGGGATTGCGCGTCGAAGCACAGTACACCCCGTGCTGGCCAATCAGGATCAAAGCGTCGGTGAGCATGTCCAGCGTCACCGCAAGACGGCCTCGTTCCGCTCCCATCATGAACTCGAAGCGCTCCAGGTCGTCACGGCGTTGCGCAATTGCAGATTGAGGTGCCGGCATCATTCCTGCTTTCAAGATTTGTCAGAGGCAGGCCGAGTGTAGCGCAGCACCGGCTTGCGTGCCGCCATTACCTCGTCGAGGCGCGAGATGCGCGTGGCGTGGGGCGCATTGAGCACCAGCTCGGGGTTCTCTTCCGCCTCACGGGCAATCTGCCGCATGGCATCAATAAACAAATCGAGCTCTTCCTTCGATTCGCTCTCCGTCGGCTCGATCATCAGCGCTCCAGGCACGATGAGCGGGAAGGACGTGGTGTACGGATGGAACCCATAGTCGATCAGCCTTTTGGCGATGTCACCGGTCTTTACGCCCTTTTGCGTCTGCCGGCGATCGCTGAAGACCACCTCATGCAGCGTAGGCGTGCGATAGGGCAGCTCGTACACATCCTCGAGGTTTTTGCGGATGTAGTTGGCGTTCAGCACCGCGTCTTCGGTGGTCTGCCGCAGGCCGTCCGGGCCATTGGCCATGATGTAAGCCAGGGCGCGAACGAACATGCCGAAATTGCCGTAGAACATGCGCACCCGCCCTACGGATTGGGGACGGTCATATTCCAGGCGCAGGGTCCGGCGGCCGTCCTGATCGGGCGCACCCTCGACGACCACAGGCGTGGGCAGAAACGGTTCCAGTATTTTCTTTGTGGCTACCGGGCCGGAGCCAGGACCGCCGCCGCCATGCGGGGTAGAGAAGGTCTTGTGCAGGTTCAGGTGCATGACATCCACGCCGAAGTCGCCGGGACGGGTCTTGCCCACCAGGGCGTTCATATTGGCGCCGTCCATGTAGAGCAGGGCGCCTTTGGCGTGAAGAATGTCGGCGATCTTATGAATCTCGCTCTCGAAGACGCCAATGGTGCTGGGGTTGGTCAGCATCAACGCGGCGGTGTCTTCGGTGACGATCTGCTCCAGTTGGGCCACGTCGACCATGCCCAGCGAGTTGGAGCGCAGATTCTCCACCTGGTAACCGCAAATGGCAGCGGTGGCGGGATTGGTTCCGTGAGCCGAATCGGGGATGATGACCTTGGTCCGGGGGTTTCCCTTGGACTGGTGGTAGGCGCGGACCAGCAGAATGCCGGTGAACTCTCCATGCGCCCCCGCCGCCGGCTGCAGCGTAATCGCATCCATGCCGGTGATATCGAGCAGGCAGGATTGCAGCAGGCGAATCACCTCGAGCGCTCCCTGCGACAGCGCTTCAGGCTGGTAAGGATGCGCCTCGGCGATGCCCTCGAGGCGGGCGACAAATTCGTTGACCCGCGGGTTGTACTTCATGGTGCAGCTGCCCAGCGGATACATGCCGAGATCGATGGCATAGTTCCAAGTGGAGAGACGGGTGAAGTGGCGAATGATCTCGATCTCGCTCAACTCGGGCATCAGCCCCAAATCCGTGCGCGCGGCTTCGCCCAGCAAGCTTGCCGGATCGACTTCAGGCACATCGAGCGGCGGCATCCTGTAGGCCTTCTTGCCCGGAGAAGACTTTTCAAAGATTAGCGCCTCGTTTTGAGTAAGGTGCGCACTTACCTTGTGCCGCGTGCCTTCAAAGGGCCGGCCGGCAGTGTCACGTGATTCATTGCTGGGGGTGGTTGCCATACGGTTAGCTAGCCTTTCACGCCCGGGTCAGGGCCGCTTCGGAGTCATGTTGCAGCAGCGAGGCGGCGTGGTCGATCTGCGCCCGAGTGTTGAGCTCGGTTGTGCACCACAAGCTCGCATTGCCCAGTTCGGGATACCAACGCCCAAGGGGCAGCCCACCGATCACCTTCTGCTTAAGCAATTGCGCGTTTAGTTGCTCGGGCGATTCGGAGGTTTGCAGTACAAACTCATGGAAGCGTGGAGACGCAGGGAATAGCAGCCGAGCTCCGCCAACGCTCGAAAACTGTTGCGCGGCGTAGTTGGCCTTGGCCAGATTATGCAACGCCAACTCATGGATGCCTTCCTTGCCATAGACGGTGAGGAAGATGGTGGCCATCAATGCGACCAGCGCCTGGTTGGTGCAGATGTTGGAAGTGGCCTTTTCCCGCCGGATATGCTGCTCGCGGGTCGAGAGCGTGAGCACAAAGCCGCGGCGGCCCTGCTTGTCGACGGTTTCGCCTACCAAGCGGCCCGGCATTTGGCGGAGATATTTTTCTTTGGCAGCGATCACGCCACAGTAGGGTCCTCCATAGCTAAGCGCGACGCCGAAGGACTGTGCTTCCATGGAAACGATATCTGCTTCTACAGGAGGCCGCACGACACCGAGCGATACGGCCTCGGCGATAGAGACAATCAGCAGCGCTCCTTTCTTGTGAACGATTTCGGCGATGGCGGGAATATCCTCAACGATTCCAAAAAAGTTCGGTGACTGTATCAGAACGCACGCTGTCTCATCGCTGACGCGCTGTTCGAGCGCTGCCAGGTCAAGCCGACCATCCTCGCCGAAGGCAAGGGTCTCGGCGGCTAGTCCCGGGTGATGCTGGGCGTAGGTCTGCATCACCTCGCGATACTCGGGATGCACTGTTCGGGCGACCAGGACTCCAGTGCGTTGAGTGATGCGGACAGCCATGGTTACCGATTCGGCGGCGCCGGTGGACCCGTCGTACATGGAGGCGTTGGCGATCTCCATGCCGGTGAGCTCGCAGATCATGGTCTGGAACTCGAAGATGGCTTGCAAGGTGCCTTGGGTGATCTCTGCCTGGTAGGGCGTGTAAGAAGTGAGGAACTCACCCCGCTGCACCAGCGAATCGATAATAACCGGCCGGTAGTGGCGATAGGCGCCGGCGCCGAGGAAACTGGTGTAACCGGCCGCGCTATTTTGCGCCGCATTGCGAAAGTATTCGACGATCTCTGCTTCGCCCATCTGCCGGGGAACTTCAAGGTCCCGCTGCAGCCGGTATTCCTGGGGAATGGTAGAGAACAGATCGTCGATCGAGCTGGCGTCGATTTGCTTCAGCATTTCGAGCCGTTCGCCGGGCGATTTTGGCAGGTAGCGCATGGTGTGTCCTTTATCCCTGTTCTACGGCTTGATCGGCGGCGAGCTTAGCAGTGTCGGGCTTCAGTGGGTTTCCTCCTTGACGAACTTCTCGTAGTCCGCCGCATCGAGCAGCTGGCCGACTTCGGAGGGATCGGCGATCTCTACCTTGAGGATCCACGCCGCGTGGGCGTCGGAGTTGATCTTTTCCGGAGCTGTCGTGAGCTCCTCATTGACCGCGATCACGGTGCCGGTTACGGGGGAGTAGAGATCGGAAACGGCCTTGACGGACTCGACGCTGCCAAAGACCTTGCCCTTTTCTACCTTGGCGCCCGGCTTGGGCATCTCGACAAAGACAATGTCTCCCAAGGTGTTCTGGGCGTAATCGGTGATGCCCACTTTACCGGTCTTACCTTCTACTTCAATCCACTCGTGCTCCCGCGTGTAGCGGTAGGTTGCTGGATAGGCCATCCGTCTTGCTCTCCTTCGTCATTCTACGGGATCGTGCAATCTACACCGGCTCTCGCGCGGCTCCGCAAGGGAGGGTTTGAGGCCACTGCAAATTTGCCTGTCCGGCTACAGTTTAAGCGGGCTTCCCTCAACCGGCTTTCCCGC
This sequence comes from uncultured Acidobacteriaceae bacterium, assembly GCA_963815175.1. Classification (GTDB taxonomy): domain Bacteria; phylum Acidobacteriota; class Terriglobia; order Terriglobales; family Acidobacteriaceae; genus PALSA-350. The sequence goes on from CAWFGM010000013.1 coordinate 41,752, forward strand.
AATCGGCTTCTTTGCCCGGCGGTAGAAGGGGGTTGGCACCACCTTGGCCTTGACCAGGTTCCCGCGCACTTCGACCGCCACTTCCGTTCCCGGAGCGGTGCGGTCCACCGGCACGTAGGCGAGAGCGATGTTCTTTTTCAAATAGGGCGAGGGGGAACCGCTGGTCACGTAACCGATCGCCTCGCCTTCGAGGCTACAGACTTTGTAGCCATCGCGCGCGATGCCGCGATCGATCATCTCCAGGCCCACCAGCTTGCGCTTGGGAGCACCACTCTGCTTCAGCTGCAATAGTGCCTGCGCGCCGAGGAAGTCACTCTTGCCGAGCTTGGAAAAGCGCTCCAGACCGGCTTCAAGGAGGTTAATCTCCTCTGAGATTTCATGGCCGTAGAGGGCCATTGCGGCCTCCAGGCGAAGGGTGTTGCGCGCCCCCAGGCCGCAGGCGAGCAGGCCGAACTCCTTACCTGCTTCGGTCACTTCCTCCCAGACGCGGGCGCTGGTGGGCTCATCGGAGGGTATGTAAATCTCAAAGCCATCTTCGCCGGTGTAGCCGGTGCGCGCGATGAGCGTGTTGGGAAGGCCACAAACGGTGCCCCAGGTGAACCAATAATTCTTGATTGCGCTCAAATTCGCCTTGGTCAGTTTGGCCAGAGTTTCTTCTGCCCGGGGCCCCTGGATGGCGAGCTGCGTGTAGTGGTCGCTGTAATCACTTATGTGGACGCCGGCGAACGATCCCACCTGAGAGCGAATCCATTGGTAGTCTTTTTCGCGGGTGCCGGCATTAATGACCAGCAGATAGTCGTTGTCGCTGAATTTGTGCACCAGGATGTCATCGACGAAGGTTCCTTGCGGATAGAGCATGGCCGAGTATTGCGCCTGGCCCACGGCCAGCTTCGAGGCATCGTTCATGGAAATGGCCTGAATGGCAGAGAGCGAGCCCGGCCCGCGAAACTGGATGTCTCCCATGTGGCTGACGTCAAACAAACCTACAGCAGTGCGGACTGCCATGTGCTCAGCGGTGATGCCGGAGTATTCGACCGGCATGTCCCAGCCTCCGAAATCGACCATTTTGGCGCCGAGTTGCCGGTGGACACTATTCAATGCAGTCTTGCGCAGGGCAGGAGCGACAGGAGAGGACACGGCGAATTCCTCGGGAGAGAAGTGGCTAACATTCCACGTTAGCACGGACCGGCGGAGGATTACGTTGTGGGCCCGTGCCTGCGGCGTCTCTTCCGGTTCTCACACAGATTCTGGCGTCCTGGGTATTGAAAAAGATTAGCTACTTGAGGCATCGCGATCAGTCCCGAAGGACGGCTGAAGTCAGACTTGTTCAAATTAGGCTTTTTTTGATCGGCCGATTTGTACAGGGCTCGCTTGAAAACAAATCAACCATCATGGTGCATCGGAACCAGTCCCGTAGAGCCCGCCCTGAGCCTGTCGAAGGGGACGGCTGACAATATCCCAGGACACGGGTCCTGGGTGAACCCGGACCGCACGTGAATGCTGACCAGCGACCATCAAAAGCCAATCCGATTCTCTTTGAGATTCACCCGGTTCCACAGAATCAACGGACTGCCTGCGCACTAAGCCCGATCTATTCGCTAATTTGGACAGCTCTGGCTGAAAGTAGCCCAGGACGCCAGTCCAGGGTTAAGCGGTATCCTTCCTGGATGCACACAGGGAGCCGGCTTGAAAGAGTCCCTTACTCACCGGTTCGACTTCCTCCCAGGGCGGCCTGGCGGTGGGAGTGAGGGCCGGCGAGGGGTGCGGGACCCGCCCAGGCTAGCCCATCGACGCCCGCGCCGGCGTCAATCAGCGAATCTACCTTCCACTTCGACAGATCGACCACTGCAATCTGCTTCGCCTTGGAACAGGAGACATACGCGACCTTGCCATCGGGGCTGGCAAGCACCTTAACGGGATCATCGGCAACATCGACGGTACGCACAACCTTAAGGCTGCCGAGGTCGACGACCGCCAACTTGTTGGCCTTGGGAAGCGTGACCAAGAGAAACCGGCCGTCCCGCGTGGGATAGGTTCCATAGCCCACCCCCGGCAATTCGACCCAGGTCTTGATCTTGTTGGTGGCGGTGTCGATCACTGCGAGCTGCGGCTTTGTCTGGTCCGAGGTGAAGACCATTTTGTCGTCATTGGAGATGGCAATGCGCTGGGATTCTTTCGAGATCGGTATGATGGCGATCGTCTTCCGGCCGGCCATATCCAGTACTGAGACTGAACCCGCACCCACATTCGATGTGTAGCCTCGCTTGCCATCCCGAGTGATGACCAGCATATGCGATTCCTTTTGTCCGGTGGGGACGGTGCCCACGATCTGCAGGGTCTTGGGATCGATGATGGTGACTGTCTGGTCGAGTTCCGTGGTGACGTAGAGCAAGCCGTGGGCCCGGTCGTAGACAGGGCAATGGGGCCGTACTCCGTGGCCAAAGTCCACCTTGCCGGTGACCTTGCGGCTGGGGATGTCGATCACTACCATTTCGCGGCCGTCGGTGCCCGGCTTACCGACGCCAGAGTTGCCGTAGATCGGCACATAGGCGGTGCGGCCATCGGGAGAGGTGGCTACTTCATGGCCGGTGATGCCTCCCTCGGGCACGGTGGCAAGCTGCTTTGCTGCCACAGGGTCGATGATGCTGAGATCACGGTCACCCTGGTTGGTGGCCACAAGAAGCGGCTTGGCTGGAGTTGCGGTATTGGCTAGGACATTGGTCATAAATAGGGGTAGGGGCAAGATCAGGCAGAGCGCGCAAATCATTAAGTACGCGGATAGGGGTTTATTCATGGCGTGTGAATTATATCCGCGAACAGGCGTGCCTGGCAGGCGAGACGATAAGCTGTTTGGAACCGAACATGACCCAAGCTCCGGCTAAACAAGCGAAGTCAGGCCAACCCTGGTGGCCCGCGGTGGTCGCCGTTTTGTCGATGTGCGGCCTGTATTTGTGCCTGCCGGAATCGCTCACTTTCGGTCCCTCCTGGCTCTTGCCGACGGTGATTTTGCTACTCCTTATCCCAGCGGTGATCGCCAAGATCCGTGGTTCCTTTGCGCTTAACCAGGTGCTCGGTTACATCGTCCTGGGAGTCGTTACCTCAGCCATGCTTTGGTCGCTTTTCATGCTCGTGCATTCTCTCCTCTTCCACAAAATCACGCCATCGGATCTGTTGCGATCGGCAACTGCTCTGTGGGCTACTAACATCCTGGTTTTCGCCTCATGGTATTGGCGCCTGGATGCGGGCGGACCCCACGCACGCCACGTCCGGGGCAACCACACCCAGGGAGATTTTCTCTTTCCCCAAATGACGCTTGCTCCCGGGACGCAGAAACCGGTGCAAGAAAACTGGTCTCCCGGTTTTGTCGATTATCTCTTTCTAGCGTTCAACACCAGCACGGCGTTTTCTCCAACGGACTCGCCGGTACTTTCCCGCTGGGCTAAAGTTGCGATGATGGTGCAATCCACGATCTCCTTCGCAACCGTGGCCCTTCTGGCCGCGCGCGCGATAAATATCCTGTAGCGGTCAGTTTGGCTGCTGATATTGACCAGACCCCGAGTACGGGCGCATGGTCCAGGGGCGGGACCGGTTCATGCTGGGCCAGCTGCTCCGGGTGAAGGGGTACTGTCCGGGGTAACCTAAGTCGACATCGGAGTCGAAGCTGGTCAGATCCTCCCTGCCAGAAGGGGCGCAGCATTCTCTAGGATCGTCCGCTGTTGCCCAACTTGGGTCCCCGCTTGCTCTTCCGGTAGGCCCGGGTAAAGGAGCTGACCGAGAACCAGCCAAAGACGAAGGCGAGTACGGCGTATAGCAGGAGGTGGGTATGTTCCGGACCCTGCCGCCAGGCGGTGTGCACGCGATAAACACTTTGCACAAAGAAGACTGCAAAGAGGGCGAAAAACAGGCCAGTGATCTCCAGCCAGAGCACGCCCCCGGCATGGGTAAATGGGCCTAAGAGGGCCTGTCCAAAGGCTTTAGCACCCCGCTTGGCGGTTTTGACCCGGCTGCTCATGGGGACGTCAGAACGGCCTGCGGCTGGGGCCGGCCGAGGGCCGGTTCCGGCCGTAGAAGCCGCGGCGGCCCGTTCCACTCGTTCGCGGAGCATATTTGAGGCCACGCGGACGCCGATGCCGAGCGTACGGCCTACTTTCTTTGGCTCCATAGCAAAAGTTTACCAGTCGGTTGATTCAGATTGCTCCGCTACGCCATCACAAGTAAGGTAGGTAAAACCGCGCCCGCAGGTGGCGAATGGGGGTACTTCTTTGAACCAACGACTTCGTCGTCTTATCCAGCAGCTGGGGGAGGCCATCCATGAATCGGTTTCCGAGTCCGAGCAGATCTCTGAGGTCGTGCAGGACATCCGCAAGCAGGGCTTCGATGTGCTGCTGATGCTGGAAGCGACGATTGGCCTGAACGAGGTAGAGCAGCAGCCGGCCTCCGAGTTGGAAGCCCCTGTGAGCGAAACTTCCCAGGGAGATGAGACGTTTAACGCACAGGATGTACACTTTCTGCGCTCCCTGCGCATCTCGGTCGAGGAGGGCTGAACGTAGGGAAGTTTGAAGCATCACACCTCAGGTATAGAGTTGGCAACAGCGCTTTACCCGGCCTGAGGGTCGTGGCAGCGCGCACGAGCACCGCAGGGACGCGATGAAAGACACACTTGGAGTACTGCTAGCAGGGGGCGCCGGTGAGCGACTTTTCCCCCTTACGCGCGATCGGGCCAAGCCAGCGGTTCCCTTTGGCGGCAACTACCGCATTATCGATATCACGCTATCAAACTGCATCAACTCCGACCTGCGCCGGGTCTACATCCTCACCCAGTACAAGGCGCTCTCTCTCAATCGCCATATCCGCGAAGGCTGGACTGGCATCGTGGCCCAGGAACTGGGCGAGTTCATCGAAATTCTGCCGCCCATGCAGCGGGTGAGCGCGAACTGGTACATGGGCACCGCCGACGCCGTTTACCAGAACATCTATTCGATTGGGGCGGAGCAGCCGAAGCATGTGCTCATCCTCTCCGGCGATCACATCTACAAGATGAATTATGGGTTGATGTTGGATCACCACATGGCGGCCGGCGCCGACGTAACCCTGGCCACGCTCCCTATCGAGCCCTCGGATGTGGCGCGTTTCGGGGTGGTGGAGGTGAGCCGGACCGGAGAGGTGATCGGCTTTCAAGAAAAGCCAAAGACCACCAACCTGCGCTCGCCGTTTAATCCGACCAAGGTGGATGCCTCCATGGGCATCTATCTGTTCAACACGGACGTGCTGTTGCCGGCGCTGATGAAGGACGCCGAGGATCCCAACTCCAAGCATGACTTCGGGCACAACATCCTGCCTGGCATCCTGGGGCGCTATAAGATTTCTGCTTATAACTTCGTCGATGAGAACAAGCAGAACGCGCTCTACTGGCGCGACGTGGGAACGCTGGAGGCCTATTTCGACGCCAACATGGATGTGGCGTCGGTTTCTCCAATTTTCAATTTGTATGACAAAGCATGGCCCATGCGCACGCGGCAGCGGCAATATCCGCCTGCGAAGTTCGTCTTTGGCGAACCGGGCCGCACCGGCATGGCCATCAACTCGGTGATCTCGGCGGGCTGCATCGTCTCCGGCGCGGTGGTGCGCAACAGCGTCCTTTCGCAGGATGTGCGTGTGAATTCCTACGCTGAGGTCGAATCAAGCATTATCTTTACCCACGTCGACATCGGGCGGCACTGCCGCATCCGGCGGGCGATCATCGACCGCGACGTACACTTGCCCGAAGGCACGGTGATCGGCTACGACCGCGAAGAAGATCGCCGTAATTACTTCGTGACCCAAAGTGGGTTGACGGTGGTTACGCGCGATTATTCTCTCTACGAAAATCCGGTTTCGCCGGACTTCATGCAGCAGTCGTAAAACTTTGCTGCCCAATCTAACTTAGAACGCTTAGCGATTCGCGGCTTTTCGGGGGGCAGTGATCTCGCCCTGTCGCGGATCTCTACTTTCGGCTTAGCTCCCACGCTCCATGCATGAGTTCCACCACGGTTTCGAACATCCGGTTGTTCGTCTCCAGCCGTTCCGCTGCCCGGGTTACGTAACGAACTACGATGTCCACGCCTTCACTCGTCGGATGTATATCGACGGAAGGCGCCGCGCGGAGATGAGGCAAACCCCTTTCGCGGGTCGCACGTCTCCACGCCTCCTCCGCCAGCATCGCATCCGAAGCGGTGGCCCTCGCCACTGCTTCGTGGATCACGGCGATCAGAGAATTGGCACTGACTCCAGGCGGGATACTCACCTTAATCTCGTCCCATATCCATTGCCCGGCGGTTGAGAAATTGAAGTACTTCCGGCGAATCGCATATCCGTTTAAAAACGAAATCAGTCGCTCTGGATTGCCATTCGTCGTCTCGTTCCCCGTCTCCAGTAGCAACGTGTGGAAGAGCCCGATCTCCACTGCCTCTCCTCTGACATTCTCAATCTGCACCCGGTCGCCCCCCCGTATCCCGTTTCGTCCCCTTAGAACAAGGCAACCACAAAGCGCTAGGATGAAGTCCCGGAACAGCAGGATCAACCCTGCCACAGCCACCCCCAGGATCGTCGCTATGTGGCGCGGAGGGCCGAAGATGACGCCCAGCACCAGCAGCAACCCAATGGCTTCTGTCGCCCGGTTGAGTAGGATGTGCGGCGTCTGCCTCTCACGCCCGTCCCGCGACACGCGGACAAATGCCATTTGCAAGCCCCAGCCGGCCAGGATGGTCAGCAGAACAATGATCGCGATCGAGGCCAGCGACCGCAGCATCAGGCGCAGGATGATTTTGTGTTGCAGCTCTATCTCGTCGCCCCAGCGAACATAAACCGCCGCAAGCTGCTGCTGCGCCGATAAACGGTCGTCGACGATGCTCAAAATAGTGCGCTGCGTCGCCAGGCCTTGCAGTTCCTTAACCCGGGCCGTGCTCGACTCGTCGGTCGTTTTGGCGGCAGCATTGGCTTCGCTCGTCTGCGCCTGGTGCTGTATGCGGGCATGGTCCGCGGTCAGGGCAGCGGCATCTGCGCGCGCCAGCTGTTCTGCCTGCTCGATCAGTTGCTCCCTGCTGCGTTGTGCCCACCACGCCAAAGTCTGCCCGGCCAGAGTCGTGTGCCGGCCAGCCGGGAAGACCGCGGGCTGTTTTTCACCCCCAGTTGCCGGCAGGTCGTACTTCTTCGTCTCCGCTTCGCGGGCTGATAGCTCGCGCTGAATTTCTTCCCGATGATCGCCACTCGCCTGCGCCAATTCTCCCCGCGAATCCGATAGCTCATCCTGGTCGAGGCTAAGCTGGGCCTTGGCGGCCTCCAGTTCGTCTCCGTCCCCCTTAGCTGGGCCCGGTGAGGCAGGGATCGCGCCTTCCACGGGGTCGGCCGCCTCTCCCTTCAAAACGACGATCCGTTCCTGCTCCTTTTCGACGGTCTTCTGCAGTTCGGTGACCCGCTGCTGCAAATTCAATGCTTCGCCGGTCAGCTCCCTGTTCTCCGCGCCCGCCTGGCGCAGAGATTGAGCGAAATTCTGGTCCACCTCGTGGTCAGCCAGCTGCTCCGCTTCTCGTGCAAGCCCTAGTTCCTCCGCCGAGGCTGCCAATGCGGTCAGCGTCTTCGCGGTGGACCAAGGCCGCTGGTCCACGATCTCATCGGGGCGGGGAATCAGCTTCCAGTCTGCTGCTTGCCCATGCAGGAAGGGCACATTTTTCATCACTCCCCGGATCAAAAAGCTCCCCAGTAAACACAAAACCAGCACTGCCAGCGATACCGCCGCAGCTATTTTTTGACCGCGATTCATCCTGGCCTCTTTTGCCGCACTTGACTCAGCCTAAACGCAGTATTGCGTGTGAGCTATTGGAGTTTTGAAGGGGAGTGTGGATAAGTCTAGCTTTATTAGTGCAGATTCCAACAGAAATCGAACAGCAAGGACGGCGCGGCTGCAGGGTGGAGACAAAATGCCCTGGACGGAAGCCTTTCCGATTGATTACTTCTGGTTCTCCCTGGCACCCAGCATCAGTTCGATCACCTTTCCGAATAAACGGTTCCGCGTCTCCAGGCGGACTCCTGCACGGGTTACGTAGCGGACTACGATGTCCACGCCCTCACCCGCAGCCGCCGGACGCATATCCACGGAAGGGGTCGCACTGAACTGCGGCACACCCTGTTCGTGGGTCACTCGTTTCCATTCCTCTTCCGCCATTTTCGCGTCCGACTCGGTGGCCTTTACGGCTGCTTCGCGAATCTGATCGATCAACGGATAAGACTTCGCTCCAGGCGGGATACTCACCTGGATCTCATCCCACATCCACTGCCCGGTGGTGGAGAAATTGAAGTACTTCCCGCGAATCGCATACCCGTTCAGAAAGGAGACCCGCCGCCCCGTCGGGTGACCATTGGCGGTCCAGTTTCCTGTCTCCAGCAACCAGGTGCGGAAGAGCCCGATCTCCACCACCTCGCCGCCAACTCCGTCAATCTCCACCCAGTCGCCCACCCGAATCCCATTCTTCCCCATCAGCACAAACCAACCACAGAAGGCCAGGATGAAGTCTTGGAAGACCACCGTCAACCCCGCCGTAGCCAGCCCGAGGATCGTGGGCATTTGCCGTGGCGTGCCGAAGATAACCAGGAGCACCAGCAGCATGCCGATGAGCTGTGTCCCCAGGTTGAGAATGATGCGCAGCGTCTGCCTCTGCCGGCGGTCGTGCGATATGCGGTCGAAGGCCACCTGGAGGGCCCAGCCGGCCAGGATGGTCAGCAGAACGATGATCGCGATCAACGTCAGCGACCGCAGCATCAGGTGGAGCATGATCTTATGCTGCAGCTCTACTTGACTGTCCCAGCGGGCATAGAGGGTAACCAACTGCTGCTGCGCGCCCAGCCGGTCGTCGAGGATGCTCAAGATAGTCCGCTGGCTGGCCAGGCTTTGCAGTTGCTTAACTCGCGTCGAACTAGACGCGCCGGCCGTTTGTGCGGCCACGGCGCTCGCCTCGGCTGTCTGGGCCTCCTGCTGCAGCCGGACATGGTCCGCCGTGAGTGCAGCGACGTCGGCGCGTGCCAAACCTTCCGCCTGCTCGATCAGTTGTTTCCTTTTCCGCTGCGCCCACCACTCTGCGATCTGCCCCGCCAGCGTGGTGTACTGGCCGGCGGAGACCACCGCTGCCTGTCCCTCTCCCCCTGCCTGCAGGTTGTACTTCTTCATCTCCGCTTCGCGCGCAGATAACTCCCGCTGAATCTCCCCTCGGTGATCGCCGCTCGCTCGTGCCAGATCCTCCATGGAATCCGACAACTCCTCCTGGTCAAGGCTCAGCTGCGCTTTGGCGACAGCCAGATCGTCAGTCGCAGGGCTAATGGCGCCCGTCACTCCCGCAGCAGGACCAGCCTTCGCCGTCAATGCTGCGACCCGATCCTGGTCCTCTTTGACTGTCTGCTGCAGCTCGGTGACCCGCTGCTGCAGGGTCAGTGCTTCGCCGGTCAGGTGCCTTGTCTCCGCGCTCGCCTGGCGCAGAGATTGAGCGAAGTTTTGGTCTACTTCATGGTCGGCCAGGCGCTCCGCTTCTCGCGCCAGCTGCAATTCCTCGGCGGATACCGCCAACGCCGCCAGCGTCTTCGCAGTCTGCCAAGGCCGTTGGTCCACGATTCCGTAGGGGCGAGGGACGGCGTTCCAGCCTGCCTTTTGCACGTGCAAGAAAGGCAAATTCTCCATGACGCCCCTGGTCAGGAAGCTACCCAACAAACACAAAACCAGAACCACCAGCGACACCGCAACCGCTATCTTGTGAGCACGATTCATCCAGACCCCATTCTGGTCACTTGATTCAGCGTAAACCCAGTTTTCACTGTGTCCGGCTGGAAGTCTCGTTTGGTAGGTGTCCCGGTTCCCTGGCAAAGGACGGGTGCCCCACATCTCGCTCGTTTTTCGCGAGATGTGGGATACCACAACGTTTCACCTCTGACTCTCGATTCACCCGATGCACTCAGCGGTCAACCTTGGTGGTATCCACATCTCGGGAAAAAATAACCCCTCCTTTGCCAGGGAGGGAAAGGTCAACCCTTGGACGGTGGATTTTTCCAAGGCCGGTTCGAGCCGGAAACAGAAAAATGCCCTGGGCTGGAGCCCAAAGGCATTTCTTTGCACAGGTGGCGACGTAGGGGTCTAGGCGCGAACGCTGACTACATTGGTTTGGCTCACAACCATGACGGCTCCAGGACCAGAGCCGTGCCCGGAGATGTATCCCTTGCGATGGCCATTCCGGCATACAAACCATTGCTCGTAAAACCGGTCAGAATGCTTGGGGACACCGGCGAGGTTTACCGTTTCATAGGCGGCCGGTTGCTCGGTCATCAACTCACCGCACTGTTTGCAATGTTCAGCAGGCATCGTTCGTCCTCCTGCATTACTTATAAGAAGGTCGATAGGACTTCGGCTACACCTCCGCTAACTATTTCCAACCTTTGGTAATTAGGCCACCTTCGTGAACGGTCGTGTAACTCGTTTGGTAGACTTTCGCGATGAAACAACGACCCCTTCGCGCCGCCTTCAAAGCATTAATTCTTTCTGCCTGCCTACCGGTCTTCGCGGCCGCCCAGACCCCGACGGCCCCGGTAACCACGAGTGCTACCAATTCGCCAACACCCGCGCCTGCGTTTCCGCCCTACGTCTCGCCGGAGGTCCACTCCGATGGCACGGTGACCCTCCGCCTGCGAGCGCCCAATGCACAGAAAGTCGACCTCGTGCTCGAAGGTGCGAACACAGTGATGCAGCAAGGTGCGGATGGTCTATGGACTGCTACGACGCCGGTCCTGGCGCCTGAAATCTATGCTTATCGTTTTGTGGTTGATGGCACGCCGACATTGGACCCCCGGAACGTCGACGTGCGCGACAATCTGCTGACCCTGTGGAGCAATCTCACCGTTCCGGGCACGCCGCCCGAGCCGTGGGAGTTGCAATCCATCCCGCATGGCATCGTGGAACACCATTTCTATACCTCGCAGGTGGTCCTGGGACTGCCTAACAATCAAAGCGATTACTACGTCTACACCCCGCCCGGCTATAACCCGAAGTCCCGTGAGAGCTATCCCGTTCTCTACCTCTTACATGGCTACAGCGATGCGGCCGACGGCTGGACCCAGGTCGGCAAGGCGAATTTCATCCTCGATAGCCTGATTGCCTCCGGCAAAGCGAAGCCAATGATTGTGGTGATGACGCTGGGTTACGGCAACATGGCGGTGCTCAAGCCGGGGCGTACTCCTGAGCTGAGTGAACAGAACTACGACCTCTATCAAAAGGCACTCATTAGCGAAGTGATCCCGCAAATCGAGGCCAATTATCACGTATCAAAGAAGCGAGAGGACCGCGCTATCGCCGGCCTTTCCATGGGGGGCCACGAGAGCCTGTTCGTAGGCCTGACGCACCCTGAGCTATTCGCCTGGATTGGAACCTTTTCCGCCGGCCTCAATGCCAAAGCCATCGCGGAGCTTCCACAGACCAACGCCCAGAAGGCAAACCTCCGTCTGCTGTGGATGGCTTGCGGCGTAGACGATGCGCTGCTCAAACCCAACCAAACCGTGATCGCCGCTCTCAAAGCCGAGGGCCTTCCGGTGACCGCTATCGAAACCCCCGGTCATCATCAATGGCCGGTCTGGCGCGACAATCTCATCCATTTCGCTCCGCTACTGTTTCAGAAGTAGACCTACTCTGAATAAGGACGGAACGCAAATCAGTAGGCGCCGCATCGGCTGTGGGGGCTTTCTCCTGTTTAAAGAAGTTTGACACTTTTGGACGGTTATTTCCGCTTCAGCGAGTGCAGGCGACGTCTTGCTCGACAATCAGCATCGAAGGATGACCTTGGACGCTGGAGAGGGCTTAGCTGATTCGTTAGGCGGCGAACACTTGCCGATCACCTTTCCGTCCACGGCCCAGGGAGGCGAAAATCGCTATCAGCCCATGATATCGGTGGCAATGCAGTTCTATGGCCGAGCGACCCTTCTGCTGGATAGCGGCGCGACCTCGCTGGCTATACTTCAGTTTCGAAATCGGTCGCAGGTTTCGGTGAGCGAGATGAGGTTGAGAACTGTCAATGGATCGTTGCCATGCAAATCTACGAACGACAGAGTGTCATTCGGCAAGGGGATGGTAAGCGATTTCATGATGCTGACGTGCGAAAGCGAAACAGTGACGAAGCGAGATCACACCGGGGTTCTTCCCACCGCCATCTTCAAACAGATCTTCATCAGTCATTCCGGGTCCTACGCCATCATCAATCCCTCACAACGTTGCACCGTTCCACAGATAGCCGCTGTCACGCCGGTGTCGCAATGACTTCGCCCAGAGTGAGAATGGTCAGCATCGCTCTAACGCGATTGCCTGGCTGTTAGGTCGGTAATCAGCACCACGTCAGAGTTGCGCCGCAAATGTAGCAATGCCAGCTTGCTGCCGGACGGGGACCAGGCAAAAGAGGTAAGTGAGTCGGGTGTTGGGCCGATCAGGAGATGCGGCGCCGAGCCATCGATGGGATGGTATTGCAGCGCGTTGCCGTCCCGGTTGGTGACAATCTCAATAATTGCTTTTCCATCTCGAGAGAAGGGCAAGCTCTCCTGGAGTGCACTGACCTCCAAGGGAAGGCTATGTTCAACCTGGTGGGTACTGAGGTTCAAAATATCAACGTAGTCGCCATGATCGTGGGACAAAAATGCGGCTGCGAGTTTTGCGTCGAAAGACAATGACAGGCTGGCCCAGGTCTGGGCTGCGAGCTCTTGATGGGGCGTTCCTCCCGACAATGGCATCGACCAAAAGGAGAGCAAGGGCCCGTTTGCTGAGCTGGTAATCGAAAAGTACACTTTCTGGCTGTCTGGCGTGCAAAAGGGGGCGCGAGCAATGCCCGTCGTGGTGAGCTGGGTCACGCCGCTCCCGTCTCCGTTCATACGAAAGAGGCGTAACTCTACTCCGCCCTTGGGATATGCGGTAAACAACACCTGACCATTCGAACAGGTGTTGATGTAGTAGTTGATATCAAGATCGCCGGTATCGATTGGCTGCAGAATCCCTGTCGTGCGCTCCAGCTTGCTGATTCCGCTGCCAGGGATGATCAGAAACAAGTGGTCCTCATCCGCCCACGCCAAAGAACTCGGATCAATCCGCAGGGGCGTATTCGAGATCATCGCCCCGCCATCTCCTCCATAGTAAGCAAGACTCGAGCCCAATTCGGTCAGCACGGTAGCCAATGTTTTTCCGTCGGCGGAGATCGCAAGATCGCCATAGGCGTTCACATCGTTGGTCAAGGTGTGGAAGTCCCCGCCAGGGATAGCTACCATGCCGATCTGTCCGCGGTCGGAGTGGGTCTTAGTGTAGAGGACGAGAAGGTTTCTTCCGTCCGGCAACCATGCGAGGTTGGAGTGGCCCCTGAAGCCGTGGTCGAAGAGGACGCCGGTTGGCTGCGCGACGGATGCTGCCTTGTTGGAGGCGAGATTGAGAATCTTGACCACCGAGGAGACAAGGGGTTCGCGAATCTCGATCCACGCAATCTGCTTGCCCTGTGGTGACCAGACGGGAGGTTCATCCTCACTCTGGGAGGTGTAGAGCAATTGGTCGTTGCTGCCATCCTTGTCTGCAACGTGAATCTCCGAGAATCGGTCTCGACGGTCTGGCGTCCATCGCAGGTAGGTAAAGCGGCTCCCGTCCGGGGAAAAGCTTGGCGCACTGTCCACATCGTAGATGAGCTGCCGCGGCGTGCCGCCGAAGACTGGCATTTTATAGACAACGCGCGCTGTGGCGCTTCGCTCGGAGGTTGCCCTGGTGAAATAGAGATAATTTGCATCCGGAGTGAAATTCAACCCCACGTATTCGTTGGGGAACGCGGCCAGGATCTGGGTGTCCGTATTGGTCGCGATGTTGCGGACCCACACGGTTCGCTGGCCGGCATCATTTTTAACCTCGGCCAGTAACTTTCCATCTTGGGACAATGCCAGGTTCTCTAGTGTTCCGAGATTCGTAATCTGGCTCACTGACATAGCAGAAAACGGCAACGGGCGCGGCCATAGCCGCCAAAGCGCGAGCAGCGCCGCGGCCAGCAGCACTAACACAATCACGGCTATCGGCGAGCGCACGCGATTTTTTTGCCCGAGCCGGGACAATGGATGCAGCCGCGGACCCGACGCCGCTCTTGCGCTGCAAACGTCTCAAGTCGGCGCGCAGTTCGGCTGCTGACTGGCAACGCAGCTCAGGATCCTTTTCGAGTGTCTTGTTGAGGGTCTCTTCCAATTCCGCGGGTAGGTCGGGATTGAGAGAAGTGAGCGCAGCAGGGATGTGATTAAGAATGCGATCGAAGGTCACCGCCGTGGTCGAGCCCGTGAAGGGATGCCGCCCGGTGGCTAGCTCATATAACACCACGCCCAGCGAAAAAACATCGCTGCGCGCATCCAATCCGTCGCCCCGCGCCTGTTCAGGAGACATGTAGGCAATGGTGCCAATTGCTGATCCCGGATTGGTAAGCAGATCTTGCGGGGGCGGCTCCCCTTGGGTCGCACTCGCGTTTGTCCCATGCGTACCGCCTGGGATCATTTTCCCCCTCTCCAGCTTGGCCAGGCCGAAGTCCAGGATCTTGGTCTGACCGGACGGCGAGAGGAAAATATTTCCCGGCTTGATATCGCGGTGCAAAATACCCTTTCGGTGGGCCGCATCCAGCGCGTCTGCCACCTGCGCACCGAAATCCAGCAGCTTGGCGTAAGGCATCTGCCGCTGGTGAATCTTATCCATGCTCTTGCCTTGCAGTAGCTCCATCACGATGAAGGGTTGATCGCCGCTCTCGTTCAGTTCGTAGATGGTGCAGATGCCGGGATGGTTCAGCGAGGAGGCCGCGCGTGCCTCGCGCCAGAAACGCTCCAGCGCCACCGGATTCCGGCGAGTCGTTTCGGGGAGCAACTTGACAGCAACAGACCGCCCCAGCTTCTCGTCCTCCGCCTTGTAGACCACCCCCATCCCGCCTTGGCCCAGGCAACGCACGATCCTGTAGTGATCCAGTAGCGTTCCCGGCGCCAGTTCCTGCACCCAACCTTCATGCACCAGCAGCGGGGAGGATTGGAGGAAGCTGGAGCGCAGGTCAGGGCCGGAGGCGAGCAGGGTTTCGACTTCTTGCCGCAAGGACGAATCGGACGAGCAGTTTCGCTGCAGAAAAGCCGAACGCTGTTCAGGCGCCAGTTCCAGTGCCTCTTCCAGCACATCCCGAATCTGTTGCCAGCGTTCCGGCGTCATGTGTCTGTTGCCTTGCTCAGCTCGTGATGCAGCCAAAGCCTGGCCGTAGTCCAGTGTCTCTTTACCGTGGTCGGCGACACATGCAATACGCTCGAGGTCTCTTCGACGGAGAGACCTCCGAAAAATCTCATCTCGACTATGCGGCTCTGCAGTGGATCGAGTTTAGCCAGTTCGTTCAGGGCGTCGTCGAGAGCGACCATGTCCACGCTTCGGGTCTTGAACGCCAACGCGTCATCCAAGGTCAACCGGCAACCTCCATCGCGCTTGGCGGCATTGCGGTTGCGGGCGTAGTCGACCAGAATCTGCCGCATCAATTGCGCGCAGACGGCTACAAAATGTTCGCGGTTCTTGAACGGACCTCCGCCTTGTTTCTCCAGGCGGAGATAGGTCTCGTGCACCAGGGCGTTGCTTTGCAGAGTGTGATCCGGGCGTTCCTTGCGCAGGCGAAGATGCGCTACCCGTCGAAGCTCGTCATAAACCAGAGGAAGAACGGCGCGCAAAGCCTCGTCGTCACCGGCTTGCCAGTTCGCCAGTAATTCGCTGACGGTCTTGGGCGGAAGTTGCGACAACCAGCCTCCCAATGCGGACCTGCAGTAGCTTGAGCCAAGGTAGCCGCACCCGGGATCAATGTCAATCAGGTGGATGAGGGAGGGTTGCCGTCGAGACTCCCGGGTGAGAAATCTGCTCATGCGAAGGCCGGTACGCGCACGGCTTTACGGGTAACGGAGATAAAGCCGATGTCGTCTTCCTGGCCGAAGCTCTGGCCGGCACTGGCCACTTCAGCGGCTGTGCTTTTGGTGCGAAACAAGTCGTGAACCCGATCGAAGCCGAAGAGATGTCCCGCATCGTCCATGGCCTCCAGAATCCCGTCTGACAGCAGCATCCGGCGTGACCCTTGCTCCGAAAAACCGGCAGGAGTACCGTGATTGCATCGTACCTATGGACCTGGGAGCCAGATATGAAATGCGCCAACGTCCTCTTGCTTGCCCTCCTGCTTACAACCGCATGTGCTTTCGGACAAGGGACAGTCATGCGTCCCGACGCAAAGCTTGCATTGGCGACGCCTCCGCCGAACATGGGCCGCGGCAATTGTCCGGTCGGCCTGCAGGTAAAACATGGACCCGGGCTCGCCACGAGCAGGAGCGCCGATGGGCCCTCCATCAATGGAAAGCCTTTTTCGGGTGAGCTTCGAAGTCCGGAGCAGAATCAGGCCATTCAACTCACCTTAATCAATCTCTTGCCGCAGTCCATCGTGAGCGCGCAAATTGTCGTTCACGGATTCAGTAACAAGTGGAGATACGTTCCTTTATCTGGAGCGGATCCCGACCTGGCAAAGACGGTTGACGTCGCACTGGACGTGAAAGGAAATAGCGAGGCTTCACGCAACCTTTCGTTAAGCCACTTCACCGCCATTACTGCTGTGGACGTGAACGCGGTTGCCTACGCCGACGGCTCCCGTTGGCACGCCTCTTCACCTGGGGCCTGTAGCGCGTCCCCCGACTCGTTCATGCTAGTGAACGCTGAGCCATAATCAGGCGGAATGACCTGACATCGTATTACCTGTGCGCCTCGTCTATTTAGAGGTCAAGCACTCGCACACTGCAAGCCATGGAGGAATTGATCCGATGAAGAAGCCACTTAGTTTTCGTTTACAGAGCGCTGTCCTGGCCGTATGCCTCGCAGGTGGCGCTCATGTCTTTGCCCAGGAACCCGGTGGAGCTCCGGAGACCGCGGCGCCACCCCCAAGCATCGCGGAATGATGGATCCGGCGCAGCAATTGGAGGGGATGACCAAGCGCTACAACCTGTCTGCCGATCAGCAGACCCAACTCAAGCCGATCCTGGCGTCGCAACACCAGCAAATGCAGGCGCTGCGTGGGGATTCGTCGCTATCGCGTGAAGACCGCATGACCAAGATGCAGAGCATTCGTGCCGACACCAAGACAAAGATTGAAGGCGTTTTGAACGATGACCAGAAAAAGCAATTTGAAGCGGATCAACAAAGAATGGAGGAGCGTATGCAACAGCGGATGCAAGGCGGAGGTGGACCGGGTGGTGGTGGACCTCCGCCGCAGCAATAATGCCGAGCACCCAAGAGTGGAGGTGGGGTGGAAGGGCCATTCAATGCGGTGAAACAGTCAAATATCACAAGCGCTAGGGGTTGTAGCCATCCAGGATCTTTGCGTCCGCGTGGAACAGGTGATAGCGCTCAAACGTGACGTCATTCAACGACGTCTGTAGAAGTCGTGGAGCAGGTTGCCCTTGCGGTGAGAACTTTGTGTTTCCGCTGCCACCGAAAGGGCAACGCTGCGCACAGGGCAAACATATGTCTTGCCATCCAGCATCATGGGACCATACTCGACCAGGATGTCTGCCTTGATAAGTGGGTCGGTTTGTTTTGTGTCCGCGATCAGAACGAGGCGAAGGATCGTTCCTGTGGAGGGATCGACCGCTATCTCACCCCGATAGCCGGAGAAGTGTTGAATGATAACCCGGTTTCCCTTAGCGTCCCGAACCCAGGACGATCCCACCTCGTAGTGCGATTTTTCAGGCGGGACGGCGTAGCGGTAGACCGCGACTGGCCCTGCCGCACCTTGCTCCCAATGGCTCCAGTAGAGATTGCTTTGTACGGCATCTTCGAGCACAGTTCCTAATAAACCGAACTCGCCTGAGGTTTCGAGTCCGGGCGGCCTCTTAGCGCGTTTTGGCGCTCGGAATGCGCCTCCTCCCCGCCATCTCGATAGAGCACATCCGCGCTGTAATCGCCCCACCGGGTGCAATGGCTGGTAACGGAGGAGACCTGACTCAGGTGTCCAATGCTCCCATAAGGATTCCTGATAACTGGTCGTAGCTCGCGTAGCAAATAGGTTAGGCAGCTGACGAATGGTCTTACCTATATAGTCCACGCTGAGCGACAGCATGCGGCGTTGGGCTGCGGAATCCGGGATAGGAGTGGCAGGAATCTCCGCTGGCGGCAGATCAAGGAATGCCGACGTGTCAGCCAATCCAGGAGTGCTTGCTGGGATTTCGGGCCGGGCAGCGCATTTAGCCAGCGCGATAATTTGACAGAGTTCAGCCGCTGAGTCAGTTCCAGATTCGACAATTTTCGCGCCACGTGGGCATCGCCTTGGGTAGGAGCGCCGGCTAACAATTGCTCCAGCTCTGCTACGGAGATTGGGTTAGCTGCAAAACCAGGCAAAGCGATCGCAGACAACAACAGCAGCGGTGCGATCCTTCGCATCAAGCTGTCCGCGGGCCGCATACTCGAAACCCGGCCGCTGGGATTTCGTGCGGCGACGGATTTATTTTGCTCTGCCCAAGGGCACTTCAAGGCTGCCTACCTGTCCGGAGACGTGGTCGTAGATGCCGGCACGAAGCCACGCCGCTTGCGCGGGTATATCTAATTGCTCGCGATAATGGATGCCCTCTTTTAAGAAGCGGGCGTATTCCGCGGAGGGCACGTTGAGGTTGAGCGTGTTGGCGACGGAGTTCAGTGCCTTACCATCACGGTCATAGGCAATGGAGACCAGAGTGGCCTGGCCATGGAGCACGCCGTCGGCGGATGCGCTGAGCACCAGCGGAGCCACATCTACGTCGTATGCAACGGTATACCGGGTCACAGGACGGGGGACATTAGCGATTGCTGCCCGCTAGCGGAGCGGTCGCCGGCTGCACTGCGCCGCGGAGGGGAGACAAGCGAAACAAGATCTGCGTGGATGCTGGAACGTTATGTTGCATAAGAGCCAGGAAGCTATTGTCGTGCGGAGGCGCCGGGGGGGTGGAATAACTGCGGCGATAGGAGAGATGGTAGTTGCCAGGGTGGACACGGACTTCGATGCGGCGGAGCTTGTTGTCCTGCGATTTATCCGTGGAAGCGTAAGCCAGGGTGTAGTAATGCGCTCCTGTGCGATCGACTTCGTCGAGCGCGCCCTTCAGGTCGTTGGTGTTGTAAATGGCTTCGCCACCGGTGGCACGAGCGATTTGTTCCAGAGTCAACCGCTCCTCCGCGTGCTACGCTGGCGTCCGCGGCCTCGGCTGCGTCCTCCCGATCTGGAGTGCGCACCCAGGTGCCGCCGCCGATCGAGGGAGCCATCAAAGGTTGCGGAAAGAGGCCGCGCGCGTCGATAGGGTAAACCGCTACGCGAGCATTGGCGAGAAGGGTGGCCGTATGGTTGACAGCCTGGGAGAAATCACGTGCTGATTCGGTGGGATTTTTCAGGCCGGGGTCGGGCAAATTTCCGATGGAAATGAGCCGGAAAGCCACATGACATTTTTGCGTCCTGGCATGCCAGAGAGGTAGTGAGCAAGCTGATCGAAGGCGGAAAGCGTGTACTGTACGCGAAATTGATATGGAACGAATCCTGCTCAGCGTTAAATTGCTGCAACTGGTGCATCATCATCAGTCCTATTCCCGGTTTATTAAGAAGGGTGCCGAATTCGATCGCGTCATCCTCATCTTTCATTTCCTTCTCGGTGTCTTGCGGCGTCTTCAGTAATGGAGATTCTGCGGATAGCGTGTGAACTCATCCACGGCCTTTAGCAGGGCGGCGTGGTCGGTGGTGAAGCCTTCCAGCTGATGGAGTTGCGTGTAGAGGGTAAAGATCGCGATTGGCTTATTGACGGGCAGAGTTTTCAAGTATTCCACCATCACCCGGTGCGATCTGCACCTGCCCCGATGGTCGGCGTATTGAGCGCGTCCAGCAACAGAACATCCACCGTATCGTCGTCCGCAACCGCTTCAGCATTGGTGTAGACGCCGGCCGGCAGCGGGGAGGCGGCGCCGACGTGAACGCCGTGGCGGAAGGATGATAGGTAAAGGAGACGATTTGCTGCGGCTGACCGTTTTCGAGGACGCTGAAGTTGTCCTGCGATAAACCTTCGACAGGGTTGCCATGGTGGCCGGTAACCACTACATCGACAAGAACGTTGGTGGCGCCGGCTTTAAAGGTGGGTAGTGCGGGCGTTGTGGCAGGGCTCGATTGCGCAAAGGCGACGGGCGCCAGGGCGAGTATCCCGGAGAGAAATAATAATGGCCGATCGGCGCGCATTAAGCCTTCAAGAAGTTTTTTATCGTTCCTCCTCCGCTGATCTGCAGACTCGGCGGTAGGGCAGACCTTGTAGTTCCCGTCCACGACAATGATACAGAAGCTGCTCTATAGTTCATGGTTGACTGGACGACGGGTTTTATCTCCGGGCTTCAGGTAGCGAGTGGAAAGAAAGGACGAGCATGATGATCCCGGGCAAGTTGACGGCCGCGCTGCTTCTGTTGTGAATGACCAGCATAGTCATGGCCGCCGAAAACGATAGCAATCTGCTGAAGAACGATGGTTCTCTCGACCGGCTCTTCAAGCAGGCCGGTGTGTACAACACATCGAGCAGCGGCAAGACACCGGATTTCGTCGTCGATCCCGCTTGGCCGCAACCGCTGCCCAACAATTGGATCTCTGGGCCAGATAGGCGGGCTCTATGTCGACCCGCATGACCATATCTGGGTCTATAACCGGCCGCGCACCATGACCAATGAGGAGGCCGGCCTCGAAGGGCCCGTGCCCGGCGCCGTGAATGAGAAGGGGCAGCCGGTCAACGGCCTTGGCCAGGTGCGCACCTATGGTTCGATCGCGGATTGCTGCAAAGCCGCGCCCTCGGTGCTGGAGTTCGATACCCAGGGAAAGCTGCTGCGCGCCTGGGGCGGTCCCGCCGACCCTGGTTTTATCGGCGGTAAGTGTAAGGCGGAGGCAGGCTGCCTTTGGCCCAGCAGTGAGCACGGCATTTATGTCGACCAGAACGACAACGTCTGGCTCTCGGGAAATTCTGCCGCAGCCGACAAGGGAGGTTCGCCCTGGGCAACGAACAAGCAAGGCGGCGACGGCTTCGTTCAGAAATTCGACATGGACGGCAACTTCAAGTTGAGAATCGGGGGAACTCCGACCAGACCGGACAGCAACGATACGCATGGTGGTGTGAATGGCACGCCGCTGCTTTACCAGGCGGCGGACATGGTGGTCGATCCCGCAACCAACCGCCTCTACATTGCGGATGGCTACGGAAATCGCCGGGTTCTGATCGTTGACGCCGGCACCGGCAAATACATTGGCCACTTCGGCGCCTATGGAAACAATCCCGTCGATGACGCAGCAGCCGCCGCCGCCGGGACGTGGATCGAGGACTACACCAAAGGCAACAAGAAACCCGACTTCTTCCGCAACCCCGTGCATTGCGTGAAGATTGCCAATGACGGCAAACTCTATGTCTGCGACCGGGGAAATGATCGCATTCAGGTGTTTGACATCCACGATCCCGCGCTGGGCAAGCCCTGTAGCAATTCGGCGGGCGCGGCCGGCAAATGCGGGTTCGTGGCCGAGCAATTTATCAGCGAGCATACCAACATCATCGGCACCGCCGTTTCCCTGAAGTTTCTCCAAAGACAAGGCGCAGAGTTGCCTCTATATCGGAGACAACGCCAACATGACCATCTATCTGCTGAACCGAAGCAATCTGCAGGAGCTGGGCCGGTTGGGCCGTAGTGGGCGGGCGCCGGGAGACTTCCACTGGCTGCACCAGGTGAGCCTGGACAGCAAGGGCAACATCTATACCGGGGAAGTGGACACAGGGAAGCGGATCCAGAGGTTTCTCCGCTATGGCAGCACGGGGTGCAGCGGAACTGGATCGTCTGTCGTGGGCGGACCGATGTCGGCCAAGTAGGAACCGGGGGTATTGAGGAAGTGGATGCCCGGGTCGCCCCCAAGCTCTTGAACAGTTTGATTCGGGCATCGTGGCCTCACGGCTCAGATTTCCGATCATGTGCTATCCCAACAGAGTCAAATACTTACACATGCAAGCTTCGAGATCCGGGTCATTTGCCGGCACTGTTTCTGAAAATGCCTTCGCGGCTCGATACCCTTTGGTTCTATTGCTTTTTTCGTCGAGTCGGCCACAAGATTTTCTTTTGGGTGAATGCCACGTTCGCTCTTAAGGGAAGGCGGCAGCAAAGGGTGGCTCTCTTCCCAGAAAACGATGTCTGCGGGCGCCGAAGAAAAAGATTTTTCGTCGCCTTAGGAAACCAACCTCCGATCAGAGACCTACATCTAAGGTCCAGCGCAACCCAATTTGGAACGTTTTTGTAGCGCGACTTCAATGATCCGCCTCCGGACTGTCACTGTGTGTTGAAAGTACCGCGGCAGACCTGATTGCAGGTTTGCCCGCCGGTTGACGCTTTGCGCTTAATTTTCAGGGAGATCGGCATGAGGAAAAACGGAACCCCCGCGTTGCCCGCACAGGAAGAACTTACGCACCGCAAGTCAAAGACCAATGGGCATAACGGCGCCGTTGCAGAATACGAGTCTTCGGAAATGGTGCTCATTCTGGAGAGAATGCAGGCCATGCGCGATGGAGACTTCTCTGTGCGCCTTCCCGGTTCATGGACCGGGCTCAGCGGAAAGATGGCTGACACTTTCAATGAAATTGCCATGGCGAATCAGCGGATCGCGAAGGAACTGCGGCGCGTCGGTCAAGTGGTGGGGAAAAAGGGCAGGACCCGGGAGAGGGCCAGGTTTGACGAGTCCCGAGGCGCCTGGGGAGAGATCGAGGACTCGGTCAACACCCTGGTTGAGGATCTGCTGCGACCGACCGCCGAAGTAACCCGCGCGATCGCGGCCGTGGCCGAGGGGAACCTGACCCAGACGGTAAGAATGGACGTGGATGGACGCCCGCTCGAAGGCGATTTTCTACGGTCGGCCAAAATCGTCAACACCATGATTCAGCAGCTCGGCGTGTTCACGTCGGAAGTGACCCGCGTGGCGCGGGAAGTCGGCACCGACGGCAAGCTGGGTGGCCAGGCGCAAGTGCCGGGGGTCGCCGGAACCTGGAAGGACCTCACCGACTCTGTCAACTCCATGGCGAGCAACCTCACCAGCCAGGTGCGCAATATCGCCGAAGTCGCGACCGCGGTGGCCAGTGGCGATCTGTCGCGCAAGATCACGGTGGATGTTCGCGGGGAGATTCTGCAGCTCAAGGAAGCCATCAACACGATGGTGGACCAGCTGAGGTCCTTCGCTTCGGAGGTCACGCGTGTGGCCCGCGAAGTCGGCACCGACGGCAAATTGGGTGGCCAGGCGGTGGTGCTCGGCGTAGCGGGTACATGGAAGGATCTGACCGACTCCGTCAACGCCATGGCCGGCAACTTGACCGCCCAGGTACGCAACATCGCGGAGGTCACCACGGCGGTCGCCCGAGGCGATTTGTCGCGCAAGATTACCGTGGACGTCAAGGGCGAGATCCTGGAGCTGAAGAACACGATCAACACCATGGTGGATCAGCTGAACGCGTTCGCCGGCGAGGTGACGCGCGTGGCGCGTGAGGTCGGCACCGAGGGCAAACTCGGCGGCCAGGCCCAGGTCCCCGGAGTCGGCGGTACCTGGAAAGACCTTACCGACAACGTCAACTTTATGGCCAGTAACTTGACTGGCCAGGTACGCAATATCGCCGAAGTCGCCACGGCGATCGCCAGCGGCGATCTTTCGCGCAAAATCACAGTCGACGTTCGAGGCGAGATTCTGCAGCTGAAAGAAACGCTGAACACGATGGTGGATCAGCTGAACCGTTTCGCGGGCGAAGTCACCCGCGTGGCGCGTGAGGTGGGATCAGAAGGGCGGCTCGGCGGGCAGGCCAATGTGCCCGGTGTCGCCGGTACCTGGAAAGACTTGACCGACTCCGTCAACTCCATGGCCGGCAACCTGACCGCCCAGGTGCGCAATATCGCCGAGGTGACCACGGCCGTGGCGCGCGGCGATCTGTCGCGCAAGATCACGGTCGACGTGAAGGGCGAAATTCTCGAGCTGAAGGACACCATCAACACCATGGTGGACCAGCTCAATGCCTTTGCCGGAGAGGTTACGCGTGTGGCGCGTGAGGTGGGCACCGAGGGCAAACTCGGTGGGCAGGCGCAAGTGCCGGGCGTCGCCGGCACCTGGAAGGACCTTACCGACAACGTAAACTTCATGGCCAGCAATTTGACCGGCCAGGTACGCAATATCGCCGAAGTGGCCACGGCCGTAGCGCGCGGCGACTTATCACGCAAGATCACGGTGGATGTGAAGGGCGAAATTCTGGAGCTGAAGGACACCATCAACACCATGGTGGAGCAGCTGCGGTCCTTCGCGTCAGAAGTTACCCGTGTCGCGAGAGAAGTGGGCACGGACGGAAAGCTCGGCGGCCAGGCGCAGGTGCCTGGAGTGGGCGGCACCTGGAAAGATCTCACCGACTCAGTGAACTCGATGGCCAGCAATTTAACTGGCCAGGTGCGCAACATTGCCGAAGTGGCTACGGCGATCGCCAGCGGCGATCTATCAAAGAAAATCACGGTCAACGTCAGCGGCGAGATCCTTCTGCTTAAAGACACCATTAACACCATGGTGGACCAACTCAACGCGTTTGCCGGCGAGGTAACGCGTGTGGCTCGCGAAGTCGGGTCAGAGGGCCGCTTAGGCGGGCAGGCCAACGTTCCTGGCGTAGCCGGCACCTGGAAAGATCTTACGGACTCAGTGAACTCGATGGCCGGCAACCTGACTGCGCAGGTCCGCAACATTGCCGAGGTGACCACGGCCGTCGCCCGCGGCGATCTCTCGCGCAAGATCACCGTCGATGTGAAGGGCGAGATTCTCGAATTGAAGAACACGATCAACACCATGGTTGATCAACTCAATGCGTTTGCCGCGGAAGTAACGCGCGTGGCCCGCGAGGTAGGAACGGATGGAAAACTCGGCGGCCAGGCGCAGGTACCAGGAGTCGCGGGTACCTGGAAAGATCTCACGGATAATGTCAACGTCATGGCGGCCAACCTGACCGAGCAGGTGCGCGGCATCGTTAAAGTAGTCACCGCGGTTGCGAATGGCGCCCTGACCCAAAAGCTGACCGTGAACGCCAAAGGTGAAGTCGCCGCGCTGGCCGAAACCATCAACAATATGACAGACACGCTGGCCACCTTCGCCGATCAGGTAACAACGGTTGCGCGTGAAGTGGGCGTCGAAGGCCGCTTGGGAGGCCAGGCCAATGTGCCCGGAGCGGCCGGCACGTGGAAGGATTTAACCGGCAATGTGAACCTTTTGGCCGACAACCTCACCAACCAGGTGCGCGCCATCGCCGAAGTAGCTACCGCCGTGACGCAAGGCGATCTCACCCGGTCCATTCAGGTAGAGGCCAGGGGCGAAGTGGCGGAACTGAAAGACAACATCAACACCATGATCAATAACCTCCGGCTCACGACGGAGCGGAATACCGAGGAGGATTGGCTCAAGACAAACCTGGCGCGGTTCACGGGCATGCTGCAGGGCCAGCGCGACCTGACGACCGTGGGCAAAACTCTGCTCTCGGAACTGGCTCCGCTGGTGAATGCTCACCAGGCTGTCATTTACCAGATGGAAACTGAGGACGAGAAGAAGCTGGTACTGCTCTCCGACCTATGCCGGCGACCGGGCTGACGGTCACTTGCGGCGTGTCGATCCGGGCGAAGGGCTGGTGGGCCAATGCGCGATAGAAAAACGACGCATCCTGATAAGAGATCTGGCGGAGAGCAAGGTAACCATTCGCTCCGGACTATTTGAGGCTGTACCGCGCAACGTGATTGTCTTACCCGTGTTATTCGAGGATCGCGTAAAGGCGGTGATTGAGCTGGCTTCTCTGGGCGTCTTTACCGCCTCGCATCTGGCATTTCTCGAACAATTGACCGCCAGCATTGGCATCGTGCTGAACAGCATCGAGGCCACCATGCAAACGGAAGGCCTTTTGAAGCAGTCGCAGCAATTGGCGACCGAACTGCAAATGCAGCAAAAAGAGCTGCAACAGAAAAACGAGCAGCTGGCGCAGAAAGCCCAGCAGCTTGCTGAGCAGAACGCCGAGGTGGAACGCAAGAATCAGGAGATTGAGCAGGCCAGGCGCGAGCTCGAAGGGAAGGCCAAGGAATTGGCGCTTACTTCCAAGTACAAATCCGAGTTCCTGGCCAATATGTCGCATGAGCTGCGGACGCCTCTCAACAGCATTCTGGTTCTGGGCCAGCAGCTGGGAGACAATCCGGATGGAAATCTGACGGCTAAGCAGGTCGAGTTTGCGCGCACAATCCACGGAGCCGGTACGGACCTCTTAAATCTGATCAGCGACATCCTGGACCTTTCCAAGATCGAATCCGGAACCGTCTCCGTCGAGGCGGAGGAAGTGTTCTTTGCCAGCCTGCTCGACATGATCGGGCGTCCGTTCCGCCATGAAGCGGAAAATCGGCGTCTCGACTTTGAGTTGCTCACCGATCCGCGCCTCAACAGAAGCCTCATCACCGATTCGAAACGTCTACAGCAAGTACTCAAGAACTTGCTATCGAATGCTTTCAAATTTACTGAGAAAGGTGGCGTGCGCCTCTCCGTCCTGGTTGCGGAGGAAGGATGGAGCAGTGGTCATCCAATCTTGAGCCGGGCGACCGCCGTGGTCGCGTTCGAGGTCGCCGATACCGGCATTGGGATTCCGCAGGAGAAGCAACGAATCATCTTCGAGGCCTTCCAGCAGGCGGATGCAGGTACCAGCCGCAAGTACGGTGGCACGGGGTTGGGATTGGCCATCAGCCGCGAACTCGCTGGTCTGCTCGGCGGCGAGATTCAATTGCGCAGCACGCCCAACCAGGGAAGCACGTTTACTCTTTACCTGCCCCAGGTGTACAGCGGTCCATCTGCCCTGCCGGTGAAATATCCAGAGGGCCAGAGCTCGGTATCGAGTCACCCGGTTGAACTCTTAAAGACAGTGCTGGCTGAGCTTCCGGCGGAAGTGATTCCGGACGACCGCGAGAATCTACAGCCTGACGATGCTGCGCTGTTGATCGTCGAAGATGATCCGCACTACGCGCGCATTTTGCGCGATCTCTCCCGGGAAAAGGGCTTCAAGGTTCTGCTCGCTACCCGGGGCGCGGAAGCTCTCGCTTTGGCGCGCGAATTCCATCCCACCGCCGTGTCCCTCGATGTATTTCTCCCCGACATGCTGGGCTGGACCGTCCTTAACCACCTGAAACAGGATCCGGCAACACGCCACATACCGGTACAGATGTTGACTCTCGATGAAGACAAGGGCCATGGACTGGCGCGCGGAGCCTTTGCCTTCATCACCAAGCCGGTGACTCCCGAAGGTCTTGATGCCGCGATCACGCGCATTAAGGACTACGCGGCGCCGCGGCGGAAACGCCTGCTTGTGGTGGAGGATAATCCCGCCGAGCAGTTGAGCATTCGCGAGTTGTTGGGAGATGAAGACATCGATGTCGTCGTCGCCACCACCGGCAGCGAAGCTCTGGCGGCGATCCAGGTGGAGCCGTACGATTGCGTGGTGCTCGATCTCCGGCTTCCGGATATGTCTGGCTTCGAGGTGCTGGAGCGGCTGCGCGACACGTCCGAGTTGAGCGATATGCCGATCGTCGTCTTCACCGGGAAGGAACTCTCGCCAGAGGAAGACGCCCGCCTTCATGAATTGGCCCGCAGCGTGGTGGTGAAAGGAGTCGAGTCCCCGGAGCGGCTGCTGGATGAGACGGCGCTATTCCTCCATCGCGTGATTGCCGACCTTCCTCCCCAGAAACAAAATATGCTGGATCGCCTGCATCGCTCCGACGATGCTCTGGTAGGAAAGAAAGTGCTGGTCGTGGATGACGACGTGCGCAACATATTTGCGCTGAGCAGTGTTCTTGAACGGCGGGGAATGACGGTGCTGACAGCGGGCACCGGCAAGGCGGCGATTGCCACACTGGAATCCGTTCCGGACATGTCAATTGTGCTGATGGATATTATGATGCCTGAAATGGATGGCTACGAGACGATGCAGGTGATCCGGCAGAATGCTTTGTTCCGCCGGATGCCCATCATTGCCCTCACGGCCAAGGCGATGAAAGGGGATCGCGAGAAGTGCCTGGAGGCGGGCGCGTCCGAGTATCTGGCGAAGCCGGTAAACACGGAGCAATTGCTCTCAACGCTTCGCATGTGGCTTCATCGGTAGCGCACGCATCCACTGTAATCTACGCAAAGGGCCGGAAAGATGAACACAACTGAGAGCGTCAACATCCTGATGGTAGATGACCAGCCCGGCAAGCTGCTCACCTACCAGGCGATATTGCAGGATCTGGGAGAAAACCTGATCTCCGCCACGTCGGGGAGAGAGGCTCTGGAACACCTGCTCAGCCAGGATGTTGCCGTCATTTTGATGGATGTGAGTATGCCCGAACTCGATGGTTTCGAGTTAGCGGACATGATTCGCCAGCATCCGCGCTTTCAAAAGACTGCCATCATTTTCATTTCCGCCGTGCATCTGACGGATATCGATCGCATGAAGGGATACCAGCGCGGGGCGATGGATTACATCTCCGTTCCCGTCGTCCCCGAACTCTTGCGGGCCAAGGTCAGCGTATTTGCCGACTTGTACCGGAAGACCCGGGAATTGGAACTCCTGAATAACGAGCTGGAAAAGCGCGTGCTGGCGCGCACGGAACAGTTGCGGGAGAGCGAAGAGCAGGTACGCAGGCTCAACGTCCAGTTGCAGCAGCGAGTTGCGGAACTGGAAACGATCATGAAGGTGTTGCCGGTCGGCGTTTCTATCGCCCATGATCCGCATTGCCGTTTCGTCACCGGAAATGCAGCGCTGAAGGAGTTGCTTGGACTTGAGCACCGGGAGAATCTCTCTCCACAGAGCCACGAAAATAACGACGCAAGCTACGAAATTTACCACAACGGTGAGCGTCTTACGTTTGACGAGCTGCCACTGCAGCGGGCCGCCGCGACGGGTAGGCCGGTGGGAAGGATCGAACTCGAAATCCACTCCGGGAACGGGAAGGTGATCCAAACCCTGATGAGCGCGAATCCGCTCTTCTACGATTCCGGGAACGTTCGCGGCGCGGTCGGAGCGCTCATCGATATAACCGAGCCCAAGCGGATGGAGCAGATATTGAGGCAGCGTGCTGACCTGCTGGATCTTGCTTCGGAAGCGATCATGGTGCGCGACCTTGACGGGACCGTTCAGTTCTGGAATTCGGGAGCGACTGCGCTGTACGGTTGGACTGCGGAAGAGGCCCGCGGTAAGAAGCTTCACCAACTGCTGAATACGCAATTTCCCGTGCCCGACGGCGAGATAGAATCCACCATCTCAGATGGCAAAGCGATGGGAAGGCAACCTGATTCAGTACACCAAAGATGGACGCGAAATCGTGGTTGCATGCAGAAAGATTCTTCAGTGCGATGGAGCGAAACCGCGCGTGGTGCTGGAGATCTGCCGGGATATCACCGCGAGATTACAGGCCGAGGAGGCACTGCGCAATTCAGAGAGACTCGCGGCGATGGGGAGAATGGCGGGCATTGTCGCCCATGAGATCAACAATCCACTGGAGTCGATCCTTAACCTCTTCTACTTGATGCAGAGACATCCGTCCCTGGATCAGGAGGCAAAGCACTATACCAGGATGGCGGAACAGGAGCTGTTACGTGTTTCGCACATTACCAAGCAGACGCTAAGCTTCTATCGTGAATCCGCAGAGGCCATTGCTGTCTCCATTCCCGGGCTTCTGGACGACATCCTGGAGCTTCAATCGCGTCAATTGCAGGCCAGCGGAGTCGTGGTCGAACGGCGTTACGGCAGCGGCGACGTGGTGCAGGGATTCCCGGTGGAGTTGAAACAGGTATTCCTCAATCTCATTGGCAACGCGATTCAGGCGATGCCGCAAGGCGGACGCTTGCGGGTACACATACAGCAGTCTTATCGCGCGGCGACGCAAGCGGCCGGTGTTCGAGTTTCCATACTGGATACCGGTTCAGGCATAAGGCCCGAAGACGCGAAGAGGCTCTTTGAACCATTTTTTACCACCAAATCTACAAAAGGAACCGGGTTAGGCCTTTGGATCTGTAAAGGGATCGTGGAGAAGTATGAAGGCACCATCGATTTCCGCAGTAGCCGCCTTCCGGGCAGAAACGTAACCTGCTTCTCGGTTTTCATTCCCGCCTCAACTTCTGTCGAAAAGCGGTTGCTCCAGTTGACGAACGTGGGAGCCGAGAGCTAAGGCATCATCCCTCAATCGCTAAACAGGTTGCAGAATGTTTTGTCATGAGAGCACGGAACTGCGAGGGATTTTAGAGTCCGCGTGGGGAACCTGTTGGTCCAGAACACAGTCCCGTAGGGACGGCTGACAGTCAGACTTGTCCAAATTAGCTTTTTTCGACTCTGTCCATCCACCTCCACTCATGCCAAGGTTTGCCACCACCCTAAAACTTTGTCATCCCGTCTGCCCCGGCGTGCCGTGGTAGCGCATCCGAGTTTCCTGCTACGCTGCTCGAGACATCGCCGCGTGTGCGGTTTTCTGTAGGAGAAAACCGCATGAAGTTTATCAACGCCACCAAGATCGACAGGAAATTCGGCAAGCCGACCTGTCCCGGCGCGCCGTGGAGGGATCTGCTGTGCGCCTTTCTATGACGCAAATGCTGGGCGCTCCACTCCCCGGAATTTTCTGCTATGGCACAGTCCCGCAGGGACGGCTGACAGTATCCCAGGACGTGAGTCCTCGGATAGGTCAGAGAGCCCGGAACAGTCCCGCCAGAGCCTGCCCTGAGCCTGTCGAAGGGGACGGCTGAGAATATCCCAGGATGTAATCCTGGGTATCCTTATCGTGGGAGATTCGCAAGACCGCCGTTATCCCTGGTCACGTCACTTATCCTTAGGCAAGGCGAACGCGATATACGACCGATGCACCGGCTGTGCCGTTTGCTGCTCGGGCCCGTCCCTTGGTATATCCGTCTGCTTCGCCGAGGCCGCACAGAGAACGATATATTCGCGTCCCTCTACCTCGTACACCGCCGGGACACCTTCGGAAGCAGCGGGAAGGTCCGTTTCCCAAAGCACCTTGCCGTTCTCCTCGTCGTAGGCGCGGAGATTGCCTTCGTCCTTCGTGGCTATAAAGATCAAGCCGCTGGCAGTCACCACAGGTCCATTTCTGGACATCATGACGCCGGTGTCTTTGAAATGTTCCGGTTTGCCCTGGGGAGCATTTCCCAGCGGCACCTGCCACTTGATCACTCCCCGGTTCAGATCGTAAGCCGTAATCACAGACCATGGTGGACGGATGATCGATGGCTGCAAGCCGTAGCCGGACCAGTAGCGAACCGGCTTGGACGCGGCGCTGGTGGGAGCGGGTGGTGGTTCATTGCGGGTGGCAACGGGCTCCGGTGCACTCCCAGGATTGCCGAGATACAAGAGGAGATCGTTCAGCAGGCGGTCGGTGAGGTCGGGAAAAGCGGGCATGTCGTTCAGACCATAGTTCACCACGCTTTTGATCGTTCTGCGCCAAAGGTCGAAGGGGCATTCACCAGCGAGGGAATCGCCGGCGGCGCGCCTGCGCGCTCTGGGCCATGACAGCGCTCACAATAAAAATGGTAAACGGCCTTGCCTTGTACCGCGGGAGCAGCCTGGCTCGGAATTTGCCAAAGGGAGGGCGGCTCGCTGCGCTCATTCTTGAGGATGGCCGGAATATCCATGGACACGACGTACATGGTTCCGTTGCTGGGGTCGGCCGCCGTCATGCCCCAATTGACACCGCCATGGTTACCGGGCATCTCAACCGTATCTGTCAGCCCGGGAGGGGTGAATAGGCCATGGTTGGCCGCATTCTCCACCACTTTCTTCCAGCGCGCTCGATCGGGCGCGCTCAGGAGGTAAGGGTTCAGATCTGCTACGGTGAACGCCTGGCGGGCGAAGGGCGGTGGGGCGGTGGGAAAGGGTTGGGTGGGTGAAGCCTGTTCGTCCGGCATATTGGATGCCGGCACGGCGCGCTCCTCGATGGGCCAGACAGGCTTGCCCGTGGTCCGGTTGAAGACGTAAAGAAATCCCTGCTTGGACGCCTGGGCCACGATAGGAATCTCTTTCCCGTTTTGCTGCACGGTCAAGAGTTGCGGAGCGGCCATCGCGTCGTAGTCCCACAGGTCATGGTGGATGAGCTGGTAGTACCAGACCAGCTTTCCCGTGTGGGCGTTGAGCGCCAGCAATGAGTCCGCGAATAAGTTGTTTCCCTTGCGATCGGCGCCGTAGAAGTCGTAGACCGGAGCTCCGGTAGGGATGTAGACGATTCCCGTTTTTTCGTCGACGCTCATCTCACCCCAGCAATTGACGCCGCCGGCCGATTTCCATGCGTCTTTGGGCCAGGTCTCATACCCAGGTTCTCCAGGATGGGGGATGGTGTGAAAGATCCAGGCCATGCGCCCGGTGCGCACGTCATAGGCGCGAATATCGCCCGGAGGAGATCCATAGTCCTCTCCGGTAGAAGAACCGAGAATGATCAGATCCTCGAAGACTACACCGGGAGTGCCGGACTGAATCTGGCGCATCGAGTTCGGATCCCGCCCCAGCCCTTCTTTCAGATTGACGGTGCCGTCCTTGCCGAAGGAGGTAATCAGTTGGCCGTTGGCCGCGTTGATTGCTTCCAGGTTGTTGGCAAAGGAGATCAGCAGGCGGCGATCACTGCCATCGCTGCTCTGCCAATAATTGATGCCGCGATGAGTTTCCATGCGCGGCCCCAGGTTGCGGGAGCGATAGGTCCACAATTCTTTTCCCGTCACAGCGTCGAGGGCAACGATCGAAGTGTTTTTAGCCAGGACGTACATGGTCCGGCCGACAACGATGGGATTGAACGCGTAGGGCCCGGCTCCACTGTCGTAGGACCATGCCACCTGCAATCGGCTTACATTCGACCGGTCAATCTGCTTCAGGGCGGTGTAGTGGGATCCATCCGCGTTGCCCAGGTACGTGCTCCACGTAGTGTGACTCTTTGCGTCCTGTTTGGGGCTGGCAGAGGCTATCGGGCCAAATAAGGTAATCGAAAAGATTACAATTAGGCAGGCCCTCCCGGGATGCCAGGCACCCGGGCGAAAAAACATGAAGCCTTCTCCACTGGTTCTAGATCTTGAACGGACCATAAAAAACAAAGGTTCCCTTTCTTGCGGTAGTCACGATCTCGATCCTGCCGTCTTTGTTGATGTCCTTGGCGATAATCTGGGTGCCCACGCCCGAGGCGTTATGGATGAGGCTTGGAATCCACTCCACGGCTCCTCCAGGCTTGCGCACCAGCTGGAAGCGGTAGAGAACTGGCGGATTGTCCACGTCGTTTTCATCGTAGACGTATCCATGCGACCACCAGCGTTTTCCGGTGATGATGGAAGGCAATTCGTCGCTGTCAAGGTTTGCGAAGGCCAGGGCGTGCAGCTCGGTAAAGGCCACCGACTTGTCTGTCTCCTCCCATTGCTGCCGTTCAGCCAACGGGGTGGAGGGGGTGCCCATGATCAGGTGCCGCTTCCATGTCGCCTCGCCTTGCGCGCCTCGTTGTTGCTCGAACCATGCTAATCCGGGGCCGTGGGCATTGAGGCTGGTAATGACATCGGGAACACCGTCGCCGTTGACGTCGTAGACGATGATGTCGGCGCCCCCGCGCAGTCCAGGCTCTCCTTCGGTGGCGCCGAAGAGCACTGGATGAAACTTCCATAGACCGCTGGCTGCCGGCGGGCGGCTGTTCCCACCAGCCGCTGGCGGTGATGATATCCAGGCGGCCGTCGCCGTTGATATCCCCCACGCCGAGGCCATGCGGGCCCCGCGGCGCTTTCTCCGAAACAGGAAAAAATTGCCAGGGCTTGGTTGGATCGGAGGCGTCCGGCTTGGCATAGCCGACCTGGTTGTCCTGGGTCAGGACGAGCTCAGGGTGACCGTCGCCGTCGATATCGAAGAGTTGCGTGGTTTCCGAAGCTACCGAGGGCACCACGTTGTAGTTATCCCAGTGGCGAAGCTCACCGCGCGGATTCACGAACAGATGGGCGGAGAAACTGGGTTTGGGACCAAAACCCATGATCATCAAAACGTCCGGCCAGCCGTCGCCGGTGAAGTCGTGAATATGACTGAGAAAGCAGTTGGAGTAATTGCCGTGTTCGCCCACGCCGGCTGGGTTGATGGTGGTGGGTGGGAAGAGCTCCCGTGCGATGGTGTAGTCCGGTCCTAGGTAATAGAAGGGACCCGCCACCACCTCATCGTAGCCGTCCTGGTTCAGGTCTCCCGCGGCGACACCCTCGGCGTAGAACAGGTCGGTCATCTGGCGAACGTAAGGGTTGGCGGCATTCTGCGCTAACCCGGCAGCTCTCTGGGTGAGATCGAAGAGCGAAAAATCTTTAAAGTGGATGGGCCCGCCGGAGACAAAAAGCGCCAGGCTTCCGAACTGGCTTCTCTCATCGAGTATCTCCGCCACACCTGTCTTGTCCCACGGACAGGCTGATCCGCGCAGCGTGATTTCTACCTGCTGCCAGCCGTCGGCTGGTGGAGAGATGCGCATGGAAGGATGCGATGGCCAGCCTTCCTTGGTGGCTTCCGCATCGTTGATCCCCGCACAGGGAATGGGGGCGCACATCCCGGGATAGATCTTGTCTCCGCTCCCGGGTCCCTCGTGCACCGGAGCAGGAATGGGCTTGCGGTCGCTCTGTTTTCCTTGCGGGTCGAGAGTGATCAAAGACATCTCTCCCGCGTGCGTGCCGGTTAGGGCCACGTAGACGCCCATGGTTTGCCCGCCCTTCGATGCCGGATGGGAGAAGCGAGACCATGCGAGCGGTGCGTTGCGCAGCAGCACCCCGGCTTCACCGCCGCCGGGGCGAAAGGCGAAGCGCAGAACGAGGTCTTCGAAGCCGCGCTCCGTTGCCAGCCATCCACCGCCCGAAGAGTCGCACGATCCAAGCAGTTCTCCGTTTTCCACGCGCCATTGCGCGGGCCCTTGTTTCCGCCATCCGGTCAGGCTGGTTCCGTCGAAGAGCGACAGCGGAGCTGAGCCGCTGGTCCTGCCAAGATTGGCCTGCGCGGCGCCGATAAACGGAGAGCCCTGCTCCAGCTTGGCGGCGGCCTGCGAAAAGGGAACCCACGCTCCTGCGGTTGAGGCAAGAGCGAGAAATTGTCTGCGGCTTGGTTTCATCCCTGGAGATCTCCTCTTTATACGTGCGGGAGCGATGCTGCGAAGTAGTCTGAGCGGATATTACTCGGGCTTGAGTACGGTTTGCGACTCGATTTTGCTGGGATCGAGTTGAACGTTGAAACCAGGGCCGGTGGGCAGGGCGATGTGAGCGTTCACCGGAACCAGGGGATTGCTTTCAAAGTGGTAGTAGTGCCGCATCTTGTTCACCAGGTACTCTCCCAGGGGAAAGGTCATGGGCGACTGGCTGCAGATGATGTGTACGGCGGCACGCAGGCTATGGCCATGGGGGATCACGGGCACATCGTGCAGCGACGCGACAGTGCCTATGCGCACCAGCTCCGAGGTGCCCCCACACCACTCCGGATCGGCCTGTACCACGGAGAGCGCGCCCGCCTGCAGGTAACGCTCCACCTCCCATCGGCCGTAGAAGTGCTCTCCGGAGGCGATGGGAATGGTGGTGCTGCGGCGCATGGCAGCAAAACTCTCGATCTTCTCCGGGTGAGTCGCTTCTTCGATCCAGTGGGGGCGGTACTTCTCCACCTGGTGCGCCCATTCCAGCGTGTAGTCCTGGTCCCATCCGCTGTAAGCGTCGAACATGATCTCGCTGTCGTCGCCCAGGGTCTCGCGCAGAATGCGGACCAGTTCGACATTCTTCTGCATGCCCTCAGGCCCGGAGCCCGGGCCGTAGCCCATGAACCACTTCTGGTAGCGGAAGCCTTGCTGCTTGATGGCCAGGGCGCGGGTGCGCACCGCTTCCGGTTCCAGCGAAAAGCCAAGGCAGCTGGCGTACATCTCGACTGAGGAGCGCGTAGGGCCGCCCAGCAGCCGATACACCGGCACGCCGTAGTAACGGCCGCGCACATCCCATAGCGTGTTGTCGACCGCGCTGATCCCCATCATGAAGAATCCATCGCGCGAGTGGCGGTTGGAGCGATACATCTCGTCCCACAGCGCTTCCCCGGCAAGCGCGTCTTTGCCCAGGAGAAAGGGGCGCAGCTCCTGTTCGACCACAATGGCCGCGCTCTTCTCGATGGGGCCGTAGAGACCTTCGATCCCGCCGGCGGTGTGCAGCCGAAGATAGATCGCGCTGGTATGCACCTCTTTCGTGCCCGACGGCTTGTCGGTGTAGGGCTCGGGGCGCAGATCGTCGTAGACGTCGAGCGGATTCACTTGCGGCTGCCCGTTGACGCCTGCCTCCTCGGTATACCTGCCATGCAGTTCGATCAGTTCCACTGCTTCAATTTTCAGCGGACCGCCGGCATGGTCGTTGGCAGGAGCAAAGGCGGCGGCAAGAGCGCCGGGGCGGCCGGTGGCGAACGCCGTGGCAGCTGCTCCGAGCAGGAAACGGCGACGGCTGAGTGAGGAAAAAGCGGACGGAGAACCGAGGCGAAGAGAGTCAAACGCGCGTCTCATGTTTCCTTTTGCACGACGTATCCACTCTACCGCCTAACGATCTCGGCGAACAGATTGCGACTCTTCAGGCGATGTACGGGGCGAGCCGGAAAGCAACTGTTAGCTGACAGTGATCTCAAAGGAATTCCCCGCAGAACCTCCTAGAATCACGTCATTCCCTCCCGGAGGCGTACTGATGAACTGCGATGTAGCGAAGCACGAAATCAACCTCAACGTCGAGTTTCACACCATGAGCGACGAAGGACTGATTGCTGCGGCGCAATCGGGCCAGGAGTGGGCCTTCGTCGAACTGTGCACACGTAGCGCGAAACGCGCCTTCAGCACCATCTACAGCGTCACCAAGAATCGTGAGGACGCGGAGGATGCACTGCAGGATTCCATGCTGCGCGCCTTCCAGCATTTGCGGCAATTTGACGGAAGGTCCAGCTTTGCCACCTGGTTCACCCGGATAGGCATCAACTCAGCGCTCATGATCCTGCGCAAGAAGCGTATCCGGCCGGAGGCGCCGATGGATGTAACCGCGGAAGCAGAGTCCTGGCGGCACTGGCAAATTTCCGGGCACGCCACGGACCCGGAGAGGCACTATGCAGCAAGCGAGAGATCCAGGCATCTGAGACGGGCGATCGGTCAGCTGCCGGGTTCGCTCCGCTCGGTCATCGAGCAGGGACAGATGAAGGGGCATTCGACCAAGCAGATAGCCGACCATATGGGCATTTCGGTTCCCGCCACGAAATCCCGCCTGGCGCGAGCCAGGGTGGCTCTCCGCAAGTCAATGACCTAGGATCCAACCGTCCGCGAGCACGCCGGCAAATCCCTCCGCCGAATCATCCGCCACGAAGTGTGATCGTGCCGGTGCAAATATCTGCCTACAGCTCCTCGTTTGGCTGGAGCTACTGATCGTCATTTTTCCTGTTCTGGAACGCGCGCCAAAAGTGGAAGTCAGCGAGATAGGCGCATGTATGAGCATCGCAAGGGACTTAGGGGCAGCGCGAGTTTCTTTCCGCCATTTACAAGTTGGGCTCCTCACACTGAAGCACTATTGGGTTATCGGCGATATCTCTTGTAAGGTACCGAATATAGTGACGCGGATAGTCGGTTCCTGTAATCGGCTATCCGTATCAAACGCAGGCGCACGTGAAAGACGGTTGAACGGTTGAGCCTTCTTGTAGTTGCCCAAAGGCGGCCGCATCGGTTCAGATTTCCGTCGATCGGCAATCATGCCCTTGGAACTCGCTCTACGCTGGGCTGAGGGCTTAGGCAAATCACTTGGCTGCTCGCCTGCACGATAAGAGCCGGGCGCCCCAACCGTGTGGTGGATAAACGCCACGCAACGGGTGACGACTTATGAACTCCGGCGCCGATAAGCTGAATGAGTCGCTAAAGCAGTTACAGGAAGTTTGGCACGTCTCCAACAAGTACAACGCTGCCGCCTGCTGCAACATCTGCAGCGGCGTGGTGCAACACGAGCCTTGGTGCGTCATTGTCAACAAAGACATGGAGTACGCCTTCCTGCTCGCTGTAGACCCCGTAGTCATCACCGAAGGGGACAAGATCACGCTTCATTCCTTGGGCGTGGCTTGGCAATCCTGCGCCGGCTAGTGCGCACGAGCCTCGGGCGAGAATGACTCGGCCGCTATTCCGGTCCCAGAATTAAGGGGCCGAATGGATGATCGATCAGAGCCTTCCACCCTCCGTCCGGCTGCTTGCGAAATACGGTGGTTGCGGTGAACGTCCTCTCTGCAGCGCCTTTGACCTGAAAAACCCAGTGAGACATGAAAAGCGCCACGCCGTCGGCTTCGATGACTTGCGTCTGAAGCTGCTTTGCCGAAGAACCGGATTGCATCGCGCGGGCAAAAAAACTTCTCAGCTCCGCTGTTCCCCGGGCTGCTTTTCCTGGCTCCGTGACGACCACTGCGGCATCCTCGTAGAAGCTGAGGACTGCGTCGAGGTCCCCTTGAGCAAAAGCGCAATCCAATAATTCCACCGCATGCTCAGGACTGGTGGCGATCATTCTCATTACCTCCCAAGAGAGTCTGGAACACGTGTCTCTTCCCCACCCACTGCTTTTCCCTCACCAACGACGGATGCCACCGTATCTCGCGGGTTTTCGCGAGGGATACCACCGAGGTTGACCGCTCAATGCTTCGGGTGAATCAAGAGTCGAGGGGACACCCGTCCTTAGTCAGCGAACCAGCATCCTCGTCCAATTGCTTTTCGTTCTGCCAGGGCACAGACTCTACCCTGGCGTGGACAGGCTGCCCAAGCCACGTTGTTTCAGAGTAGGATGGCTGTCAATATGAAGCGTCGGTGGGGACGGATCCTCCAGGGTTTGCTGGCCATTCTGGTCGTCCTTTACCTCGGGGACTGGATCACCTTGCGGGTCAGGACGGGCGCTCATGCATCGAACAGCGTGCAAGTGGAGCAGTTTTTGCGTACGCCGCTGAAGGGCCAGAAAGAGGAATTCGACTACATGGGGACGGTCGCCGAACCGTGCGTGCCCGCGCTCTTTCCCCACGCGTCGGAGGCGCCATGCTGGTGGCTGGAGCGGCATAAAATTAAGTGGGTGTCGCCTTAACCGGCGGTGGCTCGGGGCGGCGGTGAGAGCTGGCCGTGTTTCTGGAACTCGCTAAATTCGCTTCTTTGCTGCTGAGTATTCTTGCCCTGGATGCCGTATTTCATACTGCCTTTCTGGAGCCCGGGAGCCACCTCGAACAGCAGTTGCTGCCTGCCTTGCGTATGCTGTTGCTGGCCGCTGCCGTTTCCCTGGTAAGCGGATACATCTTTCGCCAAGGGGAAAAAAGATCAGGGCACGGGGCAATCCGGCACGACGGCAGCGTAGCCGGCTCCTTGCCCATGATGATTTTCTGGTGGGGAAGCGGAGGGATGGCCCTGCTTTTTGGCCTTGCCTGGTTGGTCGAGCGCTACGATCACCTGTGGCGCTGAATGGAGAAATCAAGTGTGAGACGGCCGCGCACGATTTCTATGCCTGCCGCCCGGGTTGCGCCTTTTACTTCCCGGCCTGATGACAAGCTATGCCGGAAGTTGTTGCTCTGTAAGCGCCAGAAGCGACAATGCTGTAACCCGGATGGAACCGATGGCAGGAGCGGCGCGTATCAGCATGCATGAGTCTGGCCGGCACACTCGCTTTGCACATCGCGCCAACAGGAGCGCGCAGTGAGCATTACCATGGCAACTCCGGGAGGCCCTATCCTACAAGCCGAGGAATCCCCGCGGTGAATCTCCCTTCGAACACGCCCCCGGAGAGTGATTCGCGCCGGCAATGGCCGGCTGCGCGGCGGCCCGAGGCGCCGGAGATCGATTGGCCCGCGTTGGTCAGGCGCTGCCTCGACGGCGATTCCAGCGCGTGGACAGAACTGGTGGCGGCCCAGCAGCGCCGCGTCTACGCCCTCTGTTACCGCTTCACCGCCTCGTCGCATGACGCAGAAGACCTGACCCAGGATGTCTTCATCAAGTTGTACGGCAATCTGGCCAGTTTCGACGCCGCCAAGGGCAGCTTTCAGACCTGGATCACAACCCTGACGCGGAACCTGCTGGTCGATCATTTTCGCCGTTCCCGCCAGCAGAGGGTGACCGACTCGATGGATGCCGGTTGGGAGCAGGGGAGCGACCCCTCCCGCGT
The DNA here is from genome assembly GCA_963815175.1 of uncultured Acidobacteriaceae bacterium. Lineage (GTDB taxonomy): Bacteria > Acidobacteriota > Terriglobia > Terriglobales > Acidobacteriaceae > PALSA-350. The sequence goes on from CAWFGM010000013.1 coordinate 82,035, forward strand.
GGACCCGGTCGTCGACCAGCGCACCACGCCCTTTCAGCACGCGGTGCGTAACCAGCTGGAAAAAATGGTGCAGAACGCCCTGGCCAAGGTGTCGCCGGAGTTGCGCGAAGCAGTTATTCTGCGCGATCTGCAGGATATGGATTACAAAGAGATTGCCGAGATATTGGCCATTCCCCAAGGAACAGTCAAGTCCCGGATCAGCCGCGGCCGGGCGGAACTAGCGCGGCTGTTAGAACGTACTAAAGGGCAGGTGATGTAAATGTCTGAGCGCGAACAAAACAAGCCGTCCGGCCAGCCAGGCCGGGTTTTACGGTGCGACGAATGGGAAAACCTGATCGCCGATGCGCTGGACGGAACCCTCTCCGCAGCCGATGCGGCTGCCTTTGCCCGCCACCAGGACGAGTGTGCGCTCTGTGCCCAGATGTTCAAAGAGACCCAGCAGGGCATGGCTTGGATGGAGTATTTGGCCGTAGAGCCGGAAGTCCCGGCTGATCTGCTGCAGAAGGTCCTGGCCCGCACCAGCGGACGATCGGTCGCGGAGGAGCAAGCAGGCGTTGCGCCGGGTGTTGCTCTGCCGGTACGCGCACTGCCGGCCCGCTCATCCTGGCATCGGGTGCTGCCGGTGGCGCGCCAGGTGGTCCGCCAGGCTTTTGAGCCCAGGCTCATGATGACCGCGGCCATGGCCTTCTTCTCTATCGCGCTGACCCTGAACTTGACCGGCATCAAGCTGACCGAGGTGCGGGCCGCCGACCTTCGCCCGTCGCGGGTGCGGGCCACGCTTACCAGGCAGTACTACTCCACCAACGAGCAGGTGATGAAGTACTACGAGAATCTGCGCCTGGTCTATGAGATGGAAGCTCGTGTACGGGAATTGCGGCGCTCCACCGAAGCGGAACCCGCGCCCCGTCCTACCTCCAATGAGACCCCCAAGCAGACACCGCGCGACGGCACCGGCAGCCCCAGCTCGACTGCCCCCAGCGGGGGACAGACTTTCCCTGTACCCCAGGGCAGGCGCACGCCGTTGAAGAGCGATCCTGCGCTGCCGGCGATGATGGTGCATGAGGTTCAGCCGCAACGCCGTCCGGCGCCCCACGCCGACGCACACCCGGATCTCCGGTACGCTGCACTGGATACGGCCGCGGGTGCGGTCCCGGCTAGCCGGGACCGCATGAAGGCCTTCGCGGCCAGAAGCTGCACAGGAAATCCAGGGCAGCAGGTACCGGCCAGTTTTGACCGTGGAAAAAAAGAAAAAGTGAAGAGAGAGGTTTTCAGGGCTTTGCGGTCAACAACTGAAGACCAAGCGGAAAGGAGCTTGGTATGAACTGCATTAATCATCCTGATGTTGCGGCTGCTGCCTATTGTCAGAACTGTGGAAAGCCATTGTGCACAGGGTGCATGCGCTCAGTGGGCGGCGTGATCTACTGCGAACCCTGTCTCGCGGCTCGCTTGTCTTCTCCGGCCCAGGGCGGCAACGCCTACCCGGATGCCGTGAACGCCTTGCATGCCCATCCCGTCCTGGCCGGCCTCCTGGGGTTCATCCCCGGCGTCGGCGCCATGTACAACGGCCAATACATCAAAGCCCTGGCTCATGTGCTCATCTTCGCGGTATTCGTTAGCCTTTCCGATAAGAGCTTTGTCTTCGCCTTGCTGCTCGCGGCGTGGATCTTTTATCAGGTCTTTGACGCCGCCCAGACGGCCAAGGCGCGGCGCGACGGATTGCCCCTGCCCAATCCCTTTGGTCTCAACGACCTGGGGACGAAGCTGGGCATGGCTCCTACACCCGCGGGTGTGCCGTATGTCGCCGGCTTTTCTCCCGGACCTGCCGCCGGCGGTCCGGCGGTCGCCCCTGATCCGGTGACGGGCCAATACCCACCGTCCGCCCCCAGTCAGGGTTTCGTACAGCCGCCTCCCTATACCTCGTCCTACGGTGTGCCCCCTCCGCCCCCACCTGGTGCGACGATGGGTTCAACGGGCACCTCTTCCGGCCCGGGCAGTTACCAGCCGCCCGTATATAGCGCGCCGGGCCCCCTCGAACCCGCCGAGCACAAGCATCCGGTGGGCGCCGTGGTGCTGATCGTCATCGGAATCGTACTGCTGCTGCAGACGCTCGGGGTGTTTGAAGAGGAGTGGATCAGCCGCGCGTGGCCCCTGGCGATTATCGGTGTCGGCGCTTGGCTGCTTTACCGCAGAACGCAGGATACGCCGAGAGGAGGCCCGCAATGAATGCCTGGTGGCTCATCCGCCGCCTGCGCGGGCCGGCTTTCCTCATCCTGGTCGGCGTCACCGCCCTGCTGAACCAATGGGGAGTATTAAGCTTCGGCCGCAGCTGGCCCCTGTACCTGATCCTGGCCGGGGTCCTGGGGCTTGCAGAACGGGCAGCGATCGCCGCGGCCCCTCCGGCGGTACCCCCTGTCTATCCCGGCGCCTACACCGGCTCCGGATCCGGCTTGCCCGCGGCTGAGCCGCTCAGCGATCCGAACAGGAGGGCGTGATGGCGACCCTACCCCCTCCCTATTCGCAGCGGGATGCTGCCCGGGCGCAGCGCTACTACCGGCGCTCTCTGCGCCGGCCCTCCATGCTTGGCCCGTTGGTGCTGATCGTTGTCGGCGTGATCGCGTTGCTGGTCGAGACCAACAAGCTGAACGCCCTTCATCTGTGGGACTGGTATATCCGCTGGTGGCCCTTGCTGTTGATCGGCGTGGGCTTGCTCTCGCTGGGGGAATGGTGGCTGGACGGCCGCCGCGGCACCGTGGGCCGCCGCTCCCACGGGGGCTTGGTCGCGTTGATCATCTGCCTGGCCATTCTGGGCTATGTGGTCGGCCGCACCAGCCACTTTCACAGCATGCATATCTTCGGGCATGGGGTGGATGAGGACGATGTCTTTTCCCATTTGTTCGGCCAGGAACACGATGCTGACCGTAATCTCAACCGGCAGGTCCCGGCCGGCGCGTTGGTGGATATCCAGGTGCCCCATGGGGACGTGACCGTCACCCCCTCCGGTGACGATCAGATCCATGTGCAGGCGCACCAGGTGGTGTACGCGTCCAACGACCGTGACGCCCGGCGTAACCTGGACGCGCTGGCTCCGCAGCTGACCGTCAACGGCAAGAACGTAACCCTGCGCGCCGCCGATGGAAACGATGGCCGCGCCGACCTGACCATCGAGATCCCCAATGGCGCCGTGCCCACGGTCAACGCCGGGCACGGCGATGTCACCATCGAAGGCCTTGCCGGCGATGCGACCGTGGCCGCGATCCGCGGGGATGTCAAAGTCGACAACCTCAACGGAGCGCTCCAGGTGCGCATGAGCAAGGGCGAGTTTAGTGCCCACGCCATCTCTGGATCTCTGACCCTGCAGGGCCGGCTGGACGATGTCTCCATCTCCGACGTGCGGGGCAACGTGGCCTTGGACGGCGATTTCTTCGGGGATACCGACCTGGCGCATATAGCCGCGCCGGTCCATTTTCATTCCAGCCGCACTAACGTGGAAGTGGCCAGCATTCCCGGAGACCTGGCGATCGACAGCGGCGATTTGCAGCTGAACAATGCCACCGGCCCGGCGCGCATCTCGACCAGCGCCAAGGATGTAGAGTGCACCGGCATTACCGGCGACCTGCATGTGGAGGATGGAGACGGGGACATCTCGGTGGGCGCGATCGCCCCGCTGGGGGAATTGCAGATTCACAACCGCAACGGCGCCATCAACCTGACCGTACCCCAGGGCGCAGGCTTCCAACTGCAGGCCACGGCCAAGAATGGGAACGTCGATTCCAAGCTGGACTTGCCCGTCAGTAGCGCGGGCGAGGGCCAGAGCATAGCCGGCAAGGTGGGCGTGGGCGGGCCCAAAGTCGAGCTGGTGACCGACCACGGGGACATCGAGATCACCGCGATGGAGCCGCTTCCGCCGGAGCCGCCCGCACCACCCACAGCGCCTGCGCCACCTGCGCCGCCCGCGCCGCCTGGAAGCAAACCCATGCGCCACCTGCGCCCCCCGAAAAGCGCTAGTGGGGATGGGGAGACGAGCGCGCAGCCCGTCGTTCAGTAGCGGGCAGCCAGCCGTTCGGTAATGATAGCTTCGACCCGTTCCACCACCTCATCCAGGGAGAGGTGTGTGGAATCAATGATCACCGCGTCGGCCGCGGGTTCGAGCGGTGACTCAGCACGAGTGCGGTCGCGCCGGTCGCGTTCACGCAACTCCTGCAGCACGGATTCGGCCGCGGCGGGGGCATCGGGGCCGTTCTGCTGATAGCGGCGCTGGCCGCGCACTTCAGCCGCTGCATCGAGAAAAATCTTCACCTCGGCGTTGGGGAAGACCTTGGTGCCGATATCTCTCCCTTCCATCACCACTCCACGGTCGGCGCCTAGCTGGCGCTGCATGGAAACCATCCATTGGCGAATGCCCGGGTGGACACTCACGCGCGACGCGGCTGCCGTCACGTCGGCTTCGCGAATGCGCTTGGTCACGTCGACATCATCCAGGAAAACACGGTTGCCCAGCGCCGCCGGCAGCAGCCGGATGCGGGTCTTCAAGGCCAGCCGGCCAAGTTCTTCCCGATCGTCCACGTCACTATCGGTCTGGATGGCTTTGAGCGCGAAGGCGCGATACATGGCGCCGGTCTCCAGGTTGAGCAGCCCGAAGCGGGCCGCAACGCGCGCCGCGACCGTACTCTTGCCGGCGCCTGCCGGGCCGTCGATGGCAACCACCAGGGGCGAGCTGTGGATGTCTGTCATGCTCCGGGTTTTTTCCTATCCGGCTTGCGCCCGCGGAAGCTGCCCGGTGGCTTTCCTGGCTTTGCCGAAGAACCGCCAGCCCGCGGCCAAGACTTAGCAGGGCGCGAACCAGGCACGTAGGGCGGCCGTGGGCCGCGATCGTCGGGTCCTTTGCCACTCCCACCAGGGCCGGGCTTTCCACCCGGACGGGCGTAGCCGGCAGAACGGGGACGTTCGTTACCCGGGCCCCTGGGATTCGATTTTGGCCGGACGCCTTGGCCAGCCCCGCCCGTCGCGGGTGGCCGGGGTCCAGTGGGCCTGGCGCCGGGCCTGGATGGTCGCTGAAAAGGGCGCCCCGCATTGCCGGATCTTGGATTGTCAGACCTTGGGCTGCGATTGTCCGATCTTGGGCTGCCGGGGCGGGAAGCGCTGAATCGGGCAGGCCTGGGACCGCCGGAGCGTCCACTCCGCAAAGGGGATCCGCTGCGCCCCTGTTCGCCACCGCGCGCTGGGTTAGACCGATAGGGAGCTGGCGAACGAGTGGCGGACGGAGGGCCTGGAGCGCGATCCCGGGCGCGATCTTGAGGCCGGCCTTGTGCCGCTTGTGCCCTGTTGGGGTCTCCGGGCTCGCGTTCGCCTCGTGGCGCGCGCGGCTGGAATGGGGCGCCCGCCGCATTCGCCGGAGCTGTACCGGGCCGGTCGCGGCGCTTCTGCCCGGGGCGGAACGGCGAATCGCCACCCCCACCGGCACGCGGAGGACGAGGCGCGGAGCTGGATGATCTCTTGGGCAGGGCCCACGGTGCTGGTCTCTTTCGTTTCTCTGCCCCGCTCCACGCGCCAGGTCGATTCGGCCGGGTTCCACTGTGAGTGTCCGGCCTGGCGTTACGAGCATCCGTCGCCGCGGCCGCCGGTCTGGCATACGGGCGAGCTTCGATCCGTTCGGGTGGGGCGGATGGCCGCGGGGTCGATGCGGGACGACGCTCCCCTCCGCCACGTTTGCCGTCATCTTTTCTGGCCCAGCGCCCTCCGCCAGCGGGCGGCTTGCCTGCCGGCTTCCAAGCCGGGCGCCCGGGGGAGCCCGGTCTGGCGGGTGGCTTCCATCCTGCGCTGGCTGCTGGCCTTGGCACCGGCTTCTCCTCGGGCGAATGTTCGAATCCAGGCCCGGGTTTGGTCCGGCGGAAAATGGGAGCGGACCCGGTCGAGGGAGGGGCCATCGGGGCAGCCGGTAAATCCGGGCGAGCCGTTGCCTGGATCTTTCTGGGCCTGGGTTTCTGCAACCGTGAAGCCGGGCTGGAAGCCTCTGTTTCGGGAGGGACAGACGGAGCCGTTTGCGGAGCGAACTCCGGCAAGCCGTTTTCCAGGAAGTGGTAGGTCTGTGCGTCCATGGAGAGCGCATGGAGCTGGCGCGTAGCCGACAGGCCACGCACCGCTTCCCGCACCCGCGAGCGTGAGGCTACGGGGGAGAGAAAGATCTCGATCTCTTCGCTGGTGGCCGCATACACCGACTGCAGGTACATGGAGACCAGCAGCGAGAGCGCGGTTACCTGGGAGGTGGTGCCGCCGGTGTCGAGCGCCGCGCGGTGGCGCACGCGCAGCATCTCCCAGCGCGCCGGCTGACCCGCTTCTTCCGCCAACACCGGGCTGATGCGCAGGGTTTGCCAAAGCTCACACAGGGCCCGCAGCACCGCGGCTTCGGTGAGCTCACGGCCCAGGGTCTCCCGGGCCTCGGCGGCGGTGAGGGCACCCTCTTTATCCAGAATCTTCCACAGCTCCAGCACCAGGGGAGAGACCTTGTGGCCGGAGGATTTCTGCGGCGCATGCTTCCAGTCCGGATCGGCGCGCAGGGCGAGAACGTAGGGCAACGCCTCGCGGTGAGCGAGAAAATCCGGCTGTTCCCCTACCGTGCCCAGCAAATTGAGCGGCATCACGGAGTTCGAGGCGACGAGGCGCGTCAGTAGCCGCTGTGCCTGCTCGATGGCGGCCGCGTCAGGCGTCGCCTGCCGGCTCCCCATGCAAGCTTCGACGAACGAGGGGGCCGGCGCCGGCAACTGCGCCACGCGCGGCAGATAAAGGCACAGGGGATGCTGTTCGAGCCAGCTCTGCGCGTCGTCGAGGGTGAGGAGGGGCCTTTGCTGCTGGCGCCAGTGCGCCGCCCGTGCTGCCTGGAGTTGCTCTGCTATCAAGAAAGTCTCTTTTCGCGTGGTACTGCGACCGGACTGCATCCCCGGTGGGAGCTATCCCGATCAATCGTAGATACCGCCACAGTCGTGGCAAAAGGGGTTCAAAAGCTATCGGAGGATAACCTTAAATCCGGTGAAATGCCCGCTGGATATCCTTCCAAGCATACCGCAGGACGATCGGCCGGCCGTGCGGACAGCTGGTGGGATGCTCGGTTCTGGCCAGCTCAGCCAGCAGCCATTCCATGCGCGCGGGATCGAGAGGAGTGTTCACTTTGATGGCTGCATGGCAGGCGATCGAGGCTGCGATCCGGGTGCGCGCGGCCTCCAGGTTTTCTGCCTGTTCGAGCGAGTCCGCCTGCTCCAGCACCTCGACCACCATGCGCTCCAGCGCGGAGCCTTCGAGCCCGGCTGGCGCCGCCTTGATGGCAATGGTGCGCGGACCGAACGGCTCCACCTCAAAACCATTGCCTTCGAGTTCGCGGGCGATAGCGGCGAAGGTGACCATCTGCGCCGGCAGCAGATCGATCAGCATGGGCATGAGCAGGCGCTGGCGCTCCACCTGCTGCGCCTGGCGCTGGCGCAGCACGCGCTCGAAGAGCACGCGCTCGTGGGCCACGTGCTGGTCAATGATCCACAGCCCCTCCTGGTTCACCGCCAGGATGAAGGATTCGCGCAACTGGCCCAGCGGCCGCAAAGAGGCCAGGCCATGCAGCGAGGGGCTCGCACCGGCTTCCACCTCGTCCTCTTGCGCCAGGACAGAGGAACAGCTGGAAGAGCGTACGCCGTTCGCAGTAGCCATGCTGCTCTGCTGCGCGCCGGAGTTTGGCTGCGCTCCGGGCATGATGGCCGGCGCGGCGAAGGGCAGCACGCCGGGAGACGGGGGAACGGCCGGCCCGGTCAGGCGAAAGCCGTCTTCTTCGGGCTGCTCGATATCGGGAAGCGGAGTCGGCGACCACCCGCCGGAACTGGGCGTCTCCCACGGGCCAACACTGAGTCCATAATCGGGTGACAACGGGCTCGCCGGAGAGGCCAGCGCCGGCGTGGCCGTGGGATGGGTGGTGAGGGCCTGCAAGAAACCCGCCGCCGGCCGGCCGAGGGTCAATTGATTGCGGATGGTGTCGCGCACAAAGTCGTGCAGCCAGGCAGACTGGCGGAAACGGACTTCGGTCTTGGCCGGGTGGACGTTGACATCCACCTCCTCGGGCGGCATCTCGACAAACAGCAGCACCACGGGAAAAGAAGTGGGCGCAAGAATATTGCGGTAGGCCTCACTCACCGCATGCATGAGCAGGCGGTCGCGCACCAGGCGGCGATTGACGAAGCAGTAGATGGAGTTGCGATTGAGTTTTTCCAGCTCCGGCTTGGAGGTGAAGCCGGTGATGCGCAGCCATCCCGGCTCTGGCGCCTGGTAGTCCGCGGGCCGTCGCCAGGGCGGAGGCTCGGGCAGCCCGGCGCGCGCCAACTCGATTTCGGCCGCCAGGGGAAGCAGTTGCTCCAAGGTATCCTGGCCGAAGATCTGGAAGATGCGCTCTGCCGGCTGGCGCACCGGAGGCGCGATCAGCAGGGCATGGGTGGCGGAGTGCAGCTCGAAGTGCTTGTCCGGGTGGGCAAGCGCGTAGTGTGTAACTAAAGCGGTTACGTGTGCCAGCTCGGTGTTTTCGGACTTGAGAAATTTGCGCCGCGCCGGGGTGTTGAAGAACAGGTCGCGCACCGTGAGCGTGGTGCCCGGCGGCGCACCGGCCTCTTCGCACAACAGCAGCTTGCCTCCGGCAATTTCCAGGCGCGTGCCGGAGCTCTCCCCGGCGGCGCGGGTCACCATCTCCACCCGCGCGATGGAGGCGATCGAGGGCAGCGCCTCGCCGCGAAAACCCAAGGTGGCAATGGAAAGCAAATCGTCGCTCGAGCGCAGCTTGGAAGTGGCATGGCGTTCAAAAGCCAACAGGGCGTCGTCGCGCACCATGCCGCTGCCATCGTCGGCGATGCGAATGAGCTTCCGCCCTCCACCCTCCACCGCGATGACGATGCGGTGAGCGCCGGCGTCGAGCGAGTTCTCCAGCAGCTCCTTGACCACCGAAGCCGGCCGGTCGACGACCTCTCCGGCGGCGATCTGGTTGGCCACCTGGTCAGAAAGAATGTGGATGCGGCCCATGGAAGAGGTCCCTTAGTGCATTGTCACTTCGACGCTGCACAGCCAAGCGGCGGTGCGGTTTTTCCTGAGGAAAAGCCACCGCGAGCGGTCGCTTTGTCTGCACAAGGAATGAAAAGGCTATAGCTAAAGTAGCAGGGCTTGCGGGGTTGGTCTGGAGCACGCGCCCGCACCCTGAATAAATCCAGAATACGGGACCGTCCACGCGAAATATTTCCCAAAAGCGGATTGGTGGATGGGAAGCTCACCCGTGCTTCCCGTAAGCGCGATTCAGCGGCCGGAGCGCACCCGCCGGGGCAGCGCCTGGCTGGGCCGTTTGGCCTTGGCGAGCCGTTTGCCGCGGGGACGCGACAGCGCACCTTCGCGCGCCGAGGCCGCCTCGGAGAGGGTGTCGCCAAGCACGTGCAGGCGGAGAAAATTGGTGGAGCCCGACTTGGTCCGGGTGCCGGCAACGATGCCCAGAATCTGACGCGGCTGCACGTGGCCTCCTTCTTCAAGCAGGCGCTCGGCGGTCTCGACCATCTGTTCCGCGGTAGCCAGCTTGTTGCACAAGATGGGGTGGACACCCCAGAGCAGGGTCATGCGATGGATCACGGACTCCACGCTGCTCAGCCCGAAGATGGGCGATTTGGGGCGATACTTGGAGAGTTGCCGGGCGGTGGTCCCGGTCTCGGTAAAGACAGCGATGGCGCTGATGTCCAGGTCCTCGGCGGCGTGGGCCATCGACTCGCAGATGGTTTCGGCGACCGACAGGCGTACATGCCCCGGCTGGCCGCGCTCGCTGACCCGGGGAAGATCCTGGGCTTCGGTCTCGAGCACGATCTTGGCCATCATTTTGACCGCCTCGACGGGATATTTGCCGGCGGCTGTTTCGGCCGACAGCATCACGGCATCGGTTCCGTCATAGATGGCGTTGGCCACATCGCTGGCCTCGGCACGGGTGGGGCGAGGATTTTCAATCATCGACTCCAGCATCTGGGTGGCGGTAATGACCGGTTTGCGATAGTCGGCTGCCCGGCGGATGACGTGCTTCTGAATGGCCGGCACCTTTTCCGGCGGCATTTCGACGCCCAGGTCTCCGCGCGCGACCATGACCCCGTCAGCTGCCTCGAGGATGCTTTCCAGGTGCTGGATGGCCTGCGGCTTTTCCAGCTTGGCGATGATCCAGGTCTCGGCGCCCATGGAGGCGACTCGCTGCCGGACCAGCCGGATGTCTTCCGCGGTGCGCACAAAGGAAACGGCGATGGCGTCCACGCCGTTGTGAATCGCAAACTCCAGATCCTCTTCATCCTTGGTAGTCAAAGACGGCACGCGTACCGGAATGCCGGGCAGGTTGATGCCCTTGTGCTCGCCCAGCATGCCGCCGTTGATCACCTCACACTCCGTGTCCTGCCCGTGAATCGCCAGCACGTGCAGCTCAATCAGTCCGTCGGAGAGCAGAATGCGCGCTCCCGGCTCCAGATTTTCCGCCAAGGTGGGGAAGGTGGTGGCGATGAGGGTGTTCGTGCCGGCGATATCGCGGGGAGTAATGGTCAGCCGCTGCCCCGCCTTAAGCTGCACCGGGATGCGGTTTTTCATCCGGCCGGTGCGGATCTTGGGACCCTGCAAATCCCCCAGGATACAAATCGGTTTCCCTTCTTCGGTCGAGACCTTCCGCACCATTTCGATCAGTTTGAGCTTTTCCGCCAGGGTGCCATGGGAAAAGTTAAGCCGCGCCACATCGAGGCCGGCGCGGACCAGCTCACGGAAAACCGGTTCATGGTTACAGGAGGGTCCAAGGGTGGCGACAATCTTGGACCGGCGGGTTTGCTCCGTGGGAAGGGAATAACTCGGTTCCATCAGGGTAAAACTCATTCGTCCCCCATACTGCGGTCCCGGAGACGCTTAAGCAATATCACAACGGTGCCGGCGGGGAAACGCTTCCTCCGGGGAAGCTCTCCCGGGAAATCGACCCACTCCACCGAGGCCGGGTTAAACACCGTCATCGTGAAACCGCTCTAAGGATCTCCAGCATCCCTAATTCTACGCGTACTCGGGCGGCGGAGGTTTAGGGCCGGTTAACAGCAGAGATGCGAACCCCCGGAGGTACTGCTTCAGCCTCTGTGGGCCTCCCTCCCGCGCCCACCATGGCTTCCTTTCCCGGTGGCGCCTTGCCGTCTTCGGGATGTGCCGGCCGCTGCGGCTTGGGAAAGATATGGGCGTTGAACTCGGCTCCGATGAGCACGCTCACGGTAGAGATATATAGCCAGACCAGGGTAGCCACCACCGCTCCCAAGGGGCCGTAGACCACGGAGTAGTCGGCAAAGCGGGTCAGATAAAAGCCAAAGCCCAGGGTGGCCAGAAACCAGATGATGGCGGCACCGCACGCTCCGGGCAAGACATATTTCCAGGCCCGCCGCCGCGGGGTTCCAAACTGGTAGATCACGGCCAGCACGACGATGGTGGTGAACAGGCCGATCGACCAGCGCACGATGCGCCAGATGAAAAGCACGTAGGGGCCCAGCGCGTGAAAACTGTTGCTGATGACCCATTCTTCGATCTGGTGGCCAAAAGCAACCATAACTGTGGCAAATGCCATGGGCACGAGGCACAGGGGCACCATGGCCAGCGATACCAGGCGCTCCACCCAGAAGCTCCACTCCCGGCGCGGCAGCTCATAGGCCCGGCGAAAACCTTCCATCAAAGAATTCATCACGCCCATGGCGGCCACCAGGCTCACCAGGATGGCGGAAAAGACCACCTGTTCGGAGCGCACCTTCTGCGTGGTGAAGTAGGCGTGGAGAAGGTTCATGGTGTCTTCCGGCAGCACATCGGCGAAGGCGGCGCGCATCTCGCCGCGCAGCGTATCCGATTCCGGGGTGAGGGCCAGCAAGGTGGTGAGCACGAGGATGGTGGGAAAGAGGCAGAGAATCGCGGAGTAAGCGGCACCCTTAGCCGTGCCGAATACGTCGTGCGAGAGCGAAGTCAGCAAGGCGAGGCGGAATTTTTCGAGCCCACGACCCATGCCTTCGAAGGTACATGAAC
>CAWFGM010000014.1:0-44731 GCA_963815175.1 uncultured Acidobacteriaceae bacterium
GTGACAGAAGTCAGGTTCAAAATCAGTGGGCGCTCCATCTCCGCCAACGGTTTTTGTTGAGAGATGCCGAAACGACGCCCACGACGAATGTGCTCCCTTTTCCTCGTTTTAAGCGACGCCATACCAGCCGCGGTATAGGGAACGCTTGCAAGGGCGGTGCGCCATCATCTACCCCACTGCTTTGAAAACCCCGGGTGTCGACGCTCATTAAAACTCTCTTACCCAGCAATCACTGGGCTAAATAGCCAGCGATACCCTTGCCCGGGGCGGCCAGAACACGAGAATAAAACGTTGCAAACGATTGCAAAAAATTCCTTGACTTTTGCAAATGCAGAGGAATAAATTGGCGATCGTCCTAAACGGCCCGCAACCAAGCAAACCCAAGTTCAAACGCCCAGGTTCAAGAAACGAGTGGGAGGATCGGCGTGAGGCATCATCGGCAGCCCTGGAGCCCTCTTCGATCCGCAAGCAAGCTTGTGCAGAGCTGCATTCAAAACAGAAGAACGAGCAGACCATCAACTGCATTATTGGATTTGCAAAGATACAAGGAGAATTAAGGTGGAGGCTAGGATGATGCGCAGAGCACAACGAGTATGGATCTTTCTTCTTTTAATATTCGTATCGTTGATTTTTTCGCCCGGCGCGCTTAGAGCGCAAAGCGCAAACGGAACCATAAGTGGGATCGTAACTGACCCCAGCAATGCTGTCATTCCTGGTGCCGAGGTAACGCTTACCCGCGTAATCTCGGGAACCGAGGTGAAGACGACAGTCGGTTCGAATGGCTTCTACTCTTTCCCAGATCTCGCGGTTGGAGACTATCAGCTTAGGTGTACAGCGAAGGGATTTACAACCTATGTTCAAATTGGGATCACCGTTCAACTCAATCAGACCGTACAAGTTCCGATTCAACTCAAACTCGGTTCCACAACCGAGACAGTTAACGTGTCTGCGGATGCCTCCCCGCTCAATTTCGAAAACGCGGTCGTCAAGGAAGGAATCCCGAATCGACAACTGGAGCAGCTTCCGATAATCGTAGAGGGTGGACAGCGCTCGGCGGCGAATTTCGTGAAGATCCTACCCGGAGTCAGCACCGAAGGCACACCTCTGACAAACGTTACAAACACCATAACGACTTTCAACGGAAACCAGAACATGTCTGAGGAGGCGGTGCTTGATGGCGTAAGCATGATGGAAGGCCTCTTGAGTCAAACCGGAATGGTGGCGCTTGGCAGCGACTTCCCGATCTCGCCTGAGGCGGTGGGCGAAATCAGTGTGCTCACTTCGAACTATGACCCCCAGTACGGAGCTACAACGGGTGCGGTTATCGTGGCAAGCACGAAGGCCGGAACCGACAATTACCATGGCGGCGCCTACGAATTTAACCGAAATACTGACTTCAATGCACGGCCGTTTGGTGTATCTTCACGTCCCGAGGACATTGAGAACGATGGTGGCGCCTACGTCGGCGGGCCTCTAAAGTTCCTGCCGGGCTTCCGCTCCACCCGCAGGAAAAGTTACTTTTTTATCAACTTTGAGATCTATCGCTCGGTGGGGGCAACGACTAAACCCCTGCTCACGGTTCCGACTGCTCTCATGAGGAGTGGTGATTTTAGCGAGTGGCCTTATCCGATTTACGATCCGACGACGACGACACCCAACCCAGGTTACAACCCCAACCTGCCTGAGAGCGCAACCAACGAACAGTATTCGCGACAACAGTTTCCCGGCAACATGATACCCCAATCGGCCATGGTGGGTTCTCTAGCTCAGGACTGGCTTAAATACGTCCCCGAGCCAAACCGTCCGGGCCTTACCGCGAACTGGGAGGCGCCGAATGGCCTAGCAAGTGCTTTGAACGCCAATACAAACCAGTGGGACGTGAGGGGTGATCAGAATTTTGGAGACAAAGACCACCTTACTATCACGTATCACTACCGTGGCACACTTCCCTTTACCCAACATGCTTTCCCGGCAGTAATTGACACAAACAATACGCGCATTCCAAATTACAGCAACGTTGCGCGGGTCAATTACGACCACACCTTCAACCCTAAACTACTGAACCATCTGTCTGGCGGATATCTGAATTTGTTGACGGCGGCCTACAACTCTTCGGACTGCTGCGTGACGCAGGTTCCTCAAATAGCGGGTGTTTACAATCACACGCACGAAGCGGCAATCACGTTCCAGAGTGGCGAATATTCGCCGTATGGCGGAAATGCCGACTTTCGCACGACTCGGCCTACGTGGATTGTCAACGACATGCTCAGTTGGGTACATAGCAGCCATACGTTCAGCTTCGGAGGCGAATTTCGAAAGTTTGGGTATCCTACAAATCAGACGCCGAATGGATCAGGGACCTTTAATTTCAGCGATCTGAACACAGGACTTCTTGGAATTCAGAGCGGTAACTCCATGGCCAGCTTCATGCTCGGAGGTGTAGCCTCTTCGAGCACCGAATTCTTTTCACTGCCGGTTTTCGATCCGACAGCCATATCGGTCGGATTGTTTGCGGGCGATACATGGAGGGCGACGCGAAAGCTTAGCGTCGATTATGGAATACGGTGGGATTTATTTGAGCCGTCCAAAGAGGCCCATGATCAAACTTCCTTTTTTGATCCAACGGCAGAGAATCCTGGAGCCGGCAACAGGCTAGGCGCGCTCATGTTTGCCGGCAACAAGTGGGGTAGCGCAAGCTATGGGGCCCGTTATCCAGAAAACTTGTATCGGGGTGCCTTTGGTCCACGCGTAGGCATCGCTTACGGAATAACGTCAAAGACTGTTGTCCGTGCGGGTTATGGCATTTTTTACATGCAGAACTTTTACCCGGGATGGAACGGCGGAATTGCAACTGATGGCTTCAATAAGACGGTTGCCTTCGATAGTACGCTTGGCGGACTTCAACCAGCGTTTCTATTACAAAACGGTTTGCCGCAGAATTTTCAACAACCGCCGGTTATCGACCGATCGTATTTGAACGGCCAAGGCGCCCCGAATTACCGACCCCTCAATGCAAACGAGGAGCCGCATTCTCAACAATGGAATCTGAGCGTGGAGCACCAGTTTACTGATAATTTCCATGTCACCGTCGCCTATGTGGCCAATCATGGAAGCCGGCTACTATCGGCGATGGCTCCAGTAAACTCTTTGTCCCCGACCTTATTATCGATGGGCGGATCGCTATTTGACCAGTTCCAGCCTGGCCAGGTTTCGCTGGATGGAGTTGCTGCCCCCTATCCGGGCTGGGCGGCTCAAATGACGGGGTGCCCTCCAACTGTGGCTCAAGCGCTACAGCTCTACCCTCAGTATTGCGGAAACATTCCCGGGCAGAATGAAAATATCGGTTGGTCTAACTACAATTCCCTCCAGGCTTCGGCGGAGAAACGCTTATCGAACGGCCTCTGGTTCGATGTTAACTATACGTGGTCGAAGTGGCTGAGCACGAGCGACACGGCGCAGACGAGCCAGCAAGTTAGTTTAATTTCGCCGTACGAGCTCGATCGTAATTACTCAAATTCCGCCTTTAGCATCCCGCAAATTTTCAATGCCTCGGTAACCTATAATCTTCCCTTCGGGAAGGGCATGCGTTTTGTGAACCAGGGGGGCATAACGAACATTCTTATTGGCGGCTGGCAGATTAGCACGATTCTCACGCTGCAGAATGGGTTGCCTTTCAACTTTACCTCAACTTCATTCTGCAACGTTCCCTCGCAATTCGCTGCCGGGTGCATCCCAGCGATGCTCTCTGGCGCCAATCCCTATGCAACGAGCAAAAGCGGGTACAACCCAGTTAAGGGTTCATTGTTCAATGTGAACGCATTTCAGCCTGCGAGCACGTTCAACTTCAATTTTGGGGACGGACCTCGAGTCTCAAATCTAAGAGGATTCGGATATCGTGACGAAGACTTCTCCCTGGCAAAGACCATAAATATTTCCGATCGACTAACAGCGCAATTGCGGGGGGACTTTTTCAATGTATACAACTGGCACAATTTCTCAGAGCCGGGTAGCTTTGTTAACGATATTTCGAGTCCCACCTTCGGTGCGTGGACGGGCAGCGTGACTGCTCCACGCAATCTTCAGGTCGGAGTCCATTTAACCTTCTAACTGCGGCATGGGGAGTGCGCTGCGTGGGTGGACGGAGCTTCGGTTTCTTCGAATCAAGGCTCCGTGCGGCCAAGCTGTAATCTGCGCACAGATCAGCCCGGTGGTCGACACCGGTTATAGACTGGCGCCACAAAAACGAAGGGAACTTCAATGCTGTTTGATCGAAGGGAGTTTATCAAGCTTTCTGCGGCGTCATTGATGTTCGCTAATGACAGGCCAGAGGCCTTATCAGAAGCTGCTGTCGCGATTTCACAGGACGACAGGAGCGTTCGGGTAAAAGCCACGAATTATAGCTGGGAATGGTCGAAAGACAATGACGTCTTCAGGCTGTCTGACGGACGCGGACGTCTGATTACCACAGGGCCACTGCAGCCCGCGGTTGTCGTTAGTGACAGCAGAGTTACCGCATCCCGCTCGACGAGCGGACGATTTTCCTCAAAATCATTGAACGGGAGCAGCCTTAGTATCACATATGCCGGGGTAAACGGACATGCAACGCTCGCGTCTGTTTGGCGTTTTGAGGCCTCGAATCTTTGGCTTGAACCCTTCGTCTATTCCACGCGAGTAAAGGAGGACGTCATTTCGCTTCATTACTTCGCGAAAGCAGGCGACCAGGCCCCCATACCCGCGCTGCAGCAGAGCTTCTTAGTCCAACCAGGAATTAGTGAATCCACGGCCATAAGCCCCATACTTCCCGCATTGAGTCACTTGGACCTTACAAGTTGGCTAGGCCACGGGGATGTGCAAGGGGAGTTGCAGCAGTGGGGCCTTCCGGTACATTTCTTCTGCGGAGCTTCGAATCTGCCCGGATCCAACACTAAGGACTCGCTGACAGAGCTCGTTTCTGACTCCTTTTGTTGCGGCCTCTCTGAGCTGCCTGCCGCAGATCTGCTGCTTCACATGGAAGGCGGTAATTGTTCGCCCGTACTAAATATAAGGAGCGACCTGTGGGGTCAATCTCGCGGGCCCGGCTCCTTGTCGTTGGGGTCGCCTTTCTATTGGGCGCTTGGACGTGATTATCGAGAGTCCATCCGTCAGTACTATCTTGGCCTCGTTCGGGCCGGCCGAATAAAAGTAAAAAGTAACTCTCCCCGAAAAAACGCTGTGGTGACAGCACCCGCATTCGATACCTGGGGGGAAGAAGCGGCCGCTGATAAAACCCAGTCGAAATTCGATGAAGCGTTATTGGTCTCGACGTATGAAAGCCTCAAAGCCTCCGGCATGAGGCCTGGAACGTTCATCATCGATCAGAAGTGGGAGGGCAGCTACGGCTTACTTCAACACGCAGAGGATCGCTTTCCCCACTTCGATCAGTTTCTGGAGCGGCTCCGCAAGGACGGGTACAGATTGGGCATGTGGGCCGCCTTCATCCGCTGCGACGATCCGGCAGCGGTTGGCCTGAAAGTAGATCACATGCTACGTGACGTGGATGGGAAACCTATTACGAAACGAGAAAGGAACAGAGATTATTACCTCTACGATTTCACGCAACCGGAAGTTGAGCGGGTTCTGCGCGAACGGGTAAAGAAGTTTGTGCGTCGTTATCAGCCTGATCTAGTTAAGTTCGATTTCGGATACGAGCTGCCATCTCTGTCACACGGCGCACCGAAGAACATGGAATGGGCGGGCGAGCGTTTATTGGAGAAGGGCGCAGCATTGATTGTCGACGCGCTCCACGAGATTAATCCAGATGTGGTGGTAATGTATTATTCACTTTCGCCGCTCTTCATCAACCACTTTGACCTCCATAGCCCAGACGACCTCTTTCTGTGCGGGGAGGATTATCAAATCGAGGCAAACCGCCGGTTCTTTTTCAGCGGATTGTTGGGTGAAATCGGTATGCCGACCTTTAGTTCGACTGGATACGATTGGTTGAGTGTGCGCGATATCTGGTTTGACGCGGCGGCGATGGGAAGTATTGCCTCACTCAACAGCTTTTCAGGCGACGAGCAAGCTAGTGGGCCCACGCCCCTACGCGTGGCTAAGTATAACGGCTTGTCACAAATCACGCGGTCTACAAACGTGTTCAAAGTTGAAGCTCTAGACCCGGTTCTCCTGGGGAGCACAAGCGGCGCGCACTCTTCCTCGTGGGTCCGTCTAGAGGGTGGCGAACCGACGTTAGTCGCGCTAAGGGCGTTTGGTTTAGACGGAAGAAAAGGTCCCGGTCACTATCAGGATCTGGTTAAAAGTGATGCTTCTTTTGTCCTCAGCTCCAGGACCGATTCAGGAATTCGCAGTTCGCGGCAACTTGGAGTTGTTCCCTACGGCGACGGTGAAGCCGTCGTCCTTCACCATGGAACCGAAGCCGGCGCGACCATTACCACACACTGTCTGGGTAAGGACCCGCGCACGGAATCGCTGCCTATTCGCGACGGCCTGCTTCACGTTCCTATGAGGGAGCAGCTAGAAGACGGATCGGTCGTGGAGTGGCTTCAGATTGACTTTTCGTGAGATCGCGCTGGGTCTTGAGCCGCGAGGATGCCTCTTGAGTAATCTGCCATCATAAACGCTGTCGGATTTAGCACGTAAGGAGACTACACAGATGCACGGAACCGGGATCAGCGCGAACCTAAGTAGAGGCTCTTTAGTGCTTCTCCTGTTGCTCATATCGTCTCCGTTGCGTGCTGCCGCCCAAGCACATCAGTGGACACTGGACAATGGAGAAGTGGCCCGGGTAATCGCGTTTGATGAACAAACCGGCCTCACAACGTCGAGCTGGCGCTCGGTGAAAACGGGCACCGAATTTGTGAATGCGACCCGAGAACGCAGCAGCGGGTGCCGAGAGTTCCAGTTCAAAGCCGACGATATGGTTATCACTGGTTCGGCCCAGGACGTCCGCCTCGACGGAAGATCTGAAGTTCAGCACCAGGGCTCAAGCATCCGCTTGGATCTTTCACTCCTTGCGCAAAAAGCACCTATCAGGATTGTCGTGCACTATGAGATTCCAAAAGCATTTGCAGGAGTTCGTCAGTGGCTCACTTTGGAGAACATCGGTAACAAACCTATTACGCTCCGCAATCTGACATTCCAATGCGAGAGCATCCAGCCCGGTCCGGCCCACGATCTAATTGCCTTTGGCAACTACGGAGAAGAGCCGCGCGAAACCTTCTTTACCGGACGTGTTAATGACGTTGCTGTCCTGGTGGAAAGCGGCCGAACAGGCGAAGGCCTGGCTGTCCTGAACGAGGCGCCCGGATATCTGCGCCGCACCGAGGTCGGTGGATGGGACCCCGGGATTCGGGCGATGTATGACACAGATCTTTTCCCTTTTGAACGGCGGCTTGACCCGCACGAGCAGTTCGAGACGGCTGCGTCATCCGTCCTTTTCTATCGCCGGCAGACAGTAGATGATCCTCATTGGCTATTGCCTGAATATGTGGAACAAGTGATTGCCCACAATAAGAACGAACAACAACCCTATTGGATATACAACGACTGGGAGCCTTGGAACGGCAAGGTTACCGACGCAATGCTGAAAGGGGTCATAGAACGCGCGGCGGATATGGGCTTGAATCTGCTTACAATCGACGAAGGATGGGAAAAGACTCTCGGCGATAATGCCACAAACCCTGAAAGATTTCCGAATGGTCTAAAACCAGTGTTTGCTGAACAGCCATTGAAACGCGGCCTTTGGTTACCAATTGCACTCGTGAGTAAGACTTCCAGTGCCTATCGCGAACATCCTGACTGGGTATGCCGCGGACGCGACGGTAAACCAAAGGAATCCCAGGGACAAGGCGTAGTCATGTGTTTGGCCTCGCCTTATAAGCAATTGGCTCTCGATAGGGTCATCCAGGCGGTTCGGGAATATGGGTTGAACTACGTCAAGCTCGATTTGACCACTGTATTCAATACCTATGGGGAAGAACCGGGCTGCTACGAGACCAACCACGATCATGCTTCAGCCGCAGAATCTACGGTTCGCATCTACGAGTCCCTGAATTGGCTTGCGAACAGCCTGCACCAGGAGTTCCCTGACTTACTCATCGACTATACGTTCGAACTTTGGGGGGAAAAGCATCTCATCGATTATGGACTTCTGCGTGTTGCGGACCTGGATTGGTTGAGCAATGTAAAAGACCATACTCCTGAAGATTCCGGACCGCTCCAGGTAAGGACTTTGCTCTATCAGCGCGGCATGGCGATTCCGACCGAAGATATGCTGATAGGAAACATGCAAGGAGAGATCAGCACATGGCAGGAACGAATCGCCACCGCGATGGGTTCAGCGCCCGTGTTCCTCGGCGATCTGAGTAATTTGCCTGCGGAAAATGCGGCGAGTTCCCGGGCCTGGATTCACCGATTCCAAGCGCTGCGGCAACGTGTCCCGCTCAACCAGTCCTTCTTCCCGCTCGGCTCGTGGAGACAACCTCGGATAACGGAATGGGACGGGTACGGCAGATTCGCCAGAACCGGCGAAGGACTGATTGTCGTTTTTGCCAATGAAAGCCACGATGTGTCGGCCAAGATAGTTATACCCGGGTTCCCCGCCGGGCATTTTCAGTTGACCGACTGGACGGATGAATCCCATTTCAGCATCGAGGGGAGCGACCTCAGCCGTGGCTGGGAGCTTCCACTTTCCGGCAAGCCAGCTGTGAGAATACTTGAAGTAACAAAGCAGTGAGCCGGCCGTTGCTCATTGCCCCCGTGGTCCAACCCGCTGACCTGTTAAGCTCTCCATTCGGCGTCAGGGACTTGGTTTTCGGAGGTGAGCAGAATTCCAATATCTCGCGCAATCTTGCAAACCTGCTCGGACGAGGTCCAATACCGATCGAAAGCGGTAAGGCGGTTCAGGATATCCCGATCCCAACGCTTCAGCAAAAGCTGCAGCAGCACAATGCGGCTCCTGTCCATCCCCGAATGCTTACATCCGGGCTTGTACAGGTGGGCCATTTCAGAATTTCAGATGAGCGAACTCAACATTTGGGTTCTGGAGGGGAGATTTTGTAGGGGCTTTTAGCCCGTGCTTTTCGATGTTTATGCCGGCAGTCACATACGCTCCCACACTTACGCGTGCTGTACCACCGGCCATGCCGGATGCGCTGTTTAAAAACAAAGGAAGGGCGGAAGGGCTTCGCCCATCGTTTTCAACCCACGTAGTGCCCCGGCTACGCCGGTGCAAACATGGGGCACCCGTCCAGGAGGTGGGGCTTGCGGGGGGATGTAGCTCAAGAGGGGAACTTCGGACGCTTACCAATGCGGTGCTTCACCTCAGCGAGGAGTTTCAGCCTGCTGCGCCGAAGTGAGCATTCCTAATTCCGTCTTGCGCCGGCGGGTTGTGACGGCGATCGCTGCCAGTCAACAAGCGTGAGGGGTTCTCGTCGAGCCTGCTCTTCGCTTCATTGCCCGCACCCAGGGGCCGGCTCCACTTGTTATGGCTGCGCCGCATGAAAACTGGCGGCCTGGTTGGGATCGCCCGATGTGTACCTGGCGAACTTCGGATATGGATACATGGGGCGGCTGAAACGGAGCGGAATCTTCGGATCAAGCGGAAATTGCAGCTTATGGGTTGCTGCGGCAATGCGCCGCTCTCTCGATGCATCTGCAGGAAGGCCCTCAGGCAGCGGCAAGGAGAGCAGATAGGAATCGCTGACACGCGCCCCGATCATCTCATCCGGCGCCTGGTCGCGCTCGACCCAGTTCTCCAGATACGTCAAGTAGTCGATCGAATAGGCTCCCACGCCACCGCCGCAGTGATTCATGCCGGGGATGACAAAGAGCCGGAAGAAGTTCTGTGTTGGTTTTGAACCACCAATGACTTTCTCGACTGTCTCATAGTAGTCGACAATTGCCGTGGGCATTTCTGTTGTGTCCGTCCCGCCCTGGTACACAAGCAACTTGCCCCCGGCGGCCTTGAAGTGCCGAAGGTCGGGGTTGGTGTCGGTGTAAAGAGCAGCCAGGCCGAGCCGCTTGTAATCGCGATCAAAGTCATAGCTGGATGAGGTCCAGCCCGCACTCGCCCCGTAAATCATTTCTTTAAACAGGCTGTCGGCATACCCCGTGTCTGTGCCGAAATCCCAATTCAGCTCCGAGCCTGCCAGTGCGCCGCGGACGGCTTTTTCCTCGAGATGGGGTGGGCCGGCATAGATGCGCTTTGCGGCCTCAACCTGTGCCGCAGTCAGGCATTGCTGCGATTGGCCCGCACTGCAGAGAAGCTTGGCAGGATCTGAAGAACACCCGACCGGATTGCCGATAATTCCGTCTTTCACTCCATCATCCATGTCGCACTTTTCAAGGGCAGCGCGATGCAGAAGCTCTCTGGCGGGGGCGTCGAGAATCGGCTTGCCGGCTGCATCCAGATTTGCTCTCTGGGCCCAAATCTCCCGCATGGTCAGATCGGCCTCGTCCATGTCTGGTGCGCCGGCGATAATCCCGTCGAAGTCCCAGGGAAACCGCTGCGCTGCGACCAGCCCCTGGTAACCACCCGTGGAACAACCCATGAAGTAAGCGCGCTGCGCTGCTTTGCGGTAATAACGGCTCACGATCGCTTTGGCGGCTAGGGTAGAAACATGGATGGCTCGGTAGCCGAAGTCCACCTGTGGCGGAAGATTATCCAGCGCCCACATTCCGTCGCCGCCCCGATGCCCGGTATCGGTTGTCACGCATGCATAGCCGCGCTGCAGATGCGGATCGCAAGCTGCGGAGTAGATTGAGCCCGCCCAGCCACCGTTGCCGGTAGTAATAAGCTTTCCATTCCAATCGTTCGCCAGAGGAAGATGAATCTCGATCCCGACCTGGGGATAGACATAGGCTTCCACCTTGCAGAACGAGCCGGCGGTGCCTGACGCCTCCACCATCTTCGCGCTCGTGACCTGGACCGGAGCATCCTGAGTTTGTGAAAAATCACTTTTCTCAAGCGCCGAGCAGGCAGCCGTTTCTGAGGCGGCAGGCATTGAGGCGGGAGACCAGGCAAATGCCGAGCGGGGTTGAGACGCAGCCGATACAATGATCGCCAGCGAAATAACGATAGGGAGATGACACCGACCGGCCTGCGGGCGCGCTGAAACAGGGGTTTCTGTCATAAGGCAGTTTTGACTCGCCTCCGGTTTGTACCATCGGGATTGGAATGCGACTGCGAGTCCTATCCTACCAAGGGCCACACTTGGCCCGCGAGAAATCGCCTGGCAGCGCTTCGGTCCATCCACGTCCACCAATGCCAAGGTGGAGATGGATGGACGGAGCTGTAGGCTGCGTGGGCGGCCAAGGGGCCTAGGCCCCTTGCAATCACAGTGCAGCGATACCGTTGAAGCCTACGGTCTTTGGTAAGCCTTCGATCTCACCTGGGTTGCTGAGGGTGCCATCGGACTTGATGCTGTAGATGCCGACAGAACCTGTGCCGGAGTTGAGCGTGTAGAGGTAGTTGCCGTCGCCGCTGACGACCATATCGAGATTAGTAGTGGCTGCGGGGTAGGACGCGACAATCGTTCCGCCGATCGGAGTGAGGGCACCGTTGGAGCCGATAGCAAAGCCAGCGATCGTGGAAGTGGCGGAGTTGTCAGCGTAGACGAACTTGCCATTCGGAGTGACGACGTTCCAGCAGTTACCGTCACCAAAAGAAGGAATGCTCTGGCTGATCGCGGTAATGGTGCCGTTGGCGTTAATGGTGTAGGAGGAGATGCTGGAAATGTCCGTTCCGTCAGGCTGGTTTTCAGAGACGATCAGCTGGCCACCCGGTGTGAAGACGGTAGCAAAGATACCGGCGGTTACGCTGTGATTGGTGACCACTGACCCAAGGGTTCCGTTTGGGTTGATGGGAAATGTGTCGATGTTTTCGGGAGCCTTTTCGATGACGACGAGTGTCCGGCCGTTCGGGCTAACGGAGATGGAAGAGCCGCCAGAGTTCGTGGCAGTGAGATGCGCGGTGGAGTTGGGAATCTCGTAGAGGTGACCGAGCCCATCGGCGCGGAAGGCTACGATGGCTCCATTTCCGCCCGCATTGAGGACGTAGACTGTGCCGTTGTGTTCTGCGACCGCGACGGGGAAGGCGCCGCCAGTGGCCGCCTGATCGACGAGGATGGGCAGACCACCGAGGAGATGGAAGCTGGAGATGGTGCCGCTGCCTGCGTTGATAGCGAACAGCAGGTTGTGATTACCGCTGAGAGTGAGCGAACCTTGCGACTGCAATGGATCAGTGGTACCTCCGCTTCCGCGGCCACCAGTGGCAAAGCTCCCCCTCAAAGCAAAACTACCATCCCGTTGGCGCTGATAGGCGAGCACCTCGTTTTTGACAGTGTCATTCGTCATGACGAAGACGGTTGAAGAGGAACCGGCGACGTTCTCAGCGGCATACATGGTTGAGGTAATTGCTCCAACGCTGAGCGCGATGGTCAACAGGCCACGAATTGCTTTCAACATTCTCTACTCCTTGGAAGGGCGAGGATTTGCGCTCAAAACAGATCCAGACGCTGTCTGCGAAGGCAGCGCTGGGGCACAATCCGCTTTGTGCGCAACTATTCGAGAGGCCACGGGGGTAAAGGTTACAGGCTCGTGCAGGAATTCTGCTTCATCACTCCGATGATCTTGAAGGCGCCGATCTGGTGATCTTGGTTGTAACCTCGGTGCATCTTTTCGCGTCTAGCGAAGGGGCAGATAAACTCTCAGGAGAGGATACGAGTATCGTGACAGAGCACGCGCGGGTACCTGCACTACAAAGACCGAGGCAGGGTTCCTGGCTCATCAGTCTGACGAGTTTACTTTTTATTTTGTTACAGAGTGCTTGTACTGCGGTGATGGCTGTCAGCGGCCTTCGCTTGCTGATTGGATTAGGTTCATTGGCGGCTGCCTCTTTCATTCCCGGATTTATATTTTCCATTCATACTGACAAAATCCGCATTCCGATGATGGTTATCGCGGTTTTTGGGTCGGTTCTGAATCTTTATGTGGTGTGGAGAATACAATCCCTGCGAGCACGACCCGCGTCGCAATGGAGAGTGCAGCCAGTCACTGCCAAACAACGCCGGTCGGAGACGATTCAAATCGTGCTCTCTATTTTGACGCTCCTGCTGGTTGTAGCTGAGATTCTCGTGCACCGCATCGTAATCGGCTCATTTGTGTAGCAGTTTAGCCGCTTCCGGTTCCTTGCAATTCCAGGTCGATGCGCGCATGCAGGCGTTGGCTGAAACCAACCGGGAGCTTAAACACGCGTTCATCCGCGGTGAGGATGATGATGTTGCGAGTAGAGTCCAGAATGGCAGAGCAGATCTCGCAGTGCTCGAGATGCTTTTGAACATCCAGTCGAATGTCCTCAGGCAATGCAGCATCCAGATAGCCGGAGATGTAACCCCAAACGTGTTTGCATTCTATAACCATGGGAGCCACCTCCTCTTTGCACTTGGGTTGACACTCTTCAAGAGTGGACTAAGTTGCTTCTGCAACATCATGCGTGCGCGATGAAGTCGCACTTTAACAGACGGTACACTGATGCCGAGCGCTTCTGCGGTTTCCCTGACGTTGAGGTCCTCGACATCGCGGAGTTGAAAGACCTGGCGATAAATTGTGGGGAGGCTGATAACTGCTTCCTGAAGCATCTGACGAATCTCCTGCCGTTCCACAACTTCCGAAGGAATTTCGCGCCAGTCCCGGAGCAAAGCCGGAGACACAACTCCTCCGCCATGGGGAGGATCGTCAAGCGATTCCATACGAACGATCGACTGTCGCCGAAGCCGGCTTCTCGCCTCATTGAGTGTAATGCTGATGAGCCAGGTGCCGAACTTGGATTCCGCCCTAAATGTGGATAGGTTATGAAAGGCCTTCAGGAAAGCCTCCTGTGCGATATCCTCCGCATCCGCCTCGTTCTTCATAAGAGACAAGGCCATTAAATACACGCAGCGCTCGTGGGGATGGATCAATTTGTGGTAAAGCTGCGTATCCCCAGCCAAAATGGCGGCAATCATTTCGGCTTCGGTTCGAGTTGAGGAGTGCCGTTCCATGGTTACCGGGCTGTACTCACCTTCCTCGAGATATGAATGTCTCTTTGGTAGAAGGCTGAGCCGGGAACGGCACTGCCGCCTCGAATCGTTAGAGAACCGGAAGTGAAATTGGTTACACTAATGTCCCCCCAAGGCATTGTTGCAACCAACGGCGCAGGCGCGACATGAGCGACCACCGCGGTTGGGATTCGCCGATGATGAATGCGGCGAAACACGTGATAAGAAGGAACACAACACAGATCCCGGTGCCGTTCACGAAGCTGGAGTCGCCGGAAGCGAGAAACAGAGCCGTGGTTGCGATTTCCTCCGAGCGTCCGAACTCCTTGCGAGGAATGGCTGACAGAAAGTACTCCTTCGCTTCCGCTTTGGAAGTTCGGAAGTGATGAACTGCCTCGCTTATCGAGCCAGGAACTCGGCACCTACCCTTTTGCCGGTCTGGGGCACGCAGCCCCCCAGGCACGCGTTACTTCGACGCCTTAGATATCCGGCTACGAGAGTATCAACCGAATATAGACCGGCACCAAGGATCAGAACCATGAGCGACGCAAACAGGAACGTGTACGGGTCGGCAACGTAGAACTTACCTGGATCGGAAAAGATCGAGACGAGTGCCTCGTGATCGGCTGTCCAGTAAGCCGCGAACATATTGCAGGCGAGAAGAAATGCGATCGGACGCGAGAACAATCCGAGCATAAGGAGGATGCCGCCCGCGAACTCCAGGATAGCGATGAAAGGAGCGTTGAAGCCTGGAAATGGAATGTTGAGGCTCGCGAAAAATGCCGTGATCCTGGGCAGGTTGTGAAGCTTGCCCCAGCCTGTCTGGGCAAACTGAAATCCCCAATAGAGCCTGACGGCCAGCAGCATGGCAGACTGCAGTGAGGAGAATACTGAAATGATTCGGCGATAGGCATGTAGAAGCTGACTCATGATTTCTTCCTTGGTATGGCACCTCGCTCCTCAGCGCCAGGACCTCTTTTCTCATCGTTAGAGACCTAGGGCTCAGTTCGGTTACAGTCTCATCTTCGAAAAGCACTTCTGTAACAATCGTTGGCGCCGCCACGATGCCTCTCTTAATTTACAGGTTGGTCTGTAACCAACCGTTGGTTCAAGCCTCAAACATGCGGCAGGGAAAGAGAACCTCGACACCAGTTTCCGGCCAGCTATAGCGGGTCAAACTCAACTTCCAGGCACACCGCCTGGACCAACCGAAAAAAGGAACTCTTCATGAAAACCACTACAGTAAGCAACCTCGCTCTGGCCGCCGCTTTCGCCGGCCTCCTCGGCGGCACGACCGCGCGCCTCAACGCCCAACCCATTTCTGGCCAATCGCAAGCAACCGCAAGCTCCTCGGCAGT
This sequence comes from uncultured Acidobacteriaceae bacterium, assembly GCA_963815175.1. Taxonomy (GTDB): domain Bacteria; phylum Acidobacteriota; class Terriglobia; order Terriglobales; family Acidobacteriaceae; genus PALSA-350. The sequence continues at coordinate 15,392 of CAWFGM010000014.1, forward strand.
CGCCGGTGTGATGGTTGCCTCGGAGAAGGAGCTTCCCAAGCACTCCTGCAAGGGGCAAAACGATTGCAAAGGCCAGGGCGGCGGCGACAAGGCGCATAGGGGGAAGAATTCCTGCAAGGGGCAAGGCGCTTGCGCGACAGACGGCTCCAAGCCCCCGAAGAGCTAACCTCAACCCCGCGTAGGAGGTCTGGCTCCTCACAGACCTCCTACACTTCTTCTTGATCATCGTCCGCGGAGCAGACATGCCACCCAATCGTTTCAATGGATATACCGATTATGGCGTCGGCATCGGTCTGAGAGTGCCGCATTATGACCACATCTTCTCAAAGAGACCGATAGTCGATTGGTTCGAGATTATCTCGGAGAACTACATGGTCGATGGTGGTCGGCCACTGAGAATTCTTGACCAGATTCTCGATCAATATCGAGTGGTTCAACATGGCGTGTCCATGTACTTTGGCAGTGCGCAGCCGTTGAACCGTGACCACCTAAGGCGGATCAAGGAACTGACGAGGCGGACCAAGACCCCTTGGCTATCGGACCATCTTTGCTGGGGCAGCGTGGACGGCCGCTACACGCATGATCTCCTTCCTCTTCCTTACACGTTTGAAGCCATCCGTACTACTGCTGAACGCGTGTGCATGGTTCAGGATTACCTTGAGATTCCTGTAGCCGTGGAGAACGTAAGCAGCTATGCCGAGTACCACGACTCGGAGATGACCGAGTGGGAGTTCCTGAGTGAGGTTGTTCACGCGGCCGATTGCGGGATTCTTCTTGACGTCAACAATATCTATGTCTCTTCGCAGAATCACGATTTCGACCCAATGGTGTACGTTAACAGCATCCCTGCGGAACGTGTTGCACAGATCCATATTGCAGGCCACTCGAAGTTCGAGAAGTACATCCTCGATACGCACGATCACCCGGTCCTCGATCCCGTCTGGAAGCTCTACGAGCGCGCCATTGAGCGTTGCGGTGCAACCGCCACACTGCTTGAGTGGGACGATAATATCCCCTCTTTTGAAGAGGTGCATGCCGAGGCGCTCAAGGCCAACCGCTTTCTTCACGCGGGAGAATCCCCTATTCCGCAGGAATTTCCGCTGGCCAAGGAGGCGTACCTATGACCCTGCTCGAATTACAGCGGCGTATGGCCGAAGATGTCCGTAGGCCATTGACTTCGGATTACGAGATGCAGAAGACCACCGAGGATGGTGGATCGACAGAGGAAATCGCGACGAGCTACATTGCACCGAACCCGCGCCTCTCCTCCTTCGAGCGCCTGGAGATCTACAACCGTCAGTATTGGTTCCGCCTTATCAGTGCGGTTTCAGAGGATTTCCCAAGCCTTAATGCTTTACTGGGGCCGAAGCGGTTCGACGCGTTGATCCTGGCCTACCTCGCTGAGAACCCTTCCATGTCCTGGACCCTGCGGGATCTCGGTTCGACGCTCCCGGCATTCCTCGATGCGCATCCCGAGTTCAGCGGAAGGCGTCACCGTCTCGCGGTCGATGTTGCGAAGCTTGAGTGGGCGTACATCGAAGCCTTTGATGGGAAACAGTTGGACCCAGTTACGGCTGAATATGCCGGCTCGGCCGGGCCAGACTCAAGGCTTCTCCTGCAACCCCATCTTCAGTTGCTTGAATTGAGCTATCCGGTGGACACCCTCGTGCTTGCGGTAAAAAAAGGAACGCCTGAGACCGACATTGTAAGCAGTGCGGCGACCCAGCGTGGAATGTGTGCTCGGATGAGACTCCCAGCAATGAAGCGGCAGCGCGTTTACCTTGCCGTTCATCGCTTCGAGGATTCGGTGTACTATCGCCGGATCGCACGAGAAACCTTCCTGCTGTTGAGGGCGTTGCGTGCCGGCGCCTCTGTAGCAGAAGCAGTGACGCAAGCCTTTGAAAAAGCCACGCTAACTGCCGAAGGGCAGGCCGAACTACTCCGCGAGAGCTTTGCTCACGCGTCGGAGTTGAGCTGGTTATGCCCGAGCCTTGAAAATACAGAGAACCCATCGACTCTTGTCATGTAGTCCACAGGGGGAGGACGGGATGCCCGACGAGTCGAGTTCTGGAAAAAGGACGCAACCCGGGTGCATGCTCGCTTGCACGCGGGAGCCTTGATGGACAACAACGAAACCCAACCCCAAAGCTTTGTCGAAATAGTTCTGGCGCTGCTCGAAGACCGTTTTCCCTGGCTTGGTAAGGATGAGGCACCTTCGCGCGCGGAAACCGTGGACCCACTCAGCGATTGCTGCCGATCCTCAACGCAATTGAATGCGTTTCGGTAGCTTTGACCACATATTTAATCGGGCGATGGAAAACTCTGTAACTCTTCTCAGGTCTTGGTTGTCAGATTTACATCTTCGACCAGGAGTGCCTTCCCATGCGCGTTTTTTACTGCAGCTCCCACAGATCCGATTGGTTTACCACAGGCCGGTTCAACCGGGCGATACGCCTGGCCCTTGTCTTCGCCTGTACCTTCCTAATCGGGTTGCCCGGATTCGCGGAGACTCCGGCAGTAGGGGCTAAAGCACCTGACTTTACCCTTTCAACTCCCACAGGGAAAACGGTGCGGATGTCGACCGAGCAGCGAGGAGATGACCTCGTCCTGGTCGTGTTGCGGGGATTCCCCGGCTATCAGTGCCCCTACTGCGTGAAGCAGGTTCATGACTTCATCGACCATGCCTCAGACTTTGCCGCAAAAAAGACACGGGTTCTCCTCGTGTATCCGGGACCTCCCGCCGATCTGGATCAGCACGCCAAGGATTTTCTGGAGAAGCAGGCTGGATTGCCCGCCAACATCGTTCTCGTGACGGATCCGGATTATACGGTGACCAATCTGTATGGCCTGCGTTGGGATGCGCCTCACGAAACCGCATATCCGTCCGCGTTCGTTCTCGACAAGAAGGGCATAATTGTCTTTGAGAAGATCAGTCACAGCCACGGCGATCGCCTATCCGCGGAGGACGCCCTAAACAACCTTCCAGCGCACTAGTAACTATAAGGCTGCGCCAGGAGACTTTAGGCACAGCCCTTTTTCTGAAACCACCTAAGTAGACCAATTCCGATTCTCCCGGTAGTTATCGGCATCACGAGGTCGTGAGTGGGTGCCACGAACTCTGGAACCATCTGAAGCGGGAACTTGATGAGGCCCGCCGCAAGGCATTCTTGCGGCTTCAACCTCCGCTCGGGATGACAATTCTGCTCGCCCCCTGAAACGCGGAAAAGAGAGGCGCTCGCGGTTTCTAAGGCGCGCCGTCTTCTGTCTAGTCCCCCTGTGGTCGGTACCTGAGGGATTCAATGGCTCCGCAAGGCACCATCGCGAATGAATTTCGCAACTACCAAACGTTAAACTTACCAGAACTCCTTCATTACGCAAGTCTTGATTTGGTACCGATTTAACCTTGCACGAGTTCTCATGCTCGGTTACTTTGTGCACTCAAGCGGGCTCGCACTCGTCCACGAACGGCACATGTACTTAGCGTAGTAAAGATTAGGAGCCAGCAAATGTAGCGACTCGTATGGAGGAGTCATATCCGCTTGGCAGTGATTTCTGCCGCGACTCGCGAAGTCGTCCCAGAATGACCTGCGTGAGTGTCTCGATGAATATTTCTTCAGCGGCATCCCTTTTTGGCGGGCCCTGAAGGTGCAATCTAGGCCTAGGAACAGGAACAAATGTAGTTCGTAGACAGGAACGATCTACATGAGCAACCACGAGAACCTTCGGCTCGAAGAGATCCGCCGAAACGATTTACTGTTGCAGTCCGTTATGGGTTTCGCCAGCTACATGCTCGATGTCGAGGGCAAGATCTGTACCTGGAATGCCGGAGCTCGCGCAATCAAAGGTTACGAAGCGCGGGATATTCTCGGTAAACACGTCTCCGTTTTTTACACTATCGAAGACCAGGCTAACAAGGAAGCTGAGAAAGGACTGAGGATCGCCGCCGAATCGGGACACTACGAGAGCGAAGGCTGGCGAGTTCGCAAAGGTGGGAGCAAGTTCTGGGCAAGCATCGTTATCGATCCTGTCTACGAAGAAGGAGAGTTGATCGGTTTTGCCAAGGTAACGCGAGATATTTCGCGCCACCATGAAACAGCAGAACGTCTCGCACGCACGAGCAGTAATCTCGAGGTTGCGCTGACTCACATGTGCCAGGGGCTGGTGCTCTTCGATTCATCAGGCCGTGTGATTCTGGCGAACCGGCGCTTGAGTGAGATATTCGCGGTCCCTGCTGAGAAAATCCAAGTCGATATGGATTACACACAACTGATGACGGCGGTGGGCTTCTCCCGACATCGGACCAAACAGATTGAGAGGCGCATGCAGTCCCTGCGGCCGGCCGGCGATCCCTTTCACTCCGAAGAGGAGAGTTGCAACGGCCGTATCATTGCTGTCGCGATCCGGTGTATGCCCGGGGGAGGTTGGGTATGCACGTTTGAAGATGTAACGGCACGACGAATGGCGGAGGTTCAACTTGAATACTTCGCGAATTACGATGCATTAACCGGCCTCCCAAACAGGATCTTTTTCCTGCAACGTTTCAGGGAAGCAATCGCGCGAGCCAAAAGGGGCATTCCTCTTGCCCTCCTGTTGATCGATCTCCGAGACTTCAGTTCCCTGAATGACCGGCTAGGCCCGACGGCATGCGATCAGATCCTCAGATCCTTTGCCGGCCGAATCCGAGCCCATGTGCGCGATGTCGACACCGTCGCCCGGCTCGACGGGGACGAATTCGCCGTTGTTCAAACTGGGCCGGACCTGCCGCGTGACACGGAAGCGCTGGCTGCGCGCCTCATCAGAACTTTCGCTTCTCCCATTGAGATCGACGGTCAACCCGTGATTGCCAACGCAAGCATAGGCATCGCGCTGAGTGCCGGAGAAGATACGACCGTAAGCGAAATGTTAAGAGAGGCCGATCTTGCTCTCATTCGGGCAAAACAGCTGGCGGTGCCGACTTACAGTTTCTTCAATGCCAGGATAGACAGTGAACTTCAGGATCGGAGAATGCTGGAGAATGATCTGAGCCGGGCGTTAGAGCGCAAGGAACTGCGCTTGCACTATCAGGCGATAGTGGATGCGGCCACCGCGCAAGTCAAGGGCTATGAGGCTCTGCTTCGATGGCTGCATCCAAAGCGTGGATGGATAGCGCCGTCTGATTTTGTTCCTATTGCAGAGCAATCCGGGCTGATCGTGTCAATAGGTGAGTGGGTGCTCGAGACAGCCTGCACAGAAGCGGCTGGCTGGCCGAGTCATGTTCACGTTGCGGTGAACCTGTCACCCGTGCAGTTTCAGAACGGTCTCGTTTCGGGCACCGTCGAGCGGGCTTTGGCAGTGTCTGGATTAGAGGCCTGCCGACTGGAACTCGAGATCACCGAATCGTTACTGCTAGAACATTGTGAATCCAATCTTGCTTCACTCTCCCAGCTACGAACCCTCGGCACCCTAATTTCGCTGGATGACTTTGGGATTGGTTACTCTTCCCTTGGATACCTTCGCAGCTTCAAGTTCGACAAACTTAAAATCGATCGGAGTTTTGTGCTGGATTTACCCTCGGACTCCTCGGTTGCGATCATTGCTGCCATCATCGGGCTGGGAAAGAACTTCGCAATTCGAGTCGTGGCTGAGGGCGTTGAGACGCAGCAACAACTGGAGTATCTGCAACAACACGGATGTGATGAAGTCCAGGGCTACCTGATGGGGCGGCCCGCGCCCCCGAAGGTACTCTTCGGAAATCAGAAGGATAGGGGCACCGATGTGAGTGCGCCGGGTCACGCTCACCAGATTTGTGCATGATAACCCGCTAGGATCCTGTACGGCCCCACCTGTGGATGCGAAATTTCGTTTTGACCAAGGCACTGTCAATAAGGAGCCTTGTGAGGCCGCGCAGACAAAGGATCGCGGACTTATTGGGTTTGGACTTCGAGTGATAACCTGACCCACCCACGTCTCACGCCCACCTGACTGGTATCTTTTCGAGCCAATAAAACAATTGTCCTCACCGCTGCCGGCTGTCCAGCCGCAGGGAAGGAGCGCACTCCCGCTACAAATCGGCATATTTGCGTGAAGGAATTTTCCTGCCTTTTACGTTGTGATCACTGCAACAAGCAAGCTTCGCTCTGTTTGAGGGCTTTTACAGCATAGCCACAGCCCCCGGATTCCCCCAGAAGCAATGATTTGTTGGCTGCGACTTAATGAACTGTTAGGCTGGCGCGCCTCGTTCTAGTTACTGTTAGTCAAATCTGAGTCACTCACGTAAGGGGCTGTTCGCCATCAACGTAATGTTCAGAACTTCTTTCCGTCTTGCCATCCATCACATCGCCACGCAAGCTACAACCTAAGTGTTACTACCTACAACAAAGGTTGTATCCAGGATTGAGTGAGATCGGATGACATTACGGAGTTGCTTTTTCTTGTTTTTAATTGCGCTGCCTTTGACTGCCTCTGCCCAACAGGATATTGGACTGCAATTGCAGGGACGCCAAACGACGTTAGCCCACAGTTTCTTCGACGCCACGACGTTTAAGCTACAGAGTACAAACGTGCTTGCCCAGACGGTCGCGCTGCTGGCTATCCAAGCTCATGACGGCGGAGGCGGGATGGCGCAGTGCACGAAGCCACCTTGCACCGGCGCTCTGGAGGCCCGTGGTCGAACACTGGATCCTTTTGAAAAACATTTCGAGTCGTACGGCTATGGGTGGGGAAGCATTTACAAATATGGCGGGGGGGTGGGACTGAATCTTTTTGTCGCATACATGTTTCACGCGTCGGGGCATCACAAGCTCGAACGGTGGACACAGGTAATCGCAATTGCTCATGCTGAGTCGTCCACCGGATATGCCCTGACTGGCTCCCGCCAGGGCAAAAGCGGCTGGTGAGAACGGCAGGCGGGTAACTTTGATATTGAAAGATCGAACCGGACGGATGACTGCGGTGCGCCAGGCTACGGGTGTTTTGAGAGCGGAAGAAAGAATTCCACCACCCTGAGACTGGCTTTCCAGCCAGTTCTCGATCTCAGGGAATGAACTGTTTTACAAGGCTTGCTGCAAGCTGGGGAGCAGGCCGGAATGACTGACTTCGCAGAGAGCGAGCAGGCGCCGTGTCATTAAGTAGTACGACGCGGTCGCACGTTGCATGTGGACCGGGACAAGCGGCTCGGATCGCCCTTTCTTCAACGATTTTCTTAGCAGCCGCAGTTGCTGGCTGATGACTCTAGCGTCGAGACGAAGTTGTTCCGCCACGGTGACGGCTTCAGTGTTCCAGCGTTGCACGTAGTAGGCCAAGTCAATGAGAACCTGCGCGTTCCGCTCCATGGCTTCGATTCCCTTGAGGCCGCCGGTTAGATCCCAAATGTCTTGCGGTTGAAGCGCGAGATCGCTGCGAGGATCAACATGCCGACTGTCGGGAACCAGAAAGTCAGACGCAACCTCTTTTATGCCCACCCGCCCCACTTGGGTTAGCTGTGCCAGTAGGTCCTCCCAAGTTGCAGAGCTGCGCCTACGGTGACTAGCGACGGAGCGAATCACGATCACCGACAGGGAGGAAAAAATGACAACCAGTGCAACAGGAAAAAATGGCGTTTGGTTCACGGTCGATCCTGGGAAGAGTTTAACCCCGTTTGAGCACGCGCGAGTTGATTGCGTAAAACAAATAAGCTTGCACGCATGGCAGGAGTAACGGGTCGCCGTTTTGGCTCATCCAACCACATCATTTCGATCCAATAGCAGAGCAAACACAAATATACAGCGATCCTAACTTGTGACAAGACTTTGTACACGCCCTCATGGCCGACGACACCGAAGTAGCTATGCATGCCTTCCACAATAAAGGTAATCATGGAGTACACACCGAGCCCGAGTGCGACTTGCCAAACGTGGTTCCGCCATGCTAGTCCGACCTGAGAGGACGTGGCGAGGATGGCTGCAAACAACATGCTCAGCAGCACGGCGATGAAGAGGTTACCTCGGATTACGAAAGACGCCAGGAAGGTCTTGGCCGGCGGACTGGCCCACCAGGCGAGGCCCAGGGCCGCAACAACAGAAGCGCATGCCAGCAGGGTAATCTGAAATCGTACGTCCCGCGCCCAAATGCCCACTGGGCGGTAGACGTTATCAGCGACTTCATAAAGGACAGCAATCTTAAGCCCAGCCTCCAAGAGGGCGAAACACCAATAGGCATAGGAGTAAACCGTCTTGGTGCCGGTGCGAAAAACATAGAGGAGCACGATCGTTTCGACAATATTGGAGGCAATAAGCGCGGCAAAAAACGGCATCTTGCGGAATCGGCCGCGAGCCAACAAGACCGCGAGAAGAATCACGTGGCCCAGGAGGCCCACCGCCCAAAAAGAGAAGTCGAGAGTGTTCGCGCGCATGTGTCTCCCTCGCTCCTCCTTTGGGCGGCCCGGCGAGAATGAGCTAGCTCATACCCAAGAGAGTCAAGATGGTGTCCACTATACCCGACTGGGTGGTGGTGGTTCCAGTTTTCACGTGGGGAATTGGCTCGGGTGCGACCGGATCGGCAAACAGGGGAAGGGCGAAGGTGGTGGTTAGGGCGGCTAAGACGAGGGCTTTGCGAAGTGCCTGTTTCGACATTTGAAGTCTCCTTAGCGCGGCTGGCGCTAAGGGAAGACTAGTCAAAAAACCTGCGCGAGAAAGACCTATACAAGCACTTATTAGTGGTAACTACCCATTTGAGTTATGCATCAATTAGTAGCACAATGCCGCCTCCGCGACTTAATTTGCCACATTTACTGAAGGAAATTAACGTCCGCTTACGTCTTAAGTCTAATACGCCGAATCAAGAGCCGCCGCTGTTCTCCTTCAGCGCTGTTTTCAGCACGCTGAGAGTTCGGCGCAGCGAACTCTCAACTCCTTTAGAGGTCAATTGAAATGTGGACATGCGGGCTATCGCAGTCGCGCTCATTCCGAGGCGGAAGTGCATCCAAAAAATGGCACGGTCGCGGGCACTTGGTATTTGGTGCTCACGGATCCCCTGAAGGGTGGCGTCTATCTCTTTAAGCTGCAGTTGGAGCTCGATGGTTTCCTGTCCGTAGGGGGAAGGAAGTTGGGCCAGAGCGCGCGCGTTGTACGCGACCTGGTGGAAGTCTCTGCCACGCTTCTTCGCATTCTGTGCCCGAAGATAATCATGTGTGAGGTTTGCGGCAACTACGCGCACCATGGCATCCAAAGAACTGGGATATTCCTCGACAAAATCGCGCAGCAATCGGAGGCCATCCGCGCACAGTGCGGCATAGGTTTCCTGGACTAGATCGTCGATGAGTAGTGTCGAAGTCGATCCCGCTTCGCGGAGCGTGCGCAAGATGACAAGTGTGATGGGGCGTTGATACCTGCGAATAAACTCAAGCCATGCCTCGGAGTCCTTCTGAGCGCACAGCCGCGCTAACTCGACGGGAGCTAGATTCTGATAGTCCATCCGCCACGTTCCCTGGATTGCCACCCTAACCGCGCGTTTGCAACGTGATATGGTTTTTGACGCGCCAATCGCGACTTTGCCTTCCGGCAATGCGCGAAATTACGCCAGCGCGCACGCCGCACTTGTCCCGGGATGGAGCCAATACGAAGCGCCACTCTGTGTGCTCGCTTGCCGTGTAGCAACCGCTTCCCACAGCGGAACCACATCCGCAAGGAACTGCGCGCAACCACTGCCAATGATCTCGCCGCGCGTAGGACAAATTCCATAGGGTAACTGTTACCATTCGATGCGGGCCCGAAACGAGAACGTTGTATCGATACCCTTTGTGTGTGCGCATTTGCGCAAGGGGATAATTGAGACAAGCGGGAGACACTGTGGAAAACGCGGTCAAGACTCTTTTTTTGTTCTACTTTGTTCCGCCGCCGGGTTCTCAGAGGCGCCGAGCTCAGTGGATGGTCCGTCTACCGGGCCAGTGACCACGTAATTTTGTTGCAGTCCGTATCCGGGGAACAAGATAAGGCGCTGGTTTGTTGAGAGCCGCCTGTGACGACTCAAACGAGTCCTAGTGTCCTTCGCCGGACCGGTTCCCACGACCCGGGTCAATCTTTCGATGGATGGGCGAAGCAGCCATTCCGAGACCTGGCTTGTGTTCGATTCCGGCCACACACAGTCTTTCAATTCCGATCTCTTGCAAGCCAAGCCCATCCCGCATTCGGGCGAACACACCACATGGCAAACCTGAAGTTCAGTGCTCTTCTGCGGCCGGCGAGCTTCCCGAAACCCCGGCGTAGGCCGGATGCAGTTTACTGATAGACCTGGGCAGTGCGGAAAGAGGCCGCGCAGATCTGGCGCCCGCGAACTCTTGATAGCTCCACGGCCAATCCACGGGATTTGGAGGTATAACCTCTGAGCATCCACTGCCGACAGCATTTGCGGGAACTCTCTTCTGCCGGGCAAGAGAGAGCGTAAGAAGCTCATGAATCCTAGCGGCAAGGTTGCGTTTCGTGCCTCTTTTAGACGAGCTCCAGGTTCCCACCTATAGAAGTCCGATGTACCAACCGGCCCCAAAATAGCCGGAGCCAACGTAAAAGGTCGTGAAACTCCTCCGCTCACCGGAAAAAAGATGCGATTACCAATACAGCGGATGGCCGCCGCCGCACTCGCACAGTAATCGACAACCTTGCCCGGAACCTTCCGGGCGCGTGCAGCCGAGTAGCTCGACGAGCGGCGAGTTTCGATACCTTTTGCAATATAAACGTAAGTCATCCACTTATCCCTTCGCGGTTATTACGAAATAAATCGACGGCAGTTTATATGAACGGTTACCTGCCGTCGCTGCCAACGTAAGATGCATGCGAACTCCTTCTCCTGAAGCCAAATAAACTTACTGCCAGTTCACCGCAGTGTTACATACATCTCTTATCACCATATAACTACAGGTCAGTGTATTTATATGTCGCTGTAATTCTCCAACTTACTTTTGTACTACGTAAGTGTTATAGGTAAAAGGTAACCCCTGCATATAAAACTCGATGTGTAGAAGAGGTAGCATCAAAGTGCCCTCGACAGTAATCATCGATCTATCGACTGCTTACAGCGCCTTGGCTTTTTGATCGCCCGCTTTTCGGACTGAGCCGCAAGCGTTGCTGCGGTAATCAGGTATTCGGTCCCAAAGGCAGGCAGCAACAATTCGGATTCCAGTTGGGAAAATAAGGAGAACCACTTGCTAAGCGAGAATGGCGAAGCTTCGCGCGGACGGGATCCCGGGGGGGACATCATAGTTAGTGCCGGAGAATCCCGACGCGAATGGTATGCGGTCTACACAATGTCCCGGCATGAGAAACGCGTAGCTGCACATTGCGAACGCATTGCAATCGAACACTTCCTTCCCCTCTATACGTGGCGGCGATCGTGGAAGAACCGTACGAAAATCGATCTTCAAATGCCACTGTTTCCGAACTACATCTTTGTGCAATTGTTGCCTGAGGATCACGGTCCGCTGATGAGGCTGCCTGGCGTGCTAAGCACGGTGGGCAATGCTGCCGGTCCAGTGGCAATCCAGGACAGCGAGATGGAGGTGCTCCGGCGAGTCATAGAGTGCAAAGCGATTGAACCCCATCCATATATAACGGCAGGAGACAAGGTACGAGTGAAGGCAGGCCCGCTTGAAGGGATCGTGGGAGTTGTGCTGAGAAGAGCTAACGGTCTCCGCCTTATCGTGACGCTCGACCTGATTGGGAAGAGTGTCGCATTGGATATCGAAAGAAGCGCGCTTGAGCTTATCGCTCCAACGACCACGGACCTTTCCGCCCAGGGATCGGCGGGCGCCGCCGCCTGATTCAACTGAGACAAGTGAGGCGCTCACACCAACGCCTCCATCAGAACGAGAGCCGAACGTCACCTCTGGACCACCGGTGCACCACGCCGGTCGCCGGGGTTTCACCGGCCGGCCGCCCGCCCTCTTCACAAACGGCCGGATGGAATAAGCCGTGCGTCTTCACGCAGAGCCAGATGAAAAAAGATCCGCAACGGACACCTTCCATGGAGAATTTATAATGTCTTTGTTCTCTCTACCCGCGGGTAAACCCGAACGCTTTCCAGGTTGGCTTCTTGCATCTGCCATGGATCTGGGCGCGTTCACCCTATGTGGGTTCCTTGCGTTTCAATTGCGATTCGACGGCTCCGTGCCCGCCGTTTATGCGCATGCGATGGGTCAGGCCATTTGTATCTGGGCGGCAGCTAAGTCAGCTGCGTTCCTCTTTGGTGCGATAAACCGCGGCTACTGGCGTTATACCTCCCTCGATGAAGCAGTGCGGATCGGCTTAGCTAATTCCGCGGGCTCGATCGTTGGCAGCTTGATCATCGTTCTTTTGGAGCACCCGGGGATCCCGCGTTCGATATACATCCTGGAATGGTTGATCTCATGCGCTCTGACTTTGGGTACACGATTCGCGGTCCGTTGGGCCATGACTGCCAAGAGAGGCAGTCAGAAGCGCCACAGCGATCGCACAAAGACCCTTATCTATGGCGCGGGAGCGGCGGGACTGGCTCTGGCCCGTGAACTAAGGGAAAACCAGTCGCTGAAGTGCTGGGTGGTTGGCCTGATCGATGACGATCCGCGCAAAGTCGGCTTAACGTTCCATGGAAAGAGAGTTTTGGGCACTGGAGAAGCTCTTGGAGCGCTGGCCAGAAAGTACGAAGTCGAGAGATTGCTGATCGCTGTACCGTCCGCTTCCGGTCCTCAACTCGTCCGCATTTTGCAATTTGCCATTGAAGCCGAGATTGATTACAAGATGGTTCCCGGCCTGGAGGACATCATCCACGGCGCAGAGCTGGGCAAACAAATCCGGGATGTCGCCGTCGAGGATCTGTTGGGAAGAAAGCCTGTGCATTTGGATCAGCAGAGGATTCGCGAGCGCATCGAAGGGAAGGTGGTTCTGGTGACCGGGGCGGCGGGCTCGATCGGTTCGGAAATTTGCCGGCAGATCGCCCGATTCAGTCCGCTTGCCCTGGTCGGCTTTGACGAGGCAGAAACTCCGCTTTTTCAGCTTGACAGAGAATTGAACAACAAATTTCCCGAGCTGACGTTTTACCCGGAGATTGGCAATATTACCCGACCTGAGAACGTGCAGCAGGCCATGGAGCGGTATAAGCCTTCGATTGTTTACCACGCTGCCGCGTACAAACACGTACCTATGATGGAGAGGCACGTCTTTGCCGCCGTAGAGAACAATATTTTTGGAACGTGGAATGTAGCTCGCGCGGCGATTGAGTATGCGGTCGAGGACTTCGTCATGATTTCCTCAGACAAAGCGGTTCGGCCCACCAGCATGATGGGCGCGACGAAACGCATTTCTGAATTGGTGATTCGTGCGCTCCAAAAGCAGAGCGGCACACGGTTTGTTGCCGTGCGTTTCGGGAATGTTCTGGGAAGCAACGGGAGCGTTGTTCCTATATTCAAGGAGCAGATCGCGGCAGGCGGCCCCGTGACCATTACTCACCCGGAAATGCGCCGCTACTTCATGACCATTCCTGAAGCGACCCAACTCGTATTGCAGGCTTTCTCGATCGGAAAAGGCGGAGAAATCTTTGTATTAGACATGGGCGAACCGGTGAAAATCGTGGACCTCGCTCGTAACCTCGTTTTGCTTTCCGGATTGCAGCCGGATAGAGATATCAAGATTGAATTCACGGGGCTACGTCCTGGCGAGAAGCTTTTTGAAGAACTAAACTTGCATGATGAATATCTGGTGCCTACTTCGCACTCGAAAATTCGGAGCTACCTCTCTCCATTCTCAGCCGACCTCAAAGTAATGCAAGTCGCGTTGGACGAACTCCGCCTGATCTTTGAACGGAAGGATGTCGCGCGCCTGGTGTTGTACTTAAAGGAGCTGATTCCGGACTACAACCCCGGTTCTCAGCTTCTAAAGCTCGCCATGGCTGCGACGGCACCCCGTGCCTTAGGGGCCAAAGCGAATCTTCCTGCAGCAGCCACGAGCGAAGGGCAGCAAAGCCGCCTTAGGCCGGCGACGCTCATGCAGTGAAGTGTGTTTTGACTCCATCCGCCGAGAGCCGTTCTCTCCGTTGTGTACCCGCTCCCTAGACTACGACATCGCGGCCACGGCTAGGCCTTAGCTTTCCTTGCGTGGGGAGCACTGCGGGCCGCAGGTGTGAACTTTTCTGATCAGAAGCTGCGCCGGGACCATCGAGTTTGGCCGGCATTGCGACGACGAACTTTCTGCCCTACTGCCGCTTGCAATCGCAAAAAAGGAACAATCCCAAAATGAAAAAGGCCCTAATAACAGGCATCACCGGACAAGATGGTGCGTATCTGGCGCGGTTTCTCCTTGCTAAAGGTTATGAGGTGCATGGGATCAAGCGCCATACATCACTCCTCAATACGACACGTATCGACAACATTTACGAAGATCCCCATCGTCCACAAAGGCGCATGGTGCTGCATTACGGCGATATGACCGACTCGTCCAGCCTCATTCATATAGTGGCAAAGGTGCGACCAGACGAGGTGTACAACCTTGCGGCCCAAAGCCACGTGAAGGTTTCTTTTGAGGAGCCTGAGTATACTGCCAACTCGGACGCCCTTGGTGTGCTTCGTCTTCTGGAAGCGATTCGCATTCTTGGATTGGAGCGGACGACCCGTTTCTACCAGGCTTCCACCTCTGAGCTATATGGTCTTGTGCAGGAGACGCCCCAGAAGGAGACGACGCCCTTCTATCCTCGGTCGCCCTACGCAGTGGCAAAACTGTATGGCTACTGGATCGTGGTCAATTATCGCGAGGCGTATGGTCTCTATGCATGCAACGGCATCCTGTTCAACCATGAGTCGCCGATCCGGGGCGAGACCTTCGTAACCCGCAAGATCACGCTGGCATTGGCGCGTATCAAACTTGGCCTGCAGGAGACCCTTTTCATAGGCAACCTGGATGCAAAGCGTGACTGGGGACATGCGCGCGATTATGTGGAGATGCAATGGCTGATGCTGCAACAGGAAAAGCCGCAGGATTATGTGATTGCGACCGGCGAGCAGCACTCCGTGCGCGAATTTATTGTGCTGGCCGCAGAGATGCTAGGGATGAAGCTCTGCTGGGAAGGCGCGGGCATCCAGGAGAAAGCGCGCGATGAAACAGGAAACATTGTGGTGGCGGTCGACCCGCTCTACTTCAGACCGGCCGAAGTAGAGACTCTACTGGGCGATCCTACCAAAGCCAAAAAGGAACTCGGCTGGACGCCGCGCACCTCGTTTCCGGAACTTGTTCGGGAGATGGTCGAATCCGATTACCTGGCGGCCCAGCGCGAGAACCTCGTTCGTGCGCACGGGTTTGAGGCCAACTGCTTCTTGACTCCTAAGGAGTTGCCATCTCAGAAGGAGCTTTTTTGATGGAAACGAACAGCCGAGTCTTCGTTGCCGGATGCCCCGGTTGGGGGAATTCGCCAGGCGCACCGTTGATTGCTTTTCTTAGATGCTGGATTTGTGCGCTGGTACTGGGCGTGACGGGGACTGGTTGCTCTCCTGTCTGGGCCCAGGCACCAACAGACGGTTCGCACTCTGCAACAGTCACTGACCAGAGCGCTATCACCATTGGTCCTGGCGACTTGTTCGATCTCACTGTTTTTGACGTTCCCGAGCTGATCTTAAAGGTTCGGGTCGATTCAAGCGGTGGGGTCAGTCTCCCTTTGCTGGGAGACTTGAAGCTTGCGGGCATGACGGTTCGCGATTCGCAACGGTTGATTGCGCGCGAGTTGGTCGCCCGCCAGTTGGTGAGGGACCCGCAAGTATCCCTATTCATCGAAGAATTTGCGACCCAGGGCATCACGGTATACGGCGAGGTGAATACCCCGGGAGTTTATCCGCTGATGGGCCCGCACAGACTCTATGATGCGATTTCGATGGCGGGTGGTCTCACCATGAAAGCCGGCCGTACGGTGACGATTCTGCATGCTGGACAAAGAGACCATCCGGAAGTGATTACCCTCTCGAATGAGACATCCATCGGCCGCGCGGATGTAAGATCTATCCGGGTGACACCATCATCGTCTCCAAGACGGGCGTGGTTTATGTGCTGGGAGAGGTTAACAAGCCGGGTGCATTTCTCCTGGAAAACAACACCTCAATGTCTCTGCTGAAAGCAACTGCATTGGCTGGGGGCACGACCAAGGTGGCTTCCCTCAAGAATGCCCTGATCCTCAAAGAGTCTCCGCAAGGGCCGGTGGAGACTAAGGTTTCGCTGGACAAGATTTCTCACGCCAAGGCCGAAGACCTGCAGTTGCATGCTGAAGACATTTTGTTCGTGCCGCTGAGCAACCTAAAGAACTACGGAACCATGGGGCTGCAAGGCGCGATTCAGGCTGCCGTTTACTCCGTCTACGCTGTCGAGGCGCACTAACCACAATAATGTACGCGGAAGAGGACAATCAGTGAGTCGTTTAATCCAAGTCAGATCCGAGAGGCCCATTCCAGGCACTTCTAGGAAAACCGGGTACGCAGAAGATCACGGCAATGCTGACGAGATCAGCCTCTCCGACTTGCTCCGCGTGTTGCGCCGGCGTAGACGGATTATCGTCGCTTCGCTCATCGTCGTGTTCCTTTTGGGCGCGTTCTATTGCGCCGTGAAGACCCGCCGCTACGAGGCCGTCGCCGACCTGGCGATCAACCCCGAAGGGTCGGACGCCCTGGACATGGGTGACATCACCGCAAGCCTTGGAGGCGGCGGGCTCGGTTTCGATGAAAAGCTCGAGACCCAAGTCCATATTCTGAAAAGCGACAGCCTCGCCTGGACTGTCATCAGCGAATTGCGTCTTGATAGGCAGCCCACATTTGCCGGTCATCGCAATTTTTCCTTCTTCGGGCCTTATGTCGTGCCAAACCCGCCAGATCAGATCGACCGGACGACACCAGAGCGCAGGAACCAGCTACTGGAGGATTTCAGCCATGCGCTAACGGTGCAGTCTATCGCGCGCACCCAGGCTGTAGAAATTACTTTCCGCAATGCGGACCCCGCGCTGGCACGCGACGTTGTCAATCATCTCGTGACTGCCTATACCCAACGCACTTTCATGACGCGCTACAACGACACCATGAAGGCCTCGAACTGGCTATCCGGCCAGCTCGCTCAACTCAAGTCCGAAGTACAGGAATCTCAGTCTAAACTCTCCAAGTTCCAAAAGCAGACAGGCATATTCGGCACAGATGAGAATGACAACCTTGTACTTTCCAAGCTGGACGATGTTAGCAAAGAGCTGACGGACGCGGAAGCGGACCGGATTGTGAAAGAGGCACAGTATCACGTCGCACAGTCGGGCAACCCGGAGCTGATCGGCACCCTCGTTCCCGACAGCGTTCTGCCCGTTCTGCGTGGCCAGGAAGCCGATTTGAAACAACAACTCGCGCAGGCGAACGCCGAGTATGGCCCCCACTATCCAAAAGTGATCCAACTTGAGACTCAGTTGGCCCAGGTGGAAAAGTCCCTGCAAAGCGAAATCGCGGATATCCAGGAGCGCTTCCACACCGCCTACCAAATTTCCGCCGGCTCCGAGAAACAGATGCGGGCAGCATTTGACCAGCAGAAGCAGCAGGCCTACGACATGAGCGCGGGGCTCGACCAGTACGGGATCCTGAAGCGTGAATTGGAGTCCGGAAACGATCTGTACGAAGACCTTCTGAAGAAGCTGAAAGAAGCGGGCGTGGTTGCCAGTCTCAAAGCGGCCACCGTCGATGTCATTGATCCGGCGACGCTCCCCACGAAGCCCGTAGAGCCTAAGGTCCCTCTGGTGATGGCACTGAGCATCCTCTTTGGGCTGGGTACCGGAATCGCATTTTCCTTCGCTGCCGAAAACCTGGATAACCTGATCCGGAGCCCTGAAGAAGTCGAGTCCCTGACGGGAGTTCCTCTATTTGGAATGATTCCGCACATCAAGCTTGGGCGCGGCAAGGACCCCGGGCAGGAACTTGAACCGATAGGGGACGGACCGAAGCGAGGTTCTCTTATTGCCTTGCTGCGCCCGAACTCGCATGCTTCGGAAGCATTTCGCTCGTTACGCACCGCGCTTCTGCTGGCATCGGCTGGTAAACCGCCAAAGGCGGTCCTGATTGCAAGCGCCGTGCCCGGGGAGGGCAAGACGACGGTAAGCATGAATATTGCGGCCATGCTTGCCCAGCGCGGAGCGCGGGTGCTATTGGTCGATGCCGATCTGCGGCGCGGCCAAATAGCCGAGCGATTAATGATTCCTAAAAACCTGGGCTTGAGTGGTGCACTCACCGGAGCAGTTAACTGGCGCGACACTATTGAGGCTATTCCCGAGGCCCCGAATTTCTTTGTTCTTCAGGCCGGCGTGCGTCCGCCGAATTCCGCGGAACTGCTCGGATCGCCCCAGATGCACGAGGTTCTTGAGGAGTGTAAGGCGGAGTACGATCACGTGATCGTCGATAGTGCTCCGTGCTTGATTGTTACCGACGCTGTGCTCGTAGCGCAGGAGATGGATGCGGTTCTTCTGGTATCGAGAATCGCCGTCACGCCGCGAGCCAACTTGCGTCGCGCCAGTGAGTTGCTTCAAGTCGGCGAGGGGCATGTGACGGGTATCGTGGCCAATGATGTCCCTATAGGCGAAAACTATTACGGATATGGCTACGGTTACGGTTACGGGAAATACAAAAGCTATTACTCGGAGGACAAAGCGTAGGGACTGACTGAAGACTCTGTGCTGATCAACATGTCGTTCGTCGCGATGAATGGTTCTTAGCATTACCGCGCTTTATTACAGATACAGCTACACATACAGTATTCGCAAGCCTGGGTTGCCCGCTGCACCAGCCTGACAAAAGATCGACATCTGCTCCGCAAGTTCAGACCAAGGGGAATGAATGCTATGTCAAAAGACGTGACAATTGTGGTGGGCCTGGGAGAAGTTGGCGGCCCACTATGTGAGATTCTGCGGCACACCTACGACTGTGTCGGAGTGGATGTTGACCCCATCAGTGTGGCCCAGTCCTGCTCTGTCATGCACATTTGTATCCCTTATCAGATTCCCGATTTTGTTGGTACGGCCTCGGAATACATCGCAAAATACAAGCCGCAATTTACCGTAATCAACAGCACCGTTGCGCCAGGCACAACGCGGGCGGTGGCGGCGAAGAGCCGGTCGCACGTTGTTTACAGTCCTGTTCGCGGCAAGCATGCCCGGATGCAGAGCGATATGCTGCGATATCGGAAATTTGTAGGCGCCGACGATGCAAAGACCGCTGACGCGGCGATTGCTCACTTCTCCGGTGCAGGGTTCAAAACAGATCGGTTTCCCAATTCAACCGCCGGTGAAGTGGCGAAGCTTCTCGAGACGACATGGCTTGGCGTCCTAATTGCTTGGGCTCAGGAAGCGGAGCGCATTGGACTCGTGCACGGGGCATCCTACGACGAGATCAATGCATTCGTTAAGGAAATCGACTTCCTGCCCCATCACATCACACCAGGATTCATTGGCGGCCATTGCGTCATGCCCAATATCCAAATCCTGCGCAGCCAATATCGTTCGCAGTTTCTGGAGGCGATCGTGGAATCGAACGCCCGCAAGGCGGAAATGCCGGCGCTTGTCGAGGTGAACTCGTGATCAAGGTAGGGCTCGTCGGCATGGGATATTGGGGCCCAAACCTGGCAAGGGTTCTGAGTCAATACCCCGGATGCAACTTCGCCGCTGCTTGTGACCTGCGACGGGAGAATGTCGAACGGATCACGAGGCAATACCCCTCGGTGAAGGGATATCTCGACTTCGACGCGTTTCTGGCGAGCGACCTGGACGCGGTGGTCATTGCAACGCCTATTTCCACTCACTACGAACTGGCCAGGCAAGCCCTGCTAGCAGGCAAACACGTGTTCGTGGAAAAACCGCTGGCGCATACCGCTGCCCTTGCCCATCAGCTGGTGGCGTTGGCGGGAGCTCAAAAACGAACACTCTTTACCGGCCACACATTCATCTATAGCCCACCGGTCGTCAAAATAAAGCAGCTTATCGACAGCGGAGAACTGGGCGACTTGCATTACATCAGTCTGTCGCGCGTCAACCTCGGCCTCTATCAAAAGGACGTGGACGTAGTTTGGGATCTTGCCGTCCACGACATTTCGATTCTCCTCTACTGGCTAGGCGAGGCACCGTTCCGAGGCGCGTCCTTCGGCCGATCCTGTGTGCAGAGGGAAAAACGTGATGTAGCCTTCCTGTGGCTGGAATTTCCCGGCGGTGTGATTGCCTCGAATGAGATCAGCTGGCTATCACCGCAAAAGATGCGCCGGACCTGCGTAGTGGGAGCAAAGCGGATGGTCGTTTATGACGATACCGATCCGCTGGAAAAGCTGAAGGTCTACGATCGCGGCGTCGATTTTCTTCAGCCCCAAACCTTCGGTGAATTCCAGTTATCGTACCGGATGGGCGATATGCATGCCCCTTATTTAGGTAACGCCGAGCCTCTTCTGAAAGAGATCGAACATTTTGTTTCCTGCATCGAGACAGGCGCAAAGCCGCTCACCTCTGGCGAATTTGGGGCCCAAGTGGTCGAAGTGCTCGAATTGGTGGATCGCACCGACCACATCTTGCATCGAGCCGAACTGAATGAGGTTATCGCCCCATGACTGATGCTGAAGACACTGCAGTCTTCAAGCGCAGCTTCTTCGCCCATCCGCTGGCGCTTGTGGACACGGATGAAGTGGGCGCGCACACGCGCATCTGGGCTTTTGCGCATGTGATGCAGGGCGCACACGTCGGTTCTGACTGCAACCTTGGCGAGCACACATTCATCGAAGGCGGCGCGTCGTTAGGCAATAACGTAACGGTGAAGAATGGGGTTTCAGTCTGGGCACGGGTCACGG
This sequence comes from uncultured Acidobacteriaceae bacterium, assembly GCA_963815175.1. GTDB lineage: Bacteria > Acidobacteriota > Terriglobia > Terriglobales > Acidobacteriaceae > PALSA-350. Next base: position 36,190 of record CAWFGM010000014.1, read on the forward strand.
TAGAGGACAACTGTTTTCTGGGGCCCCACTGCGTCTTCACAAACGACATGAATCCCCGGGCCTACATCAAGAAGGGGCCCGAGGGGCTTCTGCCTACGCTGATAAAGGCCAATTCAACCATTGGAGCGAACGCCACCATTGTATGCGGCAACACAATCGGGCGGTTCGCGTTTGTGGGCGCCGGTTCGGTTGTGACCCGGGACGTGCAGGAGTATGCACTGGTGGCCGGCAATCCGGCGCGCCAGATTGGCTGGATATGCGAATGCGCGGAGAAGCTACCGATGAAGGCTTCGGCAGCAATTGGCGATAGTTGTAGCTGTGGTCGGTGTGGCGTGTCGTTTGTGCGAGTGCCATCAGGCTTGACCAGAAAGTAAAACTCCCCTCAAGCGAAAGGTTTCCTGTGAACAACATAGCGACTCGTGTTCCCTTTGTAGATCTCAAAGCTCAATACTCCGGCCTCCGCGAGGAGATGAATGCCGCGGTATTGAATGTGCTCGAGGCGGCCTCGTTTGTCGGTGGTCTCGCGCTGGAGAAGTTCGAGCACGAGTTTGCCGGCTTTGTGGGAGCAAAGTATTGTGTCGGTGTTGCCAACGGCACAGATGCCATCACTTTAGCCGCAAGAGCAGCAGGGCTGGGGCCGGGGGATGAAGTGCTTGTCCCGGCAAACAGCTTTTTCGCCAGTGCGGAGGCCATCACCAATGCCGGCGCCACCCCGGTGTTCGTCGATGTCGACCCTGTTACCTTCCACATGGATCCGGACTTAGCTGCAGAGGCGATCACAAGTCGCACAAGAGCAATTGTTGCCGTGCATCTCTATGGCCGAGCGATGAACCTGAAGCCATTTGAGACGCTGGCATCCAGGTACGACCTGATCATCATTGAGGATTGTGCGCAGGCGCATGGTGCATCGATCGACGGCGATACAGTTGGGGCTTCCGGCCGTCTCACATGCTATAGCTTCTATCCTGGGAAGAACCTGGGAGCCTATGGAGACGGCGGAGCGGTTACTACCAGCGATCCTGATTTGATGAAACATCTTCGTATTCTGCGGGATCATGGAAGCCCCGCCAAGTACGAGCACAGCGTCGTGGGCTGGAACTCCAGGCTTGACGCGCTGCAGGCAGCGGTTCTGTCGGTGAAGCTGCCTTACGTGCATCGCTGGAACAGCTCTCGGCGGGAGCATGCCAAGAAACTCGCTGCTGCGCTGGAGGGCTCACCCATCATTGCGCCCGTGATCCCGGCGGGAAATCAGCACGTGTTCCATCTCTTCGTCGTGCGCTGCTCCATACGCGACGAGTTAAAGACTTTTCTGGAAGAGACGGGAATTCAGACTGGCATTCACTACCCCGTTCCGCTGCATTTAACGGGGGCATACCAAGCCCTGGCTGCCCCAGGACGAGGCCTGAAACCGGTCACGGAATCGCTGTCGTCAGAGATATTGTCTCTGCCGATGTACCCAGAACTTTCTGACGAGCAGATTGCATACGTCATCGCCGCGCTAGAAGAGTTTATTCATGCATACAAGCCAACCGACCCGACAGGCGTTACCAGAGCACTTGCGGGGGATCAGCTGTTTGCAGTCACTCGATAAAATGCGTGCCCGCGATTCCCTTGCGTGTTCAGGCAGCCTCGCCATCACATGCGCTTCCACAGGAAACCTTCCCAGGACCGCGAAACCATGAGTCCTGATCATCATGTCGGCTTGGCCGGTCGTCGCTATAACCAGAAAGCACGGAGTTTTCATGAGTGGTGATCCGTGGAAGGAAAAGGTTTACGGGTATGCCTGCCCAGGGCGTTATGGGCTTGGACATAGCCTGCTGGCGTGGGCACGCTGCTTCCTCTGGTGCAAGGACAACGAGATTGCGATGCTGGCGCCACGGTGGCTATATTTTCGCCTTGGGCCGTATCTACGCAATGAGCCGGACAAGCGTTCCTATCATAAGCTGTTCCGGAGAGGCACCTACATTCATGGTGTACGGCGTGCATGGCTGCTCGCCGCTCCCTTGGGAGTAAGGCGCTTTGCAGTGGAGCACGAGTCACAAGCAAAGTTGGGACGCGGGACGAGAATCGTTGTCTTTAACAATGACGACCGCAATAATACAAGATTCTTCAAGGTGCTCTTTGGACGGCACGAGGAAGTGCGCTCGGAGCTCCTGCGAATTGCTCGTCCTGAGCATATTCCCGCAGCGAATATTGATGAGCCTTTTATAGGGATTCATGTACGAATGGGCGATTTCTCTCGGGTAAGTGATGCCTCTGCGCTTCGCACTACCAGTAATGTTCAGTTGCCAGTTGAATGGTACCGGGACATCCTTCTTTCCATTCGAAGGCAGGCCGGCCTCAATCTCCGGGCCAATGTTTTCTCGGATGGCGACGCGGAATCACTGCGTCCGTTGTTGGCCCTCCCCAATGTGTCGCTAGCTAGGCCACACTCCGCTCTGCATGACATTTTGTCGCTTTCACGGGCTGCCGCCCTGATTTCTTCCGGTTCAGGGTTCAGCATGTGGGCTGCTTATCTCGGTCAAATACCCCGCGTATGCTTTCCGAATCAGCGGCGCGAGTACGTTGTCGCATCACCTGAAATGATCGAGCTCGAACCCGAATGCGGAACCGGTGAGGATGTACCCCCTGCATTTGTTGGGCAAATTGCGCGCGCTTTCCCTGGGATTGGGGAGATGGCGCAACGTTCGTGAAGCACGCATACTCCAGGCTCCTGGAAAGATGGCTACCGCGCGGCGGATTCGCCAGGAGCTCCTCTATTCTTGCTGGGGGAACGGCGATAGCTCAGGCCATCGCTATCGCAGCGTCTCCAATTCTGACGCGGCTCTATAAGCCTAGTGACTTTGGCGCTCTTCAGCTGTTCATCTCCCTGATGGGGTTGGTCTTGGTGGCTGCCACGGGACGTTACGACGTAGCCATCTTCCTGCCAGAGGACGAACAGAGTGCAATCGACATTCTAGCGCTTGCCATTGTATGCGTATGCGTTTCCGCGGCGGGCGCCTCGGGCATCGTAGGCATCTGCCACTACCATTGGATTCTTCCCTCCAGCACGCTGGTTTTGAGAGGCCATCTATGGCTAATGCCGCTTGCCATACTCGGCGGCGGACTCTACCAGGCGCTTAGCTCCTGGGCAATCCGTCGCGGCCGCTACAAGCAGATTGCCAGTACAAAATTCGCGCAGGTCGGCGCGCAGGTCGGCACGCAACTCGGCGCAGGTTTAATACCTCACGGCTCTCTAGGGTTGCTCGTCGGCGATACCGTGGGACGCATGACGGGAAGCGGATGCTTCCTAAACGACCTGTGGCGCGATCACAGTGCGCAGATTCTCGCCATTCGCGCATCCCGCATGTTGAAGCTTGCGGTTCGATATCGTGAATACCCACTGGTTTCGCTGTGGGGAGCGCTCATCAACGTTTCCGGTCTTGCCCTGCCGTCTTTGTTTCTCGCTCAATATTACGGAACGCAGGAAACAGGTTGGTTCGCTCTCGTCAACCGTGTTTTGGGCGTTCCCGCCGCATTGATCGGCGCAAGCATTGCCCAAGTCTATACTTCGGAGACGGCAAAGCTATCAAGGTCTGATCCTATGCGCCTCAAGGCCATATTTATCAAGACCACCCGCCGGATGCTCTATCTCGGGGTCGTGCCTTGCGCCCTGTTTACGGCCCTTGCGCCCTGGGCCTTTCAGAGAATTTTCGGACACGCATGGCGCGAGGCGGGCGAATACGCCCGCTATACGACGCTCATGTTCTACGCTGGTTTCATCAACTCACCCGTCACAATGACATTGAATATTCTTGAGCGCCAGCGAGCACAATTTGCATGGGACGCTTCCCGGCTGGTGCTTACCGTGGTTTCCATCGCCCTGCCCTACCACCTTCATTATGGCCCGCGAATCGCGATCCTCTCCTACGGAGTAGCGATGACTCTGATGTACGGCATTCACTGGACGCAATCATATTATGCGATCAAAGATTGTGCAGACCGGAGCGCAGTCGGGGCCCTGATAGGCCCGGCAAGTGTGTAAATAAGATCATAACCAGGAGCATATTGACTAATGACAGCACCTATGAAGACGGCCATCCGTAACTCGCTAATTGGAATCACCAACCGTTCGGACGCACTAATGACTTTGAAAAATACCATCCGGACGCGGTCTTGGGAAAAGGCGGGAAAACCCGTGCCTCCTCCTCACGCCGTAAAGCAGCGCATCGTATTGGATTACGCCTCAACATTTGGGGTTGGCACCTTCATAGAAACCGGTACATACCGCGGGGATATGGTGTATGCCATGAAGAATCAGTTTCATGCCATCATCTCTATTGAGTTGAGCACGACCTTATGGAAGCAGGCGAAGGATCGCTTTCGCGACTGCCCACACATCGACATTCAACAGGGAGATAGTGGCGAAGTACTGCCACAACTTCTCAGCAACATTTCGAGCACATGCTTGTTCTGGCTGGACGGGCATTATTCTCGCGGCGTCACCGCGAAGGGCACCTCCGAGACTCCCGTGGCGAAAGAGATAGCAACAATCCTACGGCATAAGATAAGGGACCATGTGATTCTCATTGATGATGCCAGATGTTTTGATGGAACGCATGACTACCCAGCACTGAACGACCTGCAGGAGTTCGTCGCCCTTAGCAGGCCCGACTATGCGTTCTCTGTCGCGAATGACGTAATTCGAATTCATCCGCAAGAACAGGTTCACTCTGACTTCTGAGTTGTACTTGCTCGACTGTATCCGCAGGTTCCCAAGGCTTTCGATCCAACCTTCTATCCCATTCGATAGTCCGAACCGAGACAGCTGTCTTAAGTGCTACGGGAGCCTTGCAACCTGGTTGTGTTTGCTGCGAGAGACGCGAAGGTACGAGATCAGACAGGATCGGTCGGTAGTGAAGGGACCATGCTCGGTCTTTCAGGAAGAGAAGATGTCAACATATTTACCCGAACCAACGGAACGTTCTAGATCATCGAGACTCACCGGAATCGCGAGTTTGGTCATGACTGGAACCCTTGCAGGTTTCCTAATAGCCTCATACATTCCTGATGCTCTTGGCGTGGACAGCCGGGTTGCGACCGTCCCGTTTCGTGCTCTGATGCTGCTCCTGTTACTCTATGCTCTTTATCGGTTGTTGGACGCCTGCCATCTCCGAATGGGAATGTCAGTCACCGCCCTACTGCTCGTATTCTTTTGGACGGCGTACTCCTTACGATTCATCGCCGATGCAGCGATTATTCAGTTGCCACTCGGCAGCCTTCCCGCGGCAGACATGGCCGCATATCTCTTTGCGATATGCCTCCCAACGTTTATCGTTTTGTATCTAATCAGAGATATTAGGCTGTACAGAAAGGCGCTCACGTGGAGCATGCTTTCGCTGGGTGCGTGCAGTCTGGTTTCGATGCTTCGGACTAGAACCGCACAGGACGTCGCTCTTCACGGGGGAGGATATCAAGGGAATGAGATTCTTAACCATATCTCCTACGGTCACATGGGCGTAACGGCGGTAATTCTGGGCCTATTCGTCCTTCTGCAGATAGGCCACCTAAGGCGGCCATGGTATCTCAGGCTATTGGCAGCAGGTGTGGTATGTCTAGGTGCATTCTCAATGTTGGCTTCGGCCTCCCGTGGTGCTCTGGTCGCAGGCGCAGTGCTGGTTCCGGTTGTAGTGTATTTGGGGTTTCGGCGCGGTTCCAGGCTTCTCACTATTGGAATCTGCGTTGTCTTGGGGTTTTCTCTCTCAGTAACCCTCACCTATCTTTCTAGGAACGGTGCGGAACTGGACCGCATCATTTGGACTGCTTCGGCTTACAGCACTGCCAGTAACGGAGTATACGAGCGCCAGAGTATGATCACAGACGCATGGAACGAATATTTGGACCATCCCTGGCTTGGAAGCTCGATAGTCGAAAGGAGGTCGTTGAGCTATCCGCACAATGCATTCGTGGAAGCGTTCATGGCAACCGGGGCGTTCGGTGGAACGGTGTTTGCGCTGTTGGTCCTCACCGCAATCTTCCGTGCAGTCAGTTTGATCAGGCGACACCCTGCGATGGCTTGGATCCCCATTTGTTTCTTTCAGCAGCTTATTGGAGCCATGTTCTCGGGCGGACTTTACGGAAATCCGCTATTGTGGGGAATGATGGCTATCATGCTCGGAGTGGATATGCCTCCGAGGCGATCCGGAAAGAACCGAGATTCGAGACGTGTACGCCTGGTAGGCGGCAGCTCCTTTTCTCGTAGTGATTGCCCTTCAGAGAGAGTGCTGATTTCCTGCGGCCAGGCGGCAGTTATCGCAACGGCAAAGACCGGTTTTGCGGCAGATCAAGGCCGGGGGGGCATTGCTAACTGCTTCCGGTTGCCTCAATTAGAAATCCGCAAAGAGGTGGGGATTCCTATGACACGTATTTTCCTGTTTGCCGTTTTGTCATGGGCTTCGGTCAGCGTGCAGGGCCAAGCCGTAAACCCGAAACATCAATTCCCTGTTTTCGATGCAACTGGCTTCACACAAAAGCCCGATCTGACGCAATATGGCTTAAAATCGATCACAGTCGTGTATCCCGCCTTTATGTGGGACGGGAATAAGGGTCCTGACCCAGTAAGTCTCCCGGACAGCGGTCGGATCGCCGCCTTCGCACAACTCGCGAATCAATCGACAGGCATCCTTGTGATCGACATCGAGCATTGGCCATTAACCGGAGGTGCCGATACCGTAGCCGAGAGTATCAAGAAATACCAGACCGTTATCAAGTGGTTCAAGGCACCTTCACCGTCACTAAAGGTCGGATTCTATGGGGTGGTGCCAATACGAGATTATTGGGACTCCCTTCAAGAGGGCTCACCTCGATATGCAGCATGGCAGAAGGAGAACGACAACGTCGCATCCATCGCTAAACTGGCCGACGTGCTGTTCCCCTCGATCTATACCTTTTATGAAGATCGTAATGGTTGGTCAAAGTATGCCATTGCACAGATTCAGGAGGCACGCAGGCATGCTGACGGGAAGCCTGTCTACGTTTTCCTTTGGCCCCAGTATCATGAGTCCAACAAAAAGCTCGCCAATACCTTTCTGCCGGGCGACTACTGGCGCATGGAGCTCGATACTGCGCGAAAATATGCTGACGGCGTCGTCATCTGGTGTTGCTCCAATAGGCAAACGTGGGATGGCAAGGCGCCCTGGTGGTTGGAAACCCAGGACTTTATGAAGGGAATTGATTCGAATCATAAGTGACTACCCTGTGGCACTCACGCGGCTGCCAAAGGTCCCGTTCCTCGAACGTCTTCACTCCACAGATGATCCGGACGGATATCTGTAGAGCCATGACCCCCAATTGTCGGATAGGGACGGTCTGAGTAATTGGCAGCGGCATAGGCTCGGGGCTGCGGGTAACAAGTGCCGTCCCAAAGCGATTGATAATAATATCTGTGTAATGCAATATCAAAGCCCTCGCAACTTTCGTAACGGGGTGCCGACGAACTCTCGTCCCGGCCTTCACACTATTGCGACAGGACTCTAGCGTATGAGGCTATTTCAGAATTCCGGAGTTCCTCCCTCCTATTTGTCTCGCGTTCAATGGCCCCAGGATTCGGCGACCTTCAAAGTTCAAATCGATCGCTTCCTTGACGACCGCTATGGTGCGATGCACTTTCTGGCGCCGGTACTAAACGGCGATGACACCGCCTTTTTTACAAACGGGGATCACGAGGCACTGCAGCGCGCATGGGCGCGAGAGATGGGCATGTCGACAAAGGCCAGTCTCGCAGAAATCTTACTTGCTCAAATTGAGTCCCACCGCACGGAAGTCTTCTATAACTTAGATCCAATGCGTTATGGCGGCGATTTTATCCGTAACCTTCCGGGTTGCGTCCGCATAAGGTCGCGTGGCGATCTGCTCCATCTCCCCGAGCAGATTTCAGCGGGTATGACCTGATGGTGTGCAATTTCCCCAGTATTTTGAGGAGCTATCAGGAACGGGGCTGGAAAGCAGCGTACCTTGCGCCCGCCCACGACCCTGCGATGGACGAATATGCAAGCAACGATGACCGTCCGATTGACGTGCTGTTCGTTGGGGATACTCACGGCACCATACCAAGAGAGCGGCGGTCCTGGAAGCGGTCGCAGGCCTCAGAGACCGGTACCGATTCAGTTCTGCCTAGCTCCTTCCCGGTTTACACGGCTGGCGGAGTCGCCGTTGGGCTACCTTGCTCCCGTGGGCAGATACCGAAGGCCTAGGGACATTCGCGCTGTTTCGCACGAACCGGTTTATGGCCGTAATCTGTACGCACTTATTGCGAAGTCCAAGATCGTTTTGAATGGCGCTATCGACATGTCCGGCGAAGATCGAGGAAATATGCGCTGTTTTGAAAGTATGGGGTGCAGAAGTCTCCTTTTGTCCGATGATGGCTTGTACCCTGACGGTATGGTCGGAGGCAAGACCCTTGTCACATATCGATCTCCGGCCGATGTCGTAGTAAAGATCAATGAGTTGTTGCAGGTACCGCAACTTATGACCGGCACCGCCAATGCGGGATATGAAATGATCG